>JBNKUI010000024.1:0-60413 GCA_050298535.1 Saprospiraceae bacterium
AACCACACAGAGCCCTAGGTAAGAAGACGCCAAATGCGTATGAGAGACTAAGGTTATCAACATACTAACAGCGGTAAATATGATGATTATTATTAATATGTTTATTTAACAAAACGGTCAACGCTATATCGGTATCTACAAACCTGACACCGGAAACCGGATACCGGACACCGGATACCGGACACCGGACACCGGATACCGATACAAAAGTTGCCAACGTCTTTCATGAGACTAACCTGGCACCTGGTACCCTAATTACCTCTTCTTTTTCGATCCTTTAAAGATCCCTCCACTAAATCCTCCAATTCCCAGGAGAAATCCAAAGTCATACCAGCCACCGGAATTATTAACCGCGTACATCGCTACATTGTCAGATACCAGTGATATGAGGAAAGTGAGTGGTGCAAGAAATCCGTGAAGTAAACCGAACAGGAATCCATGGGTTTCATCCGTTTGGATACATGGATCGATGGGTTGTGGCTCAGCGCAAGAGGCCATCATCATGATAAGCACAAATGCTATTGAAATAACAAGAACGTAATTGTTTTTCATGGTGTTTCGATTATTTCCACTAGGATAACGGCTAATCCTCTTATGGAATTCAGAATAATAGGGGGATTCGACCAATCTCCCAATTGGATGGATAAAAGATCTTTCAGTGATTACCTAAAGGGAACTGTCCTTTTACAAAACTTTGCGTGGGTCCTAGGTCGTAGGTAAGTATTTTGCAGGTTCTGCTTCAAATTTGATTTTACAACCATCACAGCAGAAATACACCTGAGTTCCCTCATGGTTGATTATGTGTTTGGCCGAGGCCTTTTGGATGGGGATTTTACACACGGGATTTAAATAATATTCCTCACTATTGAATTGAGCGATCTTTTCTCCTGTTGGAGCTACTTTAGGGTTTCGGATATCTTTTATGATTTGAGCTAGAATACTAATGGCGACTTCCTCAGGTAACTTTGCATTAATATCAAGACCTGCTGGTGTTTTTACTTTTTTAAGTTGCTCAAATGTAATACCTCTTTCGCGCAGGGTTGCATAGATGGCATTAGCTTTACGACGACTGGCAACGAAAGCGATATAGGGATTCTCTGTTTTGATGGCTTGTTCGAGTGCTACCTCGTCGCCATAGCCTTGGGTGCAGACCACGATGTAGCTATTATGAGTAATTGAATCCGGATCAAAGTGCGTCACCAGATTGAGAGCCTGAAGATCTCCATAGAGTTCACTACTTGCTTCTGGATGAACCGCAGTCACCATATAGTCCATTGCCAGGGATAGTTTGGCCAGTGCAAGGGCAATATGTGAATGTCCAAAAATCACAATCTGGGGCTTGGGTACCACGGGTTGGATAAATACATCCACCGATCCTCCACTTTGGCAAGTCATAGTGTAATATTTAGTGTTGGGCATTGAGTCCTCTTGTGGAGAGGGACTAATTCTAATGAATTGAGGTTTGTTGGTATTTATGCTTTCTAGACCTTCCTTAAGTACGATTCCCTTTGTACAGCCACCACCGATCCAGCCATGTAAGGTGCCATCTTCCAGAATTATTGCACTATCACCCAGGCGGCTGGAGCACGGTATTTGCCTTCTGACAATGGTTGCCTGTGCGTATTTGATACGTTGGTTATTTAGCTCTTTTATTAACTCCAATTGACTATTACGCATGTGCAATAATTTTTTCTAGTTTTAATAAGCTATTTAAATTGTGTGCACTTTGGAAGATGTCCAGATTAGGCAAAGCTGCCTGCATACCTTTTTGAATAGGCTCGTATCCTTCCATACCCTTAAGTGGATTTAACCATACCAAAGTTTTGGTACGTCCTCGGATTTTTTGCAAAGCTTGATTGAGCACTTCGGGATCTCCGGTATCCAAACCATCACTGAGAATAATGGTCATCGATCGACCGCTTAGGATTTTCTTACCATATTTTTGATTAAACCTTCGAAGACATTCTCCGATACGTGTACCACCTGACCAGTGTTTAGCAACGAAACTAAGATTCTGTAGCGACCGGTCCAGATCTTTCTCATGTAGTATGGGGGTGATTCTTAAAAGCCTTGTGCTAAAGGTAAATGCTTCAATTTGTTTAAAATGATTACGAAGCGTCCATATAAATCGAAGTAGATAGAACGAGTACTTATCCATGGACCCACTGACATCCAGTAGAATCACCAATTTTAACTTCTCTTTTTTTTTCTCTTTATGATACAGTCGGATGAGGTCACCGCCATGTTGCATATTATTTCTAATCGTACGCCTAATGTCCAGACGGTCCTTTTTACCGCTCTTTTCCTTTCGTCGGATTCGTAGACTCATCTCTTTTACCAATTGATCACATAGCATTCGTAATGCGGGATCTTCGATATCACTAATTATAGAAAAATCAGTGTGTCGCAAAGATTCCATATTTTGCGCACCACTAGTAGTTTTTGATTTGTGTTCAGTCTCCTGTACATTATCTCCTGTTCCCAGCATCACCAATGAAGAAGTTCTTTTTTTGGAGGGTGTCTTAGAAACAATTTTACTTTTTTGGCGACTACCTCTTGCTTCCCAAAAATAATGATAGATGGAATAAAACTGCTCGAGATCTTCCTTGGAACCACAGTACAGGGTAGTGAGTGCTGTCTTAAACAAGGTTCGGTCTTCAGACCATAGACTTAGTAGGTGCGGTGACAAAGCCTCGATGGATTCACCAATACCAATCGCTAATCCTTCTTCGCGTGCCAGTCTGTTGAAAGCAATAAAAGCACCTAGGAATGTTGGATGATCTGTGTAGTGTTTCATTTGATTGCTGACATCTCTTTTTTTATGATCATCGTGTCAGATTCTGATTTAGCAATACATGATACAGCGTCAAATACATTATTAGTATCTAATTTAATTACAGCTTTAGCCCAATCAATACTTTCTGCAATGCCGGGAGTTTTTTCCAGTTTTAATTGCCTAATACGCTGGATGTAATTCACGAGTGTTTCTGCTAACAATGTGTCTATATCTGGTAAATGCTTTTTAATAATATTAAGTTCTTTTTCTGGGGTAGGATAGGGGACCCAGTGATAAAGGCACCTACGTCTGAGCGCATCGCTTAAGTCTCGGGTCCGATTGGAGGTGAGGAGTACAAGAGGTCGGTGTATTGCCTTAATAGTGCCTAGCTCGGGTATGGAAATTTGAAATGCAGAAAGCAACTCCAGGAGAAATGCTTCAAATTCTTCATCCGCACGATCAATTTCATCGATGAGTAACACAACTTGTTTTGCAGCAAGAATGGCCTTTAATAAAGGTCTTTCGATCAGATAATCTTGATTAAAAATAAGTGCTTCTTTTTCATCTACGGTCAAGTCTGAATGCTCACGGGTTTTGATCGCCAGCAGCTGTTTCTGGTAGTTCCATTCATAAATAGCATGATGCACATCGAGCCCTTCATAACATTGTAATCGGATGAGATCGGTGTCTAAATACCTGGCCAGAATCTGTGCTACTTCAGTTTTTCCAACACCCGGTTCTCCCTCAAGGAGCAGTGGCTTCTCCAGGTTTAACATCAAGTAGAGCACAGTTGCCATTTCCTCATCAATGACGTACCCTAATTTATCGAGCTGAGGAATTAAGGATAAGGGACTGTCTACCACTATGCTTCCTTTTTTCCTCCAAATATATTTCCCAACTTTTTCTTAACGATACTGCCCATCATGCCTCCTGCATTCATTGTATTATCCACTGCTTCCCCGGCTAGTTTAGATTTGAAATTCTCAATAAATTGATTTAACAGTTGGTCTGAAACGTCACCAATCAATCGTGAGCCAAACTGTGCCAGCATTCCATCTATGGAAATATCCATCATAAAATGGACCGTGGTGCCATTTTCAATCTCTTCCAGTTGGCCGGTCATTTTCATATCCGCACTTCCCTTTCCTTTGCTATCTAGACCCTTTCCATTTAATATCATTTTCTTTTTCTCCGAGTCCAGTTCTTCAATCTCAATTTCACCATCGTATTTTACCTTGATCGGACCAAATTTTGTTTCAACCTCTCCCTTGTAATTATTATCATTAATTTTTTCCGTGATGGAGGCTCCGGGAACACAGGTCACTACCTCCATGGGATCTGCCAGATTAGCCCAAACTTTCTCAACCGGTTCCGTGACTTCAAATGTTTTTTCTATAGATGTTCTCATCAGTATATTCTTTACAAGTCAATATTTAACTTCCTTTCTTTATTCACTTTCAATATTTCATGTCATGAAAAGAGTGATCCAAATTTATTTGGACCACTCATCTTGGAGGGTGTCTTATGCATTATAAAATCCCTTTTCCTTCAGGGCATTATAGAGTTTAAATGGGGTCACCGGAATCTCCAGATGTTCAATGCCCAGGTGCCACACGGCATCTACAATAGCATTGACAATAGCTGGAGGAGCTCCTACGGTGGGAGATTCACCTACGCCTTTGGCTCCTATCGGATGATGTGGTGAAGGGGTTACCGTATGGCCGGTTTCCCAATGTGGTGACTCCACGGCAGTGGGCACCAGATAATCCATTAGGGTGCCATTTAATATGTTGCCATCTTCATCATAAATCAGCTCCTCATACATGGCGGGAGCAATGCCTTGTGTCAAACCACCATGCACTTGTCCCTGGACAATCATTGGGTTGATGATATTGCCGCAGTCATCGATTGCCACAAAGCGACGTACCTTAATCTCACAGGTCTCCGGATCTATATCAACGACACAGATATATGCACCGGACGGGAACGTTAGATTAGGAGGATCATAGTAGTGTGTAGCTTCAAATCCTGCCTCCATTCCTAGTGGATGGTTGGTATAGGCAGCAAAAACAATTTCCTGAATTGTCTTGGATTTATCTGGCGCTCCCTTGACTGAGAATTTACCAGGCTCCCATTCAAGGTCATCTTCACTCACCTCTAATAGATAGGCTGCGATTTTTCGTGCCTTCTTCCTCAGTTTTCTGGCCGCGACGGCTGCTGCTGCTCCAGCGGTGGGTGTACTTCGGCTTGCATACGTTCCTAGACCATAGGGAGCGGTGTCTGTATCACCTTCTTCTATTTGGATATTAGACGCCGGTATTCCCAGCTCCTCGGCAATAATTTGTGCATAGGTCGTCTCGTGCCCTTGGCCCTGCGACTTGGTACCAAACCTCGCGATTGCTTTACCGGTCGGGTGCACTCGTATTTCTGCGCTATCAAACATTTTTATGCCAAGAATATCGAAATCGCGTGACGGTCCAGCACCGACAATTTCAGTAAAAGTTGAGATTCCAATGCCCATGAGCTTTCCTTCTTTCCTCAGAGCAATTTGTTCCTGTCGAAGATTATCATAATCGATGGCCTTCAATGCTTTGGTAAGACCAGCGTGATAATCTCCACTGTCATAGGTCCAGCCTGTCGGGGATTTCCATGGAAAATCTTCCTTTTTAATAAAGTTTTCGAAGCGTAGCTGTGCCGGATCTTTACCAACTTTTCTGGCGAAGATATCGGTCATTCGTTCGATAGCATGCACCGCTTCTGTCACTCTGAACGAGCAGCGATATGCTACCCCTCCGGGGGGTTTGTTCGTATATACTGCATCTGCTTCCATGTACGCAGTGCCATAATCATAGGATCCCGTTCCGATGGAGAATAAACCTGTTGGAAATTTGGAAGGGTTAGCGGAAGCGTCTGTATAGCCATGATCTGCGAGTACTTTGAAACGTGTTGCCTGAATTTTGCCTTCCTTGGTCCCGGCCATTTCAGCGGTGATGTGGTAGTCCCGTGCAAATGAGTCGGCTTGCAGATTTTCACTTCGATCTTCAATCCATTTGATCGGAACACCTGTCAAAAATGAAACAGCTATAGCTATAACATATCCTGGATATACTGGTACTTTCCCACCGAATCCACCACCTATATCGGGAGATATCACCCGGATCTTTTCCTCTGTCAGTCCTACATGACCAGCCACTAATGCAATGACGGTCCGAATAGCATGAGGGGCCTGCGTAGTCATATACATTGTCAAATGATTATCGACCTTGGTGTAAGATGCAACGCAGCCACATGTTTCGATGGATGCAACATGAATCCGGGGAATATGCATTTGCTGTTTTACCACGATGTCTGCATTTTCAAATACTTCCTCCGTTTTTTCTCGATCACCTACTTCCCAGTGCCATATATGATTGTCGGTCTTGCCTTCTTTGTCTGTACGGAGTACCGGCGCATCAGGGTCTAGAGCTTTGTGCGCATCTATCACCGGTTTCATGCGCTCATACTCTACACGGACCGCTTCTCGACCATCCCGGGCGATGTAGCGATCGGTTGCGATGACAGCGGCCACCTCTTGAGATTGATACATGACCGTATCTGTCGGCAGTACCATTTGTGTGTCAGACATGAGGGTTGGCATCCAATGTAGGTTGTATTGCTCGAGGTCCTTACCCGTTACTACTGCAACAACCCCGGGTATTTCCATGGCTTTTGAAATATCAATATTCTTGATCTTGGCATACGCATAGGGACTGCGTACAATATCCATATACAGCATGCCGGGCAGTTTTATGTCATCCACATAATTACCTTTTCCCTGCAGAAACCGGGCATCTTCCTTTCGCTTCATCGAGTGGCCCATGCCACTGATTTCTTTTGACGTTTTACATTTTATCATGATTGGTTGCTTTCTGGTGGATTAAACAAATTCAGGTTCTGTCGATGGCAGTTCGGTTCCTCTCATCTTAGCGCTGGCATATTGAATCGCCTTGACAATGTTGTTGTATCCTGTACATCGACAGAGATTTCCAGAGATTCCCCATCGGATTTCTTCTTCTGTTGGATTGGGGTTCTTCTCCAGCAATTCAACCGCTCTGAGCATCATGCCGGGTGTACAAAAGCCACAGTGGAGACCATGGTTTTCTTTAAACCCCTCCTGCAATGGATGCAGACCGTCTGCCGTTGCAAGACCTTCAACTGTAGTGATATATTTACCATTCACTTGTACCGCCAAAATGGTGCAAGATTTAGCGGATTTGCCATCTATCAATACGGTACATGCACCGCAGCTGGTAGTATCACAACCTATATGAGTTCCGGTAAGACTGATCACTTCTCTGATCAGATGGACAAGCAGCATCCTTGGCTCCACCTCTACTGAGTGCTCTGTACCGTTTAAAGTAAAGGTTATTGTATGTTTCATTATTTTATCCATTTTAGTTCGCCCTTTCAATTGCCTTATTAATCATTCGTTGCGTCAGAATACCTACCAGATGCCTTTTGAATGCCTCATCACCCCGCAGATCAGCGTTTGGATTGCAGTCCTCAGAAGCCATCCTGGCAGCTTCTTTTATCACATCCGGATTTAAGTCCGAACCCCGTAGTGCCTCTTCTGACCGGGACGCTCTCATTGGAGTGGCGTTGACATTAGTCAAGCCTATGCCCGCATATGTACAATTACCACTATCATCAATCTCAAGCGCAACTGCAACACCGGCGGTAGCATAGTCACCCACCTTGCGTTCAATCTTATGGTAGGCACTTCCAAATCTTCCGGATCGTGAAGGGATGGAGATTTGAGTGAGGATTTCTCCCTGTTGTACGGCTGTCATATAGAAACCGTAGAAAAAATCATCGATCGGTACGGTCCTTGATTCATTAGGGTTTGCAATAGTAACACTCGCACCCAGTGCAATCATCACAGCAGGATGGTCGTTCGCCGCATCACCATGTGCCAGATTGCCACCGATCGTACCAAAATTGCGGACTTGGGGATCTGCGATTAACTTGGAGGCATCAATGAAGATTGGGTACTTATCCTGGATTATTGACGACTCTTCCAGCTGGACTTCACGGGTCAATGCGCCAATTTTTAGACTCCCCTCTTCTTCCTTGATATAAGATAGGCCTGGGATGTGATTGATATCGATCAGATGTGTTGGCGCCGCAATACGCAATTTCATCATTGGGATCAGGCTGTGACCGCCAGCCAGAATTTTGGCATCATCACCATGTTCCTGCAGTTGCTTAAATGCCTCCTGGAGAGATCCAGGGGCAGAGTATCCAAATTGTTCAGGTATCATAAATCAGATTTTAAAGTTTGTTTCATAGTAAGTATCTTTTTCAATTGATTTCGAAAAGACAGAAAGCTTCCATTAATCCAGATCCCGAAGAACAGGAAGCCGGACCCTAGTAGATGATATATTGTGGGTAAATCGCCGAGCGCAGCAATCCAGAGAATGACCAAGGCACCTCCCACTACAACCAGTGCCGAATAGCTGCGATCTACCCGGAAGTTTTTAAGAACACCATAGAGAATCGTGGCAGAAAGAATTGCCATTATGATAATGCCGGTTGTGTTCGCACCCATGACCTGGTTTCCGCTACACATCACCAGAGCGCTGGAGTAAGCCAGAATGCAAAATGAACACTTAGGTAGGACGATCAACAACAACGCAGCAGGTATGTCGAGGT
The DNA here is from genome assembly GCA_050298535.1 of Saprospiraceae bacterium. GTDB lineage: Bacteria > Bacteroidota > Bacteroidia > Chitinophagales > Saprospiraceae > JABDMH01. The sequence continues at coordinate 8,468 of JBNKUI010000024.1, forward strand.
CTGACGTCCATTTTGGATTTGTGCCTTGTCCCTTGCGGGCTTTACATTTCAATGTCGCCTTAGTTTAGTATTTAATTTCTCCTTATAAGATAAGATATATTGTTTATTGTTTGCAATGTTCTTCATTCGAGGATAATGATTTTGATCACAATGTGCTTGCTAAAATAAACTTTGGTATACAAAGACCTTGTGCGAAGTAAGGTTGCTGGTTCTACTTGAAAAGATCTTGTGATTTGAGTAGAAAAGCCGTAATACAAAATGAAGATTTAGGAAGGACTATTAACAGTACTTTCTAGTCCTTTCACTTTGATTCTGTCGAAATCAACTGTTGATGAGGATCAAGTTCGGGCACTACCACCGGGAGCTTAGCGAGAGTTTATCGCAAAGTAAGTGATCCTGACCACAGATGAACCGACTGCCTAAATCAAAGACTCCAAATGTGTCTTTATGTACTTGCCATCTTCAAAGGTGACCCCGTCTGGATCAGTGATCGCCTGGTCACATTCATCTTCCATAATAATCCAGCCTTCAAATCCGGTGTCCTTTAGATATTGGGTATACCCTACAAAATCCAAACGACCATGACCCGTGGGTGCCCAGCTGCCATCATCATAAATATCCTTGTAGTGCACCAAATTGATCATCGACCGGTATTCTTTCATGATCGACATAGGGTCCATGTCACCCTTGGCAATATGACCTACATCCGGACAATACCCAATGACGTCTGTATTTAATCCATCTAGAATAAATTCGTAGTCCGATTTTATTCGACAATTAGAGCCTGCCGGACTGTTGGGATGGTAGCTGCAGACGATACCCTGATCGGTAGCTCTTTTGGCTATCTCGTTGATGCAGCTTAATAGGTTTTGTTGACGCTCTTTTAGATTTTCACGATCAGATCCTGGCATTTGAACCAGTAATAAGATCGTGTCAGGAAAATCCGCCAAAAAGTTAATCCAATAATCAGCGCGTTCTTTTTCTTCAGCTGTTTCCAAAGGTTGTAGCCAATCTTCTACCACACAGATCACGGCAAGTTCCAGATCGTATTGATCCAGTGCCTCTTTCATGAGTACAGGATCAGAAAGATGTTGAAGAAAACTGGTCTCCGGTTCTATACCTGCAAAGCCCGTCTGGGCGCAGATATTCATGATGTGTTCAAGTTTACCTTTATACTGCTCTCCAGGCATCTGCCACGTGTACGTCTCACAACCAAACTTGACTTTACTCATTTTGACATCTTATTTTTGAGTAGGAACTCTAACGTTACTGTATTAAATCTTTCTAAATCTTCCCAATGGTGCACATGTCCGCCCTCGGGAAAAGTTACATATTCTGCATGTTTGATTCCTTGATACAATAATTCACTAAAGGCAGGAGGGGTGAATATATCCATAAGCCCTATGGTGATCATCGTAGGACATTTAATCTCAGATAATCTGGAAACCGTATTATGATGAATACAGGCATCTAATTGACCATCGAATCCACTTTCGCTCTGCGGTGTTTCGTTGTGCAGTGCCGATTTTTGATCCTTTTTTAAACTTTCCAATTCTTTTTCATAGTGAGGTGGTGCGAATATCCACAGCTGCAATAATTGCATAAATGCATCAGGCGAAGAGGTCTTTCGCAAGGCTTTCAGATTGTTGTAGACCTCAGTAGCATAATTATTAAACCTGGGCCATGTGCTTATTAATAATAGGTCAGCAACTCGGTCCGGAAAATGCAGGCATAATTCCTGTGCGATGGCACCCCCCATCGATATGCCTGCCACATGTACCTTCTGAATGTCAAGATGATCCAGGACAGCCAGTGCATCCGATGCCATATCCCGGGTCGTATATGGACCTGGAGGCGCATCAGATTTACCCACGCCCCGGTTGTCGAGAATTATGCACTGAAAATGTTTCGAATAAACCTCTGCGTGTTTCTCCCACAAATTTCCATCCGCACCGAAACCCATGAGTAAAAGGAGTGGTTCGCCGCTTCCCACAATTTGATAATAAATCCTAACATCACCATTTGAAACAAAACCAGCATCCGAGTTTTTCATAGACTAATATTTATTCCACATTTCTTTTATAAAAGAATAGCCATCCACAAATATTTCATCAAAGGTGGGCTGGTAATTACGCCAAACATTAATATTCGAGGCAAAGGTCGGATTATGTCTACTAAAGGCCTCGATGCTTAACCAGTAGTCGTACCCTATTTCTTTTAAAGTCCGGAAGGTAGCATCCCAATGTACCTGACCTTTACCAGGTGTACCCCGGTCATTTTCAGAAATGTGCACGTGACGAATATTTGCCGCGTGCTTTCTAATCACTGACTCGACATCTTTCTCCTCGATATGTGCATGATGCGAATCATAAATCAATTTTAGATTGGGATGATCTACCGCATCGATGAGCGTGGAGATGTCATCCATGGTGTTATACAAGTAGCACTCAAATCGATTTAAATACTCTGGAGTGAGCATTATGTTTGCTTCCTGAGCGTAATCGGCTGCTTTACTCAGGGTTTCTGCGCTCCATTGCCGCTCAGCTTGCGTGGGAGGTTCTCCGCTAAAATGAGCAAAGGCTGAATGGAAAGGACCTGCGATGAGCTCAGCCCCGAGTTCCACAGCCATGTCGATTCTCCACTTTAATTGGTCTAGCGCATTGGCTCTTATCTTAGGGTCGGCACTGGCGGGGTTACAGTCATCAAAGAGAGAGGAGGTACATGTCACACCAAATTCCAACTCCTTCAAATGTGTACCCAGTTTTTTGTAATAAGCTCGATCACCGTCTCCGATAGGAATTTCAACACCGTCGTATCCGGTGTCTTTTATTTTATCTAATACCGGATAATATTGCTCGTCGACATATGTCGTCCAAAGCAACATATTCATTCCAATTTTCATCTCTGTCAAATTTTGCTTTGAAGATATTAAATGGTTCTTAGACATATTTAGTGGTTACAGGATTTAAGGATAAATAATTCTTAGATCTAGCAAGCTTCTTATGGTTTTGGATTCCTGCCTTCAGGATTGCTGTTCATGGCTCCAGGATTGAATGCCTTTCAGACAGATTCTATGGATGGGTCTATACGGGCTATTGCAATACGAGCTAATCTTAATTACCTCATACACATGAGGTTAGTGCATGTCTTACCTTCAGAACACAAGCAAGTTTTTTCTGAAAAGACCTGTAGATTTATTAGATTGCCTATCCAGTCCGAGTTAATGATATCTCATTGGATCAAGTTTTAAGTAAAGTTTAGATATGAAATACAATACAAATACATCACGTCGTCAGTTTCTAGGGACATCCCTCAAGGGGGTTGGGGCCCTTACGCTGGCACCCATCGGCATGCCAGCCATTGTTAAGTCACTAGGTTATTCCGCCTCCAAGATCAATGGGGTCACGATAGGAGCGATTACCTATTCCTATCGTAGTATGCCTGATCAGAGTGCCGAGGCAACCTTGCAGTACATCGTCGATAGTGGCCTCAGTGCAGTGGAGCTGATGGGAGATCCGGCTGAGAGCTTTGCCGGACGCCCGGAAAATCCCGTGGATCGCAGAGCCTTTTTCGGCTTAATGCGCAAAGCTCGAGGTGACGAGGGTCTGACAGATGCCGAGCAGAAGGAGATGGATGAAATGCGTGCTGCCATGGAGGCACACCAGAAAGAAGTGGCGGATTGGAGATCCTCGGTGTCCATGGATAAATTTAAGGAGGTAAAGAAAATGTACAAAAATGCCGGAGTGTCTGTGTATGGATTCAAACCCAGTGCATTTGGCAAAAACAATACCGATGCGGAGATTGATTACGGATTCCGTGCAGCAAAAGCTATAGGTGCTTCGCATGTTACATTGGAGCATCCCAGCGATGACGACCATACGATGAAGCTTGGGAAAATGGCGGCAAAACACAAGATCTATGTTGCCTACCATGGTCATACGCAGCAGACACCTACCTTTTGGGATACCGCCCTGGAGCAATCGAAATACAACGCCATGAATATCGACATCGGGCACTATGTAGCGGCCGGTGATTACGATCCATTGGCCATTCTGAAAAAGAGGCATGATCGTATCCTCAGTATGCATATGAAGGACCGACAGACGCTTGCGAATGGCCAGGATAATCTTCCCTGGGGAGAAGGCGATACACCCCTTGTAGAAGTGCTTCAGCTGATGCGTGATCAGAAGTACAAATTTCCGGGCACCGTCGAGCTGGAGTACCAAATACCCGAAGGATCCGACGCAGTGACGGAGGTGAAGAAGTGTGTTGATTTTTGTCGTAAAGCGCTGGAAGGGTAGGGGTTGTTGGCGTTATTATCGCCTCTGTTTTTAGGCTCTTATTTAAATTTAGTGGGTTGAAAAATTTTGGACACAGAATCTACTCAGACAAGTGGAATTATGTGTTTGATTTCCCGCCTTCAGAATTGGGCGAGCATCGCACTTAATGTTTAGGAGCGACCATGGCCTATACTGTATGAGCAAATTGGATGTATAGAGAGAAACTGAGACCACAAAAACCTAGCGAGATAAGAGCAAAACCTTATGATGCGCGAGTTTATAGGGCATAGCGGAAAAACATTTAGTGTGACCGACCAAGTCTGACAGCGGGCAGTTTTGCCCAACTTTTTCTGCAAAAAGTTGGCCGCCGGAGGCATCTTGAGTACCAAAGTTTACTGATAGAAGTGTCTAGAGCCCAGTAGAATAAGATCAGCATTGCAAGTTCTGCTACATGTAAATAGAGTTTTGGAGACTTGATCTTCTTTTATTACTTGTCTTCCACCCACGATGAGGGTTGCACCAGGAAGTCTCCCACTATGTGGACCAATAGAAGTTTTAGGAGTAGGTTTCAACCATTTTACCACCTTAAGTTGGGGAACTTCAAAGAATTTGACAACTTTGCCAAGATGTCTAGTTTGGCGTCCTTCCACCCATTGATGGCCCTGTAGTTCAAGGGATAGAATAGGAGTTTCCTAAACTCTAGATCCAGGTTCGAGTCCTGGCGGGGCTACCACTATTACCTGTAATGTATTGATAGTCAATTTATTAAGGGAGATAAATATCAACCGTTAGCGGAAACCGTTGATTGTAAGAGTGTAACATACGTTATTACGAGAAGAAATCTCAAATCATTCGATTCGTTCATCGATACACAGGATGGTGATGAACGCTTTCGAAAGCTAATCCTCTGCCTTGACGACCTTTTTGGATGCATCTGCATAGACGATTTCTTAGACTTCACGGAACATGCCCTTGCTGAATATGTAGCACGCGAAGAGTTTAGTGATTTTTCTGAATCATACAAGCGTAGTTGTGTGTATGACTCAGTCAGCCTGGCATCCAAACTTCTTAGATTGAAAGATGTACATGAAGCTATCGAATCGCAGAAGTCGTGCAGAAATTAGCAAAACTCCTTCTAATGGAGAATCTACCGTAGAATTGCAATGACCGTTCTGTCAATTATTGACGGAACGGTACAAAAGACTGGGTGGATCCGATGGGTCCACTCTTTTTCTTTAACCTTAAACTATTCTGCAACCAACAATATGATCTACAAGGACATTCCTTCCATATGAAAGTTCAAACCTTAAATGACCTTCGTCTTCGATTTTAACACCGGTGAGGTGTATTATATTTCTAACTCTAGGTGTTGGAGTTTCAAATTTACTTTCAAACAGCTCTTCAAACAGTATTTCATCATTGTTAAATACCTTAAGCCTTAAATGGAAATTTGTTCTATCACCTTTCTCTCGTTCTAGAATCACTAAAAACCCAATCTGGGGCACTGTGATCGGGTAGCTTTTTGCATAAATTTCCTCAATAATATTGTAAATCGAAATACGGTTATTTTCAGCATTTCGAATGACTTCGCTGCACAGTATTGACATTGTACTCTTCATGATATCAGGATCTTTATGTCTGGGTCATTTGGAAATTCCTCGGATCCCAAGTCTCTCCGAATCACTTTAGTAATTTTCACAGTAGCTAAATAATGTCTTGCTATATTTCTTGCCCATGTATAGGGTCCACTGTTTTCACTTAGTTCTTCGAAAAAGGGCAAAACGTCCTTATAATCTTTCAATGTTAAAGAAGATAATAAGGCGTAGGCCGAAATTCTCATTTTGGTATCAACATCAGGATAAAGTTCTTCAAGATTCCTGTAATTCTCTATTAACTCCTTTGCATCAGATTTCGATAGTTCTTTAATGCTTTTATCCTTAGTAAAGTGCTTCAAAAGGTAATCAGGAGTATTTGCAAGCAAATACCACTCACCCAAATTGTCTAGGTTTAAAATTGAAAAATCTATCATAGACATCTGTAATATTCAATATTTGATGAATCATATGGACAATCTGCCACACGATGAATTACTTCACCTAGTTGGCCCCATTTACTCAAAATTAGAGGATTTCTAATTATACCCGATCCTGGATCAATAACAGTACCTGAATGTTCCAAAACCCCAGCTGGATCAACATATATTACTATGTCTCCCGCTAAAACGTCTTTCATTTCAACCAGCTCATATTGATCATCGAATAAAATTGTAGTAACATCTTGACTGTCATGTATGTTTGTTCTTCTATTTGCAAAAGTGCACCCATGGCAATTGTAATGGCTAGAAAACTCAGACTTAAATTTGACTTCCTTGTACTTCTTCTTATGTTGACTAATCAGATGTTTGGCATATTCATCGACCCCGAAACTATTCTGGACATTGTCAATCTGGGTTCTGATACTAGTCTCAACTATGATTTTTAGCATTTCTCAAGCAAGAGAGATTTACTCACAAGATAAAAATTCTTAACAATTCAATTTCCCTCGGCTTCTATTCAAATGCCCTAGATCAGCTGAAAACCATCAATTTTTTAGTACAATTGTGAATCCCCCTCTCATTTCGAACATCTGTAAGGCATTATGCTAGGCCGTTTTAGATATCAAACATCTCAGGAAGCACTATATGCATCATCTTTTAAATTTATCAAGTTTTGTCCCTTCGTTAGCCATTTTTCCCGCACTTATTCGAAGTAAATTGAAGTAAAATCAAACCCCATTTTTCCAATAGACAACTTTTCATTTTTTCCTAAATCGTGCGTGAAAGGGCAAGGTCGGCCCTCGGGACACTACCTAGTAGGATCTTCACCCACCCCCCTAAGCCTGGTTACTCTCTTCTTATTGATCTCTGTCAAGGTCTTGCTACTATGACAGCTTGGACATAAAGGCTGCCAGTTCGATGTGTCCCAAAAATCAACGCCTTGGTTTGAAGCATTTATAATGTGGTCACAATGTGTACCTGCCTTGCCACACTTGGCGCACGGTCTGTAAAACTCATAGTAGACATGGTATGACCCATCACGTTTCTTTCTTCTTCGCTTAACCGGGATTGTCCCGCCTGTGGTTAAAAAGGTCTTGCTAGCAGTGGTCCACCTCCTTTTATGATACTTATCCTCATTTGGAGACGGGGTCTTTCTCCATCTAAACCCACTCGAGGCTTTTACCGTATTTCGCTTTGGCTTTATCCTCCGCACTGTTTCCTTTTACTACTCCATGCAGGATCCATCACCCGATCAAAAGCAACGGACCCTGAATGAAAGTAGAACTAAGAGAAATACGAACATCCACTATGTCAGGCTGATGTTATCAATCTGAACGAAATGATTCTCATGCAACGCTTGAACATCCATTCTCATAAACACAATGAAATCAACCATCAACCTGTCAGCTCTTAAGTGTTCTGTCACAATCGATATTGGACCTTGTATTGCCACCACCAATTTGCTCCAGTCTCCAAGAAACATTTTGGTGTTACTGTTGGTGTCATACGTCTCCAGCACGTGTGTCGTGGGGTTAAAAAATCTTACTGGTTCCAAAAGTGGTGGGGTCCGCAATGGCTGTCCTGTTGTATCAGTAAAGTCCGCCAGTTGCGCCCATGCTGTTGGACTGAAAAACGCACTAATATTTGAAATAGGACAATCTACGGCTGCCAACTTTTGGCAGGCTTCGATTATCTCTGACCAATCAGTAAGTTGCGTTGAGCTTGCATCAACGGTTTGTAGGCCTGAGAAGTTTTCAACTCCTGTTGGTTGGCCAGTGGATCCAGTACCCGTGAGGCACGCTTGTGCAATCGCTCCCTGTAATTGTCTCCTTACTTCTTCCTGTATGATTCTCCTGGCTCTTTCCTGACTATCGAGTAATACTTGTTGGCTCACGGAAACCCGACAAGCGACCGTCTTAAGACTCCATTTTACACTTCCTATATCTAAACTAGTATCAAGGCTGATTTGATCCCCTTCGTTCTCTTGCCACTCATGGCTTGGTCCTGTTAAGACTTTTGGATAACTTCTATAATTCTCATCCACTTGCTGAAACAAAACTCCAGCTTCGGCCAATTCGTTGTTTGATTGTAGACTATGTATTACCTCATCAATAATATCCGGATTCTGGATAATTGCACTGGAACCTGAAGTGGTTAAGTCTCGAATTTCTTCAGGTATTCCATTTGCTTTAGCTCCGAACTTTATCGACCTGAGACAATCAGCAAAAATCGTTGAACGATCATTGTCTGTTCGTCGATGGGCAACACTTGAACCATTAAATACTCTAGCAGCTTTTGCAATTTCCTGCTGATGTGATCTCTCAAGTGAAAGAATCTGACGATCCAATGCTGTGATCCTTTGTGAATTATCATCCACTTCCTGCAACAGTGATCTATCGCTTCTCGATCTCTCAAGTAATTTATCCGTTTCTTCCATCAAGTCCATTCGCTTGTCTTTGAGATCCAGCAACTCCCTATATGTATCCATTTTGCTTTTTTTTTAATGCCTTAAATATGGCGTAAGAGCAACCTCTTTCTCAAAATAATGGGTGTACTGTTGGGTGTACAATTTAAAAGTCCCTTTTTCCGACGTTTGGAAATGTTTACCTGGAAGGAATGATAGTTCGCGTAAAGCCGATTGCCGGTCTTTTTTTTCTGCCACCTCTCACATAGGGAATAGGCCTCTTTGTGAGACATATTCCGTGAAAGCGTCAGAAATCTTTTATAAAACTGATCAACGGTTTCTTTCGAATGCTTCATATCAGTTGAACATTTTACCCTTTGCATCATCCAGTCGTTTTTGAACTTCTGGCACTGCATAAATTGGCGTAAGATTTCTTAGGTCTCCTACCTTTGATCCTAATTCATCCAAGGGCATAAGAAACGTAATACCTTGGGTAATTTCGAGCCTTAGCATACACCATCCATTAGGATAAATAGCCAAAACCCTGGCAATTTGATACCCTGGTGTCAGTGCATCTGCTTTAACGTAATAAAGGTTGTCCAAATAATTTTCCATTAGAATCTCTAATTTTAAATAATGAATAAATAACTGTTCGAGGTGTTCGAAGTGTTCGAGGTGTTTTTCACATTTGATCTGTTTTAGATGTGCGGACACCTGCCTCGAACGAACGCAACAGATAATCCGCTAAATCAAATTTCTCTTCCCCTGGTTTCATATTATCATAGAACTGACGACATACGGAAACCCGGGCAAAGTTCTTAATGCCACATTGAGATACTTCCTGTATCCATCGTTCACATTGATCATTATCAGGGTAGAGGACTGCTGTCCGACCTTTTAATACCTGATAGGTTGATTTGTTGCTCCAGCTACACCCGTTGGATCCACCAGTCGCCAACCATAGAACCTTCGGATATAAAATTGAAGATATAATTGCCGTCTTCTCTGACTCTACTATTCCGACGACCTTTGAGGGGTACCTACTCAATAGATGTTCACCGAAAAAACATTGCTTAAGGTTCGGTTTGCGAATCATAGTAATGAGCCTAGCGCCAACTAAATAGAGTCCATTTATCTTTTCACGCCTGCCTGTCTGCGGGTCGTATCTTACTACTTTTACTTGTCGTATGTTTCCTTTTATATCGATCTGCCAGAATGCAACTGTACGTGACCAATGTGGCCACCCAAACGATTCTTGCCAGGTGCCTATTTCATACTCAGTGACTGCCTTAACTACTTCCCTTTCGTCGAACTTACTCATTAGATAGTCTATTAAGTCATTATCCTTACCTAGCGATTCAGTAAATAAATCGTTGGGGATATAGTCTATTTTTTCCGGTGGCTTGTACCTAGTTTTCCACGCTTCCGATTCTCTCCAGGACTCCTTCTTGTCACCTGACTTCGCTGGAAAGAATGACTTATCACACGAATGACAAAAGCCTTTATCCTCATGATCAATAAATGGTACGAACTTCCCATTTTTGTTACTTTTTCCACAAGGACAATACTTAACCCGTCGACGCCTCCGGCTATCTAGTTTCAATTCTCCCATCAGTCAAAAGGTAATTCTTCGATTTCTGTGTCCTGTTCGGGTGTTCGTTCAAGGGGGGTGTCATTACTGTTCGTACGGGTCGAACACCTTCGAACATATTTATTCACTGTGGAAACAGCAATTCCCAATTGCGATGCAATATCACGTTGCGAAAATCCTTTATCGCTTAATTCACCAATCTCAGGTGCTAAATCCTCGAGTGAACTTCCTTTGTCCTTTAAGTGCTCCTTCTCATACCCAAACCCCAGAAATTCAAACCCCAGGAAATTAGGCCTGAGTTGGGTTAGTTGGATACTTAAAACATTGTCCCTATGATAGACCAAATCACTATTCCGGGCCTTTATTTGCTTCAAATACCGAACAGGTGTATCAATATTAGATCGACCCATACAGAAAATAGAATCTGCGAAATTTGATAGTGCTTTTGATCCAGCCAGGTCATTAACTGAAATCTCCCGGTATAGATCTCGCTTTGGGGTATGTGCCAGCAGTACGATAGTTACATTGGTCCTTTCCTTCAGCTGCTTAAGGTATTTCATCAATGGTGCTGCCTCCTTAGATTTCTCAGCATCCCGGGATAGATATGTGATATTATCGACAATAATCACCTCAAAATTATTCTGAGATAATGCAAGTTCTATAGATTGAATAATACCTTCTTCTGAATAGTCATTGGGATCATCAAACGATAACTCCGCTCGATATAGATAGTCTGAGAATACTGCAGTATCTTTGAAATTGTCAGAGTATCTTTTCTGCTGCTGTTTGGCAGATAACTCACAATCAAGAAATAGAACTTTTTTAGGGCCTGAATCATTGGGTAATTTCAATGTTGAAATCCCATTCGCAATTGCCTCAGCTACCTGTAGAATCAACATCGTTTTCCCTGCACCAGTATCGGCAAAGAAGATCACCAACTCGTTCTCATGTATGAAGACACCAAATAATTGCCTTGGAACCGGCATACTTGCTGCCTCCTCCATGGTCTTATTCATTGTCTTTATGCGTAGTAATCCACATTGTTCATTCTGCTCAATATTGGACACCTCCTGGTCAAGTATCGATATGGGATCGATTTCACCGGATGGTGAATTTTCCGTATATTTACCCATCTTAGTTTCTTGAATTTTTAAAGAATAAATACCTTCCGATATGCCCGTTTTGGAAGGTATTTTTTATTTCAATCGCTCTTTATAGCGCTTGATGATTTGCTCTCTTGGATATTTAACACCTATGACATTAGGATCCCTTATTCTCGATAGATTTCCTATCTTTTCCTGGTACTCAATAGATTTTATCGATTTATACCCTAGAATGAATTGAGCCAATTCCTTGTTAACTAAAGGGGGGATAAACTTGAAGGGATCCTCGGGATCTTTCGATGCCTTTAGATTTTTCATTTCCTCTAGAAAGACACTCTTTGTCAATATTTCCTCTACCTGCATATTTTTATCGTATATACCTGTAAAGTTATCGGTATGTAGCCTGAAAAGAGGTTGCCAAAAAGTTGCGACCTAGTTGTCGGACCCTTTTATATCTGTGATTAAACTATCGTATTCCGATATTTTTTCTAGGATTTTAGGACCTCTATTAGTTCTTATGGCTTTATGATACGACTGATGGCTTATACTCCTTTCAAAGAATTTATCTAGAGAACTGTAGAATCCAGAGATAGTAATATTATCCTCTTCATCACAAAAATCCCTAATTATGTCGTTATGATTCAGTGCAAGGCATGCCTTAATGATCTCTGAAGCACCCGCTGTTTTGGGTTTTTCTCTTAACTTTTCAGCGATACGGCTTCTAATCGCCAGAAGACACCTACGACCTATTTCTTCGTCCTCATCAACCAAGTAGGAATAGAATACTTCATTCTCCGTCCAACCAGATAAATATTCGATAGCTTTGTATTCGAAATATTTCATTTGAAAGACACGGATCAGGTCGTCTCTGCTTGCACATCCATCCTGGAGATCAAGTTTCGCAGAAGCGATACTATTCGGATTTTCGGGGTCATATGGTCGCAGATGTTGTGGCATGTCTTCAACGTATCCCTCCAGTCCCTTGATGATTCTTTTCTTTGTTTTAATGAGCTCTAGAATGTATGCCTCCCTTCCAATGGGTGTGAGTCTTAGGTCTCTCTCTATTTGATATTTCTCTAACTCAAAACTTCTCTCTCCCTTTTCTTTTGCTATCCTCAAAATTTCGTCTATCTCACGCATACCCAAACGTTTTAAGTACTGAACGGTCAGCTGCTTCCGTATCAAATTCATTTAGATATTTTTCAGTCGTTCTTACTGAGCTATGAGCCAAAGCCATTTTGATGTCACTGGTTGCCACCTGGGCTTGCCTTGCTCGTTGTGAGAAACTGTGCCTGGCTGTGTGAGGCGAGAAATGTCGTACCTCTGCAATCTCCGCGACCTTTTTTAGATACTTACGCCATAACGCTGAGGCTTTTGCAATTTTATCATGTTGATCCTTTGGGCCTGTGGGTGCCTCTTTGATAAAGGGGAACACGAGATCCGTGTTTTCATCTAGATACAGCTCCAATATCCTTCGAGCCTGGGGAATAAGTGGCAAAGAGTGCTTTGTAGCCTTCACAGCCTTTGTTTTGCCTATCAGGTAGAAATATCGATTGTTTCTTAAGTCGAAATTATCGTGCCTAAGTAACAGCACGTCACCTGCTCTTATTCCTGCTGTGTAGTAGCTAAATAGCCAAACATTTAATGCATGCCATTCCAAGGAGCCAACCTTGAGCTCTAACTCTTCGAGTTTTTTGATCTCATCGATAGTGAGCCTCACTTTTTCAGATTTCTGGCTCTTGATCTTTCCAATTCGTTCAAAGGGGTTATTACTGACTAACTTGGTCCTTAAATCCCGATTCTCTAAATCATTAACTGCCTGCTGGTATATATGGGATAGTCGCTTGATGCTGGTCTGCACTGTATTAGGACCATTCCCAATTTGAGTTTGAATGTATTGGATATATCCTTTTAGCATTTTAACGGTGATCTGCTCAAGAGGCAGCTTTTCCGCAAAGTGTGGAGAGTGTTTTTTTAGATATTTTTTTAGTTTCTCAACCTGGGGACTAAAACTTTTCATATAGCCAAATCGATTATTAGCCTCGAGGTCTGCCATGAAATCCTTAGCCGTCTGGAAAAAGTTTGTACTATCCTTTGCAGGTGTCGACACTGCCAGTTTGAAGTATTCACGATTCATGGGAATCTGATCAGCTAAAGCTATTAAATACGCATCCATGATCGATTGCTCGATCTCTGTTAGACGATTATTGATAGGTGCACCGGCAGTGAATGTTCTACCTGTTTTTGCCCTCTGGTCTTTAGTGTTCCATTTTTCTGGGGGGATTCTAAGACCTGTGGGAAGGTAATATCGTTTGCTATCAATCTCGAAGTATGCACCGATTGATGTGATTCGCTTAGCTTTACTATCTCTTAGAAAAAAATTAACCTTCAAAATCTTTACCGTTAGTGGAAACCGTTGATTCAAATTTACATAATAGAGGGGAAAATATTAATTGTTTTTATCCACATATCGGTAAAAGATGTTGATTATTAGTGAGTTAATGTATAATAGTTATCCTATATGTATCTAAATTATTATCCCTGGCGGGGCTACTTGTTATAGTGGATGAAGATATACAAGCCAGGACGAGAAGTAAGATCCCGCTCGCAGCCAAGCGGAGCAGCGGGAAGGCCTGGCGGGGCTACATATCAAAATCTATAAACATTGTTTATTAGTGTTTGATCAGGAAACTAGGGGCCGTAATATAATAGCCCATTCTATCACCTAGTCCTTATTTTCTGCATCTGCAATTCCACCTCGTATACATGCTCCATTAGAATCTTCGGATCAATTCCAGGGCTTTTACCTTCACATCATGCTTTCTCAAATCCTTCACCCTGACTCCTTATTATCATAAACACGGGACTCACAGTTCATCAGAAATCTCCATCCTCTACCTGACCAGCAAATGACCACCTTAAGGTGATTGCATCCCGGAGAAAATGATTTACTACAAGTATCCTGTGAGTCCATGACCGAGTAAAGCATTTCTCTAGAGTGCTAATTTCAATATCAAAGATAGGTCTGTACCCAGAAATGATTAAATTGAACTATGCTCACATTTTTCCGTAAAATCAGAAAGTCCCTCATTGACAGTTCATCTGCTAGAAAGTATCTGTTGTATGCCATGGGTGAAATAATACTGGTGATGATAGGCATTCTATTGGCTTTGCAGGTGAATAACTGGAATGAATGGAGGAAGGACAGGATTAAAGAAAAGGCACATCTTCAGGAAATTGCTGCTACGGCTGAATCTAATATATTGTTGTTGGGAAACCGCATCAGGAGAATCAACAATCGTTCCCGATCAGGTGATCTGGTGTATACCTATCTGACAACGAGGGATAGCTCACTCGAAATACAGCCTGAAGATTGGCATTGGGCATTAATGGGACATGGAGATTTAACCCTTTCTTCTTCCGGCTATGAATCATTAAAGAGCCAGGGCTTTGATCTTCTAACGAATATAGAGTTGAAATCTCAAATAGTAAATCTCTTTGAGAATTCATATCAAGAATTAGTTAGTGAACAAGAATGGAGCAAATCCATTAGACCCGACCAGGACAAATTCACAATTGAGCACTTTTCGATGAATAGAGATGAAAATGGAAAGTCTATTTTTGGAAAGATTCCAAGAGACAAATCCTTTCTGCTCGACAACTATTATTTCCACGGATTAATAGAAGCTGCCATTGGACAAAGAAGTTTCTACTTAAGACGCTTTCAGAATACAATGGATGAAACGGAGCATGTCCTCCAACAAATAAAGCATGAATTGAGCAAGAAGCCATGACTCATCCTAGAGGAAAGACAACGTGCGGACTGAAAGGAGTTAGTGACCACATAAATAATTCAAGGGAATTCGCTCAGTAGTCCATGCATGACTTGTAAGACGTCAAGAAGCTGATTGTGAATAAATCTGCCAGTAAACGAGAAAGCCAATACAGCGAAATCATTGATACTCTCCCCGAAGAACATGATTTTCCTAATGAAGACGCAGCAATTAATCGGTATTTACATCTCAGTCAGCTGATCCAGATTATGATAAAGGAATCAATTATAGAAATAAAGCACTTCGAAAAGAGTTCAAGATATTGGAAGGACGTGACTTGTTTCAAATGACATTAGCATGCAGTCGTGATTGATTATGAAAGGCAACCTATTGATCCTGTTCATTGCTTTTACAACCTTATGTAAAAGTTATGGTCAATCGATAACTTTCGGAATAGGTACAGGACTTCGGATTGCACCCCTCGCTACTTGAAGTTTGTAACTTCAAGTACATATTCACTATGCACTGCAGCCGAACGCGAAGACTGCAACTACAAGCACTTCCTAAAAGTATATGAATAGGTCCGATATATTGCTTTATGTAGACTTGATTGACTTTGGAGTGCAGCAGGGATATGTGATGACATACGTAAAGACTACTTGATATTTAGCTGGAGTTACAAATATAAATGTGGATAGAAGAATATTTATCTGAAGTTGCAAACTCGTATCTTTCCTTGTATGAGAAAACTACTTAATATATTTGAATTGTGATGGCAAGGAATATCATTGCAAACTAAGTAATTCATATGAATATACAGCTCTGAAGATTCATCCTTGCCATTGGTTCTAAGAGATTGAATAGCATTTAAGACCTAGTAACCAATTTACTAGAGTTAGCATAATTGCGAGAATAGTCGAATAAGAACCATCTTTTCTCAAATTTTTAAAATAATTACCATGGATTTACTACGACAAAATCTTGGTGTAGAAGTGGACAGTGCTTTTCTCAAGGTTAATTTTCAATGGATGTTTCAAGATCAGCAACTAAAGGTTAGAGGTTCAAGAAGGTTTAAAAATACTTATGCCGGGATAGAGTCACTACATGAATGGCTCAAAAAGAAAAGGGATGAAAAACACCCCGTTCACTTGACGATGGAAGCAACAGGTAACTACTATGAAAACACAGCCTATTATTTCGAAAGTAAACCGGATTTTGAAGTCCATGTTCTCTTACCAAATGTAAGCCGTGCCTTTGCGAGAAGTTTGAACTTGAAATCAAAAAATGATGCCGTTGATGCCTCCATGCTGGGACGTTTAGGATGCGAAAGAAAGCTTGAAGAATGGCAACCACTCAGTAAGCAAATGCGACAAATAAAATTACTTTGCAGGGAACGAAAGCAACTTTCATCTGACAAGACGATTGCCCAGAATCGCCTTCATGCAGTGAAGAGTGGCTATCTGCCAAATAAAGACACTGTCGTTAGAATGAATAGAAGGATTGCCTTTATTGAAAAGCAGATGGGGCGTATTGAGAAAGAAATCAGAGATCTAGTAAATGAAGACGCGGCATTAAAGGAAAGGTTAGATCACGTGTGCACGTTAAGAGGTATTGGTCTTATGACTGCTGTTTCTGTAGTGGCTGAGTTAAATGGATTCACCTTCTTTGAAAACAGATCTCAAGTTGTATCCTACTGCGGGTTTGATGTGGTTGAAAATAAAAGTGGAAAATCTAAGGGCGGCAAAACCAATATATCAAAAAAGGGAAATTCATATGTCAGAGCTGCACTATTTATGAGTGCACTCACCCATATAAAATATGACGATCATGCCAAGAATTACTATACAAGGATTGTACAGAAAAGTTCTATCAAAATGAAAGGGATCGTCGCAATACAGAGAAAGTTATTACTATTGATTTACACTTTATACACGAGAAACGTTCCTTATGATCCTACCTACCATGAAAGACTAAAGGAAAAATTACAATCACGGAAGCGATTAGTGAGTCCGGTGCCAGGATAAAAGTGTTGGCAAGATAAATACTTGCCTACTCTGGATAGTAGCGTTAACTACTTCCTTCTTCATATGAAAAGATATATAAAATTTAGATCAAAATTATTTCAATTTTAAGATAGCATCTTCAGATAGCGGGGGTTGGCACCTGAGCTACAGAAAGGAGAGTTGATATACTGAGCAAGGAATGCTATCTTAAAACGATAGATTCAACCATGTCGGAAGTCAGAAAATTAAATACAGTTCTTTTTGCTGATATTTCTGGATACAGCTCTTTGATGCAGAAAGATGAAAAGGATGCTTTATCTCTGCTTAGAGATTTTAAAGAAATCCTGGAGGCAACCATCCCTACATTTGAAGGCGTTCTCGTACAGTATTTTGGTGATGGTTGTTTGCTCACGTTCGACAGTACTACTAAGAGTGTAAAGTGTTCAATCGTTTTACAAAAAGCATTTGTCGAGAAGAAAATACCAGTGCGCATTGGTTTACATTTGGGAGAAGTTCTTTACCGAAATAACAATGTTTTTGGTGATGGTGTGAATATCGCATCCAGGATAGAATCCCTCGGGGTTCCAGGCTCGATTTTACTTTCTAAGTCTGTTCACGATCAGATAAGGAACAAATCAGAATTTCAACTTGCCAATAAGGGGTCTTTCGAGTTTAAGAATGTCGAGGAGGCTATGATGGTTTATGCCGTAGCTAACGAGGGGATCGTGGTCCCTAAAAGGAGCGAAATGGTAGGCAAGACAAAAAAAATAAAATCCAACAAACTAGTTGTTGCTGCTGCCGGTATAGTAGGTCTTATACTACTCTTGACCTATTTAAATTTTAGTAATAATAAGGTTGGTACTTCAGAAATAGATAAATCAATCGCCGTCCTACCCTTTGTTGACATGAGTCCTACACAAGATCAGGCATACCTTGGTGATGGGGTGGCAGAAGAAATACTAAATATTCTGTCCAGGATTAAGAAACTAAGAGTAATTGCTCGCACTTCCAGCTTCCAATTTCGAGGGGATAATGTTGATGTTAGAGATATCGGTGAGAAACTTAGAGTAGGTTATATTTTAGAAGGTAGCATACGAAAGATTGAGGATAGGGTACGAATAACCACACAACTAATCAACTCAAAGGATGGTAGCCATCTTTGGTCTGAAAATTTTGATCAACAATTTGATGACATATTCCAATTGCAGGAAAAAGTGGCCGAATCAATCACTAAACAATTACAAATCGAAATCGGTATGGATGTGCTACCAGTTGCTCGTACATTTAATCCTGAAGCCTATGAAAACTATCTCAAAGGTCTGCATATTCATAGGAACCTTACTTTTGATCAATCTGATAGCAAAGAGAAATTCGCCTTATCTGAAAGATATTTCTTGAATGCTATAGAGATTGATTCTACCTTCGCAGAGGCTCATGCGGGATTATCAGACCTATATGATTCTGGTAGTAGATGGCTTTTCCCATCCGACAGTATCTATACTGAATTAGCTGAAAAGGAGGCCACGATTGCAGTAGCACTTAATCCTGAATCTAGCTATGCACTTCGAGCTAAAAGCCTAGTCTATCTAGATTCAAATGAGGATTTGTTCTTTGAATTGATATTGAAGGCGATCCAAAGTGATCCGAATGATGTGGAGAACTACAAGGAGTTATCATATTTCTTAGAGCGAAAAGGACTCCATGAAGATGCTCTGGCGATAAATAGAATTGGCTGTCGTATTGATCCTACCGATTTTGAATTGTCAAGGCAACTAGTTTTCTTATTGCTACATATGGGTAGATTTGAAGAGTCTGTGCAGGTGATCAGGCAAGTCCAAATTTTAGATGAACACTGGTTATTTGACGTATTACTATACTTTGCCGCTTGCTATCAACGAGACACAATAACTGCACAGATTCAATACAAAAAAATGATCAATTCTATTGATGTCCCTGATTTCTTGAAAAATGACAAACGGCTGGATGCGATTCGAAGATCCGAATCTGGCTTACATGTTGATATTAACAATGAGCCAATGATTGGTTTGGTAATGGATACGCTTGTGGAAGAATGGGATTCTTTTATAGAAGGATGGATCACTGGCATGAATAATGTCTTTCCGATCTGTTGTCCCACGAACAGAAGGCCAATGATTGATATGGATATCGAATATGATCCGGAACAGGAAGAGATGTTGAAAACTCTTCAGAGACACCCTAGATTTCCAGAATTATATCAAAAATATCAGGAATGTATTGAGCGAAGTAGGAAGAAATTTAATCTTAATAACACGCCGATTAGAGAACTCCTTCAGTTGTAATCTCTAATCTGGAATGGCGCCTCTTCTTCTATGAAATTCTGTTAAAGTATAGAAAGGAGAAGACGCTTGCAAAGTGCTATATCGCTGCATTACCAATGTCTTATGTAGAATTAAATAGAGTATATTCTATGTCTTTTTACTCTCCTTTTCAATATGCTTGACCAGTGTCTCTTCAGCGTTCTTAAGGTCTTCAGCAATGCCTTCTAACACCTTAGAAAGATACTTCAAAGCCGCAATACCGGCTTGCTGATCCGTCATAGGTGGACTATGTCCTATAAGGATATTTTCCGCTCCTAATCTCTCACACTTAAGTATCCACTTATAACCATCCAGATACTGACAATGAAGGTCAAACTTAAGAGATACCGAAGCAAATCTAATGTGATACTTTGCATCGTATCGGGGATCTCGTCCGTAAGTCTTTCTAACAATTGTCCAGGGCATTGACGAATATTTCGTCTAATTTAGTCGAATTAATCAGCACGGTCAAATACTATATCTTAATATTATGCCAATCGTCAATAAGATATCCCTGTTGAATCTTGCGGTTATAAAGAGTTCGGCACGGTTCGCTCGGCAAAAAGTCGTGCCAGGTCTCACTAGCATAGCAGCCAGCATCAACCTATCCCAGTCCGAAGGCAGTTTTGTTCCAATTTGACCGAAGGGTTTCCCATCGATGTACATCCCCTTCCCTAAAGTCCAAAATTCGACTGGAACAAGCCCCCTTTTTTTGACTCGGTCTTCTATGATTCGTAAAGTGATTTTTCCTGAGATTCCATCTAGCCCATCGGTCTACCTTTCTCATCGAGACAGGTAGGCGATAGAAATGGCGCCTAAATGCTGGTAAAGAACATTTTTATTCTTTTATTTGCCCTTCCCCAAGAGTTCGTAGCTGTTGGGACTAAAACAAGGGAGAAAAGTTATGCAAAAATCTATCGTTTTATTGTGCGCGGGAGGCCCGGCACCAGGAATCAATACCGTTATTAGTACCATCTCAAAGGTGTTTCTCAAGGATGGGTACCGAGTCATTGGACTACACGATGGCTACAAGAACTTGTTCAGTGGAAAGGCGGAGACCGTAGACATTAATTTTCGCTACGCCGATCGTATATTTCCCCGGGGTGGATCCACGTTGCGCATGAGTCGATACAAACCGAAAGACAGTGAGTTTAACGCTGATTTCTTTATCGAAAATAACATCAAATTGCTGGTGACCATCGGAGGTGATGATACGGCTTCGACCAGTAATCGGATTGCCAAATTCCTGGAAACAAAGAATGTGGCCATTCAAAACATCCACGTGCCTAAGACCATAGATAATGACATTCCCCTTCCAGATATGATGCCCACCTTCGGCTTTAACTCAGCCAAGGATGCGGGTGTGCATATCGGCAATACCATTTATGAGGACTCACGTACCAGTGGCAATTGGTTTGTCGTCTCTTCGATGGGTCGTTCGGCGGGTCACCTGGCCTTCGAGATTGGTGCCAGTTGTCATTTTCCCTTGATCATCATCCCTGAGATGTTTAACAAGACGAAAATTACCCTCTCTAAAGTCGTGAGCCTGATCATATCTTCGATGGTAAAACGTCAAATCGAGGGCATCGAATACGGTTGTGTGATTGTTAGCGAAGGCATTTTCCATGTCCTGGACGATGAAGAGATCAAGAATTGTGGTATAGACTTCACCTACGATGCTCATGGACATCCTGAGTTGGGTAACGTGAGTAAGGCACACATTATCAATGTATTGGTACAACGGCGACTTAAAGAACTGGATATCACTATCAAGAGTCGTCCGGTAGAAATGGGGTATGAGTTACGCTGCTGCAGACCTGTGGCATACGATCTGACCCTCTGCACCATTTTGGGTATGGGTGTGAAAAAGTTGTATGAGGACGGTGAAAAAAACTGTATCGTCTCCACGACACGCGATGCGGAAATCGTACCCATTTTCATGAAGGATATTGAAGACGAATCCGGTAAAATACCGCCCAGATTAGTCGATGTGAACACCGAATTTGCACGGATGATCCTCAGTGATATGCATGTGCTGACCGAACGAGATTACGACAAGGTCAAGGACTTGATCGCAATTCCGGAGGCATATGATTTTTACCGGGTGTTAGAATGGGACTATTCTGCCATGGAGTTGAGACCTATGTCCGCCAAAGTGTAAGGAGTATAGGGTCTTAGTCGAAGACATTGCCCTTTGAATCAGGCTCGTATTCATGTCTTAAATTAGGTCATCAATTTTGATAGAGAGGTAGATATTTTACTAGTAGTAAAATTAAAGTTTTGTACTTCAGATGCCACCGGCGGCCAACTTTTTGCAGTCCCGATGATATCTATTGGGAGGGCAATCCCGATAATTATCGGGATGCCCGCTGTCAGAATTGTACGGTCACACTAAATGTTTTTCCGCTATGCCCTATAAACTCGCGCATCAGAAGATTTTGCTCTAATCACGCTAGGTTTCTTTGTGGTTTCTGTTTACCCTTAACCTATATCTTGCTCATACAGTATAGGCCATGGTCGCTCCTAAACATTAAGTGCGACACTCGCCAAATTCTGAAGGCGGGAAAACAACCCATAGATCCACTTAATTCAGCACAATCTTTCTGCACAGTTTCAAAGCATTTAAGTGCCATATTCTTCTGTCTGTGGCAATTTGGTCGATTACTTGTTGTAAATCTTGCACTTGAAGACTTAGTGATCCAGACTATACGTGACTATAAGTCTGTGAACATCGAGTAGAACTTTGTCATCTCATTTTAAACTACTTGTATCAGGAAAAGGTAGATCTGAGATTGCTACGATCTGATTAGCCTGTTCACCTTGAGTATCATGCCTTCCTCGATCAAGTACTTCATGGAGGTGCTAATCTGCCCCTGGATTCGAATGGACTTGGTATCTTCTCCATATCAGAAAGACTTTGATCCGTTAGGCTTAGTTGTCATCTGAAAATAGAAATTTTAGAAAATAGTGCAACATGCTATCATTAGATGAATAGTGTATTTTCATGCAGTGGATGAGCGCGAAGAGCTGGTGCGTGAAATGAGATTAGCAGCAAGTAAATTTTGCAAGGGACCAAACACTAATTGAAAAGAGAGTCAGACCAATTTAGAATATGAAATCAATAGAGGCTGAAATAGTATTATTGCTTGTACTAGGTGCTTTATTCGCCGCATGTCCTACCGAGGATTCACATTATTTTCAGGAAAATGAAAAGGTAGTCTTTCTGGGGAATGCTTTTTTTGAGAATGCCATTGATAACGGAGAAATCGAAACAGCATTGGCCATTAGATTTCCTGAAAAAAACATCACCTTTCGCAACATTGGCTGGAGCGGGGACAATGTGCATGCACATGCACGCACAAGAGCACGGGGAGGGGGGCGATTTGGAGATCCTGAGCAAGGTTTTGAGATATTGACCCAGCAGATCAGTGACCTCAAGCCCAATAAAATATTTATCGCCTACGGTTTTAATGAATCTTTTGATAATGAAGCAGGCATTGATGCTTATAGAAAGGGATTAACCCGCCTTTTGGAAATGCTCAGTCAGCACAGTCCTGAATTGATTCTTATTTCTGCGCTTCCCATGGAAAAAGGCTTTGGGATACCTGAAGAACAAATAGAGGCACGAAATACGGAACTCAAAAAATATGTAGAAACTACCCAAGAGGTCAGCTTGAAGGGAAATTACCATTTCGTTGATCTATATACTCCATTCAGCAAAGAGACTGCATATACAACCAATGGCATACACCTTTCAGTAAGCGGATACCGAAAAGCAGCCGATATGATAGCACAGTCATTAGGATTACCAGCACCTGTGGTTGCGATTGATTCTGAAAAGGCGGATCAAATCCGTAAGACGGTTATCAAAAAGAACACTCTTTTTTTTCACCGCTGGCGGCCACGCAATGATGCGTTTGTATACGGAGAGCGCAAAGATGAACAACGTATAGCCCAGGAAGAACCTGCCCAGATTGAGCCATTCATCGCAAAACAGGAAGAGGCAATTTCATTATTATTAGCGCAATTATGATGATACATATTAGAGCAAGGGTCCAGTGGTTTATTTATATCTGTTTGCTAGCTCAACACCTACAGGCGCAAAATGCGCTGCAGGACATCCCCGAGCCAGACTTGAAGAAGGAGCTGGCTTCCTTTTCTGTAGTGGATGGCTTTGAAGTCAGCCTCTATGCGGCAACTCCCATGATAGAAAAACCTACCCAAATTAATTTTGACGCTGAGGGTAGGCTCTGGATTTGCGGCAGCCATATTTACCCTCAACTCAATGTAAATGAGGAGCCCAGCGATCAGATTGTAATATTGGAAGATACCGATAAAGACGGAGTGGCTGATAAGTCTTCTGTTTTTTATGACAAGCTCCTGATTCCCGGTGGGGTGCTACCTGACAACCAGGGTGGAGCTTATGTGGCAAACGGTGACAAACTCATGCACCTGAGTGACGCAGATGGTGATGGTAAAGCGGATAAAGTAGATGTTGTACTGACCGGTTTTGGTACCGAAGACACGCACCATACTTTACATCGCCTGGGTTGGGGACCAGGAGGGAAGATGTATCTCCTGCAGGGGTATTACATTGCGTCACATGTGGAAACTGCCTATGGACCCCGTCATCTCAACGGGGGAGGCCTTTGGACGTATGACATTGACACGAGACGGTTGGAAGTCTTCACTAAGGGGTATGTGAACCCCTGGGGGCATGCCATCGACTATTGGGGCCAGTCTTTTGAGTCTGATGGTGCAGGCACTGGTTTTGGGCACAGTTTTCCCAACTCAGTTTTTATGGCTTCTCCCGGTGAAGCAGAGAGCTTACCGGCACTTACCCCCAATCGACCCAAAGCAA
Source organism: Saprospiraceae bacterium (assembly GCA_050298535.1). GTDB lineage: Bacteria > Bacteroidota > Bacteroidia > Chitinophagales > Saprospiraceae > JABDMH01. Next base: position 32,857 of record JBNKUI010000024.1, read on the forward strand.
GTGGTATTGAAATCATCAGCGGTAGACATTTTCCTCCATCCTGGACGGGCAATATTATTACCAATGACTTTCGCGCAAATATCACCGACCGCTACTCATTGAAAGAAGACGGGAGCTCTTACAAAGCGACCCTGGAGCCCACTTTTCTCAAATCTTCGCATAAATCCTTTCGTCCTATAGACGTACAAATGGGACCTGATGGTGCCCTTTATGTGGCGGATTGGTATAGTCCGATTATACAACATGGGGAAGTTGACTTTCGCGATGAACGCAGAGATCATCAGCATGGTCGAATATGGAGAATAACAGCGAAAGGAAGGCCACTACTTGAAAAACCAGATTATAAAAAGTCCAGCATTCTTGAATTGTTAGATCTTCTGAAATCAGATGAAAGCTGGGTGAGGCTCATGGCCAAGCAAACGTTGAAATCGAGAGATGTCGAGCAGGTAATGACAGCTCTTGACCATTGGGTCAGCAACCTTAATCCCCAGGAACCTGATTTCGATCATCATAGACTGGAGGCCCTGTGGACGGTACAGACACTTAATCGAATGGATGCGGGCTTATTGAAATCCGTCTTACAATCGAAAACTGCCGGTGCGCGCTCGGCGGCTGCCAGAGTATTGTATTATTGGAATGAAGAAGTACCTGATGCGCTTGAATTACTGAGAGTTGCGGTGCAAGACGCTGACCCTGGTGTACGACGTGAGGCAGTGACTGCCCTGAGTCAATTTTCTTCAGTTGAGGCATTTGACATTGCGTTATTAGCGTACGATGATGACATGGACCATGCTTACGCCTTTGCCTTACTTCAAACGTGTCGTATGCTATCCAAATATTGGCTCCCTTCTGTCCTTAACGGAGATTTGATACCTAAAGCAGATAATACCGCACTGATATTCGCACTTAAGAGTACAGACGATGCCAGGGCCACTCAGCCGCTTATTGATATATTTAAAGTAAGCCAGAATCCTGATGCAGATATCTTACATATTATTGGTCAATTGGGTGATGAGGAGCAACTGAATTTTCTTACCACTGTAGTTAGTTCAAAAGGCAGTTCATATACCGGCGACGCTGCCAGGGGCTTATTAACTGCAGCCAGAACTAGAGGAGTCTTCCCCACTATGAATAAAACTCAAGTGCTTGAAAATCTTTTCGCATCCACTCGTGATGACGACCATGCCACCGCTTGCGCCCTGGTAGGTTATTGGAACCGTAAGGAATTCACCGAGGTGCTGAAAGAAAATCTGATCACGTCGAATACAAGCTATGCTATAAAACAAAGTGCGGCCGAATCCCTGGCCATGTTCAATACGGAAGAGATTCGTGCTTTTCTTATGCAAATCATCCAAGAAGCCCCTTCCATCAACACTACTAAGCTGGCAGTAAATGCACTGGTACAAGTTGACCTGGAGAAAGGGATTGAAGCAATAGCTAATACGTTGGGAAGAGAAATTGATAAACCGACCATCGAATACCTGATGAGGACCATAGTACGAAAGGAGGGGGCCTATAGAGCCTTAACCCAAGAGTTGGAAGGAAAGATCATACCCGCCGAAACCGCCAGATATGCTTCCCGGTATGTGTTGATTTCCGGACGAGAAGGTGATGAAGACTTAATAGCTGCTTTAGCCACGGCGGGAGGTATAGAAACTCATGCTACCGCATCAAATAACGGAATAAGTACGCAGGAGCTCATGGCAAAATTAAAGGAGGGCAATGCGGAAAAGGGAAAAGAAATATATCAGATGCCTCAACTTGCTTGTGTCACCTGTCATAAAATCAATGGAGTCGGCTTAAGTGATATCGGCCCCGACTTAGGTAGCATCGGTGCTAGTGCACCGGTAGATTACATTGTTGAATCTTTATTGGAACCGAGTAAAAAGATAAAGGAGGGTTATAAGTCATCATCAATCACGACAGAAAATGGAGATTTTTATCAAGGATCGATCATTTTTGAAGACGCAGAGAAGATCACCATAAAGACGGCTACAGGAGCAGAAATTTCCTTACAAAAAAGCAACATTAAATCTCAGGAGACCAGTCAGGTTTCAATGATGCCAGCAGGTCTAACCGATGCCTTAAGTGAGACTGAATTAATCGACCTTTTGAAGTACTTGACTGAGCTTGGAAAAAGTCAGTGATTGGAAACTTAAATTCAATGCTCAGGTTTCCAGTTTCTAAAGGTACTGCCAGGAATATTTAACATCAATGCAACCTAAACAGGTCTAACTATGATTAGGGTTGTTGCTATCGGCACCTTCTGCGGCGGGTAGGGTATGGGTTGTGGCTCTTCGGTGCAGGAGGCCATAAGAAGATACTGAGGAAGTTAAATCAAGGAACTTTGCCACACATCATAGGGTAATGATAAATCCCCATATGTACCAGAGAACGCGCTAATTTTTTGATCGAAAACTACTAGGACTGATACCAAAGGCATCTTTAAATGCCTGTGAAAAATAAACAGGAGTAAATCCAGTACGATAGGCCACCTCCGAAATGGACAGGGTCGGTTCAAATAGTAGTTCTTTGGCGTGTTGAAGGCGGACATGACGGATATATACAGCAGTCGACATATTGGTCAACGCTTTTATCTTGCGATATACTTGAGAAGGACTGAGGTATAGCTCACGGGCCAAGGCGTCCCCGGAGAAAGACTCATCATCCAGATGATCGCGTACAATACTTTCCACTTTTACGATAAAGGCGTCTTTAGGATCCGCAAGTCCGAGTTCTTCTCTTTTATCTCCACTTAAGGTACTACTGTATTTTTTCTGAAGGGTTGCTCGTAAGGTCAACAATTGATCTAGTCGTACCAAGAGCTCTTCTTTGTTAAAGGGTTTAGTCAGGTATGCATCAGCACCATGTCTAATACCGGTCACCCTATCTCTCGACATAGCCCTGGCAGTCAGTAAGACAATAGGAATATGATTTGTGAGGATGTGAGTTTTTAATTTTTCACATACTGCGAAACCGTCCATTTCAGGCATCATTACATCTGAGATGATAAGATCAGGGATGATATCGAGTGCCAGTTGTACACCCCTTTTTCCGTCAGGTGCAGAAATTACCTGATACTGATCTTCCAGGCAATCTTGCAGATATACAGTTACATCAGGACTATCTTCGATGATGAGCACGGAGTGTTCATGGGGCTCCAAATTCGTTTCTTTCATTACCTCTGGATCAGCCATTCTTTTGGTCGAAATCAACGGTGCTTCCTGAAGTAGTGCCTCTCGATGGATGGGAAGCTGCACCCAAAAGGTACTTCCCTTTCCTGGATGACTATCTACTCCAATGTAACCACCCATGAACTGGACAAGCTCCTTAGTGAGCGCCAGGCCTATCCCGGTGCCGCCAGGATACGATGGGTCGGTAAGGGGAGATTGGTAGAAACGATCGAATACTTCTTTGCATTCGATCGCGGTGAGTCCTGGCCCTGTATCCTCAACTTGAAACTTAAAGAACAACTTACCATCCATTTCAGCGGTGTCCAAGTGAACTTTCACAACTCCATTTTCCCCAGTAAATTTTATAGCATTCATAATCAGGTTTGACAAGATCACGGTAAACTTTTCGTGATCCAGATCCATAATTAGCGTTTCGATTTCCGTTTGGATACTGAAGTTGATCTCTCTGGCTTGTGCTAGTGACAGGTAATTTTCTGCGAGATACTTTGACAGTGCAATTACATCAATCTGTTTCGTTTTCAATTGAAGCTTTCCCTGGTCCATTTTAGCCAACTCCAGCATATCATTCACCAGTTTCAACAGCTGTTCTCCATTTCGTTTAATAAGCTTCGTAGCTCGAAGTGTCTTTGCAGGTTCGTTGGAGTTGAGTGCTTTCTGAATCGTTTCCGTCATACCCAGAATAACCGTCAGAGGGGTGCGAAATTCATGTGTGATATTAGTATAGAATTTGCCTTTCCATTCATTCAACTCGCGTAGGCGGTCACCTTCAGCCATGGCTAATCGGTGCGATAATTGAAATCGATAGAACAGAATTACTAGATAGCCAAGTAAAATGGAGTACAATCCCATCGCCCAGAATGTTCTCCACCATGGAGTTGCAATATGAATTTTCAAAGACGCCATCTCCTGACTCCAAATGCCTTCACTGTTGGCTGCTTTGAGTTTAAAACGATAGGTGCCACTGGGTATGTTTGTATAGAATACCTCACGACGGTCTCTAGTATACACCCAGTTGGGATCGATATTCTCTAACTGATAGGCGAAAGAATCCTGCTCTGGTAGGCTGAAATTGATTCCGGAAAATTGAATAGAGAAGAAATTTTGTCCTGGACCCAGTGAAACGTCCCCTTGAAGATAAATGGGTGAGTTCGTATCATATGGACGGTCAAAGACTTTGAATCCGGAGATGTAGGGTGTTGGACTATGTTGATTCTGACTTATGGAATCGGGATGAAAGAATTGAAATCCTCCCCGATAGGCCAGATACAATCTTCCGTCTTTCAGTATGTCAAATGCGGTAATTTCTTCCGGAATACCATACACATTTTCTATCACCCTGGATTCCAGTCTTTGCGGATCAAAGTATTCTAATCCTAGTGCACTGTACAACCAGATTCTTCCAGCCTGATCCACAGGTCCTGCATACTCTACCGGATGTTTCAGGTCCCTGTATCGGAATTTTACGCCCTGTTCGGGATGCTCTGGATCCACTTTCATTAAACCATGCCGAAAACTGAGGAGCCAGATCCCTCCACTTCTGTCGCTCACAATATTGGCCAGGTCGACATGATCGGATGTGTCGCTGAGCAAAAAGGGAAAATTATAAAATGTGTCCTTTTGGTAATGGTACACACTATATCCTGTGAGTGAGTTAATCCAGACATTTTTTAGGCTATCCTCTATCATAGTACCCAAGCTATGGTAGTGCTCAGGATAGGATGGATCACTGAATTCTGATAAGTATCTGGTAGGAGTTCCATCCTTCCATCGGATCATCCCATGACTCTGCGTACTGAACCAGTGTGATCCGTCTGAATGTTCTAGAAATGCATTAGCCTTGACTGCTGGGTCGGGCCATATTTCCCCGGCTTGAAGCTCAGCAGTCTCAGGTGAAAACTCGAAATAATCATTTTCAACACCTAACACGACATACCTTCCATCTGAAAGACAGTACTGGTGGAGAGGGGAAAATAGACTCCTATCTGGGAAATCTTTCGTTTCCCAAGATCCAGTAATCAGATCATAGAGGTACATACTATCTTCTCGAAAAAACATCAGCCAGACTTTGTTATCGACGTTGGATTGAAAAAGCCCTTTGATTGGTCTCTCATTATTTGGAAACTCTAACTGACTCGACGGATAGGTGGAAAACTGCTGCCGGATAGGATCAATGATGAAGAAAAGATCACGATAACCATAATAAATTCGTCCTGCATCGTCCACAAATTGACAACGGTAGATCAAATCCTCTTTCAGATCATGTTCGAGATTATCCTTCAACTGCAAACTGATGGGATCGAGTTCCTGTATCCCATGATTTGTACTTAACCATAGCAGGTCACTTCCTCGTGGAGAAATCTGTACAATTATATCATGTTGTTTATCTGGCGCTCGATTGGATGGCCGTGAAAATATTGCAGTACCCGGGTCAAAACGAACAATACCTCCACCCCATGTTCCCAAAAATAAATTTCCATTTCGGTGTTGATAAATAGTTGGAATACTATTTAATCCTCTATTTTCCCCTGCAGCGAAGTCATAGTAGTATAGTTGAAAATCATGGGTCAGAAAATTGAATTTCAACAATCCTGATAAAGTACCGATCCACAAAATCGAGTCATCATGAATATCCTTCCAATGTGATTGAAAATTTCTAGACCGATCGATTTTGCCAATATTTTGCTCATTAGGTTCCGCTGTATAGGTGAAATCCAACAAAGTGTCGCGATCAAATAGTAGTGCTGACATACCTCTCGACTTACCAATCCACAAAGCATCTGGTTCCTGATGTAACCAATAGAGATATTTGTCAGGGTAACTATCTCCATTATAAACCGTTTTACATTCATAGGTGGCCAAATTCAATTGCAATAGCCCATAGCCCCAGGTAGCGATCCACAATACTTGCTTTTCTTCTTCAAAAAGAAGATCTCTTACCCAATGCTGTTCGGTACCCTCCACACATAAAGGAATCTGCTTAAAAGTGGAACCGTCAAAGCGTAATAATCCTCCTTGGCCACCAATCCATAAAAAGCCATTGTTGTCTTTGGCTATAGCACTGGCACTTTTGAGTCTATAACCGTCCTCGAGAGTAAATATCGTTGGATTGTTGAAACTGGTCAATAGGGAAGCTGCAGTGTTATTTCCAGATCGCTGTGAGGCTTGAGCATAGATCTTTGAGTACAGAAATATCAGTATCGATACTAGAATGATAGACGGTTGAACGATGTTAACCAAGGTCAGATCAGCGAATGCTTTTACGGACTTGCTCAATAGCCATTTGTTTGTTACACAATGAGTTGCTAATCATGAGGAAATTGCCATCTCAAACTGTGTCATAGAAATGACAGCTAGACTAAAAGATAGCATTTTTATCGTTTACACCAGGTATGCAAGGATAGCTAAAGGCTTTGCAAGAATATCGAAAAGAGCTCCATGACCTCCGGGCTATATTGCAAAGTAGAATTCTCAAAATCGGGACCAAATGAAATCCTTTAGACTTCAGATCATTCTATTTTGTTTCAGCGTTTTATGGCTTGGGACGGGTTGTACTTTCGATGACAAAAATTCAGGTCACATCGATGATTCAAGGTTAGTCCATGCCGATGACACCCCAGAAGAATGGCTCACGTACGGTGGCAACTATGCAGAAACCCGGTTTAGTTCTTTGGATCAAATTAATGTAACCAATGTCGATAGTCTGGGGCTGGCATGGAGTCTGGTTCTGGGAACGAGACGGGGATTGGAGGCAACACCTATTGTGGCTGACGGAATCATGTATTTTACAGGCACATGGAGTAAGGTCTATGCCGTTGACGTTAGAAAAGGAGAAATACTTTGGGAATACGATCCGCAAGTCCCTAGGGAATATGGAGAAAGGGTTTGCTGTGATGTTGTCAACAGAGGTGTTGCCATTTACGAAGGCAAAATCTATGTAGGGACCCTCGATGGCCGATTAATTGCTATTGATGCTAGAACTGGCCAGATGGTTTGGGAGGTAATCACTGTAGATCAAGATAAACCTTACTCTATCACCGGGGCACCCAGAATTGTCAAAGGGAAGGTCATCATTGGTAATGGAGGAGCAGACCTTGGAGTTAGGGGCTATCTTACAGCCTATGATACAAAAACAGGTAATCAACAATGGCGGTTTTATACCGTGCCTGGCAATCCTGCAGGTGGATTTGAAAATGAGGCTATGCAAAAAGCAGCCGAAACCTGGACTGGTGAATGGTGGGAGTTTGGTGGTGGAGGTACAGCCTGGGATGCCATGGCGTATGACCCTGAATTAAATCTACTGTATGTTGGAACTGGAAATGGATCACCCTGGAATAGAGACATTCGGAGTCCTGAGGGAGGTGATAATCTCTACTTATCGTCGATTCTGGCTTTGAACCCAGACAATGGAGAATTGAAATGGTATTATCAGACGACTCCAGGCGAGTCTTGGGATTATACCGCTACCCAACATATTATTTTGGCCGATTTGAACATTGACAATGTTACCAGGAAAGTATTGATGCAGGCTCCGAAAAATGGGTTCTTTTATGTGCTTGACAGAACTGATGGTACCTTGATTTCGGCAGAACCCTATGTATATACCAATTGGGCAAATAAAATTGATAAATCGAGCGGTCGCCCGGTTGAATCAGGATTTGCACGGTACCCCAATATGAATGCTCAAATTTCGCCCCCTGCATCGGGTGGGCATAACTGGCAACCTATGGCCTATAGCCCCAAAACCGGTCTTGTGTATATTCCAGCCAGCGAAGATGGAATGTTCTTTGGCCAACCTCCGAATCGGACCTATTTCAATGACTCAAGGTCCTGGAATACGGGCATTGGATTTGATCCAAATAATAAGATGCATATAGATTCCATGGCGGGCAGGAATTTTGGTAAATTGATCGCCTGGGATCCAGTTACGCAAAAAGAGAAGTGGAACTATTGGCAAAAGTCTGTTTGGAATGCGGGTGTGTTGGCTTCCAGTGACTTGATCTTTCAGGGAAATGCTGAAGGTGAGTTCATTGCGTTTGATGCTAAGACCGGTCAGGTCCTCTGGAAATTTCCCATCAATTCAGGAATTATAGCAGCACCAATATCTTATGCAATCGATGGAAAGCAATATGTATCCATTTTAGTGGGGTGGGGTGGTGTAAGGGGACTATGGTCCAAGTTCACCGATCAGATTAACCCAGGCACGTTGTATACATTTGCCCTGGGAGGTAATGCAAAAATGCCCGAATTTCCTGCTGAGCCCCAAGAGCAACTAGTGGATCTTGATGTAACAGCGACTCCCAAACAAGTAGAAAATGGTGGGCAATTGTTTCAGCGTTATTGCTCAGTTTGTCACCAGATGATCTTGTTCCCGGGTGGCGGTTCGATACCTGATTTGACATATTCTACACCACAGGTGTTTCAATCGTTCCAGCAAATTGTAGGTGAGGGCACTTTGTTGGCGCTTGGGATGCCGAAATTCGGTGACAGACTTACGAACACGGATATCAGTGACCTTAAAGCCTTCATCCTAGATCTTGCCAGGTCAAGAAGGAATCAGGAAATGGGTGAATTATGAGGAAAAGGGCAAAGAGAAGTAAGTGTGATATAAGAAATTATTCCATTTCTGATATTAAGACCGAATTTGCTGAACTGTCGACTACTAAAAGGAACATTTTCAATCTATCGAATTAATCAGAACATTAAAATAATAAAAATAAATAGTGTGCTCGGCTCAGTACTTTTTTTCGGCAAAATTTCGGCCTAATAATATCACGAATCATTAACGTAATTGTAAATGAAATAAGAGTACCTAGCAGACTAATACCTATTCTTAATTTATTCACCCCGGGGAAGATCTAAATACTGAAAGCGTGAAAAATAAATTCCAGAAATTCGATAATTTCTTTAAAAATAATTTGGAGAAATCAAGGTTCCTAGATTATTTCTTGCCAACCACTTGCTGTATACTGCTGAGCTTCTTTTGTATTCCGATTCATGCACAGAAAAGTGGTGCGGAGATTGACGAACAGCGGAGGAAAGTCGAAGAAGCGTTCATCCCTAATGTGTTTGTACAGTCCACGGTAGTGATTGAATCATCGGAAGATATCCCAAAGCATGTCCTGATCCGTGGATATACGATGCCTTCAAATTATTTCCAGATTAGAATGCCATTGGATGCATGGAATGAGAAAAATTTCATAGCAGGCTGTGGAGCAGGATGTGGTACTCTTCCTACTGATATTTCTGGCAAATTAAAAATAGCTTTACAACGGGGATATGTGACGACTACAATGAACACAGGTCATTGGTCACCTAGTACTTTTGATTTTTCATGGGCGTACAATAATCCGCAAGCTGAAATAGAGTATGCTTACCGGGCTGTTCATGAATCTCAGCGAGCTTCTAAAGAATTGATAAAGATTTTCTACGGAGAGGAACCCAGGCATTCGTATTTCTGGGGATGCTCTGGTGGCGGGCGACAAGCCCTTATGGCTGCATCTCGATACCCACAAGATTTTGATGGAATCATAGCAGAAGCACCTGCGCTTGATTACACAGGTGAACTTTTGTTACTGGTGTGGCTTCGACAGACCAACACTGGGCCAGATGGGAAGGATATTCTCACTAAAGAGGATGTACCACTAATTTCCAGGTTGGTCTATGAAACATGCGATAACATGGATGGATTAGCAGATGGACTGATCAGTACATCAGACCCTTGTCCTTTTGATCCAGAAATCTTGACATGTGAAGATCGTATTAGCAAAGATTGTCTAAGTCGTGAAAAAGTAGAAGTCCTGAGAAAATGGTATCAAGGACCGGTGGACTCAAAGGGAGATAAATTATTTACCTCTGGAGTTGCACTAGGTTCCGAACCGTATTGGGGACTTTGGCTACTAGGGGGTACCAACGAACCACTGGACGAGTTACTCAACTCAGAAAGCATGCTGAAATACACCGCTTTTCAAGAAGATCCGGTAGGAGGTTACAGCGTGTTTGATTTTGATTTTGATTTGGATCCAGCTCGTATGCGTTACATGGGAAATTTACTCAATGTAAATCATCTTTCTTTAGATGGTTTTAAAAAAGAAGGCGGCAAATTATTAATGTTCCACGGCCTGGCTGACCCTGCAATTCCATTTCACTCCTCTGTTGATTATTATGAAAAGAATTATGCAGAATTTGGAGAAGATATGGTTGATTTTTTCCGCTTCTTCCTGATCCCAGGTATGGATCATTGCACTGCACTTAGTAATCTGGGAATTACAGAGAGTAGTGTAGATCCTCTCGCTGCTTTGGAAAATTGGATAGAAAAGGACCAAGCTCCACATGAATTACCAGTGATCCGATATACTGATAATGGATCGGAGGATTCAAGATTCATTGTTCCGTTATATCTTAGTACGAAGCAATAATGAACCTAAACTTAAATGTGATGAAAACCATCCTACAACTGGTCCTGACAGGAATCCTGTCAATTGGAATTTTTGCATGTAAGATCCAAAAAACTACGGTTCAATCCCCAATCGAAACGGTAGCTGCCGATGAGCTCAAATCAATCGAGATTCAGGGTGAGGAAATCCATTATATCGAACAAGGGATGGGTGAGCCCCTTATTTTCATACACGGTACTGTAGGTGATTACCGGGCCTGGATTACACGAATGGACCCTTATGCAGAAAATTATCATGTCATAGCTTATAGTCGACGATATGCCTGGCCAAATAAGAAAGTATTTGATGAGCAGGCTGATTATTCCGTACGTATTCATGCAGATGATCTATATACACTAATACAAGAACTCGACTTGGATAAAGTACATTTAGTAGGACATTCGTATGGGGCATATACGGCGTTGAGTATGGCACTTGCTCACCCGGAGACCGTTCAATCTTTGGTACTGGGCGAACCGCCTGCTGCACCACTTCTTGAAAATATTCCTGAAGGAAAGTCCAGTTTTGACAGTTTTATGCAGAATAACTTACGACCTGCTGCGACAGCATTTCGAGCAGACCAAAATGAAAAAGGAGTAGAATTTTTTCTAAAGGGGGTTCTGGGTGATGAATTTTCGATAAGTCAGGTACCTCCTGAAGTGAAACAGCGATGGCTGGACAATTTGCCGGAAGTTTGGGGAGCTGCAATGACTGAGAGCTTTCTAAACTTGGATCCCGAAAAAATAAAAACACTGGATGTGCCGGTATTATTATTAACAGGAGACCGCTCACCAACCTGGTTCGGTGCGATTTCCAAAGAACTTCACAGGCTCTTGCCACGAAGTGAATTAGTCACTGTTGAAAATTCTTCGCATGGGCTCTATTTTGAAAATCCGGAGGACGTTGACATGGCAGTCAGGGAATTCCTTAAAAAATATTGATAAAGAGACCGGACTCAACCAATTAATTTCACCAAATTATTTTGTAAATTCAGAAGACTGCTCCTATTTAATTCAGGGTACTATGAGGGTAGCTCTTTGCATTAGTTTTTTTTGTTTGTACACATTAATATCACATGCTCAACAACTGCAGGTTTGATGGTGGCCCCATACTGCTACCCCGACTGACTACTAGTGAGAGGAATGCAGTAGATGCCAGTGAAGGTATGATCATTTACAATACTGATGATTTAAAAGCCCAGATCTTTTCACCCCTGTTTACTTCTTATGGAACTACCCCAACTGGCACAGGTGGATGTCTTGAATCTACCTTCCAGCCATTCACACCAACCCAAAACCTGGTTATCTTAAGTGTTGAATTTCACGATTTTGACGCAGGTAATATTGGGAGCGTAAAAATATTTACAGGCGATCCTTGTGAAACTGAATCTATAGTAATCACATCCACGAATAGTATTACTTCAGTGGAAGGATGGAACAAATACTCATTTCCTTCGCCTATTCAATTGCAGGCAGGTATTACTTATTACTTCGGTAGTGACTCAGGCGAAGTTTGCTCTGATTTTAGCAATCTCAATGATGAACCAGATGACCCACTTTTTGGCAAGATAGTAGATACGCTTACGCTCAATTGCCTACCTCTTGTGGATAAGAATTTTGCCATTACAGTGAATTATTATTCGACCTTGGAATGGCAGAATTTGCATTAGAATATATAGATAGATCATAGATCTAGGTTAAACCCTCAAAGGATTTATTTCTCGCCAGGAAGTGCACTTTTTACTTAGCCAGAATTCCAGATTGGTTAAGTCATCAGTAGTTTCCTTAATAGACAATCTTAGGAATTGAGTGACATACTACATGCCAAGATCCAACTCAATAAGTAGGTATATCTCTCCATTGTCTCAAGCTGTCCAGCTAGGTTTTTGAGTATTTTTTCGAACGAGACCCAACTAGAAGTGAAGTGCAATGCATCGTTATTTTAATGGGTTATTTGGACATAAAATGCTAAGGATTAACTACATACAGTCTGTTTTTATATCAGAAGGTGAGACCATTTTTCATGATTAACTACCTGGGTTCTTTACTTTTTATCACGGGTAGTAATGAACTTATCCTTTTAATGATGTGGTTCAACCATTAACCCACATAACATTTCCTTAAAGCTTTAATATTGATCCCATAATAAAGATCTAGCATTATGAAGTACTCAACTACTGTTTTTATATTTTTTATATTTTCTATGGCTATCTCCCCTAGGTCAGCCGAGGCACAAGGCTGCGTGGCGATACGCGGCTTTTCATCATGTTCGGGTACCATAGGAAATTCATTTGCCCTGATGCAGGGAGATGTGCTACTCGGTGGAAATTTCAGACATTTTAAGTCTTTCCGGCACTTCCGGGGAGACCATGAAGAGATACATAGAGTAGAAGATGGAACGGAGGTTATCAACAAATCATCCTTTCTTGATTTTTCGGTAAGCTATGGACTTTCTAACCGCTTCTATATTAATGCGACTTTGCCATTTGTGTTTCACGATCGATCATCGATGTATGAACATGGAGGGAATCCTCCGAACGGTCTTGGAGAAAGACATAGTACACAATCCAGTGGACTTTCGGATATACGACTCGGTGTAGGATACTGGCTGATTGATCCCATGAAACACAGTAAGGCGAATTATTCTGTTGGATTGGGTATCAAACTGCCTACAGGAAAATATGACTATACCGATATCTTCTACAACCAGGGAAATGATCGAAATGAAAATGTAGAACGTGTGGTGGACCAGTCCATCCAGCCTGGCGATGGAGGCACAGGATTTACTATCGATATAGCCGGTTATCATACATTGTCGGAGCATTTGATGCTGACCAATAACTTCTATTATCTCTTTAATCCTCAGGAAACTAATGGTGTGCTTACCCGAGGTGGGAGAAGTGAATTTTCTTGTCCTGACCAGTTTGCAGCCAGACTTGGCTTGAATTATTTCAATAACCAGTTTGCCGCGTATTTTGGTGGCAGGGTAGAGGGAGTACCTTCTTCTGATTTGCTCGGCTCCAGTGCTGGATATCGTCGACCGGGATATGTGGTTTCAGCAGAACCCGGAATGAGTTATGCTTTGGGTAATATGATTCTTAGTTTGAATGTCCCGGTAGCTTTATATCGAAACCGTATCCAAAGTTATTCGGACAAAGAAAGAACGGCAGAAACAGGTCAGTATCGCATCGGTGATGCTGCTTTTGCCAATTATCTAGTAAATTTTAATGTGAGTTATCGCATTAGTTCTGGTCCTAAATCCACTATCACAATGCCTGAAAACCATTAGTTTGAAGGTTATTTTTCATTTAATTAGTCCATTTCCTTTGCACCAGCCAGTTTGTGAAATCTGCCGTCCAGTGATCAGAAGTTGTCCCCTTTTTTGACATACCAAATCCATGATCGCCGTTCTCATAAATGTGTAGCTCCGTAGGGTGCCCTTTTTCAATCCACTCCTCATAGAGATTTATGCTGTGCGGCACAAATTTCAAACCGTCGTCACTGGCCACAGCAATAAACATAGGTGTGGGAGAGTCGGGATAGTCATTTCCAATGACAGCCGGCTTGTAGAGATAGATTGGGGCCACCAGGTTGGCTTTAAGATTTGAAGGAGATGATAAGAGCACAGACATGGTGAGCGTTGCTCCGGCCGAAAAACCCATCATGCCAATTTTATCCATATCAATAGATCCGTCCGCCGCCATCTCATGGATGAGTTTCAATGCTTGTATTCCATCTGCCGTGGCCAATTTAATGGTCGGCGTATTAATGCTGTCCAGTGCCTGAAGATCGTTCATCAGTGGCATAAGCTGCTGTATGGGATCATTTCCATACGTTCGGGACAACCTGTACTTGAGGACAAATGCGTCAATGCCTAATTCATTAAGGAATTTGGCAACCAACTCTCCCTCATTATCCATAGATAGTATGTGAAATGCTCCTCCTGGTGCCACCAGGATCGCAGCACCTGTACGGTTGTGTTCGCTTGCTCTGAATACGGTGATGGTGGGCCTGGTCACATTGAAGGCAAGACGCTGGCCTGGAGCAGGTTCTATGATTCCTTCTTCCCAGGTCCATTTCTCAGAGCCGGGTGCCACTCCATCATAGAGCTCAATAACCTGTTGAGCATCTGCGTAGTATAGCATGAAAAAGTAAATGACTACCATTAAATATTTCATAGTGTGGCACTTTTTTGATTCAACGTCTCAATATCAAACCCCGCTACTTCCTTATAACGTGACATGACTTGATCTATCTCACCATGTGGAATTTCATCAGCTGTAAATCCATTGGGAAATCGATCTTCCATCAGATCTAATATGGCGTCGGGACCCTTTTTTCTGTTTTGCAGTACAATTTTACTCGTGGCAGGCACTCTTATTTGATCGTAGTGTGAAAGAGCCCGGGAAATACTTTCATGACGGTTCAGGGCTTTGGTTAGTGCAGCTGCATCCAGGATGGCTTGAGATGCTCCATTGGAACCTATGGGATACATGGGATGAGCCGCATCACCGAGAAGTGTCATATGGCCAAAAGTCCAGGTATCAAGTGGATCCCGGTCAGACATGGGAAATTCATAAATAGCCTTCGCCTTCTGTATCATTTGTAATACATCCAGCCAATCAAATCTCCAGGTTTCATATTTTTCCAACAATAGATTTTTGCTTACTTCCCGATTCCAATCTCTTACCGTGAGTCGCTTTCCTCCCTCTTCTTTGAGATTAGCTACCCAATTAATAAGTTGCAGACCTGTCTCGGGATCGACATGACCAATAGGATATACCACCATTTTCTGACGATTTGATCCGATCATTGCCATGGACGAACCGTTTAGGAATGGTTTCATCACAGTAGTTCCCCGGTATAGTACATTTCCGGAAAACACGACAGGTCCTTCATCCGGATAGCATTGCTGCCGGCTCACAGAGTTGATGCCATCGGCGCCTATCAGGACATCGCTGTTCACTTCAAGGATCATCTCATGGGTATTTCTATTGATAAACCGCGCGTGTACGCCATCATCCGTCTGATCAAATGACTGCAAGTGATGTCCCGTATGAATATGTTGATGGCCTATGCGTTCGATACAGGTGTTGTATAGCAGTTCCTGAAAATAGCCACGGTGTATCGAAAACTGAGGCCATTTGTAGCCCGCATAGGTTCCTCTCTTGTCACTTAGAAACTGCTGCCCGAATCGATTGGCATAGATGAGCTCAGAGGTCTTGATGGCTATTTTTTCGAGTGCGGGTAACAGATCTAAATAATCCAAAACCCGTACAGCGTGTGGCAGTAGATTAATGCCGACACCTAAAGGTTTCACTTCCCCTACGGATTCATACACATCGACTGTGTATTTGTTTTTGTGCAGGCATAGTGCAGTCACTAATCCACCTATGCCACCACCTGCGATCGTAATTTTCATGAAGTATCATGTTTTGAATATCAGGTAATACCCAAATTGTAATTCCTTTTACGGAAAGATATTACACCATTGAATCACAGCCAAATGCTATGTCCCAAGTATAAAAATGTAAGGTTACCTTCCGGCTTTTTATCCAGAGAAGTATTTACAACCTCTTGATCATAGACTCTTAGTAATCTCTTCACTTGGTTTAAACCCAATCCTATGCGCCACCACCTTTAAGGTGCTGCCGGGTGGAACGGTAATGGCCTCGTGATATACTTCCCATGCTGAGGGTTCGCTAGATCCTTGTCTGAGGAGCTTATATCCAATGGAAGCTCCCTCGGTTTCTGAGTGAATAGTCACTTTACCATCCGTCTCGGAAATTTCCGGATCGGCCGTGGCAGGCTGGATTTTTCCTGGCCAGAGCGAAAGCAGTAATTCTTCTTCATCCTTGAGACCCGTGTCATTAATAGATACAAGCCACTCATCAAGAGCCTCACTAAGCTCCTGAATCTTGTCGGCGTACTTGGGATCGCCTGAAAGGTCATGCACCTCATGCGGATCGGTCTCTGTGTCAAAAAACTCAAAGTCAGGTTTGGTGGGACGAAACCAGAGTTTCTGTGCTTCCGTGAGTGAATCCTTGTCTCGCAATCGATATAATTCCTGCATGATCGGCATCTGATTTCGATACGCTACCTCCAAAAACATGGGTTTCTCTTTCATGTAGTATCGAATGTATTTGTACCGCTTGTCGCGAACGGCTCGGACGCGGTCGTAGGACTTGTCAAATCGATCGGCTGCCGCAAAAATGTAGTTTCTCAAAGTTGCCGGACGATGAGATCCAATGAAATCATAGCCGTCCATATAGTCTTTGGGGGCTACTCCCGTGAGTGAGAGGGTAGTGGGAGCCAGATCAATAAAGTCGATGAGGTCATCATTTCGCGTACCTGCCAGTTGTTTATTAGGGAATCGAATAATCATCGGCACCTTAAGTCCAGAGTCATAGAGCAATCTTTTTTGACGGGGCAGTGGACCTCCATGATCGGAGTACCAGAAAACGATGGTGTTTTCCAGTTCGCCATCCTCCTCCAGTTGCTTTAGAATTTCGCCTACCTGATGATCCATCTCTTTGATATTGGAGTACATCCTTCTGATATCTTTTAGACCGGTGGGCGTACCTGGTAAATAGGGTGGTACGGGTACTTCCAGATTCTCATCCACCCATAGTGAATCGTCAGCCTTGGCCCAGATTCTCGATTCGTGTGTCACAAACTGATTTAGGATATGAAAGAAAGGCTGCCCTTCCTTCCGGTTTCTCCAATGTGCCTGCCCACTACTTTCATCCCAGGCTGTCGGGGTCTTATTAAATTGATAATCCTCCTTACTGTTATTGGTACAGTAATAGCCATTGATCCGCAGCCACTCACTCATCATCCGGGCATCTGCCGGGGGCATTGCTTCATAGGGAACAATACCTTCTGGAAAGAATTCCGGATTTCCCCCTGTCCGCATATGTCCTGCAGCCACATGCGTGGGATACATGCCCAGAGCAATAGCGGCGCGGGCAGGAGCACATACGGGAGCTGCCGCATAGAATTGGTCGAAGACAACTCCTTCTGCTGCTAGCCTGGATAGGTTGGGCGTCTCTATAGTATTGTCACCATACATGGGGAGATAGGGGCTTAGATCCTCTGCAACAATCCATAAAATATTGGGACGATCCGGCAATTCGAGTGCGTCAAAAGGATGAGATTTTTCAGATGCAACATTCTCCACTGATGTACCCTGATTACAACCAAGGATCAACATATATATGGCAAAGAGAACGGGAGTCAGGTAGTGCTTCATGACAGGTTATAATTTGTGAGGAAGTTTTAGGAAACCTCCGTCAATGGGATAATCGGTTCCGGTGATGAAGGAAGCTTCGTCCGAACAGAGATATAATGCAAGCCCCGCTATTTCTTCGGGTTTTGCCATACGACCTATAGGTTGTGTGGCAGATAGTCGGTCAAATTCTGCCTGTTCTTCGCCCGGATAATTCTTCTTAATGTATTCATCCACAAAGGGAGTATGTACCCTTGCTGGGGATATCGAATTGCAGCGGATATTGTCTTTTAGGTAATCAATAGCAATGGAATACGTCATAGTGAGAACGGCACCCTTCGTCATACAATAGCCAAAGCGCTCTGGGATCCCGATGGTGGAGGCGACGGATGCCATATTCAGGATGACGCCCCCCCCGTTTTTTTTCAAATGAGGAATACATGCATGCAAGCAATTGTAGACCCCCTTGATATTGACGCTATAAAGCCGATCCAAATCTTCTTCTGTGGTCTGCTCTACGTTTCCCACAAAACCGATTCCAGCATTATTTATCAGTATCGATATGGGGTGTATTTGCTGGATCTTTTGGAAGATAGATGTTACTTCTGATTGATTGGTGAGATTACAGGGATGCACCCTGGAGCCACCCCCATTCGTAGTAATGATATTGCTGACTTCCTGCGCTTTCTCTTCATTAATATCCAGGATATGAACGAAGGATCCTGCGCTGGCTAACTTCAAGGCGATCGCTCTTCCTATACCACTCGCGCCTCCGGTTAATATGGTGACTTTATTGTCTAAACGGAAATTACTCATCTGAGAAATAGTATCATTTGATTCTTGAATCTGATCTCCGAACATAAGAAAAGGCCATCACAAACAGCAATGGCCTTTCAATAAATTCTTGGCGAGTGTACTGCCTATTCGGATTTAATAATAGTCTTTGTCGTTTTCTCACCTGCAATATCCAGGCTTACAAAATAGACACCTGAAGGTTCTGCATTTAGGTTAACATCCATCAAATGCTGACCTCTTCCGGCCATTTTTTCCTGTGAAGCCACCAGACGTCCCAAACGATCATAAATACGCAACGAGATCAGTGACTCAATATTCACAGTAAATGAAATCTGTGCATCATGTATCGTGGGGTTAGGGAAGATTGCAATGCCTCTTGATCCGGTTGTAGTGTTATTTACAAGTCCCAAAGCGCCACTTGAAGTTGTATCACTACTAGTGGTATCGGATGGAGCACATACTGTGATGATCTGAGAAGCTTCCGCTGCATTTCCACATCCATCGCTTGCATACCATGTACGTGTGATAATCATAGTTTCAGGATCCAGCGTATCCACGGTACTTGTTTCTGTGGGTGTGATGTAGCGTGTCTGTCGGCAATTGTCTGTAGCATATACGATAGGAGCTGTAGGAACAGTGTCCTCACAACCCAAGATCAAATCATCAGGTACTCCATGGAGTTCTGGTGCAACCGTATCGTACTGCAATACATAGAAGTAGTGCTCTGTCTCATTACCTGCGGCATCTGTCACAATGTATCCGCATCTCCATTTGCGATAATATCCAAAAGCATCGCAAAGATCTGATCCTACTAATCGATCATATGTTTCTATGGAAAGGTCATAAGGACAATCATCGTAGTAGGAAATGTCCTGGCCATCGACTTGGGGATTGCCACAATCATACATTCTCAAATATCCTCCATTAGGAACTGTATCTAGCATTGGATGTTTCACCACAATCACGGGAGCATACACGTCCTTTACATAGATAGTCTGCGTAGCCGTCGTGGTATTGCCACAGGGATCTTCCGCCACGTAGGTACGTACCATAGTAAATTCGCATCCTTCGTCGGCATACTCGATTTCAGCTGAGATAGATACTGCGACATCATCACAGTTGTCACTCACGCTGTAGCTAGGCTCAGGAATCAGACTGTCCAAATAGATGGTAGTATCACTGGCAACAGAAAGCTCGGGAGCTTCGTCGTCACTGTGCCCGCAATCAGGGGCTTCGTAGACATCTCCTTTCTCAAGGTAACATCCACCCGGTAATTCAACTTTGACATCCATCTTGCTATCACAGCAGCCCTTTATGTGAGCCACTTTGATGACAAATCGGCTTCTACCATAATCACGGAATTCGTGTATGCCATACTTTTTTCCTTGAACCCAGACTCGTACTCTTTCTTTCTTAAGATTGTAGGGGAAGTTTTCACCTTCTACTTTAAAGTAGACATAGTGCGTACCTCCGTCGTCACAATATGGACCTTCATACACAGAAATGTCATCAATAGAACAGTAACCCGATGATTCTTCTGGGGTTGCATTAATTTGCGGGTATAGGAGTGCTATTAATAATAGGGTAAATAGACTCGATCGGAGCGTAATGGTCTTCAACATAGTTTTAGGTTTGGTTAAAATTTCAAAATAATGTATAAGTTAAATATAATTGTGATCACTGTAAAGTATTGGTTTTGAGGTCGTTTTGAATTTTAACCTATGGTAATTTTTTAATATTTGAAACTCAATGGTTCTCATATGGAAATATAGTTGGGTAATTCTGAATATTTAACGGCATAGAAAGTCATAAGGTCAGTAGAAGGATTTTGCATGTTGCGGTTACACGCAGTATGATCGTAATTTCATATACACTTCTACATGACTTTGTAGACATTGAATTACCTATGAATTGTATTGGCTATACGTACTGATGTAGAAAAGGGGACAGAGGTTGGCAGATAATTATTTAACAGTTACAATTTTGTTAAAAAGAAGAAGCGGCTAAATGTCTAGATGGTTGCATAGTCTTTGTAGTAGATAAGAGCCTTTGTATCAGATTTGGTAAAATAAAAAAGACTGCTTCAAGTTACTTCGAAGCAGTCTTTCAACAGATATATAATCTTTCGTTTTATTCGGTCTTGACGATCGCTTTGTTGACCATCTCACCTTCGAAATTGATGTTGATCCAGTATAATCCTACGGGTTGAACATCAAGACCCAGGTCCATTTGATGCTTACCTCTGTTAAACACCTGATCGATAGATCGAACCACTCGACCGAGATTGTCAGTTATTCTCAATGAGATTTGCATGTCTTTTGGTAACGTGAATCCAAGTGATGAATCATCAATCGTTGGATTCGGGAAAACAAACACACCCCTCGTGCCGATTCGGCAACTTTGACTTAGCTGCACTTCGTCTGAGTACGTTACCTGGCCTTCCATATCCACCATCATTACTCGGTAGGTAGCTTCCTTGCGGGCATTTTTGTCTTCAACCTCATAAACGGCGCTGCTATTGGGAGATCCCTTGGCATCCAACTTGGAAATTGTTTCAAAATCCAATCCTGCATAGGCTCTCTGAACTTCGAATGCTCTGGCTCCAATCTCAGCACTTGTATTAAATGTCAGATAGTTGGTACATTCATCGTTTTGACCCTCGAAAGAAGCCAAATCCACTTTGAAAGCGGCAGTACTAATGAAACCTGCATCTACATTCAGAATTAGATCATTAGCCCCGAGTACAATCTCATCGGTCATCTTATTGAATGGATTGGCATCACTATCCACATCCAGATTCTCACCTTGCAGCATGGCGGTCAAACACATTTGATTTGCATATTCAAATTTCACACGGTAGGTCGCCTCTGGCAGATCAGAAAAATAGAACCTTCCATCAGAACCATCCAGGCTGTGAGTCAACATACTAGCCACCTCAGTGAGATCTTTATTTGCTTCCACCTTATATAACGTGACCTGAACTTCATTCAGTCCCTCTTCCGTAATTTCACGTATACCATTGGCATTTTCATCAATCCATGTACTACTTCCGATTGCATTCTGAATGCTCATGGTATCTGAAGGAAGTTCACATACATTGATGACTTGCGTTGCAGAGGAAGTATTTCCACATTTGTCAGAAGCTGTCCAGGTACGAGTAATGATCATACTGAATACAGAGTCTTCCTCCATGGTTTCAGAAAACACGACAGAAGGATTTTGAATACAGTTGTCTTCAGCCGTTACTTCTGGAGCTTCGGGAGTATCTTCGCCGCATGCTATTGTCATATCATCCGGTACCCCTAGCAACTCTGGAGCTACGGTATCGTATTGAAGCACATAGAAATACCACTCGGTAGTATTACCGGCAGCATCGGTAGCCGTATATCCGCATTTCCATTTTCTATAGTAACCGAAAACGTCACATACGTCTGAAGCAACCAGGATATCATAGGTCTCCAGCGAGATGTCATATGGACAATTATCGTACACGATCACATCCGTCATAGCCACTTGAGGATCATCACAATTGTACATGCGAAGGTATCCCTTGTGTCCTACGGTATCCAACATGGGATTGATCACCTCAATCTCAGGAGCATAAATATCTTCGACATATATCGTCTGCGTTTTGATAGTTTCATTGCCACAGGGATCTACGGCAGTATAAGTTCTTACCATTACAAATTCACAGCCCTCATCAGCTTCTGTGATTTCAGCTGAAACGGTTACTTTCACATCATCACAGTTGTCCATCACGGTGTAACTGGGAGGAGGGATCAAGCTGTCTAGCAGGATCGTTGTATCATTGGCAACATATAACTCGGGAGCAATTTTGTCTTCATATCCACAGTCTGGAGCGACATAAAGGTCTTCCTCCAAATAGTAGCATCCGGGCGCTAATTGCACCTTGACGTCCAGCTCACTATCACAGCAGCTACCTATACGAGCTACACCCAGGTAAAGGTAGTCTTCATCCATATAGGTATCGTAACCCAAATCATCAATCTTATACTCTTTACCTTGAATCCAAATCTTGTAGTGGTCAAAGTCAACTGGCTGATTGAAGGGAGTTACACCTTCAATATGGAAGTAGGCATAATGTGTACCATGTTCATCACAAGATGGAGGTCTGAAGGGATCGAGGCTTATACCGGTAATAACGCATGGTTGCTTATCATGATATCGTTGGATTTGACAATTACCCAGCATCCAACCATGGTCTGCAAACATACCCAATGTGGAAGGGCCCGGATCGTGAATTGCTTCCTGGAAATTCAGGAAGGGAGTCATCATCGAGTTGTTGGTGCCATTGGGGAAGGTGGATTCATTCCAGTGTGAGTAGCTGGATCCTTGCCTCCAGACACCAGGGGCATAGATTTTCGGGAGTTTGTACCAATTTCCTTTGGCAGCGCCTTCACTGTTGTTGAAAAGGTTGTCAGATTGTAGGAAAGAACCCAAATCAGTAGATTTTACACCCGGATCATCAACCTCCAGGATCGTTGTCTTGGATTTATTTTGGATAAAATGATCATAGATAGTAGGATAAAATTCTGTTGCTGGACCTTCGAAGCCATATTCTCCAATCGGTCCTGTTACACCAGCACTTCCAAAGAAACCTAAACCATGCCCAATTTCATGTAGCACGACCGTCACAAAATCATAAGTGCCCGGAGGCGCTTTACCATCCCTTCCGTAGTACCAGGCAAATTCACTACTGAAAAAGGCAGCAATATCAGCAACACCGGGACCATTGAGATCGTCTCCATAAACCTTATCTGCTAGAGCTCCACCGTACCAGGTTCCGGGCTGAGCACCTGGAAAATCTCGAAAAATGAAGGTTGGACCAGCAGCTCCCAATACACCAGGACCTAGAGGAAGAAATGTAGCATCTATTTGAATCGTGACAGGTGAGACTATAAGTGATTCCCATATATCTACTGCATATTGAAAAGCGGCCATAGCATCCGGATTTCCTGCGAAACCTACGTAGTTGACATCAATATTGGCACAACCCTTAGTTGCAGATCTCTGTTCTTCGATCTGCTCAAAAGCTCGAGGAGGTGGCACAAATCCAGGAGTCTCATATTCAGTAGCACGTAGTTCACACACCATGCCATCTAATTTGGCCATGGTCATTTCTACACCTGCACTCAGAACGGGAGATCGATCGCCAACCCTTTCTAGGTCTAGCGTCGATATTTTTTGAACATCTGTGATCTTGAAATCGTGCTCGTGTGAGTGTAGTTTTTCTTGTTGGGCTTGGAGTAGGATGCCTGACGAGGCAAGGGCAAAAACCAGACAATACAATTTAAGTGTACGAGTTAGAGTCATAAAATTGGCTTTGGTTAAAAAATATTTCTTTTGTAAGGTAAATATTCTTTGCCACAAAAGCACGCACTACTCGAATTTACTCAGCGATAAATGTCTTTACTTGATGAGTAAAATGGATTCGTATATGTCTTAAAGTCAGACAGATAGATAGCCGAAATGTACATATATTAAAACTTTCTATTTGTTTGTTGCCTTCTGATCGATGAGTGAATTAAGATATATATGTTCAAGAAGGGGATATAAGTTGTCTGATGGAAAGCAAGTTATATATAGAGACCTGTTATGATATCATAGATGAGTTATATACGTTAAAACGTGATCTGTAATGGTAACTTAAATCATGACATCTTCTGAAGATGAAAAGATAAGAGCAAGGATATGGCCGAATTTAATACCTGAACGGGATAAATATTCATTGAAAAGTTAAACAAGCTTATAGTTGTATAAAAGAACAGTCATTCTTTTAAGCAAAAAAAAAAGCGGTACACATTCAGAGAACGTGCACCGCGATTGGTCTAATAACCAGAAAACCCGTTATCTCGTATATTATTGAATCTTAACCAATTTGTGGTTAAACAACTCATTACCGACTCTAAACCTGAGGAAGTAAATTCCTTCTGGTAAATCCGTAAGATCAAGATCCTGGCGGTTGATACCTCTATGGCTATCAATCACTTTCGTCTTCACCTGTGTACCGATCTGATCGACAATCGTAAGAAGAATGTTCTCAGACCTTGGCATATCAAATTCTATTGTCGTTTGACCCTTAAATGGATTTGGATAAAGGGTCAAATTGGGATCCACCCCTGCACAACTTCTTGCTAGCGAGCGGACGGTACTTGAATATGTGCTGGATCCATCCATATCAACAATCTTCAGTCTATAGTAAGCTCTTGAAGGAGATTTGTGATCGATAAAGCTATAAAGAGTAGGACCTGCAGAAGCACCCGTGGCTTTAATCACAGACAGATCTTCGAAAACCTGACCATCCGTACTGCGCTGAATATCAAAACGATCTGTGGTTACGCCTTGCATGGTGGTCCAGGTCAGAGCTGACGTACAGTCCTCAAGAGTATTCACCTCGAAACTCAGGAGTGCGAAAGCTTCAATCTCTTCAGTCGTAAGACCCGCATCAATATGATTTGCTACGTCACCCATCTGGATCGTATAGACATCAGTCATTCCGAGCACAGGATCCACATCACTGTCTAATTGATCATCCTTACCCATGTTGGGTACTGTAAAATATAATTCCGATGGAATCACAAACTCTACCTGATAGGCTCCTGGTAGAACGTACTTGAACTCAAATTGACCATCCAGTCCGTTCTTCGTTCGGGTCACTGTACTTTCCACGAGAGCAATGGCATTATCATTTACTGAGTACAATCTCACTTCCACATGATTTAGGCCAGATTCTTCAGCATCCTGGAGGCCATTCATATTGTCGTCCATCCAAACCGTACTTCCAATTTCGGCACTGATCAATGTAGTGTCAAAATCACATACGGCAATGACCTGATCGACTTCTGTGTAATTTCCACATCGATCAGTAGCTGACCAAGTACGGATAATGGCATATTTGGTGCTGTCTTCCGGATCGTAAATGATTCGTTCAGCGAAATCTGGTGTAGCTTCTGCGCTACAATTATCTTCCACATACACCGTAGTGTCTACCGCAGGGATCAATGAGTCACAAGCAACCATGGTATCCGCAGGGACATTGTAGATAGTTGGTGCCAGGGTATCATATTGAAGTACGTTGAAATAAAATTCTGAAACATTGCCTGCAGCATCGGTGACCGTATAGGAACATCTCCAGTGCCTATAATATCCAAAGACATCGCAAACATCGCTGGCTATCAGTTCATCATTTAGTTCTACTTCAAAGTCACAGCACTCCTCGGTCACTACGATATCTCCCATTGCTACCTGTGGATCCATACAGCCGTACATGATCATATCACCTCCCACAGGAATATCAGCCAGCATAGGATTGACTACTTCAATAGTGGGTGGTGTTGTATCTCGGTATTGTATCGTCTGAGATTCCATCACCCAGTTACCACAAGCATCTCTGGCTTTCCAGGTTCTAATGATATCATATTCACATCCATTATCCAGATAAATAACTTCTTCACTATAATCGACATTATATTGAGAGCAAGCATCATAGGCATCATAATAAGGGACTGGAATCGTACCTGGACAGTAGATTGTTGTATCAGCAGGTATTGTTAGTACGGGGGGATCATCATCTTCGAATGTAATCATTTGCGTACCTGTAGTAGTGTTACCACATCCATCAGTTGCGGTCCAGGTGCGAAGCACTGCATAACCTCCACAACTTCGGCCAACCTGACTCATGTTTTCAATCACTTCGACCGGTCCATATTCAATATCATAACCAGTCACGATCCCATCGAAATCAGGAATTTCGCTACCACAGGGTAATTTGATGTCTTCGGGGATGCCGGTAAGAGTGGGTGGATTTGGATCCCATTCGAAGGTATACATTTCACTTTCAACTGCTTGTACTCCCCATGCCTCAATTGTATAAGTACGAATGAAAGTGTATTCATTCCCATTAACTATGGGGCCTGTAACTTCATCGGAAAACATCAAATCTTCCTCATCTACGCACCCTACTATTATGAGGAATGCCAAGAGATTTTCATTACTTCGCGCAGGAGGTACGTCATCCATCGAGGGAGGAGTGGGACCATTTAAACACGATGTTAGGTCAACGCCAAGATTTAACGTCAATTCCTCTAGCATGCAACAGCCTTCCTGTGTGATATTGGTATTATATGTGCAAAGATTTGCATCAGTTACTGTAACGTAATATCTACCTTCTGGGACCCCCTCAAGATCCTCTGTGGTAAATTGACCTCCAGGACCACTCCATGCAAATGTGTAGGGGCCAGTACCTCCAGAAGGAGTGAGGTCTATGTTGATGGTTGCGTCGTTTGTACCCACTCTGCAAACAGCTTCGAGGGTGGCTGAAACAGCGGTAGGTTCAGTGACCTCAGTATCAGCTGTCGCAGAGCAACCTGCACCTTGTGCGACATCAAAATTATCATCTTCAACGGTGACGGTATAGTTACCGGCGGCAAGACCGGAGAAACTATAGTTACCACCATCAGTATTTACGGTTGTGGAAGCGTCTGCAGCACCAGAAAGTGTAACCGTGTACGGCGCGGATCCACCGGAGACAGTACCAGAGATGGTACCATCCATGTCACCATTGCAATCCAGGGCATCGCCCACTACAGTCAAATATATTTCATCAGGTTCAGAGATAGTGACAACTTCTTCATCGAAGCAAATATCACCTGGATTTCCACCGGCAGCTTCAGCACGTACTGTATACATGCCAGGGCCATAGGTTGCATTAGGATCATAGGCGACTCCATCCACAGTAATAGTGGCCCCACCCGTCGCGGAAGCGGTGATGGTTCCATCGTCCTCACCAAAGCAAGTGACATTGGTAGATGAAGCAGTAAGAGTCACTTCATCAGGTCCTGAGATGGTGACAACTTCTTCATCGAAGCAAATATCACCTGGATTTCCA
>JBNKUI010000025.1:0-1501 GCA_050298535.1 Saprospiraceae bacterium
ACCAAAGAAAAGATGGATCCTGTTATAGATCAGATACTTAGCAGCTATCCTTTGGTTGGACAAGCACATTAATTGAAGCAATTATAATTCAGAACCGACTTCGAAGTCTAACCTGGGGATGTTGCCGACTCGGTTCCCTCGCGGTAAAACCCTGTGGCTCGGTAACTTAAAATGAGAAAATTATTCCTTGTTTTAATTTTTTGTTTTTTTGGCTGTACGACAGGATTTGAGAAAGATCAATATGTCCCTGAAAGAGTCGTGCTAAATAACACGAAGATCATAGTGAATAGCAAAATTTTTGCTGAGCTAATATTCTTAGAGAAAAGCGACAATAGTGATTGGTGTAGAGGAATAGCCATACATTATCTGGCAACAGATCGATATGAATGGGTTTCACCAATGAAAGGGTGGAAGCTAAAGGAGAATAATAAGATCTATAAAGATATTCCCCAAGTGGCCAAGCTGTGGGTAAATGAACCTTACAGACACTATGAAATTATCAAAGGTTCCAAGTCTGTTGGTGGAGATAGCTACTTCAAGCTGGAATGGCGAGGTGGAATAGAGTTATCAGATGATTATAGGTTTATTCTTTACCAGGAATCTGGTCTATTTGGACCTAAAGATAGAAAATATAAAATAAGGTACTAATACCGATCCAGGCTCTGCACCGGATGCGGGCCAAAGAGAGGTCCTTACTGGTGAGAGCCGGAGTTCGCTTTCTAAAAGCTATGATGTTTAGATCAACTTATATCGCCATTATACTTATCGTCTGTCTATTTGCCGGATGTGCTTCACTTGGATTCAAACCGAAATATGAGAAAAACTGGCAAAGGGTGAAAGTTGGGATGGAAAAGTCAGAAATAGAAAAAATATTGGGCAAACCTGACTCGATTTCCACAGCAATGAGATTCACAGAGGGTGAAAACTCAATCGGAGCTGTTATAGTAAAGACCCTTTATGGCGGATGGTATGAAAAATGGTATTATGGTGATAGCCCAGGATTTTTCGACATGATTTTGCCTGCTTTCCCATTTGGAGGTCGGCCAATTGAAGCACATATTGTCTATTTTGGTAAGGACGGGCAAGTCATAGGATTAAGTGAGCCTCATTATGAGAATAATAGTTAATATTATTGAATAAGCGAACCTGCCTCCTCACACGGATTCGGCAGCTGTCGCCGCCTCACCCGTGAGAGGCTGCGTTGAGCCATTCCTCACGGTATTGGAGCTCTATAAAGTGACTCAGAAGCAACATCAAGTGACTCCCACAACGAGAGGTATCCTGATTCGTTGGCCATCTTGGTATGATGTAATGAACCGATTTCTCTTATTGGGTCGGGAACGTCAGTTCAGGGAAAGTACCGTTGATTTGGCGGCTATAACGCGTGATCATACCGTCCTTGATGTTGGCTGCGGAACGGGCAATCTGACAATGGCAGCCAAAATACATGCCGGGACCGACGGCGAGGTCTACGGCATTGACGCTGCCCCTGAAATGATAC
>JBNKUI010000026.1:0-106242 GCA_050298535.1 Saprospiraceae bacterium
TAAGTACTTGTGAATGTATATGACACATATCACACATAGGATGCAGAACTGTAGAAATAAAACACTAATTTTATGAAATAATAACAACTACATATCATATACCACTCATCGGCTCTATGGTTGCGGTGCTTTTACATAGGACACCATTGTTGCTAGCTGCTGCTACTCTAAACGTATAATCTCCAGGCATTAAATCGATATAGCGAGCATTTCGTTCTGTCCCTGCATTTATCCATTTATCATTGAGTGGTTCTAGCTGATATTTGTAAATATTATCCTCGGGATTACTAAAATGAAGACCCGTGTATTCAATGTGAATGTCATTCTTTTCGTGACTGAAGGACAAAGTGTGGTTTTTCAGTGGATTGATGGGTATGGAAGTTTCGGAGACTTCAAACTTGTTGACTTTGACAGTCGGTGGGTGGGGGTTTCCCTCTATTAAGCTTGATTGAAAGACCACAATTTTATTTCTGAGCTCTAGCAAGATCAGATCATCTGATGTCACAATTCCTCCCAGTGTCCCATACTGTAGCTTTAAGTTTTTTTCATGCTTTAATGCACTTACTTCCTGCGACTTTGGGTCAATCTTTGCTAACCCACGGTTGCTATTGGTCCAAAGAAGACCGGTAGAGTCTTTCAGTAAGAATAGCCACTCGTCAGAAGGTAAGCCATCTTCGACTGTGAAACGTGCAAACGTACTGTCTACTGTATTGAAGCGAAGAATGCCCTTTCCTACTGTGGACATCCACAAGGCGCTGTAATCATCCTCCACAATATTACTAATGGAGTAACCTTCCAAAAAAGGAATGGCTCGTTCATCCTCGTAATTGTAGGCGAATAGAACTCCTTCCTCATCATTGTCCTGGCTCATAATCCAGTATTTTCCATTTGCACCCTTTTGGGTCACATAGTAGTAGCTGTTTTCTCCACTAGTTACTTCAGGTATTTTATATTCCTCAAATCTGGTTTTTGATTTATTAGATCGAAAAAGTGCTTTTCCAGTACAAATCCAAAGGTAGCCTTCATGGTCCATATCGATATTGAAGACGGTATGATGGAAGCCGGGTTGTTTTTTATTAGTAATTGGAAAAAATGTGATGCTTTCGGTGTATTGATTGAGTTTAACCAGACCACCTCTTCCCCCTCCTGGATTTGTTGATGAGCCAGCTGAGCCAACCCCTACCCAAACAATACTGTCATTTTCCTGGAAGACATCTCTAATTTCAGTAAATAATACTTGACGAGTACTTTCTTGTATGAATCGGTTGACTTCATTCGTTTGAAAGTTCCATTTAAATAGACCTTCTAACGTACCTAGCCAAATAATTCCGGGACTAAATGGAGACTCATATATATCCATGACAGGCGGAAAATCAATGATATCTCTGTAGAGGGGTTCGAAAAGATCCCTGTGCAGGACACCTTCCATTGTACCAAGCCATAAGTTGCTTTGCTTATCTTCAAGAAATGTCCAGGACGTTAATACAGATCCCGTACTGCCTTCTTCCCGTGTAAAGTCGATGGCAGCTTCCTGTCCTGGATGCCTAAAGTATTTTAGTCCCAGTCCAGGTGTTCCTATCCAATATCCACCTCGTTGGTCCTGATGAATTATCCTGATAAAAGGTGCAAAGCCCCAAAAATCAATTTGTCCATTTGGAGCATGAAGCCTTTCCGGCCTTTCCGGGTCGTATAGCATTCGCTTGAATGTTTCTGTCTCCGGTAAATAGATGTGTAAGACAGATTGATAGGTTCCAATCAGGATTTGGCCCGATTGATTTTCGTACAGTGCACTAACCCGGTTATCAAACAAACTGGATGTATCCCCGGGTATATGAAGAAATCGGGTCGTTCCCCCAGATTTTGGATTGAAGCGTATTAGCCCTTGTCCATCTTCCGGAGCACCATATCCTGTGCCGATCCAAAGATTATGATTTTTATCGCTGAGGATGACTCTTGGATTGTCGTCCAGGATATGGATGGATTCATTAGGATCATTTAGAAATCCAGTTAATTGATCAGTTATATGTTCATATTTAAATAATCCTGAGGATCCTGAGAGTATCCATAGGTTTCCATCCCGGTCCTCTGTAATGTCCTGGACGTAATCTGCGGATCCGTCGCGATGGTTAGGTATCTTGTAATTATAGTAGCGATCTTCAGCAGGATTATATCGTGCTAAACCTAAACCATTTCCTATCCAGATTTGTCCTTTATGATCACAGAAAAGTACTTCAATAGTTTTATCAAAGAAGGTAGAGTCTTTAGAAGTGCCATCGACTGCAACCGTTTCATATCCATCGTATCGCATGAGGCCCATATTGGATGATAACCAAATATTGCCAATTTGATCTTGTGCGATCGAAGTGATAAATCCTGGCTCTTCGCCATGCAACTCTATAGCAGGACGAGAAAAGGAGACTTGATCATTCTGAGCCAATATCGGAGATGCCAGTACCAACAATTGTAAAGACCAGAGGCATACTCTTTCCCAATGGCTTTCAAATGATAATGACATACTTATTGGTCTTATTAGTGCTGGAAAGAACTTTTATGGCCTTGATTTGAAATATCAATCAAGGTTATGGAAGTATATCATTAAGATAGTCAAATAATGTCGTCCATTTCTTTAGAATATCTTTGATTGAAATTATAGTATAAGATGTGTGTACCGGATTTAAAACATATTAGATAGATCTGCTTCTTTGCCCCCTAGTTCAATTGCATGGTCAAAGTCTGTGGCTTGGTACGTTCAGAACCTCTGAGTGAATGGTCGCTTATCTCAGAGCTTAAATTGCTAGTTGCTCAGTTTTTCAAACGCTGATGTCCAAAGGAAGACCGTCTTGAGCCTCATGTTCTTACTGCTTTATTCGGTCTCATAATATCCTTCTTTTTTAATATGCGTTAAGGAGTGCAAATTTTTCATCAAGAAAATACAGCGACTATGCCATCTTTCCTGCTCGCGAATATCAAGACGCGAGAGGTTGTATTTCAGAAGTTGATTTTCATCCTAGTGGAAAAGTGCGTACGTTCAAATACAATAGATGCATCATTTTTTGACTACCCCTATTGAGTCTTTGATGTCAATCATATCTTCGGATTCTTTGGAAGGATGATTTGAAATTCGGTACCTACTCCCTCTTCACTCTCTACCAGAATTTCCCCCTGGTGCCCTTTCGTCACAATGTCAAAAGCCAATGAAAGGCCAAGTCCTGTGCCTTCTCCGGTAGGTTTGGTGGAAAAGAAGGGTTGGAAGATTTTATCTTTTATTTTTTCCGGAATGCCAATTCCGTTATCTTCTATGACTACTGAAATGTGATCTTTGAGATCTTGGGTGAAGATTTGAATTAGGGGTTCATAATTCGACTCTTCTGTTCTTGAGCGTTCGTGTACCGCATAAAAGGCATTTGAAATTAAGTTGAGCAGGACACGACCGATCTCAGATTGGGAGATCATAATACTGGATACATTTTCATCATGGCTTGTCTGAATATGTGCGTTGAAGGATTTGTCTTTGGCGCGTAAACCGTGATATGCCAATCTCAAATATTCATCGATTATTTTTTTAATATCCGTCCATTCTTTGTGACTGGATGTACTTCGGCTATGCAGCAGCATTCCCTTTACGATCGAATCAGCCCTTTTGCCATGATGCAGAATTTTGTTCAAATTAGCACTCAGGTCTTCAGCTATCTCCAGCGATTCTTCGTCCTTTAAATTTGTTTTGATTTCATCTAGTAGTTCCTGGCTGATTTCTGAAAAATTGTTGACAAAATTTAATGGATTTTGAATTTCGTGAGCGATGCCAGCTGTCAATTCTCCCAGGGAGGCTAATTTCTCGGATTGGATTAATTTCTGCTGAGCTATTTTTAGATTGTCCAGGGATTCTTCGAGTTCATGGGTTCGAACTTCCAGTGTTTCGGTGCGTTCGGAAACCTTTTTTTCCAGTAATTTATTTTCCTTCAGAATAGCATGGGATCGATATTGAATAAATCCTAAGACAGCCCCTATAAAGGATGTCGAAAATATCAAATATGCCCACCATGTTTTCCACCAGGGAGGATTGATGGTAAATGGTAGTTCTATTGTATTGTCTGTCCAAACACCATTGTTGTTCGAGGCCTTAACTCTAAACGTGTATGCACCGGGTTGTAAATCCTTGTACCGTGCATTACGTTCATGCCCTGCATCAATCCAATTTTTATCAACAGGCAGCAATTGATATTGATAGACATTATCTTCAGGAGCACTGAAGTGAATGCCGGCATACTGAATATGAATATCGTTTTGTTTATAACTAAGGGAAAATCTCTGATCTCGATTTGGAAAAAAAGCATTTAAGCTATCTGAAGCGATGAACTTGCTTATTTTAATTTCAGGAGGAAAAGGATTTCCTGTGATTTCCTCAGGTTTGAAGGAAATTATTCGATTGTGAAGTTCCATCAGGATATAATTATCTGAAGTAACAATATCACCGATAGAAAAATGGCCTAAATCAGTAGTGTTGATATGTTTTAATGGTGTGATTGTTTGTGTGGAAGGATCTATTCTTGCAGGACCTCGCAAACTGTTTGTCCAAAGAATACCTGAAGAGTCTTTGATTATGAAGAGCCATTCATGGGATGGTAGTCCATCCTTCGTCGTGAATCGTTCATACTTTTGTTCCATGAGATCATAACGTAGAATGCCTTTACCGAATGTGGAGATCCACCATGCGCCACGATCATCTTCTAAAATATTTGTAACATGATAATCCTCTAAGAAAGGTTGCAGATTCTTCTGTTCATAGTCATAGCGATACAGCGTACCACTTGAATCATTCAAGGCGGTCATGACCCAATAATTTTCACCTGGACCCTTTCGTGTCGTCCAGAATAGTCTGTGGTCGTTTTGATCTTTTCCTGGAGTTCTAATTTCAGTGAAACTAGTTTTTGACTTATTGGAGCGAAACAGAGCTCGTCCCGTCGATATCCAAAGATGCCCCTCATGATCCTGGTCAATGTTGAACACCGTGTGATTAAAACCAGGTGCGTCCACGGTTGCAAGGGGGAAGAAGGTGGTGGAATGTTGGTATTGGTTCAATCTTACTAATCCACCTCTTCCGTCGCCTGGGTTTGATAGGTCGGCATTGGCTCCCAGACCAATCCAAAGGATGCTATCGTTCTCCTGGAATATATCCTGGCTATTCGAAAAGCGAGTTTTTTCCGTATCCTTTAGAAGGTAAGGGGTGATCACATCGGATTTTACATTCCAGCGAAACAGTCCCTGAAATGTCCCGATCCATAAAGTGCCAGGTTGAAATGGAGACTCATAAATATCTACGACTGAGGGGAAGGTCTTGATCTCTTTGAATTGAGGTTTAAATAAATCCGTGATGCTAACTCCTTCATCCAGCGAACCCAACCAAAGATTACTTTGTCTATCTTCAAAGAATGTCCAGACCTGCTGACTTCCTAGAATAGATTCTTCGTCATTGGGGAGATCGAGTTTGGATGGATGCCTACGATAATCAAAGTGTCTCAATCCTATACCAGTAGCACCTATCCAGTATCCACCCCTCCTGTCTTGATGAATGATTTTGACAAAGGGTTCTTGACCCCATAATTCCATATCATTGGTTGGCGCATGGAGTTGTTGTGGTTTTTCAGGATCATAGAGTAATCTTTCAAAGGTCTCATCCTCAGGATGGTATAGATGCAGACCGCTTTGATAGGTTCCTACCATCAGTTGACCGCTTTGATCCTCATACAAGGCACTGACACGATTATCAAGCAGTGAATGTTCATCCTCAGATGAGTGTAAGAATCGCTTTGCTCTACCGGACTTTGGACTGAAACGAACCAGGCCCTGACCATTTTCCGGACTGCCGAATCCGGTACCAATCCAAATGTTGCAATTTTTATCACTGAGGATCACTCGGGGAATATCATCCAGGATATGGATAGAATCCCTCCGATCATTGAGGAATCCAATCAATTGATCTCGCTTGCGATCGAATTTCAACAATCCGGATGATGCAGAGATCATCCATAAATTGCTATCGGGATCTTCTGTGAAGTCCAGGATCCAGTGGTCAGTACTATTTTTACTCTTTGGAAGTTCATAACGGAATAAGCGGTGTGAATATGGATCATATCTTGCTACTCCCAAGCGGTTGCCGATCCAAATATGCCCCATGTAATCACAGTAGATCTTCTCAATGGCCAAAGCATCAAAGAAGATCGAATCATCGGAGTTGCCTCTAAATACTTCAGTCTCAAAACCATCAGATTTTAATAGACCAAATCTAGACGAAAGCCAGATATTCCCAATATGATCTTGAGTTATGGAGGTGATTCGCAATGGAGATTGACCATTAACACGGATATCTGGTTTGGAGAAATAGTCAGCAGTATTCTGAGCAATTGCTTGTATCTGAATAATGATTGATAATGAAATCAATATCTGGAGGATTCTTGTCTGCTTTTCTGTAATCAAAATTGCTGAGTCATTTACCAATCTCAAAAGGTCAAGGGATACTCTGAGAGCTTACTTCACGAGTGGCCTGTCAGGTTACCTTCTAATTTATACAGGGGCCAGTACCGGGCCATTCGTTATTGTTGCAGACTTTATCGACAATGTTGCATCAAAGCATTTCCAGTGCATTATTGTTGGGAAGTCACTTTCATCTATCCTATAAGTCGTCTAAATGTCCCTGAAGACTTGCTAATGTAAATTGTAGTTTCTCTTGCCTTCTATGAGATCTTGGGAAGAATAATCTGGAATTCAGAACCCACTCCTTCTTCGCTCTCCACCTTTATTTGACCTTTATGTCCCTTGGTGATAATATCGTAGGAAAGGGATAGACCTAATCCCGTACCGTCCCCGGTAGGTTTGGTGGAGAAGAAGGGTTGGAAGATTTTGTCTCGAATGGCTTTGGGAATACCACTTCCATTATCCTGTATGATTATCGAAATTCTGTCCTGGAGATCCCTTGACACGATCTTTATAATTGGCTCGTACCCCTTTTCGTTGGCTTTAGACCGTTCATGCACCGCATAAAAGGCATTGCTAATCAAATTCAACACCACACGACCGATTTCAGAAGGAGAGATCATGATCTTGCCTATTTTCTCATCATGTGTTGTTTGGATGTGTGCGTTAAAGGATTTGTCCTTGGCTCGTAGTCCATGATACGCCAGTCTCAAGTATTCATCCGTGAGTTTCTTGATATCTGTCAATTCCTTTTGGCCGGATGTAGTACGGCTATGTAAAAGCATTCCTTTCACAATGGAATCTGCCCTTTTACCATGATGCAATATTTTAGATAAATTGGCACCTAAATCATCTGCAATTTCAAGTGCATCTTGCTTGCTGTTTTTTTGTATTTCTACCATTATTTCTTCTATAAGCTCCTGACTGACTTCCGAAAAATTATTTACGAAGTTTAGAGGGTTTTGTATTTCATGAGCAATACCGGCAGTCAATTCTCCCAGAGATGCTAGTTTCTCTGATTGTATTAATTTTTGTTGTGCAACTTCAAGATGGTCCAATGATTCTTTCAGTTCATAGGTTCGCATTTCGAGGGCCTGCGTTCGTTCAGCCACCCGGGTCTCAAGTATTTTATTTTTTTTGAGAATGGCGTTAGATCGATATTGCATAAAACCCAGCACACCACCCAATAGGCCCATGCCTAAAAAACAATATCCCCACCAGGTCTGCCACCAGGGAGGTTTAATGGTAAAAGGAATCTCCAGTGGTTTTTCGGACCAGACATGATTACTGGTGGCTGATTTTACTTTAAAAATATAGTCCCCCGGACTTAGGTCATTATATCGAGCGTTTCGTTCTGTACCGGCATCTATCCACGCTTCATCGACGGGGACAAGTTGATACTGATAGATATTATCCTGAGGGGCGCTGAAGTGTAGCCCCGCATATTCAATGTGAATGTCATTTTCCCAATGACCGAATTGCAATTGATCAAAGTTTTCTCTCAGCACCGGTATGGGCAATCCGGATACCTCAAACTTGCTGATTTTAAGGGTCGGCGGATTGGGATTACCCATTATTTGGTCTGGATGAAAGGTCACAATCTTATCCCTTTTCTTAAACAGGACAATATTATCTGAAGTTACAAAACCCCCAATACTCCTGTTGGCCATCGAAAATGCCGGTTCATCAGCAAATGGGCTGATTTGTAAGGTATTAGGATCAATTCTAAAGGGGCCAGCATGACTGTTGGTCCATAGGAAGCCGGAGGAATCTTTGACCAGATATAGGAATTCATCCGATGGTAAGCCATCTTCTTTGGTAATTTCCTGATAGGTGCTGTCGGCGGGATTGTATCGGAGAATACCTTTGCCAAAAGTGGTCAACCACCATATACCTTTATCGTCCTCAATAATATTCGTTATAGTATAACCTTCTAAGAAAGGAGTCATATTTCCATCCTCGTAATCATAGGAATAGAGAATTCCACCAAGATCATCCGTTGTTGTCATGATCCAAAACATACCATTGGAACCTTTCTGAGTACGCCAAAAATGCAACTCGGTACTATCCTTATTTTCAAGTTCAATTTCGTCGAATTTGGTACGGGACCTGTTGGAGCGAAAGAGGGCTTCTGTGCTAGAGAGCCAGAGATAACCTTGTTGATCCTCAGAAATATGCATCACGGTATGACTAAAATCAGGTTGATTCCTGGTCACAATTCGAAAGTAAGTAGTCGATTTACTATTTTGATTGAAACGAACTAAACCACCTCGTCCAGTTCCTTTAGCGCCTGGAAAATGCCCCTCACCCAGACCAATCCAAAGAATGCTATCATTTTCCTGGAAGATATCCTCGTCCAACGTATAGAGTATTTGTTCTGAATCTTCTTCCAGAAAACGTTCTACTTCATTAGAATACACATTCCATTTAAATAATCCTCCCATCGTACTAACCCAGATAATCCCGGGATTGAAATGATCTTCATGGAAGTCATTGACATAATAGAAACCTTCGAATTCTTTAAACCGGGGTTTAAAAAGATCTTCGCGAAAAATACCATTATCGAGAGTGCCTACCCAAAAATTACTTTGACGGTCCTCATATGCTGTCCATATGGAGCCATTATCGAATCCAATATTGTTTTTGCTTATGATTTTATTTGACGGCGAATGGTATCGATCATTGAAATATTGCAACCCTACGCCTACCGTTCCTATCCAGTATCCACTTTGTCGGTCCTGATGAATAATTTGGATAAAAGGATCATTATCCCAAAATGTAATCTCGGTTTCAGGCCCATGCAGAACCTCTGGATTCGCTGGGTCATATTGCATTCGCTGAAAGGTTTCGCTCTCAGGTAAGTAGATGTGTAGGCCTGCTTTGTAGGTTCCCACTAACATTCGACCAGCATGATCCTCATACAGGGCACTCACTCTATTATCCAGCAAAGAATTGTCCTCATCAGGGGAATGTAGAAATCGCTTGGTGGTTTTAGACTTAGGATCGAAACGAACAAGTCCGTGACCATTTTCAGGTGCTCCGTATCCCGTTCCAATCCATATGATGTTATTTTTGTCATAGAGCAAAACTCTGGGCATATCATCCAGTATATGTATTGAGTCCTGGCGGTTGTCAAGAAAGCTGTAGAGTTTGCCCTCACTACGCTTATATTGAAGTAACCCAGACGCTGCTGAGATCATCCAAATATTGCCTTCTGTGTCTTCAGTGATATCAAGGATAAAGTTGTCTGCTTTTGTATTCTCCGGGATGGTAAATCGATAAAGACGATCCTGGTATGGATCATATCGGGCCAGACCCAGTTTGTTTCCTATCCATATCTGACCTCTTTCATCACAGTAGAGTACCTCGATACTTGTTTCATCAAAGAATGTCGTGTCGCTTGCAAGCCCATTTAAGGCAACCGTTCTATATCCATCATATGTCAGGAGGCCCAGGTCGGTGGAAAACCACATATTACCAATCTTATCCTGGACCATAGAGGTGATTCGATTGGGATTGAATCCATTGATGCTGACTTCAGAAATCGGAAAATCAAGAGCTACATTTTGACCAGCACTTGTCCAGACCAGGTTCGATAGAAATATCAATATTAACTGAAATCTCGATCTTGTCCCGGGTATCAAAATGGTTGAACTCATTGCTATCATGGTTTCGCAAAGTGCTGGAAGGCCTGCTCATAAAAGAAACCAATTTTACACCAGCAGCACATTTCAAAATGTAAAGAGAGAAATGCTTCGCCTTATTAGCTATTGTTGCAAACCCTATCACTTATGTTGTATCTACTTTGGTGTCTTAAAAAGGTGTTTACTGTTAGATATAAAGTGCCAACGGTCATCCCTTTCATGTTGAAAGTTTGGACTACATTATCAGGATAGGATTCCTTGATTGCTTAAGTCATATTGGAAAGACAACCTGGCAGAGCATCATGCCAGAAAAGGTAATAACAAAAATATAACCACGCATATCCTCAGGCCAGACAAATCAATCCCTGTCACCCGTTTGTTCCTAACCAGGATCTTATTGTTTAGGAAGGATGATCTGGAATGCTGTACCCACGCCTTCCTCACTTTCCACTCGAATTTCACCCTGGTATACTTTCGTTATTGTATCGAAGGCCAGCGATAGTCCCAGACCGGTTCCTTCACCAGTAGGTTTGGTAGAAAAGAAGGGTTGGAAGATTTTTTCTCTTATCTCCTCCGGGATTCCGGGACCATTATCCTTCACGATAACGGAGATCTTGTCGCCAAGATCTTTTGTGATGATTTGTAAGCGTGGTTTAAATCCAGGCTCATCCTTCTGAAAGCGCTCGTGTACGGCATAAAAAGCATTGGAGATTAGATTCAACACCACACGACCAAATTCTGCCGGATCGATCAAAGTGTTTTCGATTTTTTTATCGTAGGTGGTCTTTATTTCGGCATTAAAGGTCTTGTCCCTGGATCGAAGTCCATGATAGGCCAATCGCCAATACTCATCCATTAACTTATTGATATCTGTGGGTACCAATTGACTGGAGGTGCTTCGACTGTGTAATAACATGCTCTTCACAATCGAATCAGCTCTTTTCCCATGATGCAGAATCTTGGAGATGTTTGTATGTAATTCATTGGCGGCATGAAGAGCATCTTCCTGATTTTCATTTTCAATGTCCTCAACTATTTCCTCTAGTAACTCCTGACCAATTTCCGAGAAATTGTTCACGAAATTGAGCGGATTTTGGATTTCATGGGCAATACCGGCAGTAAGTTCTCCCAGTGACGCTAGTTTTTCCGATTGAATTAATTGTTGTTGAGCAAGTTTCAGATTTTCAAGTGACGCATTTAACTCCTTTGATCGGTTTTGTAGTGAATGGGTCCGCTCCAAAACCTTACTTTCCAGTATTTTATTTTCTTTCAAAATGGTATGGGATCGATATTGGGAAATTCCCAGAATGCCGCCCATAAAGCTCATGGCAAACACGATATAGGCCCACCAGGTTTTCCACCAGGGAGGGGTGATTCGGAATGAAATTTCCAGTGCTTTTTCGGTCCAGATATCATTGCTGCTGCCTGCATGTACTCTAAAAGTATAGTCACCGGGCTCTAGATCTGTGTATCGGGCGTTCCTTTCGGTACCTGCCTCAATCCATTGTTCATCTACAGGTTCAAGGTGATATCGATATACATTTTCTTTGGGGTCACTAAAGTGAATACCGGTGTATTCAATATGAATATCGTTCTCTTCATAATTAAATTGTAGATTCTCATTCCCATCCGGAAAAAAATGGTAAGAACTGTCAGAAACCTGAAACCGACTTATTTTGATGTCAGGAGGAAAGGGGTTTCCACTGATTTGGCCTGGTTGAAAGGAAATAATGCGATTGGCAAGCTCTAACATTATATGATTGCTGGAAGTTACGATGCCTCCCATCCGTGCATATCTAAAATCCCTCGTTTTTTTATGCTTCAGTGCGGTGATTTTCCTCGTCTGTGGGTCTATTCTTGCCGGACCTCTCAGGCTGTTTGTCCATAGTATACCGGAGGAATCTTTTAGTAAAAACAGCCATTCATTGGAGGGCAATCCATCATCTTCCGTGTAACGTTCAAAGGTGCTGTCCCTGACATTATAACGAATGATACCACTTCCCAGGGTACTGAGCCACCAGGCACCCTGATCATCATCCACAATATTCAAAATATTGTAACCTTTTAGAAAGGGTACTAAGATTTGCCGATCATAATCATACCTGAACAATATTCCATCCTGATCGTCAGTTGCGGTCATGATCCAATAATTTCTGCCCGGACCTTTTTGCGTTATCCAGTATAGCCTTCCTTCCGTATTTATTTCCGGGGGTAACTTAAATTCCTGAAATACTGTTTTTGACCGGTTTGATCGAAAAAGTGCCCGACCGGTGGAAAGCCATAGGCACCCTTCATGATCTTCATCTACTGAAAACACGGTGTGATGGAAATCAGATTCTTCACGTGTGGATATGGGAAAAAATGTAGTGGCACCGTTGTTTTGGTTCAGCCTAACCAGGCCACCTTTTCCATTTCCAGGGTTATGAAGCCCACCATTTTGTCCCAGGCCGATCCAAAGAATACTATCGTTTTCCTGAAATATATCTCTGTCATGTGCAAAAAGAGCTTGCTCATTGTCATGCCTTAAAAAATGGGTGATCTCATCAGAGTGAAAATTCCATCGATACAACCCCTGAAGTGTTCCGATCCAAATAATATCGGATTGGAAGGGTGACTCATATATGTCAACCACCTGAGAAAAATGGTTTATTTCCCTGTATTGTGGTTCAAATCGATCTTTTCGCATCACGCCCCGATCTATTGTTCCCAGCCATAGATTACTCTGCTGATCCTCATAAAACGCCCACACCAGGTGTCCGACGAAACCACTGTTTTCCTTGGAAAAATCACCGGTTGGATTTTCTGGATTAGCAAAGTGCGCTAATCCGACTCCGGCTGTGCCAATCCAGTAGCCTCCGAGACGATCCTGGTGAATGATTTGTACAAACGGATCAGCACCCCAGAGCGTTCCCTGACCAGTGGGAGCATGGAGTACTTCCGGGTGATCTGGATCATATGTCAAGCGTATGAATGATTCACTTTCAGGCAGGAATTTGTGGAGGCCACACTGGTAGGTACCCACGAGAATTTGACCCGATTGGTCCTCATATAACGCAGTGACTCGATTATCCAGTAATGAGCTCTCACTTTCCGGATCGTGCAAGAATCTTTTGGTTTTATTGGTTCGTGGATCGAAGCGTACCAATCCTTTTCCGTTTTCAGGACCTCCAAAGCCCGTACCAATCCATACAACATTATTGCTATCGCAGAGCAATACACGCGGATGATCATCCAGGATATGAATTGAGTCATTTCGGTCATTTAGAAAACCACTGAATTTGCCGTGACTCTGATCATAGTGAAATAATCCTGCTGCCCCAGTCACCATCCAAAGATCTCCGTTCGAGTCTTCCGCAATGTCGAGTACAAATGGGTCAGATTTTGAATCTTCGGCGATATCATATCTGTATAATCGATCTCGATAGGGATCAAATCGGGCCACTCCCAATTTATTTCCAATCCAGATCTGACCTTTCTTATCACAAAAAAGTACCTCAATTGTCCTTTCGTTAAAATAGGTAGTATCATTCCTGACACCAGGGACCTTCCAGGATTCAAACCCATCATACATAATTAAACCGATAT
Organism: Saprospiraceae bacterium; assembly: GCA_050298535.1. Lineage (GTDB taxonomy): Bacteria > Bacteroidota > Bacteroidia > Chitinophagales > Saprospiraceae > JABDMH01. The sequence goes on from JBNKUI010000026.1 coordinate 13,701, forward strand.
CGGAAGACAAGCAGATGTTGCCAATTTTATCCTGAATAACGGCGGTGATCCGGAAAGGTCTGATCCCATCCACCTGTACCTCAGAGGGAGAGAAAGTGGGAATATTTTGTGCGGGTATAATCCCCGGAAGAAGGGTGATAAAGAATGCAGTGAAAACATAGGTGAGCTTCATCGGTACTTTTCTAATCACGAGTTGATGTTAGCTATGTCAATGTCAGGAGCGTTTAATCGACCTGCGGTATGAAGGTGCAGCATACCCTAAAAAAAATTAACTAGTTCTGTCAATAATCTAATGTATTGAGGTAAGTGTTTTGATTCATTCGCTATTGTTGCAACTCCTATTACCCATGTTGCATCCTGGTAGTGAATTTGCAACAATAGCCCGTGGTAAGGTAACCGGCAATTATATAAGTCGATCAACTATCTTGAAGATGAGGTTCTAGGAAAACTTGGTAATGGATTCCCGCATTTCACTGGGTGTGAGATCGAATTTATCTTTAAATACTTGTGAAAAATATACGGGTGATTTAAACCCCACCTGATAGGCAATTTCGGAGATGCTAGTCTCGGGATTCTTAAGCAGGCTCAGTGCTTGATGAAGTCGTACGTGCCGAATGTAAATACTAGCTGACATATCGGTTAGGGCTTTGATCTTTCGATGAAACTGTGATCGACTCAGGTGCATTTTTGAGGCTAGCATATTGCCTGAGAAATCTTCGTCCTGTAGATTTTCGAGAATGATTTTCTCAGCTTTCAATATGAAATGATCTTCTTTACTTCCGGGATCTACATCGATAGTTGAACTCAGTAGATGAGATCGGTACTTCTTTTGCAATTTTTGTCGGATTTCCAAAAGTCTTTCGATCCGTATGAGGAGTTCTTCCTTATCAAATGGCTTGGTAAGGTATGCGTCTGCTCCCAATTGTAGTCCTTGCAGGCGATCGTGCATCGCCACCTTGGCGGTAAGAATGATGATCGGAATATGATCCGTACGTGGATCTTTCTTTAGGGACGTAAGAATTTCAAAGCCTTGCAACCCAGGCAACATTAAATCAGTAATCACCAGATCAGGAAGTTTTTCGAAAGCGGTTTCCAACCCGCGGTCACCATCCGCTTCATGCAGTATCTGGAATTTGGTATCGAGGCACGTTGTGATATAGTGTGAAATATCATGATTGTCCTCAATCAACAATATTAAAGGAAGTTTGCTGTCAACAATTCCATTACCTCCATTTAGGACTTGGGATTTCCTATTGATTTCATCAACCAGAATATTATTGACGATTGGTAATTTGATAGTAAATTCCATCCCGCCGATTTCGCTATGCTGTGCCTCAATAGATCCACCCATGAGTTCGATCAAGTCACGCGTAAGTGAAAGACCAATTCCTGAACCTGCAATGTGGTCAAGCTGGTTATTTTCGGCCTGAAAATAACGATCAAATATTTTGGGTATATCTTGCTCGGGTACACCAATACCATTATCAATTACACTTATACAGAAACAAGGGTCAATATCTTTGTCCAATCTGAAAATCCGGACTTTTACAATACCAAATTTCGGGGTAAATTTTAGGGCATTGGAGATGAGGTTCGACAGTATTATATGGAACTTTTGTGCATCGAATTCCATCTCCAGGTGACTGACTTCATCATTCAATTGAAGGATAATATCTTTCTCACGCGCCAATGGATGAAATCCTTGAACTGTATTTTTAACGAGCGGTACGATATCAGTATGCATCAAATCAAGGGTCATTGAGTCATCCTCAAGCCTGGCAAAATCCAGCATTTTATTTACCAAATGCAGAAGATGTTCACCATTATTATAAATCATCGTTGCTGATTTGGCATGCTCCCGATTTTGATATTGAAAATGTTCCTTTAAATTGTCAGCTAAACCCATGATGACAGTCAGGGGAGTTCTAAATTCATGTGTTATATTACTATACAGTTTCGTTTTAAATTGATTAAGATCCCCTAGTCGCTTCATTTCCAATTGTCGCATCTTCCAATTGATCAGTAGGTAATAAACAGAAGTAGACATGACTATCAAAATGGTGATGAAGGCAGTCATTGACCACCATCGAAGCCACCAGGGTGGTCGAATTTCGAATGCAACGGTAGCCGGTTGAGAAGTCCAGACTCCATCTCGGTTTGAGGCTAGCAATTGAAACTCATATTGACCCGGCGGTATATTGGTATATCGTACTGAATGATCATTATCAGCCGTAATCCAATCATTATCAAATGGGGTTAATCGATATTTATATCTATTTTGAAGTGGCTCACTGGAGTGCAGACCTATGTATGAAAATGTGACATTGTTATTATTAGATCGGAAAGAAAGTAAATCTGATTGATCGGATGCTCGATTTAGTCGTTGGCCATCGACATCGATGATGGAAATGTGTACTATGGGCTGGAATTGATTTCCCTCAGCATCGTCTGGATCAAAAGCGATAATTCCGATATCAGTATTTGCATAGTATTTATTTGCAATTTTATGTATGGACCTTTTGAAGTTATTGCCACGCAATCCAACAAATCTGGGGACAGAAGATCCTGGATCAAGTAGGTATAGACCTTTTTCACTGCCAATCCATAGTCTTTGGTCCATATCCAGCTGAAGCATATTTATTTCTGATCGGGGAGACCCCTGCAAAATCGGCATTTCAAAAATATTGCCTGAAATATCTCGCTTAAGCAAAAGACCATCTGCAGTGCCAACATATAATGTGGAATCTCCTGTACAGAGTGATTTTACATTGTAACCTTTCAATTCAATCGAAAAGGAATCAGTAATGCTATTGAATTTTAGTAATGTCCTATTTTCTCGATCTGCCAACCAAATTTCACCACTTGACTGAAAGATCTCGTCAATTTTTGTTGTTCTTTCAGCACCTAGGCTCCTTATCTCAAACGACTCTTGCTTCGGGTCAAAAATGTGTAATTGATGGGTTCCTGTCGCCAGCCATATTCGATTGTATTGATCTTCAGTAAGGTCTGTGTATCGATATTGATTACCTAGTTCTGTAGGAGGGTAGTGGAACTTAAGGGAAAGATCTTCATTAGATAGGTTAATTAAAGTGATCTGTCCTGAATCCTCTGGAGCTTCTCTACCAGTTAACCAGATATCATCCGTAGCAGGACTACAATGAATGATATCGATTTCAATTTTTTGATCTAGAAAATCGATGGGAGACCATTGATCATTGATATCGTAAGTGTAAATTTTGTTTGCACGATCCACAGCCATCAGAGTTTGATCATGCATTACCGCAAAGTCCTTGAACATAAATGAATTTGGGGCTCTGATTTTCTCAAATAATGGTGTGGAAGGATCTAATTTATGAATTCCTACACCTCCCAAGTCACCGACCCAGATGTTGTTAAATGAATCCTCATGTAAGGTCCATAGCAAGTTAGTCATCAGTCCACTATTCTCCGAGCTATTTTGACTATACAATATGGGATCATCTGTCAGAGATGAAAAATAATGAAGGCCGGCACCAATAGTACCTATCCAATAGCCACCTCTACTATCCTGCTTCAATATGCTCACGAAAGGATCTGTGTACCAGATCTGACGATCAATTGCTGGTGGATAAAGAGTAGAGAGCGTATGGTGTCCCTCCATCCGAATGAAGTTATCATTGACCTTGTCAAAGAGGTGCAAGCCATTCTTATAGGTGCCAACAAAAATGCGATCCATATTGTCTTGCATTAATTGCGAAATGCGATTATCTACCAGGCTATGTGGATCATTTGGATCATGTTGGTATCGTTTGACGGATTGATGTTTGGGATCATATTTGATTAAGCCGTGCTTCCCGGCCTGAAGTCCAAAACCCAAACCAATCCATACAATTCCTTCACGGTCGACCAGGAGGACTCGAAGTTTATTACTTGCTAAAGAAGCGGAATGTCCTTTGTCAAGATGACGGGAGAATACACCTTTTTTTGGGTCAAAGCTATATAACCCTCCTTCCTGAGCTGCAATCCAAAGCGTAGAATCAGGCCCGTCAGTGATGTCAACAATAAATCCAGAAGGTACTACAGAACTATCAGAAGAAAAACGATCAAAATCATTACTATCACGGTTATATCGTGCCAGACCTTCGACTGTTCCAATCCATAGGGTACCCATCTTATCTACATGTAGGACCTCCACTTGGTCAATCGGAATCGATCGGTGATTGTTCGGATCATGGCTATACCTTGTAAAAGTATAACCGTCATAACGTAATAGCCCATCAAATGATGTAATCCACAAGTAGCCATCTGAATCACTTTCAATATCCGTGGCTCTGCCCGATTTTATACCATCTACAACAATATCTACTTGCTTGAAGTCACGTGAAAACTGTGCTTGAAGATCCATGTATAAAGCACATATTAGTAGCAGGGAGAAAAGTTGGATCGACTTGAGCAATGGAGATTCGAAGTTTGATGCACAATAAGATCTGGCTTTACAGCTACTAAAGCAAATTTTTTGTTTCGATTCCTTACGGAATGGCTCTAATAGGTGCTAAATGCAAGATCAAATGTACCATCCGTAATTTGACGTATGTCATTTGGATCTCCAGCATTGCGGATAGTAAAGTGGAAGGTGCCAGCTACACTTTCATCCGTCATCGTTGAGATTGTGATACTACCTGTATTATTTGGCAAACCGGCGGTAAGCCAGGAATCAGTTCCACTAAATGATTCTTTATACATGGCGGACATTCCGGTGCCAGTGATGGGATACGTGCCGGGACCGATATCCGAGGTCTGGTAGATGGTAAGAGCGATATATGATCCATCGGAAGCAAAGGCTTCAATACGTACCATTGTACTGTTATCTGTGGTGGCCTCTTCCTCATAGCCAAGATCAGGATGACCGGGTGGGCCACTTCTCCATTCTTTGCCATCTATTTTGAAGGTCACCAGGCCATGATCGTTGCTGTCATCTTCTGATCCGGATGCCGATCCACCGCAACTTATTACAAATGCTATTGCAGAGACAAAGAGAATGCCCGGGAGCGAAAAAACGAATCGATGCTTTATATGTGGCTTCATCCTTCGAAAATCGTATACTTAAATTACAAAAAAATCGGATGGAATTCTTATTTGCTTGTTTTCAGATAAGGCTATTTACCACCCATTTTATCCTCTTCATTAAAAAATGCGACGATGCATAAAATCTTGAGCGTTTTCCTGAGTCTACTCTTCCTCCTGACACCTTCGCATATATTACAAGGCCAAACCTATATTACGCCGACCCATAAGGTCACACTGAGGGAAGCGCATATGGGCACATTGGAAGTGGACACCAGGATATTAAATAGTTACCTTGTTGTTCCAGCAAAGATCAATACGTTTTACAAGGAGGCCCATGCAGTTCTTTCGGGTGATAGCGAGGCAGATTTCACTGATACCAGGATTGTGCGCGCAGCATTTAAAAATGAGATAAAACTATTGGGAGGTGCCATGCTCGGTAATGTAACACAGCATAGTGTTTCACTTTGGTTTCGCCCCTTTGTCAAAGGTGCATTATCTATCAAGGTAACTGAAGCTTCGGCAGAAGAAGGCTCAGTGACAAGAGTAGAGGTTATTCCAGGCAAGAGCTATCATGTTTCTGTTGATGGTTTGAAAGCAAGTACATATTATAAATTTAAGATATATGAAGGAAAGACTTCGATTTTTGAGGGCACCTTCCGAACGATGCCCGAAGAAGAGAGCAGCGAAACCTTTCGCATCACTTTTGGATCATGCTCACACAAGATTGGCTTGCACAATCCCAACCTCATGCAGCAGATCACATCCCACAATCCGAACCTAATGGTACTTCTCGGTGACATCGCCGTGGATGACAGAGATGACCAGATAAATCTTCATCGGGCTGATTACCTACTTCGTGATCTATCAGGTCCCTGGCAAAGTTTAGTTTCTCAGGTGCCCATATATGCGGCATGGGATGATCACGACTATTTGAATAATGATTTGGCCGGTATTCCCGAGCCATTCACTGAAGAAGACCGTGCTGCTTTACGAAAGGTCTGGCAGGAGAATTGGAATAATCCACCCTCAGTAGCAGAGGGTCTTCAATTCAATACCCGTGTGGGTCCGGTGGAACTGATTGTCTTAGATACCCGATCCTATCGTGATGTGGATGCCAGAGGTCAGTATGGATCATACCTGGGAGGGGAGCAGCAACACTGGCTGCAAAAGATTTTGAAGGAATCGACCGCTCCTTTCAAGGTAGTATCCAGTGGTACTATGTGGAGCGATTATGTGACCAATGGCAAGGACTCCTGGGGTACCTGGGATACACTGGCTCGCGAGGAATTATTTCAATTTATTGAGAAGGAGCAAATCGAGGGTGTGATTTTTATTAGTGGCGACCGGCATGGAGCGAGAGGGTTCGGGATTCCTCGGCCCTCTGGACATGTATTTTATGAATTTGAAGCGGCCACTTTAGGTGGTGTGCCGGGTCCCGACGCGATGGCTCCCGACTCGACTTCTCAGCTTTTTGGCTACCATGGTTCAGACATCATCGCCCTTGGAGAATTAACATTCGAGATGCAAGAGAATAGACGAGTAGCCACCTTCCGACTCATAGACGAGACGGGAAAAATCCGGGAAGAACATACATTGGATTATTCTGAGCTTACTCCACGAAAATAATTGCAACAACTCCTAAACATCCAACATCAAACATCCAACACCAACTTATATCCAATACCCCGAATATTTACTATCCGCACACTGGGATCTCCTTCCAACTTTTTACGCAGTTTTGAAATAAAGACATCCAATGTTCTACCGACATAATCACCCTCATCGCCCCAGACTTTTTTCAATAAGATTTCCCTTTCTACCGGTGCATTGGCAAATTGATGGAGTATCGCTAATAATTCCGACTCCTTGTTGGAGAGTTCTACTTCCTTATGGTCCAGATGTAGCACCATGTTTCTTGTATCAAATCGAGATTGACCCAGCAACACGGTGTCCCCATCCAATGCTATAGAATTATTTCTCCGGACATAGTATCCAATGAGTCCCAACACAAGAAAGAAAGGTAAGATCAATAGTAGTGAGGAGACTTTGCTATCAAAAGATACTTCTGAGTTGATTGGATCTTTAGGATGCCTGTCCATGAGTGTGATAAGGATGGAATAGCAATCACTTGGCAGTTTTCTTCCTTTGCATGGAAGAAGATCGATAGCCGGGCCTATCTCAAAGCTGTGTACTATCTCTCCGGAGGCGCAATGCTCAGTTTCTACAAGATAGTGGTCGGAAACTCCCGCCTTCCTCATAACGGTATCGATCAGTGAAACCAGTGTGTCGGGATCAAATCTGAATGATGACTCGAAAGGGATCTTGTAAGAATGTCCATCTTGTTCTATGGGTAGTACTCGTGATGTGTCATCCCCGACGGCTGCCAGCACAGCATCACCCACCATACGCATGGTAACATGGATACGCTTTAGGTCAGGTGAATCTAACGGATCCGTCAATGCTTTCACTTGTATGACAAAGAGAATGCAGAAAACCAGAAATGATATAAATCGAAGAGCAATCATATACCCGCAAATCTATGAGTTTAGAACGCTATTTGAACTGTTTTACATACCCTTTTACACTATTTTACAATGATATCGGGAGATTCATGATCATGTGCGTATACATTTAGAGTGTCAAAAATGAAGTGTTCACAAACGCATGGAATATGGTAGTACGATGGCTGATAATTACAATGGAGATCCTAATAGCTTACGCTCCCGGCTATGGTCAGGGAGTGGGTCTTGACGTCTTTGGTGTGCAAACACATCCTTTCCGGGGCCCCGGCTTTTTAGTGACCTTAGATACTCTCGAGCATGCAACAACCCTACAAGATGTTCACTTTCGATATAAATCTTCCTGGGTAGATAAATATCTCTCGGTGGAGGTCAGCTCCTCACATTGTAACCAGAGTGCTATTGCTCACGGTGAAAACGACACACTCACCACCGAGCAGTTGGAAATCTTCTATGCAGGCGATACTAATTGCCTGGTCGATGTGAAGGTGAATTATATCCCTAAAAACAATCTGAAATATAATCCTCCCCGGGTCATGAATTTTTCCATGCGAGTGGTTCCTGTGTATGAGGCAAAATTTGAAGGAGGGCCAGCTGCACTTAAGACTTATCTGCAGCAACAAATATTTGAGGCTATGCCTATTAAGAAAATTGAAGCCATTCGGTTTGTTAGGATAAAATTTACCATAACATCACATGGCGAACCATCACAGCTTAAGATTGTCCAGTCTTCAGGAAATGAAGTGGCTGATGAACTGTTTGTCAAGACCCTCTCTGAAATGCCTAAATGGGAACCAGCCCGGGACATTGAAGGCACTCCCATTGATCAGGAGTTTGAATTCACATTCGGTTCAGACCTCCTCCTATGCGACTACATCTATTAGGTGATTGCTTAGCCTTTTTATTAGAAGAAATAATAAAATACTTGCCGTATGAAGTACACACATGTACTAATATTTTTGTTCGTGTTCATCTATTCCTGGAATATACAGTCACGAAACCTACAAGGTCCGCCCGGAGATAATATTATGGTTGATTGTATTCCTGATCCAGATGATCAGATCGGAAAATATATTGTCGCAATGATGGAAGATTCCAAAGGTAATCTGTGGTTTGGCACATTGTCAAAAGGTGTGGCCAAGTATGACGGGAAGTCCCTTCAATACCTCACGAAGAAGGATGGACTGGTAAGTGACGCGGTAGTGAGTATTATTGAAGATAAGAATGGGGTGATTTGGTTCGGAACACATGAGGGTATATCAAAATTGGATGGTGATGAAATCACCAACTTTACCGAGGAAGATGGATTAATTCATTTTCGGGTGAGTGATCTGTTTATAGATAGTAAGGACATTTTTTGGGTGGGTACCTGGGGCGGCTTATGTCAGTTTGACGGCAAAAATTTTATTGAATTTGAACTGCCACTTCCGGTCGTAGATGTGATTCCTAATCCAGATACGAAGGATTGGATCACGGGTATTTCGGAAGATTCAAGAGGAAATATATGGATCGGTCGCGAGGGCTACGGTGCCTATAAATATGATGGAGAAAGTATTGAGCATTTTACCAAGAAGAATGGACTTACCTCAAATCATATCCATGCAATCGTGGAAGATGACCGGGGAAATATTTGGATGGGGACCCGGGTGGCAGAAAAGGATGATCCAGATCCCACAAAGCGAAAAGGATCGGGTGGATTACATAAATACGATGGTAAAAAAGTAATGACATTTTCGGATCTAGAAGGACTTCATGATGACGATGTGTATGAAGTATACAAGGATTCCCGGGGAGATTTATGGATTGGTACCTTGAGAAATGGCGCATACAAGTATGATGGAGTATCATTTAGCACTATTTCTTTTCTGAATCCTCTGGAGACGAGACCGGTTACTCGGATCATGGAAGACATAAAAGGTAATCTTTGGTTAGGCTGTGCGGGAGGACTCTATCGGATTAATAATGATAGTATAATTAATGTCACGACGGAAGGACCCTGGTATTGAGGTGTGAGTTTGGGTGTGAGTTTGGGTGTGAGTTTGGGTGTGTGCGCTCCTTTTACTAAAATTTCGATTGACAAGGCGCTAGTTTGTTAGAATTTGAATATTGAAATGTGAAAGAAAGAAAATTTGGGCCTAATTATCAGTCTTTCTGTTTTCTCTAAGTCAAGACTCACATCACCATTCATAAAAATTGGCTCTTAGCCAAAGTCAGTGGGTCTAAGGAATTAGGGATAGGTTTTTGTAAGATTTTGGCTGGTTTTCATAGCTAACCCTATTTTCAACCAATCTAGCATTTACACCAAGGTTAACATCCAACATGCATTTACACCATATTCACGAAACCCAATGGATATTACCAAGACCCTAAAAATTGCTGGATTTGGATCATTTAATAATAATGGTTGATCCTCGACTTAGTGTTTAAGTCATTTTGTTGAGTACGGAGATCCTGTCTGTTCCCAAGTATTTTTGCGGTATGTTATAGAGTTGAAAAGGGGAATATGATGTAGTATGTTGTGCAAGCAATCCAATGAGTTGTCGATCTTAGTAAGATACCCTTTGGTCCACTGCGAGATCAAATCGAACCATCGACAAATTCACTATATTCAAAGCATAAAATCATACAGGCACATGAGACAGTTATTACTAATCCTATTACCTCTCTTATTTTCAATCACTCTAACTGCGCAGTCCCTAAAGATGCCTTCGATCTTTGGCAATCATATGGTTCTGCAGCGAGATCATGTCAATCCCGTCTGGGGTTGGGCAGATCCAGGTGAAACGATTACCGTTGAGATCGATGGACAGGCACATCAATTGCAAGCGGATGAAACCGGATATTGGAAGGTTTTTTTACAACCCATCCCCGTGGGAGGCCCTTACGAAATGCAGATTGCCAGTGAGCATTCGCAGTTTACCATCAAAGATATCCTGGTAGGCGAAGTTTGGGTCTGTTCGGGGCAGTCTAATATGGCCTGGCCAGTAGCGGTGACTAACCATGCAGAGCTCGAAATTCAGTCAGCTAACTATCCAGAAATTCGATTAATATCTGTTCCGCAAGTGGGGACACAGGAAATTCAGAACGACTTTGATGGTGCCTGGTCTCACTGCACGCCGACGACGGTAAAGAACTTTTCCGCGATTGGATACTTCTTTGGCAGGAGACTACATAAGACATTGGATGTGCCGATTGGATTGATTGATAATGCCTGGGGTGGCTCCGCGGCAGAGGCCTGGATTCCCCGGGAGGTATTGAACAGTGATCCTCGATACAAGGACCTGATGGACTGGTGGCGTGAGCAGGAAGCTTCCTACGATTTTGATAAGCTTATGGAAGACTGGGAAGGAGAAATGCAGACCTGGAAAGATGGCGGACAACAGGATAACCCACCACGAAGACCTAGAAATCTAATGACGGGTAATCATCGTCCTGCGAACATATATAATGGGGTGCTAAATCCTACAATAGGATACGGTATGAAGGGAGTGATTTGGTATCAAGGTGAGTCTAATGCAGGACGGTCGTATCAATACCGTGATTTATTCCCATTGATGATTGAAACCTGGCGTGAAAAGTGGGGGCAGGGCAATTTCCCATTTTACTATGTACAATTAGCAGATTTTATGGACGAGACTGATGCACCAGCAGAGAGCGGGTGGGCTGAACTTCGGGAGGCACAAACAATGACGATGGATAAACTCAGTAATGTGGGTGAAGCCGTCATTATTGATGTAGGTGAAGGTCGAGATATTCACCCTCGCGATAAACAAACCGTCGCTAATAGGTTAGTTCGCTGGGCGCTGGCCCGGGATTATCAAATAGAAATGGATTATCGAAGTCCCCGATTTAGATCCATGGAGATCGAAGGGAATAAAATCATCCTGACATTTAATTATGTGGGATCCAGACTCTATACTTTTGATGTCGACGAACCCATAGGATTTACCATCGCCGGTGACGATAAGAATTTTGTGATGGCGAAGGCTGAAATTGTGGATGAAAATAAGATTGCCGTATGGTCAGATGAGGTCAGCGCTCCTGTCGCTGTGCGGTATGCCTGGGCTAATAATCCGAAATGCAATGTCTACAGCAGGGAGGGTTTACCATTAACCCCATTCCGGACAGATACATGGGACGGCACCACAAAAGGTGTAGAACATAATTAGGAGTTAGTATGATATAATGAGTCGTGGCGAAATCACCAAAATCGTGCTGTTTCTGATCCTCATCTTAAGTGTGGGATTTTTGGTGTATGCGCTGCTACCGCGCGTTAATCATCCTCCAGGGGACAATGGCAATGCCTTACCGTATTCTGAAGAATTTTCAGCAGACATCAAGTCAGAATTAAACACTTTTATTACTGATACGGCCAGACGGATGCAAGTCGCTATGGCAGTTCATGAGGGGCAGGTCATTTTTGAATATGGGGATACAAAAAAATTGATCAATTGCCATTCTGCTCGCAAAAGTATCATGAGCATTCTGATCGGAATTGCTCAGAAAATGAACCTTGTCGATTTAGATGAGACGCTAGGTGACATTGGCATTGATGAAAGCCGACATCCGCTGACAGAGGAAGAAAAAAGTGCTACCGTAAGGGATCTTCTCATGTGTCGATCGGGGATCTATCTGCGGGCAGAGGCTGAGCATAGTTGGGCAGGTGATATGAGGCCTGATCGTGGTGAGCATGCTCCCGGTACTTACTTTTTCTACAATAATTTTGATTTTAATGTCTTGGGGAGTATTCTGGAAATAAAGACCGATTTATCCATTGGATATTTCATGCAAAAGTATCTGGCAGAGCCCTTACAAATGCAGGATTTTTCTGCATCCAATATCGTTTATAATAGTCCCTGGCCCGTCCCCAATAAAAGTGGTTCGGATTATCCCGTCTATTGGATATACCTGAGTGCGAGAGATATGGCAAAAATTGGAGTACTGGTTTTGGAGGGAGGGTATTGGAATGAGAAAGAAATCGTACCTACCGACTGGCTGCTTGAAAGCTTTCAGCCCTATTCATCATTAGAAGCGTACGGAGATTTATATACGCCATATACCTCATTTGGTTATTCATGGTGGATCGATAGTCGATCGAATACGGTGTGGGCAGATGGATATGGGGGGCAGTTCCTTTGTATAGATCCTGCTAATAACCTTCTGGTTATTCAGCGTAATTTCACCGGTAACTCACTTCTTTCTTCAGGTCTGTTCCTTATAAATCCGGATCGTGATAATAATCCCAAGAGTGATTTAATTCATGTGTATAATAGAATTAGAAATACACTCAATTAATTGGTAAACCTTATTCTATGTCAAAAACTAAAAGTGCCGGAGTTGATCACTACTTACTGGAAGGCTGTGGTCGATGTCCATTAGGTGGGACACCCGAATGCAAGGTACATAATTGGGAGGAGGAGTTGTCCTATCTTAGGTCAATTATGTTGGAATGCAACGTGGTAGAAGAAATTAAGTGGGGGGTACCATGTTACACCTACGATGGTGCTAATCTTTTTATTTTAAGTGCTTTCAAGGATTATTGCTCCATAAGTTTTTTTAAAGGAGCATTGCTAAAGGATACGTCAGATATTCTCGTAAAACAAGGAGAAAATACACAGGCGGCCCGACTCTTGAAATTTACGGATATATCCTCAATCACTAAATTAGAAGCAGACATAAAAGCCTATATTCAGGAAGCAATCGATGTTGAGAAGGCCGGCTTAAAATATGAGTATAAGCAAAACCCGGAGCCGATGCCCGCAGAATTAAAAGAGCGACTGGATGACGATCCATCTTTTAAAAATGCTTTTTATGCCTTGACTCCGGGAAGACAGAGAAGTTATATTATTTATATTGGCCAGGCAAAGCAATCAAAGACCCGTTATGCCAGAGTGGAAAAATGTATGCCGAAAGTATTCCTGGGAAAGGGCTGGAATGAATATTAATTTCAATTTACTATTATCCCATTCTGTCATGAAATACCGATTTATTTTATAAAACCAAGTTACCTTGCATTTGAAATCGCATCTTTTTCCAGTTTTTCTCTTTGTGTTATCTCTTAGCCTTATTTCCTGTCAACCTGGAGAAGTTGTGGAGGATGAACCGTCTTTGAGTCTTCCAGAACGCCCCAATATACTCTGGTTGGTGACCGAAGATATGGGGCCGTATATTCCACCGTTTGGCGACTCGACAATTGTGACGCCTAATCTGAGTTGGCTTGCGAGTGAGGGCGTGCGTTATCCTCATCTATTTTCTCCATCGGGAGTATGTGCACCCAGCAGGGCAGCTATTGCCACCGGTATGTACCCTTCCAGCATTGGAGCCAACCACATGCGTACAACTTCTTATACCGATGTGACAGGACTTCCAGCATATGAAGCACTTCCACCACCCGAGGTAAGAATGTTTAGTCAACTGCTGAGAGAGGGCGGATATTTTTGCACGAATAACCTGAAGCAAGACTATCAATTTAGGGCACCGGTGACCGCCTGGGACGAAAATGGTCCCTATGCACACTGGCGAAACCGGGAGGCAGATCAGCCTTTCTTTTCCATATTCAATTTTACGACTACGCATGAATCGGGTTTATTCGAACCCTATGGTTTTCGAAAGGTCGAATTAAGACACTATCAATCAGGAGATACCTCGTATCACCGGGAACAATGGAATGGAAAGACCGAGGAAAGTGAAACCCCGATTCATGTCTCCAAAGATCTTGATTTCCCCATTCCGCCCTACCTGCCGAATAATGATGTGACTCGACGTGATATGTGGAAGCTTTACAATAATATTGCAGAAATGGATCGCCAAGTAGGAGCCATTCTGGATCAGCTTAGGGAGGATGGTTTATTGGAAAATACCATTATCTTCTTTTATGCAGATCATGGTGGTCCACTACCTCGACAGAAAAGACTGATTTATGATAGTGGTCTGAACGCTCCCATGATTATTCGGTTTCCCAACAAGCAATTGGCAGGGACTGTGGATGATCAGTTGGTCAGTTTCATTGACTTTGCTCCAACCATATTGAGCCTGACTGGACAGGACTTGCCATCTTATCTGCAGGGACAATCTTTCCTCTCTGAAGGTGTATCAGAGCGTAAATATATTCATGCTGCTGCAGATCGATTTGATGGTTTTACCGATGCGATACGAGCGGTACGGGACAAGCAGTATAAGTATATTCGAAATTACCGCACGGATCAGGGTTATTATCTGCCCATTACCTATCGCGAGCAAATCCCTACCATGCAGGAGTTGTTGCGACTTCGAGATGAAGGGCAACTCAATGATATTCAGGCGCAGTGGTTTCGAGAGGAAAAACCAGCCGAAGAACTGTTTGATTGTATAAATGATCCACATGAGCTGGTGAATCTCGCCGACAATCCTGATTATGAGCAAAAGCTGCAAGAGTTGCGATCCGAAATGGATCGATGGATTGATGCGATCGGAGACCAGCCCAACCTGCCTGAGGCAGAGCTGGTACAGCAGCTTTGGTCGGGTGCTGATGAAAAGCCGGTGACTTCTGATCCACAGATTCAAGATAGTGGAGAAAATATAGCGATCTCCTGCGCTACTGCGGGGGCTTCTATAGGATACCAAATCATGGAAGAAAATTCATATCCACAAAGCTGGCGTATTTATAAGGAACCACTGATGCTCCCCCCCGGGACTCGAATCCAGGTGCGGGCACATCGTATCGGGTTTGTTCCTAGTGAAACGATAGAATTTGAGATAGCGGAGTAGGCATACTTCCTAGATGAAGTTAATTAAATAGGTGGGATCGGTGATCGCATGTAGGGTAGGTTTCAACATTTTTGCGGATACCTTGATCAATCCATGATCCCTGATGAGCTGCGTCTGGATTGTGCAGAACATGAAGCGATCCCGGAATAGTTGCTCAAATTTCTTTCTTCTTTTTTTTATTCCTTAATTCATCAAATGACCAGATAAATCAGTCGATAGTCTATGGCTATAGTTATGATTATTTTTTAAAATCAGACTTCCACCAAATTTCCCATTTGAGGATTTTGAAGCTCGAATTCATCTTCGTCTCCCTTTCTTACCTTCGTGCGCTTTTGGCATCGCCTTGATCTATGAAACAGTTGATACACAACTTTACCTCTAATCCAAAAAATGATATTCTTTCAGGCCTGACGGTGGCTTTGGCATTGGTGCCGGAAGCGGTGGCTTTTGCCTTCGTAGCTGGCATCGACCCATTGGTAGGTCTCTACGGAGCCTTCATGATGGGACTGGTCACCTCACTATTTGGCGGACGTCCTGGTATGATTTCGGGTGCTACCGGAGCGATGGCTGTGGTGATGGTACACTTAATCAAATCGGGTAATGATGTGGGAGCAACACTCGATCAACCCATTGAGAATCTGGGTCTCCAGTGGTTATTTATTACGCTCCTAATCGTGGGACTCATCCAAATATCGGCTGGAGTTCTAAAGTTGGGAAAGTTTGTTCGACTTATTCCTCATCCGGTGATGATGGGCTTTGTCAATGGTCTGGCGATAGTGATCTTTCTATCCCAATTAGGTCTTTTCAAGACAATCAGAGGCGGAGAGAGTCAATGGTTGGAAGGCACACAGCTCTATATCATGTTTGGACTGGTAGCGGTTACCATGCTAATCATGCATTTCTTACCGAGAATCACGAAGGTGGTACCGGCAGCACTGGCCGCTATTATTGTGGTTTCGGCAGTCGCCATAATGGCTGGTTTGGATGTCAGAACGGTAGGTTCCTTTATCCGAGAAGGGGGAGGTGAAGGTTTAAAAGCTGGATTGCCCGTCTTTCAGGGACAGATATTTGGACTGCTGGATACCCTTCAGGGCCACTGGGGATTGATCATTTCCACCGCCTTTGTATTGGCAGCCGTTGGACTCATTGAATCATTGATGACCCTGAATCTCATAGACGAGATGACAGAGACCCGAGGAAGTGGTAATCGGGAATGTGTAGCACAGGGTAGTGCCAATATGCTCAATGGACTCTTTGGAGGAATGGGGGGATGTGCCATGATCGGTCAATCCATCATCAATGTGAGTTCAGGAGGAAGGGGACGATTGTCAGGAATCGTTGCCGCTTTGGCCTTGCTATGTTTTATATTATTTGGAGCGCCGGTTATTGAACAGATTCCGATTGCCGCTTTGGTGGGCGTGATGTTCATGGTCGTGATCGGTACTTTTGCCTGGAGTAGTTTCCGTATTATCAATAAGATTCCACTTTCGGATGCGGCTGTATTGATCGCAGTTTCAGCCATTACCGTTTGGCAGGATTTGGCGATTGCAGTGATCGCAGGGGTGATTATGTCGGCTTTGGTTTTTGCCTGGAAAAATGCGCTGATGATTCGTGCTAGAAAGCGCTTTAAAGAAGATGGGACGAAGGTTTACGAGATTTGGGGCCCACTTTTCTTTGGCTCTATTCAAACCTTCAATTCCAAATTTGACGTGCGTAATGATCCGGTAAAGGTGGAAATCGATTTTATCGAATCTAAAGTGAGTGACCATTCCGGCATCGAAGCTATCTGGAATCTCGCCAATAAGTATCTGGATGTAGGTAAAGAAATTCGATTGACACACCTTAGTCCGGAATGCAAAAGATTGCTGATGAAGGCTAATCCTCAGTTTGCTAACGTAATCGAGTCATCGGTGGATGACCCGCGGTATTATGTTGTGACCAATCAGTTGGATAACGAAGTGTGATCTCACTGCATTTGAAATAACAATAATTATGCAGATCAGTTGTTTCTATGGTATGAGAATGTATCTTCCTGTTCTCTGGGTTTTGGTAGTGTGCGGATGCGATAAGGATTCCTCGGAAGTAATTCTTTTACTGCCTGATCACATCGTGGCAGGAGAAATCCTCAATAGTCCCGGTAAGAGCATCCTCTTTACGGAGATTGAACCTGTACCCAGAGTGTTGGCTGATAATTTTCTGGATCTGCCCATTCATGAAACATACCAAATTGATATCAATGGAGATGGTAGGGATGACTATCAATTAGTAAGGTCACGTGCTTTTTCAACCGACTATGATTCATTGCGGATTGAACTAAATCCGTTAGGTGATAATCAGATTATGGTCATGGATACTCAATCGAATTGGGTCAGCGCAGTGCCGATTTTGGACACGATCCATCAGAATTCAAATTGGACCGGAAGGAGTGGTATCCTATTTAATACGTATATTTCCAAAGGAGATACGACTGCCCTGGGACTTTGGAGAAATTTATCCCCTGTCCATTACTCGGGAGTAAAGACCAAAGTAGATGAGCAATGGCTATATGGTTGGATTCGCATGGCTGTGGCACAAAGCTGGGGTGACAATCTTGTCGTATTTGATTATGCAACCACAATTCCCTTGAACTAAGAATTATAATCGTATTGGTTGAAAGATGCACTTATCAAAACGCTTTATCCCCTTTCTAAAAATTGCGGCGGTTTGTTCGGTCATCGGAGCGATAACGACAGCCCTTCTCATCTTTCTACCCAATCCGGTTGCAACGGATTTTGAAAGTCGTGCCTTGCTATATGACAATGACCTGCATATAGGTCGCCTTTGGATACTATTCATTCATCCGCAGGTTAATTTCATCGCCAGCCTGGGGATCGCACTGCTTTTATGGAAGAGGTATCCGGTTCAGATCATCCTGGGTATTGTGTTTCTTGCCATGTGGGCCTATACAGAGATATCGCAGCAAGCACTCTTGATTGATGCCCTGAATCTTACCTGGCGCCCCGGATATGTGGCGGCTGCTGATGCAGCGAGTCAGACCACATTTCGCACATTGATTGAAGCAGCGAGTGGACTTTCTGCCAGTAAATACTTTATAGTAATTTACGGATTTGGAATAGGTTCGCTCTTATTTGGACTGGCTTTCATCCAAGAAATGGGACGGGCAAAAGCAATTGGATGGGCCCTACTTTTTATAGGTTTTCTCTCCCTGGCTTCCTTTAGCCGTTATTATCTTGGATTTTCTTTCCTCAATGGCATAGTCAATTGGTTGTATGAGTGGATATATTCCTATTTACAACCTCTGGTGAGAGTGGCTCTTGGATGGTGGATATGGTCCAGGATACAAACTTGTAGATAACGCAGACCACCTTCCAGGTACAATTGCAGATGCATAACTGAAGCATATTACCTTGATTTCAAGTAAAATGATGCATGCTCCGCAACGAAATCCAAATACTGAGGAAGTCGTGGTGGACAGCCTTTGATTTATCCCTTAAAAAAATGAAATTGTAGGGAACGCCTCTCGTGTCATTTGCTTTTTAATCTTGAAAACATGCTGCTATGAAGTCTTTAATGCTCTTTTTCCTGAGTGTCCTATTTGCTGCCTCATTAGATGCTCAGCAGAATCCTATGCCTTTATCTGAATTTGGTTTAACCTTTCTTCCAGACTACTCTTTTGAGGGTTCTAATATTAGTCAATGGAAGACGATGGGTGAAGCCTCGTGGTCAGCGCAAGATGGTGAGATAACGGGAACATCCAATGATGAAAAAGGTGGATGGCTCATTATGGAAGAAGGATATCAGGACGTGGGTTTGCATACTCTCTTTCAGGCAAGTGCTGAGGCTAATGCGGGTATTTTACTACGAATGGAAGAGGTCGATGGTGGATACCAGGGAGTGTACTTGTCATTGGTGGGAGATGATGTGGCGCCCTATAGTGTGACATTAGATAATGAAGGCAATATCAAGCAACGCGAAAAGTTGCGGCGAGCTGGCGGCATCATGTATCGGATCGCACCACCGCCGGATACTTCACAAACCAATAGAGGATCCAGAGGATTTCAACGTCCTGAACCTCCCAGCGATCTGCCGATCTATCCTCCTAATACCGCATTCCGCGAAAATGATTGGAACCAAATCGAAACGTTTATTGAAACCAATGTGATCAGGACTTTCTTAAATGATGGTCGGGAGATTGGGGGTGCAGTAGATGGGGAATCGGCCCTAAGCGGTTTTGGACCCATTGCGCTGCACATTTCTGGTGAAGGGAAGGTCCAGTTTAAGGATATCCATATCAAAGACATTTCGATTAGACATTTACCCAAGGAAGAGCTTTCTCCTCGATTTGAATTGCAGCAAATCAGCGATTACTATTACTCATGGGGTACAGACGCCGCAGATTTCAATCAGGATGGTAAGATGGACATTGTGGCGGGACCCTATATTTATTTTGGACCGGAGTTCACCGACTTTAAGGAGATTTACCCTGCTATTGCCGTTGGACCTTCCAAAGAATTTACTTCCATTAATCACCAGTTTGGCTATGATGTCAATCGAGACGGTTGGCCCGATGTAATCACAGGATGGACTGTGCCAACGGTGTACATTAATCCCGGCAAGGAGTCAAGACGGTGGAGGAGTTATCAACCTGTGGGAAGAACGCAAAGTGAGACCACTATTTTTACGGATGTGGATGGTGATAATGAGCCAGAACTCGTCTATGCATCCGGTGGTCAATTTCGGTATGCCAAACCTGATCCTAAGAATGATACCTGGAAAGAGTACAATGTGTCGGAAGTAGGATATGCTCTTGCTCATGGTATTGGTACAGGTGATATCAATGGAGACGGACGAGTAGATGTCCTGGGTGCTACCGGCTGGTGGGAACAACCCGCAATGCTAAATGAAGAGAAGACGTGGACATACCATCCTTTTGCTTTTGGGCGATACAAAAACCGAGCATCGGGAGTGGGAGGTTCTGTAATGGCGGTTTTTGATGTCAACGGAGATGGCCACAACGATGTAGTAAGTAATCTAAATGCCCATGGATTTGGCCTGGCATGGTTTGAACAGGTCAGAGGTGATGATGGGGGAATCTCATTTGTCAGACATATGATCAGCGATGATTACTCCCATGAGAATGTGGGGGGGGTGACATTTTCCCAGGGCCATGCTGCCACATTCGCCGATATCGATAATGATGGAGTGACCGATTATATCGTGGGAAAACGAGCATTCACACACCTGGATAATATGTATGATCCTGACTCATATGGCCCGCCTGTGATGTACCTGTACCGGACCGTGAGAAATGATGATGCCCCGGGTGGCGCTGAATTTGTGCCAGAACTGATTCACAATCGTTCAGGGGCTGGATCACAAATTACCCAGCTTGATTTAAATGATGATGGAAATGTGGATATCATTACATCCAATAACCGAGGTACATTTATTTTCTGGAATAAAGGAGAATAAAGAGCAAGTCAAGTCATAACACGGGTTTGTTGATAGTATAAGGATGCTGGAAGCCCTGGCTTTCACAGCTTGGTATATTTTTGTTTTCACCCGAAATTCCAATACATTACAGTTAGTACCTTGTTCGACCAAATAGATCAACTTCACACTATGTATACCAAGAAAGTTTATGGTGCCCGGGATATGGCTAAGTGGACACGATTTGAGACATTTTTATTCATCGCTGTCATCACCTTTGTCGTTGCCCTGTATTATTTCATGGATCTGTCCTGGTTAAAAATTCCATGGACTCCTCTGGCACTTATTGGTACTGCCGTTGCATTTGTGATCGGGTTTCAAAATAATTCTGCATACGGTCGGATCTGGGAAGCCCGCAAGATCTGGGGAGGAATTGTTAATACTTCGCGCACTTTTGGAATGTTTCTACAGGATATGGTGACCCATGAACATGCGAGAGTTAAGATATCGCCAGAAGAAATCTTCCATGAGGTAAAAACCTTGACCTACCGTCATATTGCCTGGATGACTGCCCTACGACATGCTATGCGAACAAGAAAGCCCTGGGAGACGGTCATGTTAGAGAAATCAAACAAGGATTGGAGTAAATTCTTACAACCTCCAGAATGGACCGTGGACCTCGACGAAGATCTGAAACCCTACCTTACGGATGAAGATATGGATTACGTAATGAGTAAAGATAATAAGCAAACTGCTATATTATATCTGCAATCTCATCATCTAAGAAAACTGAAAGAACAGGGCATGGTGTGGGAGTTTTCTTTCTTGGAATTGGAGGCTGTTTTGCAGGAGTTGTTTACACTACAGGGCAAATCAGAGCGTATAAAGAATTTTCCCTATCCCCGTCACTTTGCGACACTAAACCACTATTTCATGTGGATTTTCGTGCTGCTGCTGCCACTTGCACTCGTCCCTCAATTTGCTGAAATTGGTCAGGATATTGCAGAGAAAGCTCCTTTGGTAGGTGATGTGTTTATCTGGTTTAGTATTCCCTTTTATGTGGCCGTTGCCTGGGTATTTCATACCATGGAACGCATAGGAAGGACTGGTGAGAATCCATTCGAAGGTTCTGCCAACGATGTCCCAATTTCTACGATCGCAAGAGGTATAGAAATTGATCTCCGACAAAACCTCGGTGAGACGCCAGATCAAATTCCTGATCAGTTTCCTGTCATCTATGACACACAAATGTAATCAGTAGCTCAACAGGAATTATCATAGTACCATCTGTCTGCATTTCTGTCAGGCATTTGAATTAGCAATTATTCCATCTGAATTGTCCTATTGTCGCGTCGTCGATTGATATATCATAAAACATGATATGGAATTTCAAAGATTCACCGACATTAGAAAGGAGATGTGTGCCACTCACAATGGCGTCAACATGGGCAAAATGATGCGATCTGAAGCCATAACCTACCATGGAAAAGTATTTGCTTTTTTCTCCATGAAAAGGAGGATGGTATTCCGATTGGGAAAAGAGCTACCTCCCGAAATACAAAAACTGGAATTGAGCACTTTTAATCCATTTAAGAAGCGGGGACCTTTGCATGGATGGTACGAATCCCCTTACGAACAAAATGCTTATTGGCAATCATTGAGCATAGCAGCCCTCAACCGCATAAAAGAGGAGATATGATCACCGAAGCGTATTGTCAATTTTTTCAGGATTTGGAAGCAAATAATAATCGGACGTGGTTTGAAAATCATAGAGACTTATATCAAGAGACAGTGAAGAAGCCCTTTATGAAATTAACAGAGGAGCTCATTGGACTTTTGAGAAAGGAGATGCCCGACATCTCCGAAAACCCCGCTGATGCATTATTTCGAATAAATCGTGATGTACGGTTTACAAAAGATAAAAGTCCGTATCACCTTCTGATGAAGGCTGCTTTCGCTCCCCCAGGTGAAAAGCAAACAGCGCCAGCATACTATCTGGCGATCACTGCAGACCAACTGATCATGGGTGGTGGCTTGGTCCGTATCAACACCAAAGATCTTGAAAGAATTAGACGACATATCTTTGCTAATCCCAGTGATTTTTTACAGCTCTTGGAGTCTCCCGATTATATAAAATATTACGGAAAATTGGAGGGTGTCCAATCAAAACGATTACATAAGGATTTTCGGGGTATTAAGGCCAAGCTCCCATATATCGCAAATAAGCAATTTTATGTAATGCAGAAAATTCCCCTAGAGCCGCACCTGCAGTCTCAAATACTTCCCTTGTCTATAATGCGTAGATTTAAGGCGGTTTTTCCACTGAATAAATTTTTACAAAATGCACTAACATGAGGCAATATTTATTGCTCTTAAAGGGAAAAAGGGAACTTGATTATTCGCCCGAACAGCTTCAAAAAAGACTGGAGGAATATCGAGAATGGGTAGAGACCATTCAAGAAAATTATGTGAGTGATAATCGATTGGAGAGGGAAGGTGTCCATTTGAAAAATAAGAAGGAGATGCTCATTGATGGCCCGTTTCTTGAAGCTAAGGAGATTATCGCAGGATTTATCATAATAAAAGCAGTGAGCCTGGAGGCGGCTGCAGACGTGGCAAAGGGATCTCCTTTGCTTCAGTATTTTGAAATATTTATTAGGCCTATTGTTTAATACAGTAATTTGAAGCATCCGTCTAAAGAAAGCCACGAACTGACTGAACACTTCTTTCGTCATAGTTATAGCAAGATGGTCTCCGTGCTCATTAATCAATTTGGATTGGACCACATGGCAATGGTGGAGGATATTGTTCAGGATGCACTGGTATCAGCCATGGAACAGTGGAGTGTCAAGGGAGTACCGCAGAATCCCGGAGGGTGGTTGATGCAGGTAGCAAAGCACAAATCCATTAATGCGATTCAAAGGAAGCAAACCTACGCTAGAAAAGTATTACCCACCTGGAGCACGTTAGATAGCCTGAGTGATGAGGAATTAAATGATAATACATTGAAAATGATTTTTACGTGTTGTCATCCCGAGCTCTCCGCTGAATCACAAGTTGCATTGGCATTGAAGACACTCTGTGGCCTAAGTGTGGATGAAATTGCCAGTGCTTTGCTAACTTCTAAATCTAATATCAATAAGCGCTTGTATCGGGCCAAGGAAAAATTTAGGACCGGTAGCATCTCGCATTCAATTCCCACGGGTGCAGATCTGGTCGAACGATTGTCGAATGTTTGCACTACGCTCTTTCTTTTGTTTAATGAGGGATATTATTCGGCACATCATGAGGATACTATTCGCATGGAACTGTGTTATGAGGCTATACGATTGATGCAACAAATGGAGCAAAATTATCCTACGCACAGCGAATCCAAGGGACTGCTCGCACTTATGCTTTTTAATGTAGCTCGTTTTGAGAGTCGATTAGACGATGAGGGTGGCTTGCTAATTTTAGCGGATCAGGATCGTGGTAGATGGGATCGGGAATTAATCGCGGAGGGTCTGGAATATTTAAATGAGTCGCTGAAAGGGGGTGAGCCCAATACATATCAGCTTATGGCAGGGATCGCAGTGGAGCATTGCTTAGCCTCAGACTTTCTGTCCACCAACTGGGAGAGCATTCTCAAACAATATCAAATTCTCCTAAGACTCAGTGACAGTATCTTAATTCAGTTTAATGCACTTATTGCGAAGTTCTATGCCGGGCAAAAGAAGGAGGCTGTTGCACAATTAACCGCTCTCTCGGCAGATTCGTTATTCAACAGGAATCCACTTTTTTTCATGACCTTGGCTGTATTCCATTCTAACCTGGGAGACGAAGTTAGATCGCATGCATTGTTTTTGAAGGCAAGGGATCTCGCTCGATCGGATACTGAAAGATCACTCGTTAAAAAAGTACAATTGAAGTATCAAGGATGACCTTCTACGTACTTTTTCAGCCCTGTGATATATTCATAAGGAGCATTTTTAAATTGAGGTCTGATAATAACTTTATCTATGATTCGGCCCATGAACCCAAATTTCAATTTATACGTAAAGGTGAAGGATGCCAAAGTATGAGTTGAATTATCCTCAAGCTCCACTCTCCCTTTCATAAAAGTATAGGGTGGTAGCATTTGCCCACCGACTACTTCGGTCGTGAAGCCTATTCCTTCATCCCAATCGGTAATTTTCTCCTGCATCACACCCATCGGAATAAGATGACAACGACGTTCAGCACCTCGGCCCGGTGAGAGCTGGGAAGTCATGTATGATTTCTTTATCAACGGATGAAACTCACAGATTTTATCGGGGTGTTTTAGTGTATTCCATACCTGGTTTCTATTTGCATGTATTTCCGTTTGGTAGGAAATGGTCGTGACTCCATTCTCTGCCAGTACCTTTATATCTTTCATACGATGTATCTTTTTCCAGATATCCATCGATGAGAAAGAAATAGGACAGGAGGCTGCTACTTTTTTTAAAAATTAGCCTTTTAATCAAGATTAAGGTGGCGGGAGATCAAATGAAACTCTGGAGATTCCAGTATCTTATTCTCTCAATGCAAGCACTATTAAATTGCGTAGTATGAAATTAGCACTATCTGCTCTCCTCACTGTTTTTGTCTTCTTCAGCTCCTTCGGGCAGAAAGAGATGCTATGTGTCGGACATCACTGGACGGAGGATGAGGCCAATCTAGTGATGAAGGAATTTGCCGAACAATGGGATGATCAGGAATCCTGGGAGGAGAGAGCTTCGATAATTAGGGAAGGGATCATCAAAGGCATGCAGCTCGATAAGATGCCTCAGATCGAAGGTAACTTCAATACGATCATACACAGTAGTCGTGAAATGGATGGTTATATTATCGAGAATATCGCCATCGAAAGCTTTCCTGGTTTTTGGATTACAGGAAATCTCTACCGTCCCACTATGGATGGTGATCAATATGCCGCGATTTTAAGCCCACATGGCCACCTTGCCAACAAGAGACTGACACATTATATGCAAAAGCGGGGAGCGGTATTGGCCAGGATGGGCGCCATTGTGTTTGCGTATGATATGGTAGGATATGCTGAATCAGATCAGGTCAATCATAAAATGCCGATCGCATTACTCTTGCAGACCTACAATAGTAAAAGAGTGCTGGATTATCTGCTGTCCAGACCGGATGTGGATCCAGAGCGGATTGGGATGACCGGTGGGTCTGGTGGAGGCACACAGACGTTTGTTCTTTCGGCGATTGATGATCGAATTACCGCATCTGCCCCTGTCGTGCAGGTCTCTGCGCATTTTTTCGGGGGGTGCGTTTGCGAAAGTGGAATGCCCATTCACAAAAGTGAGAGTCATCAGACGAATAATGTCGAACTGGCGGCTCTCTGTGCACCACGTCCACTCATACTGGTATCCAATGGTAATGACTGGACCCGTAATACACCACGGGTGGAGTATCCTTACATACAAAGTGTGTATGCCTTATACGATGCTGAACATAAGGCCGAACATGTTCACCTGCCACTCGAAAAACATGACTATGGGTTTTCCAAGCGAGCGGCCGTGTATAACTTCTTCTCCCATCACTTAAAATTAAATAGTGGAAATATCCCGTATGATGACGGATTTAAAGAAGACTTTGTGACGATCCTGCCGCCGGAAGATCTGAAGGTATTTGATGATGAACATCCCCAACCGGAGAACGTACTGCAGGGAGATGAAGCGGTCATGGATTATTTGAAGATACGGGGCGTAGAATAGGAGACTTTCCTGAACCCTAAATAGAATGAAAAATCTGATATCAAGAGAACGAGCGCTCAAAAATGAAGTTTTCGCTTCATTTATAGGGACCTGGCAAAAAAGATTTGATCCAAGGCAAGATCCTTATATGACGGGTGCAGGCAATTACTATGATTCGGAAGTAGATAAAGAACGATTTTACAGCCAGAAGGAGGTCGATTTAATTAATGAGCAGGAGTTGGACGAGTTCTTGCAAAAACAGGACAATGTTGAAATTGGCGAGTTTGTGAATTTTGGAGAACTTAAGTACAATTTAAGATATACCGACATTGAGGTTTACTCGATTGAGATTGGAAAAATAATGGAAAAGCTTTCCAGTTTCTTTGAATCAGAACTAATCTTTTTATTGGATTATAAGATTCCATGGCTTTGGCAAAAGAATGATTATGAACCAGTCAGAAAAGCATTGAACTATTTAAAGGACATTGGTACCACAGAGGAGTTCATCGGCGGATACAAACAAAAACGGCAAAGACCTAGTGCAGTTTACAACAAATCTATTCTGGATAATTCGATGTAATACATCTTTACCGTATTGTTGGTTTTCGACCGACAAACATGAATTTGTAGGTGACATATGTAAACATGGGAATATCCATTTGTACACTTATTCTAAAGAAATTAGGAGTCGACTTGAGGCGTTTGCACGGGAGAATGATCTAATTAAACTTAAAGATTGTATCGAAATATTCTCAATAGATGGAGGAATAGAAGGAAGGCAGACAAGATTAAAGTAATGGCACATCTTAAAAAAAGATGACCACGTCCGGAACCCATCGGGAATGGCCCCTGGGTACTAACTAGGAAGCTAACAATTTAACTCATGCCATGATTTACATCACGCAGCTTGTATTTGTTTACGAAGGAAAAGAGGAAATCTTCAAGGACTTTGAGGACATTGTCCTACCCTTAATGAAGCAGTATGGAGGCAAACTTTTGTATCGTATCCGTCCTGATGTCGAGTCAGTACTCGTGGCTGAAGGAGATCAACCTTACGAGATCCATGTCGTTTCATTTGAAAGTGAAGAGGGATTACAAGAATACAGTCAGGACCCTGTAAGGTCTAAATTTCTACACCTAAAGGAAGCATCGGTAAAATCTCAGCTTATTCTCAAGGGAAGCCAGATCTAACTAAAAAAGGTCCTGGACGGAATCACACCCACATACTCAAACCCCAAAAAAAAGAGTGACCTGATAACAGATCACCCTCGAAATATTCTTGGATATTTTATTGGATTAAGCCAGATCGAATCGAT
This sequence comes from Saprospiraceae bacterium, assembly GCA_050298535.1. Taxonomy (GTDB): domain Bacteria; phylum Bacteroidota; class Bacteroidia; order Chitinophagales; family Saprospiraceae; genus JABDMH01. The sequence goes on from JBNKUI010000026.1 coordinate 41,472, forward strand.
CTAAACTCATCACTTTGTCCCAGGCTTTTACAAAATCCCGTACAAATCGTTCTTCTCCATCCTGACATCCGTACACTTCAGCAATGGCTCGCAACTCTGTATTGGATCCGAAAATAAGATCCACACGCGTTCCGGTCCATTTCAAATCTCCGGTCGCTCGATCTCGTCCTTCGAAAACTTCGTCAGCGTCTGAAGTGGATTTCCAGGTGGTGCCCAGATCCAGCAGATTGACAAAGAAGTCATTGGTCAGTGCTCCGGGTCGATTTGTAAATACACCATGCGATGAATGATCAAAGTTGGTATTCATCACGCGCATTCCTCCAATGAGTGCGGTCATCTCAGGAGCTGTCAATGTCATTAATTGTGCCCGGTCCACGAGTAGTTCTTCAGTAGATACGGGATATGAATCTCGCACATAATTTCGGAAACCATCAGCGACAGGTTCCAGAATGGTGAAGGATTCGATATCCGTTTGCTCTGCCGTGGCATCGGTACGTCCGGGAGTAAATGGAACGGTGATTTCATGACCTGCGTTTTGAGCCGCCAGTTCTACACCCACACAGCCACCCAGTACAATCATGTCAGCCAGAGAAATCTTCTTATTTCCAGATTGACTTCTATTGAAATCATTCTGAATACTCTCCAGGGTTTCTAGGACTTTAGCCAACTGCGGTGGATTATTGACTTCCCAATCCTTTTGTGGAGCCAGACGGATGCGGGCACCATTAGCACCACCTCGCATATCCGATCCACGGAATGTGGAAGCGGAGGCCCAGGCAGTCGATACCAATTCGGCAACTGATAATCCTGAATCCAGAATCTTACCTTTCAAGGTTGCCACATCACCTTCATTCACTAAATCATGATCAACGGCTGGAATAGGATCCTGCCAGATCAGATCTTCAGCCGGAACCTCAGGTCCCAGGTATCGAGATTTTGGTCCCATATCACGGTGGGTCAACTTGTACCATGCCTTGGCAAAAGCATCTGCAAACTCATCCGGATTTTCATAGAAGTGTCTTGAAATTGGCTCGTAAACAGGATCAAATCGCAGAGCAAGATCCGTAGTGAGCATGAACGGTGCATGGCTCTTGTTGGGATCATGTGCATCCGGTACAGTTCCCGCTCCGGCCCCACCTTTTGGCGTCCACTGATGGGCACCGGCAGGACTCTTCGAGAGTTCCCATTCGAATCCGAAGAGGTTTTCGAAGAAGTTATTGCTCCATTGGGTAGGTGTGGTAGTCCAGGCACCTTCCAGACCGCTAGTAATTGTATCTCCTGCGTTACCACTTCCAAAGGTGTTTTTCCATCCCTGGCTCTGCTCCTCTATGCTAGCACCCGCGGGTTCACGATCTACATACTTTACGGGGTCTGCCGCACCGTGGGTTTTTCCGAAAGTGTGTCCACCGGCAATCAAAGCCACCGTTTCGTAATCATTCATGGCCATCCGGCAAAATGTCTCACGGATATCCTTAGCAGCAGCCACTGGATCTGGATTACCATTGGGCCCCTCAGGATTTACATAAATGAGTCCCATCTGGACAGCACCCAGAGGATTTTCCAGCTCCCGGTCCCCCTCATAGCGCTTATCTCCCAGCCAATCCGTCTCAGAACCCCAGTATACATCTTCCTCAGGCTCCCATACATCGGCACGTCCACCTCCAAATCCGTAGGTTTTCAAGCCCATTGATTCCAAAGCACAATTTCCGGCAAGGATCAGCAGATCGGCCCACGATAGCTTCTTTCCATATTTCTGCTTAATGGGCCAGAGCAAGAGTCGAGCTTTATCCAGGTTAGCGTTATCGGGCCAGCTGTTCAGGGGCGCAAATCGTTGCGATCCAGTACCACCGCCACCACGTCCATCCGCTATACGGTAGGTACCCGCACTGTGCCAGGCCATACGTATAAAGAAAGGTCCATAGTGACCGTAGTCGGCAGGCCACCAATCCTGCGAGTCTGTCATCAAGGCATATAGGTCTTGTTTCACTGCGGCAAGGTCCAGCTTTTTGAACTCTTCAGCATAGTCGAAGTCTTCTCCCATGGGATTAGATAACTCAGAATGCTGACGTAAAATGTTTAATTTCAACTGATTAGGCCACCAATCGCGGTTTGAAGTGCCTCCACCTGCCGTGGTCTTAAGCGAACCATTGAGAAACGGGCATTTGGCTGCGCTTTCATTCAAGTCGCCTACCACAGCTCCGTTGCCATTGTTCGAATGTTTGTTGTTTTCCATTTTTTTAGCAAGATTTATTATTTCAAAAAGAATGCCTCGAGCATCCTTTTATAATAGATTCCGTGTATGATAAGGTGAGTTCAGGTAAAACCTGTGATTCACACCATTATAAACAAAGTATACGCATATAGTTCAATGAAAAAAAGCCTTTTCACACGGAAGAGTGTGGCGCTCTTAGCAAGCACTCAAATTTAGGAAATCCCCAGGGGATCTGGAAGTGGATTGCCGTCATTTTGAGATGTTTTAGGTCATCAATGGGATGGATTCTAAAGTGATGAAGCTCATCGATAACAGGTCGCTTCCATGAGTGGCAAGAATACTATTTTTATTTCGTTATCTATTATATCTAAATATTGCTCCTATGCATGTACGTTTCAAGATTGCCCTGATAATATTATCACTGTTTGGTTTTTCTTCCTTCGTTGTCTTGTCTTTCGTGAAATCCGTGGATTGTAGTCAGATGGTAATAGATACGTATGAATTACATGCGGGAATTAATATCCCGGAGGTATCCTTTGTGAATTGTTATTACAGCGAAGATCTCAACTTGAGAGTATCAGTCTATGATCTTCAAGAGGAAATGGATTTATCGCAGTTTTCTCCAACACTGAATCAATCCATGGGGGAGCTAATACAGGGCTATTCTTTGCTAAGTTCAGTAGAAATTCCGTCTGAAAGTAATGCACTCTTCTATGCCTCGGGACATAAATGGGGTAGGGACTGGACGTATGTGTATGATAAGAAGAGTGCCCGATTCTGGGCAGAGCTGAGATATTGAAAACAGAGGCAAGTTAGCCAACCTACACCGAAGTTTCGGTTGCTGGAGAGTGTGAAGTTGGATGTCTCAGGCAAGCAATGGCAGTATTGATTCATGCCGTAAGGTCGGATAAAGTGCCGCTGTTAGGCCTCATATCATGTTCACCTTTTTGCTGGATCAAAAAGTATGAGGGACAAAACTTATCCTCATTTTGTGAGTTACTATTTCTAAACGATTAAAATTGATGGCATTCAATACATTTTACGATTACGAAGCGGAAACACTGCAGGGTGATACTGTGTCGATGCGAGAATTTCTGGGAAAAGTGATTCTGGTGGTGAATACCGCTAGCAAATGTGGATTTACACCCCAGTATGAAGGATTGGAGGAATTATATAAGAAGTATAAAGACCAGGGTTTTGTGGTACTCGGATTTCCCTGTAATCAGTTTGGTAGTCAGGAGCCGGGTAGCGCAGAGGATATCGAAACTTTCTGCCAGGTGAATTATGGCGTCACCTTCCCCATGTTTGCCAAAGTAAATGTGAATGGAGAAGATGCACATCCCCTATTTAAGTATCTAAAGTCTGAACTGGGTGGATTAATGGGAGACAATATTAAATGGAATTTTACCAAATTTTTACTGGATAGGGATGGGAAGCCACTGGAAAGATATGCACCGATGAAGACACCAGAATCGATTGAGCCCAAAATAAGGGCTTTAATAGATCAGTAGCGGCTACAGGCTCAATCTGATCTGATTTGTTTTCTCCCCTAAGCCTAATACCCAGCTGGAGACTACATCCTGAATTAATTAAATAGGCTTAGATTTGATCGAGTAAATAATACCACTAATGAAGATTGCCGTAGCACAATTTCAGCCAAAGGATGGTGATAAGGAATATAATTTCTCCGTCATGGAAAATTTGATTCGTGAGGCGCAGGACAAAGGAGCTGAAGTCATTAGTTTTCATGAAATGTGCATCACGGCTTATACACACACCAAGGATTTGAGCAGAGAGGAAATGTTTGCACTTGCAGAGGAAGTGCCGGGAGGAGAGAGTGTTGTCAGGCTGCAAAGATTATCGAAGAAATATAAGATTGCTATTCTGGCGGGGTTATTAGAAAAGGAAGGTGATCAGTTGTATAATACCTACCTGGCAGTGCATGGAGGACAGGTTTTAGCGCGCTATCGAAAGTTGCATCCTTTCATCAGCAAGTATTTATCAGCGGGCAATGAATACGTGGTATTTGATTTATTGGGTTGGAAATGCGGGATTCTCATTTGTTATGATAATAATGTCATTGAAAATGTACGTGCGACTACATTACTGGGTGCGGAATTAATTTTTGCACCGCATGTCACAGGCTGCACACCTTCTGCAATGCCGGGCCGCGATTATGTGGATGATGCACTTTGGCAAAATCGAGAAAAAGATCCTGTTTCGCTGAGGTTGGAATTTGACGGACCGAAAGGGAGGCGATGGCTAATGCGGTGGCTGCCTGCCAGAGCCTATGATAATGGAGTGTATTATGCATTTACCAACCCCATAGGCTACGATGGTGAACATCTAAAGAATGGAAATTCCATGATTTTAGATCCATATGGTGAAGTTTTAGCAGAAATCAAGTCCTTTGATGACAGTATCACCTTGGCTACGATCACTCGCGACAAGCTGGAGTTGGCAGGAGGATACCGCTACAGAAATGCACGAAGACCGGAACTGTATGCGGACATTCTGGGGAAAGATCACAAGCCTGCCCTAAAGCCCGTGTGGATGTCAACATCGGATCAGTAGAAAAACAGTACATAGGTTAGTGTTACTCGCGGTTTAGTCGCTTACGTCATAACTGCCCAAAGCAACGGAGCAAGACTCACCTAGTCCATGGCTGCCCTTCTATCAAAAACTAGCTATCCCCTGCTACGATTTTTAGTTCGCCCCGCATCACCAGATAATGGCCCGGAAAGGTGCAGACAAACTGATAGGTCCCGGGTTCTTCCGGCACGATAAAATAGATGGACTCTGATGATTCCGGTTGCAAAATATTGGTGTGAAATAGCACCGATTCCAGGTTCGGCACATACTGTTTGGCTTCTCCTCCCAGTCCCAGACCGATAGCGGCCTCTCCCACAGCGTCTGCCATACCGGGTGTCACGATCACCAGATTGTGTAACATATCATCGTCATTCCGCAGGGTTAGTTTGATCTTTTCGCCCGCTACGACTTGAATGGATTCGGTGTCAAATTTTAGGCCAGGCAGTGTGCCGATTACGATTTCGCGATCTGGACCATTTGTCCAGGAAGTTGGCATTTCGATCTGTCGCTTAGTAGAGTTGGGGTCATTGGATCTCGAGTCTCCGGCATTTTCGGCATTTGCCATAGCGGCCCCTCCACCAGGTACTTCATTTAGGGTGAAATACCCAAAGTCGTGCAAGAGTGGCTGGCCATTGGCCGACCGTACACCACTGGCTTTAATTTCGTATATATAGCCTTTGCGCAATTGATCCAGATGTAAGATCACACTTTTACCATCCTCAGCTATTGTGACCTTTGTGATGGACCTGACCTGATCGTCGGTTACCGGACTGCCATAAAAATGATGGTATTTATAGGTGAAATCCGTGACTTGATAAGAGGCCGTAGCCTCCAGGGTCGCCCGATCCGGAGTTCCGGTAAATTCCAATACAAACCCATCGGGATGAGCACGGATATTTTTGAACTCGAAGGGGGTTTTTCCAGTCCAGGTCAGCCGTTCCAATCCAAACGGATCTCGTCCGGTAGACGCCCAGCCTCTGCTGGTCATTCCAACGTACAAAGCATCTTGCGCAGGGCTCCATTGCAGACGCAAAACACCGGAAGAAAACCCCTCGACAAAGGGGAAACATGCTCCCTGGTAAACGCCATTTACTTTTTCTTGAGACACACGCATGATCTTACTATGTCCCTGATCTCCCACCAGCAGTTGGCCGTTGAATTCTGGGCCGAATTGATCTTGCAGCGTGACGAAGCCCGATGTAGAAATACCCATTAAAGTGTGGGGGAACCACACCGAAGGAGGTTTGATCTCCTTCTGAACCTGAGCATATTCATAGAGGGTCATTCCTTGGGTATCATCGATGTCCTCCGGTTTGAGTTTAAGAGGAGAACCTTCACGAAAAGTCCAGCGAAGGCCTTCAGGATTGCCAGCAAAGTCACCTGATTCAAGATGAGTCATACGACCGGATCCGACCCAGTCTCCCTGATTTTCAGTATAGAAAATATCGTTATCCTGATTATAACCAAAGCCGGCAGGAGAACGCAGGCCGGTCGCTATGGGTGTCAGTTCGCCCGATTCTGTAATTTTTACCAACCATCCTCGCCATTCCGACTGGCTAGCCCCCCGGCCGATCCAGCCCAGATTGAGGGTGACGAGCATATCGCCATCGGGGGTAAAAACGGGGCCATAAGAATACTCGTGATAGTTTCCGGCCAGATCCCAATCAAATATGGATTCGTAGGAATCAGCTTTCCCATCGCCGTTGCGGTCAGTGAGTCTGGTAAGTTCACCACGTTGTGAACAATAGAAAGACCCATCACGAAAATTGAGTCCAAGCGGCTCATGCAAGCCATGGGCATATCGTTTGTAGACGGGTGCATCCGAATCAGGATCTTGTATTAACCAAATTTCTCCCCGCCGGGTAGCAACGCCCAGGTTGCCCTGATCATCATAAGCCAGGCCCCCTACTTCCAGTGCGATATTTTCCGGGATCTTTACCTTTTCGATTGCGAAAAAATCGGAAGTAGTTGCTTGAGCAGAAAGATCACGACTAACAAAAAGGACGGATCCCAGGATTAAAAAAGTAAAGAGCCGGAGAACGATATTTTTCATCATTATTGAAATCATCTTTTGGATGCTTAATAAGCTGTTTCTAAAATGCTCGAAAGTTAATTACCACAGAATACTGTATTGAACCTTTTCTCCCGAAGCAGAAAGGGGAAATAACATCTCCATTTTGCCTTGGTTTTCCCGGATCAGTGGTTGTATATCATCTGATTTCAAATTGATATAGTAATTGCCGCCGATCGAATAATAGCCATTGCCTACTTCATCGATATATTCTTCTGCAGCGATTCGGCAGTAGAGGTTGTCTGTCCCTCTCTCGGCGGTTATCGTTCGCACGAGTTCCTTGCCATCGACAGACGGTTGGTAATGATCCAGCACTGTAGCCTCACCCACTTGGTATCGGAAAACCGGTTGATCCAACTCGTTGATATCATAGCCTTTGAATTTAAACTGATCATTTTCCTGCAGTGGGTAGGCAGCATCATCGCTACCGAGGATCGAAGCAACGACGCTCAAATTATTCTCTACCGCCATTTCCAAAGGTTGCAACAATTGAGAATGGCCGCGTTGGTACCACATATCGGTTACATCGGCAAAGCCACCTTTCCAAAATTTAAGCAAAGCACCTCTTCTAAGATCAACGGAATAATGAATGCCTTTTGGGTCTCCGACTGAGATCGCGTGGGTGATTTTCTTGCCATTATGCATAACAAAACTTCGTACCATTTCGGGGGCAGATTCAGGTGTAACCAATACTTGGGGGCGATCTTTAGGCGGCCCTTGCTTCCGCTCACGACTAACCAATGGCTGCAACCTCATATTGGGCCCTTCGTATAATACCATCAGCCCCTTTCCCCAGGTGAAGTTAAAGTAAGTGAGTTTGAAGTCGTGAATCCCCTCGCTCAGATGGATCATCCCACGTTTCGCTTCAAAATCGTGTTTGCCATCATTGTCGATCAACATATTTCCGTCGATGAATAATTGCGAGCCATCATCGGAATAGACATGAAAAAGATATTCTCCGGATTTGGGCACATTTAGTTTGCCGGTAAAAACATAGGCAATCCTTTCCTGACGTTCTGATAACTTCTCAAATACCAAAGAATCAGTCGTCCCCTCATTTACCACTTCCAGTGCATCGAAATCAGGTAGCTGAGTGATTGGCCCGTCAAACTCATAATACTGAAACCGAATCTCATCCAGCTTTAATCCCTGGTCGAAATATCGTTTATATTTAAGATTACGGATAGCCACGGGGCCATGATCACCCTGGATCATAAGCGGGCCCTCAGGGCTTTCATCCTGAAAAGCCGCAGCCCGGGTCGGTCCCGACAGTTCGACCCCTTCGTGGATCATCACCCCATTGAGTACCACTTTTTCAAAGCGGGCATTTTCTGTCTTATTCCCTTGCTTATCAAATCGAGGAGCCCGAAATACAATATGGAAATGCTGCCATAACCCTGGAGCCTTAGCGGCATTGGTTTTAGGAGCATGGCCCTCAAAACCCTTTTGCCCTTCCGGTTTTTCTTCATCCCATCGCTGATAGATCCCTCCAAGGTCTGAATGTTTGGGTTTGGCCACCTGCCAGCTGTCAAAAAGCTGGATCTCGTAACGTCCCTGAAAGTAAATGCCGGAATTTGAACCTTTGGGGATGATCACTTCGACATCGAGTTCCAGGTCACCATGCTCCCAATTGGTGAATAGATTGTCTTTATCCGCTTCCGTATTCTGATTCACAAGAAGGCCTGTTCCCTCCAGAGCCTGCAGGTGATTCTCCCGGGTGTGATCCGAGATCACTTTCTCGGCAACGTACCAATTGGGGCCAACAGGATTAAAATCAGAAAGGTCTTCCAGTATCAGCCGCTGAAAAGGCAATGACTCCCCTACTTCGGTCTCTTCGGCAGGCAAGGCCCGCTCTTCATATGTACAGCCAACCAGCAATAACAACAGACAAAATGAATAGTTCCTCATAATATCAGGATCCTTTTAATCTACAAGAATTCGGACGAGTTTGGGAATCAATGGTGTGCCTTAGACAGCTATATGAAAAAGGTCTCCTAAAGAAAAGAAACAATTGAGAATTTCGATAATCCTCAGATAGTTCTTCTAAGTACCGTTTTTCACGGATAGAGTCCTACAACCACCCCATAAATTATATCAGGGCCTTAACCACGGAGATGAGTTATTTTCTTGACGACATCACTCAAATGGTATCTTCAAGGTAGGTATTAATCCTGCTTTTCGCGCAGATTTCCTGCAAACTGACACACCATCTTCTGATGGGACGAAATATGGCTGGGAGCTTTCAATACTTAGATTTGACCCTATTAGGTGAACAGAGCTCTCTATAGTCCCAAGTTTCAGCTAGAGTTCATTGCGCTTCAGTTGCTTGACTGCATAGTCACATGCACGGGCCGTGAGTGCCATGTAGGTCAGCGAAGTGCTTACATTTCCAGATGAGACCATACAGGATCCATCGGTAACGAACAGATTTGAAATATCATGACACTGGTTGTATGCATTGAGCACCGATGTTTTTGGATCCAGACCCATTCTGGCTGTACCCATTTCGTGAACAGTATCTCCAAATACGGGTGTTGAGCTACTCATAGAGATATCTTGTAGACCTGCTACCTCAAGCATCTGAAGGATTTGCTCTTCTATATCCTTGCGCATAGCCATTTCGTTTTCACCGTAAGCGGCAGATATCTTTACCATGGGTAAGCCCCATTGATCTTTCTGTTGAGGATCTATTTCCACACGGTTTTCAAAATAAGGGAGGGTTTCAGCTTGACAACCAAGATTCATTTTCCAGGGTCCATACTTGACCAACTTTTCTTTCAGTTCACTTCCAATACCCCTTTTTGATCCGTCGATCTTCACTCTGCTAGCACCTCCCCACACACCATACCCACGAAGAAAATCGGTTTCTTGCCTATCTACGTTTCTAAATCTGGGGATAGCCACCATTGCTGGTCTGGAGCCTTTATATACCCGGTCTTCAAAGCCTTCTAAAGTTCCGGATCCACTAATACCGCTGTGGTGGTCCATGAGATAGTGACCCAGGACACCACTGGAATTTGCCAATCCATCAGAGAACCTATTCGTTTTCGAATTGAGTAGGATGGCAGTTGTGGGAATGGTAGATGCACAGAGAAAAATGATTCGGGCAAAATACTCGGTAGCCTTCTGTGTCTTTGCATCGATAACGCGAACCCCAGTGGCTCGATCACTGTTTTCGTCGTAAATGACAGAGTCCACTATGGCATGAGATATCATGGTTAGATTTCCGGTCTCGGCAGCTGCGGGAAGGGTGGAGCTATTACTGGAAAAATACGCTCCATACGGACATCCGCGATGACAAAGGTTTCGGGCCTGACAGGCATACCTGCCTTTAAATTGACCCGGTTTGATCTCTGTTAGATGTGCTACCCGATTGGGTATGAGTTTTCGATCGCTGTAATGTGATTCAATCCGTTTCTTAACCACTTTTTCGGCATGATTAAGATCAAACGGTTTAAGAAATTGACCGTCGGGAAACTGCCAAATATTTTCATAGGATCCAGCTACGCCAATGAACTGCTCGACGTAATCATACCAGGGAGCAATGTCTTTATACCGTATGGGCCAATCACTACCCGCACCATCCTTGAGATTGGCATCAAAGTCGAGGTCACTGAAGCGATAGGCTCCTCGTCCCCAAAGCAGCGATCTGCCTCCCGTTTGATAACCCCTAAACCAATGAAAGGGCTTCTGTTGAATGTAAGGATGCTCCTTGTCATTGACAAAGAAGTATTTGCTGCTGGCATCAAAGTTGTACATCCGACTTTGTATGGGATAATTATCTCGCTCCTCTTTAGTGACATGTCCAGCATACTTAAACTGCCAGGGTGCCTTCAATGCATCTGGATAGTCCTGAACATGCTGCACCTCACGCCCTCTTTCCAAAACGAGTGTTTTCAAGCCTTTTTGTGTTAGTTCCTTCGCCGCCCACCCGCCGCTCATACCTGACCCTACCACAATGGCGTCATATGTTTGGTCTTTACTCATGGGTCACATTTCGTTTCCAACTTCTATTCTATCCCCAGATTCTAATGGCACATCTCCCTGGTAGCCTCCGGGGATCGGATTATAGACCAGGTTTTGTTTTATCCCTGGCTCGGTCACAAAATATATGGAAACGCAGAGTTTTTTGAACGCAAGGTAAAATGGCATCTTTCGTTCAGTATCAACAGCATAGACGTCTTTTTCGATGGTTAGCAGAAAATCATGCTGTTGTTGCTTTGACAGTGCCGGGAATGCTTTTCCAGTTTGGGCTTGACATGCTTCACCGAGTAAGGCCAGACCTTCCATAAAGTCAACCACTGCATCGGGTTCAAAGACATCTTTTAACAGTAAATCGATATACTCTGGTACTCCTACCTCTGATGCTGAAGGAGTATCGGTTTTGGGAATGATGGTGTTTGCCAGGGCTTTCACCTGCTCCAGTTGATCACGATCCAGGATCCCCTCCACCTTTTGTTGGACCTTCGGTTGACATGCTTCCATGGCTGTGATCAAGGTTGTGCCAAAAACCGCCGATCCCAAAATCCATCCCGATTGATTAAGTACCGCTCTTCTTTTCAATGATCAATGTTAAACCGTTAGTAGGTTTTAAAATAGGAAAAAATGTCGAAGCAAATTAAGGAGCTGCCTATCCTATCTTATATTTCCTTGCTTTCGGGAGGGCTTATTTTTGAGGCATTTATCAAATAGCAAACACTGTTTTTTGGAGAATAAGTAACTCCTATAGTGACATTCCCTATCTGTCATTTGGATGCCGCTTCTACTATCTCGGATTGCAGGGACTGAACTGAAGTTATGGAGCGGTGTATTTATACCCTGGATGGTAGGGAAGGGATTGCTATATCGTGGCGATTTGAAATTATGGTGTTGCGGTTATGCTGATTATTAATTTGGTTTAGGGTTTAAGGTATAGGTTATCATGGTTTTAAATATTCATAAAATTATAGGGTATAGTACTGATAACTTAACCTACCTAGTGAAAACTACTTCATTTCAAGTTTATGTTATTGTGAATAAAAAAGTGTCAAGCATGCGAAAGATTATGATGCCCACTGCCTATTGAGATGCCGCTACATTTAAGATCGCTCCATCTACAACATCTAATGAGCCTCCATTTTCCACTTCAATAAGATAACATTCTGCCGGTATCCCATCCGTTATGATTACCGTGACTCCATTGGGAATGACCACAATGTGACAAGTTGTTGGAAATGATCCCTGACTCCAGTTACCGATAGGATTACTATGCCAGTATCCATTGGAGGGGCCGATCCAAGTGTTGATAATCTCTCCGCATTGTGGTGTACAGTCCTTATTATCTCCCGTTATGGTCCAATTGTGATTATTAATTAAGTCATCCCTAGCCATTTCACCATTACAGTATTTAGTCGCTCCACCTAACAGGACATTATTCTTCACCGCTTGACTTGACCACCCAATTAAAGTGTTATCATAGTTCTGTATCGACATATTGGTATTCCATAACATCTTGCTCATGCCTGTAACATTAATAATCGGCCAACTACCTAAATCTTGATCAAAAACAGACGCATTCCAGAACATTTGATTCATATTGGTCACACTATTTACGATCCAGGAACTAATATCCTGGTTAAAAGAACCGGCACCAGAGAACATACTATTCATATTGTCAACATTATTGACCTTCCAGGAGCTAATGTCTGCATTGAAAGCTGTAGCATCTTGGAACATGTCTGCCATGTCGGTGACCAACTCAACGTCCCAAGTGTTAAGATTTTGATTAAACGAGCTGGCCCCTTTAAACATACGAGCCATATTATTCACTTTGCTAACTTTCCAAGTACCAATGTTCTGATTGAAAGCGGTATCATCGTGAAACATAGAGGACATGTTTATTACATTGTCCACGTCCCACATTGAAATATCCCGATTAAAGACAGTAGCTCCACGAAACATATTGGACATATTTGTGACCTGGAGCACATTCCAGGTACTCAGGTCTCCGTTGAATGATGTGGCATCTCTGAACATACCTCCCATGTCCGTAATATTACTGACATCCCAGCCACTGAGATCTCCATCAAACAGAATAGCTCCTCTAAACATGTCGAAAGCCTTATTTACCGAGGAAAGATCTGGAGTATCTACAGCAGCATAAGTCATGTTAATAGTGCCTTCGAAAGCCCCACTGAATATCTCCCATTGTATATCGCCCCATTGGTCAATGCGAATTATTTTTTGATGGTCACCGGAATCATTGAAATAGATACTGGGAAACTGGCCTCGAATGGCCACCGTATAAATGCCCGCAACTCCATAATCATGAGAAATGTCACCCGTAACACTGATATCATCAAATATACCATCATTCTCCCAATCCACATCGTAATTATACGTTAGAGAAGTACTAGGAAAAGTGGGTATAGTGATGGATGTAAAGCTAGAAGATCCTGGATTATCCGTTTTCCAGACAGTTAAGAAATTATTACAGGCCTTCCCATCACCGGATATGTACCAATTATAAATATTAATCAATCTATTTCTGGCATCTTCTCCAGCACAATATTGTAGATTCTGTGCGGTAAAGGGAACATTAGAATTAACCATTTGCGCTGCCCATCCTATAAGTGTTTGGTCATAGTTTGTAATACTCATACCACAGTTATTCAACATCCAAAATAACGTCGTGGCACTTGAAAGATCCCAATTACCCAGGTTTTGGTTGAATAGAGTCGCACCATTAAAAGTACTGGCAAATTGTACCACATTACCCACATTCCAATTGGTAATGTCGCCATTGAAAACATCTGCGCCGCTAAAAGTAGAAGACATATTGTTGATTTGGCTAACATCCCAGCTACTCAGATCTCCATCAAATTTACTCGCACCACTAAACATGGATGACATATCTGTCACTTGGGACAAGTCAGGTGCATCAATGGCATTATATTCTAAATTAGAACATCCATGAAAGGCATGAGCCATACTGGTCCAAACCTGATCACCCCATTGATCAATACTAATGATCTTATCCTTGTCGTCTTCATTATTAAAATAAATGCGTGGGAAGTCTCCTCTGATGGCAATCTGGTGTATTCCGGCACTGGGAAAGGGTACCACCAGATCCAAAGATTGATTTTGGAATTCATAGGTTCCATCATTTCCAATATCTACATCATAGTTATAAAGGCCCAAATCCCAGGTCTGTATTCGAAACTGCGTATTACCAGTGGTACCTGGATTATCTGTTTTGACGGTCAAGATTAAAGGACGATCCGTTCCACTACAATCTTTACTGTCTCCTACAAAACTCCATCCATTAGAAATCAGTTGATTCCTGGCTGCCTCTCCCAGGCAATATTGCAAACCCTGTACGCCTACCGTAACATTAGACTGCGTACTCTGACCAACCCATAAGAGTAAGGTGTTGTCATAATTTTCTACGCTTAGTGAGGTATTATTAAATGCCTGTACCATATGAGTTATAGTCGAAATATCCCAATCCTCTAAACTGAAGTCAATCAAAATGGCATCTCTGAATATCCCGGATAGGCTGGTTACCTGAGACAGATCAGGGGCATCCACAGCATTAATCATGAGTTGATTACAACCGTAAAACGCATTGGTCATATTGAACCATTCGATATCACCCCACTGATCAACGCTTATTATTTTTTGCCGATCACCAGTATTGTTAAAATAGATGCGGGGAAAGTCGCCTCTTATGTTTATAGTATAAACACCTGCACTTGGAAAACTATGCGTTACATCTCCTGCGATATTGAATTGATCGAATACACCATCATTATCCCAATCCACATCATAATTGTAACTCAATCCATTGAATGTAGGAATGGTGATTTGGGCATTGCCCGATGATCCCGCATTGTTCGTTTTCCAGGTAGTGATAAAATAGCAGTTCTTAGAATCTCCAGAAATAGACCAGGCTTTATTCACATCCAGAAAGGTACGGGCATCCGTGGCTTCACAATATTCTAATCCGGAAGCGCCCAGCGTGACACCGGACATTACATTTTGACTGGCCCAACCCATCAAAGTCTGATCATAGTTAGACTGGTTTAGCCCTGAATTATAAAGCATGCCGACCATTGAAGATACATTTTCAATATTCCAGGCTCCCAAGGGCTGATTAAATGATGCGGCATTAAAGAACATGTCAGTCATGTTAGTCACCTGACTGACATCCCATTGGCTAATATCCTGGTTAAACGCACTGGCATTATCAAACATTTTGGCAGTGGAGGTGAGAGATACAGGATTCCAGCCGGATATATCCGAATTGAATAGAGTCGCATCTCTAAACATGAAAGACATTGTTACGACGCTATCTACCTTCCAATCTGAAATAACACCGTTGAACATACTGGCATCCCTAAACATCGCATCCATTTTTTCGACATTGTCGACATCCCAAAGATCAAGTTTCCCCTTGAATGAAGTAGCTCCATAAAACATGGAAGTCATATCGATGACATTAATAACATTCCAATTTTCGATACTTCCATTGAAAGCAGAAGCACCACTAAATAACCAACTCATGTCCGTGATCGTGGAAACATTCCAATTGTTCAGATCTGTATTCAGAGAACTTGCATTGCGAAACATCCAAGACAGACTGGTCACATTAGTCAAATCAGGTGCTGTCGTTCTATTTAATTCCAGATTGGAACAACCATAAAATGCTCTCTCCATACTTACCCACTCAATATCTCCCCACTGCTCGATTGTGATTATTTTCTGTTTATCACCGGAGTTATTAAAATAAATCCGTGGAAAGGCTCCTCGGATACTTACGGTATAGGTTCCCCTTCCTTTATATTCATGGGTAATATCTCCAGTAATACTAAAGTCATCATAGGTGCCATCATTTTCCCAATCTATGTCGTATAAGTAACCTGTGCCCATTGTGGGAATGGTAATGGATAAATCATTAGACGATCCGGGATTATCCGTTTTCCAGGTGGTGATGAAAGGGTCCTGAGCCCAAAGAAAATTAGAGACTAGGAGAACAAAACTGATGGAATAGATCCATTCTCTATTCAGCTTACAATTATCGAATTTCGCTTGCGACATAGTAACATACTCTTTTAGATGACTTGCTAAATTGGCAACTAGAAAGAAGCTATAAATCTTGAGTAAAGTTATAGTGGGCTATGCAAAGGCAAATCACCCTGTCAGGGGATATTGCAAGTAGCAGTACACAGTCTTTAAGTCACAGTCTGGGATGCTTGGCCTCTGAATCCTTAGAACCGACTCAAGGCTGCTGACTGTCTATTGAGAACTGCCTTGAACCTCCAACAAGGCACCAGCGGCCGTTTCCAGAGCTGCACCTTGCTCTACTTCTATCAAATGACACGTTGCCTGATAGGCAGCCGGGATCAAAACGCTTTTGCCATTGGGGATGACCACGTTACTACAGCCATCTGGAATGGTACCCAAGCTCCATGCACCGGGTGTATTCCAAGCTCCACTGCTCGGACCAATCCAGGTATTTGTCAGTGGGGTGCATAGACCAGAACAATCCAACATATCACCAGTAATAATCCAATTTAAGGACAGTAGAACATTCCTGGCCGCTTCTCCGTCACAATAAGTCAAACCTGCAGCCCCAAATTCAATATCTTCCGGCAACGGTAGAGTCGCCCAAGCGTTAAGTGTGGCATCGTAATTACTTCGACTCATATTACAACTGTCAAGCATATGATACATATATTCTATCAGTGAAATGTCCCAGGAGTTAAGTGGTTGATCGAAGGAAGAAGCGTTCCTAAACATATTAACCATCTCGGACACCTGAGATACATCCCAAGTATTTAAAGGCTGATTGAAGGAAGAAGCACCGAAAAACATGCCTTCCATGTCCGTAACTAATGACAGCACCCAATCACCTAATGGCTGGTTAAAGGAGGTTGCACCAGCAAACATCTCAGGCATCTGGGTCACATTAGAAACGTCCCATTGGTCTAGGGGTTGATTAAAGGAGGTAGCTAAATTGAATACACGGCCTAGTGAGGATACACCTGATACATCCCATGTATTAATATTCTGATTAAAAGATGTAGCCTGGAAAAACATTGAACCAATTCTTGTCGCACCAAAATTCCAATCATCTAAAGGTTGGTTAAAAGAGGAGGCACCCGAAAACATAAGGTTCATATCCGTAACAAGCGACACATTCCAATCTCCCAACTCCTGATTAAAGGTTGAGGCATCCTGAAACATGGCTTCCATAGCAGTCACGTTGGAAACATCCCACTGATTCAAGGGCTGATTGAAGGATGTCGCACCATTGAAAACTGATTCCAGGGTGGTGACACCCGATACATTCCAGGAATTTATATTTTGGTTGAAAGAACTAGCATCGTTAAAAATGCCATCTATGAAGTTAAGGCTATCTGTAATCCAAGCATCCAGGGGTTGGTTAAATGCAGAAGCTCGATAAAACATATAACGGACATCGGATACTTTAGCCACGTTCCAGCTATTCAAAGGCTGATTAAAATTAGATGCTTCACTGAACAAATAGCTCATGTTATGAATATTTGACACATCCCAGTGATTAATGGATTCATTGAAAACCGTACATCCGTAAAACATATATGACATATCCGTTACATGAGAAAGATCCGGGTCATCCATTGCTGTAACATGCAGATTACTACATTCTATAAAGGCATTATCCATCGTCTGCCAGGAAATCTCACCCCATGCATTGATTTCCAGTATTTTTTCTTTGTCAGCTATATTCCAAAACCGAATAGCGGGGAATTGTCCCCTGATCGCTACCGTATACGTGCCGGTAGTACCATAATCATGAGATATAGTCCCAGTGATTCCAATTTGGTCAAACGATCCATCATTTTCCCAATCGATGTCATACAGATAATTATAGAAACCATTGGTGGGAATCTTGATCGAGGTACTGTTAGATGTTCCGGGATTGTCGGTCTGCCAGGTGGTGATAAAGGTCGCACCCGAACAACTTTCGATATCGTCCAAGATAGTCCAACTGTTTGCATTGATCAGAAGCGTACGACTGTGGAAACTATTACAGTATTTCATAGTAGCAGCACCCAGAGTAACATTAGATTGAAGGGAAGCACTGTTGGCTGCCCATCCATTGAGGGTTTTATCATAGTTAGCTCGACTCATGCCGGAATTATCAAACATATGGGACATATCGGTTACATTACTAATGTCCCAGGCACCCAAATTCTGATCGAACGCTGAAGCTCCGGCAAAAGTATATTGCAGCGTGCTCATCAAGCTGACATCCCATCCGGAAATATCCTGATTGAAGGATGAGGCATTGTTAAACATATACCGGATTGAATTACAGCTCCCTACGTCCCAGGAACTGATATCGCCGTTAAATGCTGGGGCATCCTGGAACATACTGACCATCCAGGGCACCGTCGACACATCCCAGTTGTCCAAATCTCCGTTAAAGTTGGTCGCTCTTCTAAACATCTCGGATAGAGAAGCCACTATCGAAAGATCCGGAGCGTCGCTGGCCACTTCGATCAGATTGGTACAGCCATCAAATGCACTGTTTAAATTCTCCCATTGTTGATCGCCCCATTGATTGATTTCCAGGATCTTATTCTTGTCACCACCATTATCGAACCAGATTCTCGGAAAATTTCCCCGGATGGCCACAGTGTACTTACCCGCTACGCCATAGTTATGGGTGATATTTCCGGTCACGCCCAGGTCATCAAACGTACCATCATTTTCCCAATCTACATCGTACAGATAGGTATGGCTACTATGTGTGGGGATTGTAATGGAGGTATTATTACTAATACCTGGATTATCGGTTTTCCAGGTCGTAATGAAAGGGCTCTGGGCTGAAAGTGCGGTATAGCTTATAAAAATCAAACCTATGGAGAAGGGCCATTTTAATTTTAGCATGCATTGGCGGCGTTTTTCGTATAACATGGTTAGATGATATTTTAGATGGAACAAAGTCTCTAAGTCCATTACAACTAATAATTCTTAGGTAAAATTGATATATGGCGAGGAATGAGGCATCGCCCTGTTGGGGGATATTGCAAGTAGCAGTACACAGCCTTTAAGTCACAGTCTGGGATCCTTGGCCTCTGAATTCCTTAAAACCGACTCATATTCTAGTAAAAGAAGTCGAGCAAAGCTTCTAGATTTTCTAAAGGATCTGATGGACAACGGAAATGGTGAGGAGCAATATTGTTTACAAGAGTTGATTGAGATCGCAGTGCACAAAGCTGGTTCGCTTATTTGATGTCTGCAATGGCATACTTTTGTGAATAATGCTTTAAGATGCAAACCTAATTTTGGTTTCTATTTTTTTAGCATGGATTCGAATACAAGTAGGCTACTTTAATAATGGCAATTGTTCAAGTCAGACAGTTTGCAAAACTTCATCTTGCATAAGGTATAATTAGATATTTGCTACAAACTGACTATGTTGCAAAGACTATCTTTGCATCAAACTTGGATAGTTTAGTAGTAAGTTTACCTATGCTAATTTCTCAACCTCTGATATTTATTGAAATTCTAGACTTACTAGGGACATTCGCATTTGCGGTCAGCGGTATACGATTGGCAGCCACGAAGGATATGGATTGGTTTGGTGCCTACGTCATCGGGCTGGTCACAGCGATTGGAGGTGGGACCACCAGGGACCTGTTGCTGAATGTAACACCTTTCTGGATGGAAGATCCAACCTATTTGATTGTGACAGGAGCAGCCTTACTTTCCACAATTATATTAGGGAGTAGACTATTAAAAATGGGTAGCGCGATTTTTTTGTTTGATGCGATAGGATTGGGTTTGTTTACCGTGACTGGTATAAGCAAAAGCTTGTCCCTGGGACTGCCTATGTGGACTAGCATAATGATGGGTGCCATCACCGGGACCATTGGAGGTGTAGTTCGTGATATGATAATTAATGAAGTACCCTTGCTTTTTCGAAAAGATATTTATGCTATCGCTTGTATATTGGGTGGACTGGTCTATTTTATCTGTTACCAATTTGAAATCTTGAGTCCATTCCAGGAACTCATCGCAGCCATTGTCGTGATCTTTACCCGATTGATTGCTGTCAAATTTCATTTACAGTTACCTAAATTGGACCTGGTGTCCAACCGAAGAGATTCGAGATCGCGTAGCTAGGAATGGGGAGGTGGGATGGAATATATCTTAGAGGAAGTATGGAAAGCCAACCTGTAGCCAATCATCTAAGTCTGGTTGTTGGACTTATTTCAAAATAGGGACTTAAGACTTCCAATTATTTCCTCAGTAAAGCGTATAGGAAAATTAATTGATGAAATTGAAAAGAGCAATTATTTGATCCTTGTGCATTATCATTGATTTTTTTTGATGTTTTGGCGAACGTAATATGCATCATTAAAGTGTCCGGAATTAACTAACTTATAGAAGCAGAATTGAAGAAATATCAAATGTATTACTATGGAAATGTCCAGATCTTTTCACATCTCATGGTTCATTCTTTTTATGTTCAATTGCGTAGTCGCACAATCAACTGATGAGATAGGAAAAATTCCATGTATTCCTTGTGAGGAAGTAATGAATATGAGATTACCGGATGTTACTATTTCTCAAACCGAAACGGTTCAGGAATCGACTCCGCATTGCAAGGTGATGGGAGTAATCGGTACAGAGATCAATTTTGAATTACTACTTCCCAATGATTGGAATTCTCGTTTTGCAATGGGAGGAGGAGGTGGTTTTGTGGGCTCTATCCAGAACATGGCCCAACCCAGTGTCCATAAAGGCTATGCAACGGTGGGTACTGACACAGGTCATCAGGGCCATGGGCTCAAGGCAGACTGGGCGCTGAATAATCTGGAAAGGCAGGTGAATTTTGGGCACCTGGGCATCCATCGCACCGCTGTTACTGCAAAAGAGATCATCAGACAATACTATTGCTCTGAAATCACATACAGCTATTTTATAGGCTGTTCGAGAGGGGGAGGTCAGGCAATGATGGAAGCTCAGAGATATCCCCATGATTTTGATGGTATTGTGGCGGGAGCACCGGCCATCGACTGGCCTGCTTTCGGTGCTGAGTTTGTCCAGAACTGTCAGGTGATTTATCCAAATCCTGACAAACTGGATAATCCGGTAATCACCATAGCAAATGTGGAACTTCTCCACTCCCTGGTTTTGAAGCAATGTGACGCCAGCGATGGTCTGGAAGATGGTATTTTGAATGATCCTACCGATTGCGCTTTTGATTTTACTGTACTTCCTGAATGCCCTGATAATTCTTCTTCCGATGATTGCTTTACTTCCAAACAGTTGGAAGCCATAAAGGCTGTTTATGCAGGAGTGAGTGATAAACAAGGAGAGATTTATCCTGGTTTCCCTTTTGGAGGTGAAAATGAACCGGGTGGTTGGAAAGCCTGGATTACCGGTCCTAATGAAGGAACCATGGCACTGAATTTTCCGAGCTTACATTTTGGCTTTGGGACAGAGATGTTTAAATATTTGATTTTCCAGGATCCGACCTGGGACTATAGTTCGTACGATTTCTCTGATTTCTCTGCGACAACCAAATTTGCGGCATCCAATCTTAATGCCACTTCGACAGATTATAGTGTATTCAAGCAGCAGGGAGGTAAAATGATCATGTTTCATGGATGGAATGATCCTGCCCTATCTGCTTTTGCCACTATTAACCACTACAAGCGGGTGCAAAGCCAAGACCCTGATGTACAAAATTACCTTCGGCTATTCCTGCTTCCGGGAGTACTACATTGCGGTGGCGGTCCCGGGCCTGATACGGTTGATTGGATTGAATTAATACGCAACTGGGTTGAGAAAGGAATGGCTCCTAATCGAGTTATCCTTACAAAATCAGAAGAAGAAAAAAGCGTCATAACACGACCTGTTTTTCCCTATCCGGAAAAAGCAGTCTACGATGGAAAAGGTGACCCAAATGAGGAAAGCAGTTTCATGTCCAGCGCTAGCAAAGAATAAACAAGACAGGCAACTTGGCGTGATGCTGCGGGGACAAGGGTTTTCCCAGACCCTGTTAGACAGCTTCGTTAATGAAATTTGTGGCATCTATTAATAAATAGGATTAAGTCTCAATGCCAGGATCGGAAGCGTTGCACACCAGTGACATTTGAAATCCGAAAGCTTAATTCAGGTACACCATTGCAGATAAGCGGAGGTAATTTATTTACTCAACAGTTGTTGAATTTCTAAATTTGCAAGTCCACATTAGAACATATATGTGCCATATCATGCCGCATACGACTAAAATAGAGTTTACCTATGACGAGATATTCAGGAACTAAACAAGTGATGCTCATACTCTTATCAATTGTATCAATGATGGGTTGTAAGAAGGAAATTACCAACGAGCCAGTGATCGATAATGTATTGCTGAAGGAATGGACAGGGCCATATGGGGGAGTCCCGGCATTCGATCAAATGAAGGTGGAAGATGTAAAGCCTGCAATACGGAAAGGCATGGAATTGAATCTCGAGGAAATTGGTGATATTGTTAATAATCCAGATGCACCTACTTTCGAGAATACAATTGAAGAATTGGAGCGGGCTGGGTCAGCATTAAATCGTGCCAGCACTTATTACGGGATCTTAAGTAGTAATATGTCGAGTCCTGAGTTCAGAGAAGTCCAGACAGAACTAGCACCGGTTTTCGCAGATTTTCAATCCAAGATCACCCAAAACGATGCGCTCTTTCAACGAATCAAGTCAGTTTATGAGGCGTCTTTAAAAAATCCACTTCCACCAGACCAACAGCGCGTGGCTTACCTGACATACCTAGGTTTTGCTATGAATGGTGCAGAACTTGACGGAGAGAAAAAAGAGCGATATGCAGAAATAAATAAAGAACTTTCGACTCTGTATACTCAATTTGCTAACAACGTACTGCACGATGAAGAAAATTATGTGACCTATTTGAGTGAAGATCAATTGGGGGGTCTATCAGAGGGATTTATTAAGTCTGCAGCAAGGATTGCTAAGGAAAAAGGACATGAAGGACAGTATGCAGTTACCAATACCCGATCTTCGATGGATCCTTTTTTGACTAATTCTACAGATAGGGATTTACGAAAAAAGGTATGGACCAATTATTATTCAAGAGGAGACAATGGAGATGAATACGATAACAATGCATTAATCGAAGAAATATTAAAACTGCGCCGTGAGCGTGTTCAGCTGCTAGGATATGACAACTATGCAGAATGGCGCCTACAGGATAGGATGGCTAAAAATCCCAAAAATGCAATGGATTTGATGGAAGCGGTATGGCCGGTAGCCATAGCCAGAGTGGAAGAAGAAGTGTCCGATATGCAAGCTATTGCAGACGCTAATGGAGATAATATTACGATTGAACCCTGGGATTATCGTTATTATGCCGAAAAAGTAAGAAAGCAAAAGTACGACCTGGATTCAGATGAGGTTAAACAGTATTTACAATTGGATAAACTCACAGAAGCCATGCATTTTGTGGCCGGGCAATTGTTTAACTATCATTTTGAACCGGTGCCTGATGGTAGTGTACCTGTATTCCATGAAGATGTGAAAGTTTGGGAAGTGACCGATAAAACTAGCGGAGATAATATCGGCCTTTGGTACCTGGACCCTTACGCAAGAGAAGGAAAAAGATCAGGTGCCTGGGCTACTGAATACAGAAGTCATTCAACTTTTGATGGCAAAGAAAATGTACTTGCCTCCAATAACTCTAACTTTATAAAACCGGCTCCGGGAGAACCATTACTTATTTCATGGGACGATGCCACTACTTTTTTTCATGAGTTTGGTCATTCGCTGCACTACTTTTCTTCCGATGTAAGATACCCATCATTGAATAATGGAGTGCGGGACTATACCGAATTTCAATCGCAGCTACTGGAGCGTTGGTTATCCACGGAAGAAGTGATTAATAACTATCTGGTGCATTATGAAACAGGTGAGGCAATACCGGCATCATTGGTAAAAAAGATAAAAAATGCAGCTACCTTTAATCAGGGATTTGCTACCACCGAATACCTGGCTTCAGCCATTATGGATATGAAACTGCACCTTGCCGATCCTGCCAATATGGATGTAGATGCATTTGAGCGCGAAACGCTAGCGGCATTAAACATGCCAGAGGAATTACCCATGCGTCATAGAACGCCTCATTTCGGTCATGTATTCTCAGGAGAAGGATACGCCACTGCCTATTATGGCTATATGTGGGCGGATGTATTGACATCCGATGCTGCTGAAGCTTTTGCAGAAGCTCCGGAAGGTTTTTACGACCAAGCATTAGCCGCGAAAATGGTTAAGTATTTGTTCGCACCCAGAAATTCTATGGATCCAGGAGAGGCTTACAAATTATTTCGAGGTCGTGAGGCAAAGATCGAGGCACTAATGAGAGACAGAGGTTTCCCGGTTGATGTAGAATGACGGTAGTTTTAAATAAGACAATGGTTATATAATATCAAGCGAACAATTACTTATCTAATAAATTATCAGAGGCTCCTGTACTCAGCGACTGTCTTGGTGCATACCAATACAATATTGGGACTGCAAGAGCCTGAAAGAGAATAACGAATTTCTTTTCAATCTACAAAAATCACTTACGATCAGATATAAAAAGATTTGGTTGGGACGTTTGGGAGTGAGAAATAAGGGAAGTGCTAATTATCCTGGAATAAGAACTACTCAGACTAAAATAACTTCCCTTATAGACCATGTCGGCATCCAATCATTCTTCGATCCATATCCAGAGTATTGACTATTTTCACCCATAATTAAATAGTTGAAATCTTGCAGTTTATTTGGGAGGCCATTATTGCATGCTCCTAGAAAGATATTAAACCCACTGATATTTTTACAATTTGATAGATACTCATCCCGCATTTCTTTCGTCTTGATTTCATGTTCGTACTATAGTCTTAATGGATCTCTTCAGAGTGTTCTTAAACCCCATTGTCACTGGTGTAGTCCTTTACGATACTACTGCTACCCGAGCTCAATCTACTGACCGAGTCAAAAAGTAAAGTGAGAAGAATTGGAGAAAAAATGAAATGCGCAATTATCTGAATGGTGCTTGTTTACGTAATGCAAAATGATGGGAGTGAATAACAGGATGACAGACTGCAAACTAAAATAGCAGAATATGCTAAATACATGGATATAAAATAGATCTCAATACATTGGTACAGTTATTAACATTCATCATTTTTTGGTTTCTATGTTTAGCTCAAAGTTGATAATATATATCATGAACCCTTATCAAGTCATAAGAGGGAATTAAGAAGCCATAAAATTGTATCTTATTATTCTAAAAAAAGGGCTAAAAAAGCTATAAATATGAAGCGAAATCAATTTATCGTGACGATGGGTGCCAGCATAATTTCCTTGCTGTCGGGTACTTCACAGAAGATTTCTATTTCTCATTTAGCTCGTAACGCTCGCAAAGGAGTGATTCCCAGAAGAGCCGTTATTCCTGCCGCGCTAACACCTATCGATGGAGATGGCCAGGTTGACATTGTCGAGTTCAGGCGACATATGCGAACCCTTGCTGAGGTGCGAGGAGTTTCGGCCATAATGATCAATGGTGGTTCAGGACATGATAAAACATTGACTCGTGATGAGCGAAAAAAACTGCTAGCCGAAGCTCTGGCTACCGTCGGTGACCGTGTTCCAGTTATCGGCGCCATTCGAGAATCAGAGGAATGTCCAACTCTCGGGCCCCTGGCAGAAGACGTGCAAAATGAGGGTGCACATGCCATGACCATAATGCCCCCTTCTAGCAAAGAAGGCCTGATATGGGAAGTTGCTCGTCAGCGATTTGAAGACGCATGTTCCCGGAGTAGTCTGCCGGTTGTCATTTACCAATCGAGATACGC
The DNA here is from genome assembly GCA_050298535.1 of Saprospiraceae bacterium. Taxonomy (GTDB): domain Bacteria; phylum Bacteroidota; class Bacteroidia; order Chitinophagales; family Saprospiraceae; genus JABDMH01. The sequence continues at coordinate 67,231 of JBNKUI010000026.1, forward strand.
TACTGAGACACTACGTCAATTGGCCAGTCTCCCCCCGGTGTTTGCCGTCAAGGAGGGCAGTGGGGACCCTTCGATATTCGAAAGAAATATGCGGGTCTTACATGGCCTGGAAAAGGATGTCGCCGTGTGGTCCACTCATAGTAAGTGGCTGCTCGCTGACCTGGCTACCGGTGCAGATGGAATTCTTTCCGGAATGGGCAGTGTAGCCGCTAATCTTCATGTGGCACTGGCAAATGCTGTAGAGGATTCAGACCTTACGACTGCCAGGCAAATAAATGATAGGATATTTCCTTTAAGTCAGGTTTTCTATAAGCCTGGACAAGATGCTCATGTGCGAATGAAGTATGCCCTGAAGAAATTGGGTCTGCAGAAGCATGATTTTGTCAGACCCCCATATCATCCAGTAAGGCAAGAGGAGCGTTTAGCGATTGACGACGCACTCGTGCAGAGTGGATTACTTAAAGACTAGGATATTTATACACTTTTAAGTAGTGTTTGAATAAGAAGATGATTGTAATCAACCTACTACCAGCCCTCTAGTCCATAAACTATAAGGCCCCGGTATTCTGTAAATCCAATCGTATGGAAAAGAATGGGATGTGCCTGTAATCGCTTAGAAGTATTATTGATCAAGACCTATTATTTGGTATGATCTGGTGAAGATAATATAGAGTAGAATTGTTTTTAACTTTCAGGCGGTAGCAAAACCTGATCAATAACGTGAACATATCCATTAGAAGCCTTAACGGTTCCCAGCACCTTAGCTCCATTGACATAAGTAGTGCCATCCTTTACCTCTACTTTGACCTTGTCACCAGTAGCCTGGCCTATTCCCATAACACCTTTGATATTATTGCCGGTATAGCTTCCTGGAGCAGCATGGAAAGTGATAATATTCTTTAATGTTTCCTTATTCTCCGGTTTTAATAGATTGTCAAGTGTACCGGGGGGCAATGCTTCGAATGCCTGATTAGTAGGTGCGAATACAGTAAGAGGCCCGGCATTCGTCAACACATCTTGCAATCCAGCAGCTTCTACACCAGCCACCAATGTTGTGTGGTCAGGTGAGTTGATCGCGACCTGAAGAATATTTCTCTCCGACTCATCATCTTGGACACCAGATTGACCATGAAGCTTTGACGTGTCAAATCCTGTCACTGATGACGCTTCTTGGCTTTTAGGATTACAGGATATTGTTAAAAGTCCAATGATGGTTGAGGATAGGATAATTCTGAATGAAGCTGTCATTAGGTTTACTTTGAATTTAAGCAATCTTCCATCGTAATTTCTCACGACAAATGGGATTTTCCTTTTGACAAATGTAAGTAAATTCACATAAAAAGACAAAAATATCTTTTTATCTCTTAAGCTAGTGTCAAATGTGAGCAGAGAGAAGGACTGGTTTACGTCAAGCATTGCTGACATTATGAATGCATGTCTGGCTATGAAATTATTTTACGATCAAAATCGATAATGATTAGAGAGTTATTCTCCAGTGGGTAGTTTAGAGCTTATAGAGTTTTTTGTTAACCAAAGAGGAGCAAATCTAAATCCGTGAGAGATAATCCAACTACCCAAATATAGATATGCTATGGGTTCATAAGGTTGTAAATATCCTTATATGCTCTTGTTTTTATGAATCATAAGTTTCGGCGAAACTCATATTTCTTATAGTTGTCATTGAGAGACTTCAGTATCTAGGACCAAAGCACCCTCAATATCGAAACAACAAAGAAGAGAACCTGATTACACCAACTTTTCTGTATCGGTTAGTAATACTTCATCGAGGTCATAACCATCAACGGGGACAATTTCCTGTTTTGCAGCATCCCAATCAATTCGTCGGCCCAACTTGAAGGAGAGGCCTCCCATATGCGCTGTCATAGCCTCTTCAAACCCCTCCTTGATTCCACAGCTTACGGGTGTGTCATTACGAATGGCACTGAGCCACTCGCGCATGTGCAGGTGGGTAGAGTCGATGCGCCGTCCATTACGATAGGTATAGAGCAGTCCTTTATCTGCAAAGTATTTCGCCGTAGCGGATGTGATGCCGTCCACTTCACTCGCCGAGGGATCATATTGATATATGGGAACGTTTGGATCAACAGTTTCATTCTCGATCATATCCTTGTAGCGGGTAGAATTGCTATCGGCATAGATGGTTAATCGGTTACCCAATTCCATAGTCGCATCGTGCCCCATGAGTGCAGTGGTCCGGCTATATTGATTACCTAGTGTAGCACTGTATACCAGGGTCATGCCTCTTTCTTTACCTGCTTCCTGACTCGTTCCCGTTGTGAAATTGGGGAACTCCATATTTATCTGCATTACGTCCGGAACATTGCGACCATCCTTATGTGTATAAATTCCTCCGGAAGAAATCACCGATTGTGGGATACCCATTTCAAGTACACAATTGATGCGATCATAATCATGCACCATCAAATCACCAGAAAGACCGGAGCCATAGGCCCACCACTTTCTCCACCTGAAAAAATGCTCTGCGTTGAAAGGAATCATGGGGGCACTTCCGATGAACTGTTCCCAGTCTATGGTTTCGGGACTAGCCTTCTCATGAATGGTATATTGCCATGCCCCATTGTCACTATTACGATTTGTGTTAGCCTGAATTAGGGAGACATGACCTAGAATATTCTTATTCACCACATCACGAGCTGTCACAAAACTCTGTGTTTGTCTGTGCTGATGACCTACCTGAAAGACCATACCGGTGCGATTTACGGCATCTTGCAAGGCGTACGTCTCAGCAATATTATGGGTCATCGGTTTTTCAAGATAGACATGTTTGCCAGCCTCTAATGCTGCTATGGCAATGGGTGCATGCCAATGATCGGCTGTAGCAATCACCACCGCATCAACATCTTTGCTCTCTAGCAGTGCCCGATGGTGTTTGTAGATCTTTACCTTCACCTTATCGGTGCTGAAAGAGTCTGCAGCCTCCTGAGCACGAACATCAAAGAGATCACATACCGCTGTGATCTGAACATTGAGGTTCTCTTGCTCGAGAAAAGAGGATAGTCGAGTATCGTTGGCGTTCCGCTCTGCAGATGCCTTCATATCTGACAGCCACTTTTTAGTAGCAAATCCCAGTGATCGGCATAGTTGTGGTCCACGGATTCCGAAGCCAATAATGCCGAGTCGAATGGGATCTCCACTCATCGGGCCGGTCTCCGGTGGAGGCGATGCATTGATGTTGAGCGTGTTCAGTATGTTTTCACGGCTACTCTTCTTTTTAGAAGCTTCAACCGCTCCTGCCCATAAAATTCCTCCTGCGATAGGTAAGCCTGCCAATCCCTTCAGAGCACTTCTTCGGGAAAGATTTCCTTTTTGATTTTCTTCAGCCATGATATTTAGACGTTAGATGTTGTTAAAGTTGAAGGTTTTAGATAGCGGGTCAATCCGAAATACTCTGCGGTGGGGCACAGGAAAATCAAATAGAGAGCTGCCGCCTCAATCAGATTCTTATTGATCAGAAAATAGCTTCCTTCCGTTCCTGCTTGCGCCAGTCCTGGAAAGGCTGGATGTGCAAAGTAGTAGAGAATTAAGAGAGCGATACCAATGCTGGCACCGACACGTTCAAAGATACCTAGGATTAGGGCCAGACCAACCATAATTAGGCAAGCGACATTTAGAAAATCGACGATCCCAATCATACCATCTCCAGCGAGCCAAAAAAAGAAAGACTTGAAAAGCCCCTCTGAGCTGAGTAGATAAAATTTTGCCGTCCAACCTGGGTTGAAAAGTTTGATGGCTCCCTCATAAAGGAAATGCCATCCAATCAACATACGCAGCAATATAATTGCAGTTCTTTGCTTATTGGTGAAGTTCTCAGTTGCCATATTCATTGCAGTACTTTAGCAGTTTGCCTGGTTCTCTGATGTGAAATCGCGAGCCACTCATAGAAAATACAAAAAAAGAATCATTCGGCTAAGTTAATGATGGCTCTAACTTTCTGAACGAGAAAAATGAAGTTTACCGGAGGTACAGACAAACAAATTTCTCTATTATTTCACAACATCAAATTAGACCTTTGCCATACATAGATACTACGGGACATTTACTAGTATCATGATCTTGATCACCAATAGCATTGATCTTGACACAGATTACCGATTTCTTTTTCACAGCTCCACAAGAGGTATAAGAATGATTTAGAAGGTGGAGACCGTGGCCAACCAGTAGCCTCTTAGGTGCTTCTAACAGTGAGTATACTTCTCAGGGTTAGTAACGAAAAAGTCATAAATTGGACGGATTGGTTCAGGCGTTTGCACAAAAATGTGTAGTTAGGAGAAAATGCTAATTCTTTGAAGAATAAAGGACTCTGAAAAAGGCATGATCAAGAAAGGTTAAGGACTGAAGGTTGTGATTAATTAAAAGCCAAGAAATGTAGAATTGAGGGTATCTATTTATGTTCAATAAATTGATTCGTTTTTTTAAGATGTAATGAATCAGCTATCTTATCATCCTGAGAATCTGGGTGTACAAAATCTAAATGGACTAAACTATACTGAAATTGAGTATAGCTGAGCCATTTAATTCAGCAAATAAGAATATTATGGAAAATATTAAAGTCGGTCAAAAAGCAACACGTAGCATCACCTTAACAGATGACCACGTAAAAAGCTATGCGGCAATAAGTGGAGATTATAACCCTTTGCACTTTGATGCAGATTATGCAAGTAAGACAAAGTTTGGTAGACTGGTAGTGCAAGGGGGACTGACTACCGGGCTGCTTCATGCCTTAGTCGCAATGGATATGCCGGGTCCAGGGACTGTGTTTCTTAGTCAAAATTGGAAATTTACAGCCCCAGTATTCATTGGAGATACCATCTCGGCAGAGGCTGTAGTACTGAGTATTCATGAATCAAAACCAGTTACACAATTGGCTATTGTAATTAAGAGACAGGACGGTGAAAAGGTTTTGGAAGGAGAGGCCTGGTGTTATACCTTTTCTGCTGAGTGATGGGTCTGGGGCTTGATAATGTTAATAGCACTTGAGTTTTTTTTCAGTGGATTAAAGCCCATTATTCGGGATGCGATCCAATAATCTGGCGACAACAATCTTATATTAGTAGTGCCTTTGTAGATAGGGGAGAAGTACAGCAGCCAAATCGATGCAAATCAACACAGCTACTAATGGAGGTATTGCGCCGATAAAATTTTGAAGAAAGCAACAGTCAATGGAGCAAAGCAATACTGTCATCGCAAGGATGATGACCATCCAAACCAGCAAGAGAATGATACGTAGGTATTTGTTTCTGGATATAATTTGCAGTTATGATTTTGTCCTTCTGATAAATTTTATGGAAATAGAGATTGAGGCGTGATAGATCCCTATGGGACGTATTGGTTCATTGCCTCCAAGGTTGAGCAAGTCACATAGGAGGACATCACAAAACGAATTACTCCCAGATCGAGGGACTAACATCAAACAGATTATGATTGACCCTTCACAATTGGTATTTAAGAAACTGGATTTCACGGGTGTTAAAACACTGGTCGATTGGGCGGCTAAGGAAGGATGGAATCCGGGCCCTTCTGATGCAGAGGTTTTCTGGCAGACAGATCCGGATGGTTTTTACGGGTTTTTTGATGGAGAAGAATTGGTGGCAGGAGGTGCCATTATATCTTATGGAGGAGCATTTGGTTTTATGGGGTTATATATTGTTCGATCTGATTATCGGGGTAGCGGTGTCGGGCGGAGACTTTGGTATCTGCGCAGGGATACATTGCTCAATCGATTGGACAAGAATGCCTCCATTGGGATGGATGGTGTATTGGATATGCAACCTTTCTACAAAAAAGGCGGCTTTGAAATTGCATTTAGGGATGAGCGCTATCAAAGAAAGGGAGAACGATTTGCATATAGTACCTCCGTTGCAACATTAAAACCATCTGATATCCAGGGAGTGCACAAGTATGATCGGATCTGCTTTGGATTTGCCAGACCCTCATTCCTGGATGCCTGGCTGTCAGTGAAAGATAGTCATGCCTTTACCTATAAGGTGGAAGATAAAATAGTTGGATATGCAGTGATGCGCAAGACAGGTATCGGTGCCAAGATAGGTCCCCTCTTTGCAGATGACAAGGAAGTGGCAGAAGAACTATACAAGGCGTGCCTGACAGCAGGAGCGGGTGAGCCGGTTTTCCTTGATATCCCAGTTATTAATGGTGATGCCGTATCACTTGTGAAAAAATACAATTGTGATTATGTTTTTGAATGTGCACGTATGTACTATGGCACGCCGCCTGACATACCCATCCGGCAAATTTTCGGCATTACAACATTTGAACTGGGATAGTGCCTAGTGCTATTTTGTGGCAAAACTAATTTCACTGACGAGCTCTTCGGGTGCCACTTCGTGTGGGCTATTTTTATAGAATTCAAGCGGATGGATTCCCTTCTTGTGTTTGAAGGCCTTTGATCGAAGCAGGTTTTGCGCAGCGCTCCAGGCATTGCCAATATGATCATAGGGACCTGTGTGCCTGACCGTGTACATGGAGGTAGCGGGTATCGATCCCTTGGTCCAGCTCGAAGGCATATCATCAGGGAAATCACTCACACCCATACCTGCAGTATAAGTCACATTCCCATTGACCATATCAAATTTGTGATATTGGGCGAAAACTTCACCATTTCCTAGCTCAGAGTCCTTTAGAAATTCACCCAATGCATTGAAATCAGCTTGCATCGCTTCTCCGATGGCTTTCATGGTGGTATCCGTCCGAATACCAACATATTTGGTGCCCTTGTAGGAGTGATTTCCAACAAACTCCAGGGTAGAATTGACGGTGCCTGTCTCCGCGTATTCCTTCAGCATTTTTAATCCCCGCTCAAAATCCATCCCAATCCAGGCTTCCATTTTTTTCTTCATAAAGAACATGAAGAACGGCAGTGAACTATCCATAAGCCAGGTTACCTTGCTACCCTCCCCCTGCTGTTCCACTTTAAAAGCGGTGTCTGCATGTGATTTGTAGGGTGTCAAAAAAGTGAGGTCATAATCTACACGACTATCTCCTGCTTTCTTGATCGACATTTCACCCGACCCAATGCGCTTACCTTCCCAGGAGTAGGAGTTGCCATCTCCCGATACGGTCATCTGAGCTTCTGGTTCTAAAATGAGCCAGGGAGACCAGGAGCGCCACTGATTGAAGTCCTGCACGATGGAAAGGATGTGATCTTTCTTTGCAGAGACATTGATTGATCGATTTACGTGCATCTTGGGCATGTCAGTCTTTTTTAGTTTTGATCAATTTATAAAATTGTCCGTAGCTACGTAAATCATTGTGATGTAATATGGCAGATTTGATGTGGATGACTTGTTAATTTTTGTTTCTCTTTACTGTAGACGCTCACGCACTTTCTTAAATCCTGCGATAGCACGATCAAGATCCTCCCGTTCATGACCTGCTGAAATCTGTACTCGAATCCGGGCCTTGCCTTTGGGGACGACAGGATAGAAAAAGCCGATAACATATATCCCTTCTTCCAATAGGGCCGAGGCGTATTTCTGCGCTAATTTTGCATCGTAGAGCATGATCGGAACGATGGGATGCTCTCCTGCAATGATATCGAAGTCTGCAGCTGTCATCTCTTTGCGGAAATAGACGGTGTTTTCCTCCAGTTTGTCACGCAAGTCTGTGCTTCCCATTAACATATCCAATACAGCAATTGATCCCCCTACGATGGAAGGTGCCAGCGTATTTGAAAATAGGTAGGGCCTGGATCGCTGTCTCAGTAATTCAACAATTTCCCTGGAGGATGCTGTGAATCCACCAGATGCTCCCCCCAGGGCCTTTCCAAAAGTGCCCGTGATAACATCTACGCGACCCATCGCCTCACGGTACTCGTGGGTTCCTCTACCATTTTTGCCCACAAAGCCGGTAGCGTGGCATTCGTCGATCATCACCAGCGCATCATACTTATCGGCCAGATCACATATCTTGTCAATCTGGGCTATGATGCCATCCATACTGAAGACTCCATCGGTGGCTATCATACGTCGCCGGGCTCCCTGTGCTTCCTTCAATTTGGCTTCCAGATCATCCATATCATTATTCCTGTACCGATATCGCTGAGCCTTACAAAGACGTATGCCGTCAATAATCGAGGCATGATTTAGTTCGTCTGAAATGATCGCATCTTCTGCTGTCAGTAGTGGTTCGAAGAGTCCACCATTTGCATCAAATGCTGCAGCATATAATATGGCATCTTCCATACCCAGGAAATCAGCAATCTTACGTTCCAACTCCTTGTGAATATCTTGAGTGCCGCATATGAATCGAACGGAAGACATCCCGTAACCATGTGTGTCGATTGCATTCTTTGCAGCTGCAATAACCTTTGGGTGAGAGGATAGCCCAAGATAATTATTGGCACAGAAGTTTAGTACCTCCCCACCTGAGGTGGTTTCAATATGTGCAGATTGAGGTGAAGTAATAATGCGTTCTGCCTTAAATAATCCGGCTTCCCGCAAGGCTTCCAGCTCCTCTGCAATGATTTTAGATAGAGAATCTGCCATAAGATTTTAATTATTTTTTTGAGATAATTTTTCTAACATATCCTGGGTGATTTTTGACAAGTCATATTCCAGCTTCCATCCCCAATCTTGCCGGGCACAACGATCATCGATACTATGACTCCAAGAAGATGCAATCTGATCCCGAAAGTCTGGTTTGTATTCAATGGTGAAATCATGTATAGACTTCTTTATTTCATTATATATTTCTTCCGGACTAAAGGAAATTCCGGCTAGATTATAGCTGGTGCGTACCGATAAACTGGCTTCAGGTGCTTCCATCAGTTCTAACGTAGCACGCATAGCATCCGGCATATACAGCATGGGGAGATGTTTGTCGTGACTTAAGTAGCAAGTATAATGTTGCTCCTTCAGTGCGGCATGAAAAATTTCTACTGCATAATCTGTAGTGCCTCCCTGGGGCATGGATTGATATCCGATGATGCCGGGGTACCGCAGAGATCGAATATCCATTTGATATTTCTGTACATAGTAATTGGCCCAGAGTTCGCCGGTCTGCTTGCTGATACCGTATACGGTCGTAGGTTCCAGACTGGTGTGCTGAGGTGTATTATGTTTAGGTGTGGTGGCACCAAAGACCGCAATAGTACTGGGATAAAATATTTTCTGTATGCCTTTCAGTCGACATACTTCCAGCATCATGATCCAGGCATTTAAGTTTACATCCCATGTTTTAAGTGGATTCCATTCTCCGTTGGCGGATAGAATTGCCGCCAGATGGTATATCTGAGTTATTTTATGGTCGTCTATGATTTCTTCCAGTCGGTGCCGGTTCAGAATGTCCAGTACCACAAATGGCCCGGTCTCATCATCGATACGCTTGATGTCGGAAGCTATCACGGCATGTGCTCCGTGGGTTTCACGGAGAGCCTGGGTCAAGACAGTACCAATCTGACCACCCGCTCCGGTAATAAGGATCCTCTCTTTTTTCATGTCTTCATTTTGACGCGGTAAAGGTACAAAGTGTGCTCTTATCGCGAAGTAATGTATCCATCTCTCTAAATGGATTGTTTGTACTTTGAGGGAAATCGGGTTGGCAGGAAATAATGGAATATAGGGAGGAATTATGGGGATAAGTAAACATCAAGTGGCGGTGAGATGGGAAAACAGCGTTTTTGGTAGTCAAGCATATTACTTTCCAAAATCCTGATTTCAGGCGTTGAGAAAAATTAGTAGAGATGATTGAATGTGGGACGTTTTTATTGATCAGGGAAATTCAGCTTTTTTTTGTTTAATAATTGACTATTTATGACAGCGGATACAATGTCGAAACAGAAATTTGATTTATCCAACCTGATCATCAGACAGGAAGACCCTGGAGATCATAAGGTAGTTTTTGATCTTATTGAGCAGGCATTCCGCGACATGGACATCAGTGACCATCAGGAACAATTTTTAGTAGATCGTCTTCGGAGATCGGATGCTTTTGTGCCTGAATTATCTTTAGTCGCAGAATTCGGTGATCAAATCGTAGGATATATTTTACTGACGAAGGTATTGATCAAGAATGAAGATCAGCAGCAGACATCCCTCACCATGGCTCCAGTGGCAGTTCGGCCTGATCTTCAGGACTGCGGTATCGGGGGTGCTTTGATTCGTAAATCCCATGAGGTGGCCAATAAGTTACATTATTCTAGTATCACAGTCCTGGGTCATGCAGACTATTATCCTAAATTCGGATATGTGAAGGCACAAGAATTCGGCATTAAATTCCCCTTCGAAGTGCCTTCCGAAAACTGTAGGATCATCGAACTGGTGGAAGGCGGTTTAAAGAATACCACAGGTGTCGTAGAATACCCGTCACCTTTCTTTGTGTGAGTAAGATAGTCTTTAGTAGTTCTGTTCTATGACAATAGTGTGATCGAGGTCACAGCCTTAGTTTCAGATCCTTTATTGAATTACTTATGTTTATAGAAATAAATGCGATATCGATTGAACTGGATCATGGCATATCAAAAAGTACTGCTAGGGAGTGTATTACTCTTTATGTTGGTCCATCAGGGATGTGCTCCTCCCATAGAGCCACTGGCGGATAACTGGGAAAGTGCTGTACCATATCAGAAAACTCCGATGGGTCTTATTTCCATAAAGGCCAAAGATTGTGGTATCTGCCATCAGGAGATCTATAGAGAATGGCAGCTTTCCACACATGCACATGCCTGGACTGATCTGCAATTTCAGGCAGAATTAGCAAAGGAGTCCAGTCCTTACCTTTGCATCAATTGTCACATTCCATTGGAGAATCAGCAGGAATTTCTCATCAAGGGTTTGCGTGGTGGCGATATCTATCAACCTGTGAAAGAAGTCAATCCTAATTTTGATCCGGAATTACAGTTGGAGGGGATCAGTTGTAGTACCTGTCACGTGCGGGATGGGTTCATTATTGGTGCTAATGGCTATGGAAATGCACCCCACCCGGTAAAGGTCGACACGGCATTTCTGAATGAACAGCTTTGCATGGGATGTCACAATGCCAGTGCGGTAGTGACACCCGAGCTTATCTGTACCTTTCAGACCGGTGACGAGTGGATGGAGGGTCCTTTTTTTAGTGAGAAGAATTGTATCTCCTGCCATATGGATACGATCACCCGTCCTCTGATGTCCGGCCTGCAAAACAGGACATCGCACCGGCACTGGTTTCCAGGCTCCGGTATTCCCAAACGTAGGGGACTTGAGTCGAAGGCCTTGCAGGGTATGGCCTTTTATCCTGATACCTTAGCATCCATCTACGAGCAGGGTGATAGTATTCGATATCAATTAAGATTAGTAAATGAATTTTCCGGTCACCGTTTACCTACAGGCGATCCTGAGCGCTTCTACTTGATTAATTTGCGGTGGGAAAATGCAGCATCGGAGGAGGTGGTGAAAAATGATACTTTCAGAATCGGCGAGGAGTGGGTATGGTATCCGGAAGCAAAAAAAGTGGGGGATAATAATATGGATCCACAAGAATCACGGTTGTTTATCACCATGGTTTCTCCATCAGAAAAGGGAGCTTATAATTTATATACTCGTGTGACCAAACATCGAATGGATCCCCAAACGGCTGCATATAATAATTTGGGTGAAGAATATCCGTTATTTATAACTGTATTCGACGAAAAGCAGTCCGTTCAGATTCAATAGATAAATTCAATAGACATTTTGCCAGATTATATTAGAAAGTTACGATCCAAGATTGGGAAGGTAAAGATAATTCATCCCGGAGCGCGTATTATTGTGGAAAATCAAAATCAGGAAGTTCTGGTGATCGACCGTCTGGATGATGGCAATTTGGGCCTGCCGGCAGGTGGGCTGGAGGAAGGTGAAACCATTGAGGAATGTATCAGACGAGAGGTATGGGAAGAGACAGGTATCACCATAAACTCGCTACACGTGATTGGCATCAGTACCGATCCAGCCGTAGAGGAAGTGATGTATCCCAATGGGGACTGTGTGCAGTATTTCACCATCGAATTTTATTCGAAAGATTGGGAAGGTACACCGACCACGATACATTCTAACGAAGTAAAAAATGCACGATTTGTACCCTACAGTCATTTGGAGGCTCTGGCAAAAAATGAGCAAAACATATTATCCAGCCTGAGCTATTTTAATGCCAATGGTAAAGTGCTGCTGCATTAGGAATTTCTATCTTGCAGATAAATTCCTGGCCTACGTTGAAATCACGTTTCCTGACATTCTACTTGGGTTAAATCTGCTCCCTACCGGTGATGGGGGAGATGGACTATTTTTACCATGTCTGAGCGGATTGGAAGTGTGATGTTTCCACTATTGACTAATAGGATTCGACCATTCGATGAGGCTTTCGAGCAACATGTGGCAGATCTGAAAAGGGAAGCGGAGTCGATTGCCAAAATTCATTGAAAGTATTCCAGTTGTTTATGCCTAAGATAAATGTAGGAATGGTCATTTATTTATTCAATTAATTGAATGAGATTAAAGTCCAGATCAGGGATTCGGGTTTCTGAGGAACAAAATATAATTAGATCCTTAATAATATTTATTTAGTCCTTAAATTCATAAATCCAATTTTCCCTTTGATACGCTAAGTTGAATCCGAATCGCTGGAGATTTCGATAGCTGGGAGAAGGATTGTCTTCTCTTTGTTCTGCAGTTTCTGAGACTAGAAATTTCACACCCATTTTCCGTGCAGCCTGTATGCGATGCTGAATAAGCAAGCTTTGTGCTCCTAATCCCCGATAGTTGGGAAGTGTCGCAGCAAAAGCCATTGAGGCTATATTTTTGTAAATATGCATGGCACCTACTGCAATTACTTTATTTTGAAGCATGGCAGCATAATGAAAATAGTCTTGTTGACCGACACTGCCCCGTAGAAAAGAATGAATCCTTGGATCCTGCCAACCAAAACTTGTTGCAATAATATCCGCAAATATTTTTGCTTTACTTTCTTCAATTTGTCCAACTTTGAGAAATGAATTTATGGGTGGAACAAATCCGGAAAGGGCCCTCCAGACTTTTGACCAGTTATTATAGTGTACGAATCCAGTATTATTCAATTTTTCACAGATCTTCTCGTATTGAGGTGTCAGGGGGCTGAGTTGCAGGAAAAACCTTTTGATTTTTTTCTCACGATAAAAATCAATGATTTCGGAGAGATTTAATTCAACCATCGGCTCAGTCCATCCCCATCCAATAATCCGGTTCATGGCGAGAATGTCAATTTCCGGTAAAGCCAGTGCCATGCCTGATCCGATCCGTTTAAAAGCAGGATTGAGTTCCGACTTAAGACAATAGTATTTACTCCAGTACATGGCCTCCGATAGTTCAAGATCGCGGGCAAAATTTGGATCAATCAGTTTGTTTTGGACAGACATAATATATGATATCAAGACAGAACAGCAAATAAAGCTCAGACTAATAGCCTTTCTTACTACATAGCGTAAGTTTCCACCTTACGATGTAAGTGTCGCTTTTCAGGAGTTAGCAATGCCAAGTTATCGATTGCTCTGGCTGGTAACTACAGTGTAGACCCGTCTTTATAGCATTCTTTAAGTGCTTTCCCAGTTCTGGGTGAACTACTTCAATTTTTTTGATAGCTGCCCTAATTCTCCAGGTCACTGCGGCCCTGGCTTTATCGAGACTGCTCCCAGAAGTCCTAATTTTACGTCCCTTACCTACGGCTCGGCTCACTTGGTGTAGGATGTCATCATATTCCTTTTGAAGCTTTTCCAAAGTCGGATGATCATGAAATTCTTCTGCTTCATGTATTGCATCCTGGATGTCTAGCAGTCTTTTCTGATAGGCTTTTTTGGCCTTAGCATCCAATACGTCGACACCACTTTCGATAGTCGTAATCCCCATTAAATCTGCACATGACAATGTTTCATCAGGGGTTTGAAGTAATCGTGCAATATCCTGCAGGCCTTTCAAATTAGGTATTTGCGCTGATTTTCCTCCAAAGCTCAGTGTCCAAACGCTACCTTGATCGATAAACTCGTTGGGAAGCGATGTCCGCTTTGTTTCTGATGTAGAGGAGTGAGTTTTTCCCAGGTGCTTGCCGATGAAGTTCCAGAAGGATTGATGTTCGCTCTTTCCTTTGAATGGATTGACATCAATGACCCATTCAAGCGCGATAGCTTCATCGAACGGTTCATGGGGTCGGATCTTCCTATGAAAGGTTTGGGTAAACTGGTTCCAGCATTTCCACATGGCATCCTCTTGTCCGGCATGATAATAGGCGGCTGCCATCATACCCTGAAAATCAATCCATGCTGTGGTGCCAGGATTTAGTTTACCGATTTCGATTGCTTCATGATACCGCTTATTTTCTAGGTACACCAATGTGCCGGTTAGGATAAATCCATTTCGTGATGGATCAATGCGCACCGCTTCCTCATAAAGTTGGAGAGCCTTGGTCGGTTGGCTCAAATAAACCAGGCAGAAAGCAAGGCCCGCCAGTAATTTGGGCTCACTGGGAGATAAGGCAATGACCTTTTGTATATAGTATTCGGCCTTATCAAATTGACGATAAAATAAAAAGCATTTACCTAGTATAAATGCATTTTGTGGATCCAGCGGGTCTAGGTCAACAGCTTTTAATGCCCACTCGATAGCTTTTTGCTGGTTTTCATCCCATTCATCCCATAGAAGACAACTCCATTCATTGAAATATGTGAGAGACATGCCGGTGTAGGCCCTGGCAAATGAAGGATCCTTTTCGATTGCATCCAGAAAGTAAGTGCGGGCTTTCTCATCAGCCGCTAATGTACCAGCACGCATCGCATCCATTCCATAAAGCCAGCTCTCGTAGGCGCTTAATTCATGAGATTGTCTATTTCTTATACTGGTCAGCAGATCCTGATCGACGACTTGTTGCAGGGAGAGTACAATCTTCTGAATGATTTCCTCCTCTATCTGATAAAGATGTTCCAACGTATCACCAAATCGTTCAGCCCAGATCAACCGGTTTTCACGCGCATTTATCAATTGAAGATTGATCTGTAGCAGATTGTCATGATACCTGGATAGACCTTTCACAAGGTAATCCACATTGGGGGGTAGATCAGAAGAAGACTCCATGGGAACGATATGAAATGACCTCAGCCTGGCAAAGTCTGCCATGAGATCCATATGCAGTCCGGTGCAAAACATCTGAATTCTTTGATCATCTGAGAGATTTTGCAAAGGAAGAATTGACAGCGTAATCGGCGACTTAGCGGTGGACGATTCCATGAATATCATTTGAGCCTCTAAGATACGGATCTCCGGAAATCTATGCCTTTTGTGCTAACCATAGACCTGGGATACAACGGGTTATTAGACATCGGTAAGTTTTACTTTAGAACCAACTTACATCGTGAGTGACAACCTTACGCTAATAGGGTAGTAATCAATTAAATAATTTAAATCTATTTGTTATGCCTAGTCCTATCGAAATATTGCTAGACCCAGTCTCCATCGTAGTCCTGTTGATCTATGCCATCCTTATGATTTGGGAGTGGCTATTTCCAGCACAGCAATTACCCCAGGTGAAAAACTGGAAATTGCGCGGTATGATATCATTTGCCGTTTACTTTTATCTTTCTTCATATTTACCCTTATGGACAGATCCGCTCATCGAACCCTTTCGCTTGATGGATCTTACCTCTTTGGGGACTGTCGGGGGAGCATTAGTGGGAGTTGCCGTCTATGAGATGGCAGTGTATCTGTACCACAGAGCCGTCCATGGTAACGATTTTCTATGGCGTACATTCCACCAGATGCATCATAGCGCTGAAAGACTGGATACCTACGGTGCGTTTTACTTTAGTCCCTTGGATATGGTTGGATTTACATTACTTGGCAGCTTGTGTTTTGCATTTCTGATTGGTATTACACCCCAAGCTATTACCGTCACTTTGCTGACCACGACTTTCCTCGGTATCTTCCAGCATGCCAATATTCATACTCCTCAGTGGTTGGGATATATTATCCAAAGGCCTGAGAGTCATGCTTATCATCATGCTCGGGGTATTCACAGATATAATTATAGTGATTTGCCCATTTTCGATATCATCTTTGGAACATTTTATAATCCCTCTCAATACGAGCACAAAACCGGATTCTATATGGGATCATCTAGTCGGGTCGTGGATATGTTATTGGGTAGAGATGTTTCTAAGCCCAAAAATGCAAAATAAACATCTATCCTTTGTGCTAAATTAAAGGTGTCTCCTAAAGTGTTTGGGAGGCACTTTGTATTTTTAGAAATTACGTCATCAAATGTTTTTTATGCGAATCCTTTCAGTCGTCCTGTTCAGCTTAATCAGTGTTCACAGTTTTTGCCAACCAGAATCGTCGAACTACCTGAAACTAATACCCGGATCAGATCAATCAGATAAGTATCGGACTTTGTTCCAATCCGATATCGACACTACGTGGGACAAGTGGGAAGAGAGAGGATATAGATATGGCTTTAATCCTGCCAAGACTCCTATGTACACGATGGTGAACGGAATTCTTGCCACACCCTATATGATTCAGGTACGGGGTAATCAGGAAGAACGAAATCGTAAGCGTTGGGGTTATCATGTGTTTGAAGGATTTGCCAGGGATGATATTTCCCGAATCACGATGCTAGTGAATAAACATGAGGAAGAGGGAAGACCCGTGGCAGAAATGTACTATTATGGAGCGAAGTATGGTCACTCTGACAGTACCTACAATTGGTTTAGGATTGGATCAGATGTGCGCCAGCATTCGTTTATGTTCAGCAGAGATCGAGCTATTTTTTATGGATCACTGAAGCTTCAGAATGCCCTGACCTTGGGCAAGCTGGGATCCGATAATCTTTTGACACAAGCTCCCGATGGAGATGATGAAAAGAACTATGATGCCAGCGCCAGACATGTCAACTATCTCTCGCTGAAGGAAAGTGAAGATGGCACTATCTTCTACGATAAGGATCGGAATATGGTAGTGATCAAAGTAGAAGGAGAATGGATGAAGGTGTCAGTGGAACCTCTACCGGATGGGGTTGACTATGACTTCTAAGAGTGATATGTTAGAGGCATATTTTGAGTAGACTCACCAAATGGATGGAATCTCGACGGATGGTAGACCGTCATCGTAACCCACTCGGTATCTTTCTGAGGATTCCCCTCTATCTACTTCTTTTTTGGGCACTCTGGTCTCATCAGATGCACATGATTGGCCTGGTTCTCCTCATCGATATATTACTCTGGTTCTTTATGCCACCGGTGGCCCCACGATCCAGGTTCGTAGATGAAATCATTGAAATCGAGATGGCCTGGCTTCAGTCAAAGTTTACCTGGATGAAGCTATTGTCTTTTTTGATCTTGCTGACCGGCTTAGTCGCCATTGGTCTGGGTTTGTGGGTGCACACGATGCTACTGATTGGTATGGGGTTTCTCAATCTGATTGTTTTTAACATACTGATGCGGGCTATGGCACGATCTACTATTTAAGTTGTGTAGAAAGCGTGAGTTTTTAGTACAGGATGATCTTTTTTCTTTTAATTTCATTCTAACTAAGGTCATCATGCTACTGGAAAACTATCAAGTTCGGTGGATCAAAGACTTCGGTCTCATTCGTAAGATCCTCAAGCGAAATCTTCAGGGAGTGAATTGCGCGGTTGAGCATATTGGCAGTACCGCCGTGCCCGGACTCTGTGCCAAGCCCATCATCGATATCGACCTCATCTACGGAGAGGAGTCTGATTTTGGGAAGATAAAAGCAATACTGGAAAATTTAGGATACTATCACAACGGTGATCAGGGTATACCCGGTAGAGAGGTATTTAAGAGAAGAGCGGATCACCAGCCTTCATCTGAGTTGGATGCGATTTCACACCATCTGTATATATGTCATAGAGATAATCCGGAGTTGAAAAGACATCTTATATTTAGAGATTGTCTGAGAAATAATGAAATGGCTCGAAACACATATGCCAAATTAAAGGAAGAAGTTGCAGCGAAGGCGGGACAGGATCGGAAACTCTACGCAGAGTTGAAACAAGATGCTGCTCGGGATTTTGTGGAGAATACAATCCTGAAATTTGAAAGCCCTGATCTGCATTCCTAGGTTAATCTGACTTTGGTTATTTCAAAAAGTATAATAGTCATTTATTAATCCAGATCATCTGTGAAAAGTAGTGCCGGGAAATAACAGACTATTTATGCGATTTTTTTTCATTTTATTTTTAAGTCAGAGTTGTTATTTATTTGCGCAGGATCTCACCAATACAAAGGTAGATGGTTATAAAGCAATCTGGTTTGAACTCAATCAGAAATATCCGGCAGGTGATAAATATTCTGGTGCCCTGGGCACATACACGGCCAAACATACTCCACTGGCGATTTATGCGCCGGAGGTGGATCGTACATATTTCGTATATGGGGGTACGCGATCTGAGAAGGAAAGGCATTTGTTGTGTATGATTGGATACTTTGACCATGCGAAAGGGACGGTTTGCAAGCCGACCGTAGTGCATGACAAGATGGGTGTTGATGATCCACACGACAATCCCTCACTCCTGATTGATGATGAAGGATATCTCTGGGTTTTTGTGAGTGGTCGGGGAAGAAGTCGTCCGGGATTTAAGTATCGAAGTACACAGCCCTGGGCTATCGACCATTTTGAACAAATCACCGAGGAAGAAATGACGTATCCACAACCGTGGAAGATTAAGGATGGTTTTTTCCAATTTTTCACAAAGTATACAGGGGTACGTCAGTTATATTTTGAGAGCAGCCTCGATGGTATGCAGTGGACGGAGGATCAAATGCTGGCCGCTATTCCTGAAGAAGTTGGTGAAAAGAGCGGCCACTATCAAACCAGTGGTACGTATGATGATCGGATTGTCGGGACTTTTTTCAATCGACATCCCGATGGCAATGTGGATATACGTACGGACTTATACTATGTACAGTCAGAAGATATGGGCAAGACCTGGACCAACGTGAAGGGACAGGAAGTATCAGTTCCGATCAAAGAAAAGCATTCCTCCACCCAGGTACTTAGTTTCCCCGATGATCATCGTAATATATACCTGAAAGATATGGGGTTTGATCAGGAGGGTAGACCCGCCTGTCTGTACATCCGAAGTAAGGGACATGTGCCGGGACCAGACAGTGCCCCCTATGAATGGTGTGTTGTGAGGTGGAATGGAGAAACGTGGACTCATAGTGTCATCACCAGCTCTGATCATAATTATGATATGGGGAGTCTTTACATCGATGAAGATACCTGGAAGGTGGTGGGACCTACCGAAATTGGACCTCAGCTCTGGGGTGTGGGCGGGGAAATAGCTATATGGAGTTCTGCCGATGAGGGAGGAAAGTGGACTCGAGAGAAAACGATCACTTCGAATTCCCGATTCAGCCACTCCTATGTTCGGCGTCCTCTTCATTATAAAGCGCCCTTCGCTTTTTTCTGGGCGGATGGGGATTCTCACACATTTAGTAAATCAGCGTTGTATTTCGGAGATTTTAACGGGAATGTTTGGAAACTGCCTTATAACATGGAGGAGCCTTTTGCTTTTCCTGAAAAAGTGTCATTTTAAATGAGACTGCTGTCTATAACAATTTTGAAAAGATGAAATGAATAAAATGCGGGAGGAGCTTAAAGATTTTTTAAATCTTCAAATTCATCGAGGTTACGTCCATTACGAAGTTGTTGATGAGTATAGTCAGGATGATTATCAAAGATATCTCATCGAGTATCCTGGCTCAGAGAATGACGTCATAAGAGCCTATCTATTTGTACCTAAAAGGGAAGTAATAGGATCAGTGCTGGTGCACCATCAGCATCATGGAAATCGTGCCTTGGGAAAGAGTGAAGTAGCAGGCTTACAGGGTGATCCCTACCAGGCATTTTGTCCGGCTTTGGCTGAGCGAGGTATTATTTCTCTGGCCCCGGATTCGATTTGTTTTGAAGATAGAAGAAGTCCCGAAGCACTTTCCACCAGGGATCCGGATGATGAATGGCTTCAGCACTATAATGAAATGGCTTACCGATTACTGAGGGGCACTACACTGATGAAGAAAATTGTGGAAGATTCGAGTGTGGGTGTTAGTCTGCTTTCTCAGTTAGAAGATAAAAGTAAAAGTAAGATTGGTATTCTTGGCCATTCCTATGGAGGCAATACCGTCATTTTTCATACTCCATTTGACGATCGTATTCAATTTGCCTGCACGAGTGGGGCAGCATGTACCTACCGAACCAAGTTTGAAAACCAGACAGGTATTGAGATGGCAGAAGTGATTCCGGGATTTACCGAAAAATATGACATAGATAATTTGTTCGGCCTCATCGCACCGAGGAACCTTCTCATTGTCGCAGGCACAGATGACAAATATGCTCAGGACGCAATGACATTATTTCAGGCGACTCATGATGTCTATAAGCGTGAGAAAGCTGCAGATGCCGTCCAGTGTCAGATCTTTGAGGGTGGACATGGGTTGGATGCTGATAGGTTCCACTTTATTTTGGAGTGGTTTGAGCAGAAATTATAATGGATAATGGAAGGAAGACTATAAGTCTCCCTTCTATTCTACTATCCTATCAGATGCCGTAAAACTCTTTCAAAAAATCAAATCCACAGGGATGAGAGATTCTTTGAACTGCAGCTTGCATGCTGGAGTAATCCGGTTTGCGAGCTGCGGGCATGGAGCCTCCAACTTGGGCATTCATGTGATCTGCTACCTGGCTGGCCTGTACTTCAATTGACTTAGATGCTAATTTTTTCATGACTAATATTTTATTGGTTTTGATACTTATTAGATCTGATCAATGACTTATTACCGACGTGCTGATTTTTTTTGAAAAAAATATCGATTAAGAGATATGGGAGGATTTCTATCTTTAGGAGTATGGGTATTTTGCTAAAAGATTCAATGTACGCTCCGTTGCGCCTGCTACTTTGTCTACTTATACTCAGTAGTGAAAGTCATGGACAGAATCTGGAGCGTATCTCGTACAATAATCCGGATTTGATCAGTGATCTGGGTGTGGGACTGTGGGCTTGGCCTTTACCTATGGATTATGATCAGGATGGGGACAACGATTTGGTTGTATCATGCAGGGATGTGCCCTTCAGTGGATTGTACTTTTTTGAGAATAAGGAAGGTACTGCATTTCCGGCCTTCGAACCACCAGTCAGGATCGGAGATCCGATCAAAGACATTCAGATGTCTATTGTGGATGGCAAGCCGCGATTTCTGAAGCCTGGACAGGAGCTAATGGGGCTCATCACAGGGGAAACCAAGGAATTATTCGATCCCACCATTTTTGGTGAGTTACACGAGAAGATTCGCTTCAATCAGTGGAAGTATGTAGACTACGAAAATGATGGGGACTTAGATATCGTGGTAGGTATACAGGATGGTGCCGACTATGGATGGGACAATGCCTTTAACGATGAGGGAGTATGGGTGAATGGTCCGCTGCATGGTTTGGTCTACTTGGTCGAAAATGAGGGAGGAAGGTATCGAATGAAAGGAAAAATTGAGGCAGGAGGCAGTCCGATTGATGTCTATGGGGCCCCATCCCCAAATTTTGATGACTATGATAATGATGGTGATCTGGATATTATTTGTGGTGAATTTTTGGATCGTTTTACCTGGTTTGAAAACATCGGTACAAGGGAAAATCCTCAATATGCTAATGGGAAATTCCTGATGAATGGTGTTGATACGCTTAAGATGGATCTGGAAATGATTATTCCTGTCTCTATGGATTGGGATCAGGATGGAGATATCGATTTAATTGTGGGCGATGAGGATGGCCGGGTAGCTTTTGTAGAAAACACGGGGCGTTTGGACATGGGGATGCCTGTGTTTGAACATCCCAAGTACTTTAAGCAAAAAGCAGCTGACTTGAAATTTGGAGCCTTGGTGACACCCTTTAGTGTAGATTGGGATCATGACGGGGATGAAGACCTGATCTGTGGGAATACAGCCGGTTATATCGGTTTTATTGAGAATGTAGGAGGGGGTGAAAATCCTGTTTGGAAAAATCCGGTGCTATTGACGGCAGATGATGAAATCATCCGTATCCAGGCGGGATATAATGGCTCGATTCAGGGCCCCTGTGAAGCTAAATGGGGATATACAACACTTTCAGTAGCCGATTGGAACCACGATGGCTTGCAGGATGTGATGGCCAATTCTATTTGGGGTAAAATAGTGTGGTTTGAGAATATTGGATCCAGGGGTAATCCTCAACTAGCGGCTGCTAAAGAGGTGAGAGTAGACTGGGAAGGTCCACCACCCAAACCGGATTGGTTTTGGTGGACGCCGGCTCCCAAGGCGCTGGCCACGCAATGGCGAACGACACCAACTGCTATCGACTGGAATAAGGATGGATTGATGGATCTGGTGGTGCTTGACACCGAAGGGTACCTGAGTTTTTACGAGCGTAAGCAAGAGGGAGGAAGAACCCTATTAAAACCGGGTGAAAGGATTTTTTACAGTGCAAATGGTAGGTATGACCGAAAAAACAATAAAATCAGCGATGAAAATGGTCCGCTACAGCTGAGTGAAGCCCTCCATGGCAGTAGTGGCCGTCGAAAGCTGGCTTTTGGGGATTGGGATGGAGATGGTGATATCGATATGATTGCCAATGGTATTAATGCCGTATTATGGGAAAATGTCAGGACATCTGAAGGTAAAGTCTACTTTGAATTTAAAGGGGATTTGTTGGATAAAAAGCTGGCAGGGCATACCACCAGTCCCACATTGGTTGACTGGAACAAGGATGGTGTCCTGGATCTACTAATAGGTGCTGAAGATGGATTCTTTTATTATTATAAGCACATACTTAAATAGTTTTGTTGTGAATCGTAGGAATGCAATTAGGTCTTTTTCCCTGGCAGGTAGCCACATCTTATTTCCATCTATTTTAGGTGGTTTTGTGAGTGCCTGTCGAAGTAAGTCAGAGAAGATAGGAGAAGGCTCTGACCCCCTATTTTTTAATCAACCCACCTTTACAATGGTCCAGGAAATTATGGATCTTATAATTCCCCGCACAAATACTGCGTCTGCTTCAGAAGTAGGTACTCATTATTTTGTCGACGAAGTCTTTGCAAAATGCATGGATGCGGCTCAACAGCAGTCAATTTTGGAGGGAATAAACGCTTTTCTCCCAGAATTTAATGCAGCAAATGATAAAGAAGAATTAATGAGTCTGACTGATCAACGTGCATTTTCCGGAGATGAAAAATATCGGTGGTTTATACCACTAAAACAATATACATTGATTGGATTTTTTACCTCTCAGGAAGGCGAAACAAGAGCCAGTAATTATGTGGCGGTTCCCGGAGACTATCAGGGTGATGTACCCGCTGATGAATCAACTTTAAATCTCGGCCTGACGGGCTTACGATACTACCTTTGAATATGCAGACTTATAATATTCTTGGAAAAGGAACCACAGAAAATACCTATGATGCTATAGTCGTGGGGTCGGGCATGACCGGTGGCATCGCAGCAAAGGAATTAACTGAGCGTGGCTTAAAGACACTGGTATTGGAGCGAGGTCGGATGGTCGAGCACATTAAAGACTATCCCACTGAAAATACAGATCCCTGGAATGTGCCATTACGAAATCTGGTTCCTGAAAAGGAAAAAGAGGATTATGAAATTCAGAAAACACTGTATTTATTCGGCCAGGACATTAAGCATTTTTTAGTAAAGGATAGTGATCATCCGTATATTCAAAAGAAGCCATTTAATTGGTACCGTGGCTACCATATGGGCGGTCGATCCTTGTTGTGGGCGAAGCATACCTTTCGACTCAGTGACTTTGATTTCACAGCCAATGTCCGCGATGGAGTAGGAATTGATTGGCCAATCCGCTATGCGGATATAGCTCCCTGGTACGATCATATAGAGCGATATATTGGAGTCAGCGGTAGTCGAGATGGACTCGCCCAATTGCCGGATGGTGATTTTCTACCCCCCTTTCCCATGAATGTGTTTGAGAAGCATTTAAAGAAGCGCATCAAAGAGGCATTTGCAGAACGTGATTTGATCATAAGCCGGATGGCAATTTTAACCCAGGAACACAATGGTAGAGGAAAGTGTCGCAATCGGAATCTTTGTCATCGAGGTTGTGTTTTTGGAGCCTATTATTCCAGTAATTCGGTTTCACTGCCCGATGCGGCTAAAACGGGTAATCTGACCATTCGGCCATGGTCCATTGTGGAGCGATTGATGTATGATAAAGAAACAAATCGCATACAAGGTGTTCGAGTCATCGATGCTGAAACCGGTGAGCAGACCGAATTTTTTAGCAAAATAATTTTTCTAAACGCCTCCACACTGGGAAGCACACAAATTTTATTGCAATCTACCACGGAAGAGTTTCCCAACGGTCTTGCTAATTCTAGTGGAGTATTAGGCCATTATCTTATGGATCATCATGCTCATGTGGGAGCAACGGGTTCCTTTAGTGGATTAAAGGAGTTCTATTATTTCGGACAGCGGCCCGCCAGTGTATATATTCCCCGATTTGTCAATGTAAAAGAGAATGATCGGGATTATCTCCGGGGTTTCACCTTTGAAAACTATACCAGTCGGTCTGATTGGAGACGCGGTTTTCACCAACCTGGAATAGGTGCAGAGTGGAAAGAGGCACTTAGCAGACCTGGTAATTGGAATGCCTTTTTCGAAGCATACGGGGAGACGCTACCCAATATTGAAAATAATGTCAGGTTAAGCCCAGATCAGCAGGATAAGTGGGGCCTCCCGCTTTTGGAAATTGATATGGTGTATGGAGACAATGAAATGAAAATGCGCGAAGAAATGCAGTCCAGTGCGATTGAAATGTTGGAGGCAGCAGGATTGGAGGGTGTTTCAGGATTTGATAATGGACCTGTGCCGGGATCTATTATTCATGAAATGGGTACCGCCCGCATGGGAAATGACCCTAAATCCTCCGTTCTAAACAAGTGGAATCAATCCCATGATATACCCAATTTATTTGTGACAGATGGTTCTTGCATGACTTCATCTCCACCGCAGAATCCATCACTGACCTACATGGCATTGACGGCCCGAGCCTGTGACTATGCTGTTAAGGCGTTGATGGATGGGTCTATCTGAATTTACTCAGCGCACATGGCCAAGTCACCCTTCATCCAGTAAGGATGCAGTCTGGCAAGTTGTTCCGTGGGGTTTGTATACAACACGAGCCAATCATCCTGGCGCTCCAGCTGACCACAAATCTGAATTTGATCTGCCACATAGGGTAGTATGGCTTTGTTGATAGGGTTACCCATCGTATCCACTACAAGCACATAGTTTTTTTCTCCGGACTCATTTTCGATTTTGAGAACGGGTGGAATGCCCCCGCTAATACAACGGACCGCACAAGATCGGTGGATTTTCCCGTACCCGGGTTTCATTACTCCAAAGGCACATTTTGGATCATAGATCTCTCCCTGAAGGGTCTGAAAGCCCAAAGATTCCTCTTTAATTTCATAGTTAGTCCCTGCTCCTAACTTCAGAATCGATGCTTCACCATTAGTGAGCTCCAGTAAGGTTTTTTCTTGGTCGTAGATGAGGGTCCCTTCCAGACGAGCCTTTGATCCATTAAGATCCGCTAATTGAAGGTCACGGGATATATGTTCTTTGAAAGCGTTTTCGGCTCCCATTTTTCCAAATCCAATCAACAAGATGCTTTTTAATTGATCTGACTCATCGTCCTGTATCTTAAGCATAGGTACTGGAGTCATAAAAAGGGTGCCTTCTAATGCAGTGAGAGCTCCCAGTTCAAAGACTCCTTTTGCGAAGGGTTTTTGGAAAAGAACCAAGAGGGCACTCACGAGAAGTATCAAACTCAGAATAGCGTATATAAAATGCCTGACTTTTTTCTTATAAAGGTCTGGCATCTCAGCTTGCCATCCAATGTAGAATGATTGATTGTGCGTGTCATTGTTCATGGTGTCATTTTACTAAGACGTGATTAGAGCAGGAATGCATTCGGTTCCTTCCGGGTGAGGATTGATGTTAACCAGCACTTTATTATTTTCAATTTTGACATCATAGGTTTCTATTTTTTCATCGAATGGCGGTGGAGATTGACCATTGTGTGGGAGATATTGGTATCCATGCCATGGACAGGTAATACATCCATCCACAATTTTTCCCTCTCCTAGCGGACCATGTTGATGTCGACAAATATTACTTACGGCCGATACTTTTCCATCATATTTAAAGACAGCAATATTCTCTCCCTCTACGAGTACAATCTTTGCTCTCTTTTCAGGTATCTCATCGAGATTGCAGACTTCTACAAATGGATTGGCACGGCTTTCTGTAGCTTCTAAATTTTTAAATGCAGCCAGTAGGTGAAGGGTGATGATTGAAATCAATCCAAAAGCGTAAATGAAGATTCGACCCCAACCCGTCTCCGTTTGCATCGAACCTAATACTACATGTCCTATTAATAGCGCATATGCCAAATAAACCAACATGTGCAGTGATTTCCAAACTTTCGGAGATAAATTCTTTAGCCAAAAATCGTGGCTGGTTGATGCCATTAAAAAGAGGATGCCGAGTGCAAAAAATCCCAGAACCTGAAAGGGAAAGTTTATTAAACTGTTGTAATGTAAGTTTGAGGTAAAAAGCGACAACAATGGATTAACATTTCCCAGAGCATGAAATTGAATTAGATTGAAGATACCATGAATCAGGGCAATTAAGAACATACTGACACCCAGATGTCGTCGATTATAGAGTAGTGGTAGAAATTTGTCATTCAATCTGGACAGCGGACCTATGCATAAAATCACATGTAACATCAGGAAAGCAAGGGTTCCTGTGGCTCGAATAATTAGCGTTTCGATTGTTATATCGGGGGAAAATAGAAGTTGAAATAGAACAAACAGAACCAGATAAAGCACCATTAAGTAAATCATAACTTTGTCGTATGATTTCTTCTGCGGGTTCCATTGTACTAATTGATATCCGACGGCCATGATTACTTATTCTTCGGAGTGATTAACAGATTTTTCAGAAGGTTCCTGAAATAACTCTTGCTGTACAACCGTCTCAGGTGTCCCCATTACAGCCAGGATGAATATTATGGGGAGTATGATAGCCAGAATGATCCATATTATTCTATGCTTTTTTCGTAGTGATGGGATCATGGTTGTCTATTTATTCTTTATTAGCAATGGCCAAAGTGCAATGGATGCTGGGAGTAAAAGTAATCTTAACTTCCACCCAGAGTTGACCATATTGCTATCTATTCTGTCTGCGCCCTTCAGGACAAACCATGTACCATAGAGGAGACCTACCAGGAAATATGTAAGCAGAAAATAGATGAAGACTTGCGCAACTACCATGTAATGAAATTTGTGAATTACTCTTATAATTTATGAAACTTGCTACATTTTATACCCACTCAAAATATTAGGTAGTACTTGATGGAGTTTTTTCCAAGAACTGTAAGTGAAAAACGAATGGCTTAAGCCTCACTACCCATCCGTATTCTATTGAACAGATGGATTTCTTGGTTTGAGAGTATCACGAATCGTATCGATGGGTAATTCCGAAAAATGTATTCTCAATAAGACCACAGATAGGATGAATACCGTCATTCCCAGACCAAAAAGAAGACCGCCATCTTGTTGTACCACAATACCCAGAATGGTCAAGTGGAAAAAGATGGCACCCGAAATCACACCCAGAGACAGCAAGGCCCCGACGGCACGAGTGGGTCTGTAGAGGAGAAGTACGCCGGTGATTAATTCCATAATCCCAATCCCAATGCGACCCCAGGGTTCCATACCGATGGTAGTGAAAATATATACGGATTCCGGAGCAGCGGTGAACTTAAAGTAAAGTGTCTGTAAAAGGATGGTGGCAACTATGAGACTGAGGATTTTGCTGATAGGTGAAGTTTTCATTTGAAAATCATTTTAATGTAATGGGAATTCGCCCGATTTTTTGTTTACATCGTAAAATTAAAGCCAACGGTACAGTTTAAATGTTACGCAGGTAACAAGTCATCGATTTTCTGGAAATCTATAATTTGATGGATCTAGGTTCTGGGAACCTCGGTTAGGCAGGTACCGTGTGCGGGTCCTCGATAAGAAGCCCTGGATCGGGTATAAAAATGTGTCTCCTGTCAAATTCAATGAGACCTTCGTTCTCCAGTTCGTTTAGAATCAGTGAAGCGGATTTCCTGGAGGTACCGATTATGGACGCTATATCACTTTGCGTCAGGTTATGAGAAATCCACAAACCTCCATTACGCTCCCTTCCGTAGTCGTGGGCCAGATCCTTTAGAAATTCTAGTATCCTGGTCCTTATATTTCTGGAGAGTAAGATTTCTATTCGTCTTTCCAGTTTTCGAATGTGACCATTGATTCGACGATTCATCTCCAGGGCAAAAGGTACGTAGTCACGTGCCAACTCACGGGCTTTCTCCACACTCATGCGACATACCTCGGTGCCTTCTTCCATCACTTCGGCAAATGCCCGATGCCGCGTCTGTCCCAAAAGACTCATCTGACCCAAAATTTCACCTTTCCCGAGAATGCAAATGATCCGCTCGTTCCCGTCTTCATCATATTGCCCCACTTTTACTTTTCCCCTGTCAATCAGCAAGATGTCTCTGCAAGGATCCTTTTCCAGGAAGAGAAAATCGTGTTTGTGGTAGACACTGTGGGGAGTATGCTGTACATGAGCCTCCATCTTGACCGGGCATAGTATCTTATTGAAATCGAAATTTTCCAGATACCAGATTTCTTGTTCCATGGGGGATCAATTGAGAATAGGCTTACATCAAGCCTTCTGAACATATCTCAAATCTAAAATATTTCAAATGGATGTGAGCTACGAACTAAGAAATCGATTCCCACTACTTCGAAAATATGGAGAAAACGGCCTTTCGATAAAGTGGCATTTTTGGCTTTCTGATGTTATAGACCTTGCATTTCAATGCCATCTGTGACAACGGAAAAGCTTGGATGCTGCCATATCTCAACCTAAGATCTGAGTCAATCCGTAGATGATACCTACCAGGGCCAGTACGCCTATAGTCAGAAATACATAGGCGCCTTTTGTTATACCTGCGATGGTCTGTTTGATTTGAGCTCTGTCGTTCACATTGGGAAATTCCTTATCCGGAACCTCCTTTCCAAGAAAGTCACATAGGGGTTTCCATCCTTCGGTGACCTTAAAAATTAATAATTTCTCTGGTGGTATCGCCGCTTTGATTTCTTCGATATGCTCGTGATATCGTGCAATCGCTGCTTCTTTATCCTCCATGGTACCTTTATGCGAACGTTGCCATATCAACTTGGAAGTCATATTTTGCAGTTTATTAGCAAAGGGAGTGATCAGCGCCAGAAATCTAAATTGCCACATACTCTCGGTAAAATAGATAGTGGCCATTGTACTTTCATACCAGGCTTCAGGACCTCTTGGATGAAGTGTTAGCAATACTTTGGCATCTGGATTCACTTCGTACAATTCACGCCAGACGCAACATCCTGGATTGTCGACTGTGGCGGTATATTTTTCAAATACTTCATTCCAGTCATGTTGCATGCCAGCTGGAGAATTTGCCACTTTGTTCCAAAAATCAAGATGGGTTTTATTCTCCTTGTTTTCGATGACCTCAAGCATGTGATAGCAAGGAAAACCTAATTCATTCAAAGCAGTGAAGGTAGAAAGGGTCCCGGTACGTCCGAATCCGACGCCAATTATTTGTAGGCTCATAATTTGGTTTATTGAGTTATGTTATTTCCTAGTTTCTTCCAATAAAGGTAAGGGTAAAAAGCATGTAGCTTAGTGTAGTATATCGCTAGCTATTACCCTTACGGTTGAACTGGTCAGGATTTTTGTCTATTATGTTTTGCGCTGACTATTAATCATAAATAGTTAGGCTGATTTATGAGCCACTGTCCTTCATTTACAACATCACCTTCTTTCCTGTTTTCACCGCCTTAAAAATGGCATCGATGATCACCATATCTCTAACACCTTCCTCTCCATCTACAGGTACCAGGGGTTGGTCACCATCGAGGATGATGCCTGCCATTTTATCCATCTGAACCGTTTGATGCGTGACAATGGGTTGATCCAGTGGTCCCAGGTGGGTCCGCCCTTTAATGGGTCCGTATCCCGTAGAGGGTTGCATTTCAGCAAAGCCTTTTGTTCCGTTCAAGTAGAACCGGTCCAGATAATTCATGGAATAAGTAGATAGGCAGGAGGCGATAGCTCCGCTCGGGAAGCCCATTTGGAAAGTAATCGTCTCATCTACGCCTTCTTTAAACTTCACAGGGTCAGTTTTAACTTCCTGGGCGGTGACCCAGCTGGGTTCTTCACCTATCATATATCGGGCACCATTGATTGAGTAGATGCCAATATCCATCATGGCACCCCCGCCGGCGAGTTTCGGGTCCAATCTCCATTGTGTGGGATCTCCAATTCTAAAACCGGACTGCCCTTGAAAGAATTTGATAGTTCCGAAGTCTCCCGCTTTACGCATTTCAATCACCTTCACAGTATGCGGCTCGAAGTGCATCCGATAACCTACCAATAATTTCACATTATTCTGCTTACAGGCAGCCACTATTTCACGTGCCTCTTTGGCATTTAAGGCCAGAGGTTTCTCACAGATCACGTGCTTTCCGGTATTGGCTACTCCAATGGCATGCGGCTTATGAAGCGCATTGGGCGTAATCACATAGACCGCATCAATATCGGGGTTGTCCTTGATATCTCCATAGTTTTCATAATTGTAGCAGTTTTTTTCAGGGATATCATACGTCTTCTGCCATTCAGCTACTTTTGAAGGCGTACCACTCACGACCCCGACCAGTTTGGCGCGGGTACTGGATTGCATGGCTTTAGCGACCCTTGTCCCATAACTTCCAAGACCCATGATTGCGACCCGAAGTATACCCTCTCCTCCTTGCTTGGGCTGATAGAAAGGGACTTTTTGGGTGGCATCTAGTAAAAATGGAGATCCAAGTGCGGTAACGCCTAATTTTTGTAGAAAATCTCGTCGAGAACTCATGTTTGTTTGTTTTTGTGCAACTGTTTAATGCTTTAATATTGAATTTTTAAATATAGACAATACCATTATAATAGTTGCCATGCTACCATGGTAAGGTCTCTAATATGCTCAATGATTAAATGCCATCTACTTAAAAAGTAGGGGGGCTACCTCTCGTAGATATCGCCTCCAGACCCTCCAATGATGCTCGCCTTCAGTTTCATTAAAGATGTGTCTGATACCTATCTTATTCAGATTTTCCGAAAACATTTTAGCACCCTCAAAGGCAAAATCATCACGACCGCAGGCCACCCATAAAAGGTCGATCATATCATTTGCCTCATCCGCATTAGCGGCCAATGTTTTTAAGGGTTCAACATCCATACCTCCCCGCATACCTGCGCTCATAACTCCGATGTAACTGAAGTGGTCAAGATTTCCCAGCCCAAATCGCGCGGCCTGTCCACCACCCATGGAAAATCCCATAATAGCACGATGCTTCCGATCGGGGATGGTGCGATACTTTTCTTCAATCATAGGAATGATGTCTTCCAGAATATCGCGCTCATATAGATCCGGATCTCCACGTACACCCTCAGGCTGGATGCCTGTACCATCACCGTTGACACGTACCCCTCCATAGCCCAACGGCATGACTACGATAAACGGATCAATAGCATCACGGGCTAACAGATTATCCAGAATCTCATTGGCCCTTCCATGCTTATGCCAGGAATGTTGATCATTGGCAAATCCATGCAGAAGGTAAAGTACCGGGTAGGTTTTATCGGGATTCTCATCATAATCTGGAGGTAGGTAAACTGTTAACTCGCGGATGACTTTATTGGATTCAGACTTATAAACGTGCGTACGTATCTCACCATGCGGCACGTCCTGCACATCGTAAAACGCGGGGTAGCTTGTGGGTACTTCCAGTAAGCTGACAGTGGTAGTCACCACATACCCGATCTTCACCCGTGGATTGTAGGGATCCAGCATACGTACACTATCCAGGAGATAGTAGTAGATATACTCTTCAGGTTCAATCGGACCAATGGTGACACTCCATAAACCCTCTGCATTTTTTTGCATATCGGCTGGATCACCAAAGTCGCCGGTCACGATGACAGATTCAGCTTTCGGTGCATATAATCTGAAGGTAACCATGCCGTCTTCAGATACTTCAGGAGAAACAATGTTATCATTCTGACTCCAGGTTAGTCCATAGACGGTGAAAAAAAGACATAGCAGTAATACTGTTTTAGTAGATAGAGGCCTCATAGTTTGTTTGTTTTTTCGTGTACTATGATAATACGAAATAATTTATGAAAGACATACTAAGAATGATGCCACTCAAATCTGCAATCTGACTCTGAAGAGGTTAAGGTAGTTTCATCCCTCCGTTGCACCAGACCACTTGCTCTATGCTGTCCTCTAAGGCTCGAATACCTTCTATAAGAGTTGGACTCAGATACGATATAAACCAGCTGTCTTAGACAATCTTGCAAATACCGTCAATTTCTAACCGCGTGAATAGATAAGTTCTTGATCTCAGAATCCATCTGATTTAGTCAAATTCTTTGGTTACCTTCATTTTAATAGAACTTAAAAAACCAATGAAACTCAAATCCGTAATTACCCGGGCCATCCCCGGCCTTCTTTTCTTTATCCTCTTTCAAAGTCCACTTTTGGCACAAGAAATACTTTGTGGCAATTCCGATGGATTCGATCAATTGATACCTCCATCGGTGCAAGAGAGGATCTACGAAGCAAATTATCAAGAATATGTGAACCGTCAGGAGCATGCTAGATCAGCCGGTGTTGTTTACACGCTCCCGGTTGTAGTACATATCGTTCATGATTGTCGGCCCCTTGGGTCTACATTTAATCCTACTAACGATGGAGTTCTGTCTTCAATTAATGATCTGAACAATAACTTCCAGCATGCCAGTGGAGAGACTTTCGATAACCCATTTAGCGGTGTGGATACTGAGATCGAATTTTGCCTCGCAACCACCGATCCGGATGGTAATTACACCACAGGAATTATTCGACATACCGATCCTGAAGTTGCTAAACTCTCATGGGGTGCGGAATTTCAAAATGCGGTTCTGGCAAAAGAATGGCCAACGGATAAGTACTTAAATATTTATGTGGTTGGAGAGTCTAATCCCCCCTTTACTGGATTGGGATCTGCATATTACAATTATGTGTTTGTTAGGTCAATCGGAGGGTCAATATTAGCCCATGAGGTGGGACACTATTTGAGTTTGGCCCACATCATGTGGTCTGATTGCGTCAACGATGATTGCATGAGCAATGGCGACCGGATCTGTGATACTCCACCAGCAATCAATAGCCAACCTAATTGTAATCAGGTGGTGAATTCATGCCTTTCGGACGCAGATGATTTATCGATGAATAATCCCTATCGTCCGATCGCTGGCGGAGGTCTCGGAGACCAGCCGGACATGGCTGAAAATTATATGCACTTTCGGGGAAACTGCTGGAAGGCTTTTTCAGTGGGGCAGAGTGCACGTATGCGATATAATATCGAGTCATCTCGTATGCCACAGGTCAACCACGCTGCAATCGCCTGTCAGGATAGACCACTTCCAGGAGATGATGCAGGCTTAACTGGTGTCACCATCCTGTCTGATAATTGCAGCTCTGTTTTTGAGGCTGCAGCCACTCTTAAGAACTATGGTCTTAATAATTTGGATTCTGTGGAGTTAATTGCTGAAATCGATGGCCAGGAGGTCCAACGCATAAATTGGCATGGGTCCCTGGCACAAGATTTAACTGAAGAGGTGAATTTTTCCTTTCAACTACCTGCTCAAATTACCACGCAACAAATTCGATTTTTTACCGAAAATCCAAATGCAGAGGAAGATGGTTTTACTGAAAATGATAGTATCTGTATCAATATTTCATTAAATACCGGTATTCCGTTACCCTATCAGCCTTCGCTGCCATTCTTATCATTTCCTGATGGCTGGACGGCTGACAATCTGGATCTATCAACTGGATGGCAACCAATTACCAGGAGTTTGGGAAGTATGGGCGGCGTGCCTTGTCAGGAGAATCGCATTGAATTTAAAGGAGATACAGAGGGTGAAGTTGCCTCTCTGATGCTGCCACCCCTGGATTTTCGTGGCTATACCTCAGTTGAAATGAATTTTGACCTGGCATTTATTGCTTGGCAATTACAGAGCATTCCTCCCAATGTGAGGATGTTTATTGATGTATCCAATGATTGTGGGGATAGTAGAACCATCGTATATGACAAATCAAATCTGGATCTGGCGACCAATGATCCGTCAGTTTATGCAAACCGCTTTCCAATGTGCGAGGAGTTTGTAACAGAGTCTGTAGACCTTTCGGCTTTTGCTGGACAGAGTAATATTCAGATTCGACTTAATGCCGTGGGCGGCTTTGTTTCCAGTATCTACCTTGAGAACTTCATTTTTGATGGTGTTTCAGCTCCCTGTTCGATTACCAACATTTTTGGTAATCCGGGCATCTGTATCGATGTGACTCACTATAATGCCTATATTTCCCTGTACTATGAGAATCCACCATCGGGCAATATAATCGTGAATGGTCAAACATTTCCCGTAGAAATTAACTTAGGTGATAATGGTCAGCAAATTGTGCTTGAGTCATTACTTTCCGATGGAAATCCCGTAGACGTTACAGCATATTTTGAAAGCAATCCCGTCTGCTCATTGGTGATGGAGAACTTATTTATGGCACCACCCGAATGCTATCCTGAATGTGTAATCACAGATATAACAGCAGGCGAATATACATTGGAGGGTATCGGCAATACTTACAGTCAGCTGATCACCGTGTCTTGGGCAGGTCCATTGAGTGACTATGGCCCTTTAATCATCAATGACGGTTGGACATATGAAGAGGTATCCTCTGGCACGGGCACAGGTTTTTCATACAGTTCGGGATCCATTACTATACGCTTAACAGGTCTACCTGTCGATGGTCAACCTGTGGATATCACGGCAGCATTTGCTGATTTGCCTATTTGTAGTCGTACGGAGACCGCTCTTTTTACCGCTCCTGAAGGGCCACCAGAATGCCTGATTACGAATGTTAGCCTGGTATCCCTTGAAGGGCAGCCCGGGACGAGTAGTTATACCGTACAGCTAGCTGTTGCATGGGAGGGATTACAAATCCTCCAAAATGAGGATTTGATATTCAACGGAGTTCTGGTGGATTCGCTGTTGGGACAATCGGTTGCCTGCACTGTTCTGGAATGTCAGGGATCTAAATTTATCGTGGTGCCTGGTCTTTCTGCTGATGGTTTGCCCCTTGATATGAATCTCCAATTTGAAAATAGACCGGGTTGCACCTATGAAATTGAGGATTTCTTTGTGGCTCCTTTGTATGAGATCTGTCAGGAGTCAGACATCATTCTGCCTACAGTTTCTAACGCTCCGATCCAACAGCATCATGCCCTGACAAGGGTGAGTTCCAATGCTGTTTTAGATGCCTCCGTACATGATGACATCGTATTTAAGGCCGGAAACGAAATTGAGCTTACACCTTCTTTTACGACCCAACTAGGAGTAGTTTTCGAAGCCCATATTGAACCTTGCACAGAAAAAACGCATGGTATAAAGTAATGTGGATAAGGGCATTTGAATTGGTGTAGCAAATATTCTCAGCGAGGAATTGAGACATCATGCAAAGGCCGTAAAGGTCTCAAAGTACGTTAATAGTAGCTCAATAGAAGGGCAACTTCTCTGAGAGTTCAGAGTGCCTTGCAAGAAAATGAGATATCATACTTGACAGATGGATTAAACCATGACAGGGGCCTGCTGCTGACTTTCAAAGTGCTGCAAGAAAGTGAGATCTACTAATCATTCCGTCGATACTCCACAGGAGATGTCCCCGTCCACCGTTTGAAAGCCCGGTGAAATGCACTCTGATCCGAGAACCCTGTCTCGTATGCGATCTCCGCAATGCTCTGTGACGATGATCTGAGGAGTTGCTGAGAAATCTCTTGCTGCACTTTTTGTATCAGCGTTCGGAATGTAAGATCACTTTCAGCAAGTCTACGGGTTAATGTGCGGGAACTCATACCCAGTACCCTGGAGATCTCTTGTATATTCGGTATGCCACTGGGAAGGGCATCGCGAATCAGATTTTCCACATCGATCGAAAATCGATTAGCACTGATTTCAATACCGTTTGTCTCTTCTTCGACGCGTTCCACAAGAAACTGGTTGATACTGTGATCCGCTTTTGCGGTGCGCATTTCGAGATCAGGGGTGCGATAGGCAATATAGGTGTCCTTTTGATTGAAATGAACAGGACACTTAAAGGCTGCATTGTGACTATCCAGATCCTGCGGAGGGCCATGTGCAAAGCTCACCTCCACAGGCGAAATATCGGATTCGGTCATTGCCTGAAGCACTACCACCGTGGCAGAAAGTGTAGCCTCATTAGACAATGCCATCCCTCTGCGGATGGGCTCGCGATATAAATATACGCGTGATACTTCTTCCCTTTTTTCTACTTTAAATAAGTAGGTGTTGGACAATAGTTTGAAGTAGCGCTCACATCGATCAAAGATTTCTCCAGCCCATGAGCAGGTACGCCAGGATAATCCCAGCACGCCATAATCTTCAATTTTCATCTGCTGCCCCACACGTACTGCAAAACCCACAGGTATATTTCGATCCACTAATTCATGTAATGTAAAAAAATGGTCTGCAGGCACTGCCTGGATATCTGACAAACTACTAATAGGTGTTGGAAGTACATCAAAGTCTTCCGGGGTCATGCCTTCTTCCAGTGCATGATCGACTACTTTTTTAAAAAGCCGGACCGAGATGTACTGCATGATGTGAGGTTAACTATTGAAATTATTTAGTCTAAGATAAATCATAATGATATCTACATTGAATGATAAAACACCTTTGATCAT
Source organism: Saprospiraceae bacterium (assembly GCA_050298535.1). Lineage (GTDB taxonomy): Bacteria > Bacteroidota > Bacteroidia > Chitinophagales > Saprospiraceae > JABDMH01. The sequence continues at coordinate 104,221 of JBNKUI010000026.1, forward strand.
GTCCTTTTCTTCCTTCGACTTTATAAACTAGCCTGTGATCTTGCGTGATCCTGCGAGACCAGAAGCCCCTGAGATTATACTTAAGGGGCTCAGGTTTACCTATGCCTTTAAAGGCGTCTTCTTGTATAGACTTGATTAAGTTTTTTACCTTTCTTGCTATCTCTGGATCGGTATCGATCCAATATGAGAAATCTTCCCAGGCATTCTTGGTAAATAGAATTTCCATAGAGATTTACTCCACTTCATATTTGACCATATCTCCAGATTTTAGTTGGTCAAGTGATTCCTGTAATCGTTGTCTGTTTGCTTCAGAAGATAGTAGATGTTCAGTCTCCTTTAAAGCGTTATACTCCTTAATGGACATGATCACAATGGCATCATCATCATTGTTATTTCTGGGAATAATTATTACCTCAAGAGATTTACTGACAAGATCAAAATAGGATTTCATCTTGGCTCGTAATGCAGAAACCGTTATTGCTCTCATATGTGTACTATGTGTTGTACAAGTATACGTACAAATATCGTACTTGTCAAGCAGCAATAAGCCCTGTAGTTGACTAGGTGATGACCCGTCAATCCAATCAGCCGAGTAATTCATCCCTCTTGCTTTTCAGCATAATCATAAAGCAGGACGTCGGATTCAAAGTGGCGTTAAAAAAAAGATGGTATATATCTCAAAATGGTCATTTTGAATGCTCTTGTCGAATGGTAAAATACTTTGGTAAACTGCCTTAGGCAATGAATTTTTATTTCCAGATGCCTCCGGCGGCCAGCTTTTGGCAGTCCCGATGATATCCATCGGGAGGCAAAACTGCCAGCCGTTACCCTTGGTCGGTCACACTAAGCGATCTTCCGCTATACAAAATAAACTCGCGGATATTCCTGAGTAATATATATCTTCCTTGGTAGCACAGTGGTTCTGGCTGTCTTCCCGCTTCCATCTGCTCATACAGTATTTTGTATGGCCACTTCAGATCACTTGTGTGACGCTCGCCCAATGCTAAAAGGCTGGAATTTAGACTCTACAAAAAACCATCATGTCATAAATTGGGCTAACACATATTTCTAGACAAAAGCAGGACGTCGGATTCAAAGTGGCCCTGAGAGAATGGTGGCATGTGTCCAAAAGCTAGAATAAATCATTCAATTGTATTCTTACTCGCAGATGTTGATCGGAACACGTACTGAGAGCCTTATTTTCTCACTGGAGTATTTAGCGGAGATTATTCTCTTTTTCATGTAGCCACTTTTATGGTAGCTAACAGTTTCAATAAGAAAATACAGCGATTATGCCAGCTTTCAAGCTCGGGACGAAAAGTACGAGGCAGAGAGCCACATACCCAATGACCAGAGTGAGAGATCGCCACCTATTGAATTCGACTAGACTTTTGATTCTTTGGGGCAATGCCAAAGAATGCCCCACGCAGTGGACCTTGAGCTAAGATCCAAGACAGACTATATATAAAAAGACATAAACCCTGAGCATCCAGCAAGACCTACAAAAAGTTATTCCTGATTGTCCTCCGAATTTTGGAAAACTATTCGAATTTTTGCTTGCCCGCTATGCTTTGGGGACCGGAGCTTTAGCGCAGGTCACTGTCCATGGTCTGAAGCCTTGGCGTAAGACCGTTTTCCCCGGCAGCCGAAGCAGAAGCGAAGGTTGCTCGCAAGCTGTGAAAACCGGGAGTCAGCCCGCTTTTTCTTAAGCAGGACGTCGGATTCAAAGTGGCCCCTTTATCGGTGTCCGGTGTCCGGTTTATAGATTGTAGATACCGATATACCGTTGACCGTTTTGTTAAATAAAAAAGAATGGACGTCGGATTCAAAGTGGCCCCTTTATCGGTATCCGGTGTCCGGTGTCCGGTATCCGGTTTATAGATTGTAGATACCGATATAGCGTTGACCGTTTTGTTAAATAAACATATTAATAATAATCATCATATTTACCGCTGTTAGTATGTTGATAACCTTAGTCTCTCATACGCATTTGGCGTCTTCTTACCTAGGGCTCTGTGTGGT
>JBNKUI010000027.1:0-2612 GCA_050298535.1 Saprospiraceae bacterium
CAGGAGCATGTACCGATATGGTCCTCCCCTCTGCTTCTCTGGCAGAGCTAAGCTTTCATCTCACATATCGGGGATGCTTAAAAAGCGCTGAACCTAAAGAATGGCTACATCGTAATTCCCCCCCACATATGATCAATTTGATTTCCATATAATGGGTAAAGCTAATCCTGCGTTTTTTATGAATAACTCTAATTTTATTTCTGAGGCAAAGATATTTCAACCTAATATTTTGGTGAATTTATTCCTGATGATTGGTCTAAAAAGAGCGACAAAGATTACCCAATGATTCTTTCGGAATGGCCAATTTGCCCTGTTCATCAACTATTGCCATCAGATGCCCTTTTCATTCGTTGTCGGTGTATTTACTTTCGATAGTATAAATTTTTGAACTTCATCTTTAATAACAGTGAGAACATTATCAATCATGGGATTTAGCCTCAAATCTTCATGAGATACTTGCCCCGGTATTTCCTGGGCGGTAATCGTCACAGCACCTTTTCTTCGTACTTGGTAACATAGCTTCGCCCCCTCAGTTTCAGAATATGATACGAGTGTAATCTTTTTTAGTTGAGTAATCCCCATGTTACAGTCGCTTCTGTTTGGTCCTGTGACTGAGTTATAGATACACCCTGCTCCCAGTTCTAGAAGCTTGAACTGCCAATAGAGTTTGGGCATGAAGACGTTCCTTTTCTTTGGCTACATGTAAATTCCAGAAAGCTATCCAATCACCACTTGTGTATACTGACCTCAAAAGCAAGGTAGATTCTGCTCCTTGTATCGACCATCGCCGACCTGTCCCTTCCATTCTATCTTTCACGGTGTGACCACAAGTAGACTCTACTACTCCTGTACCGATAGGATATCCGGCTTGCAAGTATTGATCATACTGCATCCACTTGCGGTGATTGTCAAAATAGCAGAGAGCATCCTCGATTGCTTCTCGTTGACTTTTCTTTAATTTTTGTTTGCTCATGGTCTGTTTTAATCCACCAATCACTCTTCCTACACGCCCTTGTAAAATGGACAATAAGTGATCGTACACCCATCTTTTTCCTTCAGGATTTTTTTCTCCATGCAATGCATTGGATGCCTTCCATAAGTATTCCACTACATGAATAATATCCAAAATGCCAACATAATCCACTCCCTTTAACATCTTCGCCACCAAAGTCCACAAATGAAGCGCTCCATCCATAACTACCACCCATGGTCTTTTATGCTCAGGGTCCCTTTTTTGAGCATCATCTACAATCTGTTTCACTACCTCTTGCTTGGAACGCTCCAAGCTTGCTAATCGACGAACATTTTGGGCGTGCACATTAGAGGGATCTTCATCATCTTTACTCTTCTTTTCTGCTGATCTTTCAGGATATATCAGATTCTTCGCCACTTGTTCGGGTGTGCGCACTTTCTGATCCACTGTATAACTCACCCCTACCATTGCTTCTTTCTTCTTTTGTCGCTTCTCCCCTTTACCGCAACGGGCCTGAATCTTAGCAGCTTCTTTCTTGATGACAGGAACACCCTTCCCATCAAACCCTATAACCTGTATCCGTCCTTCACTATCAGAAGATGAAATCTCCTTTTTCTGATAAAATTCATCATAGTGTCCACCTGATTCTCTATTGACTATCTCCAGCCTACTTGTACTCACCTTTAGCCCTAATAGCTTTTCCAAAGATACTTGGGCTTCCCCAAAGGTGTCTCGTAGGCTCAATAGGTCCATCCACTCCTGCAGAAGATAAGAGTAACAGCGCTCAGGAAGATTTGCTTGGGCATCCAAGGGCATGACACCAATATGTCCTTCAGTACGATAACAACTTCGGGGAATCTTGACCTTGCCAAAAACTGAAAAGTAATCTCGCCCTCGGAACCCACTTTCCCTCCTCAGTATTGTACCATCTTCTAACTCAAGCTCGGTACCCACATCCCCTGTCCCTCTTTCTGCAAAATAGCATCTCATGGCAGCCAATCCTATCTTTAACACCTTTGCTAAAATCGCTTTCTCCATATCGTATGCTTCATAGCTGCCGGCGTTGCTCTGGATGAATTCGAAAAGTTCTTTGATTCCCTTATCTCCCTCGAATATACATTGCTCTACTCTCAAAGCTTCCATCCCCTTATCTCCTTATATCTTGCAGAACATTCATGTATTTTCTCAATGTTCTACAAGATCGGAGATATTTGAGCCATTAGTCCACCTGAAAACTTTATAATTATTAAAGACTTAGCTCCTACCAATAAAGATCACACTCTAATGATTTGATGGATATAATCTCATTCCAATCGGGATCCGCAGCCGGCAAAGCGGAAAAATGCTCCGCCTTCCTGAAACGTGTCGGCAACGAGGTGATTCTTACCCACAACACGTGGTCGGGATTCCTCTCACAGACCATGGCCCAGACCTTGGCGATCAACCACGATTTGTTGACCGTTAATGCTTCGTACCCGGGACTGATCGGTTCCGGTACCGACTTCGGCTTCAATAACAAAGGCATCATATTCAATGAGACAACCCACCGGTCGTCAAAATCACAGGTCAAACCTAACGGGCTTTTTATATTCTGGCGGGCTGCATTGGCAGAGCAGTTTTCCGCTTCCATAGACGACTT
>JBNKUI010000028.1:0-17124 GCA_050298535.1 Saprospiraceae bacterium
TCGAAAAAGCTCATGCACCACCTCAAAATACTTTATTTTAGCTCACACAGGATCGATTTGAAAATATGCCATTCTCAGGGCCTAAATCACTGAAAATGAGCACATACTTCTTTGACAAATATTTATCTTGGACACAAGTGAGAAGAGATAGTAAATCGATTCCGAACGTGTATGCCACTCAATAATTTTTTCGATAGAGCACTAGACACCTGGCCTTCTAATGACCAAAAGTAGAAGACACTAATTCACAATCAAAAAACTCACAACGTTGCTACTCGAAGATCCTACTTATGGTAGAAGATTATAGATCCTCAAAATACAGTGCAGACTGTTTTCCAAAGTAATAGATCTACTGATCCTCAAACTATGGTCTGAACTGAAATTTGAAACTAGGTTATATGTAATTTTGGCCATATTGGCTATAACTAATCTCACGAATCCAAAATCCCCCCAAAAGGTCATGAAAGTCTGTCTGGAACAATAGTTCTTTAAATAAATTTTCATACTTATGAGATTCTTCTGGGGGTTAAGCTCGCTGCTTTTAGTTTTTTCTGGTTTAGATGGCCACGCTCAAAATCCATTCGTATCTATATGGAAGACTGATAACATCAGTCCTAATTCGTCAAACGGCACAAGTATTACCATTCCGACAACGGGAGGAGGCTATAAGTACGATGTGGATTGGGAAGGCGACGGTACCTATGATGATTTTGCAGTCAGTGGATCGATAACGCATAATTATGGTAGTGCAGGTACTTATACCGTAGTAATTCGAGGTGATTTTCCAAGAATATACTTCAACAATACAGGAGATCGTCTCAAACTTTTAACGATCGAAGAGTTTGGCGATATAGCCTGGACCAGTATGGAGAGAGCCTTTGAGGGTTGTGCTAATTTAACGATTAATACCAGTACTGAACCTGACCTATCCAATGTGGCAAGTACGGCATTCATGTTTCGAAATGCGATGAATTTCAATAGCTCCCTTAATCACTGGAACACGGGAAATGTCGAAAATTTCTCCTCCATGTTTGACAATGCCTCAAGTTTTAATCAGCCCTTAAATGGGTGGAATACCTCATCAGCCACAAACATGTCTTCCATGTTTCGCAGTGCTACTGCATTCAATCAGAATTTATCAAACTGGGACGTATCTCATGTGGAGTTCTTCTCACTCATGTTTCTTGGTGCCACATCCTTTGATCAAAATCTTGCTAACTGGTCTCCCCTAGCAGTTACTACTATGTCCTCCATGCTCAGTGGTTGCAATATGTCTCATATAAATTATGATGCATTATTGATTTCCTGGGCATCAAAAAATTTACCGACGGGGATTTCCTTGGGAGCATCCGGCAGGATCTACTGCAAGGGATCTGATGCTCGAGCGATACTGACATCAGATAAAAGCTGGTCTATTTCAGGAGATCAAAAGGAGTGCTACTTTGCCTCCACCTGGAAGACCGACAACTCTGGACTGTCCAGTAATAATCAAGTTATCATACCCGTAAATCCTACTATCAATTATCTCTATGATATTGATTGGGACGGGGACGGTCACTTTGATCAGTTTGGAATCGATGTTGAAAACGTTTTTACATATGACAATCCCGGCACCTACACCATATACATCCGGGGACAATTTCCAGCGATGTATCTCAATAACCAGGGAGATAAGGACAAATTAATCAGCGTAGACCAGTGGGGTGATGGAAATTGGCAGTCCATGGAAAATGCCTTCTATGGATGCTCTAATTTAGAGATCCTGGCCGAAGATGTACCTGATATTTCCGGGACAACTAATATGGAAAATACTTTTAGGAATTGTCCTCTCGTAAATCATGATTTTGGCACCTGGAATATAGGTTCCATCAACAACATGACGAACGCCTTTAATGGAACATCTATTGATGTGACAAATTATGACGCCATTTTACGTGGGTGGTCAAAAAAATTCGTGCAAACCAATGTGCCTCTGGGAGCTCAAGGCCTATTTTATTGCCTAAGTGATGGCCCCAGAACTATCTTAATCAATAAGGGATGGAATATTTCCGGTGATGCACAGCAATGTACCGGTATCGAGCGTCCATTCAAAATTTCAATAAAAACGGATAATCCCGGTGTATCCCCCAGCAATGGATTTCGTATATATCATAGTAATACCTTCGCCTACGACTACGAAGTAGATTGGGATAATGATGGCATTTTTGATAACCAATACTCACCCGGTTCGGGCGTACAGGTTCAATATAGTTTTCCTTCAGTCGGCACATATATCATTGGTATTCGAGGCACCTTTCCCAAAATCCATTTCTATACCGGAGGCCCCACGGATGGGCAGAAAGTAATCAGCATAGAACAATGGGGAGATCAACAATGGCTGTCCATGGAAAATGCATTTAGAGACTGCTCGAATGTGGTTTGCAATGCAACCGATGTCCCGGATTTAAGCAGCGCCACGAGCATGCGCAACATCTTCAATAATGCGGCCAACCTGACAGGAGACTTCTCAGCATGGCAATTGGGAGGTATTATTGATATGGACGGTGCTTTTCTCGGCTGTTCTTCCTTTAATAGTGACATCAGTCAATGGAATGTAGGTCAGGTTCAGAGCATGTTTTCTACATTCCAAAATTCTTCCCTGAATGCCAATCTTGGTGGTTGGAATATTCAGAATGTAATCAATATGTTCGACATGTTAGATGGTTGCTCGATGTCTCTGGAAAACTATGACAACACGCTCATAGGTTGGGCGGCCCAATCGGTTCAGCCTAATGTACCTTTGGGAGCATTGGATCTAGTGTACTGTGAAGGCGAGTCCGCCAGAAATCAGCTGATGGGTCAGGGTTGGTCTATAGAAGGAGATAGCAGAGTTTGTGATGCCTTTATTTTTAGCTGGAAAACTGATCAGGAGATTTCTGGCAAATCTGATATAACCATCTTGGCAGGTTCTTCAGGTGCCATATCATATAATTTTGATGTGGATTGGGAAAACGATGGCATTTTTGACGAGATGGGAGTGACTGGAAACATAAGTCACGATTATGGCGTACCGGGCACATATACCATTGCCATTAGAGGACAGTACGGCAGCCCACAATTTGCAGGTGCCCTGGAGCTGCAAAGTATAAATCAATGGGGCGACATCAAATGGGAAGATCTAGGTGGAGCCTTCTCGGGCTGTATTAATCTGCAAAATAATGCCGCCGACGCACCCGATCTTTCCTATCTCGAGGCTTTTGGTCCCGATGGAGTAAGTCTGGGTAACATGTTTCGTGATTGTATATCATTCGATGGAGATTTGAGTGGTTGGGATGTATCAATGGTAAATAGTATGGCGAACATGTTTTTTGGCGCTACCGGATTTAATGGAGATATCTCCCCCTGGAATACAAGTAATGTGACTAAGATGGCAGGGATGTTTGACGGGGCATATCTATTCAATCAAAACATTGGAGGATGGAATGTGTCAAATGTAACGACCATGAAAAACATGTTTCGAAATGCCATTTCCTTTAATCAAGATATTGGTGAGTGGTTGGTAGGTCAGGTGGTAGATATGGGGTCGATGTTTGAAAATGCGGAGCAATTTAATCAAGATGTTGGCGGGTGGGATGTTTCGCAGGTCTCCAACATGAACGGTATGTTTGCGTATACGGAGGCATTCAATGCGGATATTAGTGGTTGGACGACTACTGATCTAAGTACATTGTCCTTTGCATTTGCATTTGCCAGGTCTTTTAATCAAAATTTGGGAAGCTGGAATATCTCTAACGTCACTTCCATGAGCCAGGTTCTTAGTTCATCTGGTATGTCTATTTCAAACTATGATGCCACTTTAATGGGATGGTCTGTTCAAAATGTTCCGTTTAATATTGAAGTGGGAGTCCATGGATTGGAGTACTGCGAGGGAGCAAATGCAAGATCTATTTTAATCAATACGCGCGGATGGACTTTTGTAAATGATCAATCAAATTGTAACTGCGGGAATATCACAAATTTATGGGATGGACCGGATTCCGGAGACTGGAATGTATGGACAAATTGGAGTCAAAATAAAATCCCAACGGAATGTCATAATGTGGTCATTCCAGCAGGGAAGTCGGTGCGCATACCCAATAATCTCAATGCTAATTGCCGTACCCTGGAAGTAGAGGTGGGAGCATCTCTAGATGTTGAACCTCACGCTACCCTAATCACTTTAGGCAATTAAGAGGACATGGGTGATATCATCAGTAGCTCTAAAAATTAAATCTCGATTAAAATAATATAGAAGGAATACGTCATTTATTCGGACCAATACATTGATTAAGATTTATTATCCTTGATGCTGGTATTGTTATTCACCAAATGGAAAACGTAAAGCTTCTACGCAAAGAACTACACAAGCATCCCGAATTATCGGGAATGGAGCATCAGACCGTAAAAAGAATAATAGAGTTTCTAAGGAAACATAACAATACAAAAATAATTTCCCTGGGCAGTCAAAGCATTGCAGCAATATATGACTACAAAAATCCCGGCCCGACGGTCATGATTCGATGCGAATTAGATGCATTACCCATTGAAGATGATATTGACACCTCTTACAGATCCACCCGTCCTAAAGTGGGTCACAAATGTGGTCATGATGGACATATGGCGATTGTCGCCGGACTTGCATTAGAGCTTCTTGACAGCCCACCTCATCGAGGTAAAGTGATCCTATTATTTCAATCGGCTGAAGAAACTGGTACCGGAGCAAAGGCCATTTTAAGCGATCCCCAGTTTCAGGAGTTAAACCCCGATTATATTTTTGCACTCCACAATATACCGGGTCAACCCCTTGGAGAGGTCATTCTTACACAAGACTTCTTTTCAGCCACTGTCCAGAGCGTAGTTATCAGATTACAAGGAGTAGAATCGCATGCTTCGGAGCCCGAAAAAGGGCGGAATCCAACACTGGCGATATCAGAAATCATCCAGTTTTTAAAGGACAAGAATCATAACAAACCCCTGGATAAGAATTATGCCCTACTCACTCCTGTTCATCTCAAGATGGGGACTCCTTCTTATGGGATTTCGCCTGCCCTTGGTGAGTTACATTATACACTGAGAACTTGGGATGAAAAGAGTATGACAGCACTAAAAGATGCGATTCAAGAGGAAGTCATAGAAGTAGCAAAGGCACATGGATTAGAGGCCTCCTTTGAGTGGGTTGACTATTTTCCGTCAGCTCAAAATCATACAGAATGCAATCAACGCATTGAACAAGCAGCAACACGTTTGAATCTTTCAATCCAATGGAAATCACATCCTTTCAAATTTGGTGAAGATTTTGGCTGGTATTCAAAGGAATATAAGACTGCCATGTTGGGTATGGGTGCTGGAAAGGAAACTCCACCCTTACACAGCACCTCTTATGACTTCCCAGATGAGTTAATAGAACCGGGTACTAGCATATTTTTAAACATAATTCAAGATATGCTGACTTAACACTACTTTCTAACACCATACTTCTTAAGATTAGAGTTAAATGTTATTCCAATGGGACTTTGGCAGGTTATTCTAAATCAAAGCTATGTATGGCCGAGGTAAATCTGGTTCCATTTAAGTAGATAGTAAATTACTATATTGAAGGCCTTAAGAAAAGTTATGGCAAACTACAATATCGACGCCAAGAAGGACATGACCTATGATGCGATTGTGATCGGATCGGGTATCAGCGGCGGATGGGCAGCCAAGGAGCTGTGTGAAAAAGGTTTAAAAACATTGGTACTCGAACGAGGCCGTATCGTAGAACACGTCAAGGATTACCCTACGATGACCAAGGATCCCTGGGATTTTGAGTACCGGGAAGCACTCCCCCCCGAGATTCGACAAAAGCATTACAAAGCAAGCAGAGCCGGTTTTATCGGGGAGAGCACGGAACATTTTTGGGCCAATGATGAAGAGAATCCCTATACAGAAGAAAAACCCTTCCTATGGGTTCGTGCCCATCAGATGGGAGGACGGTCCTTGCTTTGGGGAAAGCAAACATATCGTTGGAGCGATCTGGACTTTGAAGCGAATGCCCGTGATGGTTATGGTGTAGACTGGCCCATTCGATACAAGGACATCGAACCATGGTACACCTATGTAGAAAAGTTTGCCGGCATTAGCGGTGAGCCGCTGGGACTTCCACAACTACCGGACAGTCATTTCTTACCCCCTATGGAGCTGAATTGTGTCGAAAAACATATTAAGGAACGGATCGAAGGTAACTTTCCAGGGCGTCATATGATTATTGGCAGGGTAGCCCATCTTACCGAACCCCTCAATGGCCGGGGTAAGTGTCAGTATCGGAATCGATGTAGTAGGGGCTGTCCTTATGGGGCATATTTTAGTAGTAATGCGGTGACCTTACCCGCCGCAAACGCCACCGGTAATTTGACCATCCGACCCTATTCTATAGTGCAGTCCATCATATATGATGAGGATAAAAAGAAAGCCACAGGCGTTCGCCTGATCGATGCGGAAACTAATGAGTCGATGGAATATTACGCCCGTGTGATTTTCTGCAATGCTTCCACCTTGAGTACTACACAAATACTCCTCAACTCAACTTCCAATCGGTTTCCCGAAGGACTTGGCAATGACAGTGGTGAGTTAGGACATAATCTGATGGACCATACTTACCGAATTGGTGCCTTGGGGAAAGTCGAAGGATTTGATGACAAATATTACAGTGGTAGAAGACCCAATGGGATCTACATTCCGCGATACGTCAATGTAGATGAGGCCTCCAAGTCAAAGGATTTTGTCCGTGGATTTGGATTTCAGGGCGGTGGTCACCGAGGTGACAATCCTGCTAATGCCGAGGGCTTCGGTGCTGACTTCAAAAATCAGATCATGCAACCGGGACCCTGGGAATTTTTCATCACAGGTTTTGCAGAGTGTCTGCCCTATCATGAAAACAAGGTCACGCTTAATCCGGATGTGCCCGACAAATGGGGACAACCTACTCTGTCGATTGATTGCGAGTTCAAGGAAAATGAATTGGCACTCAATCGCCGCATCAAGGAAGATGCTGTCGAAATGCTGGAAAAAGCCGGACTTAAAGATATTGTAGGTTTTGATAACGAGCATGAGCCCGGTTATGGCATTCATGAGATGGGTACGGCCCGCATGGGAAGGGATCCCAAAACGTCAGTACTAAATGGCTTTAACCAGGTGCATGCCGCTAAGAACGTGTATGTGACCGATGGTGCCTGCATGACCTCATCATCCTGCGTCAATCCCTCTTTGACGTATATGGCGATTACCGCCAGAGCCGCCAATCATGCGGTATCCGAATTAAATCAACAAAACATTTAGGCCGGTATGAAAAGAAGAGAAGCATTACGAAAAGTGACATTAGCTGGGGGTGCAGCGATCTTTGCTCCTGCCGCCTTGTCCTTATTGCAATCCTGCCAATCCGTATCGCGTGTGAGCTGGGAGCCCGAGTTTTTCACACAGGACGAAGCCTTATTTGTGCAACAGTTTGTAGACTTATTGCTTCCTACCACAGATACACCGGGTGCCGTAGATGTAAAGGTTGACATCTTCATCGATAAGTTGGCAGCACATATTTATGACGAAGAAGGGCAAAAAAGTCTGAGAGATAACATCGCCCAATTCAACACAGAGTGTAAGTCATCATTTGGAGATGTCTTTACCCGTTTGGATCGAGATACACAAGGCAAGGTGTTTGAACAAGCAGAGAAAGTAGGTGGCAAATTCAATAGTGGAGTCTGGGGTACTGCCGTAGGAGAACAGGAACCTATCAGCTTCTATCGAAGTCTAAAATCGACAGCCATTGGAGCTTATTTTTCTTCCCAGGAAATCGGTCAGAATGTACTCAACTATGATCCGATCCCAGGTGGATACGATGGATGCACACCACTCTCTGAGGTGGGAAGGCGGTGGAGTTTGGGGTAAAAGATCGGTTCATCTTGACAAAAGTATGCAACAGCTGACTCCTTAGCTAGAGTAGATTTAGTTTTATATTCACTGATTATATCAATGTAAATCGACTCATGCGAAAATGGAACTGCATACTCTGGATACTATTCATATCTGCATCACTTTCTGCCCAAACTGAAGCCGAATATCTCACAGATCTGGTGCCTGGTGCTGGTTTTCTGATCCCCGGGCTATCAAAGTGGAGGACTATATCATCACGGGATGGGTGAAGTCCAATGGAACGGTAGAGGCGTTGAAATTGGATCTAAAATCAGGGATGATTCAAGAGGACGACCTATATTATCGGCTCGAAAAGGACGACCATGATAATCCCGCCTTTACTCTCACCGAAGGAGGTAAAGTACTGGCCATGTATACCCGGCATTCTGTGAAAGATCTATTTATCAATCGACTGGATCACTACCGATCTGATAGCACCTATTCGCGTCCTGAATTCATTCATCCTATTAGCGAAAGTGAACTTCTGGATTTTCCAAGAGAAACGGTGACGTATGCAAATCCCTATCGTCTAAAAGCAGAAAATAATCGGATTTACTGCTTTGGTCGCTGGACGGGTTTTAAACCCAATATCATGTGGTCGGACGACAATGGGGGAAGTTGGTCTGATAGTAAAGTTTTTATCACCAATCATCCCTTTGATCCGAATAATAGACCTTATGTAAAATACAGTTCAAATGGAAAATCAAGAATTCATTTTGTTTTTACAGATGGTCATCCACGTGTAGAACCCACCAACTCTGTATATTATGCCTATTATGAATACGGGCAATTTTACAAAGCCGATGGCACTTTAATTACCAGTCTGCATAAAAGCCCATTTGAGCCGAAGGATGCTTCAGTAGTGTACACTTCTAATGAAAAAGATGGAAGAGCATGGATCGCGGATATTGGACAAGATCAAAATGATCAACCTGTACTGCTTTACACACGTAGTCCCACGGAAGAAAATCATGAATACTGGTACGCGAGATATCATAACGGGAAATGGCAGTCTCATAAAATCTGTGATTCAGGAAAATGGTTTCCGCAAACACAGGAAGGACAGGCAGAACGGGAACCCCATTACTTTGGTGGTATGACCCTGCATCCCTCAAAAGAAAATGTCATTTATTTATCCCGTCAGATAGAGGGTGTATTTGAAATCCAACGCTGGGAAACCGCAGATGGTGGAAAAACATGGACGAATGAATCTATCACGAAAGACTCCAGCCTTGACAATGTCCGCCCATATGTCCCTCGTGGTCTACATGCTGATGATGATGAAATAGTACTTTGGATGGAAAATGAAAAATATATTCACTACACGGACTACAAGACTGCTATCAAGTATTCTATAGTAAGAGGTAATAATAAATGAGTAGCCGGTCACCGATCCGGGATTTTTTACTAGCCATTCATCCTGTCCCAGATCTCATCTTGGATGAATACGTATCTCACTGGCACGAATATACTGTTTCCAGAAAAACCATCATGACAGCTCCCGGAGAGGTTGAGAGATATAGCTACTTTGTACTAGAAGGCATCCAAAAGTCATATTACCAAACTGATGAAAAGCAGCATGTCATTGCATTCACGTATAATCCTTCGTTCTCCGGAATACCCGAATCTTTTTTCACACAATCACCTGCCCCCTATTTTCTCGAGTCTATCACGGATAGTACTTTTCTGCGTATTGCTTATACCGATCATGTGGCCCAGATGGCAAAGCATCGTGAAATTGAAACACTTTTCCGAAAGGCCACCGAAGGTTTCGTGATTGGACTTTTACATCGTTATCACGAAATGATGGCATTCGATATGGAGACACGATTTCGCTCCTTTACAGCGCGTAGTCCACATTTATTACATATGGTACCGCATAAAGATATTGCCTCCTATCTGGGCATCAATCCCACCAACTTTAGCAAACTCATAAATTCAGTCAAAATATAATTCTTGGTCCATACCAAGACTCGCTTGGTGTTTACTATTGATCTTTGCATCAGTAGTAAAATTTAATGCTTATGAAAAAATCCAGCAAGTGGGTGGATCCTACACTGTATCCATTTCACCACAAGTACCTTGAGCTGGAAAACGGAGGAATGCACTATGTCGACGAGGGTGTCGGTGATCCCATTTTATTTGTGCATGGTACCCCTACCTGGTGTTTTCTATATCGCCACTACATTAAAGAACTATCCAAAGAGTATCGCTGTATTGCTATCGATCATTTGGGATTTGGTCTATCAGAAATAAAGGAAGACTCGCAAAAAGCGACTCCGCAGTTTCACTCAGGAAACCTGAGGGAATTCATTGAAAAAATGGCACTTACGAGTATTACGCTGGTCGTGCATGATTTCGGTGGCCCCATCGGTCTCAGTACGGCTATCGCTAATCCGGAAAAATTCAAGAATATTATTCTTTTTAATACCTGGCTTTGGGAAACCAAAAGTAATCGCGAAGCTCAAAAAGTAGACAACTTGGTAAATAGCTGGATGGGAAGATGGCTCTACTTATATGCAAATATTTCACCTCGACTGTTGCTCAAACAAGGTTTTCATAAAAAGAAAAATCTGAGTCGCGAGATCTATCAGCATTATATGCAACCCTTTCCCAATAAACCCTCACGCAAAGTACTTCTAGAGCTGGCTCAATCTTTAGTGGGATCTTCTGACTGGTACGAAGAGCAATGGAAATTGCTTCAAAAAGTGGAAAAGCAGAATTGGCTGATCCTGTGGGGAATGAAGGATTCATTCATCGGACCCAACTATTTACAAAAGTGGATAGATAGAATACCATCTGCCACTATTGCACAATTTGAATGTGGTCATTTTGTTCAGGAGGAGGAACCTACCCAATCCATAGAAGCAATCAAAAACTTCTTGGCGGAAAAGATGTAATACTTTGGATAGCCAGAGTACCTACTTGAAGTTTATTTCTCCCTGCTTAGTATATTAGGTTTCAAAATCCAAATTATGACATGGAGATTATTGTTCATTGGAATCATGATCAGCAGTTGTACTGCATCAAAAACCGAAACCACCCTTGAGAAATGGAAAAAAGAGATTATAGAAACAGAACATGATTTTGCCAATATGGTGCAGGAAGAAGGAATGCACAAGGCCTTCAGCACTTTTGCTGCCGATGAGGCAGTATTAATGCGTAACAATAATCTGATCCTGGGTAAAACTGCGATCACTGAGCGATATAAGGATCAGCATACCACCGGACTATACTGGACTCCTGAATTTGTAGATGTCTCACAGTCAGGTGACCTGGGATATACATACGGGTATTACACATTCACTTATCAAGACTCGACAGGTGCAGAAAAAGTAGATACTGGGGTTTTTCATACAGTATGGAAACGTCAGTCGGATGGGAGCTGGAAATATGTCTGGGACTAAGGAATGGCGATATTCTTTGTTGAAGTGTTGATTTGTTTTGTTGAAACGTTGAAGTGTTGATTTGTTATGACCACTAAGACCACCAAGGGCACTTAGTGGTACGTGTTCGAGAGCACTAAGGAAACTCTGCGAACTTCGCGCGTTTTGCGAGAAATTAAATTTTTGTTGAATTGTTGACTTGTTATTACCACTAAGACCACTAAGGTCACTAAGAGAGTTTCAGGATGGCGTGTTCGAGAGCACTAAGAGATTTATTCTTACGGCTGTTATTTCATTTTCTGGATGTCGGATTCAAAGTGGCCTTGAGAGAAAGGGGGCATGTCTTCTTCTGCTGAATTTGAAATCGAGAGGTATTTTTCAACTAAAAAGTATCAAATTAAAAACGTATCTGGAGCCTTATTTTCTTACAAATGTCTTTAGCGGGTTATCTAAAATTTCTTTAATCTTGGGATTACGGAAGGAAAGAGTTTTATAAAGAAAATACAGCGATTATGCCCTCTTTCCAGCTCGGGACGATAAGCAAAAGAAAAAAGAGCCAAATGTCCCCGAAGTCCAGATAAGAGATCGCCACCTATGAATCTGACTAGAGTTTTGCTTCTTTGAGGCAATGTCAAAGAAGGCCCCACGCAGTGGACCTAAAGTTAAAAATCCAAGACGAACTTCAGATAAGAATGCTGACCTTCCAAAATCCAAAACAGGACCAAAAAACATTTTTTGTTGAAGCGTTGAAGTGTTGATCTGTTGATTTGTTATGACCAATAAGACACTCAGGAGCACTTAGTGGTACCTTTTCGAGAGCACTAAGGAAACTTGCTTTGCGAGAAATCAAATTATTGTTGAATTGTCGATTTGTCGAAGGGTTGAATTGTCGAATTGTTATCACCACTAAGACCCTTTAGATTAGCAAAGACCAGGAAATCAATATATAGTAATTATCATCATATATAACACTGAGAGAGTTTAAGGGTGACGAGAGCACTAAGGAGACTCTGCGAACTGGGTGTGCTTTGCGAGAAATCAAATGCTTCGGAAGAAGAACCACTTTTTAGTATCTTAAGATTCCCACCAAAATGCTTTGCTATGAAACTGACATTAATCTCCCTTATCCTGTTTTTAACGTTGCCACTAAATGCCCAGGATCGAATATCCGGTCGATCATTTGCGACTCGGTCGGAGGTATTGGCTACCCATGGCATAGCAGCTACGAATCATCCCACTGCCACCCAAATCGCCGTGGAAATATTAAAGAATGGAGGATCCGCGGTGGATGCAGCTATAGCAGCCAATGCATTTTTGGGATTAGCAGACCCGGGCATGAACGGCATTGGCGGGGATCTGTTTGCGATTGTTTGGGATCCAGCTGATAATAAGCTCCATGGTCTGAATGCCAGCGGAAAATCGCCTCAGAGTCTATCGTATGAAGTCCTGAAGGAAAAAGTGGAGGGTGGACTCACCTATCGTACAGGCCCGCTCTCAGTGTCCACCCCGGGATGTGTGGATGGATGGTTAGCTTTGCATGAAAGATTTGGTAAAACATCGTTTGAAGAACTATTGACACCCACCATTTCATATGCCAAAGAAGGAATACCCATAACCTCGGAGACTGCTGACTTTTTTGCATTAATTGAAGAGGACATTCAAGCATCGGATAATCCTACATTTAAGAAAACATATTTCACTCAGGAAGGTCGATTTCACAGAAAAGGAGAAATATTTAAAAATCCTGCACTAGCAAATACGCTGGAATTAATTTCTAAAAATGGCAGATCCGGATTCTATGAAGGTCCCGTGGCTGCTGCCATTGAAAAACATAGTAGAGAAAATGGGGGGTTCCTGACTAAAAAAGACTTAAAAGAGAATACCGTAGAATGGGTAGATCCTGTTTCAATAAATTATCGCGGGTATGATATTTGGGAATTACCACCCAATGGACAGGGAATTGCCGCCCTGCAGATTCTGAATATTCTCGAAAACTTCAACATAGCCAGTATGGATTTTGGGAGTGCCGAACATGTGCACCATTTCCTTGAGGCAAAAAAATTAGCGTATGAGGACATGACACGGTTTTATGGTGATCCCTCTTTCGGAGATATTCCTTTGGAGAAGCTACTCTCAAAAGAATACGCTAAAGATCGCAGTGCAGAAATTAATGCACAAAAAGCGGGCATCTATGAACCAGGTATGAGTATGGGCGATCACACTATTTATTTGACGGTGGCTGATGATTCAGGTATGATGATCTCATTGATACAAAGTAATTCTAATATTTTCGGATCCAAAGAAGTGCCGGAAGGTCTAGGATTTGCCCTTCAGAATCGCGGATCTGGTTTTACCCTGGAAGAAGGGCATATAAACCAATACCTACCCGGCAAGCGGCCATTTCATACGATCATACCGGCCTTTATTACTAAAGATGGCGAACCCTACATGAGCTTCGGACTTATGGGTGGCGATATGCAACCCCAAGGTCACGTGCAAATCATTATGAACCTTATTGACTTTGGGATGAACCTACAAGAGGCCGGTGATGCTCCTCGTATCTTCCATGATGGAACCAATGCCCGCTATGGAAGAGTGGAAGATGTAGGGGATACGTATCTGGAGTCAGGATTTCCGTATGAGACCATCAGTGTATTATTGGATCGCGGACATGATATCGGCATGACCAAGGGCCTATTTGGTGGATATCAAGCCATCATGTTGAAGGATGGAGTATATTATGGTGCTTCCGAGTCGAGAAAAGATGGGCAGGCAGCCGGATATTAAACAATAGGATTCAGCCTCAGACTTTTATTTGCCAGGTGAAATATCAACTCTAGATAGACCCACTCAGAGTATTATGACGGTTCCATTTGGGAGAAGAAAATCGTATATTGAATTTAACATCCCCCTGAGTAGTGAAGATTAGATTCATTTCATTTCTTGTCCTTAAAGTTGTTTTCACTGTGACCCTATATGGGCAAAACTTAGTTCCTAATCCTAGTTTTGAATTGCAAAGGTCTTGCGATGGCGTAAATGCTCAAACTGCATTTAGCTCAGATTTCTATGAGCCTTGGCAAACTTTTGAACGTGAACGAGGATATTATATTAATGAATGTCTGGCATATAGTCAGCAGCTAGGTTGCACTCATTATCCTAAAGATGGGAAAGGGTATATGACCATAAATTATAGGGTAGATGAGTACGTGACTGCAGTAACCTATCTACACACAAAGCTGTTGGAACCATTACAAGCTGGCGAAACCTATTACCTTGAATTCTTTTTTGATGATGCTTTACCTAATGAAATGAATAGTACTTATCCAGTAGGCGCTTTTATTTCGAGCAGTGCTCTAGACGTAAGTGGTACAGATAAAATAGATGTAAAGCCCCAGGTAATAAACCACACGCAAGCACCCTTCGAGTGGTGTACATGGAATAAGGTGAGTGGTTGCTTTGTAGCAGAAGGGGGTGAAGAGTATATTACGGTAGGAATGTTTTTTGAACCTGGTATACATCTTCGTGGATTTATGTTTGTTGACGACATCCAGCTTGTA
This sequence comes from Saprospiraceae bacterium, assembly GCA_050298535.1. Lineage (GTDB taxonomy): Bacteria > Bacteroidota > Bacteroidia > Chitinophagales > Saprospiraceae > JABDMH01. The sequence continues at coordinate 14,903 of JBNKUI010000028.1, forward strand.
AAACTGGAGGATGTGGCAAAAGTCCTAGGCCCTGATCGGAATTTGTGCAATGATGAACCATCTAATCTTGAACTTGATGCAACTCATCCTGCTGCCACCAGGTATAGATGGCAAGATGGAGATACCAACGCCATATATTCGATAAAAGATACAGGAACATATTGGGTTCAGTTGGAAAATGATTGCTTTAGTGTACGAGACACGATTCGAATTACCCGAACAGAATTCAGATCAGAAGAGGAGAATATCAGATTCCTTTGTGATGAATCTTCAGGAATCGTGCTGCATGGACCTTCAAAGGCAGACTACTATAATTGGAAAACAGGGTCCGTGGAGCAAGATCTAATGGTTATTGATACTGGACTTTATATACTAAATACTGGGCTGAAAAACTGTTTTCTTTCCGATTCAATCAGAGTGCTATCCGCAAGTAAATCTATAGCAAATATTGGAAAAGATACAGTGATCTGTGATCGAGCTCAGACGCTAACTCTGACTGCTGACAATACAAATAGTGATCTTTTGTGGAACAATGGAACCACCAGTGATACCTTTCTAGTTACACAGCCAGGAATATATTGGGTTGCCGTGACTAATCAGTGTGGTACGACGTATGACACCATTCGTGTTGAACCTGACAACTGCGACTGTTCTTATTTTCTACCCAATGCATTTAGTCCTAATGGGGATGGTATCAATGACCGATACATGGTGCACTCTATTTGCAAATACACGAGTAGTCAACTCCAACAGCTCCAGGTATTTGACAGATGGGGCAATTTGTTATTTTCTTCCGAATCCAGTGGAGCATCCTGGGACGGTTATTTTGATGGAAAGCTTGCCAATCCTGGTGTATATTTGATTCAGACAAAGTGGGCGGAGCAACTCTTTGATGGGAGCACAGTCAGCAAACAACAAATTAGCGATGTCCTGTTATTTCGTTAAATAGTATCTTTAGAGCTTTTTAGACCGCACTAAATCACATCCCATCATGTGATTACAGTCAATCCGGCAATATGCATCATGTTGAAATAATTCTGAAATTGTAAACTGAATTAAGACAGAAAATTGCTTGCTAAAAGTAGCAACCAACTATGGAACAGAGACACGCTTACTTGACCGAATAGCTAAAAACGTACTATTGATGAATAAATGTATTCTTAAAGACCTAACTACATAAAATGAAAAATAAAATGGTAGATCGAAGACACTTTGTAAGACATTCCGCAATGCTCGGAATCGGAATTACGACCGGACTATTCTCCAACAGAGAAATAAAAGTATCCGATACGCAAGACGACAGTCTTTATCTGGTAGGTCCTCAGGATGGATTCTCTCCGCATGTTGGAAGTCTACTCTCCATGATGACTATGATGCGCGTATGGGTTTTAAATACGGTTAAAGATCTGACAGTGGAGGAATTAGATTTTCAGATTGATGACGAATCCAATTCCATGGGCGCAATGTTGCTTCACCTGGCGGCAACGGAGCGATATTATCAGCTCAATACATTCGATGAGATGGAATGGGGTACCTGGAGCGACGACATCAAGGCAGAATGGGATATCCCGATGGGACTCGGGAAAGAGGGACGCGAACAAATTAAGGGACATGATATTAGCTATTACATGTCGAAACTGGAGGAAGTGCGTGCGATCACCATTGAGGAATTTGCAAAAAGGGATGATGACTGGATTATGAAATCAGTACCTTTTTTCGAAAATAAACCGACCAATAATTACTGCAAGTGGTTTCATGTTTGCGAGCATGAGAGCAATCATAATGGTCAAATGAAATTTATCAAGAAGAGGCTGCCAGCATAGCAAAATGTCACCGAATGTGATTCAATAAAGTAACATACGCCGTGGTTCCGGTTACCTGACAAATTTCAGATTCAGACCAAACTTGCCCCTTCGAAATAGCCTTTGGCATTTTACTGATTAAAGCGAAGGGATTCCAAAAAAAACATAATGAGATTAAAATGGGTGCTAATCCTATTCATACATTTATCGCTTGTGATTAAGTAGTTCAGTCAAGCTTTTCAGGCATGGACACACCAGACACCGATCCGATCTAAGAACAAAAGGCTCTATTCCATAAATAGTGGATTATCAAGATAAGTTTATCTTGTTGTGATGGAGAAAGAATTATTTGCACAGGCATTGGGATTGACTAAATCCTGGGAGATCACCAAGATCGACTTTAAGTCGGATGGAGGAGTC
>JBNKUI010000029.1:0-48399 GCA_050298535.1 Saprospiraceae bacterium
GAGTCATGTTGGAAAAGGTTATAAACAAAGTAGCCCGACGATGCAGGCTACACGAGATGAACTTCAGTATACCAAAGCACCTGAAGTCCTCTTTCCTAAATAAAGTTAGGTTTTTCACTTGACATTTAAGACAGTACCTGCCTACTGCAAGACTGCACACTGAACCTCAATCTTCGAGCTTCAGAACTTCACTGGTGTAGTCCCGTGTTTTCTTCAGTAAGGATGCATTATCAATCAGTGATTGACCATAGGTAGGAATCATCTTTTTAAGGGTATGTCGCCAGGCTGTTGATTTCATTTGTTGTGGAAAGCACTGTTCCAGCACATTGATCATTATTGACACGGAAGTAGAAGCACCCGGGGAAGCACCTAATAGTGCCGCCAAACTGCCGGATTTATTTTTGACAATTTCGGTTCCAAATTTGAGTACCCCGCGACCCTGTTCATCCTTTTTGATGATCTGAACCCGCTGCCCTGCAATCTCCAATTCCCAATCCTCAAATTGGGCGTTTGGATAATAGGTCTGCAAAGTTTCAAATCGATCTTTGGGAGATTGCAATACTTGTTTCACCAGGTATTTAGTGAGATCGAGATTCTTTACTCCTGCTGAAATCATGGGCCAGATGTTGTGCACTTCCAGTGAAAGCGGCAAATCGAGAAGTGAACCATTTTTTAAAAATTTGGTAGAAAATCCGGCGTAGGGCCCAAAAAGTAATGATCGCTGACCATCCATCATCCGCGTGTCCAGGTGGGGCACTGACATGGGAGGTGATCCTACCGCGGCCTTTCCATATACTTTGGCCCCATGCTGGTTTATTACTTCTTCATTTTTGCAACGAAGCCATTGTCCGCTCACTGGAAATCCGCCATATCCGCGGCCTTCGGGAATATTCGATTCCTCCAGGAGCGAAAGAGCACCTCCTCCCGCACCTATGAATACAAAATCAGCAGTCACAGACTTGCGGTCTTGGCGGTCCATGTCTTTGACTTTGATTCGCCAGTTTTTATCCTTTAGTTCTTTAAGATCTCGTACTTCATGACCCAGAAATACATCAATTCCTTCTGTGTTCTGGAGATGATATACCATGCCCCTTGTAAGAGCACCAAAATTGACATCAGTGCCAATCTCCATACGAGTAGCAGCCAGATTTTCACTTTGGCTGCGACCGGCCATCATCAGGGGTATCCAGTCTTGCAGTGCACCATGGTCTTGTGTAAATAGCATATCTGCAAAGACAGGATACTGTGACATAGCATCAAATCGTTTTTTTAGGAATGCCACTTGATCCTGACCCATCACAAATGACATGTGCGGAATATCATTGATGAAAGCATTGCTTTTGTGCAGGAGTCCATTGGTTCGTAGATAGGACCAAAACTGTTTGGATATTTCAAAAGATTCGGTGATTCGAAGAGCCTTCGAGACATCTAGATCACCATTATCGTTTATTGGTGTGTAATTGAGTTCGCAATAGGCGGCATGGCCGGTACCTGCATTATTCCAGGCATCCGAGCTCTCGGCACCAACAGCATCCAGTCGTTCGAATAAGGCAATTTTCAAGGTGGGATCGAGCTCCATGAGCAGGGTGCCCAATGTAGCACTCATGATACCCGCTCCGATCAAGACAATGTCATAGTGTTCCTCTGCACGCATACTCAATTTTAGTGAAAAATGAGCGGCTTTGTTCGTAGTTCAGATCAATTCTAGTTCTTTTTCTAGCAATTTTTGAGGACCTATTGTAGATTCATTATGGGTGCACTCATTTTTCTGCAAACCATGGAAGTACCTTTGCTGTATCATCAGTTTAATCATCTTTTCACTATTTATCTAATGATCTTTAAGGGCTTTCAGTCCTATGTATAAGAAATCGCTGAGGCAACCTACAATTTTATATCTTCTCCATTTAAATAGAGATCTATGGCATTCCCTAATTGGGCTTTACGAAAAGCCAGCATTGAAGATTTCTCCAGGTTGGGTCCTGCGATGGAGAAGGGTGTAGCAGTGATAAAGTTTCGGGACCGAGCCGGATTGAAGCAATGGATGAGCCAACATGGCTGGAAGAAATCCTGGTTTTTTCTGGAAGAAGCTTTTAAAAAGCAAATTTCCACAGAAAGAGACAAATTGGAGACGGCGCTTAATTCGGGAATTGTGGATATAAAAATACCTGTTGATCGACATGTAGTAGGGTCCAAAGATCTCAATGATATGGATCAGTCGTATGAAAGTCAGGAGTGGGACAGTGTTGCTGGCGACTTACGGCAATATGTCATCCTGCTAAAAAATGGTGTTGAGGTGGAGGTTGAGGGAAAGACTTTTTCGAGCGCCGGTAATTTTTACACTTGGTTGCACAAGCGCTATCCCGTCCTTGAGGAAGCCGTGGACGATTGGATTCTGGATGCTAAGTAATATCAGTGGAAGGGACCTTGAGGTCTGCTAAGGTATTTAAATGTGCATAGGATTTTTTATGTTGGTGACACTCTAAGACATCGATTTATGCATATTAAGGGACTTAGATTGCTTTTTTTATTTGTTGGTCTGTCGCTGACTTTGTGCGCCCAACGGCCCTATTAGTTTTTCATCGCGGGACACACCGGAGGTCTCTCAGGTCTTAATAATGAGGGTCTCCATCCTCCTTTCATACGTACTATGGATCAATATGCTGCCACTAATAATCTAAACTTTGGAGTCCTGTTAGGGGATATGGTGATCAGGAATCCAACGGCAACTGATTGGGCAGAGGTAATAGCCGATGTCGAGAGATTGGAAATACCGGTGCATTTTGCACCGGGCAACCATGATTTGGAAGATACCGCCCTTTACCGCGAATTTATGAGCTGGATTTTAATGTCTATCCTAATACGGCTAGAGATTGGATCACAGTAATGAAAATTGTGAATTGTTCAAAGTGTTCAAAAAATGAAATCTTTCATGCCTGTATTCCCTGAAATACTTTAATCCTCGACAATGTCTTTAATTGCATTTCAGTTTACATGACAGCCATACCCTTTATTTCTCTTATTTTCCACTTATTTTCCTCTATCCGTAACTCATACAGATCAACGGAGCCACAATCATTGCCGCAGTATAGGGTGCAAAGTATCTTAATGCTCTTGTTTTTGTGGCAGTAGAAGGGGCGGATAAGTTCGATAATGGTATATCTACTAAATACCTCAGGATTTATTTCTGAGCCCGGGACTACTTTTACATTCTTGAGCGTGGAAGTTAATTCATTGCAAGAAAGTTCTGTGCACTCACCGGCAATGAATTCTTGAAATATTTTTTCAAAAATGTAATTTATTTGAACTGGTTCTTTTATAACTAGAGTGCTTTCAGTGGTGATAAATATGGCTGCAATTAATTCGTTTATGAAATCTGGAAATAGGTTCTCGAAAGGTGAACATTCTTCTGTCTTTAAATTAGTACAGCCTGAAAATAGGAATATAGATGATAGTAACACCGAATAGTAACAGTACTTGGACAAACTCAAAGGCCTATTCATAATGGATGTTTCGAAGAATTTTATTACAGTATTGTGTTTGTTCGATACTTGAATAAGAAGATGTATTTACCAGGCTAAAATGTTGTATCGCCAAAAGCATTTTCCTCTAGTCGGTGGCAACTAGTTGTAAATAAGTTGATGTAAGAAGGCTATTTGTCAAGGCTATAGCACGCAACTACTGTAATACGATCTGAAGTCTTTTAATCAGTGAGGAAAATCGGATAGTCCTTTCTTTTAGTTTTAACATCCTGCTAAGATCCCTTAACATTTCTATGAAGTCTCTAGGGTGTATTTGATCATTAAAAAATCAAAAGCCATGAAAAAGAGATTAATTATTATGACGATGATGGTAGCTATGGCTACTCAGTTTGCAATTGCTCAGTTTTATACCGGTGTGCGTGTAGGTGGCACCATGGGCAATATCAGCACTCCAACGATTATAGATGCCGTAATGCCTGATTTTGAATACCTGCCAGGTATAGAAGCAGGGATAGTTTCTGAGTACAAGATCAATGATCAATTTAGCCTCCAGGGAGAAGTAAACTACCGCGAGAAAGGATTCAGGATGCGCGAAGGGATGGATATCAACGTATTTAACCTTGATTTACCCTTGGGAGTGCGTGTCGACACCCGTCTGCGATATATCGATATGCCGATCATGGCAAAGTATGCCTTTGGGAACGGACCCGTCAAGGCCTATGTAGCGGCTGGACCACAGTTTGGATATGCCATGAATGGTAATATTAAGACCCGAGCCAATTTCCTGGTGGACTGGAATCTGACCAACACTCCAATCAACCTGGATGGCTTGAATCATCGCCGATTTGAATTTGGTACGGTGGTAGGCGCAGGTGTAGAATTTGAAGCGGGTGTAGGTAATATATTCATCGATGCAAGATACAGTCAATCGCTGTCTGACTCTTTTAGAGTGCCTTTGGTTGACCTTAATATAAAGAATCATGGTTTTGGTTTTGGTGTAGGCTACAAGGTGGCGATTTAATGACCAGGTTAGGTTTGTTTAAAAACACACTTGTAGGATAGCTCAGGGGAGTCGTGGTGGTAGCGGCTCCCTTTTTACTGTCTAGATAGGTGATTTATTTGATCCTCTTGAGACTCAGTGGAGGAGCTTCGATTATTTATTCTTTCCTATTTTGGAGCTAAAGATTTTCTAGTATACAAACAGCAGGGACATATGAAACTTAAAGGAACACATGATTTTCAGGCCACGCCGGATCAGATTTGGAACTTACTTATGGACGCGGAGGTGCTGGCAAGAATCACTCCCGGAGTTGATCGGTTGGAAGAAACAGCCCCTGATACCTATGATGCAATCGCAGAAGTTAAGTTGGGGCCGGTCAAAGGTAAGTTTAGTGGCCTCGTAGAGGTGAAGGATAAGCAACTGAATGAAAGCTTTGTGTTGGGTATTGATCAGAAGAGTAAGATTGGTAATGCTAAGGCAGAAATGCTGATGACACTTAAACCTTCGGAAGAGGGGCCAGGTACGAACCTCAGTTTCGATGGTGATGTAAGAATGAGTGGTCTGCTGGCCTCCACAGGTCAACGTGTAATCAGCGGGGTAGTAGCCATGTTATCCAAACAATTCTTCTCGGCTCTGGAGGATGAAATACAAAAGAATGAAGAAGCATAGTGTCCGATAATGTACTATATATCAATCGAAAACTCAGTATTCCACTGAGCGAAATAGCTATCAAGGCGATCCGATCTGGGGGTCCGGGAGGGCAGCACGTCAATAAGGTTTCTACAGCGATAGAATTACGTTATAATCTTCGCGAAGCCAGTTTATCCGAAGAAATCAAACTTCGATTATTGAAGAAGCTGGCTCATAGACTTACGCAAGATGGCGAGCTGATAATCCAGGACAGTTCAACCCGCAGTCAAAATAGAAATAGGCAGTTGGCCCTCGAACGGCTGAAGCGTATCATCCAGGAGGCTCTGGTGAAAGAAAAGAAACGAATACCCACGAGTATCAATGCCAAAAAGAAACAAAAGCGTCGTGAAGACCGCATCCATAAAAGCCGAAAAAAGGCTTTGCGGCGGAAGATTCATCCCTAGGAATGCCATGTTAGAATAGGTCTGATGCTGCTGACTTGTCTCTATTCTCTCAAGACCATTCAAACTTGCTGCTGGCTCCCAATACTTCAATGGCTCGCCAAATTTCATCTTTGCACAGATATTGAAATTTCTGTGTTATACTCGGTTCCTGGATGTAGAGGCTCCCGCCAACAACAGTTGCCATGGATGCGTCGGGAAGAGACTACTCCTTGAGATGCCTATCAGCGAAGGCGATAAACTGTTCCCAGTCGTATTTTGTGAGGTCGTGTCCTCCTGTACGCACATGATATCCAATTTTGCCTTCCATCGTGGGCGTATTCACTGCTGGTTGCCCGTCAGTGCTCATACCTACGAGATCGTACAGTTTATACACCTCAGAGGCATAGTATCCCGATAGAAATTCACCTTTGGGATCTGCCCATTGATCTTCTTCGGCACTGGCAATGTAGAGTGGCCTGGGAGCTATCATAGCTGCCAGAGTATGTTGATCAAAGGGCAGCTCATCCTCTTTATCATTATATTTTTTAAAATGGGGAGAAAACCAATGTGGGAAGGCTGCATTGATTGTCGCTACGGTTTCACCAAATCTTCGACGAGATAGTGCGGCGCCTCCACATCCAGAATCGTTAGAAATCACCATGGCAAATCGTGGGTCATGAGCTCCCGCCCACAGTGCGGCCTTTCCCAGCCGAGAATGACCCATGGCAATCACTTTTTCCCCATCAATGCTGGGATCCTGCTCAAAATAATCCAGGGCACGGGACATCCCCCAGGCCCAGGTGGCGATGGAAGTTGTATTTTCCTTGTCCTCTTTATCGACTAATGCATGTACACCATTTTCGAATCCATCATCAAAGTCTGGATCAATATCGCCGTAGTAAATGGTGGCGAGGCCATATCCGTTTTCTAAAATCAATTCTACCGGCCAGCGATGAACCCGAACCCCACGACTTTTCTCAGTGGCTCGGTTAGCATGGATTCCAAATTCATCATTATTTGCCACCCAGCTATGATGTATGGAGATGCCCGGGTCTGCATGGATTGTATGGTTTCCATAAAAATTTAGACCCAGAAATAGGGGAGCTGAGGCCTTGCCGGAAGGGAGATATATCAACAATCCAATGTCATGTGTTTTTCCGCCATTTGATATCTGAAGCGTCACTTCCTTCCGAATGGCTTTTCCATCCAGGACGCGTTCCACTTTATTCAAAATGAAGGATGTCTTAAGATGCTCAGGACCGGTTCCAAACATTTCACTTTCCAACATCTCCAGTAGCTGGGGTCTCCGTTCAGATTCCCAGTATTCAATGGTAGGTTTCTCGTTTCCAACTTGAAAAAGCGGTGTTAAGATGAAATCGGGGACGAGATTTTCATCATAGTTGGCTTCCTGAGCCTGTGTATTCACCAAGAGAAATAGTGCGATGAATAATAGCTGGAATCTTTGCATGTAAAGGAATTGCAGAAGTTTAGCTTTATCGGAACACTTATAAATATAATTCAAATTAAATGAGGGTGCAGGAAAAATCGGAGACTTTCAGGCCTCTAGAGTTCAACGTTACCTGTCCGCTTTGCTTCAAAGCTAGTGATCTCTCCCATACCAAATCTCAAGAGACCTCCAAAACTATCATCTGCAGTGAGTCTGGCTTCTAGAAGGAAGATTTGGTTACCATCAAAGAATGAAAGGTAGATTTTCTCATCCTGTATGGTGCCCTCAATTTGATCCAAAACCCCTCCTTCCTTTATCCAGGAAGCGATGAGTCGATTGTCATCTTGTTGAAATACCAGGGCACTTTTGGTCGTGCTATCCATTTCCAGACCTGAGATTAGATCCCAGTTTCCAGTAAGATTTGTAGCGGGTGGCTTCTTAAGCTGAGTAAATCGATGTGTACGACTATGCCTTGCTACAAAATTAATAGGCGGGACCAAGGGGGACTCAGGATACCATTTTCCTTCAAGAATGTTGTCCTCAAACAAAACCTTGAGGTACGATTGGTTAGGAAAGCGGGCAATCACCGTATCCTTGTTCGTAGCTCGATCATGCTTGTAAGTAATGTCATCAATCCGGGTAATCTTGTCTCCGTTTTTGAAGTTGATGTGCAGTTCTTCCGGAGTATCATAGATCACTTCAAAATTTACTGGCAGCTCACCTTCCGTCACTTCCTCAAATGTCAATTGATCTCTCACTCTTGTCTCAAATGTGACTTTGTCAGACAGGGCACGATTGGCATCCAACTGTAGTATGGCACGCCATTCTCCGGGGGGAAGTTTGGAGTACTGACCCTCCATGACCAGGCAACCAGTAATCATTATAGTAGCCAAGATGAGGGAAGCTAGGAGAATTCTCATAGTATTCGTTACATATGCTCGCACAAAAATACAAATCACCAGAGGAATCTAATTCTTAAGAATAGATCCATGGTCATCTATACAAAGGAAATTTTCCTCCACAAGTTTCAAGTAACGGGACTTTAGCCAATTTTACCAAGTTACGATCGTAAGTTGTATTTTATGTAGAGAACACTTCGCGTATGAAAAAGTCGGTTTGTTTACGTATTGTCCTGGCCATACTGTGCATTTCTGGTTGCAGAGAAAATCCGAAAACCGCTTCTGCTGAGACCAGGGAAATTCCCAGTGAGGAAATGACGGCGGAGGACTACTTCCATCTTGGGCTAAAGAAGTTATATACAGACTGGGAATACAATGTCGCAAGGGAATCATTACTCCGTGCAGTAGAATTAAACCCAGGGGATGCCCGCTCTCATGCCCACCTGGCCTGGTATTGGATATTGCATGACGACAAGGAGAAATCAATGACTTCCATCGAGCAGGCAAAGCGGGTGGACCCTGAAAATTCACTGTGGGTCCTTTGGCATGGATGGATATGCTATTTATATAATGACCTGGATTGTGCTGACCACTATTTAAAGGAATCCATAGCAATGATGCCCGATCAACGAAACGCCTACTTTATTTTAGGAGAGATGAATTACCTCAACGGGAAAACTCAAGAGGCAATAAAATGGATGGACAGGGCGGCTCAGGATTCCACAGGACAGATTGCCAAAGCCGTGTCCCAAATGTTTAGGGGCCGTAACCACGAAGCACGGAAATCCATGGATTCTATCATTTCAGATGATCTCGGAACATTTGTCCTGGTCCCACTTTATGAAATGTTGGGAAAAAGAGATTCATCATTTTATCTGCTTGAAAAGTATTATCAGGAGCGGCATCCTAGCTTGCCCTGGCTCAGATATATCCCCAATCAAAGGCCATTGCATGAAGATCCTCGATTCTGGGAACTGGTCGAAAAAGTTGAAAATCCGATGCAGGACAGGAAGACGGAATAAATTCAGTTCTCCCTGGGCTGTCTTTTAATTTCATTGTTATTCGGCTTAGAAAAATCTAAAATGCAAATAGTCCGCAACCAGTTTTAACAGAATTGGTAGAAGAAACAGACCATGGCTGAGACTGGTTACTTCATCCAATTATGAAAAATGATTATCTTCTGGAGTGTATAAAGATTTGGGGCATGGCTTCCTCGAATCCTCAATAAGACAATTAAAAATCCTGGATATGAAAAATCTGCTGCTGATTTTGCTGCTAGCTATTGCCGTAGTAATGATCTACCTGTCCTTTCGATTGGATGTCCTGCCTCCCGGCTTGACCGGTGTTGGATTTATTGTAATTGCTATTTTATTTGGCAGATCAAAGTCCTAGCTTGGACCAATTCAGAGCATAAGACTACAGACCAGAGAAAGTTGAAAATTGGCGGCTTCCGGTAGGTTATTTAGGCCCTCCTAATAAATAAAACTGAACATTGTAAAGTTTTCGCGCTTTCTGAGGAAATCGTAGGCTTTAAGAAAAAGGGTATGTATTCTTGTTACTTTAACTACCTCCGAACGAGTTTTGGACATTTTCTGTATCATTGAAAGATAAGTTCAATTCTACTTTCAATAGTGATCTGGTATGATAAGCACCAGCATAGCACTCAAACATATCAAATGTCAATTGATCTCTCACTTTTGTCTCAAAAGGTAACCTTATCAGACAGGGCACGGTTGGCATCCAACTGTAGTATAGCACTCCATTCTGCAGGAGGTAATTTGGAGTACTGGTCCTCCATCATCATGCAACCTCGAGTCATTATATTAGCCAACGGGAGGAAACGAGGAGAAATCTCCTAATATTCGATACAATGTACAGGCACAAAAAAACAAATCAACAGAGGAATCTATTTCTTACTTTTGTCAAAAAATAAAAAGGGACCACCACCTTTTTGGCAGCCCCAGTCCAAAATTGTTCTAACTATACAAAACGAACATTCTTCTAGGAGAGCATTTTCAGTAATGCCTCCTCTTTTTGTCTTGCAAGACCCGGCGATTCCTCGGTACCTTTTCCAAATTCGAAGTCCTCCCCATATTTGATTTGGAACCACTTGACAATGTCTTTTATAGTTCTGTCGATCGGTCGATAAGAGAGTCCGGTGTCTATAGCTTTCTTACTAGATATAGACATAAATCCTGGATCCGTATCCTTGGGCAACCATAGTGGTAAGTCGTCAAACGGTCTTACTTCGTGTTTCTTTAGAAAATCTGTGCTATTCCACATAATTTCTGCATCCTTGTTTAATTTCTTTTGTGCCGTCTCAAGCAGCTCATTCCAGGTGAGCGCCTCATTTTTTAATGGACCAGAAGTATTGTAAACTCCCTTGATATTTCGCTCGGCACAATGGACGATATAATCAGCGACATCCTTGACATCAATAAATTGCAAAGGATCTGTACCATTACCAGGGCCCAGGATTTTTTCACCTCGCATCACTTTGATTAACCAATAGGCAAGGTCATTGGATGTGTCCCTCCATCCTTTAATAGGACCTGGCCGAAATATAGTATGATCCTTGGGGAAATATTGTTGTGTGAATAATTCTGACTGATATTTATCTTCCGGATATTCCCACTTGTCTTTCGCCAGATCCAGCGGTACGGTCTCTGCCGACTCATTCATGTTTTTCTCATGAAAGTTCTTGTAGACCGAAATGGAAGAAATATACTGGTAGTGACCGGTAGCTCCCTGCAGATATTTGGCAGCATCTTCCACATAGTCGCTATTTCCTGACCAGGTATCAATGATCACATGCCAATAACGATTATCTAAGGCTTTGTATCCCTCGACTCCCATGGAGCGGTCGCCTTTGAAATGCTTTAATTGTGGAAAAATGTCAGGATTGGTAATGCCTCTATTAAAGAGATCTACGTTATGTCCCTTGTCCAGTGCAGCATTGACGATTGCCGGGCCTAGAAAATTGGTGCCACCCAATATCAGGATGTTAAGCTTTTTTGGAATTTTGAAAATAGCGGTTGGTGCGATGACGAATGGAGAGGCAGCCAGGAGCTGCTTCGCAAATAATCTTCTGTTCATACCAGGTAACTCTTTTATGAATGATTAAAATATAATATTCCTTAAAGAGTCTTTTTCACGGATATGAGGAAAGCTATCTGAGCATCTTCTGACTATAAGACGAGGTAATTTCGATTTGGGTCTAAATGGATGACTTTTCTAGACAGAATGGAGTCTGGAATAGACGAGGCTATCTGATTTAATAGATAAGTAAAATTGCTAAAACTGCTATATCGTCTAATTCATACCATGACTCACAGGCCCATATCCTGGTACACTCACATAACCCTGACTGGGTTGTCCATTGGCTCCCGTATAATAATTTCCGCCGCTGTACAACCCTCGAGACCAAAAGTTATCGCCTGAACTCTGATTGTATGCGTGGGATCTCGCTATAGCACGGTATATATTTCCAATGGGTAAGGGATTTCCAATCATGCCAATGTCTCCGTTGGCCGCCAACCAATAATATCCGGGCACGTAACTCGCATAGCCAAAGAGACGGGCCACCGCCAGGGCTTCTTGCTTTTGAAGTTGTCGATTATTTACAAAAACACCTGAATTGCCATTTGAAGCATCAGACGAGAGTGTCCCAAATGCATGTCCAGGATACATGACCCCTACTGCCGGACCACCCTTTACTCCATAAGCTCCTGAATACTGATCATACCAGTATGTACCTCCGATAGGGGTCACTCCGTAGAGGGTTTGTATCTGTTGCAGATCTTTGTCTGTCAGCATGTAATCGTTGATAGTGATGGTAGCAGTTTGAGATTTTGCTGCGGTTGGTGCGGTCGTAAGGCAATATGTGGATAGAATCATACTGAAAAGCAATTGACGCATTGTTAGATTGTTTCCTACACGTGTATTTACCACCTGGAAATGTCCTGCCTCGATCGAGGAACATTTTTTGATGCACATATTTAGATCAGCATACAGGACCCTGTCATTTTTGCTAATTTCAGAGCAAATCTTGGTTATATGAAGTTTGTTTTGTCTTCCGTTGTCCTCTTTTCTCTAGGATTGATGGTGCTGGTAGGTTGTGGTGGCCCATCTGGAGGGGCGGATACCACCGATGTAGATACAGAGGGTCCAGTGGCGCTCGCAGTCGCTATAGATGAGGAAAATGAATCCATAGAGGTACATAGATCAGGGTTCCAGGATCCCCTATTAGTTCAGGTGGTCAGGTCTGCTTTTAGACCCTATTTACATCCTATTGTTTCTCCGGATGGGAATGGTGTACTGACGGAATATAGTCCTGGACATCACAAGCATCAGACTGGTTTGTACTGGGGATTTACCCGCGTGAATGGTCGTGACTACTTCCACAATCCGGGAGAAACACATTGGCAGAAGGTGTCATCAAAGGTGTTAACTGGAGAAGGAGAGACCGTCGAATGGCAGACCGTCTATCATATGCTGGGAGAATCAGGAGACCCGGTTCTACGGGAAACACAGAACTGGGAAATGGAATTTGTGGATGGACAATATAAGCTAAGTCTGGAATGGATTGGTGAGGCCTTGGTAGATATTACGATAGGAGAATATGACTACGGTGGTTTATTTCTTCGCATGCCCTGGAAGGAAGGCATTAATGGTCGTGTAGTGAATGCCGCAAGACAGGAAAATGCAAAGGCGGAAGGTCAACGGGCCATGTGGGTGGACGTGGGTATGCAAGTACAGGGGCGTGAAGATATGGCGCATATAGCCATGTTTGATCATCCCGATAATGATGGGTATCCGACTCCTTGGCGCGTGGATGGAGAACTGGGTGTAGGACCCGCCAGGGCTAGGCTGGGTGATTGGACTATTGAAAAGGGAGCAACGAAAGTCATGCAATATGGTTTCCTGGTGTATACAGAGGCATTAACAGATCTGCAAATCACCGATGCCTGGGAATCCTATAGTGGTGCAAGTGGCATGTATTCGACGGCTTCACTCTGGGGAATTGCACAAAATGAAGGATACAATGCAAAGTTTTTGACACCTGAAGAGGCTGTGGATGCTATGACGATTAAAGAGGGTTTTGAGGTGAATGTGTGGGCTTCAGAACCCATGATGACACAACCTATGGCATTTTGCTGGGATGATAAGGGGCGTCTGTGGATTGCAGAAAACAGAGATTACGAATCAAGAGGCCATGGTTTTGCTAACTCAGGTGACAGTCGCATCCTCATATTGGAAGATACGGATCACGACGGGCAGGCTGACACAAAAAAGGTATTTGCAGAGGGCATTCCTTTCCCCGCAGCGCTGGCGGTGGGATTTGATGGAGTCTTTGTAGGTGCACCTCCTCATCTATTGTTTATACCGGATGCTGATCAGGACGATAGGGCGGATATGGACGATATTGAGATCCGATTGACGGGCTGGGGCATCCGTGATCGTCATGAAACACTCAATAGCTTTCATTGGGGGCCGGATGGATGGCTGTATGGATGTCAGGGATTTGCCACTTCGTCCAAAGTGCGAAAACCGGATGCTGAAGCACGCCTATTTAAGCATAATGATCCATTCCCTGAGGATCTCCTGGATACCGAGGAAGGGGAAGATATCAACGGTGGTGTTTGGAGATACCATCCTACAAAGGACATTTTCGAAGTGGTGGCTCATGGATTTAGTAATCCATGGGGTATTGATTTTGATGCGAAAGGACAGCTTTTCATAAGTGCCTGTGTGATCCCTCATCTCTGGCATATCATACCCGGCGGCTACTATCATCGACAGGGTGGGAGTCACTTCAATCCATATTTATATGACGACATAAAAACGATCGTAGATCATAGTCATCGATCCGCTCATGGAGGAGCCCGCATATATCTTTCTGATGCATATCCTGAGGAGGAACATGGTAAGTTGTTTATGGCAAACATACATGAACATGCAGTCTTAACTGATGTGTTGACGCCCTCGGGTTCTGGATTTGTAGCGAGTCATGGTGACAATTTTATGGAGGCCAATAATGCCCAGTGGGTAGGTTTCAGTATGGAGCTGGGACCGGACGGTAATCTCTATGTGCTGGACTGGCATGATGCAGATATCTGCGGAAAGGAAGTCGTAAACAAAGAGACGGGTAGGATATTTAGAATTACTCCCGAAAATTCACTGGCGGAGAACTGGCCAAGGCGATATGAAGATATTGCCAGCTTGTCCGATCAGGAACTGGTGGATCTTCAGCAGGTAAAAAGTAGCTGGCATGCTCGAAGAGCCCGGTTACAGTTGCAGGAGAGAGCTCAATCAGGGACAATTGACGGAATGGCATTGTCCAGTCTTCAAACCATGGTGAAAGAAGGTGATGAAGATATCAGACTACGTGCACTCTGGAGTCTCCATGTGGTGAATGCCGCTGATCAAAAACTGCTTACAGATCTATTGGATGATGATGATCCTCACATGCGATCGTGGGCAGTACAATTGCTCTGTGAAGAGGGAACTCCCGAAGCTTCCATACTTGCCAGGTTTGTGACCATGTCTGCTGAAGAAACTTCGGCCGTGGTAAGACTCTATTTAGCCTCTGCATTACAGCGAGTGCCAGATGAAACGGCCTTGCAGATGGTAGAAGGTTTGTCAGGTCATGAAGAAGATATCGACGACCATAATCTCCCAAAGATGATATGGTTTGGCCTGGAGTCACGGGTAGTAGGTCATCCAGAGCAAGCGCTGAATATTGCGCACTCCAGCAAGATCCCGATACTATCTGAATATATAGCCCGTCGTTTAGCGGATGCAGAAGACTTTGAAGCCCTATTTGCGGCTGCTCAGAAGAAAGGAAATAATCAGGCTGCATTGGTGAAAGGGTTGCGAGATGGTGTGCTCAGGAACAATATGCCGGAGGCGCCGCCAGGATGGGAAGGACTTTCAACGGTCCTGTCTGGATCGAATGGGGATATTCGTCAGATGGCATTGGAAATCGGACAGCATTTTGGAGATCAGACGGCAGCCAAAGAATTTATCGCGTTGCTAAAACAAGCAAGTGGTAAAACGGTAGACAAGATAAATGCGATAAAAGGGCTGGCGAATCAAGGAAGCGAAGAGTTGTTATCTGAATTACCATCGCTTCTCGATAATTCGAATCTACGTATTCATGCTATACAGGCCGCAGCTCAATATGATGATGAGTCTCTGGGTAAATTAATGCTCAATGGATATGATGCATGGAATGCATCTGAAAAGTCAGCGGTTATACATACGATGTCTTCACGCCCGGGATACGGTTGGCAACTTGCACAGGCTCTAAAAAGTGAACACATTGCCAAACGCGATATTCCAGCCTATGTGGCTCGTCAATTGCGAAGAGTAGTGGGTAGTGGTTTTGTGGAGATATGGGGTCCCATTGATGAAGCAACCGGCGATCTGCAGGCATCTTATGCAAAATACCGTGATCTCTTGACCGACGACAAAATAGCAGCTGCCAATGTGCAGGCTGGACGACATCTCTTTGACAGAACTTGTGCTCCCTGCCATAAGATGTATGATGCTGGCGGAGATATTGGTCCCGATATCACAGGTTCTAATCGACAGGATATTGAATATTTATTATTTAATATTCTCGAACCCACCAGTGAAATACAAGATGACTACTTGATGGTGGTGATAACTACTCGAGATGGTCGAACCTACAGTGGTAATATTTCGGGCGAAACTGACAATCAGGTGACCCTTAAAATTGTAGGGCAGGATCCGGTCGTCATCAATAAGGCAGATATTCAAACTCGGGAAGTGACACCGGTATCTATGATGCCAGCGGGATTGCTCAGCACATTAAGTGATGCGGAAGTACTGGGTCTGGTGAAATATTTGCAAACGGACAGCCAGGTGTCTAATCCCGAATTGTAGTAGTATGAGGGGTATACTCCTAGTTCAATGATAAGATTGGTACCAAATGATACTCAAAAAGTGCAGTACAAGATATTTCGTGAAGTGCTCGGATTGTATCCTCCTCTGCTCAAGAGACACAATAATGCCAACAGATATAGAAGACCAGGCAAACGAATGGGATAATAACGGATTTGAGCACTAACATTTGAGTTTTGGTTTTTTGCTGCCTGGCAAATAGAACGAAAATGATAGGGGTTGTTATGGATACATCGAAATGCCTGGCTCTTAGCCAAATTTAGTGGGTTTAAGGAATTAGGGATAGGGTTTTATAAAATTTTGGCTGGCTTTTATGGGTGGGATAGATTCCTGCCTTCAGGATTGGGCGAGCGTCACACATATGTTTTGAAGCGGCCATGCTCTATACTGTATGAGCCAAACTAAAAGTAGAGCGGAGAACCTGCAGGAACCAACCTCTGAGCATTACTTGCAGGGGAGTAAGATGCGCGAGTTTATAGAGCATAGCGGAAAAGCATATAGTGTGACCGACCAAGGCTGACAGCAGGCAGTTTTGCCCAACTTTTTCTGCAAAAAGTTGGCTGCCGGAGGCATCTGGAGTAATACAATTCTTTAGCTAACCCTATATTAAACCAATCTAGCATTTACATCATGGGTAACATACGCCATGAATTTACTTCATATTCACGAAACCCACTATATATGACCAAGACCCAAATGCCTTTATCGAACTAAACCTATGTACGATATCGTACATGATATGAACGCTCGCGAACATGTTTTTACTACGGATAAATCAATTTAGATATTGATTTACAGTGGTTTGTCGTTTTGGCATCACTTCTGACTGTCTAAGAAGTAATGATGCGTTGTTAAATCAGGCTTTCAGGAAGTTTATGTCAGATTCTGTACTAGTTGACTGAGAACCATCCAAGGTGTCATGAATATGATCTAGCTTCTCAACGATATTTATAATTAATTCAAAAATTATGAATTCGAAAAGAACAAAAGAGATTATTGTATTCTCCATTACAGTGATAACGTTGAGTGGTTTAATCTGTTATGTTGCCCACAGGTTGGACAATAAGAATCTGTCCATATTGTCGGTGTTGGTTCCTTCCTGCGTTGCACTAATAATGACGGCAATAGCCGATAGGAAGAAAGGTGTTATCAACCTATTCATCAAACAAACAGTAAAAAAAGCAGCTCCAAAGTGGTTTCTATTTGCATTTATGGGGATTCCTTGTGTTGCTTCACTAGCGGTACTTTCTGCATTGTACTTTGATGTTTCCCAGTTTAAATTAAGGAGTACGGATCTATTGCCTCAGATTATTGTAATCGCGTTTATTGCTCTTGGGGAAGAATATGGATGGAGAGGATTTTTGCTTCCACGATTATTAGAAAAGTACAGTGTTCTTCATTCGAGTATAATACTTGGGCTTATTTGGGGGGTATGGCATCTTCCGGCTTACCTTATTGGAGCAGGTGTTCCTTTAGAAATGAATTTTATTGTATTTCTATCATGGGTCATTTTAGGAACGCTGTATATTAGTTGGATCTATTTTTACAGTAGAAGTGTGCTCACATCCATACTGGCACATTTCAGTGCCAATGCCGCTTTTAATTACTTGTATCTGTTGCCCGAGTTTACCGGAAGCATGCATACTTTCTGGCTATTTATGCTTTATTTTTCAGTCATCATTATTTTTATCTATTATTTCTACAGGACCGATTTATTGCAGAAAGATCATTCCAAATAAATCTGAAGTAATAGATGATTTATCATCGGGTAGATTGTAACTGAGTAGACTCAATGACCAATAAATGAGACCACTTTCATGATGCCATTAGATCTGATAGAATACTTATATGCCCGATATCGAACACTCTTGTGACCGTTAACGGACAGAAATATATTTTGTCATTTTGCATATTATTATGATAATCAACATTTTACGTCAATTGGCATGTGGATGGTACGTTCATACAATAGTAAATAGCGAAATCTCAACATCATGCTGATAAATTATCTAAAAACTACGTTCCGCAACCTTCTAAGAAATCGAGTCAGTTCATCCATAAATATATTGGGACTCAGTATAGGAATGGTTTCTTGCCTTCTCATCGTCTTGTATGTCCAGCATGGCCTCAGTTTCGATGATTTTCATATGGATAAGGATCGAATATTCCGGGTAGCTCTCATAGAGACCCAGGGTAGCTCTCAGGATCGATCGGCAACTAACTATTATGGTGTACCTCAAACATTAAGCGAAGAGCTGCCGGATGTGGAGTCCTTCTGCACATTGCACAGTGGGAGTGGTGTCATGCGAAGTGGAGATGTTCAGCATAGAGAAACCCAGATCTATCATGTTGATCCTAATTTTCTGGAATTTTTTGGGTATCAGTTGTTGGATGGGGATCCGGAGTCGGTATTAAAACAACCACAAGATATGTTGATCACCTCGGAGGCAGCGCTCAGGTATTTTGGCAGTGAAGATCCTCTGGGTCAAGAGATGGTCATCGATGGAAATGATCGCTACACTATTGTTGGAATGATTGAGAGTCCCGATAATTCGCATTTTCAATTTGATTTTATTTTAAATAATGAGAAGCTGCTGGACAACCGGTATAGAAATGATAATGGTATATGGAATTGGTCCAATTTCTACTCCTATGTGAAAATTGGTAAAGACCTTAATTACAAGGAAGTTGAGTCTAAATTTCCAGATGTTTTAAATCCTCACATATCTGATGATCAGACTAAATGGAATCAATTTCTACAACCTATAGATGAAATCGCGCTATATTCTAATCTTGATTGGGAGATGGCCGAGACGGGAAATGGGAAGATACTGTACACCCTATTATTTATTGCTTTTTTAGTATTGGGTATTGCCTGGGTAAATTATGTTAATTTAAGTACAGCTCAGGCCGCAGACAGGTCAAAGGAAGTAGGAATCAGAAAAGTGTCAGGGGCCTCACGCTATCAGCTGATATTCCAATTTTTATTTCAATCAGTTGTATTGAATTTACTTTCTCTCGCTCTGGCAGTGGTTCTATGCCAACTAATTCTTCCTTCTTTTACTAATTTGGTAGGAAGTGATTTAAGTGGATTGTCCACATTTTTTGGAGAGCACTTTCTGGCTATTGGTGGCTTATTCTTAGTAGGTGTAATTGTGTCGGGATTGTACCCGGCCTTTGTCCTGTCTGGTTTTAAGCCTGTAAAGGTGTTGAAGGGGAAGCTTGTCATGGAAACTACAGGTATCAGCCTTCGAAAATCACTCACGGTTTTCCAATTCTGCATATCTATCATTCTGATTGCAGTGACACTTATGATCCATCGACAATTAGATTTTATGCGTTCCCAAAATCTAGGATTTGAATCGCACCAGAAACTTGCATTAAAAGGACCATCAGTTACTGATTCGACATTTCAATCCAAAACCACAGAGTTTAAAAATGCATTGAGCGTCTATTCGGGCATCAACCAGGTGGCCATTTCTTCCACGGTACCTTCTGTGGAGATGTCCGGAATAATCAGTGGTTTTCGAAGAAAGGAGGTGAGTCCTGATCAAGGTATTTTAATGTCGATTATGGGTGCTGATGAAGACTATGCTTCATTGTATCAAATCCCGGTAATCAGTGGGAGAGATTTCGATTTTGAACTCGACAAAGATGCACGCCACGTACTGCTAAATCGGTCTGGTGCTCAGGCATTAGGGTATGAAAGTCCGGAAGCTGCAGCAGAAACTCAGATAGCGATTGGAACCGGTGAGGATAATATTTTTACGGTAGTGGGAGTGTTAGACGATTACCATCATAATTCCCTGAGGGAGAACATTGATCCTGTTTGTATTTTATATGGACCTTATTGGGTGTCGTATTTTACGATAGATCTCCACACGGCAGATATTGCCAATGGAATGGAATTTGTCAGAGAAAAATATGCTTCGTTTTTTCCAGGCAATCCCTTTGAATACTTTTTTGTAGATGAATCTTTTGCACGGCAGTATGAAGCGGATGAGCGCCTGGGTGGTATTATGATGCTATTCTCCTCCCTGGCAATTTTCGTGGCTTGTTTAGGCTTGTTTGGTTTGACAACTTTTACGGCCCGAAAACGAAGTAAGGAAATTGGGATTCGTAAGGTGCTGGGTGCCGAGGTGGAAGATATATTGCGCTTGATAACTCGTGATTTTATTGGGGTACTGGGTGTAGCCGTTATTATTTCTGTCCCATTAATATTATTCGCTGTTAAGAAGTGGTTGACAAATTATGCTTATCAGGTTAATATTGATTGGACGATATTCCCATTGTCGGCAGGTGTGGTCCTGCTCGTAGCGTTGATCACTATGAGTTATCAGGGGTATAAATCAGCGACCTCACATCCCGTGAAAGCATTGCGAGAGGAGTAATATTTTGGATAAATATCAGGCCTTGCTCACACCTTCAATTAAGCCTCGGATATATCCAATGGCAAATAGGGTACCGATGGTGCTGTATCCTGGATGGTCGTTGCTGTCACCGGCCATAGTAGGTACATGATCAGGACGCAGAGGTCCCTGAAAACCAATTTTATAATAGGCCTCCATCGCTTTATACATATCGGTTTTTCCATTATCGTGAAATGTTTCTTCGAATTTATTTTTATGGCCTCGGACATCTCTGAAATGTACAAAGTGAATCGCATCGCGGGAGCCAAAATATTCAATAGCTGCCGGAATATCTACTCCATCATTTTCACCACCCATAGAGGCAAAGCTGCCCTGGCAGAAAGTAATGCCGTTGCTGGGACTGGGATAGAGATCCAGCATTTTCTTAAAGGCTTCAACGGAAGTCATAATTCTGGGGATACCCCGAATTCCATCAATCGGCGGATCGTCAGGATGTAGTGCCAGCTTCACACCTGCTTTTTCAGCTTCCGGTATGACTGCCTTGAGAAAATATTCCATATTGTCCCACATTTTTTCGTGGGTCAATTCTCCATATTCGGTGATTAAAGGTTGGTCCTTGACATCGTTTACATCGAAGGAACTTACCAGAGCACCACCTCGACTTTCCTTTGCAAAATTGGACCGTGTCCAACTGATGACGGGCATCCAATTGTGACAGACCGTATCTATACCTAGTGATCCGATATTCTTTATGAAGGTGATAAAATTTTCAATTTCTTCATCCCTTCCTTTCAATCCTAGCTTTGTTTTGGTATATAGAGAAGGAGGACCTTCCACCACCTTGAGCTGCAATCCTTCTTTTTCCCAAGCCTCCTTAACCCCTTTAATTACGTTGTATGAGTAATTGGGCTCATCCGATAGTCCCGCCATCTGCGGGCTAATGCCTCCTACCGCTCCCAACACATCCATTTGTCTGGCCAAGGCAACTTTCTGAGGCTCTATACCCCAGAAATATGCAAGTGATAAGTCGATTCCTGCGTCTTTTATCAGGCTTCGAGCTTCTTTACCCACATTCCTTCCTTGATTCAAATATTGCCTTTCGTCAGACCTGCCCAATCTACCCACGGAAAGGCCGGCAGCAACTGCCGCTGTTTGCTGAAGAAATTGTCTTCTTTTACTTTTCATAGCGCATCAGAATTCGCAATAGAAAGTACCAAAAAAATCTGATGCATCTATGTTGACCAAACAGGACTTCTCTAAGTGAAGATATTGGACTCGAAGCTTTGTCGATTGATGGAATGACCGAAAATCTCCAGCATTTTCTTGGCGATTCCCGTCCATCCAAAGTTGCGTCGAGCAAATTTTGCACCTTCGACTGATAGCTCGTTATATATGTCTTTGTAGAGAAGTGGCATAGACAACATCGCTCCGAATTCCGTAGGACGATGTGGGTCAGCATAGAGAGCCTGGTTTCCAAAATGAATCACATCTTTCAATCCACCATGTACGGTGATTACGGACGGAGTTCCGCACGCCATAGCTTCAATAGCTACCATACCGAAAGGCTCGTACCGACTAGGCATGGCAAAGACACTGGCTGCGCGATACATGTTGGCCAGATCTTCATCCGAAATATATTGCTTCCAAACGATCTTGTCTTCGATGTTCATCTCCTTGGCCATTTTCTTCAGCTTGCCTACACCTTTATCATCTTGTGCCGAATCATCTCCACCAATTGCGGCTACGAGTCGTGCTTCTGGCTTGAGAGCAAAGACGGTTGGCATGGCTTGCAGGAGGAGATCATAACCCTTATTATGAGCCATTCTGCCCAATGTTAGAATGTCGAAGGCTCCGATATCGTGTTCAATCCGGATTCGCTCGGTCTCTTTAGAAGGGACCGGGAAGAAACGGTTCTCATCGATACCGGGTGGAACCATAGTGCAATTTCTAGGCAGCATGTCATATTGCTTGGTCAGTAGCTCCACCTGAGGTATGGTAGTGGCTACTACATGATTACACATCTGATAAACGAAGTATTCTTTTTGAATCCGCTCTTTGAAACGGTATGTTTTTTCCATTTCACCCTCCTTCATGTCGCTACCCATGCTATGCTGCTTCCACCATCCCAACGAGTGAGGAGTATGTACATGAGGAATGCCAAGCTCCTCGGCAATTTTCTGACCGGCCCAGCCAGCATCCCAGTAGTGAGAGTACACTACGTCATATTGATGGCCTGCTTTTCGGATGGCTGCCAGTGTATTGGTTACAAATTGACCGACATGATCATGCATGTCTTCCTTTCTAATAAATTTCTTTCCTCCAAATGGAATCCGCCAAACTTTGTAATTGTCGTTGACTTCATCGAATTCAGGTTGATCTTCAAACTGTCGCGTGAGTAAGTGTACCCTTCGGCCAAGTCTGCTGAATCGATCTGCCAATTCTAGCACATACACGACCTGGCCACCTGTGTCAGGTTTACCCAATTCAGGTGTGGCACTTACATATCCGTGAAGTGAGATCATTAAGATGGAGTCCATATTATTTGTTCTGTTTGTTTACTATTTAATTTTCAGTTGGTGACAGGCAGCGATGTACTGTGCTGCTGACCACGCCTGATATACTTTTCCCATGGGATTCCCGGTGCGGCCATGCGCCCATTCTGTAAATTCCCATTCCTGACTGATTCCTTTTTGATTGAGCAATGCTAGTTTGTACAGTTCACTCAATGCCATATCTCTCTGGCCTAGCTTATCAATAAACATAACCCAGAAAGCACCTACAAAAGGCCAGATACCACCATTGTGATAGTGGTCGGGGAGATTGAGTAAGTTGACCGTATAGTATGCTCGCCAATCGGGATCTCCAGGGCTCACCACGGGATATACATTACTGATGGGGAAAGGTTCGTTCATACCCACGCCCAGCATGAACCTAAGCGCCAAATGTGCCTTCTCACTATCAATGACATCATAGAGGAAGGCTAATATGTTTCCATAACTATCACATCTCCAGCTGAAATCGAAAGGTGTGATTTGGGCCACCAGATATTTGGTGTCTCCGAGTGAAAACTGTTGCTCTGCAAATGAGACAGATTGTGATAGCTTTTGCTGAGTAGTAGGCCAGAAATTATCCAGAATTTCCTTTTTGATCACCTGTGACCAACGGATGTAATCACCTGCTGCGTCATATTGTCCCATCATCTCGAGCAATCGTCCAAAACAAACGTTCGTTCGGTACCATAGTATTTCATCATACAAGACATGGTAACTTCTACCAAACAAGTCCGTCCAGTCTCCTGCTTCCGGTATTTCCAGCAGTGCGTCGTTATTGCCATCCTGTGCACTTAGCCAGTTCATAGCGCGCTGGAGATCGTCAAAATGCTCATGCAGGAAGTCAAAGTCACGTGTTTTGCGAATGTATTCGTAGCACGCGATGATAACCCATAGTCCACTGTCTATTGAGCATATTCCCCCGACTCCTGAATAATCAGGACTTCCGTCTGATAGACGTATGTTGGAAGGTATTTGCCCATTCACAGAGATATTCTGCAGAAGGGTTTCAAAGGTCTGCCTGATGCAACCGTGAATCTCATCATCTCCGAGTAGAGGCAAGGCCCCAATAATGGTAATTGCTCCATCGCGGGCCCAGACACTATGATAGTTCTCATCCGTCCCCGAAGAGACATTGTCTTCTGTCGGGCAGGCTAGAAAACCAAGTGGCGAGATATTTTTCTTTAATGCTTTTATTGCGTGATCATACCCCTCACGAATCAAAGCGATTTTCTCATCCTCTTGCTCGATGATGGGGTGATCCGTTTGCTGCTGTATGAAAAATTCCTCACTGGGAATCTCTTGCTTACTGATTTCGTCCAAAGCTTCTTGAGGTAACACACCATAGTGTACTAGGCCTTCGACCACTCCTTCATCCTTGGCCCTTTCAGCATGATAAACCTGCTGATACTTTGTGAACTTATACAACTCTTCGCGTGCATTACTCACCGCGATCCCATTGACGCCTTTAAGCCTAAACATGGCGGCATCATTTCCGCTATCACCAGCTACCAGCACATCCGTGGTTTTTAAGCCGATGGATCTTAAAAGCCACTGCAGCGAGTTTCCCTTATTAGCCCATTTAGGTAGGATGTCCAAGTACTGATCTCCGGAGTAGACAATATTTACGTCAAGTGTGGTTTCGCCAAAAATTCGTTCGATTTCCTGAATGTCCATCGAGGATGCACCTTCCAGGAAATAACTTCGCTTGTATGAGTGTTGATATTTTCGCGGCTGTTTTGAGATGGGAAAATTCAAGTTCTCAATGGTATCTTCCACCAGTGATAAATCCCAACCCTCATCTAAAATTTCGTCGAATTCCTTGATGACCGAGTGGTTGTCAAAATCATAAATATGTGTGCCGACACCGCCAATAATATAAGCGGGCTCGGGTAAGATTTTCTTAGATATAAGTTTGAGTATATCCTTATATAGTCGACCACTATTGTAGGTAAGTATTAGGCCATTTTGGCATTGGTATTTATTCCAGATCGGGGTAAATCTACCACCTAGGGTTTTGAGATCAATCAAAGTGTTGTCGATATCAAAAGACAATAGCTTAATACTCAAATCTTGAGGATTTGACGTTCCGTTCATATTTATAGAATCGATTTTTGAAAGATTTGTTTGAAGAATACCTGCTCTAAGATACTGAAAATCTTATAGATAAGATGTCAGACTCATGACAGCGGTCCAGGCCTGTTGCAAGTCTCCCAGTTATTATTTTGTCTGTGGTTTAGATTTGTAATTTACTTCTACAATGCGTATGAAATATGAAACATTCTTCTTTAATAGTTCTTTCCTCGTTTTTCGTTTTATACCATTTGATATGAGTATATTATTGTCTCTTTTTTTGATAATCGGTATCTGATACCGGAGATTGATTTTATATATGGAGGAAAGAATAGAAGAGATCATCGAACAAATGGAGGACCTGATCAGAAAAGGAAAGGATTCGTATGAGGTGGATCAACAACTCAAGAAGTTTAATTTATCGAATGAGGAGAAGGGGTATATTATTTCAAGACTCCAGGAGTTTGAAGTAGATTTTATCCAACGAAGTACCGGTAAGACCAGTGCGCTGATTCGCATATTATTAGGAGCCGTTATTTTATTGATTGGATATCTTGGGTCATTTGATGATTATACGTCACCCTCCAGTCGGTATATCATTAAGATCGGTGCCATTCTTGGAGGAGGGATTATTGCCTTTACCGGATATAAACAGTATCGCCGTATTACATCGATAGGAGAGGAGAGTAAGTTTCGAAAGAAGCGCTTCAAGCGCTATGAATAGCTCACGCTAAAAAACTAAACCGAGGAAAAAGGATGTAGCCAGACAAACTGACTACATCCTACATTAACAAGTGCTTGGATATATTATATGCTGTAGGTTTACTTGCGTAAACCTTCAGCCGTTCTGTCTTCAGGTGCTGGCGCCGGAGTATCCTTGGGACTGGAGGGTATCATTTTTACCACTTCCTCCACTACCTTTTCAATCTGCGGGTCCCGTCCTTTCATAAGTATGTTAGGATCATCCCATACTTTAATATCGGGTGCCACTCCCTCACCTTCCCAAAACCAGTGTCCATCATTATCATAGAGACGCGCACCGGGGACTGTGATGCCACCACCGTCAATTAGCTGGTGCCCCGTGGCAGGACCTACAAGGATTCCTACCGTTCGCTCTCCTACGATGGGGCCCGCTTTAAGCTCCTGGAAGGCCCAGGGTAAACCATCACCGCCAGAGCCTGCCCATCCATTTATCAACATACCTTTAGGTCCTCGATTAGTTTTGATGGGCCAGGTATGATCTCTTCCATGACGCCAGTGGAGATTATATACCACAGGTTTTGTCATCAATTCGAGGAAGCGATCGGCCAGCTGTCCTCCACCATTGAATCGTTCATCAATGATAAAACCCTCCTTATCTAGCTGACCATAATACATACGCACCAGCTCTAATTGGCCTCGTCCACTGGTGTTAGACATATAGACATAGCCCAATTTACCATCAGAGAGTTCATCCACCATTTTCCGGTTGCCCTCTATCCACGCCAGGCTTCGCAGCTGTGATTCTTGCCCATCAGTGAGGCATTCGATGATGTAAGATTTGACGTTATTCGCGTTACCATCCTTGCTTACTTTTAGGGAAACGGTTTTGCCTGCCAAGCCTTCAAAGGCAGCGTAGGGATCTTTATCAGTTTTGATTGCGATACCGTTTACGCTGTGAATGTAGTCTCCTTGCTCAATGTCCACCCCAGGCAGATCAAACGGTGATCGTACTTCAGTGTCCCAGGCTGCTGGACGCACTATTTTACCGATTCGATATAAATCTCCGGAAGGCATCCAATCAATACCCAGAAATCCGGTGCTGACGTTTTGAACGCCTTCGACATCTCCACCGCGTGTATAAGTATGTCCTGCACTCAATTCTGCGGCCAGATTGGATTGAATGTTACTTACATCCCATCGGGTTCTGGCATCCTCGATGAGTGCACCGTATTGCTCTCGCAATCCTTCCCAATCCACACCATGCATATTGGGATCATAGAAAAAGTCACGGTGTCTTCTCCAGGTGTCATTAAAAATCTGTCTCCATTCCTCTCTGGGCACCAGGTCCATGACGAGGTCACCCGTCGGGATGGGATCCTCAATTTTCTGATTGGGTGCCGGTTGTATGATGCCATACTGACCATTTACATTTACCAGTAGCTCCTTACCATCGGCAGTCGCTGTACCTCCGCGCACATTGCTGATGATTTCCTTCTCTTCTCTTTCTTTCAAATCATATAGGACCAATGAAGCACTTCGATCACCTGATCCAGTATTTGGAAAACGTAAATAAGCAAACTTACCTTCAAAAGGGATGATTCCTCCGATATTGCCGGCATCCGGAGGAAGGATTCTCAAACGTGACTCGATATCATCAAAATCAATGACGACTTTAGTTTTATCTGAGTCATCTTCCTCTTCTTCGGACGGATCATCGGAATCCTCTTTCTTTTCTTCTTTTTCCTCTTTACCGGATTTTTCTTCTTTATCTTTCTTTTCAATCTCCAGCGTATCATTTCTGGGTGACAACAGGTCGGGTGCATCCTTGGTGAGGCCCAGTGCTGCAATCTGTGTGGAATTAGGATATATCCAGGTACCATCTCCCATGTCAGAATAGTTGGCCGAAAAGTTTCGATTTGTCAGGTAAAAAAGATACTTACCGTCAGCACTAAACACCGGTCCGGAATCTTGAAAATATCCACTGGACACCTGTGACACTTCTTCATTCTCCAGATTGTATACAAAAATGGCATTATTGGCATTACCCAACCCCTTATCATAGGTAATCCATTTGCTGTCAGGAGACCAGGAAATGGTGAAGCCATGACGTCCGCCATGACCCACATTCCAGTCTGCATTATCGACTACTGAAAGTGTTTGTGACTCCACATTGAGAATGGAGATGTCATTTTTTTCATCAATGAAGGCGATATTTTTACTGTCTGGAGACCAGTGGAGCGTATAGCCATAGCCCTTATTTCGATTCGTTACTTTTTTGTGTTCACCTTCACCCGATCCTGGGGCAAGATATATTTCATTTTCTCCGGATTTATCACTCCAGTATGCCACGTGACTGCCATCTGGAGACCAGGAAGGCTCGCGATCAAATGCACCACTGGATCCAGTCAGGTTGATGGTGTATCCCTCTTTTTGAGGAACATTAAATAATTCACCTCGCGCTTCAAAAATAATTCGTTTGCCTTTGGGTGCCGCTGTCATATTATTGATCCGTCCCGCCACATTTTCTTTTCTGGGCATTTCAGCGGAAAGGTCACTAATTACATGAATTGATATTTCTTTAAAATCCTCGGTAGATAAATCCATTAAATAAAGACTGCCTCCCACTTCAAAAACTAATTCTTCGGGTCCTGCTGATAGAAAGGAAATATCAAAATCCTTAAAACCGGTGACCTGCGAAGTCGCTTCTGATTCTGTATCATATGACCATATATTGAGACGATATTCGGGACCCTGATCTGAAAGGAAATACACCTTGTTTCCCGCCCAGGCAGGCTTACCATCGTTGGCTGTATTATTAGTCACGTTTTTGACTTCGTGACTCCCAAAATCGTAGATTAGAATATCTGAGGTAAGTCCTCCCCGATATCTTTTAAAGGGATAATTCTCCGTAATTTTTGTGATATAGGCGAGTTCGGATCCATCGGGTGAAAAAGTGGCTAATTCTCCATAGGGTATATCCATCTTTTCTGCGAAACCCCCATCTTTTGGGACCATGAAAAATTGACGAGAAGAACGTTGTCCCAGTTCTCGTCTGGACGCAAAGAGTATGTGCTCACCATCCGGGTGCCAGTCGATCATGCGGTCAGGAAATGAATGATAGGTAATACGATGGGGTACACCGCCAGTGACCGGTAATGTATATATGTCCATGTTTCCACGGTAGCTTGCTGTGTAAGCTATATGGCTTCCATCCGGCGAAAATCGGGGCCATGATTCTTCACCCGGTGAATGGGTAACCTGTGTGGCAGTTCCCCCTCCTTTAGGCGCCAGCCAAATGTCGCCACCATAGACAAACACAATCTGGTCCTGGGAGACATCCATATAGCGCATCAGCTTGGCATTGATTTGAGCCGTGACTCCTGCAGTAGTAAGAAGAGCCACCAAAAATGGCATTAGTATTTTCATATTGACATATTTATTGTTGAGCTTGAAACGAAATCTAAGGTTTTACTAACGACTTTTGTGGAGTACGAAAGATTATTATATGGAATGACTAAAATGATCGACGAGTATAGCGACGTAACTGAATTACCCATTACTACATTCTCCGCAGAAGACAGTGCAGTCAATTATCAGGAATGTCATCCGCCACATCCATTAGTTTATTCTCTGATTGGACGGATTGACATAATCTGCGGTTACAAATACAAGTAGGGGCCCAATATTGTATATTCTACGGCATCAAAACCAGTGATGGATTGACCGGAAATTGTCCAAATGTCTTTCCGTAAATCGCCAATCCACCTTCACCTTCTACCTCCAACCGAATGACAAGTTGTTTATCCGCTTTTAGCGCACTCAAAGCATCCCGGTCCAGCGCTACCTCTATTAAATATCCGTAGGATCCTGCTTCCCGAAGTTTGTTGTCCCGGGGTTGGTGATGCCAGGAAAGTACACCTCGATGGTCGGCCGGATCATCCCGGAGCGTTTTTGTTGCCACGGTTTTATTATTGATGCTGATTTTTACCTGAGACGCAAAAGTTACTTCATCCGTCATTGGATAGGCGTTAGGATTTCGACTAGGATCATCGCGTTCACCCAACATGAAATTGAAGTCCTCTTTCGTTTGTTTATCCATATCCTTGACAAATAGTTCTTTGGCTGAGCATTCCACGATGAACTTGCCTTCTTTTATTTCCTCTAAATTGAGATCATCACCTTCTTGAAAAGTATATTCGAAAAAACCTGATCCCGCACCATTCATTTTCTTCCCATCTAAAACGGACCATTGTTTTTTGCTCCAATTTCCCTGCGATATCTCATCTGAATTTTTGGAAAGAATAATTAGATTTTCAGGATCATCACCATTTTCTATTTCGAAGTGCAAGAAATTTCGATGCAATACATTTCCGTTTTCTGCTTCAATTTGCATTTTTAGGATTGACAGGCCATTGGTTGAAGGCATACTAATTTTTAGTGGATCGATCCATTCCTGCATGTAGGGGGTATATCTTATTTCTTCGGTCCATTCTTTGATTTTTTCAGTCTGTCCGGCAGCATCCGTATGTTCCAGTGCGAATTGTATGGTCAGGTATTTTGCCTCCACTTCATCGGTCATGGATGATAAGAAAAGAGGAACGCTGACTTCAGTCCCCGCTTCCTGACTGGTGCAGATGTCGATATCGGTGGACAAATAAATCGGTGTGTGCAAATCAATTAATTGCATTCCCGGAAAAATTTCACCAATTCCTGTGGATTTTTCGGATCGGTCAAATCGCCAGTAGCCATTCCATTCATTGATGACGTCATGGTGTTCCGTATAAAGCCAACCGGCAATTTCCGGGTAGATGCGGAAGGCATTGATCATACGATGGTAATCATAGCTCCAATCCACATCGCCGGTACTTCCATCATATCCCCACACATTCCCACATTCAGAGTTTATTTTTGGCTGATTCCCTTGCTTGAATCCGGGTTCAAATTGAAAAGGACTACCGGGATGTGATCGTTCTGTCAAATCACGCAGATGGTCGATCCATTCATAACCCGCTTTATAATCGTGGAAGGAGTTGATATCCGTTTCTGTGTGGCCAGCACCACAGCATATACTGTTATCTTCGATGAGACGGGTAGGGTCCAGTGATTTTGCCAGGTAATACATGGATGCCACCCAGTTTTGGGTAGAGGGTAAGTAGCGGTTTACTTCCCGGTCACCTTCCTTTACTTTTGTCCGTAAACCCCAGGTTTCATTAAATAGAACCCAGGAAAAAATACTGGGGTGATTGTAGCTGCGCTTTATCATTTGGCGCAAGGTATATTCTGCTTCCTCTTGCATGGGTCGATCTGGCTCGCCCCAACTGTTAGGTAGATCCGCCATGACCAGCAAACCCAATTTGTCAGCCCAATACAGCTTTCTAGGAATTTCCACCTTGATATGTGGACGTATACCATTTAAACCGATGGACTTTGACAATTCGATTTCTCGCCGCATAAATGCATCACTAGGGAATGTATAATATCCATCGGGGTGGTAGGATTGGTCTAATGCCAGTTGCAAGTAAATAGGTGTTCCATTGATCGCAATGTAAGGGTAATCGGTACCGGGAAGATCGACCACGGAAATTTCACGCATTCCAAAATACGTATGGACGATATCGTCTCCCATAATCACTTCTGCGTGGTACAAATGAGGTGTTTCCAGGTCCCAGAGTTTAGGTTCAGGTATTTCAATTTTAATTTCCGTACTTAATTCACCTGCGGGAATAAATCCATTACCATTGAAAAGATTGCCTGACTCATCCTTTATTTCGATTTGCACTTCCCGGTCTTCTTCAACAGGTAGGTCTACGTAGATCCTGGCTGTAGCAATTTCCTGATGAATGTCGGGAGTGAAATGTGCAGCATCTATATAGGGATTGCCACGAGCTTCCAAATAGGTAGTTTGCCAGATACCCCGGGCATTACCATATCCCTGCTTGCCATATAAGGTGAAGTCTCTTCTGATGTCATCAACGCGGATGACCAGGTCTTGATCTTCTCCAAATTTTATATGAGGCGTCAGATCAAATTCGAAAGGCACATAACCTCCCTCATGATCTCCCAATAGTTGTCCATCTAGCCACACTGTCGTTTTCCAGTCGCAGGCCCCTATGACTAGGAATGTCCTCTTACCTTCCCAGGAGGGATCTATCTGTACCATCCGGTGATACCATCCAATATCCGCTTCGTCTTCCAGGCCTGACAATTTAGAACCCCAGGGAAAAGGCACGGTAATCTCCCGGTCAAACCCGGTGTCCTGAAACCACTTTTCATCCATACCCTCATCCTGATTATCGAATTTAAAATTCCATTGACCGTTTAGGTTCTGCCATTGCGCCCGTTCGAAATCTGGACGGGGATGCTCCGCTAAAGGTATATTCTGTGCGGTTGATGATGGCGAAAGAGCGACGAGTAGAGATAAGGCGAGAAGCCTCATAAGCTGTAGCATATACTTCATTGGTTGTTGATCTTTTCATCCGAATGTAGGCAAAAATGATGAGTGTACGAGAGACCATCCGGAGATTAGAGTATTGCTCTGGCTATTTGTTTGTCACCTACTTCAGGCCCACAATCTTAATATAGTTAGCTCTCTCATAAGAGGTGGGATCTGCAATATTCTTCTGACTTAATATCCCTTGAAAATCCTGTAGGGAATTAAAGCTTTGCCGTTCCATCCATGCGGCAAGTTCTTTATTTAGCAGCTTGATATGGCCAATTCCATGTTGGAACAAAGTCGAAGCTACCATTACAATATCGCTGCCTGCAAGAATATATTTAATGACTTCTTTTGCACTGTGTACTCCGGTAGTGGCGGCAAGAGATAAATTTACCTTGCCGTAGAGGGCAGCGGTCCAAAGTAATGGTAGTCTGATCTCAGATGGGATACTATAGCTAAGACTGGGGACAACTTCAAGGGTATCAATATCAAAGTCAGGTTGGTAAAATCTGTTAAATAATACTAACCCATCAGCTCCAGCCAATTCGAGTTTGTGTGCCATATTCGCCATAGAGGAAAAATATGGATTCAATTTTATAGAGACTGGAATATCAATGTGTTCCTTAAGGTATTTTAATATCTCTATGTATCGAGATTCAATCTGCTCACCAGGAATATGTAAATCAACGGGTATAAAAAAAATGTTTACCTCCAAACCATCTGCACCTGCTTCCTGAATTTGTTGCGCAAAATCGATCCATCCTTCAGGAGAAGTGCCATTCAGTGAGGCAATAATTGGAATGTCCAACTTTGATTTGGCCTCCATGATTAATTCCAGGTAATGGTCACTGCTGACCTTGTATTCATCAATTTCTGGAAAGTAGCTTGAAGCCTCAGGAAAGGTATTGGAAGTGGCAGCAATGACTGATTCATAGGCCTCCATTTCCTTTCGTATTTGTTCTTCAAAAAGTGAAAATAATACGATGGCCCCGGCGCCGGCGTCTTCCATGAGCTGGAGATTATCGATTTTTTCTGAAAGGGGGGAGGCAGATACGACGATTGGTGATCTTAGAGAAAGACCCAAATAATTTGTTTTTAAGTTCATCGATTAGATCTGTTATAAATTGTTTTCAAGAAAAATATCTATCCCACAGGTTGGAATGCTTCATAATTCCAGCTTGCCATATCCTCGTAATTCTTCCATCGGAGATCAACGATTTCTTGTGCCAGATTCATCAGTCTTTCTGCCTCGTCCGGGTTAGATCGTTGCAGAATGCGATACCTCAGTTCATTATATGCGTACTCTTTAAGCGGAATTTTTGGACGTGGAGAATCGAGTATGAAAGGATTTTTACCACTTTTTCTCAGCATCGGATTATATCGGATCAATGGCCAATATCCGGAGGCCGTTGCTAAATCTTGTTGCGTAAGCCCTTTGTCCATTGCGATCCCGTGAGCAATACAGTGACTGTAAGCTAGAATAAGTGATGGTCCAGGATATGCCTCAGCTTCTCGCAGTGCTAACAAGGTCTGCTGAGGATTAGCTCCCATGGCAATCTGTGCCACATAGACATTTCCGTACGAGATGGCCTGCATGGCCAGGTCCTTCTTTCCAACACTTTTACCCGCTGCAGCAAATTTTGCAGTTGCAGCTGTCGGAGTCGCTTTTGACATTTGGCCCCCGGTATTGGAATAAACCTCTGTATCCAGTACTAGAATATTTACATCTTTTCCGCTTGCAAGGGCATGATCCACACCCGATGAACCGATGTCATAGGCCCATCCATCACCGCCTACCAGCCACACGCTTCGCCTTACCAGGTGATCAGCAACCGACAATAGATGTTGGGCATCCCTGTCATCATTTAATTTTAGCAATTCTTTTTTCAACCAGGCAATGCGTTCTCTCTGCTCAATTATTTCCGATTCGAATTGTTGAGATGCAGTCAGAATTTCCATCAATCTAAAACCATCCAGTCTGCTTTCAAATTTGCGTACCAGTTCCTGAGCAATGGAAAGCTGTTTGTCCACGGCAACTCGCATGCCCAGACCGAATTCAGCATTGTCCTCAAATAGTGAATTTGACCAGGCGGGACCCTTACCCTCAGCATTAGTGCTCCAGGGAGTGGTCGGTAAATTACCGCCATAAATCGATGAACATCCGGTTGCATTTGCAACAATAAGTCTGTCTCCAAATAATTGGGTGAGGAGTTTCAAATAGGGAGTTTCGCCACAACCTGCGCAGGCACCGGAAAATTCAAACAAAGGTTCCAGGAACTGAGCTCCCCGGACCAGTGAAAAATCAACTTTACTTCTATCATTTAATGGCAGCGATTCAAAGAAGTCTATATTTTTTCTCGATTCTTCAAGGATAGGTTCCTTGTCAACGAGATGGATTGCTTTTGTGCGTCGATCATCCGGATCCAGAGCAGGACATACTTCCTCACAGAGATTGCAGCCTGTGCAATCTTCCAGATATACCTCCAGCGAATATTTTGTTTCAGGAAAGCCCCGAGCATTGATGGGGGCATACTTGAAGGTTTTTGGCGCATCATCAAGCAGCTGTTCATTATAAAATTTGGCCCTGATGACACTATGCGGACAAACGAAAGCACAGTTGCCACATTGAATGCAGTAATCGGGTTCCCAGACTGGTACGAAATCAGATACATTGCGTTTTTCCCATTTGGTAGTACCTGTTGGATATGTCCCATCTACAGGAAGTTTACTGACCGGGAGATCGTCACCATAGCCCTGCATCATTTTACTGGTGACTTCTTTCACAAACTCAGGTGCCTCTTCCGGAATCCTGATTCCGACAGTCAGATCATTGGGTACTGGTGCGGGAATATGTACTTTATGGAGATGACTCAAAGCTGCATCTACTGCCCTGAAATTCTTTTGTACAATGATCTTCCCCTTTTTTGAGTAGGTTTTTTCAATTGCCTTTTTTACGTGCCTAATAGCTTCTTCTCTAGGAAGGACATTGGAAAGTGCGAAAAAACATACCTGCATGATTGTGTTTATGCGTGTGCCCATCCCAACGGATTGAGCAACGCTTGATGCATCGATCACATGGAAATTAAGACCTTTAGTAATAATTTCTTCCTGGACACTAGAAGGCAGTTTGGCCCAAACTTCATTTGCCGGATAAGGACTATTTAATAAGAATGTTCCACCCTTTCGAGCATGTGATAAAATGTCAACTTTTTCTATAAAATTGAATTTATGACACGCAATGAAATCAGCTGATTTAATGAGATATGGCTTGTCGATAGGATCTTTACCAAATCGTAAGTGAGAAACCGTTTGGGCTCCAGATTTTTTTGAATCGTATACAAAATAACCTTGTGCAAACATGTCTGTTTGCTCTCCGATAATTTTAATCGTATTCTTATTTGCTCCAACGGTCCCATCAGATCCAAGACCGAAAAACATAGCTTCGGTAAGATCTCCCGAGTGTAGATCCAGATCTTGATACTCAAGATGTGTATTTGTTACATCATCTATTATCCCTATCGTAAAGTGATTTTTTGGTTTATTCTTTCTGAGCTCCTGAAATACAGCATGCACCATACCGGGAGTAAATTCCTTACTGGACAGTCCATAACGACCACCAATGATGGTAGGCAGATGCTCAATCATTCCTTCATTAAGAGCTTCTTGATAGGCCGCGAGAACATCCTGATACAGTGGTTCTCCCAGGCTTCCGGGTTCCTTGGTTCTATCGAGAACCGCCACTTTTTTCACGGTGGGTGGAATTGCCTTTATAAAGTGAGAGAGTGAAAATGGACGATACAGGTGCACTTGTAATACACCCACTTTTTGATCTTCATCTTGTAGATATCGTGCGGTTTCCCTGGCAGTCATAGCTCCTGAACCCATGATCACGATCATGCGATCAGCATCTTTAGCTCCAGAGTAGTTGAACAGTTGATACTGTCTACCAGTGATCGCGGCAAATCGATCCATGACTCTCTGTACAATATCAGGAGTGATTGCATAAAATTGATTCACAGTTTCACGTGCCTGGAAGAAAACATCTGGATTCTGAGCAGTACCGCGCACTACTGGTTTGTCTGGACTCAACCCTCTGTTTCGATGGCGAAAAAGATCTGCGTCATCCATCATTTTTTTAATGGTGTCCAGAGAAATTTGATTGATCTTATTTACCTCATGAGATGTTCTGAATCCATCAAAAAAGTGTAGGAAAGGAATTCGGCTTTGAAGTGTAGCGGCCTGAGCAATTATAGCCTGATCGTGTGCCTCCTGTACCGAAGCAGATGCTAACAGGGCAAAACCAGTCGTGCGTGCCGCCATGACATCACTATGATCACCAAAAATCGATAGTGCTTGTGCGGCCAGCGATCGTGCTGCAACATTAAATACGGTAGCAGTTAATTCGCCGGCTATTTTGTACATGTTCGGTAGCATCAACATCAGACCCTGCGAGGCCGTAAAGGTAGTGGTAAGAGCACCGGCCTGGAGTGACCCATGAACCGCCCCAGCAGCACCACCCTCACTTTGCATTTCTATCACTTCAGGTACCGTGCCCCAAATATTTGTGATGCCCTTAGCAGACCATTCATCTGCATATTCAGCCATTGGAGATGAAGGAGTAATTGGGTAAATGGCACAGACTTCATTGACACGATAGGCACTATATGCGGTGGCTTCATTTCCATCCACACAAACC
This sequence comes from Saprospiraceae bacterium, assembly GCA_050298535.1. Classification (GTDB taxonomy): domain Bacteria; phylum Bacteroidota; class Bacteroidia; order Chitinophagales; family Saprospiraceae; genus JABDMH01. The sequence goes on from JBNKUI010000029.1 coordinate 36,654, forward strand.
ATGTTTTGTTTTTCGTTCATGACTGATTAAGAATTTGTTGAGTCTGGAATCATTTCGATCGCGTGACAGGGACATTGTTCAAAGCAAACTTTACAGCCTGTGCATAGATCATAGTTGAAGCGATATTTCTTTCCCGGCCCCAATTTTATGATGGCATCTTCCGGACATGCTCCGAAGCAACCATCGCATTCGAAGCAGTTTCCACAGGATAGGCACCGCTGCGCCTCATATCGGGCTTCATCTTCTGTGAGGCCTTGCAGCACTTCCCGGAAATCGACAACACGATCTTTCTCGGGTATGGATTGTTGATCAGACTGTGGAGCCATGGTGCTGTACCAGCTATGCAGTCTTTCGAACCCAACAATCGGGTTGCTGGCCTTCTTTATATAGGGTTCTCCCTTAAGATATCCATCAATATATCTGGCGGCTTTTTTTCCATGACCCACCGCGATCGTCACAGTCCTTTCACTAGGTACCATATCTCCGCCTGCAAAGATGCCGGCATGCCCTGTCATCATGGTCTTGTCCACGATCAATGTTCCATTTTCGGTAAATGAGATGCCTGGAATATTACGCAGAAAATCAGTATCCGTGTCTTGGCCCAGAGCCAGTATAAGTGAATCCGCCTCGAGAGTCTCGTAGGTGCCGGTTCCTTCCGGACGTCCCTGCTCATTAATGCGCATCACCTCTACCTTAAATTGATGTTTTTCAATGGTTTTAATCGTGCGCAACCAATTGATCTTGACACCCTCAGCCAGGGCTTCGTCAGCTTCAAAGTCATGAGCAGGCATATGCTCCCGATCTCTTCGGTAAATGATCAAGGGTTCGTAACCAAGACGTTTGGCTACACGGGCTGCATCCATAGCCGTATTTCCACCACCATAGATAGCTACTTTTCTTCCCAGTTTCGGTGCGGCTCCATCCTCCACGTCCTTGAGGAATGAGAGAGCATCCAATATCTGACCTGCATCTCTTGAAGGAATATCCACCTTCTTTGATAGATGGGCACCTATCGCCAGGAATACAGCGTCAAATTGTCCATCCTCCTTTTCCCTCATGACATTTTCTACTTTGTGATTTAGGTGCACTTCAACACCCAGATCCACAATACGCTGTATTTCAGCGTCCAGGATTTTGCGTGGTAGTCGGTAGGGAGGAATTCCAAAGTGCATCATGCCACCGAGTATGGGTCCGGCATCCTTTATCACAGCCTGATGTCCCATGCGCGTCAGATGATACGCGGCTGAAAGTCCACTCGGGCCACCACCGATGATCAGGATCCGGAAACCTGATGGCTTAGCAGTTACTTTTGGCTTCCATTTCAATTCCAGTGCCTTGTCTCCCAAAAATCGCTCAATGGCATGGATACTTACTGGCTCGTCCATATACATGCGATTGCAACTATCCTCACAAGGATGGTAGCACACCCGGCCATGAATAGCTGGCATGGGATTTTCCTCTATGAGTTTTTGCCAGGCTTCCTCATATTCTCCAGCCTGAGCCAGGTCAAGCCATGCCTGAATATTTTCACCCGCTGGGCAGGCGTGATTACAGGGTGGTAAAAAATCAACATAAACAGGTTTTTGATTTCTTAATGGCCCGGTACCCGTGTGATGCTGTTGAAGATCCGGAGGAGTTGTCAGATCTGATTTCTGTAGAGAACTCATTATTATCCTAATTAAATATCATGACTATGAATAATCTTGCGCAATTGACTGGCAACATCAAGGCAGAAATCGACCTGCTTATGTCCAAGGCAATAGGCCTCTTCGTTTTCGTCATGTCGACAATTGACGGCATCAAGACTAATCTTGCTAAATCGTGGATCAAGCGCAGTACATTGAGCGAGTAGCTTTTCCAGATCTCCCGAGACGTCCGGTTCGACTTGATGTTTAAGTAAGTATCCGTGCAGGTAGTAGTGAATACTTCGTCGACTATTAAAGCAGATAAGATGTGTCACCACATCTGCGGAAGAACGCTGATTTTCTTCGAGTGCGGTTTGGAGTAGGTGATCTGCTGCAACGAGCTTCTGATCAGCTATGGAAAGATTTTCGAGAGACATAATTCAATAAATGATAATGGGTATCAAAGTATCATTCATGCCGATAAAGAATTATGATCTTGGTCAGGATGGTATTTGATTTGGATCATTTAAAATCAGTTCTGCTCTAACGACCCCTAAAGTCTTCTGATGGTCTTTAGTCACTCAATTGATACATGATGGGTGGTCAAGTCACTAATTCCAGAACCTGGGTGGCGATATTCGATTTCTTCGAATAATTTACAACTGGTGCTAATTCATAAATAATTGACTTCTGCAGATCATTTATTTCATACTCATCATGACTTCCTATTGCAACTGAAAGAAGCAAAGTTTGTGGAATTTGAGGCCATGATTCTTGTGACTCACGTGACAAAAAAGATTCAGAGGGAGCCGCCTCGTGATGAAATCATACAGTGCGCATTGACTTGCTGATATATTTTCTCAAATCTGCGATTGGATGAAAATAACCCTGTAAAAACCATAGGCTTCAGCCCGGCTTTATAGGGTGCTGCACTAGTGGACTATAACATTTAAATCGAGTGCATCAATTGGTTTCTTTTGCACCAGTTCTTCATCCCCGCAGCAAGTGCGGGACCATGAGCATCAATAGCCTTATGCAGCTTGGCTATGTGCGGTGTTGCTCTTCAACCTGCTACAAAATAACTCCAATTTATATTACCCATATAAGTGTAACGGTCCACTAGTTAACAAATTCAATTTAGAAAATGACTCTAATTCAGGATTTATCAATTTTAGAATCTTTTTAATTATTAATTCTTCACAATTTTCTCAATGATTATTTTATCGCCCATGTCGAGTTCGATAATGTAGAGACCACTTTTCTCGCCAGTTAGATCTATGATATTTCTTAGTGAGTATGTTTCTGGATTAAATTCTTGATCGAGAATCAATCTTCCCATTAGATCATAGATCCGGATATTAAAATCTACATCGTAAAAGTGATCTAATTCTAACGTGAATGAGCTGTTGAATGGATTGGGATAAATGGTAGGCGCTAATTTGTTTTCTTGCCCATTTTCATATTGTGAGTTAAGTAGTTCTGTTTGTAGTGAATGCAAGCTTCCTACATTTGCAGTGGTCTGGGTGTCAATTAAAATATTCACATTTAACCTCTCAGTTGCCTCGATAGAAAAATGGATCGTATGTCTTTCCAGATCACTAAAGGAGTTGGTTGGAGTGTGGATATCAAAAATGGCACTCTGTGAACTTCTAAGCATGTAGTTCCCGGGAAAAAGATTATCAAATTCATATCTGAGTGCAGGAGAGTCACTGCTTAAGTTAAATTTCAGTGACCTTATTAAAACCGGATCATCGCTAAAGTTAGTCATAGCAAATAATTCAATAACAGGCGAAGAGGTAATTGGCTCAAAGAGCCCGTTTTGATTTTGGCCCTGCACAAGCTCAATGGTGCCCTGGACGGATTGTTGAATAGACATTGTATCGAAATCACATGAAGTCACCCATTGTATTTCAGTGGTTTCATTCCCACACTCATCAGCAGCCCTCCACGCTCTCAGTATCCCAAACTGAGCACTATCATTAGGATTTAGATACGTGTATTCATTAAAATAGACCGGGACTAGATTTAGACAATCGTCTTCCGCGGTGACCTCGGGTATAGGTGGTATTGAATCTACACCGCAGGGTAACTGAAGGAACGATGGCACTCCAACAAGTACAGGTGCAGTCGTGTCATATTGAATGACGTAGAAGTAAAACTCAGAAGAATTTCCTGCGCCATCCTCAGCAATATACCCACACTTCCATTTCTTATAATATCCAAAAACATCACAGACATGTGATGCCACCAGCTGGTCATACGAATCGGTAAGTAAAATCGAATTTTCGTCTTCCACTGTAAAATCACTCATTTGCAATTGTGGATCGGTACATTCATAGACCACCATTTCACCACCTAAACCAATATCATTAAGTAGTGCATTGGAGATCAAGATTTCAGGAGCTTGCGAATCTATAATGTGGATGACCTGATTGGCCTCAATTTTATTGCCACATCCATCACGCGCTATCCATTGGCGTTTCAGAGTGTATTCTCCCGATGGCTTATCAAGTCGGCTTTCGGAGTATTCTACTTCTATACGGGAGCAATTATCACTTGCTGTGTAAAAGGGTTCAGGAATCGCATTTCCAAGTTCTATACTTGTATCAGTCGGTACCGTCAATTTTGGAGCTTCCCGATCTCTAAGTCGGATCATCTGATTTTGAGATACATTATTTCCACAGGCATCTATAGCTGACCAAATCCTTTCATAAAATCGCCCACTACAGGCTGACCCCCCCACATTTTGTTTAAATGTTGGCTCAATCATTCCATCATTTTCATCGGATGCGTACACATCATCAGGAACTGGGGGCAAAACATCTTCACAATCAATTACAAGGTCGTCAGGTACATTTATCAAGACTGGAGGTACATCATCTTCTTGCCATTGAATTGTGTAGCTACAATTGTCTATATTTCCGGCCAGGTCTCTGGCAGTATATTGATCAGTCCTTGAAAAATAACTATTTAGAAATTCAATCTGACCTTCCTGGACAGTAACCATAACTGACCGACAGTTGTCGGTTGCTGTTGCCAAAGTAAGGTCAGGGGAGGGTATAATCGGATTGCAGGTAAGCGTTCTGGTCGGAGGGCAATTAATTATTGGATCTTCATCATCCAATACAGTTATCATAAAAGAGCATTCGTCCGTAAGTCCGGCTGCATCGGTCACCGTGAAAGCTTCAACTGTGGTGCCCACAGGAAAAGATGCACCTGATCCCAAACCTTGCATCTGCATGCTGACAGCACCTGGACAATTATCAGTTCCAAACACGGATGGGTAACTGACAATTGCTCCACATTGACTAGGATCGGTGGAAACCTCTATATTTTCTGGGCAGGTAATCGATGGAGACTCATTATCTACTACCGTAATCATAAAGGAGCACTCATTTGTGAGACCAGCAGCATCTGATACCAAATAGGTCTGTAAAGTGGTACCCACAGGAAAGAATGTATTAGGACTCCGTCCCTGCGTCTGCTCTGTGACGGCTCCCGGGCAATTGTCGGTGCCAATCGGAACCACGTAATTGACATTAGTTCCACATTGGCCAGGATCTGATACAACTTGTATATTACTTGGACAGCTGATAGAAGGAGCTTCATTGTCTTCTATGGTGATCATAATAGTACACTGATCGGTATTGCCCGCTGCATCGGTAACTGTATAGATCTCCAGTGTAGTACCGACAGGGAAAAAGGCTCCCGATCCCAGCCCGCCCATAAGACTTGTGGTAGCACCCGGACAATTATCGGTTCCGGCAGGTGGAGTATAAGAAACTGTTGTCCCACATTGACCGGGATCACTTGCTACCTGAATATTTCCAGGGCAGGTAATCAAGGGATCGGTATCATCGGAAACACTTACAGTAGCCATGCATGATGACATTAGATTTCCATCACTTGCAGTGAGAGTAACCATATGATCACCTATTGTAAAAGGTCCAGAATTATCTAATGACAAGAAAAGGGGGTCATTGTCGGGATCGAAGCTGCCATCATCAACCTGGGACGCGGTGATGGAGACTGTGCAGTCAGACCCAACTGGTACCGATATGGATTGACATAATGCCATAGGAGCTGTATTACAGGATCCATTGGGGTCGGAAAGTGTCAGATTAAAACTACATGTAGACATATTTGAATTATCGTCACTCACTGTCATAAGAATTGACGTAGTGCCAGTGGTGGAGAGCATGGTCGCGGGGACAGGGCTTTGTACGATAGTGGGACTACTACTGCAATTATCGGAAGCAGTTACAAGGCTGGTATAGTCAGGAACGAAAAATTGACAATTCATATCCATATCGCCCAACTGAGTCCCTGGACAAGTTGCGATGGGCATTTGTACGTCTGGTATCAAGTTAATTGTGGTAGTAGAAGTTGCTTCACAGACACCGGAGGGAAAGGCACCATCTGAGATGGTTACGTTATACATTCCTGCAGGTAGCATCGTGAATGTACCCGTAGTATTGTTGGCCATACTGGGTCCCGAAATAAAGTAGGTTACTTGTCCATGAGCACCGAGGGCCGAGATGGTGATTGAACCATCATTATTACAGGTGGATGGTGTCGGGTTCAATGTATTTATCGAGATAGTGCAGCCTAGTGTGTTCTGTGTGCCGGAGCCAGTAACGGTAGGAGTGGGGGCAGTATTACAATTAAGTACAGAGGTTCCAACCCACGTACCGGCACTGCCTGGAGGGTCAGGGTATGAGTCAAAGTCATTATAAAGATAAATGTCAGTCCCTGGAGTTTGGGCACGCAATTCCCACCTTCCTGACGCCAGGCTGTACCTGACTTCTGTTTGAGTATTAGTACTTGAATATATGTTTCGACCGGTAGCGTCGGTTCCTGATAGTAAATAAATGATGGGGTTGCTCGGATCAAGACATTGAGCGTCAACAAGTACTCCATCGGGTACCGTCGGATTTGGATCACAGCCATCCGGTATCTCATCTCCATCCTGGTCAGCGTTGTCATCAGAGCCGGGACAAATATCCGAATCATCACAAACGCCATCACCATCCGAGTCACCACCCAGATTAGCACAGGGATCACCACCTAAAGTGCTTTGTGTACCGTCTCCACTTACTGTTGGGGCGCCAGTATTATCACAGAACCCAAAATCTTCCCATGGAGATGTTGTACCATCAGGTGGATTTGGGGAAGAGGCAAACGTGTTGATATAGTATACGTCGAAATTACCACCTCTAGCTCTAATCTCCCATCGATTTGCACCCGTGTTAAAACGAATTTCCAGGCTCGAATTTGAATAAAAATAGACATTCCGACCGCTTCCATCCGGACTGTTGTCCGCATCGAAAGTAAAATCAAATGTTGCTGCAAAACAACCTGCCGGTGATGTTACGGATACAGTCTGGGTATGCGTAATATTTATGCATAGCATGACCAGGAGAGGCAAAAGGAAGGGTCTCATACGTGTGTTTTTTGGAGGTTTAAGACATTCTTCTGGAATGCCTTATGGAATGTAAACCTTTTTATTCAGGTTTCCATTTTTGTAGGCCAATTACATTTTTAGTTAATGTGATCGCAGTATCACATCAAAAAATAAAAATAGATTAGTCACCAAATTTAATGAGCCATGGCGTAATACTGTCCTCCATAGTGAAGGAAAAAATCGAGCGCTTGAAAATCACGGTGTTGCCATCTATCTCCGCGTTTGGATCATTCGTAAATTGCACTTTCCCCGGTAGATGTACCTTGGTTACTATGTTGCCCATCATCGTCTGCAACATTTCCTGCATTTGCACAGATTCTTCATCCTCACCCTGAAGACTTTCTAGTCCGATATTTAAATCGTCGGGAGTGTCTTCTGGCAAATTAGTCGGAGGTTTCATATGGGGCAATCTGATAATTCCTCTTTCCATATCGATGACGAGGTCTTCTTTAAATTGCAAAATTTGCTGAGCAAGTGTATCCGAACGCGAGGCTTGTTTTTGTATGGGATCCATCAATTCCTCGAAAGAATTCTCATTTTGAAACTCAAAAGCCAAAGTGGCAATGGCGGTACCGGTAGTAGTATCTCCTTTAAAGGTGATTAAGATTGACTCCAGGCTTTCCTTTTCCTTATCCGTTAGTTGAACAGAATCTGGCGGGTTTAATACCTCCAAAAGACTGAAGCTGGTATCCACCTGCTGAACTTCCCCATCCATCAGCATGGATTTAAATAAGTCATCTATTTCATCAGTCCCCGAAGCCGAGGATAGACTGTCACTATTCATAGCTGACATAAGATCCTGGGGTAGGAAAGATGCAACATCCAGGAATATTTCCATCCTGCCCGAACCATCTTTTTCAATCCATAATTCATTGGTGATGTCGGAACAACCCAGTATGAATTGACACGCTATCAGTAGAAAAAAAAATCTAATAATCATACACATAAAAATTTCTGTTGAAACCAGTCTCTTTATCCTCCTTTTTCGCCTCTGAATTGGTCATCTTTATATTTAAAAAGGACATTGAACGTGGTTAAGCTTCCATAAATTCGAGTGATATATTGTTGTAAATTTACTTTTTCTTCATCGGTCAGATTGCTGCTATTAATACGTTGCTCCATCACGCGCAACCTATCCCGCACCATCACAATTTTATGGAAGAAGGTATCAATGGGAATTTCTTTTGACTTTAAGTCCTCATCTCCAGGCTTTAAGATCATGACCCCATCTGTCCATTTGTCACCCAGGTCAATGGGTTGTGAAATGTCTGAGTATGCATTTAATATTTTAATTAATGCTTGTTCTGCCTCATTAAAAGAGACCGCTTCCTCAGCGGGTATGGCTTCTATTATTTCCCATTGGTCGTAGGTTTTACCTACCTGCTTAATTCCAAATTTCATGAAGCAAACTTCATAGGCTGCTTTGTGTACTCTGATCACAGCACCATCTCCGTAAGCTGGGTGATGTACACGTGATCCAATACCAAGTGTTTCCATGTATTTTTTATTCTTTTCCTTTTTTATAAAAATCATCCACGTTTCTCACGTGTGGTTCTCCCAATTCTCCAAGACTTTTCGCTACCATGAGAGAGACCGTGGCATCGCCAGTCACATTAGTCACTGTCCTGACCATGTCGAGGGGACGATCAACGGCAAAGATCAGGGCAAGTCCTGCCTCCGGTACACCGATAGCTCCCAGGACAATCACTAACATAATCATCCCTGCACTGGGGACCGCCGCCGATCCAATCGATGCCAGTGTGGCGGTGACCACAATTGACAGCTGAGCGGAAAGAGAAAGATCGATACCAAATGCCTGGGCAATAAATACAGCCGCAACCCCCTGATATAATGAGGTGCCATCCATGTTGACCGTTGCCCCGATGGGCAGCACAAAGCTACTGACCTCTTCACTCACTCCCATGTGTTCATGTACACGCTCCATGGTCACAGGCAAGGTTGCGGCACTGGAACTCGTGGAAAACGCCACTAGTTGAGCAGGTGCTATACCTTTGAAGAATCGTCTATAACTAAATCCCGCAAATACCTTCGCCAGGGTGGGATAGAAAATTAGAATCAGAATACCCAGTCCCAGTAAGACGGTAAGAGAATACCAGAGAAGGGCCTGAAAAAGATCCCAACTGGGTGATTCAACCACAAGGGCAGCCAGCAATGCAAAGACACCATAGGGGGCACCCAACATGATTACATCAATCATTTTTAGGACTACTTCGTTTAAGGCATCGACAAAATCCTTGACGGGTTTTGCCTTGGCAGGTTCGATTAGTATTAGACCTATGCCAAAGAAGATCACAAAGAAAATGACTTGCAACATATTGGTGTTGTCAGTCATAGCATTGAAAATATTCCCGGGCACCAAATCTACCAGCGGCTGCAAAGGACCTTTTCCCTTTTGAGCCGTCGCGATTTCTATTTTACTGCTGGCATCTCCAGAATATCCATCCAGGAGTTCCTGACGGGTATCCTCAGTAATCGAGGATCCCGGTGAAATCACATTGACTAGTAATAAACCCAGGAGGACTGCACAAACGGTAGTAATCAGATAAATGATGACGGTACGACCTCCCATTTTCGAGAGCTTGGAAATATCCTTTAGATCGCTGACCCCCTTTATCAGGGAGGCTATGATCAAAGGAATCGCAATTAATTTGAGGAGATTGATGAAGATAGTACCAAACGGTTTGATCCAGTCGATGATGAAACCATTAAAGCCAGCTGCACTGGCAATAAGGCCAAGCACCACCCCCAGAAACATACCGATTAGAATCTTCCAGTGGAGTTCAAGTTTCTTCATAATGTTGTTTTACACAATTTTAGATTACACCCGTAGGGCTCCCCTCCCTACAGATGAATGGCAAAATAGAAAATACTTACGATTCATCGGGGTTCCAAAAGTGTTGATCTGGATATTGTAAGTAGTCGTATGATATCGTGTAAAGATTTACGGTAAGAGCAAGTTTAGGATTACATTTGTGCAAAATTTCAGAAAATATGCGCTTCTATCTTTTTCTTTTGTCTCTCGCTATTTCTCTGAATATCTCAGCACAGCCGCAGGAGATATCAGATATTACAAAATCAGAAGTGGAGTATATGATTCGCTTTCTCTCTGCTGATGAATTGTTAGGCAGGAAGACAGGTGAGCAAGGCAATCTGGTGGCTGCCCGATTCATAGCTGAGCAATTGAGAAGTCATGGCGTCGAACCCGTGGGGTCAAGCTACTTTCAGGAAATAGGCTTTGTGCAAATGAATGCTGCCAAATCCTCTTCGCTTACCATCGGGGATGAGAAAATTAAAGAGGCTGACTTCATTGTAGCTAGTGGTCCTGAGACAGAGATTTCTGGTGAAATGATCTATCTGCAGCATGCGTTGGCGTCAGACCTGGAAGATGTCGACGTAGAAGGTAAAATTGTACTTGCGGCGCTGGGTGACAATACGGGACAAGGGATACCTGCAATTTTTGGCTCTAGTACCGATAAAGCCGCCATGCTGGCAGAAAAAGGTGCTCTCGCATTGATTGAAGTATACACTGAGCGTGCTCCCTGGGCTTTTGTGCGACGGTACATCGGTGGCGATCGGTTGACGGTTCAGGCAGAAGGGTCTGAGGCCATACCGCAGATCCTCATACCAGCTAATGACAGCCTCTTGGAGCGCTTACAAAAAGGTGAGAAGGTAGAAGTGTCTTTTGAGACTACGGGGAGGAAGCAAAAGTCTATGGCATCATCTAATGTGATCGGTGTCCTGGAAGGGTCTGATCCTGATCTGAAAGATGAATATGTAATCCTATCTGCACATTATGATCATGTGGGGCATGGCGTGCGGGGAGATAATCCCGGGACCACAGTTGACTCCATCTTTAACGGTGCCAGAGATAATGCCATCGGAGTTGCGGCCGTATTGGGTGCCGCGGATTACCTGAGTAAAAACAGACCGAAGAGGTCCATACTTTTTATTGGCTTCACAGCGGAGGAACTTGGTTTGCTGGGCAGTGGATACTATGCTGCGAATCCCGTTCTACCTCTTGATCAAATGGTTTTCAATCTTAACAGTGACGGTGCGGGGTACAGTGATACTTCTGTCATTTCTGTCATGGGTCTCAATCGAGTAGGGGCTGAGGATCAGATGACTGAGGCTATTAAGGCTTTTGGATTTGAACCCTTTGCCGACCCTGCTCCTGAGCAAAATCTTTTTGATCGTTCTGATAATGTAAATTTTGCAGCTGTCGGTATTCCCGCAGTTACATTCACTCCCGGCTTCAAGGAGTTTAGCCAGGAAATCATGAAGAACTACCATCAGCCTTCTGATGAATTCGAAACGCTAGACATGAATTATGTGTACAAGTTTTGTCAGGCATACGCTCTTTGCGCACAACTGATTGCTAACATGGACGTGCGTCCGTTCTGGGAAGAAGGAGACAAGTACGAAGAGGCCGGCAAGCAGTTATACGGTCTGCAGTAGGCAGTCTTCAGTTCGACTGTCCACTGAGTGCCGCAGACTGAAGACTCATATCTTCGAAAGAACTTAATTTAGTAAAGGTAAATTGGAGTTGTCATAGTAAATCGAACTATTGCAAGCAAGCACGTGAAACGACGATGCAGATCGGCAGTATGGACTATGGCAACTTTCTTTTAGAGCTAGA
>JBNKUI010000030.1:0-305153 GCA_050298535.1 Saprospiraceae bacterium
CCAACACCCAAATGACTAAGATTTCCCGTGGCACTTCTTAAGCCATTACTGATGTCTCGCACCGAAGTAGCCCCAGCCAATTGCATAAACAGCATGGTCACTAGATGTGTCCAACTATTGATGCCCTTATGATGCTTGTCTGTATCATACTTGGCTACTATACTTTTGAATATATTCCTATCAATCAACCCAAGGGCCTGGGCAAATAGACTTATATTTGATTGTGACATGGTATTTAGATTTGTGCAAACCCTAAGGTAGGGTAAATCTTACCATGTCATTTTTATCGTTTTGGACACATGTGAAACCGAATAATAATTCCACAATCTCAGAGGAAATTAAAAATAACTTTTACTATCAGTCACTACATGAGCAGATGACTCATGAGTAATTGTAAAATTAAATCCAGGATGAATGGCAAAAGCACCCGTCTCTCCTTTTTTATTAATGGCAATAAAGCAGGCTTGAAAATCCTTTGCTTTTATTTTATCTCTGCGTACAATTCTCTCAATCGTTTTTTGACAGGCTTCCTGAGGTGTCAATCCATCTCGCATGAATTCCACCACCAAATGCGAACCAGCAACACGAATTATTTCCTCGCCTTGTCCCGTAGCCACGGCGGCACCTACTTCATTATCTACAAAGAGTCCGGAGCCAATAATCGGAGAATCTCCTACTCTACCCCTCATTTTAAAACCTAATCCACTCGTAGTGCACATCCCTGAAAGATCGCCGTTTCGATCTAATGCGATCGTACCCATGGTATCATGATTAAAAGATCCATCTTCCATTTTACTGGGCGGTTCGATATTTTTTTTCTGATTTAATTCAATATTCTTTGCGGGACTATATTCAGAAGTTTTGAGCCATTTTTTATAGGCCTGAGCGGCACTCTCTGACAACTCTCCAGACTCTAGTGGAAATCCTTCACTGAGAGCAAACTGTTGTGCACCTTGTCCCACTAGTAAGACATGGGGAGTATTTTCCATTACCTTACGGGCCACTGAAACAGGATGCTTTATTCTTTCTAAAAATGCGACTCCACCACAGTTCGATTTCTCATCCATAATACAGGCATCCAAGGTGACATGACCATCCCGGTCAGGATTTCCGCCCAATCCTACACAACAGCTAATGACGTCTTCGATGGCAATACCTCCCTGCTCAACAGCATCAATCGCCTTGCCTCCTTCATCCAGAATTTTCCAGGCAGCTTCGTTGGGAATGGGTCCACTATCCCATGTGGACAACACCAAAGGGGCCGCGGCAAGCCCTGCACCTGAAAATTTTCTGAAATTCAGAAGTGGAACTGACCAAAATGAAGTCTTAATAAAATCTCTCCTTGACTTATGACCCATACTAATTTCTTTTAAACACTGCTTATAAATCACATGTTACATCAAGATAATATATTTCTGCCTATTGCTCTGCTGATACTGAAAGGGACCAAAATCATATATCCTCCAGACTGCAACAGGTCAGCTAAAAATGTTAGTAAAAAGTCCAAATGCCAAACCGATTTCGCTTTGATATGTGATTGCTAAAGACGTACCTTCGAATCCAGTCAAGAGAAACCGAACACCCCAAGCTTCCCGATCACCAAGGACTCCCAATCCGATTATTTTAATCATTAAAATTTGGAAGGACGTATGAAAAGTCAAGCTCATATATTAAATGGTGATGCTCTGAAGGATCGATTCCCCAGTGAAATACCCGGTAAGGTATATGTGATGCGAGAATGCCTGGTAGATGGTCCTGTTGTTCCTGGTCCCGATCAGGATTTGTTTACCCTGAGAGCAGATTTCCTCTATAAATCATATCAAATAGAGCCTTCAGATTATGTCTACAGTACGGTCCACGAAATAGAGAGGATCACGGCCATTGGTGAATCAACAGATATCAACCTATGGTTTGAAGAAGATCTGTTTTGTCAGGTAAATTTCTGGTATACTGTCAGCTTGCTTCAAGCTAATGCATGTCAAAATGCTCTCTTCTTCGTACCCCCTAAAAGTGACTTCCCCTATTCATTTGCTAACATGCATCCTTTTGATTTGATCAGTGCCTACCATCATCGCATTCCAATCAGAGAGGAGGAACAAGAAGCGTTAGGTACACTATGGACGTCCTACCAAAATAAGGATCTCGATCAGATGCGTAACATTGCGGGCATCTACCACTTGAAATATCCCTTTCTGGAGTCTGCCGTAAAGGCATTTGAGGCGTCTATCCCCACGGCTGACAGTCCGGGCAAACCTACCCAGGTCATTCTGGAGATCATCCGTAAGTACGAGACTACGGACTTTGGTACCGTTTTCAAACATTTCAGTCGAGAGGTCCCCATTTATGGATATGGTGACTTGCAAGTACGAAAACTACTAGATGAAATCACGACGCATATGGTACCATTGTAAAATCCCATGGAATCAACTTTTGAGGACGAAATATATCAGGGTAATTCCCCCAGCGGATTTTCAGCAGGACGATACGTAAGCTGTCAATTTATCGGGTGTAACCTAGCCGAAGCTGACCTTTCCAATTACTCCTTCGTTGATTGTACTTTCAGTGACTGCAATCTAAGTATGTGTAATGTAGAGAAGACCTCGTTCAAATCTGTATTGTTTAATAACTGCAAGATGCTGGGTCTACGCTTTGATTTGACTAATCCCTTTTTATTCAAAATTGAAGTCCGTGAATCTATACTTGACTTTTCAACCTTTAGTGGCGTAGATCTGTCCAAGACAACATTTGATCAAAGCCAAATGCGAGAAGTAGACTTCACAGATGCAAATCTGACTTCTGCAGACTTCCATAGATGTGATCTACATCTTTCGACCTTTGACAATACCAATCTTCAATTTTGTGATTTCCAAACCGCCATGAATTTCACCATTGATCCTACCCGAAATTCGATGAGAAAAGCCGTATTTGACAGGCTAAACATTGAGGGTCTGGTCCGGCACCTCCCGATAGTGATCAAGTGACCCTTTTCCAGTCGTTAAAGATGCCAGGATTAGAAAAGAAAGTGCAATTGAATACGAATATTCGTATCTTTGGCTCATCTAAAGATTACAGAAAGTCGTAATCTAAATGAATTTTTTAGCATTTGTATGTGTTAAGTATGTGTCTTGGGGAAAGACCCGGGACATAACGAAGCATTTTCCTTTGTGTTACGGATAGTAAAATCCTCCCCTCATCGTTTAAGTGCGTCGGCTATATTCTGCTTAGATCCAGGAGATTGGGTAGAATAAACTTCTCTGGAGCATCGAAGTAAAGATGTGCGCGCTCTGAATTGTCTCTTAGAAGTTTTTTGATTTTTGGTTTATCGTTTGGAAGGAATTCCTGTCTGAAAGGAACAGAAGTATCCAACCAAGTATTTTTAATTTTTTAATCTTTTTTTATGAACATTTTTGTTGCAAAATTGGACTACGGTGTCCGTGAAGCTGAACTACGCTCTGCTTTCGAAGATTACGGTGAAGTAAGTTCCGTTAAAATCGTTATGGATAGAGACACTGGTCGCTCTAAGGGGTATGGATTTGTTGAAATGCCCGATTCCAGTGAAGGTCAGGCTGCAATTGATGCACTGAATGGTGCTGAAATGAATGACAGGGCTATTGTAGTTAAGGTAGCTAAACCCAGAGAAAACAACAACCGCTTCAACAGAGGCGGCGGCGGCGGCGGTGGTGGATATAACCGCAGATACTAATACCTACAAAAACAGATTTAAAGAAAACGGTGTTCGGCTAGACTGAGCACCGTTTTTTTATGCAGTTGCTCTTTGCCAGATGTCGTCTTACGCAACATTTATACGGCTTAATTCGTATATATTTTTGTGATATTCAACCTAAGACACGTCAGCATCTTCCTTATGATCGGCATACTCCTGGCATGCCAGAAAGAAGAGGAGACACCGATCTTTGAGTATAGGATTGACATGAGTTACCGCCCCTACATGAATGCTTTTATAAAAGAAGCAGCTCAACGAGGAATCCAAATTGACACATCTAATCTCATCATCGAAGGTGTGGAAACACTGGCTGATACCACCTGTGGAGTCTGTAATCATACCTCCAGGTCAAACCGGTTACAAAAGGTGATTCAAATCAACAATGGTTACAAATGCTTTGAGACATCCCTAGAAAGAGAGACTGTGGTATTCCATGAATTGGGTCATTGTCTTCTAGGACGATCTCATGAGAATTCACTATTGCCCAATGGGGACCCCAAGAGTATTATGAAGGCTGACAGTCGTAAAATGTACGCTCCCTGTACCTACCAATTTGGGAACCAACCTTGTGATAATACCTATAAAAGGGCCTACTATTTGGACGAATTGTTCGATCCGTCTACTCCAGTACCTTCCTGGGCTAAATAAACTCACAGTTTTTTTGGATCTTCATTCAAAATCTATGAAACATGCATTTGGTACAGTTGATACATCCCCAAATCGGGAGAAGAATTGCCTTAGTACAAGGAAAAGATCTCATTCTTATCAATCAATACAGCACTATCTATCACCTAGCAAAAGATGCGCTGGCGCAAGGTGGCAAGATCACAGACCTGATCAACAAGTTTCTATCGCGTGAATTTCTGGACTATGATCCCATTTATGAAGGCACCGCCACATGGAAGCTCATGCCGGCCTTTGATCATCCTCTGAATCCTAACAACTGCCTGATTACAGGTACAGGTCTTACACACAAAGCCAGTGCTGACAATCGGCAAAAGATGAATGAGGCGGAGGGAGCGGGAACCCTGACCGATAGTATGAAAATGTATCTATTGGGAGTAGAAGGAGGACGCCCTTCAAAGGGATCTATCGGAGTACAACCAGAATGGTTTTATAAGGGAAACGGCTCCATGCTCTGTGGACATAATGATCCCTTGGACATCCCTAACTACGGAGATGACGGAGGAGAAGAGCCGGAGGCAGCCGGTATCTATCTCAATGATGATCAGGGGACTCCCTGGCGTATCGGATTTGCCATTGGAAATGAATTTAGTGATCATGTGATGGAGAAGAAAAACTACCTTTACCTGGCACCCTCTAAAATCCGTACTTGCTCTATTGGTCCTGAGCTGGTGATCACAGAAACGATTGGCGATATTCAGGGGCATGTCAGAATTCATAGGGATGAAAAGATCCTTTGGGAAAAAGCGGTCAAGACCGGAGACATCAATATGGCCCATAGCCTGGCTAACCTTGAGAATCATCACTTTAAGTATCAAAACCATCGCCTGCCAGATCAGGTACATATCCACTTCTTTGGCGCGGATGCTTTCAGCTTCGGAGATCAGATCAAGCTCCAGTCTGGTGATATTGCTGAGATAGAGTGGAGTGGTCTGGGACGTCCTTTGAGAAACGTCATCAGAGCTCAGCAAACGGAAGAAAAGCTCATCGAACCAAAAGTAATGATCTAAGTATCAATCGTTGCAAGACCGGATCGCCCTTGTCTTCAACAGTGTGCCTATAAAATGATGTACATTCATAACGCATTAGTGCCACGGAGCATTCATCAAACACCTTCAATATCCGTATAACTTAGGTTTATGATGTCTGACGAAGATTTTATCGAAGCGGTAAAGGCAGGAGGTAAACGTATGGATGAGGCCATGTTGAGACTCTATAGAGAACAGGCCTTGCGAGCTGACATTCTGGGACTGCTCAGGAAATGGGGAGCCTCAGAACACATGGCAGAGGACCTTTTCCAGGACGGAATCTGTGCTCTGATTATTAATATCAGAACAAATAAATTCAGAAGAGATGCATCTGTAAAAACCTATCTATCAACTATTTGTAGAAATATTTTCTTCAAGGCAATCAAAAAGGAGGTACGATATAATGAGTTAAAGGGTAACATTTCTCCAAAGGAAATGGACCAACATACACCAGAACTCGAAATATTGGATAAGGAAAGGCACCATGTGCTGGATCTTATACTCGAAAAGATGGGCAAAACCTGCAAGGAAGTATTAAAACTTTGGGCAATGAGATACAGCATGCAGGAAATAGCCACCCATATGGATTACAAAAGCGTGGGGATGGCCAGGAAGAAAAAGCATGACTGTTTGAAACGTTTGATAGCTTTCTCAAGGGATAACATGAACCTAATTAAAGGCATTTAATCATGGACGCTCAACAATTGGACTTATTTGAAAAATATCGGGCTGGAAAAATGAATCAGACTGAAATGAAGGATTTTGAAGAGAGGCTGCATAATGAACTAGGATTTGATGAAGCATATCAACTCTTCATGCTGGCAGCTGAAAGTGCGGAGTACCTGGCCTATAAAGATCTCAAGAGCAAGCTTCGTAATGCACATATGGGCAATACGAAGACAGTGAAGAATTATAGAAGAAAATGGGCCATTGCGGCGACCATCCTCATATTATTAGGGGTTCTTCTGTTTAAAGGTTGGCAATATGCATCTCCACAGCTTGCTGATCGGTATGCACTTGAGCCAAGATTTAGTAATAGTCGATCCGACGAAATGTCTGACTGGACTGAAATTAAAGGCTTACTGGAGGAAGGTGCATATGTGCGCGTTCTAAATGACCTATCATGGCGTACTCTGGATGATCCCTTCTCAAGTCTGGTACGTGGCTATGCACTGCTCAAGTCAGATCAGCCCGAAGCAGCCATTAAGGTCTTTTCAGATCTCGGTAAAACTTCATCAATTTATCAACAACAAGCTCAGTTTCAATTGGCAGTGGCCCACCTACAAGCGGGTGAGACTCCAGAAGCCATATCTAGATTGGATGAGATAGCCGACCATCCGGACCATGACTATAGTACAGTAGCTCAGGATCTCCTAAAAGATCTAAATAGATGCTGGCGATGGTTTTCACTGTAGGTTTCCCCGAGACCCAAGTACCTTGAACTTGCCAGGGATTTTACTCACAACCCAGATCAATCTTAGACTGAGGATCATTATTTGGGAAGCACAGCCCGGAAGGCAGTGACGTGGGAACATATCGATCCATATCCGGATCATAGAGCCCATTGCGAAGAAAATCGATAAGCTCAGCTCTTTCCGTCTCTGTCAAAGCCAGAGGTTCGAAGAGAGGGGATAGTTCACTGTCATGTACACCAGCGTTCTCGGATGTAGCGTCGATCTTATAATCTATCACTTCTTCGAGGGTATTCTTGCTACTGCCGTGGAAAAATGTGGCATAGGATTTAAGATTATACAATTGGGGCACTTTAAACCGATAGCTATCTTCCTCCTGTCCAGTGAAGAATGCACGGCCATGATTACGGGTATCTTCTTCGCCCGTATTCAAACCTCCGATCTCATACAAGTCAGCTGTTCCGAGTGCGTGAAATGTCGCTGAACTAAGGGAAGGACCGTTGTGACATTGGTAGCATCGAGCCTTACCGAAGAAATGAATGGCCCCTTTCTTCTGACTCTCAGTCATAGCATCTCGATCTCCTTTCAACCAATCCTGAAATGGAGCACGATTTGTGATGAGTGTGCGTAAATATGCACTCATAGCAAAGGAAATTGTCTTGTCAGTATATCGTTCGCTTACATCAATGTCTGGAAAGGCAGCATCAAAGAGTTCGCGATATCCATAATCATCCAGTACATGGTCATTGACACCCATCCGATGCAGTTGGACGCCCTCAATATTTTGACCTTCAAGAGCACTAAGTCCGAGATGATTAATTTCTGCCAGCGGATTGTGCTCCCAGTATTCTTCGGTACCCTCATTGGCATGTGTAGTACCAAAAATTCCACTCCATAGGGTATTAGTTTGAAGTCCCACATTCATCACAGTGAGTGGTCTGACACCCTGAGCATCTAAATCAGTTTCCTTGTAGGCACCAAGCATCGTCCTGGATTCTCCTCTGAATCCAAATCCATGGGCACCATCTGCTACGCCCTGTATGCGACCTGGCAGAAAACCCTGAGAGGGAATATGACAAGTAGCACAAGAGTACGTCTCGTAGCTGGAAGGATCCTTGGCATGTTGAGCTAGCCCTGTCTCGAAAAACAACAATTTACCAAGATGTACTTTTTCCTTAGTAACAGGATTTGTGGGCTCCTGATTGGGCAGGTATTTGTACTCATGTTCTTCAGGCAGTACGTAGTAGAATACCCTATCATTGGGTGCACTATTAATCAAGGCATCAGTCAGTGCCTTGTCGAGACTCTCAATGGGAGTCTCTATTACTTCGGGTTCGTCTGGCGTGCAAGCATGGAAAATTACCATGCTAAAAAATAGCACAACAAGTGTGTGTCGGTTCATGGATTGAGTCACGGTTTACATTCTCATGTCATCATTCATTCATGTCTATATACTATGATATCATAGGGTCACTTCCATAGTATGGCTCAAATAAAAGGAGTTTCCACCAACTCAGCAATGACTACAGTCACTTACTCCTGCTGGATGAAAGAACCTTATCTTGAGTAGACCTTCATGAGTGAAGACTCAAAAATACTATCTATTCCATAAAATTCGAGCCAAGAAATTTGAATTCTGTCAAGTCTAACTGGATTTTAACACTAATCCTCGAACGCATATCAAGATAAAAAGATGATAATCATAGCATTATACATTAATCACCATAATAGAGTGATCATGTAACAAAAAGAGTAATTGTATGAAATCTGGAAAGTAATTGATTAGCTAACCAATTGCCTGACAAAATCTTCGTGATCCCAATCAATACTGATATGATTGATTTTCTGATCTGTAGTGAGCGTAAATACGAAAATGTGGCCACTATCAAAGAAATTTCCCTTGGATGCAATCCCGGCAAATGGCTGCTGCTGAGTACCTCGAATAGAGACCTGACATCGAACCTTTCCTTCCTCCATAGTGACATTGTGGACCGTATTATCAAGATCGGGAAAGGCCACTAGAAGTGCAGACCATAGCTCTTTACCGAATGCGTGCACTGTCCCTTTACCATCATCTCCCAGTGGCTCAAATTGAACCGTTGCCGCTGCATCACACAAAGCCATCATCTGGTCAATCTTGTGGTCCTGATAGGCTCTCATAAAATCCAGACAAACATTTTTCCATGCGGACTGTAATGTGGGCGATAGTTTCTTAATTGGTTGCATATCTAATTTTGAAGATTAAAATCAATAATCAGCAGGCTATTGTATTGTAGAAATGCGTCAAATTTGGAGCTCCTCAAATGCTCTATCGAGTTGATGAGCCAACTCCTGATTCGACTGAAGATAGGCGGTTGGGGACATTTTAGCAAATTCATGAAAGTCCCGAATGAAATGACTTTGATCGTAGTAACCCACTTGATGCAGGAGTCTCCCCCATTCAACCTTCCTGTGTCCTGCCATGAGAGAGCAAACATGACCATACCTTCGGATACGACCATAAAACTTTGGACTGACGCCCACTTGTTTTAAAAAATGTCTTTCAAACTTTCGGCGACTCATAAAGATCTTGTCCAGGATGCACTTGATCTGCACATTACCCATTTGATCCAAAAGTAGATTGGCGGCATAGTCTATACCATCTTCCTCAATGTCTGCTTGGCTGGCTCGATTCATGAGAAAACCGTTAATCAGAGCAATTTGTCGTGCTTCATCAACCGTCTCATGTAGTGCCTCTTCGAGATCACAAAATAGATTTCCGAATACATCTCCCACATCAAATCGACTATGCGTCACTTCATGCATAGGAAAACCAAATAACTTATGAATACCCGTCGGTCTAAATACAATACCGAGCTGATCCACTTCTCCTTCTACCTGCAAGCTCACATTACGGATGGCTTGACCGGAGATAAAAGCGCTGCCTGTCTCTTCTGTTCTACCTTCTTCGAGTGTGACCTGGTGCCTTCCGCCAAGATTAAAAACGATGGCAGAGAAGGCGCTGGGTGGTGAATCGACCCAGAGTGATTTCGATAGCTTCCCTGATTGCCATTTAAAATAACACTCTACATATGGTTGCAGTATAGTGGGAGGCTTGTACTTTCTATAAAACATTTGGAGTGATGTATTGCATTCAATATACAAATAAAGAGGAAATAATTCCTTCTGCTGAGTAGTACTCTGAATGTCAAAATCGTTACCTTAAAGTGCACTTTACTATGGATCAGAGAATTGATGCTACAGATTACCTATGGGAAAACCTATTGATCAACAAAGGGTTTTATGCCTATACATTTCAGCGAGATATCGATATTTCAGGCGTCAAAACTGATTTCTTTTGCGATGAGCTACGCCTGGCTATCTTATTGAGGGATGATATCGACAAGCATCGTAGACTCAAGGATGACGGATGCAAGGTGATTTACATAGATCCATCCGAAATACTTACCGACTTTAAAGGGGTCACTGACTACTTAACGGATACACTCAAGGACATTGTGGGTCAACCTTGTGGTGGTTGGTAAAAAATAAAAGTATGCAAGCAACACATATTAACCACGTCACTTTGATAGTTGATGATATCAATGTAACTGGAAAATTCTATGAAGAAGAATTTGGCCTGGAGCCGCTCCCTGCATTTACCGTAGATTTTCCGACAGCCTTTTATAAGATCAATGATACCCAACAGCTGCATTTAACACAGTGGAAAGATGTGCGATCCTTTCGTGGTCATCTTTGCCTTCATGTTGATGATTTTAATCGCTGTTACTTCAGAATGAAAGAACTGGGGATTATCGATATAAAACCTTTTGGAAAAGTACGGACCTTACCCGAAGGTGCGATGCAAATGTTTGTGCGCGACCCCTCTGGAAACCTGATTGAAATTTCTAGCAGTCCCCATTATGATCTAGATCCCCGCATTTTGGAGGATGAATACTATCAGGACGGCATGTATGATTCTGGCCGAAATGATTACAGTGGGTTTAAGAGTAAGGAGGCAAAATTATATCACAGCGAGTGACGTAAAAAAGACATAGTGTATACGGCGAACCTTCCAGGCAATGGGCAAGTAATTGTCCACTTACTTGACTTACCCGCTTTTAAACATACATGCTAGCTCCCAGCATTCACTAATAGACTTAATTCACGCAACTGATCGCGACTACCAAGTACGATGAAGCTGTCCCCCGGCTCTAGTCTGGCATTTGGTTTTGGATTCACCTCAAATTCTCCGTTTTGCTTTTTGATCCCAATCACATTTGTACCAGTTTTTTCACGGATACCCAAGTCAACGATGGATTTATTTCGATCCTTCTTACTTAATTTTTCATAAGAGAGTTCTTCAAAGCCGATATCGGATTGAGCACTACTTGTAATAAAGGAAAAGAACTCCACCGCCCCGGGCTTAGAAATAAGTGTGGACATATAAAATCCACCTAATCGATCCGGCATGATGACATGGTCAGCACCTGCCTGCTTCAATTTTTTTTCGGTCCGTTGATTTTTTGCTGCAGAAATAAGGTTGATATTTGCATTCATCTGCCTGGCAGAGAGAATAGTAAATAGATTATCGGTATCATCGGGTAATGTAGATATTAGTGCTTTGGCACGAGTAACACCTGCCTCTTCCAGGACTTCATCATGGGTGACATCTCCTTCCACATAAATAATTCTTGATTCCATTTTTTGAATCAACTCCACAATGTCAGGATCTTTTTCAATCAGAACAAATGGAATCTTCTGTTTTAAAAGATGGTCTACAATCTCTCTTCCATAGCGACCATAGCCACAAACAATAATGTGATCTTTCATTTGCTTTAGATTTCGCTGAATAGTACGTTGATGAATTCCTTTGAACAATGCGCCTTCGATGATGAAGGCAGTAAAGGCGGAAACAGAGTAGGCAACCACACCGATATTTATAATGATAAGGATCGTAGTAAATAACTGACCTGACTCAGACAAGGGCTTAACTTCGGAGAAGCCTACTGTCGAAATGGTAATGATGGTCATGTAAAACGCTTCCCGAAAAGAGTAATCTTCGAGATGCACGTATCCGAAGACACCGATGGTGACACTAAGGATAATTAAGAATATGGCATATCTAAGCTTCAGATACCCCCCTTTCAACGTATACCAATTGATCATCGAGAATGTTAGATGCTCACTAAGGGCCTAAGTTACTTTCCTTCGATGTAATCAGGAAATGCGATTGCTAAATTGCGATAATAGCATAAGTAGCAGGTCAATTACCTCCTACCCAAACGCT
The DNA here is from genome assembly GCA_050298535.1 of Saprospiraceae bacterium. GTDB lineage: Bacteria > Bacteroidota > Bacteroidia > Chitinophagales > Saprospiraceae > JABDMH01. The sequence goes on from JBNKUI010000030.1 coordinate 12,118, forward strand.
TTACAGACCATTTCAGGAAGGTTTCACTCTGCTGTCGTTCGAACACTAAGACTTAATGGGGTGCACTCCGCACCCTTCAAAAACGCAGTGTTCTTTTGCGAACTGAACTGATTTCTTACCATATACTAACTGTTCAAAATCTGGCTAAATGGATGACTCCGGCTACCACCATTGATTCACAGGCATAAAAAAAGCCAGACCTAGGCCTGGCTTTTGATTTATTGTCAAGGAGATAGGGATTTCAAAAACAAGGATCTTCACTGATATCGACCTCAATGCCACCAAAGACACGATTCTCTTCACCACAATCCTTGATCGTCAGATGAGGAAAGCTATACACCGTATTTTTTTCGGAGGTTGGCGTAAAGAAGCCGAATCGCTCAGAATCACCAACGAGTTCTATATCATAGTTTGCATTGCCACTCGCTTTGTTACCCAGTAAAATATTATTCTGAGCACCATCAATTGCAACATAACCTCCGAAGAAATTATCATTTGAAGTATTCAGCGCCATCAAGACATGGTTAGAGGCAAAGTCAGCACCAATTGCGACGCCATCAGGTGTAACAAAAGATTCGGGTGGAACCCTACACAAGAGCTGTCCGATAAAGTTCCCAGTGGTTGTATTACCCCAACTCACTGCCCCACGATCACATGGCCATATTCCGAACACTGTACTTGAGACATGATTGTTTATTATGCTAGTCTGTCTACCATTTACTACCGTAATACCGAGTGCATCTGATACTGTGCCATCCAACCACAGTGGAGTTCCCGTAATCTGATTATGCATAATTTTAACTCTATCAGATCTTTCAATACTGATTGAGAATTGAAAATCGTAAAATTTGTTTCCAATTACAGATGCCTCCTCAGAAGATTCTAAGATAATGGCAGCTCCTGCAGCATCTCCAATAGGTCTAAATTCAATACCCTTGACTAGTGATTTGGGAGCATTTTTAAAATATAGTCCTGGAATTACTTGCCCAGGAGTAGTAGGAAGTATTGGATTTTCCATTCTCAAAATGGCAGCCCCTTCTCCAATAAGTCTGATAGTATGCTCAATTCTCACCATATGGTTCTCAATATGCTCACCGGCTAGCAACTTTACGGTCCCACCGGGACCGGCCTCATCTACAGCACCTTGTAGGGCATCTACTGACCCCGCCGCGAGTTCCACCACATTATTAGATCGAGAAAAATCAGTCTCCCTTGGTTCGACAAGCATCTCTCGAATGTCTACCACAATCTCCTCAGTAAATTCTTCACCTTCGTGTTGTAAGAGAAAATCCAGCGCTTCCTGTTGAGACATTTCAGGCTTCAGAGTGAAGCTTCCAGCTTCAAGATGTACTGGGTATTCCTTTTTACAGGCTAACAATAATAATGGGATTAGTACTATGAGAATTCTCATGTTAGATTGGTTTTATAGTTATTAAATAGATCGCACTAAACTAGTCCCAAGGCAACTATGGAGCTGTCACTATTGTTTTTTAGCCATGGACCATTGTTTAATCAGATCAATCTCATTGTCCTTTCTTGTGTCTTAAAGGAATAAATCAAATGATTCAAATTCTTCGATATCGTACATTAAATTCTTAGTAATAAAGAGGACTAGGAATCACTATTTTCTGATCTAGGAGGTATTATTGTCCAGTTCTTCGGTACCATTGTCCAATAAAACCAATGAACTCAACCAATTCTGAATCAGAATATTATTTTTATATTATGAGTACTGAGCTCAAATCCTCATCCCATGCGCATTCTGAATAATGACAAAAGTCATCTCTCGAATCCATTCTGTGTTCAAAGATTGGTGCTTCTCTTTTTCTTTTTATTTCAAATGACGCTCATGTGGTCACAAGTTGGATATGAGCTTGAGGACTTAGATCATATTGAGATGAGGGAAATAATATTCGCCGATGATAACAGGCCAACAGCAATTGAAGAACTATATGTTGACAATGAGGGAGTTTTGTGGATTGGCGCCTACTCGGGCCTTTATAAATTTGACAGCTATAGCCGCTCTCATTGGTCTTTCAACCCAAATGATAGTCTATCCTTAAAAGGAAACCAAATTCATAGCTTATTGGAGCTACCTGAGGATAAATGGCTCCTAGGAACACAAAGTGGTCTCCATTTTTTTGATCAAAAATCTAATAAATTTAAAGCACTTAATGATCCAGGAGAGTCAAGTGTGGGGAAGTTACTGGTGACTAACTTCATTTCCATTGGCGATGAAGTCTTTGTAACCGCTTCTAATGGACTGCATCAGATTGAGTTTGACGACACGGGAAAACAAATAAAGGTCAGCCTGATAGACACAGTTGCTAGCGGTATATATATTTCATGTCCGGGTAATGATGGGATATATACTGCATATAACAATACTTGCTTTTACAGAGATATCTCCGTCGAAGGATGGACAGAAATAATCTCATTTGAAAAACAAGAGATTATCAGGGATATCTTGATGGAAGACTCTTCAACTCTCTGGGCTATTACCAGAGAAAACTTACTAAGAATCGATTTAACAAATCCTCATTCTTACATGAAATATTCGTTAGTTGAGGATTCCCGCTCCCCAAGTTTTGGACAACTGCATTCTTATGATAATTTTCTGGTGATAAGAGGAGGAGACAGAATAATTTTTGTGGCAAAAAACTCCGGAGAGATTTTTAAAAGAATTAATTTAGATCATTCCGATGACTTATTTAGTTCATCAATAAAATCTCCCGAAAATGACATTCTTTGGGTAGCTACACAATCGGGAAGACTGTATTACCTCAACTTTAATACAAATAACTTTCATCATTTTACTTTTAAAAAACAACAGATTCCTTACAGTCCTCCTACCCTACCTCAGCTATTTGAAATAGAGCCTGGAAAACTTTTACTTTCCCTTCAAGATGGATTCTCAATTGGGGATTTGGAGACCGAATCAACTAGATTGTTCAATGATATACCAACCTACAATCTTGAGGGTTGGAAGAAAAGTATTCACACTTATGTGAGCTCTGGAGACTCAATTTGGATGGGCTCTTTAAATGGTCTTCTCTTATATGATAAGTCTATAAAGAAATTCGTACCCATTCCGGAAAAATGGTCAAGGCTGACGTCACTCAGAGGCGCCCCCAGAAGTCTCTTACTAGATAGTAGAAATAATTTATGGATCGCGATGTGGAATAGAGGTCTTTATCGTCAGGATTTTAAATCCGATATCTTTCATGAATATAAAGAACTTGAAACTGATATTTACGATGGAGCCTTTTCTGGCCGATATCTCTATGAAGATTCAGAAGCAAATATTTGGATAGGCAGTCGGGGAGGTCTGTTTAAATATAGTTATGAGCAAGACTTATTTCTGCATTTCTTCAGTGATCCAAGTCAAGATAGTACAATGTGTGACAACACTGCCTTCTGTATCCACGAAGATACCTTAGGTAATATTTGGCTTGCTTCTTATGGTGGGGGATTAGAAAAAATGGATGTACAAACTGGTAAGTTTCATTGTTTCACTACAGATGATGGACTTCTGGATAATACAATTTTTAGCCTTCTCGAGGACAATCAAAGGAATTTCTGGATTTCGTCATTTAAAGGACTCACAAAATTCAATCCCTATACATATGAAATTCAGAACTACACTCATGAAAACGGTCTACTAAATGATGAATTTGATGCATTCTCCTACGGAAAAAGTCCATTCACTGGCCACTTCTTCTTTGGTGGTAGCAAAGGCATTGATTACTTCCATCCGGACAGTATCAAACCCAGTGACTACAAGCCCCGCGTGATATTTACTGACTTCAAGTTATTTAACGAGTCAGTCCCTATTTTCAGGGAGGACATGTCTGAGGATCAATTCTCGCTCGCGGACCACATCCAATACACCTCCGACATCACGCTTCGTCATGATCAAAATGTGTTTACATTCGATTTTGCCGCCATTGAGTACAATTTTCCCAAAAATAATGAATATGCCTATCGAATGGAAGGGTTTGAAAGTGAATGGCAATATGTAGGAGATAATCGTAGCGCAACCTATACTAACCTGGATCCAGGAAATTACACATTTATGGTAAAGGCTAGTAATAGTGATGGAATCTGGAACGAAAATTACTCCAGACTTTCGCTTCATATCTTACCTCCCTGGTGGAAAACCTGGTGGGCGTATCTTTTATACATATTAGGTGCTATTTCTGCAATGAGTTTGATTTACTTCTTTCAGAGGAGACGATGGAAATTGCAATCACAACTTGCATTGCAGGAACAAGAAGCGCAGAGACTCCTTGAATTGGATGATTTCAAGACCAATCTGTACTCCAACATAACCCATGAGTTCAGAACACCTTTAACCGTCATATCGGGCACTGTCGATCTAATGGAAAAAAATCCAACGCAGTGGTTGGCCACGGGGGCGAATACGATAAGAAGATACTCGGGTCAACTGTTAGGCATGATTAATCAAATCTTGGATCTGCAAAAGATAGAATCGGCACGCATGGATGTATACCCACAACAGGTCGAACTGGTGAGTCTAACTCGCTTTCTTCTTGAGCCCTTTGAATTTGCTGCCAGAAACAAGGATCTTACTTTAGAATTCAAAACCCATATTGATGCAGTATGGACGGATATTGATGTTGAGAAGTATGCCATGATTCTTTCTAACCTCCTTTCAAATGCCACTAAATTTACAGACGAGGGTAAGATTTCGGTGATAATAAACAAATCATCCGAGCAAGTCCAATTGGAAGTAATTGACACGGGAGCAGGAATTTCGGAGGCCGCTCAGCATCACATCTTTGATCGCTTTTACCAGGAAGATTCGACCTCTGTCAGACAAAATGAAGGGACCGGTATTGGACTAGCTATCAGCAAGCGATTAGTTGAATTATTATCAGGTACGATAAGAGTCAACAGCTCCCTTGGAGAGGGCACCCGATTCACCGTAAAACTACCGGTCACAAATAATTTGGATAAAGTCCATTGGCAGCATCAATCGTTGAAGACACCAATCCAACATATTCCCACTCTGGAATATCCCGAAACATCATATCGGGATATAACCCAATCAAAGGATGCGCACCAACTACTCGTCATTGAAGACAATCATGATGTACGTGTGTATCTAAAGGCCATTCTATTACCCTACTATAAAGTACAAACTGCAGCTAATGGGGAGGAGGGACTCTCACGCTGTATCGAGCTAATTCCAGATCTGGTCATTACAGATATTATGATGCCCAAAATGGATGGATTCGAATTAATTGAAAAATTGCAGACTCATGACCTGACCACACATATACCGATCATAGCACTCACTGCAAAAAATACCGATGAAGCAAAGCTCAAAACTATACAGCGAGGAGCCGATGCATTTATCCTCAAACCCTTTGAATCCTCTCAGTTACTAGCGTACATCCGAATGCTTATTGAGAAACGCCATAATCTTCAGAAGACCTTCCAAAGCAGAAATGAAGAAACGGAACTCCCAGAAAATGAACTTACCGATCCTATTCTAAAGAAAGTGCAAGATTTAATACTTGAGAATCTCAGAGATGATCAAATAGGGATCAGCCAGATATGCAAGAAACTGCATATCAGCCGGAGTCAGCTACATAATAAGGTTACCGCATTGACGGGATTTTCTACCTCTATTTATGTCCGAAAAATCAGACTGGACGAGGCTAAAAAAATGCTTCGTAATCCCCACTTACAAATTGCAGAAGTAGCCTATCAATGCGGGTTTAAAGATCCCAGTTATTTCACCCGGGTCTTTAAGAAGGAGTTTGGAGAATCGCCCACTTCATTGCAGTCACGGTTGAATAAAGGATCATAATCTGAGATCAACTATTATCTGCTAAACTCCGAATCTATCCAAACCTCAGATAGGATATCTCCAGGGAAACTTAGTTCTTCCTCGCTGATGAGAAGATCTTACATAGAGGCTACCCACGACGCGTCACAATGGCACTATCCTTGACAACCTGGGTACTTATTAATCTACCGAGATCATCGACATGAAGACTTGTAGCTCTTTCTTTATGCGATAATCTTTTCCACGAATATCATTGGTACCTGGCAATTCGAATTCGATGGATCCCAGGTTGAATTTAAAAATGACGGTACACATGAAGACCCTAACGAAACGCTGTTATCAGCAGATTTTGGAGATGGAGCATTGACTGAAAAGATATATACTGTAGAGGGGAATACGTCAAACGTGCGAATATCTGAGAGTGGTGGAAGCCAATTTACCGTCACGACATTCGAAGTAACAGAAGGTAGCTGAAATGAGATTACGCTATCCTTCATTGGACCCTCATTTACCATACAAAGAGAGTAGATAAGACTTACCGTAAAAGTTGATTGAGGGAAAAAATAGCTATGTCTCATTTGGTTCCGTACCCGTAGAGACATAGCTCTTTATTTGAGGGTAATCCACTTTTGGCTACCTAAAACAAGGAATAGATAGTTTGCACCACCTAAATTTCTTTCTGGTTTTGTTGTAGAATCTCTGGAGCAAATGGACAAGAAACTGTCCCTCTAACCTGCTTCTACTAAATGTAAGAGATAATTTCATAAATGCCCAATGAACTACTGCTAAGAGGCAAATGACATCGATTGGGTAAGCAAAATTTGTTAAATTTTAACATTTCATCAGGCTATTTTGATGTCTTCTGAGCACAAAGATCTCACAATCGGAGTCAAACTTAGTAAAGAAATCACTCTGAAACTGTATAATTAATACCTTCGCTTCCTCTGAAAAGTTGGAAACGTGGAACTATAATGCTTACAGTATGTAGCTATAGTTTCATGCACAAAAAAAGGAAACTGAAGTTGCCCTGGACCAAATCCCATTATCAGATTGGTTCTAAATCTTCTTTGTGAGTAACTGACCTCAATAATGACTACATAGTAGATGTGGTCATTCGGTGCAGGTACTGGCAAGTTGGGTCTCTATGAGCAGGGCATTCTTGGTCTGCCTAGAGACAGGAGTGATACCTTTGGATACAGATGACGAATGCCAAGGTAGTTTGATCCGCACGATTCATTGATATTAAGGATATTTATTGGATCCAGTTTAAATAAGATCAGTACTGGCATTCGAGTAAAAGAACTCTAAAGTCGATTGTATATAAAGTACGCTGTCATTTATCATGAAGAATGACAACAATCATCGTAAAAAAACATAGTGGAGAATTGACTCTGAGTGACACACTCAACATGATCGAGAAAATCAACATGCAAATAGTAGAAGTATATCAGAACCTCGCCCGTAAGTATGAGGCCGAGGTAGAAGTTCTAAGTCGAAGACATCGCCAGATTAGTGGCTGGCGTCTGCTACTTGCCCTCACTGCAATAGGTGGTATCTACCTTACTATTCGCTTCGAGTCTTTTACTTTTATACTGCTGGTACTTATTGCAGTCATTGTCTTCATTGTAGTGATCCGACTCCATGATGCAGTAGTTCATAAGAAGAAAATCAAGGAAGCGCTACTGCAAATTAATCAAGACGAAATTGCATTTCTGGAGGGTCAGGACATTCCTTTTGAAGATGGAAAAAAGCACCTCCGGCATGATCACGACTATGCACATGATCTGGATTTATTTGGACCTCAATCTCTCTACCATCATCTGAATCGAACCGGCACTTTCACAGGTAGCGACCACCTGGCTATGTCCCTTCTTACCCCACTGGTTGATGATCAAATCGTAGGTCATCAAAAAGCGATAGCGGAATTAAGTGACAAACTCAATTGGCGTCAAAAGCTGCGGGCACTGACGATGCTCCATGGAGATGATGCAGCGATCATGGACTTCCTCAAGACCTGGTCAGGAAATCAGAAAGGTCTACCCAAATCGATAATTGTATTGGGGCATATAATACCGGTCTTTTTCTGGGTAAGTGTATTATTACTCATAATTTTCAAAGAACCTATCTACTTTAATATTGTGGTCTTGTGGCTAATTGTAAATCTATCCATTTTCGGGTCTCAATTTAAGCTTCTAAAGAGAGAGGCTTCGGAAGTATCAGAAATTGATAAAATCATCAAAAAATATGGCATCTTATTGCATCATATTGAGGAAAAAACTTTTCACGCTGACGTCCTGACCAGAATCCAGGGAGCACTCAAGGACAGCGATCACAGGGCTTCAAAATCTATGATAGATGTCGCCCATATTCTTGGCAAAATTGACAGTATATATAATGGCATGGCTGTTCTTTTCTTGAGCGGCACTAGTCAATATCATCTACATAAACTACAGCAACTTTTTCAATGGAAGGCGAAGTACGGACCCTCCGTAAGCACGTGGGTCGAAGCAGTGGGCAAAATAGAAATGCTGAGTAGCTATGCCTGCTTTTTCTATAATAACCCCGATTTTATCTTTCCTAGAGTAAATCAGGATTATACAATAAAATATAGTGATCTGGGACATCCGCTCATTGGAAAAAGTACGCGTGTGACCAACGATGTATCGTTTGTAGACCATCGATTTATTATTTTAACCGGGTCAAACATGTCGGGTAAATCAACATTCTTACGTAGCCTGGGCATAGGAATGGTCCTGACACGAGCAGGAGCACCCATCTGTGCCAGAGAAGCTGATGTGCACCCATTGCCGGTGTTTGTATCCATGCGACTTTCTGATTCGCTGGCGGATAGTGAGTCGTTCTTTTTTGTTGAAGTAAAACGACTTCGAAATATCATGGATCACTTAAATCAAAGTACCGCGTTTGTATTACTGGATGAGATCTTGCGGGGTACTAATTCTGATGATAAGAGAAAAGGTACGGTTGAGGTGATCAAAAAGTTGATCGAAAAAAGGGCAATAGGTGCTATAGCTACACATGACCTGGAAGTGTGCAACATCGTAGCAAAGTTTCCTTCCTATCTTGTCAATCAATGCTTTGAAGTAGAAATCATAGATAATGATTTGCACTTTGACTACAAATTAAGAGCAGGTATATGTCAAAACCAAAGTGCTTCATTCCTCATGAAGAAAATGCAAATCATCTGACGCCTATAGTTTTCTCAATAACTCACGGGCCTCCATTTCTTTATAATGGTCTCCCATATTTACAATCTTCTCGAGAGTCTGAGAAGCCTTTGTCTTTTCATCCATCCTAAGATATAGAAGCGCCAGGTACCAATCTGCCTGCTGCTGATAAAGTGGGTCATTAAGAGCTTCGATCAGATGAGTCTCTGCTGCTCCGTAATTCGATATTTCCATTTGAGCAATCCCCAGATACAAAGCAACAGAACGCTCGTCCGGATTGGCTTCCAGATAGGGCTGCAATAAAGAGGCCGCTCGTTGATAATTTTGATTATCATAAGCACTCATAGCCCGTTCTAAAATGACATCGTCTCCATCGCCCCTACTTACAATGTGATTTTCGTATGGCGCATAGTAGCTGGCGAATAATTCACTCGAAGAATAATTTGGTTTTCGGAGTAAAAACATAAAAGCGGTCACCACAGCTACACCGGCTGCAATGGATAGAATACGTCGCACTGAAAGTCGACGTACTGTTGTGGATTTGTTCGCTGTATGCAGCTCAATCTCCCATTCACGCACTGCATCGGCCAATGACTCCGCACCTAGTGCATGCATAGCATTATCTATACCCTGCAGCCCCTCCACTTCCGCCTTCAACGTCGGGTCCTTTTCCATTCTATCTATAAAATTGCTTAATAACGGTTCCTGCAAAGTTCCATCCAGGTAAGCTTGCATGAGATCCTGCATTTCTTCTTCCATGCTCCTCTATTTTGGTGATTGATTGATTAGATCTCTCATTTGTTTCAGGCAAATAAATTTTCTCTTAGCTGCAATCTGTTCGGTCTTGTAATTCATTTCATGGGCAATTGCCTCCATGGAATACTGTCTAAAGTAGAATAGATGGAGAACCGTCTTACAGGGTTCTCCAATTTTAACTAACAGTCTTCTCACGGTCTCTTTCATATCATCCTCTTCGTATCGATCCATTGCACTGATATCTACCTGGTCACCGGCCTCTCGATCTGCATCTAACACCTCCATCCTCTTGCCGGACTTGAATTGATCACGTATCAGGTTTTTACCAATGGCAAATAGATAGGTACGTATAGAAGATGTCAAATTGTCCAATTTGCCGGACCTGACATTGAAATATAGTGCTGTAAACGCCCGCTGATAGATTTCACTAATCATTTCATCATCGATTTGATACACCTTCCGAGCCCAGGTACCAAATGGATCCCGATGGACTGCATACAATTCTTTCAAGATCTTCCGATCTCCGCTTTTTATTTGATCCAATGTCATGACTAGGGTCACATGTGACCTTAAACTTACAGATTATCAATAAAAGTTGGATATATGCCATGTATTTACGTTTGATCTCTTATAGATTGTACTTCAGTAGATCCGATTCGTACCTTTTTTCTTCTTTATAGAACGGACATCATACTCATTACCGACTTTTCCATTTTTTTTTGGAAATCATTAGCTATTTTGGAGGAAGCAACCTCTAAAAATCTGTTCATCAGATGTTTATACGTGGAAAAGTAATCATTGGAATTTGTTGCATGCAAATTCTCATCATACACCTTACTGGTGCACAGATTGATTCTACCGCAATTCATACGTTGACAAGAGCCCGAGAGTTAATAAAGGAGGGGGCGTATGATAGTGCTTTTGTGGTTGCAGCCCAAGCCGTCCGTGAAGCCGAAAAACTCAGGGATAGCGTGACGCTGGTCGATGCATTGCAGTCTCAGGGATTGACCCGACATTTTAAACATCAACTTGATGAAGTACGACCATTTTATGAAAGAGCGCTAGGTATAGCAGAAAAGGTTTTGCCTCGGGATAGTCGAGTATTAGGTAGATTATATAATAATATGGGTGCGTTGAACACCGACCAGGGAAAGCGGCTGGTGGCCCGTCAGTTTTTGGAGAGGGGCCTGGCACTCAATCAAAGGATCCCTGATAACGAGGGTACCATTGCCACAAATCACTACAACCTGGGTTTGAGTTGTATGTACTTTCAGGAAAATCGTGAAGCACTTGATCACTTTCTCAGCGCTCTCCCGTCCTATCTGGAGGAGTATGGCGAAAATGGTAGTAGAGTGGCGCAGTTGTACAACAATGTGGGGTTACTGTACCGTGATGATGGTGACTATGATAAAGCCCTGGACTACTTTCAGCGATCCATTGATATTCATCTTTATAATCACGACTCTAATTATTGGAATCTAGCATATCCATATACTACCATGGCTTCGGCGTTAAACAACCAGAAAGCTTATGCTGAAGCCCTCAATTATTATAAGAGAGCCCTCCGGATCGCCCAGCAAAATCCCATGAAGCGACTGGAGGGTATCATTCATTCTGCACTGGCACTTCATTATATCCGAGATGAAGAGTTTAAATCCGCGCACGAAAACATAGACAAAGGGATCAACATCTTTGTTGACACCTATGGCACAGATCATCCCAGACTGGGAGATTTTTACCGGATAAAGGCACGTGCTTTTCGCACCTCCGGTGACCGCAAAAACGCACAGATGTGGTATCAGAGATCCATCGATCAAATTCGGCGAAGCTACGGTGAATATCATCCTAAGATCAGTTCGAGCTTTTTGGAGCTGGCCAGCGATGCAAAAGAGGCGAAAGATTATAAGCAAGCATTGCAATTTCTTGAAGATGCTGAGACTTATTTTATGGCTCCTTCACAGGATAGGACACTGGGTGATACGATTCATGCCGCCATTTACAATCATAAATACTTATTTACCATCTGTCTGAGACGAGCCATCGTATATAAGGAAAAATACGACCAGGAAAAAAAGAGAGATGATCTCGAAATGGCTTTTACACTTTTTACAGAAGCGACGGAGCTCGCCACTCAAATTCGTCGACAATACCAATCAGAATCTGCTAAACTCTTTCTACAACAAAATGCCTCGATAGCCTATGAAGGGGGTGCAGAAACTTCCCTGGAACTATTAAACCAGACGGGTGATGTAACTTATAGAGATCATTTCTTCCGATTCTTAGAGCAAAATCAGTCATCAGTTCTATCCGAGGCCTTACGATATAACCAACTGGATAGATTTAGAGATGTTCCTGCAGACGTGGTTACCCTGGAAAAGCAATTTGCCCAAAGTATTAAGGAACTTCAGATAAAAATTGAAAATGCACCAAAGACGGACAATGACAGCCTCATCAATGCTTACAACTTAGAACTTTTTAACCAGCAAAGAAGCGCTGACTCACTGAATAATGTCATTGCGAGGTCTTACCCAGCTTATCATCAGCTTAAATATGGTGGTACTGATATTTCTTTATCAAATATTCAGTCTACTCTTAAGAATGACGAGTTGGTGATTTCATTTATGGATACTGGAACAAAAATCCTGGGATTATCCATTGGAAAAAATATGGCGGAACCCTTTACGATTGACTCGGTTGCCAGATCCCTCATTAGTGGGTTGAGAGAAAAATTAGCGATGCCTTCATCCGACATTCGAGAATTAAAGGGCAAACTCCGAAAGGCCTATGATTTCACGCTTGCCAGACCCTTGTCTCACTTTGAGGGGATCAAAAGACTTTTCATATTACCAAACGGTATCATGGCTCATTTACCTATGGATGCATTTATACAAGATGAAGGCAACGGAGAAAAATGGCTCATAGAAAAGTACTCCATTTTATATGCTCCATCTGCCACCTTGCTTACTCAGCAATCGAACACACCCTCCGTTGAAAAAACATATGTGGGTTTTGCTCCACAATACTCGGAAATTGACGATGAAGAGCCACGCCTTGCCCTCCGATCCGGTCATGATCAATTATCAAATTTAAAGGGAGCCAAAGAGGAGGTTCTCTTTGCAAAGGACCTTTTCAATGGAGAGGCGTATACGGGCCACCAGGCAACCGAATCCGCTTTAAAAAAAATGAACGAAAGCTTTGGGGTACTTCATCTGGCCATGCATGCCAATATTGATGATACGGACCCTTCTCAATCAAGACTCTATTTTGCCGAGGAGGACACCTCTGCGGAAGAAGATGGCCTTTTGAAGGCGTTCGAAATCTATAATATGCACTTACAGGGTGAATTGGTTGTACTTAGTGCTTGCAACACGGGCGACGGCACCCTCTCAAAAGGAGAAGGTATTCTAAGTTTATCCCGAGCTTTTCGCTATGCGGGATGCCCCAACATTTTAATGAGCCTTTGGAAAGCCAACGATGTGAGCACCAAAGAAATCATAAAGGAATTTTTTCTGAGACTAAGGGAAGGTCTAAAAAAGGATGAAGCACTCCGACAGGCGAAACTGACCTACTTAAAGTCGGCAGATCCCCTAATGGCTCATCCTTCTAATTGGGCTACTCTGCAACTACAGGGAGACTTGTATCCAGTACATCTTGGTAAGAGTAATCTCGGCAAAAGGGTTATCTTATTTATTGGAATTGTACTTGCTGGTATTATCTTCTTTAGATTGAACCGAAAAAAAAGGACCCACTACGCTGCCTGAGAGTTCGGTATTTCACCTTGAATAGTGTGTTTCCTAAAGAGGTTCAATACCTTATCGGGAAAATAACCCACCGAACCATCTGGCATGCGACATAAAGAACGCTGACTGATCCATATGTTTCCCTGCTTAATTGCTGACTCACGTAGATTCAAATGAACGATATCATCTTGAAGGTGATCTTCCTCTCCTATGACAAGGGAAGGAAGAGAAATCCAACGGGACTGATTTTCGATCGAGTATAGCATTTCAAAAAAAATCCTACTGGAGAGTATCTCTGACTGAGCCATCCAGGTGTGTACACTCAAGTGATCGACCAGATGAGCATATCTGTTGAGGTGATAAAAATGCTGAGATATCAATAAATCCATATCCATACCCAATGATCTCGCTATTTGCTTATGCTGCCGTTCCCAGTAACCAAGAATAGAAATGCAGGATGTGAAATCACTCAAATAGGCCTTTTGATATACCTTTTCGAGATCATCCGAAAACCCCGGCAACCCATGCACGAGATACAAGACTGGATCCTTTTCGAAAGGCATTTCTATTTTCTGGAAAGACACCAAATCTGGGGCAAGCCACCATTGGGCATTTATTTCTTTCGTTTGCATCATCCTCGATTTTTGATAAAATATATGAGCAGAATGAACACTCCCAAATCCATTAAAATCCGGGAGTGTATGGCATAAGAAGCTTATGCCATGATCATATCTGAAGAAAAGACCTTGTTGATAGCCTGCTCAAAATCGGCAGTAATATCATCAATATGTTCAATACCAACTGAGACACGCATTTGACCCGGAGTCACCCCGGAGGCCATTTGTTCTTCTGCAGAAAGCTGACTATGGGTAGAGGGAGCCGTCTGAATGATCAGCGTCTTCGCATCTCCCACATTGGCAAGATGACTTACCAGCTTTAGGCTATCCACAATTTTTTCGGCATTTTCGGCTCCTCCTTTTACCTCGAATGTTAATACGCCCCCAAAACCTTTTTTCAAGTATTTTGACGCCATTGCATAAGATGCAGAACCGTGAAGCCCCGGATAATTGACACTCTCCACCATTTCATGATTTGCCAGCCATGTGGCAAGCTTCATGGCATTGGATACTATCCGGTCCATGCGCAAGGAGAGTGTCTCCAATCCCTGGATCAATTGAAAACTATTAAAGGGACTCATGGAAGGACCCAGATCCCTTAGACCTTCCACTCTGGCACGAATTGCAAAAGCCACATTAGGCAAGCCAATCGGATTATTTTCTCCAAATACATCCCAGAAAACTACTCCATTATAGCTCTCACTGGGTGTGGTAAATTGAGGAAATTTTCCACAGGCCCAGTTGAAATTGCCGCCATCTACCACCACACCCCCGATGCTGGTACCATGGCCTCCGATCCACTTAGTAGCGCTTTCTACTACTATATTGGCACCATGTTCCAAAGGTCTACATAAATACCCGGCAGCACCAAAAGTGTTATCAACTATCAGAGGGATATTGTGAGACTGAGCTACGTCAGCAATCGCTTCAAAATCGGGTACATTGAAGGAGGGGTTACCAATCGTCTCAACATAAATCGCCTTTGTGTTTTCGTCGATGAGTCGCTCAAATGAAGAGGGACGATCATCTTCGGTAAATCGTGCCTCAATGCCCAGTCGCTTTAGAGTAACCTTAAACTGATTGGTCGATCCACCATAAAGGTGTCGACTGGAGATAAAATTGTCTCCTGCTCCCATAATCGTAGTAATGGCAAGGAATTGAGCAGCCTGTCCCGAAGCAGTAGCTACGGCAGCGACGCCACCTTCCAGAGCCGCCATTCTTTTTTCAAACACATCGGTAGTGGGGTTCATTATCCGTGAGTAGATGTTTCCGAACTCCTGTAATGAGAACAGCTTCCTACCGTGTTCACTATTTTTGAAGGTGTATGATGTTGTTTGGTAAATGGGCACCGCTCGCGATCGGGTGGTTTCGTCCACTTCGTGACCTGCATGCAATTGGAGTGTTTCAAATTTCATTGTTTCAGACATGATTATCTATTTGGGTTAATAAATCCATCGCCCGGTTGCGATGTAAATCAGGTCTTGATAGAATGGTGAGTACAGTTATTACCGGGTAGGAATAACTTTGTTCAGATTTTTCTTATTCGAGGACTTTAAAGGTGGTCCGTCTATTTGCTTGATGTTGCTCTTCGGTACATTCTTCGCATTCACAATTTACAGCCAGTAGTGACTCACCATAGCCTTTGGCGACCAATCGCTCTTCTGGTATCCCTTTCTCAATCAGATATGCTACCGCTGACTCTGCACGAGCTTGCGAAAGGCGATCATTGTATTCATCGGTAGCCTGACAATCTGTATGAGAAGATAATTGAATTTTGAGCTCTGGGTTTAATTGAAGGAGTTCTGAAAGCTCATCAAGTGTTGGCTTGGCATCATCTCGGATATACGATTCATCTAGATCGTAATAGATATTCTCCAGCGCAATTTCCTTGTCGAAAAATATCTTATTCAACAGAATCCTTTCTTCAAATTTCTGCACTCTCACCGAAGAATCAATCGGCAAGTCCTTGGTAGAAAAAGCCAACTCATTATTAAAAAAACCTTCATGCGAAACGAAGAAATCATATTCCTTGGCAGGGTTCAACTTGATACTCATAATACCATATTGATTGGAAGCGGTCGTTTCGAAGGGCTTGCCATCTTCTGTGATACTAATATCAGCATCGGCCAACGGTACTCGCATTAACACTTTACTATTGGGATCTTCCGGATCCTCATACTGACGTTGAAACACACGTAGATCCAGGGCAATTTCATACTCAAACACCTCCTCAGGTATTTCCGGTTTGGGATAATATTTACGCTTCTCAAAAAAGTACAAATCATCTCCACCCTGTCCACCGGCACGATTCGAACTAAAGTATCCCACCTGGACTATACTATCAGAAGCTTCGTGATATCTACTAACGACAAAGGCAAAATCATCACCACCACTATTGATGGGAGCCATCATGTTTTGAGCAGGTGCCCACTGACCATTGGGGAGCAGATATGTCTTGTATATATCCAATCCACCCATACCTCCAAAATTGGAAGCAAAGTACAGTGTGTCTCCGTCCAAAAATGGGAATCCCTCTCTCGATTGTGTGTTGATCCGACTTCCCATAGACACTGGCTGTCCCCACACATCATCTTCCAGAATACTTACGTAAAGATCGTAGTCATTGGTACTTTCCTCCAGATTTGCTGAAAACACGAGTTGATTTCCATCGTCCGAAAAAGCGGGTTGTCGGTAATTAACGCCATCCTTTATAAATGACAAGATCTTAGGTCGAGTCCACGAACCATCCACTTTATTACTAATAAGCAACTTGCAATGCTCATCATAATCCTCACGACTAAAGCAGCGGCAAAACACCTGCTTGGTTCCATCCTTACTAATAGCCAGGGTTCCCTCATTATCTTCGAGGTTTAGATCATTGTCTATTGGCTTCACCTCGCCATTTGATAAGTTGGCAACAAAAAGATCGGAAAAGTCATTCCCGCTCCAGGCATATTTGAAATCTCCCTGACTATCCTCCCGATCAGACGTGAAGGCCAGTTGATTTTCGCTCAATGGCATGGGAGCATAATCAGATACCGGGCTATTAATAGAAAGTGGTTCAATCACATATGGACTGTACTGCTCTGCATTCTTCCAATCGACCGCTTGAAGACAAGTGGCAATCTCGGATCGATATCGCACTCGATCGCCAATCTCCTCCCCCACCTTGTAGTAGGCTTCTGCAGCAGCAGCATATTGCTCAGTTTGTTTCAGGCAATGCGCATACTGTGCCAATGCACTCGACCCATATCCACCTTCGTATGCAACCTTATACCATTTTGCAGCTTCTTCAAAATTACCAAACTTGAGGTTTGACTCCCCAATTAAAAAAGCAATGTTCATTTGCTCGATGCTACCTCTAATACCGTTAAACTCCTCTTTCAGCATTTCAGAAGCCTGATAATACCGTTTACGTTCAAAGGCAGTCTTTCCATCTTTGATTTTCTCAGTATAGGAGCATCCTGACAAAATAAAACTGAGTAAAAGAATTGTAGCAGTGATCCGTATCATACGAAGTAATAACGTCGACAGATTAATAATAGTTTTTTATACCGATACTCGCAACTTCATTTTAGCTGACTCCTGTCATGAATACATTAGAATTAAAAAAAAAAAACCTGCACCACGATTGTCGCGATGCAGGCTATTATGTTTACAAGGAATTTCTCCCTTCTGGTTCTTCTGTCTAGGCTTTCACTGCCTTTGAGAAATGCTTCTTCTTCACCTCTTTAGCTACCATTTCACCCGTAAGGTCGTGTACGATGGGTGTCGCTACAAAGATAGATGAATATGTACCCACGATAATACCCACTAACAGTGCAAAGGCAAAACCCTTAATGCTGGTCCCACCGAATACAAAGAGGATCGTCACTACAAGTAAAGTGGTAAATGAGGTGATCACCGTCCTACTCACTGTACTGTTAATGGCCATATTAATGACTTCAGTTTTTGACTTCTTGGTGTAGGTATTCAAGAATTCCCGAATCCTGTCGAATACTACCACTGTATCGTTGATGGAATATCCGATCACAGTCAGGAGCGCCGCGATAAATGCCTGATCAATTTCTAAAGACCAGGGCACAACATTCCAGAGCAATGAGAAAACACTCAATACCATTAATGTATCATGGAAGAGTGCAGCCACGGCACCCATACTATACTGCCACTTGCTAAAGCGAATAAAGATGTAGAGGAATATCAGCAGTAGTGCAAAAATCGTAGCGTATACCGAAGTTTCCTTAATATCATCCGCAATGGTAGGTCCTACCTTACTATAGCTAATAACGTGGCTTCCCGTCGCATCTCCATCAATGAAATCTTCAAAAGGAACACCGCCAAGCTGCGGACCTAATGCCTCGTGTAGCGTGGCCATGACCTGATCTTGCGCATCCTCATCATCACTGTCAATCAGATAATCAGTCACCACACTAAAAGTCTTTTCCGTGTCAACGGGCTTTACTACCGGTGTAGATCCAAAGGCTGTTTCCAACTCAGTGCGCAGGGTTGCAGCGTCGACATTCACATTGTCATCAAATTGAATCTGGAAAGAATAACCTCCCTTGAAATCAACTCCTAGGTCAAATCCCCGGGTGGCAAATGATACTAATCCGGCCACGATAATAATACCTGAAACTATATATGCGATCTTACGCTTTGCAAGCCAGTCAATATCCAAATTGGCAAATAGGTTTTCTGATGCACCGGTCCAAAAAGTGATATTTCTACCACTACTTGTCCACCAGTCGATCAGCAATCTTGTAAAGAGTACGGCGGTAAATAGTGAGAAAATCACACCTATGATAAGTACTACGGCAAATCCTTTGATAGGTCCCATACCAAAATATACCAATACGAAAGCTACAAGGATCGTGGTGACGTTAGCATCTATAATGGCACTATAACTATTCTTGAATCCATCAGTAATCGCAATCAGTGATGATTTGCCAGCTCGCAGTTCTTCACGCACTCTTTCGTAAATGATCACGTTGGCATCCACGGCCATACCAATGGTCAGGAGAATACCAGCGATACCCGGTAATGTAAGTACGGTTCCATATGAAGCCAGTGCTCCAAAAATGAAAAAGAGATTGGCAATCAATGCAATAATACTTACGATACCCGCGGTGCCGTAATAGAATATCATAAAGATCAACAGGAGAATAGAACCAATCAACAGCGAATTCAGCGAGCGGCTAATGTTCTCAGCTCCCAACGAAGGTCCGACCGTATTCTCCTGAATGATTTTAGGCTTGGCAGGAAGCTTTCCAATCTGCAGAATGTTGGCAAGGTCCTGACCTTCTTGTATGGAGAAGTCACCTGAGATTCTTGAATCTCCTGTGGTGATCGGCTCATTCACCTGTGGCGCCGATACAACTTCATCGTCCAGGGCAATTGCAATTTCACGATTATTATCCTGTGCTGCTTTTGTCGTCATCTCACCCCACATACGAGCTCCCTGGTTATCCATACTGAGATTTACCATCACTTCTTGAGTGGTAGGATCGGGTTGGGAGGTTGCTCTGGTGACATGATCACCAGCGAGTGGAGGATCATCTGTACCTCTTCGCTTCTTGATCGCATACAGCGAGTATTGATTGGTCATCTCACCGGAGATGTAGTCTTTCACGGGCTTCTGGCTCCATAGGAATTTCACATCCTGAGGAAATAATCGCTTGATCTCAGGACGCTGTAAATATCCCATTACCTGATCTCGCTTATTCTTATCGGTCACACCCATGACGGAAAGTGGAAAAGAAATCATACCTTCCTGGTTACCGAGATTTAGTTGTAAGGCTCTCAATAAGGGTCCCTGATCCGCGAGGGGATCATTAGGCTGTGTTCGCTCGAATTCCTGGAAAGTTGAATCACCGGTGGGATTTCCCAAACTATCTAAGGTTTGAGTCCAGATGGTATCCATAATGACCTCTTCTTCTACCGGTGTGTCTAGTGAGGTAGTATCACCTTCTTCCAATCTTTTCAAACGTGCATCGGCATCAATAAATGCCTGCAGTAAATTGGGATCAGACACTCGATATACCTCCCAAAATTCCAACTTGGCCGCACTTTGCAACATATTTCGAGCTCTCTCCGGGTTATCGATACCGGGCAACTCAACAAGGATCAGGTCACGAGCCGCATCCAGAGAAATATTAGGTTGTACGACCCCTAACTTGTCAATCCGGTCTCTCAACCTTTTGAAGGTCAGGTCTACCGTCTCATCAGCACGTGTCCGTAAGAGATTGATCACCTGAGCATCAGTCGTCTCGAAGTTAATATCTTCCCGTAAAGCTGGATTTCTAGAGAATATAGAGGCCAGTGTTTTTTCACCCGCGATCTCTTGAAACTCATTGGCAAACAATGTCACATAATCAGACTGAGCAGATCTCAATGCAGCATCAGCATTATCCAGCGCCTGCAAGAAGGTCGGATCCCGACTATCATTGGACATGATTCTGATAAAATCTCGCAGATCTACCTGCAGTGTGACGCTCATACCTCCTTTCAAGTCCAGACCGAAAGCAAGCTGTTGTCTTTTTAGCTCTTCATACGTGTAATTCTTGATCAATGGTATACTGAAAATCTGCTCAGAAGACATTGAATCAAGATAAGCAGCTCTTGCTGCTTTGGCAGCTGTCCGTGCATCCCTCTCATCGCTGACGCTTGCTGCGGCTTCCACAGCCATGGCATCTGCCTGTTTTTCTACCTTTCGGGTAGGAAGTATCAGAAGGTACTGCACCAGACAAACAAGTGCCATCACCACCAAGAAAAACTTAACTACTCCTTTACCTTGCATGTTCTAGGTTTAATTAAATAACCGTTTCGAAAAAGTTGCGCAAATATAACCTTTTTATCAAAGTTGACATGGCCAGTTATGATAATATGAGCTTCATTTCTGATCTAAAGTGAACTTTTCCCTACTATTGTGTGCTATATCTCTGAAATCAGCACATTTTTGTGCTTTCGTAACCCATATAATGGCGATTTGCGGTAGATTATTTTGCTATCTTCGCCGAGACTTCCAAATGACAGATCTAATCATTGCTTCCCTTGTAGTGACTGGTAGTAAGAAGGGTAGCCGTAAGCACGTCTTTACAAACTCCCGCTATTTTAGGTCGGTAATTCTTTTTTTAACTATAAAATTTTGATACTAATGGGATTATTTTCATTCTTAAAGAAGGCAGGTTCTAACATCTTCAAATCTGCGGAGACCAAAGCCGCTGAAGCAGCTGAAGAAGCAGCAGCACGCAAAGAGCAGCAATTGATTGCACTCCGAGGTGTAGTTGATGGCCTGGGCCTTCCTATCGAGGATCTGGACCTGGATGTTGATGATGATGTAGTGACTGTATATGGTCAAACAGAATCTCAGGCTGATAAGGAAAAAATAATTCTGGCGTTGGGTAACGTGGCAGGTATTGCTACCGTTGATGATCGCATCTCTGTTGTTACTCCAGCTCCTGAAGCCACATTCTACGAAGTAAAGAGTGGTGATTCTCTTTCCAAGATTGCCAAAGCTCACTACGGTGATGCTATGAAGTACCCTGTGATCTTCGAAGCAAACAAACCAATGCTTTCTGATCCCGATAAGATCTATCCAGGTCAGGTACTTCGAATTCCTGTTTTAGAAGATTAATACCTTAGATATACCATCTAAGTGTGTACGTAAAATTTGGTGCCATCTTTCTCGGGAAGATGGCACTTTTTATTTTTTGGCAAACCACTCTGAGATAATCTGCTGTGCCGGCTTATTCTGAGGTGTGAAATCTAGATCTGAAAGCCCTCCCACTTCCCGGTGATTTCCCCTCCACTGCCAGATGAGTGCACCCGCAAACCAACTCTGATGCCAGAAGGACTGAAACATAGCCTGATAGCAGAGGGCCTGCGTGTCGTGCGAAGGCTTCCATTTGTCAGTGTCGCCGTGATCAATCCATTCCCAGGGATCTACAGCTGCATCCTCCGTACTCTTGTACCCTACTTCCGTAAACAACACCGGTCGGTCGTATTTCTTGCTTTGTTTTCTAATGCTGGCGACATGCGGTTTCCAACCTTTCATGATATCTTCAAGGGATGGATTCTCCTTTCGACAAAGTGGGAAATAAGCCTGTATTCCGATGTAATCCAGGTGATCCCAAAAGGTGATTTGTTCAAACTCACGGTACCAGTTTGCCGCATAAAATAACTTACCCGAATAGACTAGTTTTACTTCTTGAATCAATTCTATCCAAAAGTCAGGATGAGACTTGGTCACAGAGGCTAATTCAGTCCCAATACAGAAATGAGTGGCTCCTAATCTTTCGCTTAATTTCGCATAGTGGATTATGAAATCCATGTAGTTTGACTTCCAGGTATCCCATTCACTTCTTGACTTGAAGTCTATATCCGAACGCCATTTATCACTATTAGTGCGCATCCATATATGCGGTTTGATAATCAAGCCAAGTCCCTGTTCACGGGCCTGATCGGCGATTTCCATATACATAGAGTCGCGGCTCATTCTGGTTCTTCTCCGACTTCGATTGTAAGACAAGTCTGGATTATCGTAGGTAGATTGGTATCCATACGGCACCAAAACAAGATATTCTACATTATTGGAAGCAATGATCTCAAAGTCTTCCTGATGCTCCATGGATCTACCAAAGTAATGTACTGCCCGGATCCTCTCATTAGATTTTAAATCAGCGTCAGAGGATGCAACCATATGATGACTCGACAGGGCTAACCAAAATCCAGAGCCGATCATCAGGGTAACTACAGATCCATAGAGGTAATGTATGATATGGCTTTTTTGACCTGTCATACCACCTGATTAGTAGTATAGTGACCTTCGCTGAAAGCCTTGATATTTTCTGAGACAATCCGGATCAACGCGGATCGGGCTTCAAAGCTTCTCCAGGCCATATGCGGTGTCACCCAGATATTTTTTACATGCATGATTGGATTTTTATCCTTTGGAGGTTCGACCGACACTACATCAAGTACCGCACCTGCGATTCCACCTTCCGTCACAGCACGAATCAAGTCAGGCTCATTGACTAGTCCCCCCCTACCCGTATTAATAAGATATGCTGTTTCTTTCATCAAGGCAAGTGAGTCCTTATTGACAACCTCCTTAGAATCATCATTGAGCGGGGCATGCAACGTGAGAAAATCCGATCGTGTAAAAAGTGCTACCTGAGTGACATTTTCGACATTGCTGTCATCGACCCCTGATCGGGTGTATGCAATGGTGTTCATGCCAAAAGCTCTGGCCAATTCTCCCACACGCTCGCCTATCTTTCCATATCCTAATAGGCCTAGCGTCTTCCCCTTCAACTCAGTCACGGTATGGAGAGAGTAAGAAAAGTCATCCTGCGCACCCCAATCACCTCTCTGCACAGATTGATGGTGCAGTTCAATTCGATTGGTAATGTTCAACATCATGGCCAGGGCATGCTGGGCCACAGACTCCGACCCGTAGCCTACCGCATTATAAACACGGATATCTCGATCGCGTGCCGCCTCGACATCCACGTTGTCATATCCTGTTGCCAGGAGGCAAATTGCTCCCAGATTAGGGATTCCATCCATTTCTGTGCCGGAGATATGCACCTTATTGACAATGACAACCTGGGCATCCTTTGATCGGCTGACAATTTCATTAGGAGCCGTACGATCATAAATGGTTACCTCCCCCATCCTTTGTATTGGCTGCCAGTTCAAATCACCAGGGTTTACCGTATAGCCGTCTAATACCACAATTTTCATACTGGGAAAATA
This sequence comes from Saprospiraceae bacterium, assembly GCA_050298535.1. GTDB lineage: Bacteria > Bacteroidota > Bacteroidia > Chitinophagales > Saprospiraceae > JABDMH01. Next base: position 35,990 of record JBNKUI010000030.1, read on the forward strand.
ACGAATCTCCCATAAAGAGTGTACCGGTCTTACCGGTTATTGAAAGATCCTTGTGAAGAAATGGAAGGACCTATTGACTGTTGAGGCTCCAGTCATATTCTTGAAAGTCAACACTGGCATTCTTCTTAATCGACGCACGGCTGTATTTGTTTAAGAAGCTGATAAGGTCACCAAAGTCCGATCCATACCAATCAAAGATCTTTGAAACCTCCACACCCGACGTACTGATCTGATTGTACTGACCATTATTAATGAAGCTGGTCGTTCTTTCCGTTAGAAGAGTTTCAAGATTATCAGCAGTAAAAGCCTTAGCAGCTAAAGGAGGACAGGAGGCCGCTGCACAATTTACAGCAAAGTGAATTCGAGGCTCATTAAATTCTGGTCGAATAATGTCATTTTCTATCTCGTTAAGTGAATACACCTCATCACCCAAATTAATCCATTTTTTATCCCAGACTTTTCCTCCTTCCAGGTCCATTATACTCTTCAGAGGATAATTATCAATGATCAATTTTAACGTAAAGGCATTATATGCATTAATCCAATACGCCAATTGTTCATCCTTCGACCAACCGGACTGTATCGGATTCTCAGACAATGTCGTTAGATAAGCATCTAGCTGTGGTTGACTAGATTTCAATCCCTTATAGTCTACATTACCAGCAGCATCTACATATTCATTAAGTACATCATTAAATGCTGTATGCATGCTGGAAATCTGGTTGACCGGAGATACTTCCAATTTCTTCGGACCCACCTCCCCTGTTTCGCTAGGTGTATAATGATCACTGGAATCATCCACGCCCATCTCGATGTAATTGGTGTCGAAGAATCCATCCACTGCATGCTTAGAGTCAGAAGATTGCTCTTGCTCAACTACGTCCAAGGATATGTCCGGTATAGAGGCTTCTGCTTCCCGACTTTCTTCAGGTTCTAACGGTAAATTTCTACTTTCAATATCAGCCATAGAAGGCTGAATTTCAGATTCTTGCGACATAGTTATTTCGATGGTACTTCCCATCTTATTACTATCTAAAGCAACTGTCTCCTCAATGCCTGACTCTCGTGGCATTGCCTCATCAGGGGCCCTCTGGCTATTTGGTTTACATGCAATAATTAGTATCGCTAAGAGAATAAACTTCATGCTATCTATTTAATCAATATTAAATCCCAATGTAAATACGGATGAGATGGTTCATTATTGCCGTCTATAATTGCAAGTCTAGTCGAAAGACGACATTTCGGGGTGCTGCCAGTAATCCAGGTCGTTCACTATACTCAGCATTAAACAGGTTGTTCATAAGACCTGATAGGGTCCACTGTTTGTTCAAATGATAGCGAAGACGCACATTGGTATAGGTGTAGCCTTTGTGCTCTTGACGGAAGTCAGCCAGACCAGGCACTATAATTTGCAAGATGGCATCGATCGCTTCCTGACGGCTTGCCTGCTGCACACTAAGGCCTACGTCCAGGTTTCCAAAGGTGACTTGAGCATCGATTTTGGCCGTGTGTTTTGATCGATATTTCAGGATATTGTAGTCTACAGATGAACTGTTCTCAATGGCATCGGTAAACTCCTGAAATCGCGGATCAACGAACGTGTAACCTGCTATCAATGTGGTGGGTAGTCCCCAAAGATTACCACGACCATTGATGCTGGCATCTATTCCCTTTACCCGGGTATCTCCTATATTTTGTGACTGAAAACCCTTAATCAATCCCGTGAATATGAATTCCATCATATCTTCATATTCGGTCCAGAAAGCAGCTACGTCAAAGAGTCCCTGCAGACCTCCCAGCTTAAAGCCTTGTTTTATGCCCATCTCCGCACTCCAGCCTGTTTCAGACATAAGGTCCAAATTGGGGGATATAATAGTCCCACCGAAGGAAGTACTAATATATTTTTCTGCAATCGTAGGATATCGATATCCCTGGCCCCATGATCCTCTGATGTAAGTGTAATCTGCCAGCTGATAGTTTAAACCCAGGCGGAATACGGGTTTACTTTCCTTTACCTTAGGATCTTCAATTACTTGATTTCCAACTTGTTGGGGACCTACTACTACATTTTTTTCGAAGCGCATACCTGCTTCAACAGTGAGTCTGTCAAACCATTTCTTTTGTAGCTGGACAAACAGCGCCAGATTATCGGATGTCAAAGTAGCATCACTATACAACTCGGCATTCACCGCCGTGTGTATACCGACGATACCCATGGTCACAAGGGCATCCAAAGAGGGAATAAAGTTCAGGTACTGATATTCTCCATAGTACAGTGTCGAGCTATTGGAGCGATTCTCATTGTTTCGATTATCCACGTCAAATATTCTTCCTCTCAGTTCATGTCTGTCACCTTTCTTGGTGAGGAGTTTCACATAAGGATCGATAGAAAATCGAACATAGTCTGATGTGGAGTAATTAGAGCTATCGCCCTTGTATGCTCCCTCTTGCGCGTTCTGCCAGAAGAAGAAATCCTGTCCAATACCTCGATTAAAGTTGCTACCCAGACCAATGGTGAGTCTCCGGTTTGCCTGGTATCTCCACTTCAGGTTAAAACGACCATACCGATCATAATTTTCTCGCTGAAAACTATTTCGATCCAGGTAATACAAACCAGTTACCAGGTCATGTTTACCTAGCCTTCGGGCATCTGAAAGACTGGCGCCAAACTCATAGGGAGCTTTTGTCCACCACTTCTTATCCTCATCTTTTGGACCGAGATAAGTGCCATAAAAAACTGAAGCCTTGGTTCGAGGTTGATCTGTGGCATATGCCGTACGCATGTTGACCACTCCATTCAATGCTGACGATCCGTATAATGCGGAAGCAGCTCCTTTTACCACTTCAATTTGGGCGATATTCTCAATGGGAAAATCATCCCAGTTAGGGAAACCTGCATCGGCCTGATATGCTGGAATGTCGTCAATAAGCATGAGCACCCGGCTTCCTGCACCATAGGAAAATCCACTTCCTCCCCGGATATTAGCCTGACCATCCACCATATTGAAGCCGGGTACCTTGTTTAGGACTTCATCTACCGAGGTCGTATTGGATTGTTCTAGCAACTCCGGCTTAATGATATCCAGCGAAACAGTATTCTCTCCCAGAGGTTTCTCAAATCTGCCGGCCGAAACTGTCACTTCTTGTAGCAAGCTGCTGTCGGGAGTCAATGCGATATCTAGTCGTAGAGAATCGAATCCTGAAGAATGAAAGTAACGGACATAGGGTGCGTAGCCTAAGTACCGCACAGTTAGTGTATCTGCCTGACTTTGAATAGTGAGTCCGTAAGCTCCTTCTAAGTCAGTAACATCAGAATCAAAATTACCTTGTAATGTAGCAGATATGAGTGGTTCACCGGTTCGTGCATCTCTCACCGTACCATAAAGCCATTGCCCCTGAGCCCGGAGAGAAAAAGAAGCTCCCAGGACCAGACATAACAAAATGAATGTTAAATGACCGTTATTGATATGCATAAAATCAGGCATTATTGAAAACCTATGCCTATCTTCCGATTGCTAAAACTAACAATATGTTGCGACTATACACTTCACTTATTCTACTTCTCATCACTATCTACTCAGGACGTGCACAAGACGTGACTTGTGAGGCAGATTCAGCTTTGCTGGCTACTGACTTTATCGTCTCTCCTACTCCTTATGTAAATGATACTCTGGGTGAGGGGATTGTGGAGCCAGCCTGCATCAACACTTCCTACTTCAAGCAATTTATTGTTCGTGCTCCATCAGTGATTATAGCTGGTGGATTCCCAGTGAGTGTTTCTTCCTTTCGAATCGACAGCGTGACAAACCTACCCGATGGACTTAGCTATACCTGCAGTACCGAAGATTGTATTGTCCTAGCAGACTCCCTAGCCTGCATTTTGCTCAGTGGCACACCCACCAGTGAAAATGAAGCGGGCGACTATGAGCTTGAAATTGCACTGACGGTATCGGTCGGGACATTTAGTTTCCCGGTATTATATCCAGACTCGACACTAGCACCAGGAACCTATGTATTGACTTTAAATCCGGAGGGAGACACCGCCTGTCAGGCAACAACACCTACCTTTGATGTCGCTACTGTCGAAACCAGTATGCATATATTTCCTAATCCGGTATCCGAGATACTCACTGTTAACTGGATAAGCAAACAGCAGGGTGTAGGACAAATTGAGCTACGAAATATCGCGGGTGCACTGATACAAAGTCGCGATATTAACTATGTACCGGGACAAAACCAATACGAGTTACCTCTGGGACAACTACAAAATGGCATGTATTTGGTGGGAATAAAAACGAATGAAGGAAGTAATTGGAAAAGGATTATCAAACGCGAATAATCCTCCAGCTAGATCTCCACGGGATGAATCATTTCTAGTCCGATCAACTGATCTTCTTCATGACTAATACTGCCCCAATTTAGAAATCCTCCAGAAGCCCGGGCCACGTGTTTGGCAAATGAAATGAAGCTCTCATATAGTGCAATGGCTGCCTCGCGGTCTTCAATTTTAGGGAAGATCTCATTGAGCTCAGACAATTTTTCAGCAATTTGCTTATTTCTAAGGTCAACCTCACCTTCGTATTTCTCAATGAATTTGTCCAGACGCTCCTGAAAATCTTCTCCTACTTCGAGATAAAACTCCCTAAGCCCCTCAGGCAACGAATAACTTCTAATATTGGTCACTTTCTCTGCCCAATCCTTCTCCTTACTATCTATGGTACCGTCGGCTCCTGCAATCAATACTGTAATCAATGAAATTGTATCCTTGAGTTGATTATACTCCTGCTCAGAAATACCATTGAACTGGTGAATCATGATCTAATTTTTTGTGACTGCAAATTTATCAAAAGAATACGCTTAGACAATAACTAAAATCAAAGTAGTGTTTCTTTGCATTGACACCACTCCATCATTGTAATTCATGCACAATTCTTAATTTTGCATTTCAATGAAACTCAATTTGAAACACTCTCAAGTTTTAATTCTGGTACTCCCTCTGCTGCTACTGGCGTGCGGCAATGGTGATGATAATGCCGATGTAATACCTGAAGAAACTGTACCGGATACCACTTTTTATCGTGTAACTGTCAACAATCTTAGGATGCGAGATACGCCTACCCTACAAGGTACAACGTTGACCCTCCTACCCGAAGGAATCACAGTCAAATACTGGGATGAACATAGCAGAGAAAAGGAACAAATCACGCTCAGGGGAGAATCCACTTCTGACTATTGGTACCTTATCAAATACGGAAATAATACAGGATGGGTCTACGGTGGTGCTCTGGAGAAAGTAAACATGTCAAAGGGGTTGGACAATTTTATCGTACCGGGTGAAAGAGTGGGCCCCATACTAGCAGAAGATTCCGAGCAATCCATTATAAATCGTATCGGAGGAGAAAATGTAGAGCGTGGGGAATATAGTATCGGGGAGGGAGAGATGATCACCGTCACCTACGTATATCCTGGCACTGAGAAAGAACTCATATTGCAGTGGTTGGAGGAAGATTTTGCTAACCTTCATTCCATTATACTCGCAAAGGCTAGTAGTCCATGGAAAACCGCCGAAGGTTTGCAAATAGGATCTACCCTTAAGGAAGTCGAGAAAATAAATGGAAAGCCATTTCAAATGAGTGGATTCCAGTGGGATTACGCCGGAACTACCACCACATGGCAAAACGGTAATCTTTCCGGAAAAATACAGATCGTATTTGATGAGCCAGCCAGGGTACATAAAAGTCTGATCGGAGATCACGCGATTGCCTCAGATGATTCGAGACTGCATAGAGCTAATCCGAAGGTCAGAGAGATAAAAGTGCTCTTTTAAGACGGTGTCCCCAACCTTCGGCGGGGCTCGGCTATCGACGGGACCCTGGGAATATCGATACCGGCATAGTGTTGAGCGGTAGCATTCAACCTCCAGCATCTGACATCCAACTCCCGGCATCCAGCACCCCACTTATGACAGCCAACTTCCAGCATCCCACTTCTGGCTTCCCACACTCACACTCACACTCACACTCACACGCACACCCAAACTCACACCCAAACTCACACCCAATCTCACACCCAATCTCACACCATAAAGAAAGGGCCAAACAGAAAGTGTGTTCGACCCTAGTGAAAAATAGTTTGATACAAAACTAGTAAAAAGTGTAAAATCCCCATGTTACAGTTCATGCATCAATGAGAATGGATGTATTTGGGATCAAAAACGATAAAACATGCTTAGCCTATAATGATTGTGGAGTTCCGAAAAGTCACTGCCCTGAACATCATAATTCACGTATGATTTCAGACCTCTTGAGATGGAAAGATCTGTCAGAAAATGATCTGTGATTTTCCATGTAACACCAAGATCTACGGTCCAGTTGTTCTTACGGACAATTTCGGGAGCTGCTACAGATAGTGAACCACCTGTTGTGGGAGATGGCGTATTAACATCTGCGGTCAACTGTTCTTCAAATGATTGCAATCCTTGAGCGTACCAGATCCGACTAATGCCAATCGAAGGACTCAAACGATTCTCAGGCAAGAACTGTATTTTCAAGGGTAGACGAATGTAATTTAGTTTCTTGGTACTTCCGGCTAACCGGAGCGTATCAACCTGACTGCTATTGAGACCTAAAAACCAGGCATTTGCTCGATCCGCTTGTGTATTAGCTGCATACTGATTGACATAAAAGGACCGCCTGGAGCTAATTCGCCAGAAGAAAAGACCGGTTGCAATACCAATCTTCCTTGAAAACCTATATCTGAAATTCAAACCGCCATCCCAACTGAATGTTTGAAGCGGTAAATCAGAAAGAGCAGAAACTCCCAATTCAACACTAAACTTTCGATTTTTAGTCTCAATGACCTCGGATGCCCTCGACGTAAAAGTGTCCCTGTAGATCCTAATTGACATTTCATCATCATAACTAGGAACCGAAGATAAATGAGGGAGCAGGGCAAAATAAGTGGCTGTGCGCTGCTCCCTTTCAATCAACTTGCTATCGGTGATATGATCACCACGGGTTTCCTCTTCTGGTACATCTTCGCTAATAACCTTTTTGTCCAAAGATTCACCTTGACGATGATCAACGTCTGGTGTAGATGCGGTGGCTATATCTTTTTTTACATCAGCTTTTGAGTCTTTCCTTCCTGCCTTTATTTCTGTATTTAGTGCCGAGACGAAAGGCTGTTCATTCTCAGTAACTATATTTGCAGCTATCATTTTCTTTTGATCTCGAGCGGCACTTTCCTTGTTTGTCACTACCATTTCTTCTGCTGATAATGTGGCTCCATCAACAGATGGATTGACAGGCTCTGATGCATTTTCAGTCTGATGCATTGCTGTCAATTGAGTTGTAGATTCATTGCCTGTACTCATCAACAGATACATCGAAACAGCTACTACGGCAAAGGAAGCAGCAATGCCTCCATAAAGTGGCAACCACAGAAACCTTCGTTTTTTCTGTGGCATTTCTTTATCCAAAATAATCTTCATCCTGGCCCAGCCGATGTCCTCCAGGTGTTTATCCTGGTAACGATCACTTGTTCCTTTGGACATAATACTTTTTTTGTTCTTTTATCAATTCTTGTAAGTGTTTTCGGGCGTTTGACAAATGCCATTTGGAAGTATTCTCGCTGATGCCAAGTTGTTCTCCAATCTCCCGATGGTTATATCCTTCGATCGCATAAAGTCTGAATACCTGCTCGGACCTTTCGGGTACTTTTTTTAACAGTTGCATCAGATCTTCAAAGTATAGTCCGGGAACAATTTCAGGACTGCTTGACTGCTCATAATCTTCAAAAACCATAAACTGCAAGTACTTTGCATTCTTTCGAAAATAATCTGACATACAATGGTAGACCACGCGCCTTACCCATCCCTCTAGCGATCCTTTAAATGAAAAGGTGTGGATCTTTTTAAAAACCTTTAGAAAACCATCATTGCAAACGGACATAGCAATCTCATCATCGTCAGTGTATCGACGACACATAGACATCATTTTCGAAAAATACCTACGGTAAAGGGCCTCCTGATGTCGACGGTTATTATCAATGCATCCCTGTACCAGTTCTTCGTCCGTATATTCTTGTTTCAAAGTCGGTTAGAATAGAAATCCCATTCTTACATTTAATCGTTTATAAAAAATTTCCACATTGCTGCGTTCACTTCCTGACCTAAATTCATAGGAAGCCTCCTGAAATTGAACTCCAAAATCCATGAAGAGGTTCATACCCTTTTTTCCACTCAGACGCCATCCGAAAGAAGGATTAAACATCCATCCACCACCGGCATCAAATATATCGGCATCTTCATTTTTAATGGCAATACCATATCCACCTCTTATAGTAAAATAAGGGGTGGACCAGTCCTTTAAAAAATATCCTCTAACCTCCCCAAATATGGGCACCACCATCTCCCCTCGATCCACATGATAAAACTCGATACCCGAACCGATCCCGGTACCCAACCATCGATTGTGCTGATATCCGAAGACGGTAGATAAAGATATCCCGGTCAATCCTCCATCTTCTATAGCTGCTGTACTGGGTGTCAATCCAACTGATGATGCATGATAGACTCCACGTTCCTTGAAGGCGTACACATGTCTGCTCTTTTCAAAGCGCTTCCTACTATCTAGATACTGAATCTTTCGCACCCACATATCATCGATGCGCAAGGTATCCCCTCTTTCGACCTTGACCCAGAGCGAGTGGCCGGGTTCAAACTTCACCAGATAACCGGTGATAATGCCTCCCTTATTTAATTTCACGACGACACTACTTAACTCCTCTTCATCTCCTTGAGCATACACATTCATACCCATACTTAACAGCACGAGCAGCGTCATACATCGTACCCATATCTCTACTCTAAACGAATTAAATCCTTTTTTCATCATGTATTAGTTGAGATGTTGGACTGGAATTTCACTCAATAATTGAGGTTTACGACGATCAGTCAGATCATATTGTCGTATTCCATCACGACCCACCAGCAGTAATAGCCCCTGAGGCAGAGCAATGGCATCAAAAGATCGATGATCCTTGTAGTTGGCCACTTCTTTTACATTATTCCGATCTGAAACATCCATAACCTTGAAACCATAGTCTCCTTCGGTGACGTAGAGATAATCATCCAGCAGTGCCAGACCATGGGGATTGTCCATGCTGTACGACTCAATAAGATAGGGGGAGGTCAGATTTTCAATATCTATGACATCGAGCTGATTAGCAAAGCCTTCACATGCTGAGCCATCACGTAAAGTGACAAAAGCAGTATTATCATCTGCGACTACCGGGTCGCAGGCCCTTACATGGTCAAAAGTGGATCTAAATAAAGGGTTCTCTGGAGTAGATACATCATAGATGCTCATACCTGATACCGATCCAATAAATAGCTGATCTTTAAAAGGATAAATGGTCTCGATACCCCACCCCAGGTTTACCGTATTTACCTGCGCAGGCCGACTTGGATCAGACAAATCAAAGACCTTCATCTCATAGTCAGATACGGTGTACAAATGATCATGTGTTATAGTAAATCGGGCCGTAGATCCTCCCGTACCGGATCCCCCTCCCCCTGCCTGATCGGGGACCGCTCTGAAATCAACATTTGACAGGGCAAAAGCATTGATCCAAACATTTCCACGATCATCTGTCCAGCGCAAACTATTAAAATTGGGACTGGAGCAATCCAGTGTCTGTGTTTCCTCAGTCTGACGCTGGTATACAAAGTATCCTCGGTTGGGTTCCTCATGCAGTTCACTAAAAGCGTTACGGACCCGAGATTTTTCAACTGGATTTTGTACATCAGAAATATCAATGGTTAGCAACGAGCTGAACTTATTGGCCTGTAGATAGCCATCAATAATGGCAAAATGCTCATTTCCATCTATCGATATAAAACTGAGTGGTACTGGATTTTCGGGATTCGAATTGTCAAAGACATGTATACCTTCGCGAAATTCACTGATCAGCAAGTAGTTTTGATAATGATAGATAATGCCTGGTTGTCTTAATGCTCTGGGGCTCAAAGCCTCTATCGGAGCATCAATCTCAGCCTGAGATTTATAGACGGGTGTAAAACGAATGAAAGTCCGGGTTTCTGTACACTCGTCCTTCAGACAGCTGGTCACTGTGATACTGACCAGGAATATCATAAGCAGTGGAGTGGTAAATCGCATAGTTGTTGATTTTGCTTTCTACCCTCCAAGACCGATATGAACTCATGAATGGTTGGGTCTCTTAAAGATTTTTTTTCAACTCACCCTTTCTCTTCGACTTATAGATCGTACGTATTTTTGTCAATCAAGTGCTGTGCTATCATCCTGCGATTGTCTTTGACATTAACGGCAGGATAGTTGGCAAACCGTTTGACACCCAGCAATAGGGTTTTTAGCAAATCTCCCGAAGCAAATGACACCAGGGCATCTGTAGCATACTTGGTGAGTCGGGCGTTGCTTTCATAGAAATGTGTTTCCATTATCGCTTTGTAAACCTCTGGAGAAGCGGGCAGTGTTCTACCTTCCAGTTTTTGCAATCGTAAGAGCAGGGATTCCGCCAAAAAAACCTCCATCATCAAATCTGCACCATGCATGAGTACCTCCTGTTCATTTTTCAGCATCAGCTTTCCATCCATCTGCATTTTAGCCGCAGCACCCAGGACCATCAATGTTAGCTTCTTGAAATTTGAAAGCGCTTTTACTTCCTGACCAAATGTACCTTCAGGAGAAGACATATCTGGCATACGAGTCAACTCTTTCTGCACTTCCCAGGCAGGTCCGACCATATCAATATAGCCCTTCATGGCTCGCTTCAAAAGCATATTTACCATAAGCATCCGGTTGATCTCATTGGTGCCTTCGTAGATTCTATTTATTCGCTGATCTCTGTACGCTTGTGCTGCAGGATACTCCTCTGAATAACCGTACCCTCCATGGATTTGCAACATCTCATCAATCACTTTATCTAAAAATTCAGACCCCGCGACCTTTAGACAGGCACATTCTATAGCATATTCCTCGGCCGACTTCAGCATGGCTTGCTCAAGTGATTCTCCGGACGCCACCAGTGCTTCCTTTTGGTCCTGAAGAAGATCAGAAACCCGGTATACGGCACTCTCAATTACATAAGAAAGAATCGCCTGATCCGCGATTTTAGCTTGTATCGCGCCAAAACTACTGATCGGCTTTTTAAATTGAATGCGCTCATTGGCATACTGGACACTGATTTGAGTAGCTATTTTGCACCCACCTACGGTTATATTTCCCAGTTTAAAACGACCAATATTTAGCGTATTAAAGGCAATAAGATGCCCTTTACCAATTTCTCCAAGCACGTTTTCTGCCGGTACCTTCGCATTTTCAAAAAACACCTGCCGGGTTGACGAACCCTTGATGCCCATTTTCACTTCTTCAGCACCCAATGTAATTCCAGGTGTCGTGGCTTCTACAATAAATCCCGTGAACTTATCGCCATCTATTTGGGCAAACACAATAAATAGATCTGCAAAACCAGCGTTAGAAATCCACATCTTCTGTCCATTGATCAGATAATGGGTACCATCATGTGTTAGGTCAGCCCGGGATTTGGCAGCTAAAGCATCAGAACCACTACCTGGTTCGGTGAGGCAATACGCTGCCTTCCATTGCCCTGATGCCAGTAGCGGTATATATTTCTCTTTCTGAGCATCGGTTCCAAAGTATAAAATGGGTAATGTTCCAATACCTGTATGTGCTGCAAAAGTAGTGTTGAACGAAGTGCCACCCCGCCCCAACTCCTCACCAATGATGGTGTTGGTGTTTGTATCGAGGTTCATACCACCATATTGCTCAGGAAGATGCGCTCCAAGAAGACCCAATTCACCAGCCATCTCCATCAATCCAACCTGTTCCTCCAATTTCCCGCCCTTTTCCCGGACATTTGATTCGACGAAATCCCGGGTCATTTCTCTAATCATGGCCTGCTCTTCGGTAATATCCTCCGGCACATAAATGGACTGAGGGTCCGTGTCTTCAATTAGGAATGCACCTCCCCTAATTACTTTCTGCTGTTCAATACTCATCTGATTCTACTTTTTTAGAAAACGATTGGTTTTAAAGAGGGATTGCCTGATAAATAAACTTACAAAATCCACCGTGAAGTATGTCAATAAATATATGGTGGTATTTGGTAGAACGCACATGGCCCAGTGTTGGAAACCAATAAGAAAGACCATTGGGAGATCAATGGTCTTTCTAATCTGGTGAGTCTGACTAGCAGCCCTGAAGAAAGGACTGCAAGAAAACTAAGTTAGGTTTGAAGGCTATTAGATTACCTTATAACATCTTAAATCATAGCCTAAACATTCTTCCTTTTAATTTACTATAATTCTCCGTTGAAATCCAGTTCCGGATCACTTTTTTACTAGATTCGTTTGCAACTTAAATCTGTAGCAGGATGGATTCAAGGGAATGAATCTCCTAAACAGTCAAAAATCACGAGTAGAATGCCAAAGGTATTGAAAATTCATCCTGATGATAATGTCTGGGTAGCGCTAGAAGATATTGCCCCAGATACTACCCTACAATTAGAAGGTACGTCAGTCACCTCGGTAGAAGGCATCGCAGCAAAACATAAGATCGCAATCTCTGACATCCCGGAAGGTGGTCATGTAATCATGTACGGTACTGTGGTGGGGATTGCAGCAAGTCCTATTTTCCAGGGAATGCGTATCTCCACTTCCAATACCAAACACGCTGTGGCCAGCACGAAGCGTAAGGCCGAACCCTACGTATGGTCTGCACCGGATGTTTCTCAATTTGAAGATCGCACTTTCAATGGATACCACCGTAAGAACGGAAAGGTGGGTACTCGCAATCACTGGCTTTTTATCCCACTGGTCTTCTGTGAAAACCGTAATCTGAAAGTCTTACAGGAAACTTTTCTGAAACCACTGGGATATCACAAACACCAGGATCAGCGAATAGACATTTCCTCACTTATCGACGCTGCCAAAAGTGGAGTTGAGGACTTTTCAACTATTGCTATTGATGCAGATCAAAGTAAAGAAAGCAATCGACGGGTTTTTGACCAGATAGACGGTATCAAATTTCTCCTACATGATGGGGGCTGTGGATGTACCCGCCAGGATGCCGATATACTCTGTAAGCTGCTGGCGAGCTATATCGCGCATCCAAACGTCGGTGGAGCTACAATTCTAAGTCTGGGCTGTCAAAATGCACAAATAAGTATCCTAAAAGAGCATCTGGCTACACTGCAAGCTGAGCATGAAAAACCCGTCTATTATTTTGAGCAGCAGCAAAGTAAATCTGAGCGTGACTTCATCGAAGAGATCGTGCGAAAGTCATTTGAGGGCCTGGTTCAGATCAATAAAATTCAAAGAAAACCTGCCCCCCTGTCTAAGCTCACGCTGGGATTAGAATGTGGAGGTTCGGATGGATTCTCTGGCCTCTCAGCCAATCCAGCTTTGGGACATTGTGCTGATCTACTCGTAGCGCTGGGTGGTACTGCCATCCTTGCAGAGTTTCCGGAGCTCAATGGAGCAGAGCAGGATATCATCAATCGATGTGTAGATCAAGATACTGCCGATCGGTTTTTGGACCTGATGGGACGATACAGTGACCGGGCCAAAGCCGATGGTTCCGGTTTTGAAGCCAATCCATCTCCTGGGAACATTAAAGATGGACTGATCACTGACGCTATCAAATCGCTTGGAGCCTCGAAGAAAGGAGGAAGTTCACCTATCACCGAGGTTTTGGACTATGGAGAAGTGACCCAAAAGAAAGGTCTTAACCTACTTAATACGCCGGGAGGTGATGTGGAATCTACCACCGGATTAGCAGGAGCAGGATCTAACCTGATTGTGTTTACGACTGGGTTAGGAACGCCCACCGGTAATATCGTAGCGCCCACCGTCAAAATGTCAACTAACAATGCCCTGGCAGACCGTATGGGGGATATTATAGATATCAATGCCGGTACAATCATCAGTGGCGAGTCTTCAATATCCAAGAAAGGTGAAGAACTTCTCAATCTCCTCATTGAAGTGGCCAATGGCGATTTTATACCTGCTGCAGAAAGACTGGGGCAAGATGATTTTATTCCCTGGAAACGAGGGATCAGCCTGTAACCTCCATCAATATGAAAGTAGTCGATGCACATCAGCATTTTTGGAAATTTAATCCCGTACGAGATGCCTGGATGGAACCTGGTAAAATGGAAGCTATTCGCAGAGACTTTTTACCGGATGATCTGAAAACGCTTCTTGATCAATATGGAGTCGATGCGACTGTAGCTGTTCAAGCAGACCAGTCCATGGCCGAAACCGACTTTCTACTCAAGCAGGCAAGTAACTACGATTTCGTAGCAGGAGTCGTAGGCTGGATTGATCTGAAGTCGCCTTCCCTAAAGGCATCACTCGAACCCTATGCGGATATATCCACTCTGGTAGGTTTTCGGCACATTACACAATCAGAGCCCAGGGGCTTCATGACAGATCCGACCTTTATCGAAGGTGTAAAGACAATCCTCGAAAAAGGCTATCGGTACGATGTACTCATTTACTGGCATCAGATGGATGAAGCCATAGGGATGATACATGCACTACCAGAAAAACCTATGGTATTGGACCATATTGCAAAGCCTAACATACAGGATGGACGAATTCTTAAGTGGAGAAACTCAATGAGGGAACTTGCGGAATTTGAACATCTTCATTGCAAGATTTCAGGGATGATTACCGAAGCACATTGGCAATATTGGACCGAAAAAGACCTTAGACCTTACATTGACGTAGCCATGGAGACCTTTGGTCCTGATCGATGCATGTTTGGTAGTGATTGGCCTGTGTGCACCTTAGCCGGTTCTTATGGTCAGGTCATATCTACCCTTCGCTCCTATCTGGCTACCTTTACCAAAGGCGAGCAATCCAAAATACTGGGCCAAAATTGTATTGATTTCTATGGCTTAAGAATTTAATCTGCATCAATGGTTATTCATCTCATTTCCAGTCCCCGGACTATTTCTACAGCTATGATGTACAGCTTTGCTCAGCGAAATGACACCGTAGTTATAGATGAACCATTCTACGGATATTACCTGGCCCAGACTGGTTTAGATCATCCGGGTCGAGAAGAAACCATGAAGTCAACACCCACAGATTTGGAGGGAGTACAACAATGGATTACAGATAAAGCAGGTACTCGCCCCCATCTATTCTTGAAAAATATTGCTTCTCACGCAGGAGTTGTCAGTCCAACTTTCTCGAAAGAATTTCACAATGTGATACTCACACGCAACCCGGAAAGGATCATCACCTCTTTTTCGAAAGTAATCTCCGATCCCACACATCAGGACATCGGTATCAAAAGTCAGGCGGAGCTTCTCACCTACTATCAGGAAAACGGCAAATATCAACCTGTAGTGCTTGACTCAGAAAGAGTCCTACAAGATCCCCGCGGACAACTCACTAAATTATGCGAAGCTCTTTCACTCGACTTTCAGGAGGAAATGCTTTCCTGGCCAAAAGGTGCTAAATCATACGATGGATCCTGGGCTAAATATTGGTACAAATCGGTGCATCAGTCTACGGGATTTAGTCCAGCCCGATTGAGTAAGGATCCTGTACCACCTCATCTTACCCATATGGCCCGTGAGGCAATGGAATACTATAAAAAGTTAAGTTTACACACGTTAAAATAGCAACATCATGCTTCAGAAGTTCGATGACCGGAATAAAGACATTCTGGTATTTGTAAAAGATAAGCTAGTACCCAGGCAAGATGCAAAGATATCCGTATTTGATTCGGCTGTGCAGGGTGGTGATGCCGTATGGGAAGGTATAAGAGTTTATCCGGAAGGAGTATTCTTGCTGGACCGGCACTTGCAACGACTTTTCGACTCTGCGAAGGCCATGGCATTTGATCCCTTGCCCGATCTTACGTTTATAAAGGAAAGCATCTTTCAGACCCTCAGGGCTAACAATATGTACCGGGATACTCATGTCAGATTGACATTGACACGAGGAGAAAAAATCACATCTGGGATGGATCCACGGTTAAATCAGTCTGGACCCACGCTTATTATACTGGCAGAATGGAAACCACCGGTGTATGACAATGCATCGGGTATCCGGGTCTTTACTTCCACGATCCGTCGAAACAGTCCCAATCACTTAGACTCTAAGATCCACCATAACAACCTAATAAACAATATTTTAGCAAAAATTCAAGCAAACGTGGCAGGAGCAGATGCCGCCCTCATGTTAGATGTACATGGATTTGCCTCCGAGCTCAATGGGACCAACATTTTCATGGTACGCAATAAAACGGTCTTCACACCCCATGCAGATGCCTGTCTTCCCGGAATCACTAGGGGCCTGATCCTCGAAATCTGTAATGACCACAATATTCCTGTCGTGGAAAAAAATATTTCGCTCACTGAGCTATATGCAGCTGATGAAGTATTCTGCACGGGTAGCATGGGAGAAATTACGCCTATTGTCGATCTTGATGGTAGAAAAATAGAAAGTAAAAGCACTACTACCGCAAGATTACAAAAGGTCTTTCATGAATATATTCCAAAGTATTGCAGCTCAATCACTTAAGAGATAGGATTTTCTTACCATGTAATTTAACTGTGGTATTTTCATATAATATCGGGCTTCACATTTGAAAAACTGGTGCTTCTTCCACTATCTTAGTACGAGATAAGCATGGCCGGGTTTCAAACTTATATATCTACTATTAATTTGTAAATTTATTACTACATTATTTGATTTGTAATAAATTTTAGTAATTTAGTTACGTAGAATTTATTAGAGACATCCGGACCAAAGATCTTTCTTACGGATTTTGTGTTTGAGCTGCCTGGATAATCTTTCAGGTGGCTTTTTTTTTGCATCACAATTATATCATTCATAACTCCCTGATAGGCAATTAAATATTGGCATTTCAACTATGTTGGAGGTATAGATTTTTTTGATCTCCCGTACATGGGTTACTCTTTGATATTTAGTAACATTACGTTTTGATTGTACCGTTTATATGGAGGAGCATAAGGAAGAAGTTTTAGATCAGTTTTACGATCAGATTCAAACGATTATTCTAGATAGGCAACATCCTGTAACAGGTTTGTTACCAGCAAGTACCGCGATAAGTGTCCACGGTGATTATACTGACGCCTGGGTCAGAGACAACGTATATAGCATAATGGCGGTATGGGCTCTGGCTCTGGCATACCGAAATAAGGGAGCAAACACTGCTCGTCGATTTGAATTGGAGCATGCCACCACTAATCTAATGCGTGGCCTGATGCGAGCAATGATGCGACAGTCCCATAAAGTGGAGGCCTTTAAGTCTTCTTTGGCCTTGCATGATGCACTTCACGCAAAATACGATACGGAGACCGGACTCACTGTCGTTGGAGATCATGAATGGGGGCACCTGCAGATTGATGCTACTTCCCTGTATCTTCTTATGTTGGCACAGATGATTTCCTCCGGACTTCCCATCATCACATCTCAACATGAAATTGATTTTGTCCAGAATCTGATCTACTACATCGAACGTGCATATCGAACACCTGACTATGGTATATGGGAACGGGGTGAGAAGACCAATATAGGATACGTTGAGTTAAACGCCAGCTCAATTGGCATGGCAAAAGCTGCATTAGAAGCGCTCTCAGGTTTTGATCTATATGGAAAACATAATGGGAAAAAATCACGACGCATCCAGGTCATACCAGATAATCTTGCCCAAGCGGCTATCACCCTGTCCGCCCTTCTTCCCAGAGAATCCAATACCAAAGAGATCGATGCTGCCCTCCTAAGTATTATAGGGTATCCGGCCTTTGCGGTACGTGAACACAAACTTCAGTCAAGAGTCAGAGAAAAGATTCGAAAAAAGCTGGGAGGAAACCACGGTTATAAACGCTTCTTGAGAGATGGACACCAGACGGTATTAGAAGACGAGCACCGTCACTACTACAATCCCGAAGAACTTAAGAAGTTTGAAAATATTGAGTCCGAATGGCCTTTGTTTTACACATATGAGTATCTGGATGCCTTATTTCGGGGTGATCAGGAGGAAGCCGCCACTTTCAAAATCAAAATAGAATCGGTCCTTGTTATTAAAGATGGGCAACAGTTACTACCAGAACTCTACCTAGTACCGCTGAGCTTAGTTGCTGCAGAAAAAAATAATCCCGGCAGTCAGAAAAGGATTCCCAATGACAACATCCCCCTTGTCTGGGCACAAAGTCTATACCTTATGGGCTCCCTACTGCAAGCGGGATACATTTCGACAGATGACATTGATCCCCTAGGGATGCATACAAGGCCTGAGTCAAGAGATCCCGAGATCCATTTGCTTCTGGTGGCCGAAAACGATCGTACAAAAGAAAAACTAGATCAGGTGGGGCTTCAAACTGAAACCATTGAATCGCTGGCCCCGTACCAATTGATCATGCCAGAAGACATGGCATATGTATTTAATTATCTAGGGCACAATGACACACTACATCTTACAGGTCGTGACCGTCGTCGTATCAAGACACTAGCGACCAGTAGACTGTATCTTGTGAATGAATATCCATTCATCTGCCTATCACTGTTTTTTCTGCAGCGGGAGTTTTATCTGGCGTACGACATTCCATTTCTCATCAGTCGCTTTAGAAGTGAATTGACATTTATTCACCGACATTGGAATCAGGAAGGTAATCCCCTCGTTGCCATATGGATCACAGAGGATATGATTTCATCAAATGAAGGAGTGCTCGTCAGTCTACTTCAAGAAGTCAGTAAAGGATCCCTGGAAAATATCTTGGTTCGAACGGGAGATTTCGAGTCTTTAAAGAAGGACGCAGCCATCGAAGAAATCAACATTGGTGATCACTTTGATCAGAAGCAATTTGTGGGATTGAAAGGATTTAAAACTTCAGATAAATTAGAGTATGAGGTAGACCATCACCCTATCACCAACGAAGAAGCCCTTACGATTGAGGTCATTCAGGACCCATCGATTCTGGAGCAGATGCTGAAACAAACCCAGAACCTGTATCGCCAAATAGAAATCATTTCCAATATTGCCCACATCTCTGGTCTTCATCATGAAATCACTATCGAAAAGGAACCAGTAACTGTAAAAGAAATCATCAATGAAATCTACAAGGCGTCGGGAAAACGAAAATTGTGGTCAGTGGTAAGACAGGCAGCAGGTTTACTAGGCAAGATAGATATTAACCTTCAAGCATCTGTAAGTACATTGCTCCTTCAGCAAAAGATTATTCAGGTGGGTAAAGCATTCAGCGACCACTCACTGATCATACGCCCTCTCCCCTTTGGTGAATTGATCGAAAAAATCAACGAGTTTTGCCGTGACGATATGCGAGACAGGGTTCTTACCCAAGAGATTCTGGTATATCTGAGTAATCTTATGAAGTCAAACCCTGAGCTCTTTGAGGATATCATCACAATACGAGTCAGTTACATTATATTACTCATCACAGGACACATTGCCAGAGAAAATAATCTCCACCAGGAAGACGCCAACGATGCACTCATGCATATGGCACCCTCAGAATTGGAACAACGAGTCAAGACAGTGCTCGAACAATACGGGGACATCGGTCAGGTTCTCAAAAAACTTGAAAGCATCCATGTCAAGGATGAAGGAGAAGGACTGAATTGGGTCAATAATCTAGGTCTCGAATCATTGGATACTCCTGATGAGGGATGGATGACCTGGAGACAATCTACCGGTACGCTTTCTAGACTGGGCAAACAATTTTATAAACTCGTATGGGAACTATTGCAACACACAGATGCAATCATCATCGGAGACAAGCTTGACCCACGCAATAGATTGGAAAGTAAGGTTATACTCTCCGATATGACATCCGGGGAGAAGGCTTTTGAGCTTCGTATAGAGCATCTACTCAACAAGATTCCTGCTCCTGAGTACAGACAGCTCACTATGGAAGCTATGATCGTCCTATCCCACTTTACCGAGCAAAATCCCGATCTGTATATCGATGATCATGTATCTTTTGATGTAGTCAATGGACATGCAGTGAGAATCGCATTTCTGGACTACCATCCCGAGTTAGAAGCAGACTATCAGGATCACAAAGCAGAGGCATGGACCTTCTTCTATGGCCTTCCTCCAGCAGAGACCAGTACTTATACCGCCAAAGCCCTTCAGTACTTGATGGCGGAAGAACCTCAACTTTCCCTCTAAAATAGTACTTCCCTAATCCCAAGAAGTATCTTATATGTCGAAGAATATTTCATTTGTTTGACAAACCTAATACTAATCTGTATATTTGTTTTACAAATCAAATACTAATGATTAAAGAATTGGGAATTTTTGAGGAGCAGGTCTTATCCATCGTGGCTATGCTTGGTGATGATGTATATGGCAAGTCAATCGTAGATGCTTTCGAAGAACAACTACAAAAAAAAGTCAATCTTAGTTCTGTCCATGTGACGCTATACCGGCTACAGGATAAAGGACTTGTCAGATCAAGGATGGGAGGTGCTACCAGTGACCGGGGAGGACGTAGAAAGCGACTTTTCACCATCACAAATACAGGCATCTCGACCCTCCAGCAAATGAAAGATACTCGCGAAAGTCTGTGGAAATTTATCCCACGTCTTAAGATGATTAGCTAAGTGAATTCGCAGCCAAATAAACCTGGTCTCCTTTTCAGATTCCTTCGTTGGTTCTGTCCTCCTGAATTATGTGAAAGTATTGAAGGAGACTTAATCGAGCAATATCAGGAGGATCAAAAAAAAATGGGGTGTCACTACGCAAAGTGGAAGCTTACTCTGAGAACCATGGCATTTCTTCGTCCAGGCATCATTTTTCGCAATAATAACTCAATCTCACTCAATATGCGACTATTGACCAATCACTTCAAAGTATCTCTAAGGCAAATAAGAAATAACTGGTCCTATTCATTAATACATATTGTTGGTTTATCAGTCGGCATTACAGCCTGCATCCTCATTTACAGCTATACCAGTTTTGAAAAAGGCTATGATACATTCCACCATGATATTGATCAACTATATCGTGTAAATCAAACTAATATCTGGAGGCCAGAGGGAGGGCAAATGTCTTCTACAGGGCTTCCTTTGGGAAAAGTCTTAGATCAAGAATTTCCCGAGGTGATATCGGCTTTACGAATTAATGACTGGAATGATCAAACGGTCCAGTATAAAAATCAAAAGGGAGAAGTTGTTACGTATCGTGAGAGCATTTTAGCTGCAGATAGCAGTTTTTTCAGCTTCTTTAATTTTCCATTACAGAAAGGAGATGCTAAAACTGCACTTAAAAATATAAATCAAATTGTACTCTCCGATGCAATGGCATCAAAGTATTTTGGACACACAGATCCAATCGGTAAGACACTATTTATTGGCTCGGAAAGCATACCCATGACAGTCGTGGGTGTTGCCGGAAGACAACCGGAAAATTCGCATCTTAATTTTGACTTTATTATCAACATCTATTCAAACCCCTCGATTGAAATGTTCGAGTGGAGTTGGATTTGGACCCAGGTGACCACTTATGTAAAGATGCAAAAGAATGCTAATCTGGCCCAATTTGAAGAAAACATGCAATCCATCCAACGCAACCATATTCCTGCCACATTTGACCGATTGGGCATGGATATGGAGGAATTTGTCGGTGACAAAGGTGGATGGCATTTTTATCTACAACCCGTGCAAAAAATACATTTATACTCACAGAGTATTGGAAATGATCTGGGAGAAATAGGAGACATTAAAATGGTGCAAATCCTTCAATTGCTGGCATTTTTGATTTTATTCCTGGCCATCGTCAACTACATCAACCTATCCACGGCGAGAGGAGGTCTGAGGGCAAAAGAAATCAGTGTAAAGAAGACCCTCGGAGCAGGCCACTCATCTCTTGCAGGACAATTTATAATTGAGTCGGTAACTACCACCTTTATTGCAATGTGTCTTGCCGTACCACTTTTATTTTTCATACAAAGTTTGCTGCAAAAATACGTAGGATTACATATAGCACTGGAACCTCTGACGGGAATGAACGGCTTCTATTTATTTTTGCTCTTCAATCTGCTCATCGGCATTATTGCGGGCCTTTATCCAGCATTTTATTTAAGTAGATTTTCTGCAACAGATCTTGACAAGAAACATACCGGATCGAGTGTGGGTAATTTACGATTTCGACAGGTTCTCGTCACGATGCAATTTGCAATTTCGATTGGATTAATTGCAAGTGCTCTTTTAATCCATCGTCAATTACATTTTCTTAATGACCAGAACATGGGGTTTGATAAGGATCAGCTACTGGTGATCAATCATGTGGAGTCATTAGAAGGCAACATGGATGTATTTAAGACTGAGATGCGAAGTACTCCTATAGTGGAATATGCCACGCTGGCTATGGAAATGCCTGGCAGGGGTTCATGGGAAGATATTTTTATGCGTGAGGGATCAGAAACAAAGCTCCCAATTTCTCAAATAAAAATAGATGAGCAATTTTTTCCAGCCCTGGGGTTGACTGTGGTTGCCGGCAGAACGTTTAGAGATGAATCGACTGACCAACACAACGTAATTATTAATGAAACAACTGCCCGACTTTTTGGATGGGAGGCCAAAGAGGCCATTGGCGAAAAAATTCTATATCCTGGATATCCCACAGACCTACGAATCATCGGGGTAGTTAAAGACTTTCATTTCCAGTCTCTTCATCATTCTATTGCTCCCCTGGCATTTTTCCATAAGGATAGCTACATGTGGGGAGACCAAAGACTACTGGCCATCAAGTATGCAGGACCTAACATGCAAGAGCTTATCTCCGAGGCGCAACGTAAATGGCGAGCCATAAATCCGAATCTCCCATTTTCTTACAGTGTATATTCTGACGAACTTGAGCAGCTGTATGCAGATGAAAACCAGCTCAGCCGATTGATCACTGCTTTTTCTGGATTTTCATTTTTGATTGCGTTACTAGGCCTCACTGGCTTGGTTTCTTTTGCCATAGACCAACGCAGAAAAGAACTCAGTATTCGAAGGGTGCTAGGCGCATCCTATCAGCAGATCTTCTTCCTACTGAACAAGCAATTCCTGCTGCTATTATTGATTGGAGGCATCATAGCTGTGCCCATATCCTGGAAACTTCTTAGTCACTGGCTTGACACATTTGCCTATCGAACATCGATTCAAATCTCGATTTTCCTTTTTGCAATTATATTGATCGGTATGCTAGCTCTGGGCAGCATCAGTCTTTTTGTACTGAAAGCTGTAAAAACTAATCCCGCAGAAACGCTAAAGGAGCACTAAAAATGTTAAGTATAAGCAAGTTTTAGATAAAGAATATATATTGACGGAATTTATTATTTGATGTAAAAGTCTAGTCTGTGCGCCAAAGCTATCGTCACTCCATTGTCTTTTCTCTGCTATTATTCTTTTTGATCTTTTCTGCCTGGCGATTTTTCCCCGCCGATCCTCTTGTGATTCTGGAAAAATTTGACCAACACATGAATCAATATCCTCAGGAGAAGGTCTACCTTCACCTAGACAAATTGGTCAGTACTCCAGGTGAAACGGTTTGGTTTAAAGTATATCTCGTAGATGCCGTATATCACGAGACCGCCAAGATCAGTGATATTGTTGTGGTAGAGCTCATCGGTGCCGAAGGAGAAATGATTGACCGAAAAAATGTGGAGATCAAGCATAATGGTGGAGCAGGAGAATTTGAACTTCCCGACAGCCTGGCCACAGGAGTCTACACAATCCGTGCATACACAAAATACATGCAGAATTTTGATCCTGAGCTGTACTTCAGACAGGTCATTGAAGTCTGGGATGCCTATGGTGACGAATCTGTCAGCAAGAAGTCAACTGCAATGGTCAAACCTCCGGTTGTACAGTTCTTCCCAGAAGGGGGAGACATGTTCCCGGGTATTCCATCTGTGATTGCTTTCCGCTCAAGTGATGATCAAGGCAATCCAATCGACATCAAAGGAAAAGTATTGGACAGTCAAGGCAATCTAGCTGCTTTGGCAGGGACCATAAAGTTTGGAATGGGTAAATTCCTGCTTCAGCCCAAGCCCGACGAAAGATATCATATGGAGGTGGAACATGCAGGCCAGACAATAAAGTTCGATTTGCCCGCAAGTAAGCCCACCGGCTATGCTCTTCGGGTACGAGATCAATCGGACGAAGACGTAACACTTACCATGATGTCCAATATTCAGGATGGTCTTGAAGGTGCCTTTATTGTGGGTCAAATGCGAGGAAATCGCATCTGTGTCATTGAAGGTAAACCAGGTGTGCAGTCCATCTCAGCAAAGGTTCCTACAGAGAATCTTTCGAGCGGAATCATTCAGTTTACCTTGTTTTCCAAAGAAGGATTCCCAGAATCTGAACGTTTGGTATTCGTAAGAAACAAATCACGAAAAGTCGACATTGAGATGCCCCTCCCTGAAATACCTCTTGCGATGAGGTCCCCAGTAAATATGGATATCACGGTACATGGATTAGGTGAAAATCCCACCCTGGCGGAGCTAAGCATGTCGGTAGTAGAATCAGATATCGCCATTGTAGATACTCTGGGATCAAACATTTACTCCTATCTGCTGGCCGAGTCTGAGTTAAATGGAAAGATACCCAACCCCGCTTACTACTTTGTCGATGATGATCCCCGACGCACACAGCTTCTTGATCTGGTCATGATGACAAATGGCTGGAGTCGATATAGCTGGGAACAGATCCTGGCAGAATATCAACCTCAACTAGTGCATCAGCCTGTGCGAGGAGCTACAATCAGAGGCAAAACCACACGAGTTAACAATCCGGATCAACCCGTAAAAACAGACTTGTATTTATCGGCTATGGGAGGTTCTGAAGGATTTTTCATGGAGCACATCACTACCGGCGACAATGGAGAGTTCGTATTTCTGGATTTTCCCTTTTTCGACTCAACAGGTTTGGTACTGCAAGCCAATGTCTACAATGAACGAAAAGGCAGCTCCAGCAAGCGAAAGAAAGGCGATTCCACAGGTCCTCAGGGCAACCGCTCGGTAGCCATACATCTTCACCAGGATACTTTTGCTGCCGTTACCTCAAGGGATCAACCTATCATGCCCACTCAACGATGGATAAGCGATGATTATCTGGCTGATCGCAGGCAGAGTAACAAAGCTGATTCGGCCTTTGCTGGTTTGTGGAACATTGACCTGGAAGAAATTTTGGTAAAGGGACACCGCACCAGAGCGGAAGAACAGGATTTTAATGAAAAGACCTATTTCGGTGAACCCACCAATCGGGTGATTGTAGATAGCCTTGGCACCGCATTTACAGCCAATATGTCGGTTTTTGATCTGCTTCGTCGCATTCCTGGTATTCAGATAGTAGGTAACCCACCGGGTGAAGCGGCGGTAATCCGTGGAGCCCGAACTTTCAGTGGCGCTACCTATGCGCAGGTATACCTCGATGCATTTCCGGTCGATAATGAAATGGCCAATACACTCCAGATTTCCGACGTAGAGGCCGTTGACGTATACAAGGGAGGAGATGCCGCGATCTTTGGCATACGAGGCGGAGGTGGTGTCATTGTGATTCATACCCGGGTGGGAGGTCCTGTTCAAAGGGAAAACAGCGACCTGGGAAGTTATCAGTTTACACATCCGGGATTTCATAAGGCAAAGAGTTTTTATAGTCCGGACTATGCTACGCCTCATGAATCACATCAGAAACCTGACCTTCGAAGTACCTTGTATTGGACTCCATGGTTAGCAGTGAATCAGGATGGTAAGCAAAATTTTACATTCTTCACAGGTGACAAGAAAACAGACTACCAAATCATGATCCAGGGAATCACGTATGACGGTCGACCTTTTTTCAAATCAGGGATAATAAGCGTAAGATAAGGGCCAACTTGACTCCCTAAATTTATTTCCCCTGACTCTACATATGTGTCCTACTATATGTATAAAAAATATTATCTTTGCATGCATTTGTTTAATTTTATGATTGATTTGCAAGAATTTTGGCCTTAAATTTAGACTTTTATAATGTTTGGAAAACTTTTATGCCATATTTGCAATTTACATAGCAAAAGATTTGATTTATGTGTGGAATAGTGGGAGTATTTGATCTAAAAGTACCTGCAGAGTCGCTGCGGATCAAGGTGCTTGATATGTCTAAGCGACTGAGACATAGAGGACCTGATTGGTCTGGTATTCATCTGAGTGATAATGCAATCCTGGCACATGAAAGACTGGTAATTGTTGATCCTAAATCTGGAGGTCAACCCATCTACACAAAGGATATGTCAGCCGTATTGGCGGCTAACGGGGAAATCTACAATCACAAAGCCATTCGACAGGAGCTGGATGGTAAATATGACTTTCAGACCCAATCTGACTGCGAGGTCATCTTAGCATTGTATAAGACCCATGGTCCGGAATTCATTGAAAAGATGAACGGAATATTTGCCTTTGCACTGTATGATGAGGCAAATGATGCCTATCTAATTGCACGTGATCACATGGGTATTATACCCCTCTATATGGGTCGTGACCAATTCGGAAATTTCTATGTTGCATCTGAACTTAAGGCTCTAGAAGGAGTTTGCACGCAGTTTGAAGAATTTCCTCCCGGACACTATTTATACAGCAAGGATGGCGAACTTAATAAGTGGTATCGACGCGACTGGGAAGACTACGAAAATGTAAAAGACAACAAGACCAGCGTGCAAGAGCTCCGAGAAGCACTAGAGGCAGCGGTGCATCGACAATTGATGTCAGACGTTCCCTACGGTGTCTTACTCAGTGGTGGACTCGACTCATCGGTAGTCTCTGCTGTAGCTAAGAAATATGCTGGCAAGCGTGTGGAATCGGACGATACGGATGAAGCCTGGTGGCCTACATTGCACTCTTTTGCAGTGGGACTGGAAGGATCTCCGGATCTGGCTGCTGCTCAAAAGGTAGCTGATCATATCGGGACTGTACATCACGAGATCCTCTTCTCTATTCAGGAAGGTCTGGATGCTATCCGTGATGTCATATACCATCTTGAAACCTATGATGTGACTACAGTGAGAGCGTCTACCCCCATGTACCTGATGGCTCGTGTCATCAAGTCGATGGGAATCAAAATGGTCCTATCTGGAGAAGGTGCTGATGAAATATTTGGAGGCTATCTCTACTTCCACAAAGCGCCCAATGCCAAAGCATTTCATGAAGAAACGGTAAGAAAGCTTGGTAAGCTACATCTATACGATTGTTTGCGTGCCAATAAATCATTGGCGGCATGGGGTATTGAAGGACGGGTGCCGTTCCTCGATAAGGAATTTATGGATGTGGCAATGCGGCTAAATCCAGAAGACAAGATGGCCAAGAATGGTCTTATAGAGAAAGCCGTTCTCCGAAAAGCGTTTGAAGGATTCCTTCCACACAGCGTAGCTTGGCGGCAGAAAGAACAATTCAGTGATGGCGTAGGATACAGTTGGATTGACACACTAAAAGAAATGGTGGAAGAAAATGTGAGCGATGAGCAACTCGCAAATGCTAAGTACCGTTTTCCTATCAATCCACCCTTGAACAAGGAAGAGTACTATTATCGAAGCATTTTCCATGAGCACTTCCCGTCAGATTCTGCGGCATCCTGTGTACCTTCCGTACCATCTGTCGCATGTAGCACACCAGAAGCACTGGCCTGGGATGCATCTTTTCAGGCTATGAATGATCCTTCAGGTCGTGCGGTTAAAACCGTACATGAGCAAGGATACGAATAGTAAGAATCAAAGGAAGAATATTTAACTAGCCGGCAGAATCTGTCGGCTTTTTTTATCGGTCCAGGGCCAGGAAGATTCCCGCTTGAAACTGCGGTCGCAATTTATCCTTAAAGTCGTGCATTTGCCGCCAACCTCTGTCATATGTGTAGACGCCTGACTTGAAGGGAAGATTTACACCTGCACTAAAATCTACACCTATCATCCGTGTGATCATCCGCTCATACCCCAGAACTCCCTGTATAGTGATCCGGCGATAATTCATATCCCTCAGACTGTTATTCACTGCCCCTTCAAAGAGATATTGGGCTGATTGAGCTCTAAGTCCACCGTAAAATTCGTGGGTATCAGAGAGCCGTTTTCGAAGGTAAATCCGGCTAGGCAGGAAGACGTCCACGGAATAACCATGGGTCAACTCCTGGTCCCATATGACGAGGGGCAGCACATTTGTGTTCTGCCCATGAGATACCGCCAGACCATAACCCAATTTTCCCTTCCTAACGTCATTCTCCACCATAAAAAGCCCGGTCAATCGCTGTGCATCCTGAGCAAGTGACAGAAATTGAGTACTGCTGCTACTCCATGCTATCCGAGCTGTCAATCGTTTTTTCTCAGTGGGCTGCCATGTAAAGATCACTGATCCCTTTACATTGTGAAAATCCCAGTCTTCTCCCTCATTTTCATACTGTGAATAATGACCAAATACTGCTTCATGCTCATAGCCCAGTGTCCCGATTACCTTTAGATTTCCACGCCATTTTATCGGGAATCGTAAGGAAGCATCTGCAAGAAAGTTTTGATCATTGTGAGGAACAGAAAAAGACCCCAAAGAGCTGTTTGTCAGCTGATTACTGGTATTTAAACTCTGTAAATTAAGTGTAAAAAATCGTGGATTGTCCAAATCTTGGCATAAGCCTAATAGTGAGGGGAGGCAACAAAGTGCACACACCGACCATCGTCTTCTGAAAAACTGGATTAGACGTTTCACAAATGGTATAACGTCATTTCACAGATTTCTATTCCACAAAAGCCAACTCTTTTTATCGCCTACATTATTTCACTTCCAGTACAACCACCGAGAACGGAGGTAGGGTCACACTCAACATGCCCTCTGAAAGGCTAAAATCATTAAAGGCCATAGGTTTTACTTTTTCAGGGTTGTCAAATGCATTGTAGTCCTGTAAATTATCAGATGACAAAATTTCTCCGCTGACCTGGCCATTGTCCGTCCCTCTCAATAATAGTGAGAGATCGTGCGACTTATGCGCATCGATATTGACCAGAGATACATGGATCACTCCCATGCTATCTTGTGAGGCAGAAACAGACAACGCAGGAAGTGTTTTCCCATCCAGCTCATAGTTCACATTTTCAAATTGGATAGGCAGTAGTGTCGCATCCTGATGTACATTGTACATTCGCATCACATGATAGGTCGGAGTCAAGAGCATTTTTTCCTCGTCAGTTAAGATAACAGCTTGCAGCACATTAATCGCTTGGGCCAGATTGGCCATTCGCACCCGGTCTGCATGGTTGTTGAAGGTATTCAGAGTGGTACCGGCAATCATCGCATCCCGCATGGTATTTTGCTGAAACAGAAAGCCTGGATTCGTTCCGGGCTCCACATCATACCATCCACCCCATTCATCTACCACTAAGTCGATCCTCTTCTCAGGATCATATTTATCCATAATTGTAGAATGACGGGTTACTAACTCTTCCATAAGTAATGCCCGCTCCATCGTGGTAAAATATTGCTGCTCAGTAAATGTGGTCGAAGGGCCCTTGTCCCCCCAATTAATCACTGAATAATGGTGTAGTGCTACGCCCTCAATGAGTCTACGTGGGACATCTCGCATCAGCACTTCGGTCCAGTGATAATCATCATCACTAGCCCCGGATGCATACCGTACAGCCCGAGTATTACTGGACCATCCAGGAACAAATGTGGCGAACTGACGATAGATATTGGCGTAATATTCAGCTGTCATATTTCCTCCACAACCCCAGGTTTCGTTACCAATCCCCCAGAATTTCACATTCCAGGGCTCTTCACGTCCATTTTCTCGACGGAGATCGGCCATAGGACTCACCCCATCATGATTAGTGTACTGGACCCAATCAATGAGTTCCTGCACCGTACCACTGCCCACATTTGCAGACAGGTATGCTTCTGCCCCCAGCATCTCACACATATTGAGAAAATCATGTGTCCCAAAACTATTGTCTTCGGTCACGCCACCCCACCATCTATTGACAATAGTAGGACGCTGATCTTTAGGCCCAATTCCATCTTTCCAGTGGTACGTATCGGCAAAACAACCACCGGGCCATCTAAGATTAGGGACTTTCAACTCCTTCAGAGCGTCCATTACATCATTTCTGACGCCATTTGTATTGGGTATTTCCTCATTGTCCTCTCCTACGTAAAACCCTCCGTAAATACAGCGGCCCAAATGCTCCGCAAAATGTCCATATATGTGTTTATTAATAGTGTGTTGTCCCTGATCGGCATTAACAAACACCTTTATAGGGTTCTCTTGCGCCCCTAGAACCAGGGTACATAGGCATATTGCCCAAGTTAAGAATAGATGCTTCATCTTTGTACTTCGAAATTTTGTACTGAATCTACAGAAAGAATTCTATTCCAATAAATGTAATAATGACATTTATTAAAAAAAATGAATATCTGATAGCCATAGATATCAATCTGGCACTGAAATCATGATATGTGCTCGATGTGTACCCGGATCCATCAGCCATGGCCCCCCTGGCACCAAGGGCTTCAGAGGAAGTCCCGTAGACTCACCAGTTGCCCAAGGTATGTAAACCACGTAACGATACTTGGCATTCACAACGGCTCCCTTTGCTTCATCCCAACGCCCCTCACTTCCCTCCAGCAAATGTAGTGTAGTAGGTTGCTCTGGTAATTGTAGGGTGCCGGCTTTTGCCTCCTGCTCTCTAATTTCGAAGATCTCACTTGAGTTTTTACCTTCCGCTCTTAGTGCTCTGCCTCGCGCCATAAAGGGTTCTAAATCTTTGTGATAACACACACATTGAAATCCATCTCTGTTGGGATCATCGGAAACACAAATCTGGCTGTTAGATCCCTGTCGCAAGGTTACGACCTCACCTTCACTATTATATCCATAGATGGTAGCCTCTGCACGATCAGCTTCTGGTGCGGCTTGTACCGCCACGGACATTTGCATTTCCTTGTCTGGTATATCATCGGTCTGGGCGCACCCGGGATAAATACTGAGACAAAAGGCCAGACATAGTAGGTAGTGAACGTTTCTCATGGTCATAAATTTGCTTTGTGGACTCTCCTGAAAATACAAAATCCCTAGCACATTGCTATATTCCAACTTTTGCGATGAAAACTTGACTCATTAGTCATTCTATCAAATCAATAAGACAAATGACATATTATAAGATTCAAAAGTACATGGCCAGCTGGGACTTTGAGGACCACCGTGGCTACATTAACCTGAGTATTGAAAACCGATGAAGGTTTGGATTGGAAAATCGCAAAAATTGATAATCCCGGCGAATATCAGGTCATACTTGATCTACTTAGCAATGAAAACCCAGTTTTTCTGGCAGGCACTCGCATCCAATCCTGTCACCGGAGGTAGTAGGTGAAGGCGAATGACCTTTATCCTGTCCCATCATATGGTCAATTGCCAGTCACTTCCAGCTCACCATCACCGGTGAGACTGGCACCTAGTTGTACTTCGATGGACTTACATCTGGCCAGGATACCATTCTCAATCACGACTAACTTGTTGGGCTCAAGAATTACATGGTCACAATAGTCCGGCGCCCGACCTAAGTCCCATAAACTATGAAAATGCCATGGCAACAGACTACTATTAGGTACAAACCTAAGCTCATCTCCGACACTTGTACAATCCAATGGATTATGGCATATTCCAAATTCAGAAGTACACATCGCATTTAAGTCTCCATTTCCCGGAAGGTTGTTTCCCCCTAATTGAGCAGAAAGACCATTGTCACATAAGTTCAGCCAGGAGGCTGGCCAGCAGTCACTAAAGTCATTATTTAGAAAATCCAAAACCACTAGATTATCTAGAAACCCAAGGGTTTCGGGCAATTTTCCCTCAACACTATTGTTTCTCAGCGATAAGGTCTGAAGGTGAGTTAAATCCTGAAAAATGTCAGGCAAAGGACCTGACAAATCATTATTACTCAATTCGATTTCCGTGAGGTCCATCAGACTATTCCATGACGCAGGGACCGATCCTGAAAGCATACAATCAGCAAGGTCGATCTGCTGCAATTCAGTCAAACTACTGAAGGAAGCGGGTAAAGTACCCTCAATCATATTACTGCTAAAGTCAAGAAATTTTAGGGAGTCTAAGTTGCCCCAAGCTTGCGGCATGGTGCCGTTGAGATTATTGGAAGGAAGAACCAAACCGATCACATATTCACCGGACGGATCACATTGGACACCATACCAATTGCATAGATCACAGTCGATACCCGCCTTACCATTGTTCCACCCCAGTCGATTGGACCAATTGGGTCCATCCAGCGAATCGTAAATATTTATTAATGTATTTAATTGTTCTAAAGATCCACTGGCACAGGTCTCTCCTAAAATCGGCACATCAAGATCCACGCAGAAAGTATCTATGCATCCTTCATCAGAAATAATCTCCATACAAAGTCTCGTAATACCTGCTGCATCTTTATTGGGAACTATCAACTTTGTTGATTCGTCATAGGTTGCCACAGGGATACAGAAATCCCGATCGAGGTAGAAAATATCGCTAAATTCAAAAGGTAGATCGGTAAAGTTTATGGGATATGACAGTCCGACCGCTAGATGCTGATTTAATTGGGTTAAAGATACTCCAGGATTATTAAATATAAGGGCATAGGTATTTTTCTCCTTATAATCCTCGATAATTCCATAATTACTGATCACACCGGCGAATAATATATTATTAGGGCCATATTTCTCTTCAAACTTAATAATGCCATAATTTTCGGCAGTTGCACGCCAAATAATATCCCTAAAGATCAAACGACCGCAAGCTTCGTTGTTTAAAAAAGCGTCTTGATCATGATCAAAATCCCGAATCGAAAAATATCCCCTATTAATAATTTCCGCTGAGGCAAATCGATTTTCCACTACATTCTCAGCAAATATTTCACCCACAGCCTGATTAATCAGGTCACCTTCATTTAAAATGCCTCGGCTTAGACTATTTCCACCTAAATGTATCGTTCCACTATTAGCCAGGATATCCGTAGGACCTATATAAATGCCCTGGCTTGAGGCCATCAGATTTTCAATGTCAAGAACCCCCAGTGCATTTACGGCCATACCCGCCCCACCTTCTAAAACGATCCCCTTGCCTGTAGAGACTTTAATTGAAAGATCTCCACTTAGGTCAAGTTCTGAAGACTCTACCTTTAACGCGTAGTCATTATTTCCTGAAAGAAATAGCGAACCCGTAATCCTGAGTTCGGAATTGTTGGTTAGCGTAACATTTGAAGCCACGGCCATGTCCTGAATAAACACCGTAGTACCACTGGATATAACCACACTGTCACATCCGGAGGGTACTGTGTTGGTAGTCCAGTTTCCTGCCGTCTCCCAAAATTGGTTTACAATCCCGGTCCAGGTATTAAGATTGGGACCCAACGAGGATACTGCCGACTCTAAACTAGTGGTCATGGTTTGCACTGGACAAGCTCCTCTTTGAGCCTCGAAATAGAATGCAAACCTTCCTACTGCATCGCATTCTACCCCCCATAGACTTGAAGTCATGTCAAAGCTTATGCCGATTGGGCTATTTATGGATTCTGACAAGCGTAGATCTGATGAGGTGATACTAACTCCCGTACCCGTACCTTCATAAAAACTCGTGAAGGTTTCACCGACTTGATCTACCCCGACTGGAGGAACAAAAATGTAACCGGTGTTTGTCGAGACTGCAGCAGCAAAGTCATCATTACCTTCGATGATACCTGAATTGTGGAACAAATTGCCATTTGCCAGTCGTAGAGAAGACGACCTCTTCATATAGGCATCATTAATGAATGTTCCCTGATTTTTTATAGAATCTCCCAGAAGCATAGTAGCACATTCGAGATTGGAAAAAATACAGTTCACACCATTATCAACACTTACATTACCTTCCGGATCGATATCTACCGTTCCTTTATTGATAAAGTCTGCGCTTATGGAGGTCACAATTCCGGCCTCATTTGTTTGGTAAATCTGAAGGCGTCCTTCGTTCAAAAATTCATTACCGCTGACAACTCCCAGGCCAAATCGCTCAGTTTTTTCAATATGGATTTTCCCCGAACCCGCATTAACGAAGTCTCCTTTGATAATATATATCCCATCGAAGGCATTGCTGACCTTTATTGATCCATCATTTATGAAAGTACCCGTATTATTGTCGCTTACAATGGATGAGTTATAAATTTCATCGGCAATGATCCTTGCATTGACGTGATTATAAAATGTATCGTTTAAAAACTGAATACCTCGATTAAGCTCGAGAAGTTTGATGGTACCATAGTTATGAAATCCCTGGCTTGCTCCGACTTGTACGATGGCAACGTCATTGCCTACCGGTCCTAGTCTCTTGAAGACCATCAATCCGTTATTTTCCACATAGCCTTCATTCACAAAAGTTCGTTTTGACATGCTATCCACGTACCATTCACCATCATTGATCAGCGAGTCCCGATTATCTAAGGACCATCGTCCTATATCAAAAAATCGAAATCTTCCTGTCTCATAATTTTCGATTACATTATTATTAAAAAAGATGGCATTCTGGTTGGTCGATGGGCTTATGTGTTGCACATCCACCAGGCCATGGTTTCTAAATATGCCCGTTACGTTTACCTGCATGACCAAATGGATGAGGTTTTCTGCCAGAATCGTACCGTGGTTAATCAGCAAACCCTCGACGTTGATAGGATAGCGTGTGTCTCCCCCATCCACAAAGTTGACCAACCTAAGGACCACTGAATCAGGAATGGTAAGTTCCCCTCCCTCCACTACAAACAGGTCATTAAGCAGGACATCGGTGGGTCCATCTAGCACGACTGAATAGCCGTTAGGGATTGTGACATAGGCGCTATCTGTGGGAACAGCATTCGTATTCCAGTTAGCTGGATCACTCCAGGACATCCCGTCCCCATCTCCATCAAAAATAAAGTTCTGTGCGGACAATACTTGACTAGCGATAATGGCGAAAAGAAATATCCACAATCGGTACATAACATTGACATTTTGATCTGCCATGATAGGGAAAATTTTCAAGCATGCACCTACACCCAGGGGTAGTATTAAAGAAGTAAAGAGTGAGAATATTGAAACAATTTTAAAACGGGTAGGACGATAAGGTGGAATAATGGCCAAGGTTTTCCTTTGCCAGGTAATTGTTGAAGTGGCTACTGCGCGTTGATATCTTTCATGATAGCATATCAATAATCTGTAGTACGGTTCAGATTTTTATTGGATTCATACTTGTATCATCATCTCAGTAAAGCGGTTCGCCCTTATCACCATTTTTTACATATTTTTAGTGTAAATCATATCTACTATGTCGTCAATAACTGGATTACAGATGAATGACATCCAGCTGGGGAAAAATTTGCAACTGATCGTTGTTAATGCTTTTCTACTATTCATCAGTATTGTGGGTGTCGTTACCCAGTCTAGTGCGCAGCGGGAGACCCCACTAGATCAAACTGCTTTATATAAATATGTACACACAGAAGACCCGGCTTTTTCATCGGAGCATATTCGCAGTGTAGAGGAAGAGGGATATAGTTGCCACATTCTCAAGGTGCAGTCTCAGCGATGGCTGACCACTCAAGAGGTAAAAGACCCCCTCTGGTGGCACTGGGTGACGATTGTGGTACCGGATGAGGTCAAAAACGATGTGGGCTTCGTCTGGATTAGTGGTGGTGATCGAGAAGATGATAGTCCTAAGAATGCGGACCAGCTCATAGTGCAAACCGCTCTGATGTCAGGATCAGTGACTATCAAAGTGCACAACATTCCCAACCAACCCACTAACTTTCAAAATGATGACTTTGGACCGAGAAAGGAAGATGAACTTATATCATACGGATGGAAAAAGTTCTTAGACGGCGGATCCAAAGATGAAGATGTTCAGTGGCTGGCCCGGTTTCCCATGACAAAGGGGGTAGTACGGTGCATGGATGCGGCATCTGCCTACCTGAAAGAATCACAAGATCTAGAGATTGATCAGTTTACGGTAGGAGGTGCATCCAAACGAGGCTGGACAACATGGGCAACCGCCATAGCTGATCCACGGGTGGTAGCTATCGTTCCCGTGGTAATTGATTTACTAAATGGCATTCCATCTCTTGAACATCATTACAAAGCATATGGTTTCTGGGCACCTGCTATCAATGACTATGTAAGAGAAGGCATCATGTATCGGCAGCAAACGCCGGAGTACGCGGACTTGCTGAAACATGTAGAGCCCTACCAGTACAGGCGACAACTCACGATGCCCAAGATGATCATTAACGCATCGAGTGATCAATTTTTCCTGCCAGACAGTTGGCAATTCTATTATGATAGCCTTCACGGGGAGAAGCACCTCCGGTATATTGCCAATATTGGGCATTCACTTAGAGGGACGGATGCACTTCACACGCTGGTCGCCTTCCATACGATGATAGCCAACAATCTTGATCGACCTGAATTTAAGTGGAAAGTTACCGACAAGCATATTAGTATTTCCACCACCACAAAACCCGACTCACTGATATTATGGACTGCTACTAATCAAGAAGCAAGAGACTTCAGATTTGAAACGATTGGAAAGTCCTGGAGCAAGTCCATGATTCCTATTGAAGAGGATGGTGAATATGAAATTCCTTTACCGACAATCAAACAGGGTTGGGCAGCTTCTTTTGTTGAACTAGTTTTTAATGTAGGTACGGGAGTCAGTTTCAAAGAAAGTACAGGCATCGTAGTGAGGCCCAATACACTTCCCTTTGAACATTCCGAGCAAGATAAGATCATCGAGCTGGTGGCAGGGTATGCAGCAGCAAGAGAGGCCAGCGATCCGGATGCCCTTCGGGCGATATTGACCTCAGATGCTGATCAACTCGTTAGTTCTGGTATCTGGCGAAATACCCAAGATAACTTGGTGAAAGGCATGCTCCGAAGTTCTTCCTCCAACCCCGGTAAGCGTACCCTAAAAGTGGAAAGAGTCCGCTTCCTGGGCAGCGAGGTGGCCATAGCTGATGCACGATACATCATTGAACAAACTGATGGGAGGGTTCGCAATATGTGGAGCACATTCGTGGCTCGCTGGGAGGATGAAAAATGGAAAATTGCAGCCATTCGAAATATGAAGCCAGCGGAATAGATTTCTATAAACAGTCAGTAGGGCAGTCAGCAGCAGGCAGTACCCGCGCTTCTTACAACAAGGTGATAGTTTTTCTGTTAATCTTCATAGTAATACTTTAAATTTATCGCATGCGATTAATTGTACTCTTTCTTTTATTGTCTTTTAGTACCCTATCATACTCCCAGGTGGATGAAGATCAATTAGGTGCCTGGTATATGCTGTTCTTAAAAAAGGACTTTAATAATAGCCAATTTGGACTCCAGGGGGACTACCAGTTTCGTTTCTGGAATTTTGGATCAGACCTGGAACAGATCCTTCTTCGAACCGGTATCACTTACACACCAAAGAATGCAAACATCCTCTTTACCTTTGGCTATGGAAACATAACTTCCGGTGAGCCTGGCGAGGGCAAAAGCAAGACCAGTGAAAGCCGTGTTTATCAGGAAGCTCTTTTCTCACAAGGTATAGGTCAGCGCTTCCTGCTCACGCACCGACTACGATATGAGCAAAGGTGGGTAGACAATCAAGACTTTCGTACCCGATATCGCTACAACTTGTTTGTAAATATTCCTTTAAATGGCACTACACTGTCCAAGGAGGTTATCTACATAGCACTCTATAATGAGATTTTTCTGAATGGCCAGCGAGACATTGGTCAGAATCGCAGTGTCGAAATCTTTGACCGCAATCGGACCTATTTGGGGTTGGGCTATGGACTGGCAGATAATCTTCGTACTCAACTGGGCTTCATGAAACAAACGACGGATGGATGGAGTAAGTGGCAAGCACAGGTCAGTCTTCATGGTAGTTTTTAGGACCGTATTGTGCTTGTCAACTTGCTGATGCAATTTTCTGGAGGAATAATCAACCTTAAATCTGATAATACTTTTCAGTAACCAATTTGCCAAGAACCCATCATGTAAACTTCACGTTCTCAATGTGGCGAAGCGTAAATAATTGTGATAATCCATTTGATATATCATTGTCATTTTTGCACCCACCTTTAGTCGCAATTTTCTAGCTACTCTAAATGAAGAATTAGGATCAAGTCATGCCACGTTTCATCACTTTTTATTAAATTAAGGAGATGGCGTGGAAGAAAAGAATACTGATATTCTCTGTAATTTTCTACCTGACACAATTTGCCGATGCTCAATGTGATTTGGTAGAAGTTGAGAATGTTTGTTCTGAGCTGTATGTAGGACTTCATGGATCGCCGACCACATGTTATGTGGCTGATAATTGTGAGGGGCTCTTACCGGGATACTTCGTAGTCTCAATGGACGATACGACGGTTATCGATGCTCTGGACCAGTGTATGTTTTATGCAGGCAACTATTCCAATTGTATTGCTACTTTTCCATTCTGTTATGATATATTAACTGTAAGAGCAATAATAGACCTATCAATTAACCAAGTAGGATGTTGTGATTTTATTGAAAGTCAGTTTCCCGGGTTTTGCGACTCCATTAACGCGAATTTCACTCAGGTCCCATATATCGAAGACCTAAATGACATGCTAATTTTCATGCGCAGTCTGAGTATGGGTAACCTCAAGCTTGATTCGCTGGTAACGGCACTGGGTGATTTAAATGAATTAATTACCAACTCACCACCCGTTTGCTTTGAGTCCGCCATAGGATTTTGCATGGATCCAGTGGATTTTACTAACCCAAATATCAAGTTATTTCAAATTGATCCCGACATTTGTCTCATAGAGGACTGCACTGATAGTGTTGATCTTCAACCTGCCTTCTTCAGTGCCTATCCACACCAGCCGATCATTCGCGTCAATGAATACATTGGTGCTGAAGGCAACCTTACAACGGATCACACATTCACGTCAGGCCATGAAATCTCACTAAAGCCTGACTTTTCTATTGATGGTGGAGTTGTATTTGAGGCAACTATTGGTGACTGCCTGGAGCTGAAATGCAATAATCCGGAAAGAAGTGTTCAGGATCGGCTTGATTGTGGTGAGGCACCTTGTGATCTTATAAGTGATGGTATAATTCCACTTGATTCGCTTTATGGTAAAATGTATGAGGGTGGGCTGATTTTTTATTTTGACACGATGACTTGCAGTGGGTTAGTCACATCATCTTATATGATCTTTGTAGGTGAATTTGGATGCAGTGGTGACATTCCAGGACTCCCCAATGTAGATGATCCGGAATCGGATGAAGGTGCCCAGATTGGTGATGGTCAGTCAAATACTGATTCCATCATTGCCGAACCTTGTACACATGCAAACGAGGATATTGCTGCTTTCATATGCAATACTCTCACCTTAAATGGATATAATGACTGGTTTTTACCATCAGTACTTGAGCTTAATGCAATATACTTCCAACTTTATTATGATGGTCCGTTGTCTCTCGATGACCTTCTTAAACCAGCTTGTACGGATGCATTCTGGAGTTCTTCAGAATATGACCCGATGGTAACGAATCCAGCTGCTTGGCATCATGGATGGGTTATATATTTTGATGGTTTGGATAGAACTGGGGGCCTATTTAATGGTGACATTGAAGACAGAGGTAGAGATCTTAATGTACTACCGGTCAGATCCTTTGGGTCAGAATGACGTGAATCTGGTTTGGCATTCCATAGAAACTATTCCATCAGAAATCAATCACTATCTTAGACTCTGATATTTGTGATATTTCTTCCAACTAAATACAAAAAAAGCCATTATACATCATAGCACTACCTTAGGACATTCCAACATTTCTATTAATCGCATTGGCCTTGGCTGTATGGGTATGTCGGAATTTTATGGCTCCGTTGATGAGAAGGAGTCCATTAATACGCTGCACAAAGCCATTGATATGGGTGTCAATTTTTTCGACACCGCCGATATGTATGGTTCAGGAGCCAATGAAAAGCTGCTGGGAAAAGCCTTCAAAGATCGCTGGAACGAGATTGTCTTGGCTACTAAATTTGGGGTAATGCGAGGTCCTAATGGTGAATTTATGGGACTGAATGGACAGCACGATTACATCCGGAAAGCCTGCGAACAAAGCCTTCAAAACCTGGACATAGAAGTGATCGACCTCTACTACATGCATCGCCAAGATCCGAAAGTGCCTATAGAGGAGATTGTAGGTACTATGTCAGAGCTGGTAAACCAGGGAAAAGTTCGACATCTGGGTCTATCTGAAGTGGATGCTGAAACCTTGCAACGTGCGCATGCCGTGCATCCCATATCAGCGCTCCAGACAGAATATTCTCTCTGGAGTCGCGAACCTGAGTACGAGGTATTTGATG
Organism: Saprospiraceae bacterium; assembly: GCA_050298535.1. Lineage (GTDB taxonomy): Bacteria > Bacteroidota > Bacteroidia > Chitinophagales > Saprospiraceae > JABDMH01. Next base: position 76,437 of record JBNKUI010000030.1, read on the forward strand.
TATGTAGGGAACTGGGAATCACTTTTGTGGCGTATAGCCCTCTCGGCAGGGGGTTTCTCACAGGGTCCATAAAGAGCCGCGCTGATTTGGAACCCGAAGATTTTCGATTATCCAATCCACGATTTACCGATGAAGCCATCGCCGAAAACTTGCAATTTGTTGAAGTGGTGGATCGCATTGCAAAGGGTAAAAATGTCACCAAAGCACAAATTGCACTGGCATGGATCCTGAATCAAAATGATGAAATTACGACCATCCCTGGCACTCGAAAGATGCATAGGTTAAAAGAAAATCTGGGAGCATTGGAAGTAGACTTAACACGTGCAGACATGGAAGAGATAAGCGCTCATTTGCCGGAAGAGACTATGGGGAGTCGGTACTAGCAATGTGATCGGAAATTGTAAAAACCATGATTGCGAAGATTATTTGAGTAATCCCTCTACTGATCTTCTTACAGATTTATCCGCTCATTGGCTTACCTACCTTTTGCACCAATTCCTGAAATCTCAAGTCATCCTTGAGAAATGGCTGCAAAATCGGATCAAATTGCAGCCAGGGCATATTCGGATTTTTTCGATCATACACATCTTCCAGGATATCCAGTGTCTTATCCTTATCTCCTAGCATTACATAGGATATGACTAATTCCAATTTCCTTTTATCGCTCTCCTCCAATTCCCTGATAATTCTTTTTGCATCCTCCATTTTATTTTGTAGGATATAGCTCATACCAAGTACATGGGACCAGGTGGAATCCTGAGCCGCCAAATTAAACCAATGAATAGATTCCTTACTTTCACCTGCAGCATAATACATCAATCCTCTTAAATACTTCCCTTCGGACAGATTGGGATTCATCTCCAGGGCTTTGTCAATAAATTCCGCCGTACACTCGTAGTCCTTAAAGAAGTAGCAAATCCAGCCATGCCATAGAACCCAATAGGCCATTTCTGGTCTCAACGATTTCGCCGTCGTAATATAATCTTCTGCTGCTTCGCGATCTTGTTCAAGAATGGAATACCAACCAAGATGAGCATATGCTTGTGCAAACATAGAATCCTTTGCAATAGCATTTTTAAAGGCATTCTTTCCTTCCTCATAATCCCACTCATTGTATAGCTCTGATAATCCAATATCGAAATACTGCTGTGCCGAGATTGTATCCTCGGTGGAGTTAGCGTCGCCACTATCAGTACTTCCTGATGGATTCGTACAATTACTAGAAATAATACTGTAGATAAAGTCAGCATTAATATCCTTGAACTTTTTACGATTTTCTTCATTTCATACTGTTTATCCGGAGATGCATTTAAATCTTGTGCTCAAGAAGTACCATATTACTCTTATATACTTACCTATTCTAACAAGTCTTACCAAATTGACCTAAAGCCATGCCTCAAATAAGATACGATTTTAAAATGATTGGTCTTAGTGCAGATTGATCGAGAATATTTCCGTCCACTTGATGTCTATTGTCCAATCTATTGGATAGTGATGCGTGTATATATGCTCCCAAAGATGTCCGAGATTTCGTGCTAGTTGTATGCTTGGTGTAGAATTTGGTGTGAGACTCATTTACCTAAAAGAACATTATTAGAGATCAAGTGGCTGTCTTTGTAATTCGATTCGAAAATGTCACTAAAAATCAAATGGAACTAGCCGTTTAATTTAATATGGAGATATAAGATTTATCGCTGTTAATGGAAATGTTGTATCTTATTGTGTGTCATTTTCTCGCCTTCTTAACACAACCGGCAAAGGAGTCAGATTGAAGATTATTCAATAAATTGACCATATGCAACACACTTAAAATTAATCACAATGAGCAGGAGATTTCTTCAAATAATAAATGCAACAATTGCCATTATGACGGTCGTCCTTGCTTCAATGAGTATTCTTTTTGGTGCAAATAGCCCCGTCTATGGTGGCGAACAAATACCGGACATACCAGCATTAGATAGTAATCTTCGGTTTTTTGGTGGACTAGGACTTGGAATCGGTTTAATACTATTGTGGATAACACCGACAATCGAAAAGCAAACATTCGTATTTCGATCCTTATGGCTCACAGCACTATTGGGTGGCATGGGAAGAATCATCTCTCTTTACGTCGTCGGATTTCCACCAACACCCATGATAGTCTTTACAATTATTGAGGTTCCCTTAGTTCCCATTTTAATCTATTGGCAGTGGAAGGTTTCACAGATTCCTACGACCTAAGTTTCAAATGTCCAGGAGTCACTCAAACAAAGAGCATCATTTCTCATTTTTATACTTTTTGAATCATGATCGTTCAACCCGTCATACAGATTAGTAAAGTCATGACGGCAGAATGAGCGAATAATAATTGTACTGGCTTTCATAAGAGTGCATCGTAGAACGGAAACCGATTAAGCAAACCGAATGGCAAAGAACAAGCCGATATTTTAATTGTATCAGCTCTCAGTCATTCCGTGAGTGCCGCCCATAAATTGGCGGAGGTTCTTGCCGGTCAATGATTCCTACTACAAGGGGTTCTCGCACATTACATCGATCCATGATCGACAAGTATCTGATCTGTCCTGCCCAGTTGCCGGAGCATCTGATAGTGCTTACTGACCGCAGCTGCAAAAGAACCATGACAATGGTAAGGAAGACCAAATTCCTGAGCCGTTTGCTGGACGATTGGAGCGAGGTTTCGATAATGTATGTGTGATATGTGCGGGAATAAATGGTGTTCTATCTGATGTGTGAGCCCACCTACTAACCAAAACAACAAGCGGCTACGTGGAGCGAAATTGCAAGTAGTTTCCATTTGATGAACCAGCAGTGACGATTCAAGGCTACCATGCTCATCCGGTAAAGGGAAAGCAGCTTCTGGCGAAATATGTGCCGACTGAAAAACCATGGAAATGATCGATCCAGTGACTATATGCATAGTGAGAAAGGCTAATAGTACCTGGCCTGTGGTAAACTCCGTCATCACAAGCGGAAGTACCAGGGCATAGGAGTAATAAAGCATCTTCCACAAGGCAATCTCCACTATCCCTTTGATATATTTTTGTCGAGATTTTACCAGACCCATTTTATAGTATCGTGTGTACCGCACGAAATCTTTAGTGGTGATCCATGCAATCGTCGACAGCCCGTAGAAAATCCAAACATAGAAATGTTGATATTTATGAAGTCGGGTTCGCTTAGCATGAGGCGAAAATCGTAAGAAGAAAGGGGCATTAATGTCATCATCATGTTCCTCAATATTGGTAAATGTATGGTGTAATACGTTGTGCTGTATTCTCCATACCTTCTCACTGGCACCAATCAAATTGATAGTGTATCCCAGAAGCTGGCATACCATCCTGTTATTGGAAAACGACCCATGAATAGCATCATGCATCACGCCCATTCCAATTCCAGCCATTCCCAATCCACTCACCACGTACATGGCAAACAGCAAGGGAACACTCGAGATAGAACCAAAGATGATGATCGATAAGGGGACAAAAAATAAGGAAAGCATCAAGATGGTCTTGGGGACCATTTGGGAATTGCCATACTTGCTTTTCTGTGTGCTTTTGAAATATTCCGATACACGATCTTTCAATGTTCGGGAAAAATCAGAGCCTACTGATCTTGAGAATGCTATTTTTCTAATGATATCAAATTTGATAAACAATATGTTTACTTCAAAAACAGGAAAAATAACTTTTGCTCAGATGGATCTAATCGAATACCGTGAAGTAAAACCTAATGAAGAATTGCTTAACGAAGGACTGCTAAATCAGCAGGATATTTTTTCTATTTCATCGAACTCCTAATAATGGAATCATCAATGAAGTTAACGCTCTAGCTGGTAAAATGTTTCCCAACCTTCAATTAGTTTGTCACACCAAGTCTATTCTGGGCAGTTTACTAGTATGTTTCGATTGGTAAGTGCCTGGAATACAGGCTACTTTTGCCCATGATTGTATAAAAGAACAACCAGGAGCATCATGAATACGCGAAGCCTGGGTAACAATTAGAAAGAGAAAAATTCATAAAGTTCACTACCCTTTGGTGAACAGAATGCCAGTAGACCACCTATCTTAAGCCTCGATGACCGTTTTTCTTTCAAATCGACAATCTACTGAAGCGCCAATCATACGGGTATGCCAGCCAAATGCAGGCCAGAAATGAAAATACTCCCTTCCTGACGGTAGAATGGATAGAGGAGAATGTCACAAGTCGCCCCCCTGGGCAATCATTACCGGGTATGGGATGATGGAAAGCATATGGCGGAAAGAGATGTAGTCGATTATTCCATACGTCAGAATTGATGGACTCAAAAGGTTTACAACTCAGTCAGCTAAACCATTGAACTCCATACACAAATCTCCGATCCGGATAGTCAGAAGAAATAGCAGCTCAAATCCTAAACATAAACTACTTACGATATTTAATCGAAATATCAGGGTCCCCGCCAGAATAGGATCGTGCATAAGACGGTTACAAAAACCCAACAGTAATGCTAAGCGTCTCTGTATCTCGGATCCTTCATACAAGAAATACGTCCTATCACTTACTCTCACATACGAAACCCAATTCGTATATTAGAAATCATATTGAATACACAATACACAACCTGACCATAATACTAAACTTGCAAAGCAGGTAGGATCAATGTCTTGATGAGAAAACAGGCCTGGATGGTTTGCTTGTCTAAGCAAAGTATGCGCAGGGATTGATTTTTAAGGTCTTAGTGTTCACAGTAGATTTGTTAATGTATGAATTGGGTTAAAGCTTGATGTTCACTCTCTTACGAAAACTAAGAAAATCAGTATTCTCGGACCAATCCCTGAGAAAATACGTTCTCTACGCCTTCGGCGAAGTAATGCTTGTAGTGCTTGGAATACTATTGGCCCTCCAGATAAATAATGCCAACGAGCGTAAAAAGGAAAGAGCCCTTGAAAAGGAATATATGGTAAGTATCCTCCATGACCTATCAAAGGACCGCATTGCCCTGGAGAAAAATGTGGAATTTGGCATATACCCCGTAAACTATAATGATTCACTTTTTGCCGAGCTTCAAAAAAGACCACTGAAAGGAAGAGAAAAAAGGATCTATCATTTTCTATTGATATACACGAATGGCCTTCAATTTTCTTACCACGATCGGACCATTTCACAATTAAGAAACTCAGGAGGTTTTGGACTAATCAGGAATCAAAGTGTGTCCGACGGGATATTAGACTATGATATCCATATGCGAGAATCTATTGCTACTGCAGAAGGTAGGTTAGGTACTTACCTCATTAATAATGATATTCGTCTGAATCACGGACTATATGAACTGTACAAAGTGCAGCATCTCAAAGATCAGGCGATGGAATATAAAGATGATATAGACCGCATTCCCTATCCTAACGATCTCAAATTATTGAGTTATGATGAGTATGATATCCAAATGGTACTAAATTCAATGTCCTCGATTCGACCTGATGACGAAAACAAACATGTAAGAGCCGTTCAAGGCCTTGAAATGAATGTAAACCTGGATGCTCTTATTCGATCGGAGTATCACTTACCCTAAAATACCGGGCGTCTCTAAGCAAGAGATTGAAAAAAGTCTGACGTCTCCTATAGATTAGAGAATATTTCTACCTCTCTGTTGTCCTCTCTGCCACATGCTTGAGCCTCGATTCCATTATCAATGCAGTAAAGTGCCTCTTCAAAGTCGAAAATCAATATTCGGCCACTTTCCTGCACAGATCGCTTTGTCTCGCAAAACTCCATCAATCACCCAATGCTCCCAAACTAAAATGAAAACTGGACTGCTTCAATATCACCTGACTCTTCTGTTTCATTTGGGTCTACTTCTCAAAGTCGGACTCCTCCCGCCTCCAAAATACTCGCCATATTTAGTTGCATAAAACCATCACCTATTGCGTCCTGACTTTGAAATTACTGACCTGATAGTCGATACAGGACCGTCGTCATTGCTTTTCTGCTAAAAAAAGACTAAATAAAAACTATCTAAATTTATAAATCATGGAATTTCCAATCACTGTCATTATTGTCTTAGGTCTCTTCGCATTAAGTGGTATTCGAGTTGTCTTTGAATACAAAAGAGCCTTAAAATTTCGCTTTGGTCAGTATATCAAGGTGTTAAAGCCTGGTCTTCGTTGGATCATTCCGGTCATTGATACTACGCAGTTCGTGGACGTACGAGTCATCACCATCAATATCTTATCACAGGAGGTGATGACAGAAGACAACGTCCCATGTTCCATTGATGGAGTGCTCTTTTTTCATATCGATGATCCCGAACGAGCTATTTTGGAAGTAGAAGATTACAAATTTGCCATCACACAATTAGCACAGGCTGCACTTCGAGATGTATGCGGTAAGGTGGAGCTGGATACTATCCTTTCAAAACGCGAAGAAATCGGAAAGAATATTCGCGATATTGTCGAAGAGGAAACAGCAGAATGGGGTATTAAAGTGATTGATGTAAAAATCAAGGATATCCAATTACCCGAAAACATGCGTCGCATGATGGCGAATCAGGCGGAGGCAGAGCGTTCACGAAGAGCGCAAATCATTCTGGCATTGGCAGAAGAGCAAGCCGCCACAAAGTTACTGGAGGCAGGAAAGCTCATCGACCAGTCTCCGTCGGCCATTAAGTTGAGGCTCTATCAGACTTTGGCTAACATTGCCGCTGAGAAGAATTCTACCATTGTATTCCCTTTCCCGGAAGAGGTCTTGCACAAATTTACTGCGAGTGAAAATGGTAAGGCGGACAAGCAAATGCATAACATAGGAGATCATTTGTCATAAAGCAGATGTTCTGCTAGATCTGAAGTCGAAAATCCAAACTGCATTTTTTGATCTTTTCCCTAGTCTGAAGACTTGCCAGATTTATATGAAAACTGATGATTTTGTAACGACTATTGATTAGCACATAGCGTAAAGACCTTCTTTAATCGGAGTAGTTAACCTCAATCTTGATCACCAGACATTTTTGAAAGGATGACTTCGAGTCACGTGTCTTAGTACGTATGAAAAAATCTACTCTTTAGCCACCAGATGACCTTTTAGATCTATGTATATACAACGAAAAAAACTACAATGAAAAGCAGAATTGACCCGTCAAAAAGTGTTTTGCAACTATCTTGACTTATCTGAAAGATTAAGCACTTCTTACCTATCTTTAGATCATGTTGACCTTACTGCGTAACATGAGAAAAGGAGTCCTTGCCAGAGATAAAGTACAGAAGTATATACTCTATGCTGTAGGTGAGATCTTCTTGGTGATGATCGGAATTTTGCTGGCATTGCAAGTTAATAACTGGAATGAACAGCGAAAATATCGCACCCTCGAAAAAGAAATTCTGAGAGAAATCAATCAGGAATTCAAATCCAATCTGCAAGAATTAGAAGGTACCCTGGCGAGATATGAAATCGTACGACAAAACTTGAATGCAGTCATACAGTCTTTTCCAATCAACGCAGAGACTATCGACCTGGATACATTAGCCTCTCAACTAGCGAAAGTTCATTTCAGAGGTAACTATGATGGCACGGAGATTTCAATATCCAGATTGAAAAATTACACTTCATTTGATATTATTTCTAACTCCGAATTACAGTCTTTGCTGATGCAATGGGAATTCCTGGATGCTGACTACCGCTATGATGAAGAAAGATCATTAGCTTTTCACCGTGAGCGATTCGAACCCGTCATATCTACTAAACTTCCTCGCCCCTACTCAACCGGCTTAAGAGATCCACGAACGGACCTTACTTATTTAGAGGGCCTGGAATTTGAAGGATTAATCAAAATGAAAAAATTACAAGTTGATAATCTATTCAGAACATTGAACGAAGAACCTAATATCATCGAGGGATGCAACGAATCATTGAATTATCAGAAAGCGAGTAATCCCTAAAGAATTTTTCATGGGCTTGCAACTTTCTTTGCTATTAGTGATATTGAACTGTTGATGCTTTTTCATTGCATATTAGATCAATGGCGAATAAAATGTAAGGAATACCGATGATGTACATTGATATCACACCAAGATGAACATACCTAGCCATATTGACACCATTGAATCAATAATGTTGCAAGGGGTTACTAACTAGTTGAATGTCACTGAATAAGTTGTTAAGGGGTCTAGTGTAATGCCAGTCGTGCCAGAATTATTATTGAGTACCTGAAACATCAGAGTTCTGCTGCCTGAGCTTGAATTGCAAACAGGAGCTACACCAGGATTAAAGATCAATCTACTTTGATAGTTGATTGTTGGAACAACCGAATTGCCTTTTGGAACATAAACTAGTTGTGCATCGCCATTAAATACATAACCTCTTCCTGCTCGGCCACCCTCCACATACATCGTGCCTGTACATGAACTGTTGTCCGTAAAATAGATAGTTTCATGAGCAAGGCTATCAGATGTATAAATATCTACATAATACCCTTGCCCACTGACAAACTGATTGGCCTTAAGACCTTGCGGACCTGCCGTGGAAGGACCCACATAAGTCAGACCCAGTGTGCTGGGATCAGATCCATTAATCTTAGAGGTAAATGAACTAGCACCACCTCCTCCAGCAAGTGCAGCCCAACTAGTACCATCAAAGTAGTAAAAGCCCTTCGTGTTGTTGGTCTGGTAAATTAGCATACCCTCAATATCCGGATTTATATTATCTCTCTGTGTTTCTGTCATTCTTGGGATTAAGATACCCTCCGTTGTGCTTTCAACTTCCAAGGCCTGACCGATCACATTACTAATCATGGTAAGGCACAGCAGTAACAAAAAAGTATATTTTTTCATGTTTTAAGTTATTTAGCTTATCAAGGACTGGTTACGTAAAATAGCAAAAAATTGTACTCCTGACTTTAAAGACCGGAATTTTGATGCAGATAGCTATTTAAATGAAATAGTCTGACAAGATAGCTCCGTTTCCGGATGTAAAGGAAGCAATTGTGGATGTACCTTTGCTTCCTTAGCTAGTAAGAGCCTCCGATTTTTTTGGTAAAAAAAGAATTATATCTATCATTCCTATAGTAAATCAGAAAATAGTTGATCGAATCAAGTGCTATGCGGCAAACTACCATATGATATCGGAGAAATCGCCTTGGTGGTCATCGTGATCTTGATTGCCCTGCAAATCAATAGCTGGAGTAAGGCTCATAAATTGCGAGCACAGGAAATTGGTATCTTAAGGAAATTCAATCCGTATACTCGTTTACTGTGACCACGACCTGGGTGCCAAATTTAGATTAGTAGCCATGTAAGACTAAATCTGTTGATCGCGTACAGACGAAACATTTTGGAAAGGAGGTTCACCTTGAAGTCCAACTCAATTTTTAAACAGTTGACAGGATCTCCTTTATAAATTGCTAAAAATGCAGTAAGTTCAAATCCATCTTATTAAAATTTAGAATATGGCAATCCATCCTCAGGCAGGCAAAACAGCAACCCAAGACCAACTCATAAATATTCCAAAAATCATTACGAACTACTTTACCGAAGAGCCGGATATAAGCCACCGTGAACAAAGAGTGTCCTTTGGGACTTCTGGCCACCGCGGATCTTCCCTACATAGATCTTTTAATGAGCAGCATATACTGGCTACCACACAGGCGATATGCGATTATCGAGAGAAAGTAGGTATCAAAGGTCCTGTGTTTGTGGGGATAGACTCACATGCATTGTCCACTCCGGCACAGGCAACTACATTGGAAGTGTTGGCAGCCAATGAGGTAATTACTATGATCGCTACTGATGATGAATACACTCCGACTCCAGCCGTAAGTCATGCCATCTTAGAATATAATAAGGGAAAGTTCTCCGGTTTGGCCGACGGTATCGTCATAACACCCTCACACAATCCCCCTGAGGATGGAGGCTTTAAGTACAATATGACCAACGGAGGACCCGCCGAAGGATCGGTGACTTCATGGATTGAATCGAGAGCTAACGAGATATTGGAAAATAGTCTTAATGATGTCAAACGAGTAACCCTGACGAAAGCATTACAGGCATCGACAACACATCGATACGATTATCTGGAGCAGTATACGGCTGATTTACAAGATGTGATTGATCTACCGCTACTCAAGGCGTCAGGCCTGCAAATGGGGGTAGATCCATTAGGTGGTGCCGGTGTGCATTATTGGCAACGTATAGCAGATCGATTTGACTTAAACCTAACAGTGGTAGACGATGCTGTGGATCATACCTTCCGTTTTATGTCACTGGATTGGGATGGTAAAATACGCATGGATCCCTCCTCCCGCTATGCCATGCAGAGACTGATTGCATTAAAGGATGATTTTCCCGTGGCATTCGCCTGCGATACCGATCATGACCGACACGGTATTGTCACTCGCAGTTCCGGACTCATGTCTCCTAATCATTATCTGGCGGTTGCCATTTATTACCTATTCCAAAATCGATCACAATGGCCCGCTACCACAGGTATTGGAAAGACATTAGTCAGCAGCCAAATGATTGATCGTGTGGCTGGAAAACTGGGAAGAAAGTTAGTAGAAGTGCCCGTGGGCTTCAAGTGGTTTGTGGACGGATTATATGATGGTACGTTGGGTTTCGGAGGTGAGGAAAGCGCGGGTGCCTCCTTTTTGAACCTTCACGGTAAAGTCTGGTCTACAGATAAGGACGGAATTATTGCCGCCCTACTAGCCGGAGAAATTACCGCCAGCACGGGTAAGGATCCGGGCGAAATCTATCAGGAATTCACGAAAGAATTCGGTGAACCGGTATATGACCGAATTGATGCTCCGGCCACGCCTGAGCAAAAAGATAAGCTGAAGAAGCTCTCTCCAGATCAAATTACTTCCTCAGAATTAGCGGGTGAAAAGATTACTAACATCCTTACCAATGCACCGGGCAATGGTGCCGCTATCGGAGGTCTGAAAGTTGAAACGGCCAACGGTTGGTTTGCCGCCCGTCCCTCCGGTACAGAAAACATTTACAAGATTTATGCAGAAAGCTTTAAAGGATCAGACCATCTAAAGCGGATCCAGGAAGAAGCGCAAGAGGTCGTGAGTGATGCTATTAAATAGAATATTTTATAAGTAACTCTAATTCTTATGTTTAGGTCATAACACCAGAAGGTGAGTCAAGGTACTTCATTCCATGGTACAGATCTTAATCCATGAAAACTTCCTCGCAAATGGGAAGTTTCTCAATGGTGCGATTATTTTCAAGATTACAATCTAATGTATGATAAGTATTATGGTGTGTCTCAATATAGAGGACGGATTCTTCCATTGTGCATACGCAGCAAATGATCTTCGTCTCCCAAGACATCCAAGTGTCTATACCACAAAGGAGACTAAAGGCCATTGGGAAAAAATAATCCTAAAGTCTAAAACTTTCATGGTATCTAAGGACAGGTCGCGCCAACATTGAATACGGCAGTGAAACGTCCTTCTCGGTTGTCAGAAGTGCCGGTTCCACTATTACCCTTAAATAAGACAGCCATAGTATCTCCTGCCGTAAATTCTACACAATTAGCCAAATCAGAACAAGAGGTGGATCCTTGATTTACAGTACAAGTCAGACCTGTTGCCACTCCATTCTTATAGACTGTAAAGACATAATTTGTTTCTGTCGTGGCATCGGGAATTGCAGCTGCAAATAGATTTAGTGTCCCTGATAATGACACTCTGGAAGCAGCCAGATCGTATGATGATCCTCTAAAACTCGAAGCCAGAGGTATAAAATTATCATCTGTATATGACCCATTAAAAGCACTACCTCCACCTACTAAAATCATACTAGAACCTCCTCCACCTCCAGATCCCAATGTGGCTGCATCGCGCACTCCCAGTGTCCCATCAGGAAGAACAACTACCACACTAGTGGCAGAGTTATCAGTTGCCAATTGGTTTACCTTCGCTGTACCATCAACCTCCAGGTCCTGAGCTGCAAGATCAAACGATACGCTAAAGAAAAGAGCAAGAATCAAGATAATATTGGAATATCTCATCGTCATATATTTGAATGATTTATATCAGAACTGAATGATTGCACTGTCCTAATCTTAGACAATCAAGATGAATTCAAGACTACTCACTTCCATGCAATCCTGTTCCGCATCTAAGATAAAACAACAGTAAGATACCAATCCCTCTCGAGATAATCTAAGGAAAGTACGTTGAATGTCCAAAGATTAACATCATCCAAATTGTAGTCTAATTGACTACTTGCTGAAAAGAACTCATTTATCAATGATCTCGAAGGGACAATTTGACAACAATGTATCAAAATAATATCTAAGAAATTGCCTAGTCAAGAAATTGCCTCCACCATAGGACTGACATTGTGAAAGTCCCGTTCATATGACAACAAGCATTTATTTCGAGAGGGGATGAAGGCCTAGATCCCCTATTTATGTAGGGTACAGTTATCACCTCAAAGCTTGCCGTAATGTTGAAGACAGGGTATAAAAACCTGGGTTCAGTAGTAGGCGTACTGTGGATCGATCAAATTAAGGGTTTCCATATGTTAGAGTTTTCAACCATTTTCGCACCCTGAGGTTGAAAGATTACACTATCTAATAGCGCCAGCTGGTCAAATCCGCATCCTCTGGTGCAATCAGTCCTATTTTCTCCACATATTTTTTAACAAACATCTGATTATAGCGCAAGCGAGAAATATGATTTCCATTGTCATGATCCCCGTTCCAGCAATGTTCTGCTCGATCGCCATAATCTACTTCACCATTATAGTATGGGGCTGAGGTTTCTTCTAAAATATCCTCGGCCAAATAAACGGCATTATTTAAATAGTAATTATCCATATCGCCACAGTACAAATGGATTTTGTGTTCCCAGTCGGTTCCGTATTTTTTCCAATCCCTCTTCATAATATACGCCAGGTCAAAATTTTCCTTCCAGTAAGATGCTACTTCAGGATTTATTTCGCCCGTGATCCGATCCCATATTCTTTGGGGGTACCCTTCGGCATCAAGGGGTGAAAAAGTGGCCTCCCAAATATCCCACTGTTGACCTGATCTTCCTTTACTTCCCAGGACCAGTTCCCGGTAGTTCATATCACGCAGGGTTGCATCCACATTGCCCAGGTAGTCTCTATGTCCAGGGACCAGCGTTTTTCTAAAGGGTCCCTCTTTATAGTACGCGTTTTTATCATCATAAATATTCACCAGACAATAGGCCCGAAAATCGATGGGATCTGGACAGGCAGCAAAGCACATACCGTACTCAGTAGGGTATTTCACCTGAACCGCCAGGGCTTCCCAACCCCCGGTTGATCCACCATAAACAAAACGCGCCCATCCTTCACCAATGCCTCGAAATTGCTCTTCGATATGGGGTATCAACTCATAGGTAATGGCATCTCCATAAGGTCCCTGTGCCGCTGAATTAACCGCATACGAATCATCATAGTACGGAGTGGGATGTTGAATCTCGATTGCTATTACTCTAGGAAAATCCGGCCCTGTCCATATTTTATAAAAGTCATAGGCTTCTTGTTGTACGATCTTATTATATCCTTCCACATCGAAGCGGGCACTGTAATCCGGTTCCAGATCAGGATCAGGTGGCTCTTCCCTGAACCCTCCGAAATTGGCCGGGAAATGTCCGTGAAAAATCGCCAACGGATATTTCACCTCCGGATGTTCATCAAACCCCTCTGGCAGTAAGACATGGGCTCCCAGGTACATATCCCTGCCCCAAAATTTACTGAGAAGCTCACTCCTCAATCGAAGGTGTTTAACATATTTTGTATCTGTAGGAGGTTCGATAGGGGGAATAATTTGATCCAGGTCGAGTTCTATCTTATTTAAGCCCTGGGGATCAATAGTGACTTGCTCTACCGATGAATATACATTTCCCGGAGCGCGATTCCACTGTTGGCCCTCTCCCCTATCCATAGGTAACTTTACTACATGTCCGTCGGCTCTGTGAAAAGTCTCATACTTATGAAACAAAACCTGAACATAATAATCACCTTCCGGCAGATCCGCAAAATCCTGAATAGGGTAACCAAAAGACTTAAGATCAAACTCCAGGGACTGACCCTGCTCCCACCCGGTTACATCCATACCAAATCCCTGGCAGGTAGAGGGTCCGTCGCTAAGCTGAAACCGCAGCTCACTTTCATCCTCATTAGAAATCAGCAAGATCATGCGGCCATCCAGTACTTCGGAATAATAACGGTCAGGATACTCAATAGAAATAGATTGAGCCTGAATGGCAATATATAGGAATAGGAAGCAAAGTATTCCAAAAACAGACCTTACGGATCTTGTGGAGAGTAATTTCATAGTGGTACGATTGAAGAGGTATAGACATTCCAAGATATCATTCTTCGTAGCTATTTCAAACAGTAACACACCTGTACCGTTCCGTCACCGTAGGTGGTCACATGCTCCATGAACAAAGAGGTTGGTCGATTTCCTTGGCCTAAAAAGAATCCCATCTCCCTGTATTAGAGGCAACAGAGATATCCAAAGATAGTCCGCTGCTGGGCAGAGGACTGGAAAAGTCGTACCTCATCTGCCATGTGCCCCTACTGATCAGGATTTTGAAGGATTTAACCAAATCTTGTGACTCGTCCCACCGGCACAGAGAATATTTATAATAATCTATGCCGAAAGCTTCAAAGGCATGGTCCATCTGAAACAAATTCAGGAAGAAGCGCAAGAGGTGGAGAGTGATGCTATTAAATAGAATATTTTATAAGAAACCTTTAATTCTGATATTTAGGTCCTAACACCAGGAGGCGAGTCAAAGTACTTAATTCCTCTGGTACAGACATTTATCCACTTTTTGATCATGAATTATATCAGAGTTGTGATGTGCCCGGTTTTTAATTAAAAAATATTATTTTGAGTAAACACTAATTGCCTCTGTCAATTCAAGCTAGCATATTACACATTGGAAATTATCGAGAGAAAATGCAACCCATTATGAGAAATTTGATCTTTTGGCTAGTAAGTATTTCGGTAATACAGTCTGCATGCATACCAGGAGGAGATTCTGTGGAAGACAAGAACGTAGAAGTAGTTCATGTAATGCATTCGGAAATTTGGAGCAAAGGAAATATGGACATGATCGAAGATCTCTTTGCAGAAAATTACATCGGGCATTTCCCTGCAGGAGTTGTCCATGGTCTCGAGGGAGTAATGTCACGAGTGAAGGCACATCGAACCGCTTTTCCAGATTGGACAGAAGAAGTGGACGAAACCATTGCAGAGGGTGATAGAATTGTTACGAGATTTACTTCACGTGGTACAAATTTGGGAAGTTTTCTTGGAAAGCCACCCACAAACAACAAAGTTGAAATATCCGAAGTTTGTATACACAGACTAGTAGAAGGAAAGATAGTCGAGCAATGGGTTTTTCCAGATATGCGTAGTATGCAGATGCAACTGGCAAGTCCGGACCCATGATCCCGGTACATTTTTCCTACCGAAATCAAATTCAATTTTCTTTGACAATTTGATTCAGGACTTCTACATCCACACTTTATTTGTGCATGTAGTAAAAGATTGATAACGTGTAATCCGTAAGATTTCTGATTTAGACATCTGCGTATGTAAAATAAGCTAGATGACGGAAAACCACTAAGTAGACAATGGACATTTATGAGTTTTCACCCAATTCAGATTTTATGAGTTGGAGGACTTTCTGTGTTTTATTGAGACAAATTTTTGATCGATTGTTGATGGCGTATCTGTCTTGTTTTAGCCGCTTTAAGAATACAAAATAGTTGATGTCATGAAACAATTTATCTCTGTCGATTGGAGTCAACAGACCGCCATATTCTGTAATAAAGTTATCATTAATGAACTTGCGTCTTTCAGGACTCTCAACTTCAAACATTTCTGCAAATGCCATCAGTTGCCGGTAGGTGGTCTCATATAGATCGAGTATCGCATCTTTTAATGTGTCACTCTGTACTATGGTAAAACCAACGTTCTTCAGAGCTTCGAAGCCAGCAACAGACAGAAACAGTCCGGAAGTAGACTTTATTCTCGCCCCATGAAGATACCTGGGTAGCGAATCTTCAGGAATTTGATCACCATGGATCAAAGAAATAATCAAATCAGCCGATCGATCACATCTATCATTGTCTTCAATCACTTTTAGGAAAGTGACACAATTGCGCTCAAGATCACTTGCAACATCTACCAAAACTTCTCTTTCTTGTTCTCTATCCTTTCTCCACTCATTCCAATTGTTAATCTGCAAGGCAATGAGTATTCCAATTACCACCAGTGCGATTTCACCCATTGCATAGAGAAGGTACTTTGAAGTACGACCGTCCGCCAATAGAGCCTTTCTGATTCGTCGAAAGAATGTGTGCATACTTTGATCCCCTAAATTGTAGTGTAGGTGGCTACTAAATATAAGCAATAGATGATGAGTAGGTGACCGTAATATTTGGATAAAGTATATAAATTGGATTATTTGGGGGCGAAGAATCGACACCACGCATATCCCAAAGCTAGGTAGGTATTGATGCTTACAGTCCTCGCACTTGCTATGCGAATGAAGCAGCTAAGGTAAGAGAAGACAATCTGTGCATTTGAGTCAGAAGGACCTTCGGCTCAGCCGGATGTGCACTCCATTCTTTGGTCTTAATGTAATTAGTGGCTCATTTTCGACCGGGTATTCATCGGACAGCTGCAAATCAAACCGGGGAATCATTCGAATCATCAGTAATTGCATTTCCATCATTGCAAAGTTGTTGCCGATGCAGAGACGAGGCCCCCCACCAAATGGCAGATAAGAAAAAGGTATTTGATTCTTTTTCTTGTCACCCATCCATCGGGAAGGATCAAATTTCTCAGGATCTGGCCAATACTCTGGAGCATGATGTACTCCATAGATGTAGATACCGATGATCCGGTTCTTAGGCAAGATCATCCCCTCAAATTGATCATCATTTATGGGGATACGCTCAGTAATCCAGGCAGGTGGGAAAAGGCGCATGGCTTCCTGAAGCACTGCATTCAGGTATTTAAGACGTGGCAGTATTTGAAAGGTCAATTCTTCATGGCCCAGGACTTCATCAATTTCCTTACGGATTTGGTCCACCACCTGAGGGTGCTGACTCAACAGGTACCAGCTCCATGCCAGCGCATTTGCGGTAGTTTCATGACCTGCAATCAGAAGGATAAGAGACTCTTCTAACAGTTGTTGATCCGTCATGCCCTTACCGGAATCCTCATAACGAGCATTCATAAGCATGCTCAACAGATCATCGTGATCCTGCTCGCTTTCCTTTCTTTGATGTATGATGTTGAGAACAATACCTTTCAATGATCTCGCGATTTCCTCGTGCTTCTTGAATTCACCGGTAAATTTGAACCAGGACCTGAGAAATGGCAGACGAATCTGACGTGCCATAAAAGCTTGAATATTATTGAAGTCCCTACTGAGTTGATCAAGAACGCCTTTTTCAATATCGGAGCTAAACAAGGACTTGGCCACCAGATTAAAAGTCAATTCTGTCATCTCCTCTGCCATGTCTACACTTACATTCATCTCGCTCCTTATCTCTAGATTTCTAACATAATCATCAATTTCACGCACGAGGATCTCCATCAATCCAATTAATTTTTCACGATGAAATCCAGGTTGAATTAATCGGCGTTGCTGCAACCAGTATGCACCTTCGCTGGTAAGCAACCCTCTACCTATAAAGTGGGCTAATTGCTCAACAACCAATGGGGATTTACGATAATTACGGTGGTTTTTCTGTAAGACGTGTCGGATCAATTTGGGATTGGTGGTCACCATTGCCTTATTTCCTATACCTAAATACAGACAAAAAGTATCTCCGCCCAGCTGCAGGTATTCATTTAGTACCGTTATGGGATTCTTTACAAATCTGAATATATTCTTAATGGTCCTGACAGGAGAAATAGTCGGGGCATTTTTTAATTCAGTTGGTTGCATACACAGGTAAGTAAGAAGTTTGCATCTTTAATTCACCGATTTTATCTGTTACAGATCCACATTCGGCCATTTTGAAAACTCGAATCATCAATCGGAACAAAGCTCCCGGATTGCCAATAAATCTACCCTTTCTCGCTGTACTTCGATCTCTCCTATTGATCATTCTATTTACCTCTTCATCGGATTTACCAACCATTCTTTTGGCAAATTTCCAAGCCTGCCTCCTGGAGGTTGAGATGATGAGATTTATAAAGAAATTATCAATTCTTCCCAATATATTAATGAAAGGAGACCAAAAAGGTGAAATCCCTAGCAGCCCTTGCTGTACGTCATCTACCAGAGAGGATAAAATCCGATCGATTTTGGTGAAATCATTCTTAAAATCCTCCATATCACTATGTTTACATACCTCTGCGGCGGATATTCCCAGATCGAGATTAATATGTGCATTTATGCCAAGAAGCAAATGCTGTATAACAGTTGGCTCAGAGGCTTTTGCTGCTTCGAAGGATTTCCTCCAGGAAGCAGTCACTGGTTTGTTTTGTCTATATGCAAAATAGGCTTTTAAATATCGCCCAGCAAATCGAATATCCAATTCCTCCATCCGTTTCCCATTTTCAAAGAAGTTGTTCTCGATTCCTTCTTTAACCTTTATTGTAACCTTTTGATAAAGGACGGCAAAGTAGCCTAATGGGTCACTATTAACTTCTGCCTCTTGAATGATCTCTCCTAAAATATGGATGACATCATCGATGGAAGTCATAGCCGATGGGTCGAAATCATCTCCTATCTGTGAAGCTGATTGACTAAAAGATTGCCTGCGCTGAGTAGAAGTCTCATCATAATAGGACTGGTCAGTGCTGATTCGCTCGGTGGAAGATATTTTCGCATTCATAGTGTACTCCTTTATATACTGTGTAAAGAAGCATCATAAATGTCCTGGCCCCTTTGCTAAAGAGGCCAAAGATTGTGCAAGGAAGGTCAGTCACCCAATTTCATCAAGAAAGCACCCTGAATCCTTCGAACCAAAGGAGTTAAATCTGCTGGGTTTCATCACTAGATCTGATCGAACACCTTTACAATGCAGGTGCCCGAAAAGATGGATTGAGGGTGTCTCGGGGAGGGCTCATCTTTTATTTGGATGCTCTGGATACCCCTTCTGGAACAAAAAGCTTGTTGTTTGCTCTCGGGATCAAGGTAGTATTGAATGGGGATGTAATGGAATGGACCTCCCTAGTGTATCCAATGTGGATGCAAGGATTAGGCCTTCAGGTTCAGGTGCAGAAATAGGAGATGGAATTACTAATACAACTGCTATTCAATTTAACTGGTAGGGTGTCTTTGTAACTCTACAATGACCGTTTTAATTTAACTCTGCTAAAACTTTACCGATAGTGATTATTAGAGCATAGCCCCGAAAAGGTACTTAACTACCCAGGCTGTGAGTGGATAGGATAAAAGAGGCAGTCACTTTAGAGCTGATAATGTTGCATTATGAAGCGCATCATTTTCTCATTATGTCGTTGTACGCCAAATAGTCTCCGTCTTGCCGAATTTAATAACATGAGTCTGTTGACTATGATGTTTTCAAATTCCCGACTAGAAACGACCCCATCCAGATCCATTGAAAATGAGCTCGGGCTGTCATCCCGGAATAGATCATGCCAACCGTGACCAGCCAATCTCAAAATGGTATGTACAGCTAAATGTTTGTTCCAATACAAATTTAATTCACCTCGATCTTGCATTTTGGAATCATGATTACGGGCAAGCTCCAATTGGTTTTCATATTCAACAAACAACAGTTGAAGAGAATCAATGCTGATTAAATCCATCCCATCTCCATCAATAACCTGATGAAATTTAGATGTCTGCGGTGCAAAACCTCCGACATAGAACATTTTGACAAGATGGTGGGAAAAACTATCAATGTTCACATCATTCTTTGCTGACTTAGTATACTGCAGAATCGCTCGCCCATTCTTGTCAATTATCTCGGTAAGAAGCCTGATTCTTCCATTAAAATACTTTTCTGAGTTTTCCAGCTCCTTATATATGATTCTCATCAGATCATTTTCCTTCTCAGTATTTGATCTCCTCTCATTCCAGTTATTCACCTGCAATGCCAGTAAAATACCTACCATTACGAGAAGAATCTCCCCCATGGCATATAACAGGTATTTTCTTGTCGATCCACTTTCCAAAAGTAATTTTCTGATCTTTCTGAAGAAGGTGAGCATACAGTCAAAGTTAATGAATGGAATCGATCTACTAGCATCTATTCTAATACACTAGCGGACAAATCTAACTATAGGTTTGTTCAGCGGCGAATCATGCCTTTACTTTGTGACAGTATCCATCAGAATTTTCGTCTCATCTACTATGACATTTTTCATGAAATCCAACATGATTTCTTCATCAACAATGCCCTCAACATACTTTCACTTAAACTAAAAGACGGGGATCTTTAGAGTGGGTCTGTAGACCTCACTTTGGAAACCACAATACCAGGCTAATCGCGAAAGGGTCAGAAATTCCTATTTTGGCCTTTTTCAAATATGTTGTTTATCATCCCGAAGCTGTGATTGGCTAAACATGTCCTATACGATAGCTACGGAGAATGTAGATTAGCTCATGAAATCAAATTGAATTTATGTTAAAACGACTGGTAAATAATCTCCTTTCTGATTCCAAAGTTGGCTTTCAATTTAACATCGTCATTCAAGTGCTGATTGTCATTTCACTGATCACTTTTTCAATCGAGACGGTGCCAGGATTAAGTGAAAGAACCCGGAAGATCCTAGACAATATTGAAACTGTCATAGTGCTGGTTTTTTCGCTGGAATACCTTATGCGACTGTGGAACTCAAAGCCTTCGACCAAGTTTATCTTCAGCTTTTTTGGACTCATAGATTTAATGGCCATCTTGCCATTTTATCTAGCTCTTGGGGTCGATTTTACCTCTATCAGAGCGCTGAGGCTACTTCGGCTCTTTCGTATACTGAAATTAGCACGATATTCAAAAGCTATTGATCACTTTAGAAGAGCATTAATCCTGAGTAAAGGTCAGCTGGTTGTTTCATTATTTGGCATGCTCATATTGCTATATCTGGCCGCGGTTGGAATCTACTACTTTGAGAATAGGGCACAACCTGAACAGTTCCGTTCCGTATTTGATAGTCTTTGGTGGTCGATTGCTACCTTGACTACCGTTGGTTATGGAGACCTCTACCCCATCACAGTGGGAGGTAAAATATTCACATTCTTCGTTTTGATAGTGGGCCTGGGCATTGTTGCGCTGCCGGCCGGTATCTTTGCTGCAGCATTGACAAAAACTCATAGGAAAAATTGAAAGGGAATGCTTAACCCTCAAGTCCTAGTAGCAATTCCTATAAATAAAGGCCTATGTATAAATAGTCTGAAGACGGTTCAGGTCTGTCAATACATTTCTGGCAATGGAGGCCTTCCCAATCTGCACTCTTTATGGAAACTCATGTATTCCACGATTTAAGCTCATTTCGTATCTTATGTGAATGCTTGTAAATCGTACTTATGAATTACTATCTTCATCCAATGACACTTTGAATGCGACGTCATTCTAAAAAACTGATAATTTCAATAATTCAAGAAGAATGAACTGCTGATTTCCCACTAAAACTCCCCTCTTCAGACTTCCAGCACCAGACTTTCAGTCCCACATTCACACACAAACTCATACTCACCCTCAAGAAGCAGGAAGATTCCTCACTTTCGCCGCGTAGTGAGAAAACAGTGACCTCTGCTAAAGCTCCGGTCAACGGGGAGGCCGGGGTAACGTGCGAGCAAAAAGATCCAGGCATCGATTTCATATTTCTTTGTCCCGCTTTGGAAAGACTACGGGCAAGCTTCGGCCACCAGGAATGCTTGACTGTTTTCGTATGGGATTGATTTGAATTCTATTTATGATTTTGTCTTTAGGTCCAGTCTGGGGCCCTCTTTGTCATTGCTACTGTCCATTGGAACAGTTCAAATATTTGTGCTGCCAAAATTGGCTTGATGGGTCTTTCTCAGAATAGATATGTTCCTAAAACATCCGGACTGCGCGGACATCACGATCGATTGCCTTCCCACCTCCACCGCCAAATCCTATTTCAAATTGCCATGCCGCTGCGAAGCAATCACCCGTCTCGTTAGAACTCCAGAATATTCCATCATTGAAACCTTCTCCTCCGAAGAAAGATAACTGGTCTGCCGTAGCCTCAATTGCAGCTTTATTATTATACATTATTTGCAATTCTTCGTAAGATGGCAAGTACCAATCTCCATGATTAAATGATACACCCCTATTGAAAGGATCTATACTTATATATTCATTACAGATTCTGGCTGCATATGTATTGCCATCATCACCAATTGCAACATGAGCAGCAATAATAATTGCAGTATTTAACTTGCCAGCACCTGGGCCATCCCCATAGGCCCGAGTATTTCCACATGTCCCAGCGTACCATCGTACATCAGTTGCGAGATTTGACATGGAGCACACCAGTCCATGTTCTCCGGTCTCGTCTATCCAAAACACAATACCGCCATGCGCAAACTCTCCAATTACATATCTTTTTGTTTGAAAGCTGGAAATGCTCCTTCGAGCCAATGTGCCGTCATTTTTCCGCGTAATAAAATCACCTTGTGTATTGTCAAGATCCAACTCCGTGATTTTTACATGACCATCTACTTCCAAATTCTGACAGACGCCTATTAAGGAAATAGATACTAAGTAGATTGCCAATAATGTAATCCTGATTATTTTCATAATTTGTATTTCATTGTATTTTGAAATCTAATGATCAGGATATTCAATCAAACATCCCCAACGTTACAATATACCATGGTTTTTGTTAAATGACGGTAGTTCTTGGCAACAACTCTCATGATATGATCACTATATACTAGTTTATCATTTTCAGAAACCATGTCACAATGTAACCTGATAAGAAAATTTAATCTCCTGGCTGTTGTTATAACTTGTTACCATAACTGGGATGTGGCTGTAAGACACTCTACTAAAGAAAAAATTATGGATACAGTTCTTGTCATGCATTCCAAAATTTGGAGCATTACCGGAGACTGATAATTGCTGCAGATTTTCTCTACCGTGACTGATTTTATGGATCCACAATGTCCTTGCATTTGATCCATTCGAATTGGAGTCAACGTGGATTTTTGGGAATATCCATCGTATTGAAATTTATTCCTACATATATATTCCCACTCACTAGAAAATCACACTCGTTTTTGATGAAAGTATTCTTTTTAATTCAGGTGTTGTTTCTGCATCGATCAAATTGAGGGCTTTCACATGACAGAGTTTTTCAACCAGATTAATGCCAGCCAATGTATTGGTTGCAATTCCAGTAACTATATCCGGGGTTAAATTAAAAGCATTCATCAATCCCAGCACGGCATAAGGATCTGATGCAGCCAGTACGGTACACTTAACGTGTTCACGCAGTGCCTCTATGGCGATGTCTCCATTATAGGGTTCCAGAGGAGATGACCCGATTTCTATAATGGCAATATCTGCATGACAGGAAGCAATCCTGGATAACAATTGCTGTAAGATTTTTCGATACTTATCTCTGGGATATATTGAAGAAGGCAAACCAACATCAACAAAATCAAACACATCATCTGCGCCTACATCCTTTATGGCCAATATATCCTGATACCTTCCCGCACCCGCCAGTTTAGCGCCCACAACTTTGCAGCCAGCAGACTTGAACAAATTGGTTACGATGCGTGCAGAAGTAGTTTTTCCTGCCGACATAGATGTACCGACAAATAGTACGACAGGGGTCTCAAAAGGCATGTCTTCTACAGGTTGTACAAAGCTACCCATCGTGATTTTTTGTCGATCTCGAAAGACATGGCCCAAGTAAGTGACCCGTTTCAAATTAGGGATAAACGTAGATTTTGATGTCAGTTTACCAAGAAGTCCTGCACCTGTCAGCAAGTGCATAGTAAGATCATCCTTTACCTCGCGCCAGGTACCTGTGGCCTCCAGTGTAGCATAGCGTTCACCCAAGGCTCCCACCACAAGTTCGCCGCCCATTACTCCTCGCATCCTGCCATTGGGAAGTTCCAATTTCAGTGTAGTGCTACCGGGATCTACAATCTCAGTAACCACATAGTCACCGGTATCCCAATGTTCACGTGCCAATTTTTTCACCTCGAATTCCCGTTCTTCAAGATCAGATATTCGAGTTAAAGAAGTAAAGATGTACGGAAGATTTTTCACATTTCTTCAATTGTATTTTCCACAGAATCAGAAAGCATCAACAGGGTGAGTAGGGCCGTGCGCTCGATCAGTTGCTCGGAGAATATGAATTCGTGGCTGGCGTGGGCTCCATCTCCTGTGGTTCCCAATCCGTCCAGGGTTGCCGTGTAGGAACTGGTCGTATTGCCATCAGATCCACCTCCAGCCATCGCCTCTTCCAGGTCTATTCCAAGCAACAGCGCTTTCGACCTTGCTAGTTTCCAAAGTGTTTGGTTACGCAAGGTTCGTTCCATGGGAGGTCTACCTATGCCCCCTTCAATTTTGATTTTCACATCGGACATGGTAGGTGTCAGTCCCAGAATCTTGTCCGTAATTGCCCTGCCATCTTCATACGTCCTGACACGGACATCCACAACTGCTTTGCTTTCAGGTGCCACGACATTAGGAGAGATGCCGCCCTGGATGGTGCCCACATTTACAGTGATTCCCTTGTCCAGATCATTCATAGCATATAATCTTTGCACCTGATGGGATAATTCGACGATCGCATTGACACCTTTTCCAGGATCCAGCCCGGCATGGGCCGCTTTTCCTATTACAGTAATTTCAAAACGTCCCAGTCCCTTTCTGGAGGTCTTGAGTTTTCCTTCCAAACCCAGAGGGGGTTCCATAACGAAGGCACGTTCCGAAATCCTGGCTAATCGTTCAATGGCATACCTGCTTTCTCTACTGCCAATTTCCTCATCGGAATTAATCAGGATGACAGGACAAAGTGAGAGATCCATTTCGTTTGCTTCAATAGTTTTAAGGGCAAAAATCAACTGGGTCAACCCCGCTTTCATGTCATAGATACCAGGTCCAGTCATTTTCCCCCCCTGCTGCACAATGGGCATTTGTTTAATGCTATCTTTTTGCCATACGGTATCACAGTGTCCCAAAAGTAATTGTAAGGGTTGCGCTTTATTTCGCTGGTTAGGCCTTGCATAGAGAAATCCTCCGGTAATCTTTCCAGGTACATATTCAGTATAAAAATCTAATGCATTCAGTTTAGTCTCCAGGTACTTCAAAATCACCCTTTGAGAACTGGCATCACGAGATGGCGATTCGAGATTAACCAACTCCTTTAACACAACCATTATCTCGGTCTCCATGGATTGCAGATAATCCATGATCAATTTGGTAATATGGGCATCATCTTTCATCGCGTGAAGTCTTTCGGGAATGGAAAATTGTAGGTATTTGAAATATTTGCAAATCGACCCATGGCGATGTAGGCCAATAAAGGATGCTCTTGCAACTGCTCTGCTTCATCAAGCTCGGAAACCCTCAGATAATCACTATGTACAAATGCTTTTCTAATAGATCCTGTGATCAAACTGTTTTCGCCAAAACCATCTACAATTTTGAAGAGGTCACATTCGAAGTATAGGTAGGCATCAGATAAAACTGGTACATCCATGCTGGTAGCCTGAGCAACAGGGAGGGCTTCGATTATGCTCTCGGATTTTGAAATTCCATCCGTGCGTGGCGAAGCACTTAAAGAAGTGGTTATGATCTGATCCGGAGTAGGAAAACTTACCGTAAAGCATTTGTATTTTTTAACATTATGATAGGTGCTGTGATTTGGAGTGCATACGAACCCAAAATAATTGTCAAATCCCATCGGAGTAGCCATGTGCTTCGGGGCTAAATCGTATCCATTGCTTTCCTGCGTGCCAATGATCACCAAAGGCGCTACCATGAAGGTGCGGTCCCAGATTGGGGTGCTGACATCAAGTTGCACAAGATCAGTCTCCACTAACTTTTGCATATTGTCGTATTCTAATTTTTTTGGCTCTTTTGCTTCGATACTAAAGCTCAAAGAATGGTATGCGAACTGCAATGACCAGGGTCATTTACGATCAGGATATGGATCTGGATGGGTCAGACATTCTTTAATTCTATAAGAAGAGTGAAAAGAGAGATTACTTTCAAATTATTCAGGAAGACTAAGAGCTAGATTTGTATCTTCCTAAATGTTCACATTTCTTCGAAAGATCAGGAAATCATTGATCGAGACGGGATCCGCTCGAAAGTATCTTCTCTATGCTATTGGAGAGATTTTTCTTGTTATGATAGGAATAATCTTAGCACTACAAGTTAACAACTGGAATGTGGACAGGTTGGCGAAACTTGAAGAGAAAAAGCTGTATTGTACGATACACCAGGAGATGGAGTTGTATTATTTCTACCAGGAACAAGGACATGATCGATATGCCGAAATATTCTCGGCGGCTGAGCAACTGTTGCTTCTAATTAACGATCCCTCCATTGAAAGCTCAGAGGAACAAATAGATGAATATCTTTCTGAACTCGGCAGGCGTTGGTTAACCGGTGCCGGCTCTATAACCAACATCTACGATTTATTGATAAGTTCAGGAAAACTGGAACTACTGACCTCTGAGGATATAAAAGAGAACCTGAGAAATCTAAATTCACATCTTGAGTACATGTTTACTTTCGAAGAACTTCAGGCCTATTTTGTGGACAACCGACTCAATCCTTACCTTGATACGTATATAGATCGAATTTCCACATATTCCAAAAAATTCGATTTACATGAGTCTCTCTACAGTAGTCGGTTTGAAACCTCCTATCAAACTCTTCGTGACAGCAGGGAATTTGCCAACCTGTTGATTGAATTGATTAAACATTCAAGAACACTCGTGCAGATATATGAGAGGATGGGATCTTTAATTACAAAGATAGATTCTATTGCCGTCCAAAATTGTCCATCCATCACTAGTAGTGATAATGAACTCCAATTAGTACAATAAAATGATTACCTACTGAGAGAATTAAGAGATGATTTATGAATCCTCATACCACATAGATTAATTACTCAATGGCCACTTTTAACGTTTGGAGATTGGATTATACCTTATTAATAATTCGGCAGCTCATTGTTTCGAAATACTAAATTGAGTAGGAGCGCACCGATCGTATAATTTGGGCACAAGAAATGAGTTCAATTAAATCATTTTGCTGCACCACATGATCGTTTTATAAAATTTAGATTATGCTCACTTTTTTCAGAAGAATCAGGAAATCATTGATCGAATCAGGACCATTTAAAAAGTATCTCCTGTATGCTATTGGAGAGATTGCCCTGGTAGTAATAGGTATCCTGATTGCCTTGCAAATCAACAATTGGAATGAGTGGAAGAAGGACAGGATAAAAGAAATTGGGATCCTGGAAAGTCTTCGAGACAATCTTGCACTTATTGTGCAAACTGTTGAAGTTGATATTGAACATCTGCATACTCTTAACCATTCAGCTGAGATTGCCATTAAAGTTCTTGAAGAAAGGCTTCCCTTTGCTGACAGTCTAGGAGGACATTTTCATAATGCAAGAATAGCAAAAGATCAAATGAGCCTGTCGCAATCAGGATATGAACAATATAAGAATATCGGATATGACATTATTGCAGATGATGCTATAAAGCAGCAAGTGATCCATTATTTTGAATCAACTTTGCCAAAATGGTGGACGATCTATATGGAAGTGAATTACAAGAATGAATCCTTCTATGATTATCACGTCCCATTGTTCAATTATGAACCTTACACCCTTCGGCCAATTGATATAGAGTCTTTATACACAGACCAATATTTTCGGGGATGGTTAAAGGCCTACCAGGGTGGTAGAACAACGCTTGCTCAAATGGAGCAAGACCTAATTGAGGAAACAAATAAAGTGCTTCAGCACATCGAGACCAAACTGGCGAAAAAGTACTAAAACTGTTCCCTACTTACCAAAAGGTAGCAGGGAAATATTGTGGTAAGGGATAGACATCAAACCGTCTTTTTGCCCAAAAGGTTTGGAAACTAGTTGATTTAAGGATGGCTAATGTTAGAAAAATACCTTATCTTAATTAGGTATCTCGCTTATCAAATCTAACTACTGGCCATGAAGAACTACCAGCAAAAATCAGTTGAGTCTACCACATTTCAAAGAGACTTTAAGCCTTCTTCCGTGACTCGGTACATGACTTCACTCAATAATCTGATCACAGTGCATCGAGATACTTTGATCACTGAAGTGGTGGAGGTCCTATTGGAGAAAGAGATCACGGGAGTGCCAGTTCTTGATCACAGGGGAGGCTTGGTTGGATTGATCGATGATAAAGATTGCTTGAAGGTCTTGTTTGACATAGCCTATCATAATCATCCGGTCGAACAGTCAACAGCTGCCGATTACATGACCAGTGTTATGAAGACGATAACTACTGAAGCCAACATCGTTGAGGTTGCCGACGTCTTTCTACACACAAAGTATAAGCGCTTACTGGTGGTCGACGAGGGTGGTAACCTGAAGGGACAAATCAGCCGGCAGGACATCCTGCGTGCGATACGGGACTTCAATGATAATGCGTAACAAGGGTGTTCTCCAACAGCTACACTCGCTTTTTTGTCGCGACAGACCAGGACCCTATTGTGAGGGTAAAAATTTTATGCTAAAGTTTATATATTCTAATTAAGATTCTATCTTTGCGCACCCTCCAAAGAGAGGATTTCTATACTGATCTTGTACAGATCTAAAACTAACATACTGGTTGTAGCTCCCGCCTTCGTTACACTTCGTACGACCAGGCAGTTGGAACCAACTTCGCTAAAAAGACTAGCGAATAGAAATTATATGGTGGTTGTAGCTCAGTTGGTTAGAGCGCTGGATTGTGGTTCCAGAGGTCGCGGGTTCAAATCCCGTCTTCCACCCTTGACGGGACCAGTAGATTGTTGCTGGTCCTTTTTTATTTCAATGGTTTCATAACTACTTGTTAGCCAGTCGTTTGCGACAAGATACTCATTCACCTCTTTAGTTAGAACTTTTCCACTCTCTTTGTCTATTGTAAATCCATCAGGAAACAACACTCGTAGCAGTTGATTTTTCTCCTTGATGGAACAATTATCGTAGATTGTAACAACATCTTTTAGAAGATTCAATACTCTCGATTTGAATGACAGACCTTCTTTCAGTAATTCCTCCACTCTCATTAGTTCAACCTCAATTTCTGCTGTACGCTTTGTGAGGTTATCGCACAATCTACTAAAGGTCTTCACGTCAATCTTGCCATCTGCATAGTCATTATCAATCTTCATTTGTCGCCCACTGATAGTTTTCAATTCTCCGCTAAACATCTTGCTTCTCTTAGTCATCTCCTTTGTGCTCTTCAAATGCAACTTGTCAAGCTCCTGCATCATGACGATGTAAGTCTCCTCTGGAAGTGTAAGCTCAGCGATCGCTTTCCTTGCTATACTGTGAGCGAGTTTAACAGGTATAATTATCCTGTTTTTCCCTTTGGGTGTTGAATAGTAATGATACTTACCTTTCTTTACCCGATAAGCAGTCATCATACTACCACTATGAGGACACTTTAAAACGCCTTTCAGGTAGTAATCTGAGTCCATTTTCCGATTGTTGGTAGTCCATGTTCGACCGAAATTTGGTTGACGTGTATCTGAGATTACTGATTGGACCTGTGCAAACAATTCCTTGGATATGATTGGCTCATGCTTGCCATCCACAATCCTCGCACTATAGTCCTTGTAAGCCTTGATGTATAGACGTCCAGTATAAAAAAGATTCTTGAAAATTTTATAAAATGTACTCCTTGATACACCGAGATGATCACCATACTTTTTGAATAGCTCAGCTTGAGATATAGTGCCGCTAGAAAGTTGTTCAAAGCATGCAACTATTATTTTAGCCCTCTCAGAATCTGGGACGCAGATGGTTCCACGCTTACCGTTTCCATTGACACTTTCCAATGGAACCCTTATATAACCCACAGGAGCATTTCCCGTATGGTAACCCTCTAATTGACGTTGATACAAACCATCTTTTGTACGCTCGCTGATCTTAAGGGATTCGGTTTGAGCCATGGCATATTTCATTAGTAGCATCATGGGATGACTGGAATCACCATAGTCAACCCACTCATCAGTGAAATTAATTTCAACGTTCAGTTCACGGAACTTCTGAGTTACCATAAGGGCACCCATTGGATCTCGTCCAAACCTATCTTGCTTGTAGACCAATAAGTAATCGACCTGACCATGCAATCGCTCACACAACCTTACTGCTTTATCAAGTTCTGGTCTACTATTAAAACTGGTCCCTGTGATTGTATCCTGAAACTCTCCCAGGCAGTCCATACCATTTCGACTTGCAAAACCTCTGATCTCACGCATTTGATATTCGTGAGAGTTCCCATGCTTTTGTTGCTCTTCAGTTGAACACCTACTATATGCGATATAGGTTTTACCCTTTAACTTGTCTTTAAGCATTGATTTTGAATTGATTGATAAAGAAGTGTTACGATGAGCCTACAGGTCTCTTTCAGCTCCCTATTTACTTCAGATTTTATTTTCTTCCCCATAACTTAGTTGTTTATAGATTTTTGCCATACAGTGTTTCTATCATTTCCCTGTTCTTTATTATAGCTTCTGCGTCATCTTTGGTTGCACTGTTCGTCAGTAGGTCTGCATAATTCAGTATCTTATGAACCACTCTACTGGATTCGGAGACTATAGATGAATTGTTGTCATTCCAGTACGGTCGAACGACTTCAATCCCTCCCTTGTCATCAACCGAGAGATGAAATTTTGATTTTAAAGCTCTTAGATTTACATCTGTATACAATGTGAATTTTCTTGAATTGGCAGCATCCTTTGGTGTCTTAAGAGCACTCATATACCACTTTTCATTATCAGGAAGTTGCACTTTGTCACCATTTAGATTAAATCTACCTACCAGATATTTCTGCTTCAATGCAGTTTGGTAGAATTCTAGCCAAGTATCATAGAGTGTTTTTGTTTTTAACAACTTTCTTTCAGAATCCTCTTCAAGCAGAAATCCCAATTTTTCTAAATCTCGAAGTGTTTTACCAATACTACTTAACGCAACATTAGATTCAGCTGAAATATCTCTGTAGTTGCTATTTACAAGTGATGGATTGGCTAAAAGATTAATGATAATCTTCATACTACTGGTCCGATAGATTTTAACTGAATCACTCTGCCTGAAACTATGAGTTTCTTTCCCTTCGACGTGGATAAATAGGTTGCCATGTTGAACGTGGCAATTCCCAGAAGTTTCTAGATAATGTATTCCTTTTTGTACTAGTTCTTTCTTGATTCCTGGTGAGATATAGTTGGCAATCAGAATGAGTCCAAAATCTAGCTTTTGCATCATTAGAAATCTCAAATAGAAAGTTGGAGATATCGCTTTCACTTCAGACTTCAACTCAATCACCATTGAAACCACCTCGGATAACAAGCTAATGGTTAGTACCCCATCCGATGTTGGTAAACTAACATCATTGTGAAAGTCAATGTCTAGTCCTGATAGGTCTCTCAGATTCTTGATTGCTGTGGTGATAATACTACTCGACACCATATGCTATTGAATTATTATTGTCTTAAATAATTTCACGAACATTGCAAACATAAGAACATTTCACGAACATTGCAATTATGAGAACAAAAAATCATGAAAGAAAATGAAGATTCAAAATCAGGTCGAAGGTAGGAATCACTCCAGTACCAGTAATGGTGAAATAGAGATAGGTCGTTCTAACCCATCAGAGGTGGATAAATTCATATTCCAAAGATCCCGTAAATCAACTATGGGAAAAGGATGGAAGGTAACCAAAGCTACACTCCCGTTAAGTCTTGTCAATGAAGTAGAATCAATTTCTTCTGATCCAAATGAAGCGCATAGAGCAATGAGATGTATCCACATTATTTATATGAAATCAAGTTCACTAGATAAACCTACGGGAGACCTTTTGGTACTAAGTGACAATTACAAGAATCTTCTTCTCAATGGTAATACGAAGTACAGATACATATTTGCGAAACTTGAAGAAAGAGGCATCCTAATAAATGTTCCTTTAGAGAATGGCAAGGGTTTTAGCTGGGGCAGAAACCAGGCAAAGAGATATAAGATTAACGAAAAGTATCTCTATGACTCTAATATGACAACCTTCTACTATGAAAGGAGGTCCCCTAGCGACAAATCCATTCAAAAACAGGTTAACTCACTCGACACAGTAGAAAGGAAGACGTATGAAGTACTTCAAAAGTTAGAACTAAGCATTGACGAGGATAAAATAGATGCAACAATAAGAAAGAAGAAAAACAAAGTCCTTAAGAAAGTGAAGCAAAGGACCTATCTAACCAAGAAGGGAGAAATCAGATACCAAAATGGGACAAAAGTAGAGATGATAGACCCCAAAAGATTCCAAGACAAGGATGAATTTATTGAATTCAAAACCAATCAAATTCTCCAAATATACATCTACAGGCTAAGAGCTATTGCAAACAAAGATTTTCTAAAGTTACTCCCTTCGAGGGACAACAAAGGTCAGAGATTGTACCACGTGCTATCAAATCTACCATCTTTATGCCTCCAATATATTCGACTAAATGGAGAAAGACTCTATGAAATAGACAAAAAGAATTCCCAACTGAACTTATTAGCTAACATCTTAATAAGATGTAAATCAGACACAGGCATGCAACTTGGGGAGGAAGTATTTGGGATACTTTCCTCCTCCTTCAACAAAAGTCTTTCTTTACCATATTTGTCTTATCACTTTAGCTCAGTTCCCCCTAATTATAAGGGAGCATTATTTATGAGTGAAGAATTAGAGGAGTGGTTCTTATCAAGTTTTCAAGGAAAGGCTTATGAACACATGTCAATGAAAATGAGTCAATCAAAGGAAGTCAATGGGGAGATACGGGAAGAAATGAAGGTCACTGTCTTCGGTATGCTGTTTGGTGACTATCGATACAGTATGACGTCGGAAAAGAAGAAGCAACTACGGCTCGCTTTTCCCAGACTAACTTGGATAGTAGATGATATCAAAAAGTATGCTGCATACAAGGTCCTAGAAACCAATGAGACAAATGGGCCAGAATATCAATGGCACAAAGTATGTTATAACGATGATGCTGATAAGGCTGGTTCAGATTTCCTCAGTATAGCCCTACAAAGAATTGAAGTACTAATCTTTGTTGAAAGGATATTAAATAGATTACTGGGTGAAGGATATTTGGTATTATCAAAACATGACTCATTCCTTGTACCTGAAAGTCAAAAAGATGAAGTCTTTGCGATAGTGAAATCCGAATTACTGGATATATTCGGTGAAGATGAGAATGGACCTAGATTCAGTTTGAGGGAACCAGTTGAGTGTAGAGGTTAATACTCCTTTTCAATGAGTGAGGAGGTGACACTTCGCCTATGTCTTTCCAAGCCATTAGTTCATGATCTTGTTCTTCTTGAGTTCTCATTATATATTGGAATTATATATATTATCTGGTGCTCAGATATTACGCGTATCAAAACGGTCCTTAAATCTGGTTTTGCGTAGATAATGTTCAAATGCCAATAACTGCTCTCCCCAGTTGACTAATTGTCACTCTTCATCAGGGGAAACAAGAACCTTGATATCTTAGTGTGCACAAAGCAAATCTATTCGAATGATTCTTGATGACCCCAACACCATATCTTTAAACATGTGATTCAATTCCACCATTTAATTGCTATCTTTAAGCTATGTCATTTGAGGTCTAGAATCACGACAAGAATGACACCAACATTTCGTCAGGGAGGTATTAACACATTTACAGAAGGATATGATGAGCGCTACTTCCGAAAAAAATAAGTGTCTACTCTGCAAAACTAATGGTGAGGGTTATTTCTATAGATACTACGCAGTTCAAAAACTCGGTCAATATGATAAATACCATGCAGTATCAACATAAGTACTATAACGAAGTACAATATAATCTCAGGAGAAGAAGGAGATAAAGCTTTTATCTGCAACAAATGCAACAGCCAAAGGTTAAAGAGCCGATTGATAGAATTCTTCATTGGAGCAATCTTACTCTCTGGACTTCTCTGGGGAAGTATCACATTTTTCAATTTTAACGAACTCAAAACGGTATTTCAAGTACTAATTTGCTTAATAGGATTCTTGTCTCTAGTTTACCTACTTAAGACTTTATATTATTTTATTTTGTTTTTGCAACGCTCACCATATGAAATGGCTTGGCCATTGATTAAAGAGTATTTGAACGAATATGTTCGCCCTAATTTAAGTTCTAAGAAAGAAATTGAAGTAATGACGAAGAGAAAATTCTCAGATTTTCAGAAAAAATTACATAATTATTGATGTCAATTATCTAGAGCATTCATATGTGGTCTGACTAGTCCTCACAAATGAGACAAGGCTATGCAAGCTTGATTTCGGACATATCCCCCGGTCTATCACTTTTGCATATATGAGATTCTTCAGGACAAAAAAAGCATGCTTTTTTACACTTTCTAACTTGAGGCTATTAGTAAGTCCCCTACCTCAAGTCTATTTAAGGTTCAATCAAAGATTGAGCAACAAATATTCATAAGATCTCTTTGATAGGTGAATCTTCTTGGAAAATGGCTTTTTACACTAAATCCCTACAAACCACAGCATAAAACATTAGGTATATTCGCCATATAAGGGCAACATGCCATTCCTGAGCGACTTTCTCCTTGGAGTTGACCCACACTACCATCTTCCCTATTTTAAAGCCTCAGAAGGCTTGAAATTTCATGTCCAATCTTCAGTGTTAAATCTTCGAAAGAGAATGGTACTAAATCAGAAAGTATCAGTAGATTTTGCACAATAGTAAGTTTACTATACTTTGACATCTCTGAAATGCATAACAATGGATGAAAAAGAGATTACATGTGGTGATAAGAATAATCAACATGGGTCCAATTTGACTCAAGAGCAAAGAGAAGAAATGTTCAAGAGAACACGAGAACAACTTCTCAAGAATCTTAACAACTTAGATAACCATGACAAAACCCATTGAAATCATTACAGGACGAATCTAAATGGGGGCAAAGAATTAGATACTCTCTCTAATATGCTGTAAGCTCTCTAAATGTAGAATTTTTACTAAAGTATCTCTTATCAAGGCAGTAAATATGACGATAATTTACCATATAAGGCTTGTATTTGGTTTCTGAGCGACTTTCTCCACCAAATCAATCACTGACACTAGTTGTAATTTTTAAGCCCTCTGAGGGCATCTGTTGAAGTCTAGGCATTTGCAATAAAATCATCTTAGAGATTTTATTGACAATTAGATGTCTCTACTAAATCTATTGAACAAGGAATTTAGCGCTTCCCTGTGGAGAAACTAGGAAGTATACACCAGGCTTATCAGGAGCTCTAGAGCCACTTGCAATCAACCGTCCATAAAGGTCATAGATTTTAGCTGAATCCTCAACATTGAGAATGCATCCAGAGCAAATAGGATTTGGATTGATTTGAAACCTTTTTGTCTGACCGATATCCTCCGAATCTGTTATCAAACTCAGGTCACCACTCACATCTTCCCAGGTATAGCCTATCTTAAGTTCATCCAGAACGTATTCAGCCGAACCATGACCTTGATATAGAATAGTTGCACTGGGCAGCTCACCCGCATCATATCCACTGAAACGAAGAATGGCCTCATTATCATCTGGCATTGTCGAAAGGTCTGGATTAATCCATAGATACATCGTATCGTTTCCCAAGTAAGAATCAAGCCTACCTACGACAAAGTAGGTCTGATTTGCTGTTATATTAACTCCTGTTGATTCATCATTAATAGTAAATTTTTCACCCCAGCCTTTGCCGATTGGAAATCTTCTAGACTCGCCCAATTCCACCATGCATGCTCCATTAGCGACTTCAGGAGTGGAGATTAGAAAACTAATCCAGGTTGAAGTACCCTCACATCCATACCGCTTGTCTAGATATCTTGTTATTCGGTACTCATTTTCATTCTCTCCCAGCAAATGCAGAGAACCTCCTATGACTTCTCTATTTTGGTACTCTAGCGAACTTTCCAGTAAATTAAATTGACCTTCATTTAGTTGAGTAGTCATGTTGTAGTTATTCCAAAGTCCAAACCATCCTGTCAAATTTGAACTATTCTCACCATCATTCTCAAATGGTTCGTATGATATCGTAAGCTCATGACTTTCAGTAGATGAAGATAGTTGTTCATTCACCTGCGCCATAGCAGAACTTGATATTTGCCAACGTAACTCATTAAAGAAGGATATTAAGTCTTCCTTAGCTGCAATTGATGCAGCTTTATAGAAATTGTCACGCACTGCTTGATGGTCATCCTTCGACTCAGGAATGCTCAACTTGGGAATCTCCCTCCACAGACCCGTTATGAATTCATCACCATACCGATAGTATAATTCAACTAATGTTCCCGACATCAACTCATTGAGAGATTTGGAAGGATTCCATGGTAGGTATTGAGAGTTCCATGAGTTTTCCCAATTATAGCTGGTATCACTCACATAGATTTGATATTGAGTGTGAATATCTGTCTCAAAATCGGCCAGATTCAGGGAATAAAGTGTCATGTCTTTTGAGGGTAAATCATCCATTAAAATGATAGGCCATAGTGAATTGAATCCTCCCACCCAATAGCCATAGATAAGTGGGTTTCCTTTAATCTGATAGTCAATTGGCCTTTCCACATCCAAATAATACCATGACCTTCCCATTTCCCAGAAGAAGATATGGTCCATTGTATTTAGACCCTTCTCTAGATTTCTGTACTGAGTATTAAGAAAAAGTGTATCAGCATGGATTCCGATTTGTTGGTGATGCGAACCTCCAGCTCCATACCCGTCTCTAGGATGATTGATTTCAATTCGCATTCTTCCCTTTAGTGGTTGAAGATTGGGAGGTCTTCTTCCTGTAATCCTGTCGAATTGTTGGGCAAGAGCATCTAGAGACTTCAAGATTTCTTCCATTATCAATGGGTCCCTATCACTAATACTTTCCTTTTCAATCAGTACAACCACATCTCTTCCGTACCACGCAGCCACTTCAGGACCAAATCCCTGAATTATACCCCCTTCATAGTCTGCAATGTCTTCGTAAAAGAATGTATCAGGATTGCAGCTCCATTGAGCAGTTACATCATCAAGGAATAGTATGGATAGTATCACTACTATTACGAATCGGTAATGATTAACAAAATTAGTCATTGGTAGTGATTTTGGTTGACATATATGTTTACTCCTCTAGCTAACTTAAGAGATATGTTTGACATTAATGTCAACTGAAGATGCAAATCTGTTATTCTATCAAAAACAGCTTGGAAAGCGGCTACGAAATTTGCGTCTTGAAAGATCTTTATCCCAGTTGGATCTTGCCACAATATGTGATGTCGAAAAAAGTACGATCAGCAGAATTGAAAATGGTCGTACTAATATGACCCTCAAGACCATGCTTATTCTCTCGGAAGCATTAGAGCTTGACTTACCGACCTTTGTCAATATCGCTAATTCTTTATCGGAAAGCTCCAACTGATTGGATCTGCTTTGTTAGTAGCTATCTAGAATAGAAGACCTTTATGTCAGTGAGCTGGGTTACATTGTCCTTGATCCTTAGTCTTTCCATAAATATCTGCTTCGAGTTGTTCTAGTTTTACACTTTGCATTCACATCTGTTTGGGGCACATACAGGTCTATGCCCCTAGACTAGTGTACGTCCTCAGCCTTGTCGATGCGTATTCTTTAGATTTGGGTACTTGATAAGGCTACTCGAAACACATTCTCTTTGAAAAATCTCGAGCAATAGTAATATGCAAATAGAAATATTATGCTACCATTTATAAAATTAATAACTAACATAATTAATGTAAGTACTTATTAATCAGGTAACTACATCGATTCTATCACTTTTCTGATGTCAAATAGAGTATGATAAACCAGATGATGTAATTACTTTTTTCTCTTTAAATGAAACTCCCCCGGTTCCTATCATGTTATGAGTTTAACATATGTTTAATGAGATGGAAAGTAAATACATCTACACAGAGAAGCCGGATAATGACATCGCCAAGCGAACGCTAGAACTTGCCGAGAAGAATGCTAAAAGAGCATACATCAGAGATATTGCAATGGCATTAGGATTTATTAGCACTTTTGTCTTTTCTGCATTCACATTTCACAAATCTGTTTCAACCCAACTCAAACTTGCTGTGGCAGAAACTAAGCAGGCCCTATTATTGGAAGCTTTGAGAACTGATGAACCTATCAAAAAAGATCCGTTGGTGAAATTGATCACAGACGATTTTAGTGACCCAATCTCAATTTATAAGGCATATGCCTATGAGGTAGCTACTCAGCAAACAAGCCAATATGTCGCCAATTACCAGGATGAATCTGTTCGTAATGAGCATGTCGATATGTCTAAATTTGCTTCGACAATTGCAATGATTGAGGAATTTATTACCACAACTACTGTATCAAGTACGATTATCGAAAGTTCTTCAAGCAGGAGTGAAAAACAAGAGACCTTACCTGATTTCATTTTTGATTCACACGTGCTAACCGTTAAATCACAGGAGGATAATCCTTTGCTTGGTGATCCTTTTCAGGGATTGATTTATTTGTCATTGACTGATGAAATCTCTAAGTACAGTACTGTGAATTCTCCTGGTGCATTAATTCACTCAGCTAACTACGCAAATATTGATTGGACTCAAGTCATTTCATCACATAAATCGAGGGATGACTATCTAACCGGTGATCTTTTTAATGGTTTCCTACATGCGAAAGAGAAAGATAGTACAGCAAACGAGATTTGGAATTTTCCGATATCAATAGAATCAGATTTCAATATTGATTCACTTGATAGTGGTTACTATTTACCACCATTTCTTGAAGGGAAGGCATCAGGCTATAAATATGACCTGGGAATCGATTTGATTCATTTGCAGACTGAACCATTAGGAGTCACAGAATATGATTATTTAAGTCTTCTTTCTCAAGATTCATCTAGTGTCCTTTTCGATTTGGACATCATGCCGGTTAATAATGATCTTCTAATTAAATAGCATTTCCACTACACAAAGATTCCTAGTCTGGACACAAAACGTCGAAAATAGTCAGATTAAGTCCCTAATCTGGCATCATCATCATGAAGTAGCGTCTTCTTAGCAGGAAAGCTCATAACAAAAATTGAATCAGTAATATTTGATGATAGATGATTACTTGTCATTTGAGAGTAGACTTAGTAATCGAAAATCTCTAAGGTTGATTACAATGTCGCCCCATCTCACACCCTAAAGACACTCCTTCAATATATTGTTGGCACCTTAACTATAAGTTTATTCTCAAGCTGAGTGTCAAGAAGGCAATACCCTCCGATGTCTCAAATATCGATAGAGTGTTGGTCTGCTTATCTCTAAATGATTGCAAATATCTGAAACACTTCGATTCCCCTCCTTGTAAAGAATTTCAGCTAACCGAGCCTTATCCTCTGCCTTTTTAGATAGACCTGGAGGTCTACCACCCTTTCGTCCCCGAGCTCTTGCAGCCGCTAATCCAGCCTTGGTACGTTCACTGATAACATCTCTCTCAAACTCAGCTAGGGCTGCAAAAAGATGAAATATGAGCTTTCCTGTGGGAGTTGTAGTATCGATATTATCCTTCAGACTCCTGAATCCTACTCCTTTGCTCTCAAAAGTGTTAATCAAATCAATCAAGTCACGAATACTTCTTCCCAATCTATCCAATTTCCAAACAACAACAGAGTCTCCTTTTCTAAGCTGGGAAATCATCTTATCGAGTTCAGGTCTGTTTTTGTTCTTTCCACTTGTACTCTCCTCAAATATCGGATCGCATCCCACTTCTTTCAAAGCATCCTTTTGTAGATCAAGAGATTGATCCTTTGTACTGACCCTGGCATATCCGTAGTTGCTCATAGTTACATTAAATGGTAGATTTCAAAGTTAATGTAATTATGATAAATAATACGTTTTTTATTACGGTATTTTACGAGATTTTGGTATTACCAGGACCTGCATGGAAGAGTTACATAAAGCGACCGTTATTTTTTAATCTTTCAAGCTTACGAGACACATTCGGATTCCACTTTAATTTTTTCAATTGAAAAACAATTCTATAGTGATGTGAAGAGTACTTTTAAATCAAAATTTCAGAACTTATTATTATCTGATGCAAAGATTCATACATCAAACTCATTCCATCGGACGAAAAAGAATGGGTTTGAATTCGGTAGCAGGAAATTAAAACCTCCATCCCATACCAAAGTTCAAATCAACTCGCTGAACACCCACTTTTAAATGAGTACCTTCAAATACCTGTGCACTACTGTAGGTCCATTGGGGCCTGACAGTTACAAGTATATGATCAGTTAATTCATAGCTAAGAAATGAGTTTACTCTAATTCCCATGCCAAACCTATCATACAGGGTGGAAGCGTCAGATGGTCCGAAATTTACTATAGAGGAGTTTGGGTGCAAAGTCTTACCTGACTGAAATACCCATAGGCTAATTGCTAGTCCACCATTGAGGCCATAACTCCATTTTTTGCCTTCCTTTTTGTAACCCATAGTTATAGGAACACTCAATAACTCATATCTATTATAATGCCTTACACTCCGAGTAATTGTTGCATCCACTGTCCTATCCCCAAACTGACGGGAAACTGTATTTCCCAAACTATCCAGAACTACGGTATGTAATGTCTGAGGCTTGAGAACTTGGCTGTCCCTTTGAATTTCGTATCGAAACTTTGTCTGCACACGGTGAAACTCAAATCCAGTAGAAAACTGAACTTTCTTAGCTCTGGACATCGTAGTAAGAAAACCAAAACTATATCCAGGCACTCCAAACTCAGTATCGCCTTTTAGATCGGTACTAATATCATCTTGAGATGTGAAATCAAATGTGGCCTGGTTTATTCCTCCAAAAAACTCCACACTCCATGTTGCAGCTGAACTATACTCTTTTCGAGCAGATACAATGCTGTCATAGTGGACCAGATTTACAGCGATACCTTTCTGAAAGGGAACTGGAGACATTGCTCGCAATTTTAAAGCACTCAGATTTCTAACTATTCGTGTATAGGGATCATCTGCCCTCGTATTAATTCTAGAATGGATTTCACTGCCTTCTCGATAGAAACTATCCACAAATTCTTGGGTCAGCCCGTGATCTTGGTCCAAGGAACTACTAGAATCATGTTCAATCGATAAAAATAACGCCCGCCGACTGCATTCCAATTGACTAAGCTTTTTATCATTAAACTTGTCTAGCAGTTCTCGTACACGCTCATTTAGCTCATGTAGGGAAAAGAATGTTTCATGTCGCAGTGGAAAATAAATAGCCTCGTAGAGTAAGTCGACCATCCGCTCGACCATGGCCTTATCTTTGGGTCGGTAGGGTCGTGCTGGATTAAGTATGCTCCCATAATGATCTGCCATGTCTCGAAAAGTTCGGTTGGTGACTGCTTCATATTTCGACGATTTACTCACCGCACTTTTCAAATTATCCACCACGATACATTGAGGCGATCCACCTATGTAGTTCAGGCAATTGATCATGCTACTAATGAAGTCTTCTTTCTGCTGAGAGGGACTGCATTCTGCAAATGTGAACCCACTTGCCGGCAGACATCCTACAAACATCTCTACATCGTGTACTTCACCCGTTTGTTGATCTATCCATGACAATTTGTCTCCAGCATAATCCACTAAAAGGTACTCTCCCGCTTTATGGTTAATCTTAAGGGTTGCCTCTGTCTTGCTATTCCACTTGTGATAATGTGCTAAGAATTGCGTGTAGCCAAAGCCCGTTGGATGCCTTATTCTATACTCCTCCCACATCTTGTAATAGGTAAATCCTACTTGCTTTGAACCCGTTAAAACTTCAGGGAAGTAATCGGTGAGTTCCTTAAAACGTTTGGCATCCTTTACCTGCATTCGACCCAACAGAGATGATAGCTCCTCATCGGTCTTCGTCAATAGCTCCTCCACTGGCTCATCAAGCTCCTTGATCAAGGACACGTAACTATTTACGGTGTTCCTGCTCATCCCCAATATCTTGCCAATCTTGCGATTGCTCTTCTTCTGACTGTGAAGAAGTATTAGTTGTTTGATTTCCATGATATCCTTCGATTTACCTGCCATCCTTGCTCACTTTTTTGAGCGCTAAGATGACACATTTGGATACCAGTGGACCTTATCTATAAAGTGGCACAACTTGACCGAAATGGGTGGCACAGTATGGCCGAAATGAGTGGCACTACATCAGCGAATTATACACTTTAAGGGCCTGCTGGTGTAGGAAAGAGTTATCTCGCTCAAGCCCTTGGGCATCAAGCTTGTCTGCAGGGATTTAAAACTCTTTACTATAATACAGCAAGGTTCCTCGCCGTCCTAAAATTGGCAAAGATGGATGGTACCTATTTAAAGCAGCTTGCTCGGTTAGCTAAAATCGATTTACTTATCCTGGATGACTTCGAATTACAAAAACTTGACAATCTGGAACGTGAGATCCTTAAGGATACAATCGAAGACCGACATGATCGTCATTCTACGATCATCGCTTCCTAAATACTTATCAGTTAATGGTATGACATCATTGGTGAAAGTACGATCGCAGACGCTATCCTGGATCGTATCGTACACTCTGCACATCGTATCGATCTGCAAGGAGACTCCCAAAGAAAGAAAAACAAGGTTAGGTTATAAACCTTGACAAGCAGTGGTAAAATGACTTTACCACAGTATTCACATCATGATAGGACATGCCAATTGGATTGGCTGCCTTCTATGTGAGTATCGTGGAAAACTAGGTTCATTCTTCGTTCTAAAGAGGGCAGAAGATCTTTTTTTTAACTTTGGTTTACCAGTGGCACGGTATCACCGAAATATACAGGATACAGGCTGAATTGGAAAACCGAAGTATTAAAAACACAAACCTTGTGACTTAAGGGTAATCCAAGAAAATCACTAGTTTCACAATAAGTAGCTTAAAGACACCATCGATACAATTCTACTTACCATATGAAAAGTATGGATAATCTCCAGGGCCAGTCTCAACATTGGGCACCTTCCGTTCTCTCCAGAAAATAGGCATAATAATTCATGCAAATGCGATCAATCTAATGAGTTTATTGGAGTGAAATTTTGTTTATATGAAATATCAATTATATTTGTATCATACAATTACGTAATGAGAATAGTTCTTCCTCAACATACG
Source organism: Saprospiraceae bacterium (assembly GCA_050298535.1). Classification (GTDB taxonomy): domain Bacteria; phylum Bacteroidota; class Bacteroidia; order Chitinophagales; family Saprospiraceae; genus JABDMH01. The sequence goes on from JBNKUI010000030.1 coordinate 119,751, forward strand.
GTATTTTATCTATTGGAAAAGACCATAAAGATTTATCGTAAAATGGCCCAGACTAGAATTTCTGAAGCTGGATATGATATAACGCTTAACCAACTGATCCTATTGATCAATATAGCGGAGAATCCGAATTCTACCCAGGTGGTCCTAGCAGAAAGCATTCTGAAGGATTACGCATCAGTTGCGAGGATGGTAGAAATCCTTGTTAGGAAGAAATATTTGAATAGAGTAGAAGACAAAGATGACAGACGCAAGAAGAAGTTGACACTTTCTACTAAAGGAGAAGCTATGTTAGCAACTTTGATTCCCATTGTTAAAGAATATCGAGAAATTGCCAAGGGTGACTTCACAGAAGACAAATTGGCAACTCTTTCCAAGCTACTGATCCAATTAACTGAGAACTGTGAAGACGACATCAACAATGGAAAGTCAGTTATTTATCCTATCCGTGACAGTCTTGATAATGTGTTGTAGTAAATCCAGTCGATACTTAGACAATAATTTAGCACAGAGCCTACTTACAAATACCAATAAAATGAAGTCTTATGTACAGGAGATAGGTCGACAGCATGCTATATAGTTGAGGGGATGTATAGTGAACTTAGAGTAACACTGGCTTGTATTAGTTCAATTTTAGTAATAGTATACGTGTAACTTCTACCTGCATCTCTCGTCCTAATCCATAGAAACGGATTAAAATTGTTATTCGATTTCGGTGAAAAGCTCAAAAAAATGCTAACTATTCAAACTAAATAGATGAGAATTTCATGGCCAATCCAGCAATTTAATGTAGCAATTCTATTCATATCAATTATCACCACAGGATGTAATTTCACTGGCTCCTGGAAGAAAAATGTTGATAGAGTCATTGAGAAGTATGAATTCAAGGAAGGACCGGGTGGTGTAGTTGCGATTGCCCAAGGGAATAAGATACTGTACACACGTACGTTCGGGTATTCTAATATTGATAAGAAGAGGCCCATTTCAGAAGAAACACTATTTGACATCGCATCGTGTGCCAAGCAGTTCACAGCAGCAAGTGTCCTTCTATTGGAGAAACAAGGTCATCTAGATCTTGATATGCCTATCCAGACATTTTTTCCCGAATTTCGCATTAGTGAACAAATACCAATTCATACACTATTGACCCATTCAAGTGGAATACAGGATTATTCGGAAATGCTGATTCTGAGTAGAGGTAGAGGTGAGGCAGCTAAGTTTGGCAAAAATGATATTCTATCCCTGATTTTTAGACAAACAACACTTGCCTTCAAACCTGGAACTGATGAAAATTACAGCAATTCAAATTATGTAATTCTCGCTGAGTTAGTTGAAAGAATCAGCAGAAAGTCTTTTGAAGAATTTGTTCAGGAATCCCTTCTAAGCCCTCTGAATATTTCTTCATCAGAAATTCATTTTCTCGGAAACTCCACAGATAGGATGGATCATGCCGAAGGACACCCGACACGTCTAAGTTCATTAGATCCCTTTATTTCTGAAACTCAATTGTACAAGGACTATAAGAGTGTTGAACCTGTATTAGGAGCAGGGGGGATGAAAGCAAATATTTATGGTCTAATTAAATGGATGAATAATTTTGAGCAAGATGCAATCCAGCCAAAATCACTCATTCAATCTCTCTTAATTAGGGATACTTTGGCATCTGGAGATTTGACATCATATGCGAGAGGTCTGGAGGTTGGAACAACTCCAGAAGGTTACACATGGGTCGAGCATACCGGTAGAAGTAATTCTACCTCTGTGATGTTATGGTGGCCAGATTTCAATATATCAATGATTGCTTTGTGTAATACACAGGAGATCTGGGCACAATCCTTAACAAATGAGTTTTGTATGGACATATTATCAACCTTTCCAAAACCAGATGTGCTTTTCACAGCTCCCAGGGAAAATGGACCATTAACATCAGCATCTGATGAGAAATCTATGGCAGAGAATAGGCCAATAATTGATCTAAGTGTTGATGATCTCCGTCATTTTGAAGGTCTTTATGAGGCAAATACAGAGGTAGGAGGTCGAAAACCACCTTCAGGGGGAGTTGGGGTCATAGAGATTACCTTAGATGGTGATGAACTAACTGCAGTTAGATATGACGGTTTAAAATTTAAATTAACACCTGTGGGACTGTCCAGATTCACTGTCGAAGGAGCTCCAATTGACTTTGATTTTGCCTCTACAGGGGACGATAACTTGGACCTGAGGTTCGTTAGCTTGATGGATACTTCCGATATTCAAATTTCTCATAAATTACCTATTTTATCGCAAACAGCGATGGATGAAATTTGTGGGCGCTACAATTCAACAGCATTGATTAATGCGGTTCCCATAGAAATCCTAAGAAGAGATGGCAATCTTTTTATGAAATGGGGAGCTCAGGGTCACTTAGCAAAGCTTAATTATTTGAAGGATGATCGACTTACTGCTTATGTTGATGACCCCGTAGAAGGTATGCAATGTAACCTTGTCCTTAAACGCGATGTCAGAAAAAAGGTTACGGGCTTCTCCTATGAAGGGCATCGAGTTTGGCACCTAAATTTCGATAAGATTAACTAATCCTCCTGTTATCCTTCAATTCATCGACATAAATAATAACAGTTGAAATCATGACTAATTGTTTAAGAATATTTTTCATCTGTCTGAGTATTACTTCATCGATGAATTCTCAAAACTCCGCTGATTTTCCTAATAAATCGCTCTCACAATTTCTTGATTTGTACGAGCAATTTGAAATAGTAATGATAGGTGAGAGACATGGGAGTAAGGAAATATACGATTACTTGTACCACCTATTGGCAGAGTCACAAGCACAAAAAGTCATCGATGACATTGTTGTCGAATTTGGAAATTCCTCGTATCAAAACTATCTCGATCGATACATTATGGGTGATTCAGTTTCAAGCGACTCACTTGAATTGATATGGAAAGACCACACGATGCTGTTTACATGGGATTCACCTGTCTATAGAGATTTTTTTCAATTTATTCGAAGGCTGAACAGTAATAATCCAAAGAGTCCCTATCGAGTACTTCTTGGTGATCCACCAATTGATTGGACAAAAGTACTTGCTGCCGAAGATTATGCACTAAGTGTGAGGCAAAGAGATATTTATCCTTTCAAATTATTGAAGGAAGAAGTATTTACAAAGGATCGGAAGGCGCTTGTAATTTATGGTGGTGCTCATATAATACCATTGAACCTTCAAACAATGACCTCAGATTCAGATAGCACAAAGGCTACCTTGGCCCAGCATCTAAAGTCAGAATATTTGGAAGATGTATTTTGTCTTTGGACATTTACCAGCGATGATGAGCAGTGGAAGGGGCTAAATATAGAAGAAACTTATAGCTTTAAAAAGTCTTCTGATCCAAAAATTGGGAGTCTTAGTTTCAGAACCATATATGGCGAAGACATCTATGCTTCATCATTCAAAAATGGAGTTAAAGAGTGGAAGCCTTTGGATATTGATCAGTGGGTTACAATACAAGAAGCTGTAGACGGAATCTTATACCTCGGGTCACAGGAAAATTTCATTCCAGCAGAACTTGATGCATATGAAGATAGGGAGTATTTGACGGAGCTAAATCGAAGGGCCAAGATTGTTGATTCGTTTTTTGGCTTCGACTTCAATGCGAAACAGCTTGATAGATTAAGAACTAAGTAAGATGACTCCTTGAATATTCTATCAATATTTGAGATAGTAGATGTAACTGCACTTTAGGGTAGTAGCATAAAGCGTATTGTAGAATAATGAGATCATGACAGGACGACTATCATATGAATCCTCTATCAACATAAGAAAATAAAAGTTATTGGTAAATCGTAACTTATTGATTTATGAAGAGTTGATAAATGTAATCAAATGTCACTATGCAGTATTTATGTGGGAGGACTCAGTTGTGAAATAGACTGGCCTGGCAAGTTTGAAGGCTCTCCAACATCTGTTAAGATTTCAATGAATTGAAATGTGTTTGGCTGTCTATATTCCATTGGATACAATAACAGGGTATCTTCCTTTTTCCAAAGTTACTTGGAATTTAGGCATAACAAGGGAGCCACAACTCTATGGACCACATGGACTTACGATTAGCAAGTACATTTTGAAATTCTCCTGTTTTTCACTGCATAGAAGGTAGTGTTCGCTGCAAATTATTATGATTCCACTTCTTAAATTAAGAATATTAGAGTAATTTTTAAGCATTATCTACCTTAGATTTATTCTTTCATTAATGACCGCTCAATCACACTTTTAACAAAATAACAAAACAATTCATTTTCATCTGAGTGTAACCACAAGCGTGATACACTCAAATGAAAATGTATTAACCTCAATTTTACTGACAATTCTGCCACTAACGTGGTTGTTCTAGCAAATTGATGGAACAAGGGAAGCGACCACGCTAGGGAATGGACTTATTTAGAAACATGGTGTTGTCTTTTACTAAAACATCAAACCCCATTAGGAGATACATCCAAATAAATTGATTTAATCCAACAGAAAACCAATTTCACAATGAGAAGAACATTCCTTTTTGGATCCATAATTATGATGCTGACTCTTATAAGTAACGCTTCGGCACAACAAGCCGAAATTGAAGGAGCGTTGAAGGTCACTGATATGACCATCAATAATACTGCGGACAGTATTGTGGTTAGACTTGAAGACGGCACATTGGCAATCAGAGATGCATCAACTTTGTCGGGATCTGTTCCTGGTCAACTGATCTATGTAGGAGCACCTTTTATGGGAACGACAATAGATAGCCAAGTAGTAATGTATGGTGAAGTCCGTGGTGCCAATAGTCCTGATCAAGTGGCTATTGCTACCATTCCAATACCAAGATCAGGTACGTTTAAGAACCTTTTCGTAGCTCCAAGTGGTGATCCCGTTGCTGGTCAAATCAACGTGACCCTTATTGTCAATGGATCTGACACTGCTCTATCATTGAATGTAGATGGAAGCAATGGAACAAATGTCTCCAGTAATATTGTGAATAGTGTTGCTGTAAATCAAGGTGATCTAGTGACTGTTATATTTCGGAAAACGCAGCAAGTCACAAACGGAGTGAACTACCCCACGACAATGGTTTTTGAATGAGTCAACTTGATATCGGATAGGTCAAAACTGTCTCATATGGACCCTGGATTGGCAATTCTGGTTTTCACCATGTTCTCAGGGTAGGATGTCATACCAGATTCCTGGTAGGATCTGTATGTTCCACATTTACATCCCCCTTGCATGGCCATTAATGGCATAGCACATATCCGAGCCAAATACTACTTTGATCCTAGCCTTTAATACTATCCATATTTCTTTGCTGATACTGCTCCACACCAGCCCTTGTGGGTGAGCAATGTCCTGTAAGGGTAAGACCATTAAAATGATAGCGCGTGAAAATAATCAGATCGTGGAGGAGGCGGCAAAGATTGATTGAATTGATAGATGCAAACTGAACGATTGAATGGCTTTTATCATAATCCGGGTTGGAATGTACAATTGAACAACGTAGTGAATAGATTCTTCTCATGACAGATTGTTTAACTGGCCATGTTTTTCGAAATCTATTGCATTCAATTTCAAAATCTTCTTACAATCTACTTCTAAATCTTTACCAAAGTAGTCTAAAAGGCTGATTTTAGTAATCTCTTCTTTGGTCTTATCAATATCAATGAACTGGTCAATTACTCTATCCAATTTAGCTTTGTCATGATTTATGCTACTATTCTCATTCTTTATAAAGTTCACTGCTTCAGCCACATAATGATCCTGCCGTGAATGAAAATCTGGTTGATTTATTAAATTAATTATCTTTTCCTTTGCGCTAAGGAATGCACTTTTATCCAAGTGGTATTCTAGAATCTGATAAAAACACAGATAGCTGAATGGCGCGTAGGATATTTTCATTGCAGTATTAAAATAATTCAATAATTCTTCATTGTAATGCTTGAGAATCATTGTATTGATTTTTCCAGTTATAAGTTCGGATTCGAAAAATTTAGTTTCACTATACCTTGAGAGTTCTTCATTTCTAAGATAAGTCAATGGTATCTTATAAGTTACTGCAATATCAAACAAAAGACTATTGGAAATCAGATGGATAGCTTCATCTACTTTGGATTGTGGAAGTGATTCCAATCCACTTAGCTCAAGAATATAAATCCATGGATGTTACTTGGAGCATTCATGGTCTAAATGTAAGACTGCAGTTGACTTAGACCATAACATCAATAAGGGGACAAAAGGGACACTAACACTCCACCTACAGCACCATTGTACTCCGATATCTTCTGATAGTCTGTGCCATAAGCCGCTACAGCAGGGTTCAGCTATTCCCGCTCCGGGTACAACCTTTATCGATTATAGTGGTTTTCTAACCATACAGTTTGGAAGTCACTTTTCTGGAATATGCATACATGGTCCGACAAGTCTCCACAAATGCGGCTGCCAGCCAAAGCTGCTGGATTCTGAGTACCTCCCCGTATCGAAGAAAGGCCAATATGGGGCCCCAAATGCCCAAAAGAGCATGCTCTTTTTACACTTTCTAACTTAATGCGATTACTAGGTTCCCGCCTTCTAAATACACTTAGGTTCAGCAAGAGCTTTTAAATGAATTGATTAGAAAACCTATCAAATGAGTGAACTTTTCGAATAGAATGGAAACTTTCATTATAAACTCCTGGTCAGCACATAAAACATTATATAAAATTGCCATATAAAGAGAATACAGTCGATTCTGAGGGCTTTGCCATCGAAGTTGCCCCTACTGCCGCCCTGTGTTTTTTAGGGCCTTAATGGGCTTGAAATTAGCGTCTAGTCTTCAGTGCTAATCTTCGAATGAGAGTCTTGTGGATATATTGATGGATTTTGAGAGGCAAAGATATGTAAATAACGCCTTTAGGCTCTGGTATCATAGAAATCATGAGGCTATGTTCACTTTTTGAGCATAGAGCGTGACAAGGAGTTTCTCAAAGCCTTTGGGACAAATCTAAGAGCTATTCGTGAGAGAAGGGTTTCTCACAAGGATAGACTTGATTATCAGTGTGAGATATCTCCAAGCCAAGGTGGGAAGAATTGAAAGAGGAGAAAGAAATCCGACACTACTGACGCTAAAGAGGTTATCAGAAGTCCTTGACATCTCATTATCTGAGCTTTTTTCAATGTCTAATCGAGGGAATTTCACATTAAGGAACTTTAATGTTAAGCACATCCTTGTAGTTCTAAAATCCAGAAAATGCCTGACCTAAAACTTAAAAACCTTGTAGCTAAGTCCCCTCATAAGCAATGGAGTCAATCTCGTGAAATTACTCTTGAGTTCCCTCACCTTAATTATAAGAATAAGCTCGTCGGACTTTCGGCCTTATATGAATTCTTTGAAGACCAGGTTAATGCATGGTCCAATGAAGGACTGCCAGAAGAATTTAAAGAATCAAAGTTATACTTTGAAAGAACCAGAGATAACATTGAGAGTTTTGCCTTAACATATTTGTCAGATGACAGGTATGGAGTAGGTACTTTGAATCAGGAGTGGCATAAAAGAGTCTACCTACAAATCCATGAAACAAACAGGACTCCTTTCATATATGGTTTACCTGAAACAAACTTTCTCCTCAAATTGCATAAAGAGAATCCCGCTTATGTGGAAGGTGCTTTTCTGTTTTTCACTCAAGATGATACTTCAAGATATTTAAAAAAGCAGAATCATATGATTGGAGCACTTTTGGCATACGAGTTCAAAATGAAGGATTACACTGAAATAGTGGCAAGAAGGGACAAAGAGAAAAGGTCTTTATCCAGGTTAAGGACCAATTTTCAAAACTACCTCAATATATCTGAAAAGGAAATAGTAGACCACCTCGCAGCATTTGATTCGAAATTTCAGTCTGCTATCATTTCACTGGATACACTTAAAAACGGCAAGAAGAAGATATTTGATGACTGGTATGAGAAATCCGATGAGAAGTACAGGAAAATTATAGAGGATGCTGAAGAAAAGAAGAAGGCATTAGAGGACACATATGAGTCACTCCTTCGTCTTAAGGGCCCGGCTGAGTATTGGACATTAAGAGCAAAAAAGCTACGAAGAGAAGGACTTTGGTACCTTATTGCCATGTTCTTACTACTTGCTATTTGCTGTGGAACTCTATATCTCCTTCTTTGGAAGACTCCAGAAGGCATGTTAGTAAGTTTCGAAGCAGATACAGCTAGCGCTATAAGATGGTCCATTGTTTACATTATGTTTATATCTCTCCTGGTTTACGGTATTCGAGTAACTCATAAGTTATCATTTAGTACTAGTCATTTGGCTAGAGATGCTGAAGAAAGAGAACAATTAACGCACATGTATCTGTCTTTGATAAAGGAGAATGCTCTAGATGAAGAAGACAGAAATCTGATATTGCAATCTCTTTTCTCCCGTGCCGACACCGGACTTCTAACTGAAGATTCATCTCCCACGATGCCGAACGATATTGTGAGTAGATTTATAAATAAGAGCTAGTGATTAGAAAATATTGGTGTTATACAATGCCTTCTGATAATCAGCGCTTTTTCATTAAATTTGTTAATTATCCCAGACCAATTGCATTTCTCTCGGATAATCAAATCTCTGACCCTTCAAGTTACTCTCCTTTCTTAATGTCTTTCCTAACTTTTCATAAAAACCCGGTGAGTTCTCATAAGGTAGAAAAATGAACCTCTCATCGATTTGAACGGCAAGACAACTAATGGGGGATACAAGTTTTATTAGGGCTCTTTCACTAGGTAATTTCTTCAGTGTGAAAGCGAAGTTTTCAATAACTGTCTTTTCGGGCATCATTATCTGCTCTCTAACGCAATTCAATCCGGGAGATAAGATATATCCATATCCAAAGAAGGCGAATGCTAAAAGGTAAGCCGATTTTAGGTCAGCAATTGTTGCCTTCCTCTGATTGAAACCGTCCTTAACCAAATGAACCTTAAACTCATGGCCATCCCAGTCTTGATTTCGGGATAGATTAACGAGTGATTTCTCAAAATTTGACTGACTGACAGGATGGTTGTTAGAGGGTAGTATATGAACTTTCATTTCTCCATTTCTCACAATTACTTTACCATTGACAAGGATATCATTAGACTCAAACAGGATAGGACCCTCATAGCAATCTAAATCTGAAGTAGCTTTCGCAAACTGGATTACTCTTTGTCTTCGCTTTAGGTGCATTTCAATTCCATGTCCAGCTTTATGATTGCAGTTCTCACAAGTCAAACAAACAATTCTTCCACCGATAGACTCTTGAGGAGCATGTTCACGTCTAAGCTTATCAATTTCACTTCTTGTGTAGCCCCTTAGACAGATTGGGCAGACATAGATTAGTTCTTTCCAATTTATATATTTAGAACAAGCTCTTGCTCCCGCATCAAACATCTTTGTACTCCTCATATGTAAGATAATTTTCAGAAAAAATGTCTAGTTCTATTCTATGACCTCCTAATTTGACATCAAGTTAATTATTATGTGTAACATTCTGATTATCAATATAGTTCCAATCTTTCTTCTTATTACTATGAACCAACTAAGATTCTTAGCAAATTCTTGTGATGAGTTAGAACATCGTCCCGTCTTCCACCCTACTGACGCTTCCTGCGGTCGGTCAGCCTCAGTGCTGACAGCCGCAGGCTCGTCATGCGATGGCCGACTCGCCGGTTAGCGACAGTTGTGCTGACAAAATTTCGAAACATAGTGAAGGAATTTTCGTCAGTACCAATCTTAGAATGACATACCATGTTTATATCCTCTACTCGCAAAAGCTAAACCGATTCTACGTCGGCTGCACCAATAATATTGACAACCGAATAGTTGAACACAATGCGGGCAAAAGTACCTATACATCCTCAGGCGTTCCCTGGAGCTTACTCTGGACCACAATTAAACCTTCCCTTCGTACCGCTGAAACTCTGGAGTTTAAACTCAAGAACTTATCGAGGCTCCGAAAAATCAAATTCATGCGAAAATATCATGCAGGCATTCACGATGTAGAACTTTTGAATCAAATCATTGCTTAGCTCAAATAGCTACTGACATAGTAAGCGATATATTATTGTGATAATACCCTGATCTTTTTGAGTCAGATGTTTAACCCTTAAGACATTGCCGTTTGCCGTCTATATGTCTGGATTAAAAGCAAGAGAATTTAGACTACTTATGTGAGTTTGATTGGGTTCCACCCTAAAACAGGAAAAAGGGGCAAGTATCGAAAAACTTGCCCTTTTTTATTTGTCCAATTCATCCTCGATGACTGACACTACTCAAACCGATTTTTTTTTAAATTGCTTCCAAATTAGCATCGCCATCCAAATACTCATCAATCGGGTTTGGTTAACCTGATTATATTTTCAATGGAATTATAAAGTCTCTCAAGATCTAGGGAAGTGGCATCTTTGGTGAGACCGTATAAACGATTTAACCTGAGTTGTTTTCGGCGAATTAGTCCCTCAAATTCTATCGATCCCAGAAAGGAAATATCTAAACGGTCGTCAAACAATCCCATTTCTGAAGTAATCCCCTTTGCATCCAGATACGGGCCAATTTGTTCCGCTGAATGTTTAGAATTCATCATCTCATCATCCAAATAATCATCAAGTATCGAATGCCACTTCAACACCTCCTCTCTCAGTACCTGGTCAGTAATGAGATTAAAAGAATTCTGGTTGGTCAATGCATTTATAATGGCATTCGAAGGATTGAAAGTATAGGCGACTCCAGCTCGCCGTAAAAATGATTGACAATCTTTTAAAGTATGTTTAGAAAGGCTATTTGCATTGATTGGAAACAATGTCATCAACTTGGTGAGGTTCTGAAGTATTTCACGGTTCCCATCCACTGTCCTGGCTAAATGGACCCTATTGTCTATAAATTCTTCATGCAATTGTAGCAACAGGGCTTGCTCCATAATCCTATCTTTCCTCCACTCATTCCAATTATTAATCTGTAAAGCGATTAGAATACCAATTACCACCAAAGCAATTTCCCCGATAGCATATAATAGATACTTTCTAACAGCACCGGATTCAATCAACGACTTTCGAACTTTACGCAGAAATGTCAGCATCTTTTAAAGATAGTTAAGAAGTATTAAATCCTTAAAACGGTTTCCAAAGTAATCCCGTCTTCCACCCTACTGACGCTTCCTGCGGTCGGTCAGCCTCAGTGCTGACAGCCGCAGGCTCGTCATGCGATGGCCGACCCGCCGGTTAGCGACAGTTGTGCTGACAAAATTCCGAAACATGGTGAAGGAATTTTCGTCAGTACCAATCTTAGAATGACATACCATGTTTATATCCTCTACTCACGAAAGCTAAACCGATTTTACGTCGGCTGCACCAATAATATTGACAACCGAATAGTTGAACACAATTCGGGTCAGAGTACCTATACATCCTTAGGAGTTCCCTGGAGCATACTCTGGACCACAATTAAACCTTCCTTTCGTGCCGCTGAAGATCTTGAGATCAAACTCAAGAACCTAAGCAGAATCCGTAAAATCAAATTCATGAGAAAATATCATGCAGGCATACTTGATCTGGAGCTCTTGAATCGCATTATACCCTGATGGGCTAATTGATAAAGACTTATTGGAGAAGCTTACAACTCAGATCATGTGAGCACCTACTACTGACGCTTTTTGCGGTCGGTCAGCCTCAGTGCTGACAGCCGCAGGCTCGTCAGTACAAATAGGTCGGCCTTTCGGCCTCTCACTCTGGCGGCTTCAAGACCCTCAATGTCTTGTATTTCAATGAAATTCCCTTGGTTTTATGTCGGATCGAATTGTAACCTTTACCAATAGTCATGTAACTTTCTTACTGTGCTTCATGTGTAAGTTTTTGTATCATTTTTTCCAGTCGTATGATCTTGGAGGCTAGCAAGACTTCGCTGTCTCTTCCCTGCTTTATAAATTCTCGTAATTCTTCATTCTCCTTGCTGATATGTTCCAGATCAGTCGTCAGTTTTGCAGTCTGAGCCATTAAGTTTTGATTTAATGCTGAAAGCTCTTGTACCGCTTTCACCAAGGGCACAGTTAATGTAGCATAACGCAACCCATACAGGTCTTTATCATTTTGAGGGGCATCCACGCCACTAAATTCATAACCTAGTTGATTTGCGGTTTCTTCCACCTCCTGAGCGATGAAGCCTGAATAAAGAATGTCTGGCAGTGAATCAAGATCACCTGAAAACTCTTGGAATTCATCTTGAAGCCAGGGGAAATTATTCAAGTACCAGTCATTCATGGCTATTCTGTCCAAATGATAAGTGATAGGCCTCAGTGCATTAATGAAATCCAGACCCATTACATCTTCCGAAATATCTGCCTTAAAGCGACCATCACTAAGCCGACTCCAACCTACATTGCCCCCAATCCTATTAACATTTGTATCACCGATTCGAACTTCGAATGATCCAGTACATAAGGCCCTATATCCAATAGCTGTGGACCGCATAAAGTCGGGACCAGTATTGCCAGCCTGATTTCCTAAGGCTGTATTCAACCTTCCCGTTTCATTCTGAGACAATGCGAACGAACCAACAGCAGTATTACCGCCTGGCTCATCATCTTGCGGACCATTGGCGTTGTTATTTTTCAAGGCTTCATATCCTAAAGCAGTATTATATGAACCTCCGATGTTGTGCTGAAGTGCAGCAGATCCTAGAGCTGTATTGAAATCACCCACATTGTTGGAATACAGGGCTACTCTCCCTATTGCAGTATTTCCTCTTCCAACTCCTATAGAATACATTGCTTCAGAACCAACAGCGGTGTTATCATAGCCTGGCATCAAACTATCAACCGCCCCTTGCAGGTTGAATCCGAACATAGCTTCATGTCCAACGGCTGTATTATGGGCCTCAAATGAGTCGGCACTATCTGAAGCATTATACAACGCCATAGCTCGGAATCCTAAGGCTGTATTCATGTTCAATTTTTGACTATTCAATAGAGCTTCGTACCCAACCACTGTATTTGCGTTGCCCGTGATGTTGGAATACAGGGACTTGCAGCCTACAGCGGTATTGAAGTCGCCTGAGTAATTTTCGAATAATGCACTTCCTCCAATAGCTGTGTTATATGATCCCTGATAATTGCCATATAAGGCAAATTGCCCTACACCAGTATTGCACTTGATCGACTCCCAATCTAGGATATTGCTTCCAGCACCTTCACCCACAAATATGGATCCTCCAGGACTCATTAATTGAATCCTTCCTTCTTCAATAATTAGATCAGAGGGGCCGAAATCGATTTGAGGTGGTTCTTGTGAAAGTATTGGAATCTTTGGTAGTAAAACCAGCATCGCTATTACAAAACCTTTTTTCATAGCCATTTCAAAGTTTATTTTGGTAAATTCTCAAAAGCAAGTTCAGTTGGGGTGGCACCGAGGTTTGGGGGTATTCACTTTGTCTTAAGTTATTACTTATTTTCCAATCTTGGAATGGATCAATTTTTCTAAACTTCCAGAAAGTCGAGACTTGCATAATGAACGAAAACCTTTCCTGCTACCTTGCAATTTCAAAGGATTGGAAAAGGTTGGCAGTTGACATCCAGATTTATTCTCAATCGTCTAGATTATAATATTGGAGTGAAAGTGCCATTCTTGCAAAGGAAGTGAGTGTCGAATTGGAAGCTATCTTATCTGAGTAGGGAATAGCATCCACCGCAGAGTTCCCAATGCTTGGTCTTTTTTCTGATCAATTTGTTTAAGGTAGGATTTTATTGAAAAAGAAGTTGGCATAGTCTTAAGGTAGCCAAAAGCAAATGCTGTCGATATAGACCCGCTCATTAAGAGATCTGGAGTCCAGGTCATGGCATCGCACCCGTCTGTACACTGACCCAGGGATGCAGGTGGCAATCAGGCCGTCTTTTTTTCTATGATATATAATGTGTACATTCTGATTTCACAAAAGACCCAGCGATTTTATATGGGTCAAACATCTAATCTGAAAGTTGATTGATCACGCAAAAAAAGAGCAACCGCTAGTCTTTTAGATCAGCCTTACCTTCAAGGTTAAGTACAAAACTGTATTCAAAAGCTATTTCGCGGTAACGCTCATACCTTCCAGAGGCACCTCCATGCCCTGCTTTCATATTGGTTTTTAGCAGAATCTGGTTATTTCCCTGGTTGTGATCCCTAAGTTTTGCCACCCACTTGGCTGGTTCCCAATATTGAACCTGTGAATCAAAGAATCCGGTTGTTACCAGCATATTCGGATAGGCCTGGTCCTTCACATTGTCATAGGGTGAATAGGAAAGCATATACTCATATTCTTTCGGTTTTTTCGGATTGCCCCATTCATCAAATTCATTGCTGGTGAGAGGAATTGATTCATCAAGCATTGTTGTTACGACATCAACAAACGGAACAGCTGCCACCATACCATTGAATAATTCCGGGGCCATATTGGCTACAGCTCCCATCAACAAACCGCCTGCACTACCTCCTCGAGCATACAAATGATCAGGCGATGTATAATTTTCATCAATTAGAAATTTGGCGCAGTCAATGAAATCATAGAAGGTGTTTTTCTTATTGAACATTTTACCGTCCTCATACCAATGTCGGCCCATTTCCTGACCCCCACGAATGTGTGCAAGGGCATAGGCGAAGCCACGATCCAATAGACTCAAGTTGACGGAGTTGAACCATGGATCGGTAGAACTTCCATACGATCCGTATGAGTACAGCATTAAAGGACTTTTCCCATTTTTCTTAAAACCTTTTCGGTAAACAAGAGAAATCGGGATCTTGGTACCATCGCGGCCTTCGGCCAAAATCCGTTCCGTCTGGTAGTCATCTGGATTATGACCTCCGACAACCTCAGCCTGCTTTTTCAATTCCTTTTCTTTTGTCGACATATTATAATCGAAGATTGAATTCGGAGTTGTAAGCGATGAATAACCGTACCGCAAAAATTCAGTATCAAATTCAGGGTTGTTAGATGTGTAGGTTACATATGCCTGTTCACCAAAATCAACGTAGTGCGCTTCTTTACTCGTTTGATTAATGATTTTTAGATGGGTCAGAGCATTTGACCGTTCACGTATGACGAGGAAGTTATTGAATACCTCAATATCATCCAGAAGGACATCCTCACGGTGGGCAATGACCTCCTCCCAGTTTTCTTTTGAGGTGGCATTCTCCGGGGTTTCCATTAACCTGAAATTCGGAGCATCGAGGTTTGTTACAATGTAAAATTTATCCTCATAATGCTGAATACTGTATTCATGCGCTTTATCCCTTGGAGAAAAAGGTTTGAAATCTCCATTAGGATCATCAGCATTTAAAATATGATACTGACTTACAAGTGTACTGCTGTTGTAGATCACTATATATTTTTCAGACTTTGATTTATACACCCCGATGTAATAGGACGGATCTTTTTCTTGGTACTTGAGCTCGTCTGAGGATTGAGGCTCATCCAAAGTATGTTTCCAAATTTTTTCCGAAAGGAGACTAATTTTATTTTTTGATGTATAGAAGAAGCTTTTGTTATCATTGCCCCAGGCACCAGAGGCTAGGGTTCCTTCGAGTTCATCTGGAAGAAATTTTCCGGTCTCAAGGTTCTTGAATCGGATTTTGTAGACGCGGCGGCTAAGGACATCCTCTCCAAAAGCCAGCAACTTGTTATCCGGACTCACCGTGAGAGCTGCTGCAGAATAGTAATCGTGTCCTTTGGCGAGTTCGTTTACATCGAGCATGATTTCTTCGTCTGCGTCAAACTTCCCTTTTTTCCGGCAATGAATTGGATAATCATTGCCTTGTTCGTACCTTATATAATACCAATACCCATTTTTGAAATAAGGTACCGACTCGTCATCCTGTTTGATCCTTCCAATAATTTCCTGGTAAAGTTTTTCCTGGAATTCTTCAGTATGCTCCAACAGCTTTCCTGTAAAATCATTTTCTGATTCGAGGTAGCTGACAACTTTGGCGGTATGCGCATCGGGTTGTGCTGCATTTTTCTGATCATCTGACAGGCGCATCCAATAGTAAGGGTCGTTCCTGTCGTCTCCATGGATAGTAAGGATTGTATCCTTTCTATCAGCATCAGGAGGAGAAATAGGGATTAAATCTGTTTTATTCGGAGTATTGTCCGGGGTTTGGCAGCCCGACAGAATCAAAACAACTATTACAATAATGGATATGGTTGTCTTAAGGGTGCTAAGCATAATGAATTTTTTATAGTTATTGACAGGCCTATTTGTTGAGAAAGGCGTTCTATCTTAAGTTAGGTTTATATTCCAATACCACAAAGTGAAGATTTTAGACATTATGGATTTCCTCTAATTGCGATTCATTGTTTTCAATCAGGGAAT
The DNA here is from genome assembly GCA_050298535.1 of Saprospiraceae bacterium. GTDB lineage: Bacteria > Bacteroidota > Bacteroidia > Chitinophagales > Saprospiraceae > JABDMH01. The sequence continues at coordinate 136,114 of JBNKUI010000030.1, forward strand.
TAATCAATACTGACGCTTCCTGCGGTCGGTCAGCCTCAGTGCTGATAGCCGCAGGCTCGTCATGCGATGGCCGACCCGCTGGTTAGCGACAGTTGTGCTGACAAAATTCCGACATGGTGAAGGAATTTTCGTCAGTACCAATCTTAGAATGACATACCATGTTTATATCCTCTACTCACCAAAGCTAAACCGATTCTACGTCGGCTGCACCAGTAATATTGACAACCGAATAGTTGAACAGAATTCGGGAGAGAGTAACTACTGACGCTCTCTGCGGTTGGTCAGCCTCAGTGCTGACAGCCGCAGGCTCGTCATGCGATGGCCGACTTGCCGGGTTAGCGACAGTTGTGCTGACAAATTTTGCGCAACTTAGTGAAGCAAATTTCGTCAGTACAATCTAGATGAATTACCATGTCTACATTCTCTACTCTGCCTCATTAGATCGATTCTATGTCGGTCAAACCAAAGATTTACCTACTAGATTAGTTCAACATAATGCCAGTAAATCTATGTACACTGCTACGGGTGTCCCATGGTCCCTTCTATGGTCTACAATAAAACCCGCTTTGAGATCAGCTGAGGATCTGGAGACAAAGTTGAAGAACCTCACCAGGGTCCCCAAAATCAAATTTATCAGAAAGTATCACAGGGGTATTCGCGATGTAGAACTTTTGAATCAAATCATTGCTTAGCTCAAATGGCTGCTGACATAGTGAGCGATATATTATTGTGATAATACCCTGATCTTTTTGAGTCAGATGTTTAACCCTTAAGACATTGCCATTAACCGTCTACATGTCTGGATTAAAAGCAAGAGAATTTAGACTACTTATGTGAGTTTGACTGGGTTCCATCCTAAAACAGGAAAAAGGGGCAAGTATCGAAACACTCGTCCTTTTTTATTTGTCCAATTCATCCTGGATGACTGCCACTACTCAAACCGATCATTTTCAAATAGCTACCAAATTAGCATGACCATCCAAATACTCATCAAGGAGCACTTGTCATCTATTATACATTACTTCTAATGGTCATTTATTATGATCATCTGTATAGAGTTTTGAGCCTTTCCATCAACCAGTGATGTTTTCTACGAGACACCTGTACCAAAACATGATTTTTCATCTCGATGATTCCCTTTTGAGTGTATTCATTGATAAATACTGGATTGATAAGATGACTTTGATGAACTCTTAGAAAATCATATTCATTTAAGAGGTCATCATATTCCTTCAAAGTCTTTGAAGACATGAATTTACTACCGTTCTCAAGATGAAAAATTGTATAATTATTATCTGCCTGGCAATGCACAATTTCATCGATGTCCAAAAAGATAAGCCCGCCCAGAGTAGGAACGGCTAAACGGGGCTTGCGCTGCTGCCTCCTGAGGTTTAAGACTAAGTTATTGATAAGGGGATTAAGTTGATTTTTTCTTACTGGATTGTTGACAAATCGCTTTATTGATGCTTTTAATTCCTGTATATCAATAGGTTTCAACAAATAGTCGATCGCCGAAAAGCGAATAGCCCGGATTGCATAATGATCATAAGCCGTAGTAAATATGACATTCACTTTGGTTTCCTTTAATGCTTCAAGCATTTCAAATCCGGTCATCCCCGGCATCTCTACATCCAAAAAAACCAGGTCTGGATGGTACTTTTGAATGAGTGGAAAGCCTTCCGAAGATCCCAGTGCAGTGTAGATACGATCGATCTCGGGTATATGGTTCTCGATCAGTAACTTGAGACCATTGATCGCACGCTTTTCATCGTCTATAATTAAAACAGAAAGCATCAATAAATCACTTTTTTTTTTACATTTACAATGGGAGTAGCAATTCAGATTCAACTCCATCACCATTTTTGCTTTCCCGCAATGTAATTTTACAATCTATACCCGAACTTTGAGACAAAATCTGCAGTCGTTGTTCGATGAGGTGCAATGCGTTTATCCTTTTACTTTTTTCCATTATATTAAAATTGGTCTTGACTGTAAGGCCTCTACCATTATCTTTTACCAAAATCCTGATAAAGGATTGATACTGATCTATCTGCAATGCTAGTTTTTTTTCACCTACCTTTGGCCGCAAGCCATGTCGGATTGCATTTTCAAGCAGAGGCTGAACCATAAAAACTGGAATTTCTGCCGTGCTCAACTCAGGATCTATTTCAATCGATATCTTTAATTGGTCATCAAAGCGCAGCTGTTCCAAATCTAAATAAAGTTCTAAAAATTCGGTTTCTTCCTCAATTCTCACATATTCTTTAGCCGATAGATTTAAAATCATTCGCATAAGACGTGAAAATTTGTTCAGATAAATTTGAGCAAGCTGGGTTTCCCCGGAAATAATCATTTCCTGGAGGTTATTCAGTATGTTAAACAGAAAATGAGGGTTCATTTGAGCCCTCAGGGCGCGAGATTCCAGGGAAGCCATGGTCATTGCCCGTTGAGTTTCTAGTTCATGTTTTAACTTGTTCCCCTTTTCCCTTTTCTTGATGAAGTAATAAAGTCCACCGACAAATAACAACAATATTAGTATTTGTAAATACCGGATTTGATACCAAGGCTGATTTATTACAAAGTGAATCGTCCGGTGACTTAGTATTTGATTTTCATCTTTGGCCCGGATTTCCAGGTGATAAGAACCAGGTTTAGGATTATAGAGATTTATTTCACGTGTTTTACTCCAGTCACTCCACTCCTGCTGTGTTGACATCCTCCATTGATAGTTGAGCAATTCAGTGCCGCTTAATTGTGGATAGTAATAATCCACCTCAATGACTTGGGTATTACTGGGGAGATTTATTTCTGATTCGAGACTATCCATGACCGCTCCGTCTACTATCAACTGATCAAGGAAAAGGGCTTTCTTTGGTCTTTCCGGTTTTGTTTTAGCCACTAGTTTCTTTATACCTTTGGATGTGGTGATAAACAGATCTCTGTTATGATCAACAAGTAATTTAAGATACGCGTATCCCTGATCAAAAAAACCATCCTGATTGGTAAATACCTGGTAATTCATGCTTGAATCCCTGTCTATTTTTAGCAAATGCCTGGGTGTGCCGGCCCAAATATAATCAGCATCCACCACTACATCGAATATGATCCGGTCTGGATGGTCGATGACCTTCTGCAAGTGCAATCGGTCGTTTGAAAATGTATAGCAACGTAAACCAAAACCCGTTGTACCAATCCAAATAAACTCTTGATCTATAAGCAGGCTTCTGATAGGATTATCACTGGACAGCTCGGGTAAAGTCATCAACCTAAACTTATCATTATCCCAATGATATAATCCGCAGCTAGACCCAACCCACAGACCTGAAGAGCCATGTTTGATTTGATACACATCACAATGGTCAGGGATTCCTAATGTATCACATGAAATAAAATTATCTCGTTCCCTTTCTTTAACAAATAACCCGCGATAGGTCCCGATCCACAAATTAAGATCCGGATCCAGATGCAGATCATAAATATCAGGACCGCTCTCAGCAATATCTGTTTCATGGAATCGGATCATCTCTTCATTGGATACCTTCACCAAACCTTTCCAAAAGGAAGCTATCCAGACGTTGTCATTTACATCCTGGATAATGTCTATAACCTCTCCGTCAAAATCTTCTGGCATTTCCCATTCTATAATTCCAAATTTGCTCCATTGATAAACAATACCATGATTAGATCCTAACCAAATCGTATGACTACGATCTTCCATCATACTGTATATCTCATACTCGATTTGAGTATGCTCAATGGTTGAAAAAGCCGATTTACGGATTCTGATCAAACCCTCGGTGCTTCCTAGCCAAAGATTGTTCTCTTGGTCTATAAAACTTGTATTTACATATTTAATATTCCACTGCTCCGGATAACGGATGATCCTCTCACCTGAATCTGTCTGACACAAAATCGACCAACCATATACAAACCAAATTTGGCTGTCCCATTTTTCGAAGGAAACAAAATCATGATAGTAATCTGCATAGGGTCTGGTCATTTCCAAATGCCTATCTGTAGATCTGAAATTGTAGACATTTTCCTCACTGGTTCCAATCAGTAAACCTTCTTTATAAGGTAGTATATCGACTATATCCTCATGATTAATGTCTTCATCATCTATTACAGGCTCGATATTATGGTTTATAACTTGCTTTAGACCAGTGGTAGTCCCGAGCAAAATTTCACCATTAAGTCCCTCGGTAATATCCAAAACGCCCTCCACGTCAAATCGAACAACATGAAGTGAATCCTCGTGGATACCCTTGATTTCAAACAAATGATTGTTTGTAGCAATAAAAACCTCTTGATTCTGATTTACAATTAATCTCTGGATTGAGGTAGAATCCAGTCCCTCATTGGTGATGGGATGAAAAGCATTATCACTGAAAACGGATAATCCGGCATTGTTTCCCACCCAGATCCTTCCGGAACTATCTACAGCAAGTGTATTCACTTTACCCAAATGATACGTGGGATTATCATAGAAATCCTGAAACTCATAACCATTGTACCGAACCAACCCGGCATCGGTCCCGATCCATAACCGACCTGCTTTATCTTCGGCTATTGCTGTGATAGTAGCAGAAGGCAACCCATCTTGTGTATCAAAAAGCGCATATGTAAATTCCTGTGTATGAACTTTATAAGGAAAAACTATAAAGATTAGCAGAAAAAATAATGCAACCAACCTGATCATCTAATAAAGTTATAGAAAAAGTACAAAAAGCACTTCTCCGTCTAGGAATCGGTATTGTTCAATTATTATTTGGTCCTGAAGACATATTCTCATCATGAGAGCATGAATTCCTATAAGGATTTCAATACTTATTGCTGAGCATTTCTTTCGAAATAAGCAGATTTATTGATGTGTCGCCGAGGCAGACATATCTATTAATAAGTCCCTCAAATATCAAATCATCTCCGAATGTTACCAAATACTCATTGCTGTTGTGCTTGCAGTAAGAGATGATTAATCTTTATGGAAAAAATAATCTTAGAGTATTGATAACGCATGCGGAACTGTCAGCCAGAGAAGAAGAAACATACAATTGATTGTGGCGGAATATACGACAAAAGAAATAGTAACTCAGTTATGAGTAAGCTGGAAACTTGCGTACGCACAGCGAGAACCTATTGTATAATTGCCTGTCAGAAATGGAGCGGACCTTGTGAGAATAAACTAATTGATACCCTATGAAACTTCAATTCGTCAAGCTTTTATTTTTAACTCCATGACCAGAAAAACACTTGATCGATTTATTAAGCTGGTATCTATTCTGATTGCTCTCCAATGCTGGTGTGTATCTATTTCAGGGCAGATCCTGGATATCGAAGGTGATGCCAAAATCAGGGGCAGGTTGGAAATATCCTATCCGCTTGACGTTACTTCACTGGCTATCGGAGAGGGTGCGGGAAACTTCGAAAATGAGTCAGAATTTCGCAACAATACTTTTGTAGGATATAATGCCGGTCACTTTAATACGACTGGAAAATTCAATACTGTGAATGGTGCAAATGCATTGTACTACAATCAAACAGGTAGTCATCACACTGCGATCGGCTATCTGGCGCTATATTGGACCGGATTTAACGGAACTACGTCCAGCTATAATACGGCAGCAGGTGCATTAGCCCTGACAAACATTACAACCGGCATCGAAAATAGTGCTTTGGGGTTTCAGGCAGGTTATAGCAATACGACCGGGCGCTGGAATACCTTTATAGGATCCCAAGCCGCTCGAGATCTTCAAACGGGGGATAACAATGTATTCATTGGGCATGCTTGCAGGCTATTGGGAACCAATGGGAGCAACAATGTGATTGTAGGTGACTCAGCTATGTTGATCAACAATGGATCTAACAATGTCGTCCTAGGTTATGGAGCAGGACGAAATCTGCAAGGGAGCAATAACATCATCCTGGGTTTTGAAGCGGGCAGCGATCTTACTAATGTTGATAATACTCTGTGGATTGAAAGTTCATCCAGTTCCATCCCCCTGATCTATGGTGATTTTGTCAGTAACCGGGTCGGGATCAAATGCACGAATCCGCAGGCAGCACTCAGTGTAAATGGTGACATTAAAGCCATTGGTCTCATCGAAATGAATCAAGCCACTACCTGCTTTTCAGATAGGCGCCTCAAGACCAACATTGTTGATCTGAAAGAACTGTCGAAATTGGTCATGAAGCTGCGGCCTGTCCGCTATCACTGGCGCAAAGAAGCATTCCCCGAGATAGAATTTCCGGAGGAGCAGGAAATCGGGTTCATAGCCCAGGAAATTGAAAAGATCTTGCCTGGACTGGTACTTACTGGTGAGGACGGATATAAGGCCCTTGATTATAGCCGGATGACTGTGATTCTGACGAAAGCAATTCAGGAAATTATAACAGAAAACCAACAACTAAGGGAACGGTACCAGAAAATTGGGGCAAGAATAGCCTTATTGGAGGCAACGTCCAATATGGATGCCCCACTAAATACAATGCCCAATGAAAAATAAAAATAAATTTGAATTGTTATAAAACCTCTACTTAAAACTCAATGCCTTTATCGGACTATTTTGCTAAACAGCCTCTATCTGGTGCATTGTCTTTTATGTGAGGATTGCCGTAATTCAGATTATACAATAATAGCTTAATAATTAGAGAAACCAATATTTCAAGTAGGTGGGAACATATAAAATATTTCTAAAGTGAAAATTGACACTAACACTATTATTATTCTTTCCTTTTTTCTGAATCCATTATTCACTGAATACACTAGTGCCCAAGAACTGATTGTAGATGGAGACAGCAAAATAACAGGTATACTGGACTTGGCAAAAATGACGAATAACAACAATTTATCAATTGGTTTAGGTGCAGGGTTTAATGGGGATTCACTAGAAATCCAAAATTCATACGTGGGTTATTACGCAGGAAATCAATCAACAGGAGCGTGCCATAATACTGGATTAGGGAGTGGAGCCCTTCTATTTAATATACTAGCCACTCTTAATACAGCTAGCGGCTACCAGTCACTCAACCGGTGTGAAACACATTCCAACACAGCAGTGGGTAGCCTTAGCCTACAGCATCTATATGGTAATATTACTAATTCTTCCTTTGGATACAATAGTGGAGTCAATCTGGAACAAGGCTTTGCCAACACTTTTTTGGGTTCGCAAGCAGGCCGTGACATGCAATTTGGAAATTTAAATTTACTAATAGGACAAGCTTGCGGACTGGAAAGGACTGAGGGTAGTGAGAATGTTATTATTGGACATTCGGCTGGAAGAGTCAATAGTGGAGACAAGAATGTCATCATTGGTGAAAATGCTGCCCGAAATAACCAGGGGAGTAATAATATCATTATCGGATATCAAGCTGCCATCAATCAGCTCCCGGATAGCAATATGTTATGGATTGAAAATTCTTCCAGCACTACGCCGCTGATCTTCGGAGATTTTGAATCGGACCGAATTGGAATAAACTGCAAGAACCCAACTGCGACCCTCAGCGTATCAGGCGATATTATGGCTACTGCAATTACTCAACTAACCACAGCCTGCTCATCGGACAAACGATTTAAATATAAAGTCAGAAACCTTGAGTCCGTGCTTAGAAAATTTCAAGTACTTAGACCCATAAAATACCGCTGGAAAAGGAACACTATTCCAAAAATCCAAGATCCTGAAACAATGCAATCAGGTTTTATTGCTCAGGAAGTAGAGGAAGTATTTCCAGAACTAGTTTATGCTGATCAGGTGGGATTTAGATCCTTGGATTACAGCCGGTTGACTGTTGTGCTGACTCAGGTGTTATCAGAACTTGATCAGAATTATAGTGATCTGAAAAACCTACATGATAATCTATTAGTTCGTTTGGATTTAGTTAAATAATGCGCCCACATCAAATAATATTCAAGAATGCTAATAAATAAAAAACCATAAATTTTCATGACCTGTAAATTAAGTCTCTTATTTATTTCTCTCACTTTTTGCATCATTGGGTTGGCACAGGCCCTAAATAATGCAGAAGCAGAGTTACTAAAAATCAATCAGGCATGGGCAGCTGCAACCAAAGGTGACGAAGTTGAAAAAATAGTCCCCTATTGGGACAAAGATGCCATTAAGTTTTTTCCGGGATTTCCTCCAGCAAAAGGTATCGAAAACATGATCAATATTATAAAATTTAATCGTTCCAAACCCGGGTTTTCGCTGTCATGGTCTCCTGAGGAAGCCGTTGTTGTAACCTCGGGTGATTTGGGTTACACTTATGGGCCGTTCGAGATGTCATTTGATGGTGGGCCAATTGCGTGACATGTCTGTACTCGGGAAAGGCATCCCGATGACCAATGAAAGTGTGTCATAGAAGTCACTACACTTGATAAATTAAGAAGACAAGATGTGCACAATGATAAGAAATCGAAAAATGCCTAATCTATTTTGATAGTTAATTACTAAAGGATCTATATCATGATCAAATTGTTTGAATTTCATCAAGTGACGATCGTGCTGCTGATTGCCATTTTATCCTGCACCAGGTCAATGGGTCAACAACTCGATGCAATGGGTGTCTCCCGAATAAATGGAAAACTAAAGATTCATTTGGCTGCAGATCCCACTACTTTAGTTGTGGGATACAATTCCGGTGTTGCTCTTGCATATACACCGGATGCATATAATACTGTTTTAGGAACTCACGCTGCCAGGCTTCTAAATAATGGTAAATACAATACAGTTTTTGGCAGTTCTGCCCTGGACACAGCAGATTTTGCATTTTACAATACAGCTGTCGGCAATAGTGCTTTAAGCATTAAAAGTGGAAGTCGAAATACGGCCATTGGTGATTTTTCACTTACACAATTCTCTGATGTCTCAATACAAAACAATTGTGGATTTGGCCACTCTGCTGGTTTTCGAATGTTAGGCAATGGGAATACCTGTATTGGTGGCAGAAGTGGTACCAATGTAAACGGATCGAACAATGTTTCTGTTGGATATGAGAGCACCTTTGGCAATCTAGATAATCCCAATAATATGAATCGAAGCATTCATCTCGGATCCGGGATTGCATTCTATACTTCCGGTGGGAACAATGTGTATTTGGGTAACTCTGCCGCAAAAAGAGTATGGGGATTCAATAATATCATACTAGGAAATTCAGCGGCAAAAGATGAAACCTCTATTAGCAGAACTCTATGGATTGAAAATTCCTCAAGCTCGATTCCCCTTCTATATGGCACTTTTTCGGGCGATCGGATTGGGATCAATTGCAATCTTCCACAAGCCACCCTAAGTGTATCGGGTAGCATCAAAGCGACTGGTATTATTACTGGTTCAGCTATGGCATGTTCCTCAGACCGACGACTTAAAAAAAGCATCAAAAATCTGGAGAATACGTTAGCATCGGTAAGACAACTTCGACCAGTCCGCTATAAATGGAGACAGGAAGAATTTCCAGACCGGCATTTTAATGACCGTGAGCAAATCGGTTTTATTGCACAGGAAGTAGAGGAGATCTACCCGGAACTGATCCATACTGCAGAAGACGGTTATAAATCCATGGATTATAGCCGGCTCACAGTGGTATTAACCAAAGCACTGCAGGAAATCATCGAAAAAAATGCACGATTGAAGACGGCTTGTGATCGGTTAGAAGCTGAACTAGAAGCAGCGGAAAAAGAACGTGATACCACCGCCCATTTAACCAGGAATTAATCAAGTCAATCGGGAAATATCCTTTCGAGTTCCTTTAGTCCATTTCACCTGGACAGGCAGATCTATATATGCTTTTCCCTATCACTCCCTGTCTTTTGGTAAGAAAACTGATAAAGAACCAATTTACTATGAAAAGATCAATCCTTATCTTGTTACTTTTTGCCTCCTTCAGCACTGGGGTCGGCGCCCAAAATGTAATTTGGACAGGCGAAGTCAATAGTCTATGGAGCGAACCATCGAACTGGGATCCGGGTTTGCCCGGTCCGGGCGACATGGTAATCATACCTGAAAATTCGACCGTTCTTGCAGATATAGTTATTACCGTCAGACAACTCCAGAATTCAGGCCAACTAACCTTGGATGATGAGGTTAATTTGTTGATCGATGCCAATCAAATGGTAGAGTTTGGCCTGGTCAATAACCAGGGAAGCATTTTTAATCATGGTACCATTACAATTGCTAATACATTGGGCCACGGCCTTCAAAACATTAATCTGAGTGTTATCCAAAATTTTGGACAGATCAAGATGGACAATATTCGGGGAAATGCTATTCACAATGTGCAATCGGAATTGCAAAACCTGGATGATATGGCATCGTCAATTAACATCAGCAATTCGATTGGTTTTGGCATGTACAATGAAGGAGGAGACATCCTGAATTATGGGGAGATCGCGATCGGAGAGCAGGCCCTCACGATGGGTATTCAGCAAGATGGAATTTTGAATATACAAGGGGGCTCTTTTGTCAATTTTGGTGAAGTCGTGGTTGACAACACCTTTGTCAATGGTATCCGAAATGAAGACATCAACAGCGCATTTGAGAATCACGGCAGCGTACATATTACCATGAGAACAAATCCGGAGAGTGACGGTCTTAGCAATGATGGAGTGGCACTCATGACAAGCCATCTTGGATCAACACTGACCATATTAAGAGGCGATCGATACCAAGAAGGGGCAGAATATCCATTTAATGTAAGAGGAGATCTAACCATCACCCAATTGGCTACATCAGAACCTTTAGCTCAAGGCGTGTATTTTGACATTTTTATAGATATCCAGAACGTTGGTGCAGGAATAGTGGATAGTTGTGAGGTCCAGATCATCCTGGATAATGAGCAAATTGCTACCGTTGATTTCCCTTCAATCGAACCTGATGAGGTTTTCCAAATCTTCCTGGCTCAAGGTGTAGAGACCGGAGGCAAGCACTTTTTACAAGCTGAAGTCATACCCAAGAATAGTTTGCAGGATGCAGACTATTCCAATAATGAAGCCGAAATGAACATCTACGTGGAAGGTGATTCTGATCCATTCATTAGCCTGGAATTTGAAGAACCCGAGACACCAGATGACATCATCCCCGGTACTTCTGTACAGGTGAGGTCCTTAGTACAAAATGCAGGATATTCTACTATGGAAGATTTTGATATCACCTACTATATTGATGGTGAAATACAACTGGTGGAGCATCTCGATTTACTGGATCCCGACAATAACATCACGTATGAATTTAATTGGCTTAATGTGGCGAGTGGTGAACATATCATAACTGCCGAGGCCAAATCATCTTCAGATCCAACCCTTGTCTATACTACAAGCTGGATCAAAATTGTCAAGAACGCTACAATACTTTACACTATAAAAGAAAAGGATACATGGGTGTCATTGGGACCCAAAATCCTCACGAATGGAGATGTTGGCAGAATTGATTGCATGGCCATTCATCCCACGGACTCCAGCATTATGTACGTCGGGGCCACCCTGGGGGGATTGTGGAAAACTACAAATGGTGGACAATCTTGGAAGCCCCTGACTGACAAACTACCGTCCATGCGGATCGGCGCCATCGCCCTGGACCCAAAAAATCCGGAAATCATTTATATTGGTACAGGTAGCTCAATAGCACAATTTGGAGGTGGGACGGGAATCTATAAATCGTTAGACGGGGGCATAAATTGGTGTCAATTTATGTGGAAGTTCAAAGGTCCGGGCAATGTGCCAATTCAAATAAACGGGGTTCGTCAGATTGTGATTGAGTACAAAGCCTTTCCCAACTACCCGTTACCACCAGATAAAGACTTTGCTATATTTATCGGCACTGATAAGGGAATTATTCGCCACTATAGCAGTGACTCCTCAGCGATCAGTACCTCATATCAGGAGTGGGATCGAATTCTGGAGGGAGAAATTATAGAAATGCATTTTACCCCTTTAATCATTGGCGAAGTTTATGCAAGTATTTATAAAAAGGGGTTATTCAAAACAGGGAATGCCTATGGTACCACAGTCAATATGTCAGATTGGACCAATCTGAATCCCCATTTTAATCTGGTTGATTCTTCCAGACAGATCATTCGAATGGATATATTTCCTACTTCGACCAGCACATTGGTGGCAGGGATAAATTTTCCTGACAATTCATTCGAACGTACTTTGAAACTATTTAAATCCATCGATGGTGGTTTATCATGGAGTTTTATAAAATACGGCCATTGGGAAGACCGTAACTACATTGATTTCATCCGTTTTGAACCTTTCAATCAAAATGCAGTCTACTACGGCGGTATTAAACTATATAAAGACGATCTGACTTCAACCGGATCAACCAGCTTCAAAAGAGTAACGGGAATCCATGATGACCAAAAAGCAATTCTCTTTGATCCACACCAAAATTTCAGGTTTTACTTTGGACTGTCTGATGGTGGAATCTATAAATGTGAACGAAAAGGCTTTAATGGAGAAACCTGTCAGAACCTGAACAATGACTTAAGGGTCACCATGTTTTTTGACTTCGACCTCTCACAAACTAACCAGGATCTGATCATTGGTGGTACCCAGGATAATGGAACTGTGCTTTTTTCCGGGAGTCCGATATGGAAACAGATTAGAGGGGGTGATGGAAAATATTCATTGATTGGGTCGCAGGATAATAAGGTGTTTTATTCTCAGTACCAATTTACAAATGAATCCCAAATCGGCACCAATTGTCTCACGTCGTCATGCGGTTGGAAAAATATAGCTTCCATGTTTCCCAAAAAGACTAGCACGCGATTGTTTAAAGTTACGGGAGATCCAACGGGACAAAGTATTTTTATCATTTTCGATTATTCCCTATTTTATACCAGCAATGCTGGAATGACCTGGGATACAATTGCCATCACCAATGAAAACATGACCTGGATCACAACCCATCCCGTATCACATGATTGGTATGTTGGGACTCAGCATGGCAGGGTATTCTGTTCTAATAATGGTGGAAACAGTTGGGATACTATATATGCGAATTCAAGTAACACTCTTGGGGAGATTGAGCAAATGGTATTCTCCATTGCCAATCCGGACATCTTATATATGACCAGCAGAAACCCAAAAACAGTCAGATTGGTAAATAATACGGGAACCTGGAACCTGCAGAATATCAGCAAGGGTCTACCGATGAATCCCAGATGCATTGCTGGTGACGGATTTAATGAAAGCATTGCCTATGTAGGGACGGAAAAAGGTATCTATAAATGGGATGAACTTGCGGGATTTTGGACATCTTATAATAAAGGATTTCCACTTACGAAAGTGACAGACGTACAGGTAAATCCAATTTCTAAGGAACTTCTAGCGGCAACCTGGGGTAGAGGGGCCTGGACCGTTGTGACTGGTGACGAATAATCTTACTTCAATACTGGCCACTATTTATTAATATATTCTACTGCCAATAATAGACACATTATTTTCAAAATTTATTTTTAAGTCATTCAGAATCTCCTTTTCAAGTGTCTATCCTTCCGTCATTCATTCCAATTAATTATCTGAAAGCAATCAGAATGCCGATTACCAGGAGGGCAACTTCGCCAAAGTCGTAGATTGGATACTTCTCGCTGCTTCAGACGAAAGTAGTTCTTTTCGTATCCGTCCAAAGGATGCGATCATGAAATGAAGAATTACAAAGATTTAATCGTGTATTTATCAATCTTTTGTTGACGACTCAATTATGCGGTCTATATCCTTTATCAGTCTTCCAATGCCTCCTTCTGCTAATGACTTATGCATATCCAAATCCACATTGATTTCAGCATGAGTCGGTCTATCCTGATTCATGATCAATTACTCTTTGCTGACAGGAAGTCGCACTATTAATTCTGCACCTTCACCTTCCTTTGATTTCACTAGCAATTCCCCACCATGCCCCTTGGTAACAATATCATAGCTGAGACTCAACCCAAGACCAGTACCTTGTCCTGCAGACTTGGTGGTGAAAAAGGGCTGGAAGATCTTGTTCTTGATTTCATCCGGGATGCCCGGGCCATTATCCGCTACCTGGATCTCAACTTTATCGTTCAATGATTGTGTGGAAACGGTAACCGTACCGTTCTCAACAGCGGATACCGCCTGGAAGGCATTATTGATTAGGTTTACCAGCACCCGGCCAATATCCTGAGGTACCACTTCGACTTGGGGCAGATCCGGGGCAAGATCCAATTGAAAATCGCCATTAAATGACTTATCATGGGCCCGCATACCTTGATAGGCTAATTTTGCATAATCCTCAATCAGAGCATTAATATCGGTAAGTTCCTTCTCTCCTCCACCGATTCTGGAATGAAGCAGCATCCCTTTCACAATGGCATCAGCCCGCTTTCCGTGATGCATCACCTTCTCTTCATTTTCGAGCAAATGACGAATCAGTTGCTCAAATTCTTCCTGATTATTATCCGCATTGGCTTCTCGTAACTCTTGTATCAATTCTTTGTTGATCTCAGAAAAGTTGTTGACAAAATTCAGCGGATTTTGAATTTCATGTGCAATACCAGCGGTCAGCTCACCCAGTGAAGCCATTTTTTCTGCATGCACCAGTTGAACCTGTGTAGATTTTAGGTCGGATAGTGACTGTTGTAACTCCTCCGTGCGTTGAGCTACCTCTTTTTCGAGGCGTTCATTCTGACTGGTGATTAAGACCTGTTTTTCTCTCTCCTGACTTATAGCCTTTTGGGAAAGTTCCTGCACTTCATCGAGTTTTCTTTGCAGTTTCCTACGGTTTCTATCGAATTGTAGGATCAAATGCGCAGACATGGCTAGTGGAACAGCAAGGTAAAGGATCATTATGGATGCCGAGAACGGAGTTACGAACTTCACGCTTTCAATACCATCAAGCAATTGAGCTTGCGAGGGGCCCAGATATTTTGGACCAATCTGATTTATTAAGACAATTGTACAAATCATCAATAAAATGGCGCCCCCAAAAATCCATCCTCCGGCCTTTTTTTTCCAGATAGCTACAATAGTGACTCTGATGCATTCTAAAATGACTATAAGTAGCATTAACTCACCCGGCATCATGGGCAAACTCATCCAAAATGGAAGAATGATAATCAGTAATGTCAGACTTACGAGAATCCAGAAGAAGAATAGGAGTCTTTTGTAGAAGATGTGGTAATATACTGCCATGATCGCCAACTGCATCATTAGTCTTGACAAGATCCCCAACCCTCCGACCCTAAGAAAAGTCGGGAATGATGAGAGCAGGTGAATCGTAAGCAGCCACTATGTAGACCGCTACACAACCCGTGATAGCCAAAATAAAGAAATACAGATTTGCTTTTTCTCTTCTGTCTAGCACAAAGAGGAAAATGTGTAGAATTCCCAGCAGTAAAAATATTCCGATGGTAAATCCCAGGGTGAAGGGTACTTCTAGTGTGCGAAAGAAAAAAGCCTCTACACCCCGATCGATGGGCTTTAGTAGGAAGAAAAATCCCCGTGGATGGCGTGGATGATTTTCCAGTGCTTTAGCGATTGGGGTGTTTACGTGATGGGCATATCTAACAGTCATTATCGAAGTATCTTGACCACCCAAATGAAGTCCAATCGGCAACCCTTTGGGATTGAAGTATTTCGTGGACGAATCATCTTTTCCAATAGTGCCGTAGCCACCAATCAATCGACCATTTAGATATAGCTCTGAGGCACCCTGGTGGAAGGGATGCAAGGCCAGGGTAGAATTGTGCAAGGCAGAGTCAATGATCAACCTAATCCGGAACCATCCTATACCATTCCATGTGCCCGGATCAATACTATCGAGATCAAAATCAGGTTTGAGGAATTCCCAGTCAGCATCATTCAGATCTCCATTGGCCCATGTCGTGTCATCTCCAGGGTGATAACGCCATAATTCCTCTCCCAGCACCTTAGTTCCTCCGTTATCAAGCTCATCGGCATGTAAGTAAACATAGCCTGGTATTTCCTGGGCTGCCAACCAGATTATGGGCATCATAAACATGCAGATGAAAAGCGAAATTCTCATAGACTTTAAATGGTCATTAATTCCATTCATAGTTGTAAGCTTGAATCGGAAGTAACAAAAAACGGTGCCGGGTCATCCTACTTTTCTATTTACCTGATGGAGAACCACCCGCAAACTCTTTATTGGGAAGTTACTGAAAAGAAGTTGGTAATCTTACACAAACAGAGAGATCGCTTATTCGTAAGAGGCTAGTTGATGGAGCAGCCGGAGTAATCTTGTTATTCAATATCTCCAAATCCCTAACGATAGTCTTCCACCCTTCCTGACGAAGCGAAGCTTGTCAGGATTGTGCTGACATTCTGATCGACTGAAAGGAGTATCAGGATCGTCAGTACTACTGACGCTTCGAATCTTGTCTGAAAAAGCAAAGGCACTTGTATCTTACAGGTGCCTTTTCTATAATAAACTACATTTACATTTGATATTCTGAGAATATCAACAATTTCTATATTACTCAAAGTAATGATCTTTGTAATAGCAAAACACTGACGCCAATCCAGACTCCTTGCATAGGCGTGATCTTCAGGGTCGGTCAGCATTATCTAACCCAAGCCAATTCTTGCAAAAACAGACTTTTTTGAAGTGAGGAATTATCAAAGACAGAGACCAGCTGACCGCCTCGGTTGTGCTAACATGTGAGATTAGCGACGGCGAATCGAGCATCTTCAGTACTACACTTACCTATGAATTACCATGTCTACATTCTCTACTCTACTTCATTAGATCGATTCTATGTTGGTCAAACCAAAGATTTAACTACTGGATTCGCTCAACATAATGCCGGTAAATCTAGGTACACTGCTGCGGGTATCCCGTGGTCCCTTCTATGGTTTACAAGAAAACCCAATTTGAGATCTGCAGAGGATCTTGAATCGAAACTCAAGAACCTCACCAGAATCCGTAAAGTCAAATTCGTGCGAAAGTACCAAGCAGGCATTCATGACATTGAGCTTTTGAATCGTATTATCCCATGACGATTTTCTAAGAATACTCAATGTGATAGTTTCTGACAGAGCACAGTAATCATCACCGTGAGTGCTGACAGTGCGTAGCACTCGTCACCAAGAGTGCTGATAGTGCGAAGCACTCGTCTCCCTGAGTGCTGACAGTGCGAAGCACTCGTCAGTATCTATTCGTCTCATTCCCGCTAGTGTGATCATCCTGAAATACCTTTTTCCAGTATCTGACCATCATTCTTCCCAGATGTAGGGATGTATTTTCTCTTTCCCGGATGCCATGTGCGCGCATCGGGTACGACATCATGTCAAACACTTTATTATGTTTGATCAGCTCGTTTGTCAATCGTTCGAAATTTTGATAGTGGACGTTATCATCTCCGGTACCATGCATGATCATGAGATTGCCCTGTAAATTTTTGGCATGCGTGATAGGTGATCCGTCGACATAGTTGGCTTCGTTTTCTTCCAATAGGCCCATATAGCGCTCCTGATAGATGTTGTCATAAAGCCGTTGATCGGCAATAAAAGCAACTGCGAGTCCTGATTTGTAGATATCCGGATATCGAAACAGACAGTTCATGGTCATTTGGCCGCCACCACTCCAACCCCACATTCCAACTTTATTTTTATTTATAAATGGATATAGTTCCAGCAATTTCTGTGCTGCAGCGGCCTGATCGTGCGTGGCTAATATTCCTATTTGACCGTAGATCGATTTCCTCCAGGCCCTTCCGCGGGGTGTTCGGGTTCCTCTGTTGTCAATACTGACTACGATATAACCTTCCTGGGCTAAGTACCGGTCCCATAGCGCACCATTCTGCCAGGCATCCTGCACGGTTGATCCAGCTGGTTCTCCATATACATAAAAAATGATCGGATACTTTTCCGTTGCATCAAAATTTGGCGGTTTAATCATCCATGCATCCAGTACAACCTCTCCAATATCCAATTGAATAAATTCCTTCTGAGGAAGATTCAAAGCGGCGACTTTATCAGCCAGTTCGCGATTATCTTCCAGGGTTCTAATGCTTTCATGGTTTTGGAGGTCTATCAAAGAGATATTGTTCGGTGTTGTAGTATTATGAAAAGTGTGGATTGCATACTTTGCATCGGCTGATATTTGGTAAGCATGTTGCCCAGGTTGATCTTGCGGACTCACTCTTTCGGCCGTCGAACTTCCATCGATTTTACTTCGATATAAATACCGTTGTGTGAAATTATTTGGCGAAGCGATATAATATACATATCCGCCAGCAGGGTCGATACAATTGATTTGAACTACGTCAAATGCACCATTGGTTATTGTGATAAAATCTTTTCCATCTCTTGATACCTTGTACAAATGCCTCCAGCCATCTTTTTCACTCGTCCAGGTAAAAAACTGCTCATCTTCAAGCCACATAATGTTGTCATGAATATCCACAAAGGATTCGTCCTCATCGGTAAAAAGCGTAGCCAATGCCATCGTTTGCGTGTTTCCTATCCAGACTGTATTCCTGTTCTGCTTGCGATTCAACTGTTGGATGATCACTTCATTGGAGTTTGGAATATAATCCATCCTTGCCAGGTAGTTATTCCTTGGATCTCCCGGCACATCAAACCATTGGGTATCCCCTCCATTCACATTTATTACCCCAATTTTTACAGCCGAATTTTGAGTACCGACTTTGGGATATGGAATCGGTATGATTTGTGAGTAAATAGAATCGATATTATTAATCATATAAAAAGTCCCTACACCCTTTGTATCGGATTGCCAATAGGCGATCTGACTTCCATCAGGGCTCCATCGAAAACCATCCCTGCAAGACAGCTCTTCCTCATATACCCAATCGAAAGTGCCATTAATAATGCGCTCACTCCCATCGGATGTTAGTTGGGTGATGTGACCGGACTTGATGTCTTCTAAAAATATGTTGTTATTGCTCACATAGGCTACACGAGTGGGAATCGGTGAAAATTTTGCAAACATCATGGTTCCTCTTGCAACAGATTTTCCCAATTGAGTCAACTCCTGGCTGTCTAAATCCAAAACCCAGTAATCTCCTCTCGTGTGATAGCGCCACACTTTTTGCGTATTCGTAAAGATCAATAGTTTCGAATTATCAACTGACCAACTATAATTGGCTATTTTAAGAGGAAGTGCTGCTCCATCAGGGATTAGATCTTCCGCAGAAACCAAGACTGACCTTTCCCCCGTCTCAGCTTCGTAACGAACGATATCAAATTCTCCTACCTCAGAGTTTATTTCAAGTGTGGAATATCCTTGGTTATCAGCCATCCACCGCACGGGGCCAAACATTTTCATGTTGTAGGTCCCATTTTGATAGATGTCTTCTAAAACAAGGCTTTGTTGCGACCAGGTAGCGAATGAAATCAATAGTAGCAGTAGAATAAAGGTTGCTCGTGATGCAAAAACAAATGCAAGCAGATTACTCATAAGCAGAAATTAACAATTAAATTCAAAAATAATCACCCATGGACTGGTGGCATCATGTGGTTAGAATCCCTGCTCTCCTACATTTCTATAAAAGATACACATCAATGAAGGGGATGGAGCTCCCAATCATTTTTAATATGGCATCATGATTAGTATCATTAGTAATCTATCACTCATACATCGACCTAGAGAGTCAGCAAATTCTAAAGATATAAAACGAGTTGCAGGTCCTAACAAGTCCTAAAGTACACTTTTACTGATGAAGATCAAGTGTTGAATATTCTATAATAGCGAAAATTAAGCATTCTTAGATCCTCTAATAAGTCTAGCAAAATTCTGAAGTTGGGTTATAACTCTATCTTGCATCGTTACCCTTTAATTCCAATCATTATTCTGTAGTGCAATCAATAATTTGACCACCTGGCAGCAATGCAATTGGCTCAGAAATTCAGACACGTAATATGATAGGAACAATTGGAATTTTTCCCAAGATTAAGGGAAGGATCTTGCCCATTTTAGTGTTTAAATTATTAAAAAGCACTATGAACAATATTGAACGGCTCATTTCAGAACAGGTTCTCGAGTGGTCAAAGCGAGAGTCAATAGAAAAACAGAAATGGGAGAAGAAGGAAGTATGGCCGGTCATCACGATTTCACGTGAGTTTGGAGCGGGTGGCCGAACTTTGGCAAGGGCATTGGGCAAGCGTACTGGTTTCAAAGTTTGGGACAAGGAGCTCCTCAGTGCCATTTCGCAGGAAGCGGGGGCCGATGAACGTTTTCTCGCTTCGCTGGATGAACACCGTCGTAAAATGATTGATGACACCCTGTATGGCTCGTTCATGGGATCCAAACACAGCAACACGCATTACTTTCGTTCCCTGATGCGCGTGGTTCATACCATTGGAGCGCACGGAAAAAGCATCATCGTGGGTCGAGGCAGTAATTACATCATCGAATCCGCAGCTGCCTTACGGGTGCGTATTGTTTGCCCAGTGGAGCAACGTGTCGGCCATGTCCTGGAAAAGAATAGCGTTTCTGAAAAAGATGCACGTAAACTGATTCAGGAGCGCGACGCCGACCGCGAGGACTTTATCCGGCACTATTTCAAGCGGGATCCAGGAAATGCTCCTGACTATGATTTGGTACTTAATTCAGGAGTCTACAATATCGAGCAATTGGCAGATCTCATATTACTTGCCTACGAGAAGAAAGTGGGAAAAGCTTTACCTGTCATTGAGTAGGCGCGACTTTTTATGATTAAATTTTTTATTTGCAAAATCGGAGATTTAGTTTACAGGTTCTTCACATGTAGTATTCCCCGATATTTATCTCGGAGTATGTTTTGCATTTGAATTAGGAGACCAGAATTTACATTCTGAGATGCAACCAACAGACTATTTTATTTCCACCTATATTTGCAAGAGGGATCGGTATCTTCCCTGCGGCCTTTTCCATTCAGCATCTGGGAGGTCGATGACTTCCCTGAAAAATATTTTATGCAAGGTAAGAGCTAATGTGTTTCGTTGTGATTTAAAACTCTTCGAGTTGGATTATTGAATCAATAGCTAGATTTACCTCCTCTTTTAGGTCAACATGGATTCGTCTTTCCTCAATTCTTTGCTTCTTGCTTTCATTCCAAATATTGATCTGTGGAGCAATCAGTATGCCGCTCACACGAGCACAATCTGGTCAATGGTGTAGATTTCATGCTTTATTGTTGCTCTGGATCCAAATAGTCCTTTTCATATCCGTCAAAAGAATGCGATCATGAAACGAAGAATGGCAAAGATCTAATCATTTCTTCATCAGTTATTTGTTGACAACTCAATGATGCGGTCTATAGCCTTCATCAGTTTTCCATTGCCTCCTTCTGCGATAACGAACATAATTTCTATATATCTTCGTTGCCTTTTAATAATATTCTCAAACTTCACTGAACTCAGAAACGAAAGATTAACCCGGGGATCTTTCATCCCTTCTAGGTAGTATGTAGGAATATGCTCATCCATATAGGGATAGTAATGTTCCACAGTAAATTTAATGGCCATTGCCTCTGCTTTCTTATAATCGGCCACCAAATCTTTCCATTGAACCAGCAAAGTTCTAAGTTCATTATTAGAAATTATCTCGAATGCAGACGAATTTATAAGCGCTGATACAGTCCCTTCAGAAAGATCAGCATCAAGCACGGTGCTTGCACGTTGAAGCAAGAGAGCAATAGAATCTAAGTCTGAGCTCTTCTCATCTATTGGGAAATATTTTATTATTGAGCCTTGTGTTTCATATACTCCTTTATAATGTCGAAGCGTATTTGTCAATCCCTCCTTATTGATAAGGAATTCGGAGTGTATTTCTGCAAGCAAGAGTTCTTCCTGAGCACGCTCTATTCTATCTTGGTTCCAATTATTAATCTGTAACGCAATTAATATCCCTATCACCACTAAAGTTATTTCTCCAATGGCATAGAGCAAGTATTTTGACGTGGCACTATCACCAAGTACTCCACTTCGTATTCTTCGGAAGAATGTGGTCATATCTTAAAGATACGAAACGATCAGGAGGTCTCTCTAAATGGTTAGAAAGATGAATCATCATCCCTACATTCGCTATACTGCTTCGCGAGAAGATTCTACAATCTCAAAAGATAACATAGTCAGAATATTTGCCGGGCTCCGATTTATCAGACACAAACTTCTTAACTTAAGTGAAGATCAATCACATGCATAGAAATATGATACTAAGAAGGGAGATAGGTATTTGTTTCGTTGTCACATTTATTCTTAATGGAATCTTTGTGCAGGAGAGTTACGGTCAGGAAAATTTGTCCCGGAAGCAATATCTGGAACGATTACTAGAAGTGAGTCCGGAGGATTTGACGAAGCCCAGCGGTGACCAGCTTCCCGGAACACCTCCCGCACATGTTTCACCAGAAGACTTTAGATGGCGTGACTGGCTAAAACGTACCGGTGAACTACCTCCTGACTTCGATCAAATGCCATCATTACCATTTCTTCCTGATCCCTTGATTATCGATCAGGGAGGACAGAATATTCCGGTAGAGACTATGGCTCAATGGCAGGAAAAGCGACAAGAAATTGAAAGGCTGGCACAGCATTGGATTACGGGCACTCTTCCCCCAGCGCCAGAGAATCTCACTGCTGAAACGCAGAGTGAAAGCAAGATCGGCTCTCTCATTGAAAAAAATATTTTATTGAAATTTGGGCCCGGTCAAAAGGCACAACTTCATTTGACCCTGCTTATTCCTCCCGGCGACGGTCCGTTTCCGGTTTTTATTTGCCCCTGGAAAAAAGACCGATATGACTGGGTCCAGGCTGCTGTGCGACGGGGATATATTGGATGCCGTTTTACGGCCACTGATCCCAAATATGGATATCCGGATGACAGTGAAACCTATGAAGAAATTTGGTGGCCGGATTTTGATTTCTCGGCACTGATGCGCTGGGGTTGGGCCGCTTCCCGGGCCATTGACTATCTATATACACTAGACTTTGTTAATCAGGATCAAATTGCTTTGACCGGATTATCCAGAAATGGGAAGATGGCGCTTTGGGCAGCTGCCTATGACGATCGCATAAAAGCCGTGGTGCCCATTAGTGGAGGTACCGGTGGAGAAAACCCATTTCGGTATACCACAGATAAATATAATAGTGAAACATTGCCACTGTTGACCTGGGCCCGACCCCATTGGTTACACCCCCGACTGCGTTTTTTTACAGGCTGGGAAAGTAAATTGCCTGTAGACCAAAATTCACTAATGGCACTCGTAGCACCCAGAGGCCTGATGTTGACCTCAAGCGTTACTGAATCTGCTGGTAATGCCTGGGGAATAGAGCAGGCTTACCTCTCAGCACGCACGGCGTACGCATTTCTAGGGGCTGAAGACAAGATTGCATTGGACTTACGTGAAGGGCTGCATGCCCCATCGATGAGAGATATGGAGCGGTACCTGGATTTTTTTGATTATGTATTTGGAAGAGGTAAGATCAAGCCAGCTAATCATCTCATGTATGATTACAGTTTCTCAAAATGGCTAGGACTTAGCGGTGAAGAGATTGACCCGTTTTCATGGCCAGAGCAAAGTATGGACGATCTATTGATAGATTCAGCAGGAAGAATCATTCAGGATTCCATGTCCTGGAAGAAAAAAGTCCCTATCATTCAGGAAAAGATCCGTTGGGCACTGGGTGAAGAACCTCCTTCAGTGGGTCCAGGACAGCAAAGTGACTATCTCCAGAGTGTTGTAGGCTTGCCTAATGTGGATGCTGAAATAGAACGACAACCGCTTTCGTTTGGACAACTTTACTATTCCAGTTCTGCCCAGGTCGATGGAAAAGTAGGTAGTATGCCGGTGATTATTTACCTGCATGAATATGCTTATTCTACAGGAATGGCCAAGACCGGAGGCATCATTTCTGATCTGGTCAGAGCGGGATTTGCTGTCTATGTTTTTGATCAGATCGGTTTCGGAACTCGCTCTTTCGAAGAAAGCCGGCTCTTTTACGATCGATTTCCCCACTGGTCAAAAATGGGTCGGATGGTGGCTGATGTACGCTGGGCTGTCGATGCATTGGAAGAGCATCCGTTCATTAATCCCTATCAGATATATGTAGGAGGCTATGCCCTGGGAGGAAATGTGGCCCTCTATAGTACGGCGCTGGATGACCGTATCGCGGGTATGGTCTCAGTTTGCGGTTTTTCCCCGCTTCGAACCAATAGCCCAGGAAAAACAGCCGAAGGGATTTACGAATATTCGCATTTACATGGATTAATCCCCCGGTTGGGCTTTTTCGCTGGAAACGAAGAACATATTCCCTACGATGTCCATGAACTGGTTGCATCCATTGCTCCTCGCCCGGTACTAGTCATTGCTCCGACCTGGGACCAGTATGCTTCATTTAAAGACGTTCAGATGAGTTTGAAAAAATCGATGGATGTTTACGAACTCTATGGGAAAAAAGATCAACTTGAATTATATGCTCCCAAAGACTACAATCGGTTTTCGACTGAAATGAAAGCCAAGATGGTCGATTGGTTGAGCAACCAAGTGCACTAGATTTCACAGAAACTACTACGATTTACACTGCACTAGTATTAAGATTTCGATCAAGAAGAAACTGTGAGGACGTATCCGTGAAAAATGCCTCCGAACTGATTATGCATTTAGCCTACTGCTATACCAGTTGGGAGTGCAAGCGCTCGTGTTAGTGCTGACAGCGCGAAGCGCTCGTCAGTACGTCTTCCATCCTGCTGGCGAATAAAAAGAGCGATCCTTAAAATTTGGTCTCGTCCTCCTTCTCTGACCCACTAGCAAGACCGATCAATCCTCCACTAATTAAACCAATTGTTGCGCCTAGAGCTAAATTTTCACCCCTTTCCAGCCCACTGTAAACCCCATCATCTGTCACCTGAACTGACAATCCAATGAAAGCTCCAATTATGAATCCCACACCTGCACCAATTCGCATACTTCTAACACGACTCGCTCTTGAGGCAAGAGTTGATTCATGATATATTTGATTACTACTCAAGTAATTTATTTTGTTTGTAAACATAATGGATTTAATACTTTGGTAATCAGTACTTTCAATCTCCCGGTTAAAGGAATATATTAATGGATATTCACTGTTCACTAGTAACCTGAAATCCTGCCCAAACAAACAATTAAAACCGAAGAGAAGTGGAATCAAAATCAATATCCACGGTTTCATATCCTTTTGGTTTATGTAAAGATTAATGTAGCCCAGTAGAACTTCAATATCAATGACTCCCATCATGTACCTTTAACTTCTATGTCATGTTGGTAATAGTAGGTACCCCGGAAAATTTAGCATTGAGTGTGAAGGCAAAGCCTGAGAAGAAAGTGTAGGGCTATCTGTGTTTCTCGCTACAATGATAGAATCATTCGTCACTGTGATATTTTCTTATTTTCCTAAAGTGGGTGAACATAACTTTAAAAGATAATGAGAATGAACCACTCTGAACCAGCACTTAGATTATGAGAATCTGAAAATATGGTGGTGCACCAAAGTGTAATATATACTTGAAGTTGTATTGTTTGTGGAGATGAAAGTCACCCCTTGTCCAATTCCTTCTTGATGAGTTGGAGCACTCTTTGGGTTTCTCCAAGAGTATTTTCTAAAAAAAGAATGACCCATTTCCTAGTGTCGTATAAATAGTTATGCCAGCTTTGGAATTCTAAATCAGATTTGAGATGGTTAAAGATAAATGGGGCATATCTGTATTTGGGTTTGCGCAGAAATCTTTCATGTTTGATTTTAACAATTTCATTGAATGTTTCTCCCAAAGTTTCTCTCGCATTTTGCATAGTTAGATACTCGTCTTCAAAAAGATAGACGACTTCAGTTCTCAGGTCAGCATTTGTCAGGATATCGAAACCGGCATTTTTCGTAGACTCATACCCTACAATCGACAAAATTGGGCTTCCGTGCAACTGGGGTCAAGGCCATGGAAAAATGATTGTCCAATGAATCGTGATATATCAGTCCATTGTCCAATACGCTACAAATAACTTCACTTGAACGATTACAATTCTGGTAATAACTTATTTCATTAATAATCCGTTCGATATTGTCTTCCAGTGTATTCTCTAATTCGATTAACACCTCTCTTTCTTTCGCCCTGTCCTTCCTGTACTTGCCCTGCCTCCGTTCCAAAGAAACTGTTGCCTACCCCACTTGTGTTTTGTTGGCCTGCGTTAGCCCCAAAAAAACTGTTGAAACTTCCTGTATTAAAGAAACCGGCTTGTCTTCCGAAAAAACTATTCAAATTACCAGACGTTCCAAATTGTCCTGCTCCCGCACCCACGAATGTATTTGAAGAACCACTGGTATTCTTTTCACCAGCATCTCTACCCAGGAATGTGTTGGCAGTTCCGGACGAATTAGATGTGCCAGAGCCTATCCCTAAAAAACTGTTCGTTGCCGAACAGGATGACGGGCATTGCCCGGCAAGGTCAACGAATGAGAACCAATAAATAAGGATTAAAAAAAATAACGGATTCTTCATGATTCATAAATCTTTTTACTAATTATTGAAAATAGTAAAAACTAGTTGGCTAGTTTCAAAAACTCCTATACATGACCCTACGATTATTCCCATTTTGAAAACTCAAGACAATCCATACTTATAATTCCGTAAGGTCTATATGTTTTCTTTCATTTCTTTCTAATTTCAAAAATACAAGGTATATGTTCTCTTATTTGCCACTGCTTTTCATCAAAATTCACCTAACAATTCAACAAATACCCTATCTTAAGAACAGAAGTATAGTATACCTTAATAAACACAGACAGCCATGAAAACAGATCGACTCCGCAGGTCCTTTCTCAAGGACTTCGGCCTGGCCAGTGCGGCTGGAGCAGGCCTCCTCTCCACTTTTGGTCAACCTTTTACTAAATCTATTGACTCTCAAAGTCTTGCATCAAGTCCTAGTGACTTGAAGATTACCAAGATATCCACAGCCTTTGCACTGGAATCTCAGCGACGGATGTTCCTGAAAATTGAAACCAATCAGGGCATTACGGGTTACGGTGAAGGTACCGATGCTGTCGTGGGAGCTCACTACCTGGCTAAGGAACTGGGTGAACAACTCTACGGCAAGAATCCACTGGATGTACACCGACTGTTTGAGGATCTGCGTCGCATGAATGGTGCAAATGTTTTCTCAGGAGCTCAGGGAGGCATCTATTTGGGAGTATTGTCTGCTATTGAGATCGCCCTCTGGGACCTGGCAGGAAAAGCGCTTAATCTTCCGATCTATCGTCTCCTGGGGGGCAAGTTTCGGGATAAACTGCACCTATACACCCACCCTGTAGTCAATGAAGGCACTCCCGAAGAGATCGCAGCATCTTGTCTGGAGTCCAAGAATCTGGGCTACGACGCAGTCAAGTTTTGGGTAGACTTTGAGGAATTTGGTCCCTTGACAAAAAAAACCGATTTCTATAATCCGACGGCCAATTCTCGTGAAATAGAGCGGATTGTGAATACAGTAGCAGCTGTGCGGGAAGCTGTGGGAACGCATATGGAAATCATGATAGAAATGCATACCCGCTTTGATTTACCCACTAGTGTACGCTTGATCAAGGCCTTTGAACCATTCAATCCTCTATGGGTGGAAGAGCCCGTACCGCCAGAAAACATGGACACCCTCCGCGAAATCACGCAATCATCCAGCATTCCTATTTGTGTCGGTGAGAATCTGTTTCTTGCGCATCAGTTTCAGACATTATTGGACAAAAAGGCTGCCGATATCATTATGCCCGACATTCAAAAATGTGGAGGCATCGGTGAGGGTCAGCGCATCGCAAATCTCGCACACTTACACTACGTGCCCTTTGCACCGCACCTGGTTTGTTCACCCCTGGGCATGATGGCTACTGCACATCTTTGTGCCGCAGTACCCAATTTTCTCATGATGGAATATTACAATCACTGGGACTGGGACGGAGTGCTGGCTGAACCGCTCTCTATTGAAGAGAGCTATCTGACCCTTACCGATAAACCGGGGATTGGAGTAGACTTTATTGAAGAAGGGGTTCGACGGTTCGCCACACCGGATATTCCGTTTTTTGAGTAGATCCAAAATAGTATCCCATTTAATGCATTTATGGTTTCATGTAAGTACGTTATATTTTAAAATTGGAGTGATACCAAAATCATTGAGTGGGCTGAACACAGAATGACCATACTCAATCCAGCTGGTGATCCGCTAAACCCATTTTCGTTAATATTTCTTCAAATCGGGGATCATCGCGAATGGGATCATACCATGGACCTTTTTTAATTACAAACATTTGTAGCAAAGATCGGTCAATAATCGCCTGATTTAATAGTTCGAAGGCCTTATCGTATTCTCCCAGAGCTACGTAGATTCGCTCTGATCCCGGCATTCCAGTGGAATCCAATTGACTAATTATATGTCGAGCCTCCTCATCATTACCTTCTAAAGCGTACGCATATCCTAATTGAGATAGCGAGTAGGGTAGATCCTTTCTCTCCTGTCTCTTGATTCTGTCAATCACTGTAATAAGAGATTGTCCTATTTGCCTCTTTTCATCTATATCCAGGTTGATCAGCAGGCCCATATGATGCGGACAGTCCTCACCAAATTTATCAATTGTCCTCGCTACCAGATCCCTGGCCTTCTCATGGTCCTCATTGAAGTAATACGCCCAAGCCAAATCACAATTTGCAAAATGAGCCTCGGGATCTTTTTTCACCGCCTGTTCTCCAGCCCAAACGCTTTCCTCCATATCTCCCACGGCCCACATCAGTTGACAATAGGAATCATAAGGCTCCCATGTATTCGGTGCGTCCTTCATGGCCTTTTTCAATTCCGAAATCGCACCCTTCCAATCCCAATTCTCAAATATCCGGACCATTGCCATTAAATGATGGTCGTCCTTGAAAAAGGGATCTTGATCAATAGCCTTACTTAAATGAAACTTAAACTTTTCCAGCTGCTCAATCGGGTTCTCGCTGGTAAATCCCAGAAGAAGATAACTTTCAATTAGAGAAACATGGGCATTCACGAATGTAGAATCCAAAACCAATGCTTCAGTAAACAAGTCTACGGCTTCCTGAATATTACGCTCCGATCCTGTGTTAAGCTGAGATCTGCCCTTTAAGTATAAATCATAGGCTACCGGATCCAATTCCTGATCATTATGTAGATAATCCTGTACCTCGTCAGATAATGAATGTCTGATCTGACTGGCAATGGTCTCCACCAGATCACTGTACAATGACATGATACTGGCAAATTCGGCTTGCGACTCATAAGGGTCATCTAGATACTGCTGGTTTTCAACTTCGATGATCTGAACCCGAATTCTGTACTGATCTCCCGATCTAAAAACCGATCCTTCCACTAGAGCATCTACGTTCAACTCCTGACCAATCAAATCCAATGATTTATCAGAGTTTCGATAGTGCGCCATCACCGAATAAGGTTTCACATTTAGACCTGCTTTTGATAATCGCACGATGATCTCTTCATGAAGTCCTTCGATAATATAGGATTCCTCAGGCGACAAGCCCATTCGATCATACAGTGGTAGCACAGCCAGACTTTCAATTGCATCCTTACCTATTAAAACATTTATTTTGTCCTGAAAAAATGTGAAAATAAATGCTATAACAATACCGGCAAGTATAATTGACATCGTTAGATGGCGGGACCATTTACTAGGCTCCAACTTACCTTTCAGTTCATGTTTCTTGGGAACAATGGTTTTTCCACCTGAAAGAGCATATATATTCCTTGGATGTTTATCATTTTTAAAATGAAACATGCCAAGATGCTGCAGATTAAATTCGTGTTTATTTCGAATTTCCTCATACACTTTTCCTGATATTAGCACAGAACCAGGAATACCCAATGATTCAACACGGGATGCCACATTTACACTATCTCCAATAATGTCCTCCTTTCCGACTACGATGTCTCCCAAGTGAATGCCAATTCTCACCGGAATGACGGGGTCCGTCTGAAATTGTTCCTGCATCTCTTGTGCGCATCTGACGGCATCCATACAACTATCAAAAATACTCAGTGTACCATCACCATAGTACTGAATTATTTCTCCTCTGTTTTGTAACGTCGTCCTTTGAAAGATTTCTCTGTGACGTGTCCGTATGGCAATAGCCTCACCCTCATCCTCCTGCATGAGCTTGGTATAGCCCTGGATGTCTGTGAACATTATGGCCGCTAATCTATGCGCTCGCGTCATTTCAGTTTGGCATACGGTATGTTCTCAATGTAATCATTTCTCTGCTCAGTAACTGTCCCCCCCATCCACTTGTTTAGCTTCTATATTATACTTAACTTTTAGAAAGACCCATAATTCGTAATCAAAAGAGCATGAAAAACCAAGTTAGCACATTCACCTTTCTATTACTTTTTTCATTGTCCATTAATGCACAAGTGGACAGTACAGAAGAATCTCAAAACTCCACCTTTGGCATCACCCTTACCCAGGAAAACGCCTTTGGATTTTATCCCGTTGTTTATGGAACCATTGGTTTATCACCTGATTTGGACCTCACCTTTTACGGAGCCATGTGGACTAACCCCAGTTTTGGTTTTCCGCAATCGACTTTTAGTTCAGACATGTGGCTAGAAAATAGTTTTGGTTTAGGATTTCATGCCATGAATGGTAGCGTTTATATCAATCCTTCCATTGGTTTCACACATGGTAAATTTCTTTCTGGAGGAGATCAAAGCGTGGCCTTTGAAGGAATAGTTCCAAGTCTATCCCTTTATATGAATCAAGGATCTTTTGAGTCCGAAATTTATGTGTCGCTATATAGCCATTTAAGAGATGAAGTTACCGACCCAGTAAATAGAAGTACGGCAGGTATGTTATTTTATTGGTTTACTCCAGGATTCTGGATTAGCAACCGTATATCACTTGGCATGCATTATGAGGCCCTTTTCTTAAAATTCGGCGAAGGCTCGTTAGACAGTTCCTACCAGTGGTTAGGCCCCTATATTAAATTACGTACGAATGGAAAATATGATTTTCGATTTATGGCAGGACCGAACTTGAAAAAAGGGATATATGCAGATGAATTCTATAAATTGACGGTTAATATTCCCCTTGAATAATGCAATTGCTTAGAATCGAAGAAATATCAGGGCATATAAGATCAAAGGGCGTTCTACCGTTTTTCCTCTTGCTTCTTACTTCATCTTATCAAATAACGCTAAAGGCTCAAGATGTGGCAGAGTTGGCCATGCGTGCACGAATCAATCTTTACGACAAATGGAACTTTGACAGTGTCGAGTATTATTTTGGTCGAATCATTGACAAAAAGTACACTCCTGCTTTTGCATACTCGGATTACGGTTGGTATCTGTTACTCAAAGACCAGAATGAAAGAGGGCTAGAGTCAATTCGTAGAGCTGCTGAGATGGATCCAGCTGACGTACAACTCACCACCTGGTACAGCTGGGCACTACTCTGGAATAATGAATTAACGAAAGCTAGACATTGGATTGATCGGGCTCTGAAAATGGACCCTAAAAATGGAGAAGCATTACATGTTGCCAGCCGGATAGCGTTGGAACAAACAAATTATGAAGAGGCTTTAAAGTATGCAAAATTGGCTGCTGCTAACTCACCATCGTGGAGAGCCATATTACCCATGGTGTATGCTAAGATGGGTGAGCCGGAGCAGGCATTGACCTGGGCTCAAAATTTTGCGGATGAAAAGCAGGCTCAAGATTATTGGATGCTTATGGAAACGTATCTCTATTTAGATATGTATGAAAAAGCGCTGGAGTTTCTAGAACTAGCCTATAATACCAGATATCCCTTCATGCCATGGTTGCGCGTAGAACCGGGTCTCAGGAGTTTGCAAGAGTATCCACTTTATAGAAAAATAGTAGCAGAGTTGCGGCCTCAGAAATAATAAATCTGGAGCCCGCAGATAAACAAATAAGTTATGCCGTATTCACCGATTCTTTTTAAGATCTCTCTTTTTCTCCTACCATTAATGCCATTTGATGTAGCCATAGCTCAGAATGTTGAATCTCTGGCCAACCGTGCCAGAATAAATCTTTATCAAACTTGGAACTTCGACAGTTCAGAATACTATTGGGGTAAAATTATTGATCAGGAAGACACACCCGCTTTTGCATATGCTGACTATGGATGGTATTTGATGATAAAGCAAAACGGACAAGAGAAAGGACTAAGTTATATCAGGAAAGCCGTGGATATGGCACCTGATGAAAAGCAAATGTTAACCTGGTATGGTTGGGCACTAATGGTTAAGGATGTAGATGAAAGTAAAATTTGGATAGACAAAGCATTGGACCTTGATCCCGAGTATGGGGAGGCCCTTCAAGTTTCTGCCAGAATAGCCGCTATAAAGAATAACAAGGCACAAGCAATCATGCTAGCAGACCTAGCAGCCCAAAAAGACCCTACATTCCGTTGCATCATTCCATTGATTTATGCAGAAGTTGGTGACCGGGAAAAGGCAATACAATGGATAGATAATCTTTCAGAAAAACCAAAAGGATTTGACTTGTGGTTGCTAATGGAAACTTATGGAGCACTTAAAATGGATCGAGAAGCCCTTGATTACTTGCAAAAATCTTTTGATGCCAGATTTCCCTATGTACCCTGGATTGATTTGATTCCGGGAGTTCAACATCTGTATAAATATGACGAGTATAAAGCGATTAAAACTGCTTTAGATCTACCATAATTAGAAGGCAAAGATCACTCGTTTTACGAAAACTTTCTTTAAGTTGTAGGTGCTACAATCAAAGTGAAATATGTACAAATTACTCGCGATTCCGATTTTTGTGTTTTTCGTTATCACTGTTTACAGTCAAAACACCTCGATGGGAGGGGCTGCTACCTCCCTTTTCAATGGGAAGGATCTCACGGGCTGGAAGATACCAGAAGGGGACAATGGACACTGGAAAGTGATGGATGGTGTCATCGATTATGATGCCGAAAGTGAAGCTACGGACGATAAAAACCTCTGGACGGAAAAAGTGTACAAAGATTTCACCCTGAAAGTGGATTGGCGTCTCAAGGCTACTCCCTATAAAAACCCGAATGTACGTCTCGTACTTCCTGACGGCACAAATAAGCTTGATGAAAATGGTGACGAAATTCGTATGCTAGTGCCTGACTCAGATTCGGGTATATTATTAAGAGGAATGAGTAAATCGCAAGTCAATATATGGTGTTGGCCCATTGGCTCCGGTGAAGTATACGGATATCGTACGGATCATGATATGCCGGCTGAGGTACTTCGTGGTGTGACTCCTACGACCCATGCAGACCACCAGATTGGTGAATGGAATACGTTTGTGATCACGATGAGAGGTGATCGTCTTACTGTTGAGCTCAATGGTATTACCGTCATTGAGGGAGCTCAGCTACCCGGCATCCCTGCAGAAGGGCCCATCGGCTTACAACACCATGGTGCTAAAAGAGATGGCGAATGGGTAAGTCCTCCCAGTTTGGTACAATTCCGCAATATTGAAATTCGTGAGCTCTAGGAAGCGGTTGAAAAATCGGGTTTTATGCTGTAGCTGACGGCCGCTGAGACTGACGATTCGAGATCGAAGGAGGAGGCTCCAAAACAAGGCTAAGTCGGGGACAACTTGCCGGTGAGATCTGTACCCTTTACAGGTCCTCTAGACATTCCCACATCTGTTCTGGATCTTCATCCTTATATAAAATCGGGTGATCTAGCCTTTACTGACCCTCCCGGCGAATAAAAATAATCATCTCCCATCAGGACATGACCACCTTCTCAATACACGTATAGTTGTAACGTTTTTTATTCACGAACAAAATCAACAGTCATGAAAAAAGTATTTGAGAATTACAACACAGCCATGTCCTGGATCGCATTAAATGCCATCACAAAGACACACCTAATGATCCTGCGCGAAGAGCTTACGCTAAATTTTCGATCAACCGGAGCGTATTTTATTCATACCATCATTTCAGACTCATAATCGCCTATGGACTATGCATATTTTGAGATGACGGTCACACCCCGAGACCTCTCTATTTCCAACCCATCAATCTCCATTGACTCACTTCTTAATAAGCTGGAAGGGCCTATCGGGTATACCTCTACCCTATCTAACATAGTTTTATTTCCTACAAGATAGGACTGAAGACCCGTGCCATCCCCTCCAGGATCTTGGTGCGATGTCCCCGGTTTTTCACATCTTCTTCCGTGTACAACTGACTCATAGAGCAATACGAAAGAAAATGATTTTTCAACTCCCGTGTGAGATCTTCATCATAGATCAAGACATTCACTTCAAAGTTTTGCTCGAAACTTCTAATATCCAGGTTAGCAGTTCCTATTGAGGCAATTTCATCATCTACCAGAACCATTTTACAGTGTAGGAATCCTTTATCAAATAAATAGACTTTTATGTTTGCTTTGATTAATTCTGGCAAGTATGAACGTATGGTCCATTCTACCAATTTAGAATCCGAATATTTTGGAAGAAGAAGACGTACCTCTTTACCGCTAATGGCTGCGGTCTTCAATGCCAGGAGAATAGCTTCACCGGGAATCACATATGAATTTGCAATATACACGTATTTATTGGCCCGATTGATCAGCTGAAAATACTGTTGTTGTACACTTGAAAAACTATTATCAGGTCCACTATGTACTATTTGGGCCACCGTATCACCTACCTTTTTAGGTATGGGGAAAAAATCCTGATCCAGCAATTCTCCATTATCATTCCCATAGTACCAATCCATCAGGAAAACCGCATTAAGGCCAGCTACTGCCGGTCCTTCCAACTGTAAATGAATATCATACCAATCCCCCAGATCAGGATCTCCTTTAATATACTTATCAGTGACATTGATTCCTCCCGTGAATCCTATCTCACCATCTACAATGACAATCTTTCGATGATTCCGAAAATTCAGAGTGCTATCGATGCGTTTCGAAATTATGGGAAGATAGCAAGCATGCTCCACGCCCGCCTGGTCCAGGCGCTTACGATAGGAACGACTTAAGCCAAAGCTTCCTAATCCATCATAGATCAGTCTGATCTTGACACCCTGATGTGTCTTACGTTTAAAAATATCTAAAAACCTTTCTGTGAGATCTCCCTCTTCAAAAATGTAATACTGGACATGAATAAAATGCTTGGCACTTTCCATGGCTTCAAAAATGGCTTCAAAAGTGAGTGATCCATTGTACAGAGGCTTTATCTGATTACCCTGAGTAGCGACAAAAGTAGAATTGATCCGTATCAGTCTTTCCAGTTGAGCTTCTGCAATGCTCCAGCCTGACTTGTCTGCAGCAAATTGAGATTCCTGCATGGCAGTAATCTTTTGGTGATATGACTTGACATGCTTTCTGGCACTCTTCTTATTAAATTTTAGTCGACGTCTATTTATCCCCACCACGTAGTACATGAATATCCCTATAAATGGAATTGTCAAGATCGCAATTAGCCATGCCAGTGTTTTCACCGGCCGTTCACCTGTGAGAATCAGATGGTACAGCGCATATAATACCAATCCAATGTAGACGATCGTGCCGAGGATGTATATCATGTAACAATATACTACTAATACCCGCCATTTGTTTTGTTGCAGTCATCACACTACAATTGGACCCTTCCTGCGTTCGAACAAATCAAGGTCCGAAGTGGTAAGAAGCATGAAACCTACAAACTCATCATCAAGAAAATTAACAAGAATCATGAAGAACAATAGCCTAACATTTTTTTCTCTATTTTTCATTACAGTATTCTTTACCAGTTTCCATTCCAATGTGTTTTGCCAAAATATCTCTCTGGACTCGACACAGATAGTCGTAGAAGACGAGGGCTCCAAAGACGCAGTAAGTCTTGTCACCGACATACAAATCGATGAATTCCGAGAGTTATTCGATGACTATATGAAGGAATATCAGGATGTCAATATGAATATGGGTGGACTTTTTGGAAAGCATAGAATTGCAAGGGCAGAAGAAGTACGTATAGAGTCAGTAAGTTCGGACATGATAAATTTTTATGCAAGGTTCATTGAAAAGGGGTCGGACACGGAGGTGAGCGTTTATGCCAATTTCAATGAAGATCTTCCTATCACGCGAAGGCAATACCCTGATGAGTATCAAAAGTTGTATGACTTAATGTCAAATTTTGCTGAAGTGAGTATTCCTGAATTTTACAACGAGCAGATTGCCTCGACACGCGATGAAATTGAAGACTTATCAAAGGATATAAACAATCTCAAGGACAAGATGGAGCGCAACGAAAAGCGCATTGATGACTTGAAGAAAGAAAACATTGAGCTAGGGGCCGAAATATCTAATCTTGAAAAAGACCTTCAGGAAAAAAAACACCTCTTGTCTGATCGAAAACAGATGAAATCTGAAGTAGACAATAATATAAGGGAGGCAGTGACAAAAAATCGTAAATAAGTATTCCCAATCTATGCCATCGCTGGAAGGGGTATCTGAATCTTATAAAGACATCCCTTTTGATCTTCACTATCAAATGAAATCTTACCATTTAGATAATTAACTCTGGAGCGAATATTTTTCAATCCGATGCCATCTGACTGGATACGGGCAGGATCAAATCCCACACCATCATCTGTTATTGAAATTGCCAGGAGTTCGGAAGTGCCATTAATATCCAGCTCAATGATATTAGCATGTGCGTGCTTCACCGCATTTTGTAAAATTTCCTGAATAATCCGATAGACATTCAAGGTGGTAGCATCATCGAGATTCGGATTACCTTTTACATCATATCTAATTAATAACCCATGCTCCGATTTCAATTCTTCAACCAGGTCTTTAATGGCTTCCAAAAATCCATGTTCGAGTAATACACTTGGCATCATATCATGAGATATCCGACGCACTTCATCACAGGCTGTGTCTATCAGCTTCTCAGTTTTTCCCACTAGTTGGAGTTCTCCCATTTTCTCGATTTCACGTTGAATCGTATGCATCTGCAGTCGTGCAGCAGCAAGGAGCGATCCCAAACCGTCGTGAAGGTCCTGAGCGATTCGCTTACGCTCATCTTCCTGCCCCTGAAGCATGGCATCCATGGCTAATATTTTCTGATATTTTTTAAGGTTATCCAATTTTTCATCAGAAAGTTTTTTGTTTTTTCTATTTCTATCAAATAAATAGAATAAACCCAAAAGCAGAAGGGTTCCAGCCGCTATGTACATATTTCGCTGATTGGTCCTTTTACTAATTAATAACTTAGAAGCAGCCAATTGAGCATCTTTCCGCGCTGTTTGATATTTGGCTTCCATTTCAAACTTTGTCTGCTGATCAATTTGCTGTTGAAGACTATCATGATACGTAATGGACTTCTTAAGTGCATTAAGTGCAAGGTCATGCATTCCCAGCCTGTTATATTCATCACTTTGAGCCCGATAGGTTTCTGATAACAGAGTCAGGTCATCTATTTCTTCCGCAATTTCAATGGCTCGATCAAAATGCACTTTACTGGTAGCATTGTCGTCCATTCTGCTGTAGATCGTCCCCAATTCCATGTGTGTCTCAATCAGACCTACACGGTCATCTACCTGCTCACGGATTTTGAGCGCATCAAGCAATAGAGGTAATCCCTTCCGGGCCTCACCGATTTTTTCTTTTAGTGTGCCGATATTGTGAAGATTTCGTGCTATTTCATTTTGATTATTAATCCGTCTATTTATGACCAGCGATTCTTCAAAATAGTAGAGCGCTTTATCCCACATCGAATCCTGCAGATAAATAGTGCCAAGATTATTGAGCAATAAGCTATGCAATCGATCTTTGGACTCATGCTCAATCAGAGAAATTAAATCGAGGGCTTCCTCAGAATAGCGAATGCCTCCCTCAAGGTCTCCCTGAGAGCTGTAGAGGTTTGCAATATTAATTCTCTTTATAACTCCACCGTAGTATTGATCATTCACATCGTCAACTGCCAGTCCTTCCAAGTACTGCTCAATAGCCTTATCCAATTTACCTTGTCGCTTATATAATACCCCCATATTGGTATAAAGTGCAGATGCCTTCTCAGGAATTTGATGTTGCTTGGTAACTTCTAAAGCTCCATTGTAATAATATGAAGCTGAATCGTACTCGTTCATGTAAAGGTAGCAGGTACCCATAATGGACCAAGAAGAACAACGCATTCCCGGATCTTCGACCTCCTTTCCTATACGATAGCACTCCTGTGCATAAATCA
Organism: Saprospiraceae bacterium; assembly: GCA_050298535.1. Lineage (GTDB taxonomy): Bacteria > Bacteroidota > Bacteroidia > Chitinophagales > Saprospiraceae > JABDMH01. The sequence goes on from JBNKUI010000030.1 coordinate 174,271, forward strand.
ATGCGCTATCTAGTGAGTGACTGAATAACTGATAGGTAAGATCATAGAGGACCCGAACTTTCGAGGTATCAGAAGACTGCTCTTTGACAAGTAATTTTAGACTATCAATCTCTGTAGTCTGACTCCATCCCACTGTAAATAGAGGCGACAGCAACAGAACTATCAGTGATGAAAAGATAGATATAGAAATCCTTTGCATGAATGACACTTTAATCCGGGACAATTCAATATAACATCTTTATAGCGAATGTCCTTTCATTCCTATCATGCAAAGGTCTTTACTGACCGGTTACCTTGCTCCACCCAGGAAGGGGAATCGGCAAAATCACCATTTTGGGGGATTTGAACATTTTGCAATTGTGTCAAAATCATTAGTTTTGAAGTGTACAAGGTCAGCTAGCCAATGGAATCTGAAGGTCAATCCATATGGTAGCTATATTGCCTACCACGACATATTGCTTTTTTTCTTTAATCAGATAAACAATCCTCCAATGAAGCTCTCTAAATGTTCTTTTCTCACGATTCTAATGATTGTTGCTGCAGGATATTGTTTCTCGCAAGATTATAAAAAATCCCTATCTGCTAAAACACTGGGTACCCTAGAAGGAACGCCTGTTGCCTCAATCTCTGGAGGGCGGGTCGTAATCAACAGTAAAGCTTTGAATACAAAATCGCCCGGCGGACAGAAGCTCAGCAAGGTGAACGTATCATTTGATAAGAAAATGCGACAATATGTGCTAAGAAGGTCCTATAGAACTTCAAATGGATATTATACTAATTTGATCCTCCTTAAAGAGACAAATAGAAAACTCTTTGTGAACCTGGGTATTAGTCAAGTTATGTACGATTGCTTTTCGACACAATGTCAATCATGTGAAGAAGTGTTTATCGGCCCAACAGGTACCATTGCCTGCGAATGTCCCGGCAATGAATCTGGTGATTGCGAAAAAACGGACCACTGTCCCACTGATGCTGAGTATCTGGCAGCCTTGTTCAATTAATAAAGTTCACATATTACCAGGCTAGGCATATACCAAATCCCAGGTAATTGTACTTCCCAATATTACGTCCACTTACAGCAAATCCCCAATTACCTATCGCTCCAAGTGTTTCTGAAAAAGGCACGTAGACACACCCGAACAGTTGACTATAGTTGACCTTGGATTTTGGAAAATCAACGGGTCCGGTAAAACCTGGTCCCATGATATCCAATCCATCCGCAGAGGCTTGAATACCTAGCCCCATATCCAGATATATCCAGTCTGTACCATAGCCTACTTTCGTCAAAAATAAAGTAGCATTGGGTACATCCCCATTACGAACGCTATAGCCAGCCTGTAAATCGACAGAAAGTCCAATATCAGATTGATAGCCCAATAGAAGAAGTCCATCAATAGTAGTAGCCCCATTACCTAAAGAATAAAGGGAGCCAGGGTCATATCCCGTAGCTATATTAGTACCCAGACTTAATCCGCCTGTAAATCCTGACACATCAAATATTTTCCCTTTCAAAAAGACGGATATATCCTGCACCTGGTCATCGCTCACCACTTCATCATCTGATTTATTGGAGATATACGGGATATTTGCACTAATTTCAAAGGCATCGGAAATAGCATATTTTCCGTACAAGGATACAATTTTTTGATGCAAGCCACCATTAGGGGCGGTCATCACATTAGGTCCCTTCCAAAACTCTGTGTAATTCTTAGAAGCATAGGACAAAATAATTGTCCCCGATCCTTTATCATTAAAAGATGTATTTAATATACTTTGTCCGGTAAGGATTACATTGCTTCCCAACAGGCATAAAATGGCCACTAAAATGCTTCTGCACTTCATTTTTTTTCTGATTGATAAAATGAATAAATTGAGATAAACCAGTGCGCTTGAAGGCACTGCTGCCAGACTTATTAAAAATTATTTTTTAAAACCTTATTTTACCTACACATTGACTCTGTAAAGGTAAGTAGCGTACACCAATAATCCATTTATTCTCGTAAATCGGATTCTATCCTTAGTCCTGAATATTCAGTCATTCGTACTTAGCAAAGGGATCCTACTCTATACCTTCACGCAAGAATAGCTTATTACCACACATATAATGTCAGAAAATCAATGAAGTAGAATCAAAAAAGTATGATCGATCTTGAGGCAAATCCCTCTGAAGTCGTACATCGCACCATATAAACACCAGTATGGAGGTGATTCAAATCTAGTTTTACCGATCTTTCATTAAAGAATCTGGTCAGGACCGGATGCCCCTCCCTATCAAAGATATCCACCCTTTGTATATTGCTTTCCGCCTGTATATGTACCAAGCCCTCAGTAGGGTTAGGAAATAAATCAAACCGAATTTCCGGTTTCACATTGTAGGTAGGTGTGGAAGATCTAATGACCGGTAATGAAATCCTTGAAAGAGTCTGCCCGCCAAAATGTAGTGTATTGGTGGCTATCAAAGGATCTACCACTGCATCAAAATCATTATTGGGATGGATCTCTCCGCCGTTATTCATATTTCTGTTGAATCGAGGATAATTAGAGGATGTAATGATTATTCGTAATCGATGTCCTGGAGTAATGGTAAATGCAATGGGATTCAGAGAAATGGTAACGGGATAGATTTCGCCCGGCACCATGAAGCTGGTATCATTTACGGTGAGACCATTCCGAAAACGCATTCGTTGGATACCATCCAGTAGTAGCATAGATCGGCCATCCGGGTATACATCGGTGATCCGTACAGCCATATCGGTGTCTATGCGATCAGAGGACACATATAGCTGCAAGGATATGTTTCCCGCTAACTCCATCGGAGTCTCAAATGCCTCGGTAGTAAAGATCAATCCATCTCCCCTCGACTCGACTTCCAATCGCTGATCGTAGGGCCCCTGGTCCAATAGGAGGTTCAAGGTCTTGCCCCCAACGGTAGGAGAAGGGTCTTGAGGATCATACATAAAGGATTGTGAACTTGAGGTCTGGGGAGATTCAATAGTGAGGCTGCCTTCCGGTGACAAAAAATATGAAGCAGAGTTCAGATTAGTGGGTGGCCATACATCCGAAGACTTCCAAACGTCCTCACCCATTTGAAAATACTGAAAGACGGACTGATCCTCCCAACCATTTTCCAGGCCCCGTAGATGATAATCAAAGAATGCAGTTGCATAAAATGTATTCATCCCCTCCGCATCAGGATACTGTAATTCACCCTGGAGAGATGATCCTACGAAAGCTAGCCCGGTTCCACCGTGTACCCAGGGTCCCACCACCATCTTGTGAAGGTCTCTTACTTCTGGCATCGAAGTCGAACGAAGCGTATCGATCATTCGAAAGTTTTGCAGGATGTTATGATCATACCAACCTCCAATCAAGAGCATGGGCACACCAATCTCTTCTGGATACATGGTCAGATTTTCAGCCACCTGCCAGACCAGATTGTAGTGTGGATTTGCAGCCACTGGATTAGCAAAGCCAAAGAGAAAGTTCAGGGACTCCAGACTCTCCACATGTATACAACCTCCCGTATAGTATTGATCGTATGATGTCTGGGGCGACGACACTTCCGGAATACAACAGACAAGATGCGGCGGTTGCTCCTTGGCGGTCTGATACTGAATGTTGCCCAGTGCTGAGGGGCCATACATGCCTATCTTGCCGTCTGACCAACTTTGCTGTGCGATCCATTCTACGACATCATATCCATCCTCTCCATTATTTCCCTGGGCACAGGCTTGTACCGCACCGCAGCGCCAATCGACGATCACGATATGATAATGGCGTACACCTGCCTCGTCTGAGAACATCCTATCCAGTCTTGACTCTTGAAAACTATCCTTACCATACGGAGTCATAATAAGAATCGTGGACGCTGCTCCCTCGACATGAGCGGCATACATGTCTGCATCGAGTGAAACACCATCACGCATTGAGATCTGTAGAGACTCCTTCTGAGTCCAACCTATCCCTGGAATCAACATGAGATAAAGAATCAAATAACTGAATCTTACCATCGTGTGAAAATTTAGTTGTCATATACAATTACTAAACCATAACGATTTAATATTATTCCAAACGAACAGACTTGCACGAGATCGTACAACCTTAATGCTCGAAGATCTGATTTTTGCGACCCGTTATTAGAAAAGCATGGATGTACGTTTACGGACACTTGCTGACCGATTATGAACAAACATCATAGCAAAATACAGCCGCATACAATTGACTATCAAAAAGTTAACGAATTGGCATGAATATTCTTTCATTTGTATTATGAACCTATATTTCAACTGGTTCGTGAGCATAAAAAGAAAATCTCAACACTACTCGCATGATCAGGAATATCATTATTGTTTCGTGGAGAAACATGTTGCGAAACCGCACACTTACATCAATCAATATTTCCAGTCTGACGTTAGGAATGACCATGCTGATGTTGATTGGTCTCTGGATAGCGGACGAATATCAGGTAAATCGCTTTCACGACCATCTCGATCAATTGTATAGAGTACGGACGAACGCCCAATGGGGTGAATTACAAACCTTCTCCAATACTCCTGGTCCGCTCAGGGACGTGATGAAGGAAGAGGTCCCCGAAATAAAAGCTGCCACCCGACTATCCAATTCAATGGACTATCTCTTGTCCTTAGGTAAAAAAAATGTGGAAAGCAAAGGCATGTATGTCGATGCTGATTTCATAGAAATGTTTTCCTTCGCAACCATTGAGGGTGATCCGATTTCAGCTCTCTCTTCTATTGATCAAATTATCTTAACAGAAAATACGGCCAATCGGCTTTTTGGCATAGAAAACCCAATCGGCCAGGTAATTAAAATAGATAATACAACCGATTTTTCGGTGGGGGCCGTCCTGGAAGATCCACCTAAAGATTCTGAGATTACTTTTGAGTGGCTCCTACCCTGGCAGGTTTTTGAAAAGGATAGAGATTGGTCTAAAACCTGGGGTAATGTTAGCTTCCCTACATTCGTAATGTTGAACGAACAAGCCAACTCTGATCAGATTAATGACAAGATTTCGCATCTGGGTCAGGCTGCGGAATTTGACCTAGAGTTCTTCCTGCAGCCTTTCGCAGATCAGTACTTGTATGGAAACTTTGAAGCAGGCATTCAAACGGGTGGAAGAATAGACTATTTAAAATTGTTTGGAACCATCGCGATTTTTCTACTAATTATAGCGTGTATCAACTTTGCAAATCTTTCTTCTGCCAGAGCAAGAACCAGAGAAAAAGAAATTGGTGTGCGAAAAACAATGGGGGCATCAAAAAATAATCTGATTTTTCAGTTCCTTACCGAATCCCTTCTGATCTCTATCATTTCATTTTCGCTCGCATTATTCCTTTCAAAATTACTACTAGGATCTTTTAATTCGATTTTTGGAAAATCCATCGAAATACCATTTACTTCATTTCCATTTTGGCTCATGGCATTTGGGCTCGTTGTCATTTCAGGTTTACTGGCAGGCAGTTATCCTTCGTTTATATTATCTCAACGCAAGCCGAGAGAGATTCTTGCTGGTACACAAATCAAGAAATCAGATCGTTCCATTTCGGTTCGTCGTGGTATGGTCATTTTTCAATTTTCTATCGCAATTTTCCTGATTCTAAGCACATTAGTGATTAACCAGCAAATAGAATTTGTAAAAGAAAGCAATCTTGGTCTCGACCGAAATAACCTTTTCTATACAACAGTAGGCGAAGACAAGACATCGCTTATGCTCAACACGCTGGCAGCGTCTGGTGCTATCAAATACATAACGAGCTCCAGCGATAATCCCATGTCAATTAACTCTTCCTCAGGGGATCTTAGTTGGCCTGGAAAAAATCAGGACCAAATGGTATTGGTGGCTCCCATACAAGTTGGCGATCACTTTATTGAGACCATGGGGTTGGAACTTGTGGCAGGAAGAGGTCTATCCTCAACGTTTATATCAGATACAAGTAACTACGTAGTCAATGAAACGGCGGTAAAGATCATGGGCATGGATGATCCCATTGGCCAGGAAATTGATTTTTGGAATGGAACCGGTAAGATTGTCGGTGTGATCAAAGACTACCATCTCGAATCATTGCATGCTCCCATTCGACCACAGATTCTCACCTACCAACCTGAAAATTATGCGCTCTGGATAAAGCCCCTAGATGGACAGGTAGAAGAAGCTATTCGCGATGTAAAGGATGCTTTTACCGCCATCAATCCCGGTCATAACTTTATGTACACTTTTGCTGATGATGAGTATGAGAAGGAATACAAGAATGAAATACTTACAGCAACTATTGCCAATATTTTTAGTGGTATTGCCATTTTCATATCCTGTCTCGGTCTTCTCGGACTAGTAATCTTTATTGCAGAAAGAAAACAAAAGGAGTTAAGCATCAGAAAGGTGTTAGGAGCATCCGTGACGAACCTCATACAATTATTATCTCGCGAGTTTTTGCTACTTATTGTACTTGCGGCCGGTATTGGACTGCCTTTAGGGTGGTATCTGATCGATGGTTGGCTGGCGGCATTCTCTTATGGCATTCATGTAAAAGTATGGCATCTCCTTCTCGCTGTATCGCTGCCTTTCATCATTGCACTGCTTATCACCAGCGGTATTGGCTATAAGGTATTTAAAAATGATCCAGTGAAGGTGCTCAAGGATAATTAAACGACATTGAAAAGAGCGTATAAAGCATGACTTTTCGGGAAGCCCTGGCTCCGAATAAATAAAACACTGGATCAGACACAATAGATCGTAAATTCGGAACGATATATGTAGGTAAGCTTGTGTGCTGGGAATGCTAAACGTCAAACATTCCAGACATGCATTGTAGTTACATAGCTCTATTCTCCTCTATACTTCTATTGACTCTTACAGGCGTACTTTCTTCCACGGCTTATGCAACCGACTATCACGTGGGACCATCACAAGCCTACACCAACATTGGAGACGTCCGATGGGATACATTAGCACCCGGTGACCGCGTCTTCATTCATTGGCGTGATACTCCCTATTATGAGAAGTGGGTCATCAACCGACCAGGCACCAGCCAGGACTGGATAGAGGTAATTGGCGTTGACGGCCCCCAAGGTCAACAACCCATCATCTCGGGAGAAAATGCAACTACTTCACCTCATGTTAATTTCTGGAATGAACCACGGGGGATTATAAAGGTCGGTGGATCCAATACGCCTAATAATGAAATTCCGACCTATATAAGGATTGAAAATCTTGAAATTAGATCGGCCCGGCCTTTCTACCAATTTACCAATGATAGTGGAGGCACTGAGAACTATTCTAATAATGCGGCTTCTATCTATGTAGAAAAAGCACAGCATTTAGTCATTAGTAACTGTACGATCCATGATAGTGGCAACGGAATTTTTGTGGGCGCTTTTGATGGAATTACCCAAGATATCCGTATCGAGAAGAACTATATTTATGACAATGGAATTGTGGGTCGGTTTTATGAGCATAACACCTACACGGCGGCTATAGGAATAATTTATGAGGGTAACCGGTTTGGTCCCCTACGCAATGGCGCGGATGGAAATAATCTAAAAGACCGATCAGCAGGTTTGGTAGTACGATATAATTGGATCGAAGGAGGTAATCGACAACTAGACCTGGTTGATGCTGAAGACTCAGATGTGCTTGTCAACCATCCAGATTACCACGAGACACATGTCTATGGCAATATTTTGATAGAACCAGACGGCGACGGGAATTCTCAAATCATGCACTATGGTGGCGATAGCGGGACACAAGCTGATTATCGAAAGGGCACACTACATTTTTATAATAATACCGTGATATCGCTGCGATCAGGCAATACAACGCTCGTTCGATTGTCCACCAATGACGAATCAGCGGATGTATTTAATAATGTGATTTATGCCACTGCTGACAATAAACTGGCCCTTATCGATGGCACCGGTACTGTCAACTTGGAAAATAACTGGCTTAAAACCGGATGGAAGAATTGTCATTGTACTTCATCAGGTTCCATTAATGACCTGGGAAATAATCTAGTCGGAACTGACCCAGTTTTCGAAAACTTTAATAATTACAATTTCATACCACACAATACATCGCCACTCATCAACAATGGGATGCCAATACCATCTGGATTATTACCCGGCTTGGATGTCGACCAGATGTACAATATGCATCAGGAACTGCAAATAAGAACTCCCTTGGGGAATATGGATATGGGTGCTTTTGAAGTCGTGAGCTCAAGCTGCACTGCGAGTACCACTTTTATGAATGGTAGCTGGGACAACGGAGTACCTGATGGCACCAAGCATGCGATCATCGCCAGTAATTATTCCACTGCTACCTTTGGAAATATTAATGCTTGCAAGTGTACGATCGAGCAAGGGGTCACAGTGACCATCAATTCCGGTGATAGTATTACGGCAGATGAGGAATTCATAGTGCACGGGATGCTGGATCAGGTACTGACTGCCATTCTGGAAGTACAGAGTCCCTAGGACACTGTGACATTCAAAATAGTATCTTGTCATCAGAATTATGAAAAACAAGTTAATATTTCTGATGCTACCTCTGATTTTCCTGTACGGTTGTGATCCATCCACCTATGCACAGAATAAGGAAAAATCCACCGAAACTCACCCTTCATTTATTTTAGGGGAGTACCAGCGCGAGAGGCTGGACAGTCTTGTCCGTGTAGCTATTTCAGATAATATAATTCCCGGGGCGGTGCTCTCCATTTTTGTAGAAAATCAGGAAGTTTATAAAAAAGCATATGGATGGGCTTCTTCACAAGACTTCGCAGGATCCCCATTACACCAACCTGAGCTCATGACTACCGATCATTTGTTTGATCTGGCATCTCTCACCAAAGTCTTTGCCACTACGATGGCAGTGATGAAATTAGTTGGTGAAAAAGAGATCAACCTGATGGACCCCATTGCTACATATTTACCATTATGTGATCAGCCACTATTGCAGGAAATTACCATCCAGCATTTACTGACGCATACTTCCGGACTTGCCCCCTGGAAACCACTTTACTACCATGCCTCCACATCGGACGAGACCTATGCATATATTTGCTCACTACCTCCGGCTACTGAAGTTGGTGCCGAAAGACATTACAGCGACCTGGGATTTATGCTATTAGGATATATGGTAGAGGAAGTTTCTGGAATGTCCTTGCAAAGCTATCTCCAGGAAAAAATCTATGGTCCCCTGGAATTGAAAAATACCTTATTCCTACCTGAGGATCCGAGCTTTCGATTTGCAGCCACTTCTCATGGTAATCCCTTCGAGCGAAAAATGGTCGAAGACCCTGATTTTGGGTTTAAATGTGATGAAAATCCCGATGATTTTAATGCCTGGAGACAAAGGATCTTAGTCGGAGAAGTAAATGATGGAAATGCCTATCACGCGAATCAGGGAATGGCAGGTCACGCCGGACTGTTTTCCACCGCAGATGAATTACAGCAATTATTGCAATTATTATTAAATCATGGAAAGAAGGACAAGACGAATATTCTGGACAAAGCAACCATTGAGCGGTTTTTGACGAAAGATAGTTTTGGTCATGGTTTAGGATGGGCTATGTCGGCAAATACAATCCCTGCATCAAACCTTCCCGAGGGAGCCTTTGGGCATACCGGTTTCACCGGTACATACGCTCTGTGCCTGCCGGACCGAAACGCCAGTATCATCCTCCTCACCAACCGACTGCATCTGGGCGTCAATGAGGAAGGATACTACCCTTCCGTTACTAACCTCCGTAGAGCTATTTCCGAATACTTCATCGAAATATCCCAGCCTTAAGCTTGGGTTATCTGCCCGGAGTAATTGAGAACAGAATAGTTTCATTAAATTATTTCCTGATTACCTGCGAGACGTAGCTGCTCAGCCTCCCAACCGTAGTCGATATATCGTATTGGAAGAATTCACCCTTCACCTTGATTTTCATAAAGCCTTCCCCAGCATTAAGTCTTCTCCCCTTCCAGCCATTGCCGACTATCGATCCTCCGGTCAAGAACCTTACACGATCATTAGCGTTGCCATACTACATGCAATGGATATGCTCATAAAGCAACGGCTTTAGACGATGATGCTCCAAAACCAATAAAAATGAGTTAAATTAATCATCGAAAGATTTTTAATTTAGTAAAGTGACCGAAGTACATCTGCCAGACTAAATAATTTGCCTTTGAACTTCATATTCCAATTTTCTATTTGATCTTGCAGCTGCGAGAGACCGAACCAGGATTGAAACGCAAATAGTTGCCTCTCATGGTATTGCTCTTCCTTCCCTGGCAATTGATCAGTCTTTAATTATGTACCAGGTAGACAAGAGGAGTGAATCAATGAAAAACATATTTTAATTCTTTGCTCTTAATGGTTTGAAACGCCTTTGCTTTTTATCCAATTTTTGTAACGTATTTTTCAAATTTATAAATTAATATGCCTAATAGTTTTCCAAAGTTGCACAATGCAGCCTGGCCAGGTGTCGTAGGAAAAGGTCCAGACTCTGAGCCACCCATTTCTTTTGAAAAGATGCTTGACATGACTGCTAAAGCAGAGATAGATGGGGTCCGGTTTGACGGAATTGACTTATTTCTTGCACTTCCACATACGGATATTGACAGTGATAAGGATGCGTTACAACAGCTAGTGGATCAGGTAGCCGATAAGGATCTTCAGGTGGGGAGCCTGGTGGCACCCGTATGGACTCCAGCCGGTGGAGGGTCAGCGATGGGTTCAGACGAGGACATTGAGCGATTCCTCACACAAGTAAGAAAAGCCTGTGAAATTGGTCAATTTTTGCGGGAAGCAGGTATTCGGCCACATGGCATCGTACGTATCGACTCTTCGGCTGATCCGGAGTCCTGGTCTAAGGACCCGGAAAGGAATTCAGCACGGATCGTCAGTACTTTTCAGAAGGCCTGTGACATAGCTGCTGAGTATAATGAATCTCTGGCGGCTGAAGGTGAAATATGCTGGGCGGGTATGCATGGATGGAAAACCATGCTCAAGACACTTGAGGCAGTGGATCGTCCAAACATTGGATTTCAGGCCGACATGGCCCATACCCTACTCTATCTACTGGGATATAATAAACCCGATGAACGAATCCTGCCCGAAGACTATGATTGGAAAGACCGGGAGATTCTAAAAGCCGGACTCAAGAAAGTGTCAGATGCCCTGCGCCCATGGACTATTGATTTTCACGTCGCTCAAAATGATGGCACTGTCTTCGGATCAGGTAGCCACGACAAGACCGGCAGGCATTGCCAGGCGAACGATCCAAACGGGAAATTACATATTGTGGAAGATGCCGGTTACTGGTTGCGAGACGGAGAAGGTAATCTGACAAAAAGAATGAAACACATTTGCTGGGACGGATGTATGTTTCCTAATGAGGTGATGTTAAATCAGGACACATGGAATACTATTTTATCCACCATGATCGGGGTACGGGAAAGACATGGATGGAATGAATAATCTTAAAAGGACGAAAAATTAAACATGGATAAGAAGATATTGAGGATAGGTATCATTGGTACTGGATTCATGGCCAGAGCGCATTCAAACGCGTACAATCGAATTGGTGATTTTTTCCCGGAACTTGCTTACCAGCCCAAACTACAGGCAGTGTGCTCCCGCTCGGCAGCACGTGTAGAAAAATTTGCCAAACAATGGGGTTTTGCTCGTTGGGAAACCGATTGGAAAAAAATGGTAAAGAGCGACGACATTGATGCCATCGATATTTGTACTCCTAATCACCTGCACGCTGATATAGCTATAGCTGCTGCGGAGCATGGGAAAATGATACTTTGTGAAAAGCCCCTGGCCAGAACCGTAGCAGAGGCCAGCCCCATGGTCGATGCCGTTGAAAAACACAATGTACCTAACACGGTCTATTATAATTATCGAAGAGTGCCTGCTGTCACATTGGCAAAGCAGATCATCGATGCGGGAAAATTGGGTCGCATATTTCATTTTCGGGCTAACTTCCTGCAAGACTGGACCATTAATCCTGAACTACCACAGGGAGGTGAAGGACTTTGGCGTCTGGATAGTAAATCGGCGGGTTCGGGAGTCACCGGAGACTTGCTTGCTCATTGTATTGATACAGCCATGTGGCTAAATGGTGGAATAAAAGATGTATCTGCCATGACGGAGACCTTTGTGAAAGAGCGAATCCATCAGGAAACCGGGCAGGTAGAAAAAGTGAATATTGATGATGCCTGTATCTTTCATTGCCACTTTGAAAATGGCTCGCTGGGGGTATTTGAAGCCACACGGTATGCTCGTGGTCAAAAAGCGTTATACACTTTTGAAATAAATGGAGAACATGCCTCTATCCGTTGGGATTTACACGATCAAAACCGATTGGGATATTTCGACCATCGGGATGAATCCATAGTGCGAGGATGGCGATCCATCCATGTATCAGATAGTGATCAACCGTATATTGATAAGTGGTGGATCCCCGGTGTCTGCATTGGTTATGAACACACTTTTGTACATCACGTCGCTGACTTTCTGCACAGTCTCGAACTTGATCAGCCTTGCTCCCCTACTTTTCGGGAGGCCCTGGAAACACAGAAAGTCTGTGAGGCGGTACTGGACTCAGCCAGCTCAAGATCGTGGAAAGACACCGGGGTACAATGGAATGGCTAAATCATTTGACATAGGTGTACAGATGGATTGAGTACGCCACCCTATCGGTATGATTAGAGACCTTATGGAATCCCATTTGGTCATCGATATAGTTTACGGCATTCTTAAACAAGATGCTTTGCGACCTCATCTCGTCCAAGGTATCGTAGCGTGCTTCCGTCAGGACTCCATGCAACACTTTGAAGATACATCCTCCCTCTGGATGACCATGAATTTTACTGGATTGGCCCGGTGTCCATTTAATTAAGGTAAGCTTCATTACCTCGCTATGGACTAACACAAGACTGCCCAATGCGTCAAGAGTGTCAAGAACGTCCTCATCAAAGTCATCCAGTGATATCCCGGACAAAGCATCGACAAAATAAAGGGCTGACCGACTCCAATCTTCTTGTATTACTTGGAAGCGATCTCTAACCATTGACTTTTGCGGACTATTTAGTAAGGCACTCATCTTTTCTTCTTTATCCCTTTATATTCTTTCATGGTAAAACATTACCGGCTACTCTACTTTTTTTGGCAAAACATCCCACAATGCGACTTTAACTGCTTGCAGAAGTCTTATATTAAATGCGATGTCCAAATGAGACCAGAGCTATGAACAACAGACGAAAATTTATTGCACTACAGTCCATGGACCGATATGCAAACCTAAAGACGGAAGAGTATCTCGAATCTATCAAGCTGGAGACCCAGATTGAAGACACCGACGTATTTACCGAAGGACCCGCTGTGGATAGCAATGGAGATGTCTACTTCACAAATATCCGGACGAGCAAAATATTGAAATGGAATCCCCGAGAAAGAGAACTCAGCACTTTTCTCACTGATACCCATGAAGCCAATGGTTTGCGCTTTACTCCGGATGGAGACTTATTAATCTGCGAGGGAGGTGCCGGTGAGGTCACGAAACTTAATATGTCTACCGGTCAAAAAACTACTCTTGCGGATCGTTTCCAGGGCAAAATGCTTCAGGCTCCCAATGATATTGAATTTGATCGCGCAGGACGTATTTACTTTTCGTCCCGGGGGGATCAGGCAGATCCCGGTAAATACAATAAAAAGGCAGTATATCGTCTTGACCCTGATGGTAGTCTTCATCAACTCCTGAGTGAGCCGGACGTGCATATGCCCAATGGTTTGGTAATATCTCCTGACGAATCAATGCTCTACCTAATCGAAGCCCACCCAGATGCGGATCACAATCGCTGCATCCTTGCATTTGACCTTAAAGATGGTGAACTCTCAAATCGTCAAACCTTAATCAACTTCTATCCTGGACGAAGTGGCGATGGCATGTGTATCGATCGGGAAGGCAACCTATATGTCGCTGCGGGTTTACATGCAGTTCGTGGAACCTCCGAAACGCTGGACACCAAACCTGGAATACATGTAATATCTCCAGAAGGTAAATTATTAGCGTATCTAATGACACCGAAAGACACGATCACAAATTGTACGTTTGGTGGACCTGATTTGAGGACACTTTATATTACCGCCGGACCTGATCTCATCAGCATGCGAACGAAAATCGAAGGAAAAGAGAGCTATCGTGTTGATTGATCGAAGTATGAGCCAGTCTAGTCTTTTATATAATCAGCAATCAATCGTATCCAGTTTCTTGAAATTTCCTGAAAACTGTAGACGCATTCGGATTCCTTTTCAGTAGGCATCCCGACATCATTCAGCAAGCTGTTATATGAGTTCGGATCACTACCATAGATCATGCAAATGATTGAATACATTCTCTGCTGATCCAGGGAGTGTGAATCCCAAAAAGCTGCAGGTGAGATTTCATTACTGACCTGGATGGAAGTGTTGAGATTGAAAATATCGGCTGCAGTGAGTGCAACAACGTCCAGATCAAAGGCGGAGGCAACCACCGCGGCAAATCCATCTACCGCATCTTCCTCCTTGCCCAGAACCGGAAGATCCAACATATCCACCAGTGCATGACCCACCTCGTGATACAACACAAATTCTACCAAATTGAGTAGTGTGAGCACAAGTTCGTCTTCTGTCTCAGCATATCCGGTGGCAGCAATGATCTCATGATTGCTCAATAAAAACTCATAGGTCATATTGATGACGCCCTGATAATACAATGGGCCTGGCTTACCGGATGTAAAGCGGATAAGGATAGGCTGAGGCAGCTGGAATGTATTTTCCAAATCCGTCACCACCTCTTCCATGACACCACTTTCCATCAAAAGATTCGCATAGGGTGCTAATGTTTCATCGGGTGGTTCATATTGAAGTATGAAGGACTCTCCTACCACCGTCGTTACAGGTTCCTGGGCCTCTGCTGCAACATGGCCTGCTCTTCTTTCTAACTCATTGTAGACAATCCACGCTTTCATGATCCATGCATCCTTCCATGGGTTATCGGGAATTTCAATCTGCTGATTCACAGCCTGATATACTTGTTGCAGATACTCGGTCGACATAGATGTGACCGTCTCTTCAGAGATCAAAACTTCACGGATGTTCACTTGTGACAAGCCATCCTCTGACATACCCACCAAGAGAGTGGTGAGGAATACAATAATTCTAAAAGTGTGTTTCATTTTCCATCGGTCTATTTCGACTGATGGAAGGTACAAGGAAATTCAATGAAAAATCCCGAAAACTTTCCCAAAAGCTCCTCCAATTTTCCCAATGACCTGGTTTAGCATGACAAAGTCATCATACCGGAGACCTGGCTACTATCCTTTTCTCATTAGCTACTATTCGGTCCTCAGAGTTCTCCCCGGATTAGCAATGGCTGTCTTGTAGGTGTCAAATCCCACCGTAGCCAATGTAATTACCATCACAAAAATTCCGGCGATACCAATGGTGACTACGCCCACATTTACTCTATATACGAAGGCACTCAACCAATTATTCATAAAGAAATACGCGATGGGAAGTGCAATCACAAATGCGATAGCGACCAACTTCAGAAAATGCGTAACCAACAACATGACCAAACTGCCCTCAGTTGCCCCAAGGACCTTTCGCACACCAATTTCCTTTTTCCGCTGCTCAGTCACGTAAGAGGTGAGTGCAAATAGTCCCATGATAGCAATCAGAATCGTGATACCGGAAAACAGCAGGAAAATCCGGCTCATCTTCCGTTCATTTTCATAAAGTCGACCAAACTCATAATCCATAAACCAGCTTTCCATGGGCATCCCGGGCACCAGTTCTTTCCATTTTCCCTTTAGGAAATCCAGCTTGGCATCATAGGCACCTGGTGTCATTTTTATATACATGATTCGGTCCACCTGATCCGGTGTTCCCCACATCACCAGGGGTTCGATCTTGTCCGTTACGGATTTATAGGGAAAATCCTCGACCACTCCAATGACTCGCCCGGTGAGATCAACTTGCTGTTGCTGCTGTTGATTAAAAACCCGATCAGTAATCGTGGTACCAATTACTTCATCTGGCGTTGTGTTCAATGCAGAAACTGCCGATGTATTTAATAGAATAGCATTGCTATCCGAGCGAATATCACGGTCAAAATCACGTCCGGCCACGAATTCCAAATCGAAAGTCTTAGCAAAATT
Source organism: Saprospiraceae bacterium (assembly GCA_050298535.1). Lineage (GTDB taxonomy): Bacteria > Bacteroidota > Bacteroidia > Chitinophagales > Saprospiraceae > JABDMH01. The sequence continues at coordinate 190,483 of JBNKUI010000030.1, forward strand.
AAATTCCACATTAAATCGGTTCCATTCCAATTCTTCATTGTCACGATCCGGAAAACGAAAATTCTGATTTATTAATCCAAAATGCGGTAAGCGCGGCAGATGGTTGGCAATAGTTACCGATTCAAAGCGGCTATCTTGTTCGATTTGGTCCTTGAATACCTGGTCTCGATCTCCCAGACCAAAGCCACCCAGACGCACGCTTAAAATCCGATCCTTATCTTTCCCCAGACTACTTCCATTTATCAGTTTTAATTGATTGTAAACGACGAGGGTGCTAATAATTAAAATAATTGACACCGTAAATTGGAAGACTACCAGTCCCTTTCTGATATTTTCTGCACCCCGGCCACTGACAAATAATCCCCGGAGTGCGCTTATGGGTTTAAAGTTGGATAGATACAAGGCAGGATAACTTCCGGAGGTCAGGCCCACTAACAGTCCCATCATCAAAAGGATCAATACGAATGTAGGACTCAATACATCTCCCATCGTAAAGGACTTGTCTGTCAATGTATTGAAGGGTTTTATAACTAACAGTAGCACCCCCAGTGAAAGTAATAGTGCGATACTGGTCATCAAGAAAGATTCACCATAAAACTGTGTTATTAATTGTTTCTTGGTGCCTCCCAAGGTTTTTCTCAGACCGATTTCTTTGGCACGCTTAGCCGAACGAGCTGTGGCCAAATTCATGAAATTAATGCACGCAATAAGTAGTACCATCAAGGCCGTGATGATAAAGATTGGGATATAGGCAGGGTTTGCAGGAGACTCCAATTCCCACTTCATTTCCGGTTCGAAATGTAGATCAGTCAACGCGGTGAACTTGACCGCATCGTATGCTTCAGCCTGATTATTTTGACTATTGGCAAAAGCAGTATTCATATATTCTTTCCAGTCACTTTCAATTTTCTCGAGAACACGATCATCTGATACCTTTAGGTAGGTAAATGCAAATGCATCCCCTGCCTGATTTAGGAAATCATATTCGTACTGTGACATATACAACCGATGAATCTGATCGATATTACCGATAAACGTCGGCTTAATATGTGTATTGGCAGGAGGGTCCTCCATGACCCCGGTGACGGTCAGTATGGCTTCTACTCCACTGACATTATAATGAATATTATGACCTATGGGATTTTCGTCACCGAAATACTTTTTTGCGGTAGACTCGGTAAGCACCACTGCATTCATAGTAGACAATACCGATTCAGGATCACCCTGCAAGAGTTTAAAATTGAAAAACTGGAAAAAATTATCGGTAGCCCATTTAAAATCCGGCTCAATATAAACGTCGTTGACATTTTCTCGATTAATGTATCCCGGATATCCGGCATGCGTCAATATAGTGTAATCTGTCACCTCAGGATATAGCTCAAGATATCGGGGAGCCCAGGTAGTCCCGGATGTAGCAAAAGGCTCAATATCGCCGGATTGTGCCTTTCTGAAATAACTCATCCTGTATACCTGCTCTGCATCAGGATGGAAATCATCATAGGATAATTCATCCTTTACATACAGGAAGATCAGCAGGAACGAAGTAAGACCCACCGTAAGCCCTAAAATATTAATAAAGGAATAAAGCTTTTGTCTCCGAATATTGCGCCAGGCAACTTTTAGGTAGTTTCTCAACATAATGCATTCGTATTAGCGATACATACCGAGTGACTCAGTAGTACGTGAAGAATTTGGTAAATCTGTTGAGTGAACTTCCTAGAGCAGGATCACAAATAAGGTGAGCTTATTATATAGAATACCTAAAATACTATTTTTATTTTTCAGTGAGGCAAAAAATCTTTATTCCCTATGTCCCTCTCTTTTAATCCGCAACCTGATCTAGAAAATGAATGGGTGCATCTTTCACCACTCCATGAGCATCACTTCGATGCCCTATTTCATGTAGCCTGCGACCCACAAGTATGGATACAGCACCAACATAAGAATCGGTACGAAGCTGCTCAATTCAAGAAGTTCTTTCAAGATGCCCTGGAATCTGGTCGAGCCCTGGTGGTGACGAGTAAAAGTGATGATCAGATCATTGGAAGCTCCCGATATGAGCCCTGTCCCGAAAGGACTCTGTCGGTAGAAATTGGTTGGTCCTTTCTGGGTCGAAAGTACTGGGGCGGACAATATAATAAGGCGGTCAAGACACTGATGATAGATCATGCCTTTCGGTATTATGATGAGATCATTTTTCAAATCAACCGAAACAACCTTCGATCTCAGAAGGCTACCATGAAGTTGGGAGCTGTTTTGAAGACCTCCTTTCTACCCGGCGAAGTCCGTCCCAAGACTGAAAGTAACCTGGTCTTCTCCCTCAGAAAAGATCACTGGCAACCCTAGGTACCTGCGAGAGCAATTGCAGCTAAATGCTTACTTTCGCTAACAAAATGAAAACAATATGTCTGGTTTACTTCCTAATGTAGATCCCAACGGCTTACTTGAATATTCGGTCGTATATACTGATCGGGCCCTTAATCATATGTCTCAGCAATTTCAGGATGTCATGCGCGACATATCTGACACCTTGAAAGAAGTCTATCGAGCCCAGGCTGTAGCTTTGGTACCCGGGAGTGGGACTTTTGGCATGGAAGCGGTCGCCCGTCAAATCGCCAGGGATAAAAAATGCCTGGTGATCCGGAACGGCTGGTTTAGCTATCGCTGGACCCAAATTTTGGAAAAGGGAAATATTGCTGCCGGACATGAAGTGATGAAGGCCAGACTGGTTTCAAAAGAGGGTACAGAAAACCCTTTTCGTCCTGCCCCGATTGAGGAGGTAGTTGCGAAAATCAAAAGTGAGAAACCTGACGTTGTGTTTGCTCCCCATGTAGAAACAGCCGCCGGTATGATCCTTCCGGATGATTATATCACCGCCATTGGACATGCCGTACATTCCGTGGGAGGTGTCTTTGTGCTGGATTGCATTGCCTCTGGTACTATTTGGGTGGACATGGAGGCTTGCGGTGTTGACTTTCTGATCAGTGCGCCCCAGAAAGGCTGGAGTGGTTCACCATGCTGTGGCATTGTAATGATGAGCAAAAAAGGGCTTGATCTCGTACAAAATACGGAAAGTGACAGTTTCGCCTGTGATCTGGGTAAATGGCTACAGATCATGCAGGCTTATGAAAATGGAGGTCATGCCTACCATGCCACCATGCCAACCGACGGCATTCGGACTTTTTGGAAGGTTATGAATGAAACCAAGGCATTTGGCTTTGAGCATGCCCGGAACAAGCAAAATGAACTAGGCACCCGTATTAGAGCGCTCCTGGAAGAAAAAGGGTTCGCCAGTGTAGCAGCTCCCCTATTTAAGGCACCGGGCGTAGTAGTTAGTTACACTACTGATCCCCTTCTTAAGAATGGATCAAAGTTTATGGAGGCAGGTGTTCAGATAGCCGGGGGAGTACCCCTGATGTGTGACGAACCGGACGACTTCCAGACCTTCCGCATAGGACTCTTTGGACTTGATAAGTTGAAGGATGTAGATGGTGCCGTAGCAAGATTTGAGGAAGTCTTATCTAAAATCTAATCGTATAGTCTCGGTTTCTCAGGTTAAATTGGGAAACAGCACAAAGAGACAGTGAAGGTTTTTCAGTTCTTACGGTATGGTTAGCTGGGCTGATTACATCAATAAAAGCTGCCATATGGGAGTGAATAGGCAAAGGTCTATTTGGTGCCTTATGAAGACCTAATCAACTTGCCCTAAGTATCCATTAGGAGCAGGACAACTTCAAGATTCACACGTTGTTCTTCGCTACCCCAGCCCTGTTTTCTAACTCCGTACGGCACATCTGCCTAACTAAACTTAAACTGATAGGTCAGGCTCACTACAGGTGCGGCAAAGATGGAAATCCTGTAAGCCCCCAGATTACTATTTTTAAATACTTCCCCAAAGCCACTTCCAGTACGTGGGCCGTAGTATATATTCTGGGCATTTTTTCGGCCATAGATATTATAGACGGTAAAGATCCACTCTCCTACCCAGCGCTTATTTTTCAGACTGGGATTTTTGATGGTCCATGACATATCCAATCGATGATAGGTTGGCAATCTTCCATTATTACGCTCAAAATAAATGGGCACAAAAACGTCATCTATCTTAATATCTCCATTCGGTACCGTGTAAGGTCGACCACTGCTCAATGTAAAATTTAATGAGAGTGAATGATGTGCTCCATCATTGAGTGTATATACCGCATTGAGTTGGTGCGGTTGATCAAAATTGCTGGGATACCATTCTCCGTCATTGATTTGATCATTAATTAAATGACTTTGAATCTTTATAAAACTACGGGAATAGCTATAATTAATCCATCCCGTATTTTTTCCCTGATGCTTTCTAAAGTTTAATTCAACGCCATAGGCGCGACCCTCACCCTGGAGCAGATCTGTCTCTACAAATTTCTTAAGGAAGAAGTCAGCCCCGGGACGGTACTCCAATAGTCCATCGATCAAGCGGCCGTAGACTTCTGTTCCCATTTCATAGTTTTGACCTACCTGAGACTGAATGCCTGCCGATAGTAAATGGCTTTTCTGCGGTTTGATATGGATATCCGATGTCTTCCAGCGCGAGGTGGGTAGTGGTGTAGTGCTATTAAATATGTTTTGCAAATACTGCCTGTTTAAAGCATAGGCAAGCTTGAGCGCTGTTTTCTCCGATCCCCAGCGTACACCCAACCGTGGTTCCAAACCACCAAAAGACTTTATGATTTTTCCACTCCCATATTCTTCTTCACTGACCACGCTCCCATTATTCCTGGACTCTTCTTCCCTGTATTTCCTGACTGTAAAAGAACCCAATTGAAAATAGTGCGCATAGCGGAGACCAAACGAGAAAGACCACTGTTGCGATGGAGACCAGGTAACATCTGAGAAGACAGAGGTCTCCGCCGCTCGTTCTTCCGGTAAAGAAAACGGATTTATTTCTCCCGTATTACCAGGATCCAGATCTCCGGGTGCATTCCGGTAATAATTAAGCTGCAGACCTGCCTGATACGTGAGGCTACTATCCTGCTGCTTATTCCAAATGGTACTAACATCATATAGGTCGATGCCGGAGCTAAATATCGCTTCTTCACCCGTGAGAGGCTGTGGCAGTCGGATTTGAGGATCGTAACCGGCTTTGGAAACAACAGTCTGAATATATGATTTATTATTTATTCTGTAATTCCAATCAAGCGAAAGGTTGAGTGTCTTATAGTCATATATATTCTTGTCAGCTGTAAATCCCGCAAATCGATTAATCAAATTAATCTGATAATAATCTTTGCTATAAAATCCCGTAAAGTTAAAAATATGTCTTCCCGTGGGCCGATACCGCAATTTTATCACACCATCTCCAAAATTTGCCTTTGTGTCCTTTAATTTTTGAATTAAATCAAACCAAAAATCATTGAAGCTGTCGCGAGCTGCGGCAAACACATATAATTTATCCTTCACTATGGGAGTTTCAATCGAGAGTCGACTAGACACTAATCCGACACCACCGGTGAGATGTAGTTTATCGGCATTCGGACTTTTTATCTGAACGTCAAGCACAGAGGCCACACGTCCTCCAAAACGCGCCGGTATATTACCCTGATAAAGCTCAGCGGATTGCACGCCATCAGCTGGAAAGACAGAAAACAAGCCAAATAGGTGCGTGGGATTAAATATCGGCACATGATCCATAAGCACAAGGTTTTGATCAATCGAGCCACCTCTCACACTTATACCATTAGATGCCTCACCGGCTGACGATACACCCGCCAGTAATTGCAATCCTTTTAAGACATCGGTTTCTCCCATTACAGCGGGGAGTTCCTTCAATTGTTGTTCGTTCAATCGCTGCACACCCAAAATAGGTCGCTTGATCCGATCAGAAATGTTGTTCCCTACTACCTCTACCGTTTGCAAGATTTCACCTTCCGCTGAGAGCAATATTTCCAGCGTAGTATCGATCGCTACGGTAATATCCAGTACAACTTCTCGGTAGCCCAGAAAATTTGCGGTGACTTCATAAGTACCCTGCTGTAGCATAAAGACGACCACACCGTCTTCATCAGTAATTTCTCCATGATCGCCGGGGTTGATCAAAACGGTCGCTAAAGGTAGCAGTCGATTATCATCGGCATCCATCACTTTCACAGTCAACTGGTTGGCTTGACCTATGGCGATGAATGGAAGATACATGACAATTAGAACAAGTATAAGTTTAGATTGTATGTAGGGCATCTCTATGGCCATCCTTCCGGTTTGGTTTTGAGGCGATTGGTTCCTTCACATGGGGCTTGCGGGATATCCTCCATGGCAGCAGGTGGTTCCAGCATGGGAGTGAGGCCCTCACCCAGCGGTATGGCCATGATGTCATTACGATTGACAAATACCCGATCTGTCGTTCGGCTGGAAGCACCGAAAAAACCAATCACTCTTTCATTCGGATCATTTAGATTGAATACATTGCCCACCAATGCACCGGGTAAGGTTGCATTTACACCACCGCTCTCCACTCCCAGTTCATTAGCAAGGCGGGAAAAAGCAAATTGCTCTTGTGAAATCGCATGCTGTGAGACCTCAATCAGCACGGGCCTTCTGGACTCAAACTCAAGTATCCCCACTTCCTTGTCTCTTACCCGATTACCATTAATGAATTCATCAGATTGTACCACCAAATTGGATGTAGTCTCGAATGAAAAACAAGGCTCAGAGCACAAGTAATCGTAGCGATTGGAGATGGGTAGCAATGGATCATCCTGACAAGCACCTTCCCGGTATCGACTACCAAAGCAGGATTGACAGATTGTCTCTTCTCTCACTATCGTGTAGGTCCACCGGTAGTAATTTGCCTGATCCGGAGGATCCTGCCAGTCCACACGAATCTGATGCCCGGGTACAAACTCACCCCGAATTTCGCTAAAACGCACTTCCGGATCGAAAGTGGCACTTACCCTTTCCATTCCGACTGCAGCTGGTTGAGATTGCCAGTTAGAAAGGTACTCTCGACCATCCTGCAAACGCACATACAATTGATACTCCTTGTCCGGTTCTGCCATGAATTGCTCCTCCGGCAAATAGGTGCCGAGTGTATCCGCTACAGATTCGAATACTGCAGTCTGTTCACCACTCTTCCGAACTTCGACATAGGCATTGGAAACATTTTCTGTAATGTAACTTCCTAGAAGCTCCTTGCTCTCCTGAATACGCACACTGGACCTGCCGGGCTCTCCCGACACTTCTCCCTGAATAAATAGAATGCTTTTTTCAAAATCATATACGGGCTCATATGGATCCACGCACGACCCGACCAGGAAGATGGTGGGGACCCATAGCAAGACTTTCCATATGTGAGCATCATACTTAGCTATCACACTGAAAAAGTACGATGATCTTTCGTGGAAAGTGTGACGCTAATTGATGTCATGCTGATAAAATTTTGCAGCGCAGTGAAAACTTTGCGGATGATCATGGCTAGCAAAATTGAGCATCAACATTATTCTTAATACTCAGCCAAGATCCATATTCGATACCCAAAGGCCCCTTCTAAGCGTGATGATTGGCACCAACATTTTCATTTCTCGACGATGGACGGATCCAAATGATGCTCTATATGTGGGACTCCCGGCCGGTTAACGACAACTTTCTCCCTACAACTTAAACCCCACACCGGGGCAAAGTGTCGAAAATCAGGAGTTTCACAGTTGAAAATGAATCTAATGTTTTAAATGCAGTCCACTGATTAGAAATTACAGACTACTCAGGAGCCAGAGGTAAAGACAGTCAATGGTCCAAGATGTGGCTGCTACAGGGGACTAATAAACCCTGGTAATCCGCAATTTTCCATTCTTGTACTATGATTAATAGAGAAACTTGAATATTTTCAACATATGGCGGCAGGTCCCGGAAAAATAATTACGGACCTGTACTTACTTTCTGCAAATAAGCAAACACAACATTCCACTATTCTACAAACTAATTGAGCCAATATGAAATTTTGCGGTGTCATTCCACCACTGGTCACTCCATTCAATAAGGATTTATCCATAGATTTCCAGAGTCTTTCGAGACTACTGGAGTTTCAAATAGAAGCCGGTGTACAGGGACTTTTTATACTGGGCACCACAGGTGAAGGCACTAGTATTCCCCATTACCTTCAGGAGGACCTTGTAAAGCATATCTGCCAACATTGCAGAAATCGAATCCCGGTATTAGTGTCCATCAGTGACACCTCTCTACATCGCACTCTCGCCATGGCACAGCTTGCACATGACCAGGGTGCGGCCGCAGTGGTATTGACAATGCCTTACTATTATCCCATGTCTACCGGTGAAATTTACGACTATCTGGAACGCGTAATTACCAAAGTGCCTTTGCCCCTGCTACTATATAATATGCCGTCCTGTACAAAAATCAATTTGACCTTGGAGGTTGTAGAGTTTGCCTATAAATTGGGAGCCGTTGGTATTAAGGACAGCAGTGGTGACTACAACAATCTCCTTCAGATTATAAACAGCCTGGGACCCAAAGGAGACTTTTCAATTATCGCTGGCTCTGAAATATTATTACCGGAAACAATAGCTGCCGGTGGGCACGGTGTGGTGGCCGGATCTGCTAATATTTTCCCTCGTTTGTTTGTCGATTGGTATCATGCATGTCTACATCAGAACACGCAGCGAATTGATGAAATCCGAACACAAATTTTAGAGATGCATAGTAATCTGTACAGCGGAGGTAAAATTATTCATGCGATTAAGGCCTCTCTCAAATCCATAGGTATTTGCAAGGAATATATGATGCCTCCTCTCAGCACATTAACTGAAACTTCGATAGAAAGGATTAATATTTATATGCAGGAAAACAGGGAGTACCCCAGCATTACTCATACGCAGTAACTGAGACCTCCAGAATCACAACAAATCACAATTATTTATTTAAAAAATTACTATGAAATCACCATGGTACCTGGCAGGATTTTTTCTAATTTTTAATTCTTGCGCACTATTACACGCACAAAAAAACGTGAATAAGAAAGGGCAACCCATACACATTGATCAACCTTTCACTCAGGACTATAGCGTGAAATATTACTTACCCCATGAACATATGGTCTCGCTGAGAAAAGTAGCATCCGATAGAAATAAGAGTATAAAAATATTAAGCAAGTCCGGACTTATACAACCACATGCAGGCGAATTCCTGTACCCCGGCACCCTGCAGGCTGACCAAACGTACTTGCCGATGGGTGACTTTGAAATACAAGGCCTGACCACCTATTTGTCACAATTTATCTATTTGACAAAGGATGCTGTTTTATCAAATGCCTGGGCCGGGTCATTCCTGGTATATCATTCTTTACCTTCAGCGCATCTGATTTGTATGGGTTCTGATTTTGGATGTGTTATTAGTGATGGACATACCATTAATTACCTATCCGAGGGAAGAGAAAAACATAGGAAAGAAACTTCGGAAAATATCCTGGACATCCAATACTCAGATGACCTTGACTTATATATTCTTTTGACAGAAGAAGGACTTGCAACCTATGATTATAATAAGAACCAAATATCAAACCAGATTGCAATTGAAGGTGCTCAGTCCATAGCAACTCATGGAAAAAATATGTATGTAGGGACTCCCCAGGGAATTAAAATATATACCATGCCAGGTGGACAAATGGTCGAACAATATAATCATCTGCCCGCGACCAATATTCAGACAATTGAAATCATTGATAATAAATTCTGGTATGGCACCGATCAGGGCGTATTTTCTACCATGGATCACAGTCATTTCAATTTCTATAATGGTGAGCGCTGGGTCACCTCCCATACTATTCTGGATATTACAGGGGGACCTGATAATTCGGTGTTGATTTTAAGTACAAACGGACTGGCTCAAATACACTTTAAAGAAATGACCCTGGAAGAGAAGGCCACTTATTTCGATCAGCAAGTACGTGCAAGGCATATCCGACACGGATTTAATGCGACCCTGGGAAATATGACAAGAGGAAATGTAGAAAGTGGCACGCTTAAGGACTCCGACAATGATGGTCTGTGGACTGCCATGTATTTGGCGGGACAGGCATTTCGCTATGCAGTGACAAAAGATAAAGAGGCACTGGCTAATGTGCAGGAGTCACTTGACGCCATGGATCGTTTGTTCACCATCAATCCCGTTCCTGGATTTCCTTCCCGATCTTTTGAGCGTCGTGGATATAAAGAAGTATTATCGGATCCTGAGCGTTGGCAACATGCTGAAGATCCTGGCTGGGATTGGAAAGCAACCACGAGTAGTGACGAAGCCATTGGTCATATTTTTGCTTTTGGCGTGATCGCAGAAATCATTGAAGACACAAAAATCAAACAGCAGGCCATTAGACTTATTGACACCTTGATGTCACACATTGTGAAAAATGATTTATATCTGATCGATTATGATGGAAAACATACCACCTGGGGAAGATGGCATCCTGATTATGTAAACGGATTTGAGAAAATGGTAGGAGATCGCAAACTGAACTCCTCCAACATCATTGGTATGTTACAAACCGCCTATCACTTTACGGGCAAAGAGAAATACCGTGAGAAAGCATACGAACTAATGGACTCGTATGGATACCTGGAAAACCTAATGCGTCCTATGCAAGAAATAGGCGTCGTGGGTCAGGATGAAGATGACTGGAGCAAAATGCTTTCACAAACCTGGAATCACTCAGATGACGAAATGTACTTCGTAGGATACTGGGGTTTATATAATTACGCATTCACTGATGAACTCAGGCAGAAGTACGAATCGGCAATCATTGATCACTGGAAACATGAACGACCAGAAAAAGAGGGATTATGGAACATCATGACAGCTCTCACCCAAACCAAGGAATTCGACCTTGAACATGCGATTTGGTATTTGCAGGAGCATCCTCTTGACCTCATCACGTGGAATATTACTAACTCTCAGCGAAAAGACATTTCCTTCATGGAGGACAATTTCAGGAGACAAACTACGACTGAAGTCTTACCACCAGACGAACGTAGAATTCAGCGCCACAATGCAAATATGTTTACGCTGGACTCAAGGGGAGGCAATGGAACACAAGAATATAGTGCCGGGGACATCTGGCTGCTACCCTATTGGATGGGTCGTTATCTGAATGTAATCTCGGCACCTGCAAAATAACTACATGAAAATGAATGGTCATTTGAAACAGCCACGATACTTCGAGGGTGATTTTCCCATTTTTCTTGAAGCTAAAGTTGGCCAGACTATTAGAACTATTTTCATAACAAATACGACTGATCTGGTAGTCTGTTGTGAAAGCATGCTGGGCCGATTCTCACCGATTTGACATAGCCAATGAAGGTTTGATCCGTTTTCTTTTTGAAATAACGACAGAAACCGGGAGCCAAATTGAGTAATGCAAAATCCCAGAAAACATGACATCACATACAGTCCAATGTCCCAAAAGGGATATATGTATTGCAAATAATTAGCACACATTGGTAATGTGACCATTATCCAAATTTCATAAAATCACAAGTAAATTTGACTGTATTAAAATAGCTGGAATCCCTATCTAGTACTTGGGAACATCCCAACCATTGTGATATTGGGCCGCTACCAGCTTGTCAGCTTTCTTCGAAGTAAAACCAGAAGCCTTCGCATCCCAGTACACTTTCTCTCCAGTTTTAAAGGCTACATTCCCCATATGGGCGTTGATAGCAGCTACACTACCGGACACGATAGGTGTATTTAGAATGGATGCATCACTTTTCTTAATGGCCTCTACAAAGTTCTGAGTATGAAGGTCCAGATAATTCACATCTTCCGGTCTTTTGACGGGTTCGATCTGTCGCATCAGAAAGTCACCTTCAGTACTATACCCCTGAGATTCCTTTTCTTCCAGCACATCAAATCCCTGTCGATCTACGACAAGGGTACCGTTGTTGCCTATAAAAGCAATACCCTCGCGCCGTCCATAGGGACCCAAATCGATACCAGTGGCATGTTCCCAGAGCATGTTAAAATCCTCATATTCGAATACAGCTTGTAGTGTATCAGGAGTTTCTGCCGGATCATTAGGATAGGCTAATTTTCCACCAGAAGCCATGACAGACTTCGGCGCATCGGCATTCATGGCATAAAGGGCGATGTCAATTTCATGTACTCCCCAATCAGTCATCAAACCTCCGGCATAGTCCCAAAACCATCGAAAATTAAAATGGAACCGGTTGGGATTGAAGGGTCGGTCGGGAGCTGGACCTAACCACATCTTATAATCCACACCCTTGGGGACAGCCGTATCGGCCATTTTTTCCATAGGCTTCATCCATCCCTGATAGGCCCATGTCTTCACCAGTCGAATGTTACCAAGATCGCCCGACCGCACAATATCAATCGCTTCTCTATAGTGTGGTCCACTGCGTTGCCACTGACCTACCTGCACCATAAGATTAGGATGCTTGGCGGCAGCTCGCCGCATGATGTAAGCCTCCTCAATGGAGTTGGCTAGAGGTTTCTCCACGTATACATGTTTGCCTGCTTCAAGCGCATCACAGAAGATCTTACAATGCCAGTGATCAGGTGTCCCAATCACGACTGCATCGATGTCTCCGTTGGATAAAAGCTCTCGGTAGTCGCCGTACGTCTTTGGTGTATTTTCTCGCAGCTTTGCGTAGTCACCCAACCTCCGGTCTATTACTCCCTTATCCACATCGCATATACCCACGAGTTCAACATGATCCATCTTCAGGAGTGAGGATGTATTGGACCACCCCATTCCATTACACCCTATGACCCCTATCCGTAAAGTATCCTGTTGAAAGTTGGAAATCTTATTAAAGAGGGGTATGCTTGCTGCTGACAGGGAGACACCTGCAGTCTTTATGAAATCTCTTCGATACATAGCAGTTCTTTTAATTCTTCAAAAAAATCGTGATCAGTTCTTATTGCAATATAATCTATTTTAATCTTACTGAATTATGAGGAGAATTCCTTGTGTGGACTTAAAAAACCTTTGATAATCTGTACCTTTCTATGAAGATCATTTTTAAATCAATGCAAACTGTATTCAAGTGCCAATTATAAAGATCCATCTGCTTGTTCCTCTTTTATTGCTCTTTCTAATCTCATGTTCAGATGACATGAACTCGCCGGGTCAGGGAGAATCATTTTCTCCAGAAGAAGCTCGTAAACCAGAAAATGCCATCGCTCAATTTAAAGCGTATAAAGGCCTGGAAATCCAGCAGTTTGCCAGCGAGCCCATGCTGATCAACCCCACCAACATTGATATCGATGAAAAAGGTCGGGTCTGGGTCTGTGAAGCACAAAATTACCGGGCATTCAATCATGATCATCCACAACGCGATGAAGGGGACCGTATCCTGATCCTGGAAGATACAGATGGTGATGGAAGAGCTGATAAAAGCAAAGTGTTTTATCAAGGTCCCGATGTCAATGCTGCACTGGGAATCGCCAAATTAGGAAATAAAGTTTACGTGGCAGCTAGTCCTAGTCTTCTTGTATTCACGGATGAGGACGGGGATGACATACCTGATCAGAAGGATACTTTATTTACAGGTTTGGCGGGTGTGGACCATGACCATGGGGTCCATGCAGTGATTTTTGGACCTGATGGAAAGCTCTATTTCAACTTTGGCAACGAGGGGAAACGTCTACGACTGAAGGATGGTAGTCTTGCTAAAGATAAGCATGGAAATGTGATTGAGGAAGGTACTACTTTTCGCCAGGGTATGATCTTTCGATGTAATGCAGACGGCAGTGATCTCGAAATCATGGGACATAATTTCAGGAACAATTTTGAGCTGGCTGTCGATCCCTTTGGTATCATGTGGCAAAGTGATAACGATGACGATGGAAATCAGGCAACACGTATCAATTACGTGATGGACTATGGCAACTATGGCTTCAAAGATCAGGTGACGGGTGAAGGCTGGCGGGTAGCACGCATTGGCATGCATGATGAAGTCCCGAAGCGTCACTGGCATCTTAATGATCCCGGTGTCGTACCTAACCTATTACAGACGGGTCAGGGATCCCCAACCGGTATTCTGGTATATGAGGGCGATATGCTACCGGACGTATTTCACCATCAGATGATTCACTGTGAGCCTGGGAAAAATGTGGTGCGTTCCTACCCTGTGACTCCCTCAGGCGCCGGATATGAGGCTGAAATCGTCCCATTGCTTAACTCCTCTGACGGATGGTTCAGGCCCAGTGATGTCTGTGCCGCACCCGATGGTTCGATCATGGTATCCGACTGGTACGACGCTGGTGTGGGCGGACATAACATGGCCGATATCGAGCGAGGTCGTATCTATCGCCTTTATACTGGGGATCATGTACAGTATCAAGTGTCGGCTCCTGACCTAAGTGATCTGGAGGAAGCATTACAAAATCTCAACCATGTTAATCAGGCGACCCGATACTTAGCCTTCCAACGAGTAAGTGAAGCCCCCGAAGCAAGTGAAAGGCTTCTGAAGCTAATCGAAAGTACAGCGGATGATCGGCTCAAAGCACATGCCTATTGGTGTCTTGCATCATTAGACAAGAGCCATGCATTGAAAAGTGCTACCCTGGCAAGTAATGAGGAAGATCCTCACTTTAGAGCCTTATCGTTGAGAATCGCCAGACAGTACCTGGTTGATAAGCAGATGAGTCTCATCTGGAAGTTGCGCAGAGACCCCAATATCGAAGTACTACGAGAAGCTGCCATTAGCCTACGTTATCTGGGAGATGTAGATGCTTCAGAAAGTTGGAGTATGATTGCAGATCGATATGATGGACAGGATCGCTGGTTTTTAGAAGCTCTTGGTATCGGGTCCGATCTCCATGCAGATGATCGCTACACGGCCTACATCAACTTAACCAACTCAAAAGATCTGGCCCCTTCAGCGGATGTCATCTGGCGACTGAGAACTGACAAAGCACTTCCTGAACTCTATCGTCTGATTGAAAGATCAAAGTCTGAAGAAGAGATGGTACGTTATTTCAGAGCTATGCATTTTCTGACTCCCTCCAAGGTGGAGCCCTATCTGGCTAGAGCCCTAAATGCTACTGACCATCCCCTGCAGCAGAAAATGAGGGAATTTGCATTGGGTAGTCTGGACCCGGCCGCGATCGCCAACAATGCCAGTATCAGGATGAAACTCAAAGAGATTTTACCAGACCTACGAGGATCCTCCACCTGGACCATGATCATACGCAACGCTGAATTAAAGGATGAAGCTCTGATACTTTGGGACTCTGCGCTGGTATCCACGCAGCAGAACTTTAAAAGTGAAGCGTCAAAATTAGTAGCATCTCTCGCGGGAAATAAATTTATCAAGGACCAATTTGACAAGGCTGATATATCTCAGAAGTCCCGAATACTGGAACTTGCCGGATATGTTGGCAATGAAAAGATTCGAGAATGGCTGGTTGAGCTCTTTGAGAATCAAGGACAGGAAGAAATCGTTAGGCACCAAGCCGTCTTAGCCTTAAGTAAGGACTGGCGAGGTATGACCATACTGGCAGACGCACTTGAGAGTGGAGAACTGGATGAAAAAGATGCTGAGACTGTCGCCACCTACCTGAGTCGAAGTTGGAGGAATGATATCCAGCAACAAGCTATTGACTGGATCACAAGAAATAAAGGAACAACTCCCATCGATCTGGCAACCATAGCACAGCAGAAGGGGAATATTGCCCACGGTGCGGCAGTATTTGCGGAGTTTTGCCAGGGCTGTCACATGGTCAATGATAAAGGAACCCGATTTGGACCCAACCTGGATGGCATAGGGACCAAACTGGGGAAAGATGCACTTCTGGATGCGATCGTATATCCCAGCATGGGTGTAGGGTTTGGATATGAAGGATTCATCATCGAGACAGATGACGGAAAAGCCTACAGTGGATACATTGAAAGTGAGGCAGAAGATGAGCTGAGTCTTCGATTGATGGGTGGTGTAAGTCAGCTACTGGACAAAGGATCAATCACAAGAAAAGAACCGATGGCCAATTCGCTGATGACGGCTAATTTGCATCAATTGATGGAAGAACCACAATTAGTGGATCTCATTGAGTATTTATCCTCACTGAAGGGAAAAGATCCCTCCTAGCTCTACCCTTGCTCCGGCACAAATGGCTCTGGCTGAGGAGATACTGGCTTCAACGTCTTGCCCTGCAAGGCTTCTGCATCTGGCGTGAAGTGAGTGGCCCGAAAGACACTAAATAGAAACGGACCTACGGGTTGAGCACGGGTACCATCGGCAAGCTTGTAATCATGGTAGTACGGCATCCAATAATCCCATAGCAAATTGCCCTCCTGGTCCACCTCAAAGAAGCGACCTTTACCACCTGAAGTGATAAAAGTATGTCCATTCTCCATGCGATGTGCTCCGGAGATAAACGGGGAGTAAAAGCTATATTTATCAGGTGCCTGATATTGCCATACAATCTCTGCCGTGAAAGGACCTTCATCACCCAATAAATAGGCACCGCTAGCATCCATTGCAGGTTGAAACTCGAGCACTGCACTGGTGTTACCCACTTGAGCAATACTGATTTGCGGATCGGGTGACTGGGCTGCCATCAACGCTTCAAAGGCACCTGGCATTTGGTTTTCCGGGGCCGGAATGTCATTATTAAAAACCATCAAGTGACCAGCACCCGGATATCCCTGCGGTATCCACTTTACGTCATGCTGTCCAAAAAGAATTTGATCTTCTCCGGATCCTCGATCATAATTTGAAGGATTGCCCCATCGAAAAAGGATATCTCCTCCATGACCTGCATTACCACCTGAAGTGCCCTTGGCTTCTTCCGTCGTGGTACTGTGATCAATTATATATATCTCATGATAGTGAGGCGAACTAATCACAATTTGATCCATCTCTGGATTATAGCCAATCGCATTAACGTGGGCAAAATCAGACCCCATATTTTCGACTGTTGCGTTGGATGTCATAAAACCCTGTGCTATCATTTGTTGGATCTGTTCCTCTGTCATAGGGGGCGGACCTTCGGCAGGTGCTTCATGCGGGTTTAGATTAAATTTCCGGGGGGATTTGGCCACGTCGCCATAATTAAGTTTTGAATCATCCTGGTCCTGAACGAGGTGATCAATCATTCGCCACTCCCAGACAATCTCTCCCGCATTAGTACCACTAGGTTTTATTTCAACAATCTTGTCTAACCATATTCCTGCTTCCGGGGTTTGAGCTGGATCCCGACCGATAGAAATTGCTTCCTCTTTAGTCACAGCATCGTAGGTAATCGCCAGGATATTGCCATTCGGCAAAATCTCAATATCATGGTGTGTAAGATTTTTTTCAGTGGCGAGTTTGAAATCCCAGATTACATTTCCTTCCCAATCGTATTCGATAATTCTACCACCTTGTCCGCCAGCTGCAAACGTCGGAAAATCAGGATCTCTTTCGAGACGTAGAAGATTTCCATTATCCTTCAAATAGGCCTGCATACAGTTAAACTTGCCATCCCAAATATGTACAACCTGTCCATCCATATCCATTAAATAGGTAGCTGTACTGGCGCCGGGATGGAAAAGCACATAGCCTTCCGTACTGTTCGCGTCCTTAAGTTTGAGACCTCTCTCGGCAAAAAAGCCTGTAATGCTTCTGGTATCCTCGGGTGCCCAGGATTTTACAGCAACCGCCTTTTGCGCCGTGTTTTCAGATGACTCTGTTTCAGAGTTTTTACAGCCCGAGACAAGTAGCATCAGATTTAAGATGAAGATCAAATAGGTGAGATTTCTCATAAATATTTTTTTTAAAGAAAAAATCAAATTTTATTGAATCGCGCAACCAGGAAGAAAACTGCCATGGATAGCAACACGACCGATGCCGCGAGAAAAAGAGATGAAATGGACCATGATTTTGCCAGAGGCTGAACAATAATTGGTGAGAGAAATTGACCAAAAAACCAAAAAGTAGTCAGTCTACCGATTTCACGACCTCTGATTTCAGGTGGCGCAATTTGCATGACCCAATTATTTGTATTCGGAATCATCATACCGAGTCCTAAGCCACTCAATGCCATAGCCAAAACTATCAGCCAGTATGTACTGGCCCAGGACACCATTGCAAATGATACTGCCATTAAAAGGTATCCAATACCAAAAATTGCCTTAAAGGAAATTCTATCTTTGATCCGTGAATAATTAAATGACGATATTACAGAGAATGCTGTGCTCATAGCAATAGCCAAACCGATAAGAGCATTGCGCTCAACCCCGATGCTTTTCATCTGAAAGGGCAGTTGGGCTGGAATCATAAAAAATAATATCCACATGATCATCGTGTTGACAAAGAGCAACCAAATAATGGAAGGACTCTTTTTACGATCATTTTCTACAACCGCGTGAAACTTTCGATCTGGCTCGTGCAAATAGGTCAGAGCAAGTGGTAATATCAAAAGGGATAAAAAATAAATTAAAAAAGTATATCGCCAGCCCACATCAGCAAGCAGACCTCCTACTCCGACGAATAAAATACCGCCCAATGACATAAAGGCCACCTGAATTCCCAGAAATTTCTGTCTTGCCGAGCCCTCGAAATAATCTGCTATCAACGTTATTACAATGGTCATGGTGATGCCCACTGCCAAACCCAGTAAAGCCCTACCCGCCAAAATCAGATATATGTTATCCAGCCAAAAACCTGAGGTGCCTGCGACAGCATATAATACAAGGGCAACATAAAGGAATTTAAGACGCCCATATTTATCAATCAGCAAGCCGACAAAGGAAGAGCTAAGCGCTATCAAAAGCGCGGGCACAGTCAGTATTAATTTTACTAGAAAATCCGCATTTGGAATATTACTAAATGTATCGGTCATACCCGGAAGTGCCGGAGATATGGTAATGATTGACATGATGGTCAAACTACTGACCAGTAATAGTGTCAATTTCAACATTGATGTATTCGCATGCCTTTTGACATGTTCAGCTCCGTCACCTTCCATTAAATCCTAGTTAAAAAAAGGAAATATCTAACATTGATTACAATCCGAGAAAAGGGATCTATACCATTTGACCCTTCATAAGACTTGCCAACATAGTCTTAAAATTCTCCCTCTTGTTTAAGTGTGGTAGTGGTTCTGCTGGTTCTTCTACACCCAGGAAGGCACAAAGGGGACCCCATCCATCCCGCACATCATAAATCAGCAATTTATCTTCTGGTACATATGCTTTCACCTCAGCGATATGCTCATTAAACCGCTTTTCTACAAAGGCTTTGTCCTCAAACTTCCCCTTAAATTCCTCTTCCCAGATCATCCTTTTTACGAACTTGATGCATTTCACAACTTTGCGAATTCTGGCATTCGTCGCCAGCTTTAGCATCATACCTAATTTTTCCGGCAGCGTCTGAGGTCCTGCTTGCCATACGGTACTGTAAACACTGTTATACCATTTTTCAAAAGGTCGGACAGTCAGGATGACTTTTGCATCAGGATATCGCTCCAAATGCTCCCGGTAGAAGGGGTAGCCTGGAAAGTCGACAGTAGCCTGATAGCCCTCATACAATCCGTCCCAATCTGTGGTTCCTGTATCCGCCAAGGTCGTCCAGTAGTGCAGATTTTCTGGCCGGACTAACAGTTCCTTCATGTGATAGGTTTTCTCATAACCCAGCATTTCAAGTGAACGTTTCAGGGTCGTCGTACCAGTTCTGGGAAACCCAGCACCAATAATCTTAATTGACATGTGAATTCGGTTTTTCGTCTGTTTAACAAGAAAAAAATCGGTGATCTAGCCTTCTATACATATAGAAATAGTGCACCAATGGCAAGATAGCGAATTATATTTCATACTTTGATAATTGCTAATAATTCTGCCTTAAAAAGTTCTCAACTGTATGGATTACTTGCAGTGATCTATACAATGTCAGAGGCGACTAAATCGATTGACTGATGATCCGTCAACTTTCTCTCTTTGGACTCGTATTGTGTAGTCTCTTCTTTACACAATGTCTGGATTATCCTTCTGATACTATTACTTCTGGTCCTCTGGAGGGAAGAAATATGTTTGGCCATGGGATTAAGCGAGGCCTCACTATCAAGTCAGAAGACCTGGATTCGGGATATATCATGTTTTGCCCTCCCAATAGCGCATCCATGTATCTCATCAACCGCGATGGTCTGGTCGTTCATGAATGGAAGAGCAATTATGCCATCATCGGTGGCTACCTCAATGAAGATGGCTCATTATTCCAAAATGCGTATGACGTAGATTTTCCAGTATTTGCCGGAGGAGGAGAGTCCGGTCGTCTACAACACATCACGTGGGAAGGAAAACTCCTCTGGGACTTTGAATATGCGGATGAACAGCAGCATGTGCACCACGACTTTGCCGTAATGCCCAATGGGCATATTCTTGCCATAGCATGGGAATCAAAGTCTGCTGAAGAAGTGCTACAAGCCGGAAGAAAACCGGATATGATTCCGGCGGCTGGAATATGGCCTGAAAAAATAGTGGAAATAGTACCCAATGGTAAATACCATGGCGAAGTTGTCTGGGAATGGCACATTTGGGATCACATGATCCAGGATCATGACCCCACCAAGGATAATTATGGTGACCCATCCGCCCATCCTGAATTAATGGACATCAATCTGGGACATCCCTTACCACCTCCGATATCTCAGGACAGCATGGATATTTTGCATGCCAATCAAGAGGCTTGGCGAAATGAGACAGTGGAAAATCGAGGATCAGATGTGTACCATTTTAATGCAATCAACTATAATGCGGACCTGGATCAAATTGTTTTCAGCTCACAGACATTAAGTGAAATATATGTAATTGATCATAGTACAACATCTCAAGAGGCGGCATCACATACTGGAGGACGCAGTGGAAAGGGTGGAGATTTTCTCTATCGTTGGGGTAATCCCCAAAACTATAAGCGGGGAGATTCCACGGATCAGATCCTTTTCCATCAACACGACATTCGATGGATCGAAGATGGAAAAAATGGAGCCGGTAATCTCACAGTCTTTTGCAATGATATTCCTGGAGGTCCTGACAGTTTAAACTATTCTGCAGTATATGAATTTACACCTCCAATGGATAACGCCGGTGCATACGTGCTGGAAGAGGGAGCAGCCTTTGGCCCAGAACAACCAACCTGGACTTACACGGCCGAAGACACTTTATCTTTTTACGGGGCATTCATTTCCGGTGCACATCGAATGGAAAACGGTAATACATTTATTACTGAAGGACCCAGGGGGAGATTCTTCGAAGTGACTCCTGAAGGACAGATTTTATGGGAGTATCTTAATCCATATCGAGGCTCGATCACCCGCACAAATGGCGACATATATTTTCCCAGACCGATGACCTACATCTGCTTTAGATCAACTTTTATCCCGGAAGATCATCCTGCGCTGATAGGCAAGGATCTACAGCCTCTGCAACCACAACCCAAACCGTTTAAATTTGAAGAATTTGAAAAAATGATGGCACAACAATAGCAGCCTTAGTCCACATTCATTCTGACATGGAAGGGGGTAGATTTTTGACACCCCAGCTTTTATTCGGCTGGCTGGACATCTGAAGCATTAATGTTCCTCCATTAACCAGATCTTCATGGCTTATCCAGACCTTATCCCACATCTTATCCTGCCATGTGGCACGGTCTATATACATATGATCAGGACCATTATTATTTGCTATCAATTTAAATGTCTCCCCCGGATAGTAGTCTGAATCAAGATGGATTGTAATTTCATCAAATACCGGGCTTCCAAGCTCATATATCGGATCTGTGTCGCATCCACCTTTGACTGAAAATAACCCAATTTTCATGAGTACCGCCAGAGATCCCATAAGGCCCTGATCCTCATCGCCACTATATCCGTACTGAGGGGAGACTCCCGAATATACTTCCTGTACCACCCTCCTACTCCAATATTGCGTCAGCCAGGGAGCTCCTCCATAATTAAATAAGTAAGCGGTATGCATGGAAGGTTGATTACCATAATTAATTTCAATGCGACGATTTTCTTCGACTGTTTCCACGCTATGCGATTTACCAGAAGTAAAATCATGCTTTTCTGCCGCAACAAATGCCTTATTGAGTCGGTCCACAAATGACAGGTGTCCACCCATCAGCTGGCAGAGGCCATTTGCATCATGAGGCACCCACCAATTAAATTGAGCAGCATTTCCTTCGACCCAGCCATGACCGTACCGTAGACGATCCACCGGCTTTTCCCAATGCCCCTCAAGATCTTTGATCCACATCATTCCCTCATCTTGCATCCAAAGGTTCTCATAGTTCTTGGCTCGCTCACCGAAGTAATAGGCATCATTTTCCTTGCCCAGTGCTTTTGCCAACCGGGACAAAGTCCAATCCTGATACGCATATTCCAGGGTCTGACCGGCTCCATCTTCATGGGCACTATGACCACTCTTCGGCAAAGGAAAAGGCACATAGCCACGATCTACATAAAATTCTATCCCTCCACCCAGATAGGTGTCATGTTCATAGCCAGCTTTAGACATGATACCACCTGGAAGGTGATTGGTCACCAATCCCTCGAAGGCAAGGTCAATATCAAATCCCCGAATGCCCTTTTGGTATGCTGACACAATAAAGGGTGTCGAGGATGCTCCCGTCATGACATAGGTATAATTGCCCCCGGAAGGACCACGGGGAATCAGACCACCATCTTTATACATCAAGAGCATGGAATTAACAAACTCCGCGCTAACGCGCGGATAGACCAAATGCCAGAGTGTGTTGAGGGTCCATTGTGCTCCCCAAAAACTGTCAGAATTATAGTGATTAAACTTAGGTTTGCCCCGATCGTCCAAAGGGATCTGACCGATTCGGGGAGAAGAACCGGTCATATCGCAATAAGCACCATTCGCGTCACTTATGATTCTCCTACCTTGCAATGCATGCCACAAATCGGTATAGAATCGCATTCGCATGGTATCTGTCCCCCCTTCTACTTCAATTCTACTCAACCACTCATTCCAGGTTTCATCAGCGTCTGAGTGGACTGCATCAAAATCCCACCCGGGGGCTTCTGCCTCCAGATTATTACGGGCATTTTGCACACTGGTGTATGAAATACCCACCTTCATCTGTACGACTGGATTAGTCAGCTCTTCAAAACTAAAGTACGCGCCAATCCCAGGCCCTTTCAATGATTCGATTTCACCTATGATTGATCCATCTTCCCAGGCAGAAATCTGGTCAGCAGCCTGATCCAGTTGAATGACATAATACACATACGTAGACTTGGGTCTTCTACGAGTGGGTCCCATCAAGGCCCAGCCCTCTATCTCGCTATCTGACACCTTCCTAATATACCCCTGCTCCGTCATGCTTGGACCTAATGGCGTGGTCAAATCCAGCAGTATATGCGATCTTTCATCTGACAGAAAGGTATATCGGTGGAAACCAACCCGGGTGGTCGAAGTCAGTTCCACATTGATACCATAGTCTTCTAAAAAAATCTGATGGTATCCTGGTCTCACTTTTTCATTATCATGTGAGAATTTAGATCGGTAGACATCCGGACCTAAATGGCCTTTAAACTCACCGGTGACAGGGAGCACGGGGATGCCCGATAATTGCCAGGCATGTATATGGCTGATAGATCGGATAGAATCAAGATTGTATCGATAGCCACTTTCCCAGGCTCCATCAATTTTCATATCAGGACTTAGATTTACCATACCAAAAGGACGCGTGGCAGAATTAAAATAAAACCATCGCGAATTGGCCGCATCCACCAGGGGACGTACCAGATCCACAGGTCTTTCCTGGGCCGATATGTCCATCATGCAAAAAGCAGAAATAATAACTAGTAGAGCCTGGAAAGATTTCAAATGATACATTTTCTAAAAATTATCGAAATAAATGAGCACGAAGGGGTTTTAATAAATCGGTATTTATTAAATCTACTCCCACCTCTTTTAGCTGATTCCAGCTAGTGACATTATCGGGAGTATTCCAACATCTGACCTTAAATCCTTTGTTATGACAGTCATCCACAAACGCTTTCAACCGGACCTTTTGCACTTTGGTCAATGCCTCCGTCACAGGTCCTACGATACGATCAATATTTTGGCTTATAAAAGGCATTTCGATCGGTAAGTAATCAGTCTCCAGGTTGATAGGTCTGCCATCCAGAAAAAAATATTCCACTCCCTGAAATTGCATTTTATTAAAAGGTCGATCTCCCGAGAGAATAATCTGGACCGCCCCTTCTTGCAATTTGTTCTCCTTGACATGTGCCAGCATGTCGGTATAAGGCTTTATTGCCTTATTCAATGCATCATAGGTGCTATCCCCTGCATACTTAATATCGACCCATAAATAAAAAGGCGAAGAATAATCCTGGTCAAAAGGAAAAGTACCGGACTGAAAGCGATCATAAAGAGGTTGAAGGTAAAGCTCCTGCAATTCCTGAATATTCTCATGGGTAAGTTCAATCCGATCATGCCCTACCCATAATTTTCCATCTTTAAAAAGAATATCTGCCTCTACACTGCGAAATCCTTGCGACAAAGCATCAAATAGCGCATTGCTATGGCGATAATCATTGTGTGCATGACCTAAAGAAATCGCCTTCCTGGTCGAGGGTGGGCTATCTAGATAACCAAGCTCATGCAGGAACACATGTGTCTGAAACAGTGTTTCGTCAAAATATGTAGGATTTCGAGGATTAAAAAAACCGCGGGATTGATCTGGATAAATTAGCAAATCGCAGCGTGCCGACACACTGTCCATTTTGTTCTGATACTCATAGGCGGTCTTTACCGGAATGAGTGCATCCGCATCGCCCAATAGGAATAGTGTGGGCGGGGCTCCCCTCTTAATATTATGTAGGGGTGAGAAATGAGGAAATGACGCTGAAACTCTTTCATACCCATAGCCTTGGGGGCCATTATCAATGACGGGATTATAGAGCACCAAAACATCGGGTTTTGCAGAAGTTTTGTTGAACGAATCACATAGAGCTATCGCGGCGGCAAGGTGCCCACCGGCAGATCCGCCGGCTGCCGCTATTTTGCTCGTATCAATACCATATTTATTTCCATGTTTGGTAAAGTATTGCATAGCATCTACTGCATCCTCCAGAGCCACTACAGGTGAGGTGCCATGACTGGACTCTGTGCGGTATTGCACCAATATGCTTACCAACCCGTGACCAGCAAGATATTGAGCCTGAGGTCGCAGATGATCAATATTTCCGCCCTTCCATCCTCCACCAAAGAAAAATAGCATAGCGGGTGCTTCATCCCGGATAGGACTCGACTGAATGACTTCAGCCATAAGAGAACCTGCTTCCATGTTTTTGTAAAAGACTGTATCTCTCATTAAAACCTGCCCCTGTGCCAAATAGTAAAAACAAGACAGAAAGAAAAAGAAGAAGATTTTTTCAAAATGGTAAGAGGTTGAAATTTGAGAATCCTTCCTGCAAATATTGTTTTTAGTCTTCATCAAGATCTTTCGATTTAAAATCCCGTGTTGAGCTTAATTCAGTACCCATCATAAAGGCAAGGGGCTGAAGCAATTCAAAGTGTGTACAAATAATCCGGAAAACACCAGCGAGTGGAATGGCCAGAACAGCCCCGGCCAACCCCCAAATAAAGACTCCTAGTACCAACGCAATAATGGCAGTCAATGGATTTAGACTTACCTGATTGCCGACAATTTTAGGGGTAATAAAATTTCCTTCAGCAAATTGAATCATACTGAACAATAAGATCACTAAAACGGGTTGGACCCAACCTCCGGTAGAAGCAATCGAATACAGCAAGGGTAATGCGCCTCCCAAGGTAGTTCCTAAGTATGGGATCAGCGCCAGGAAGCCTGCAAGAATCCCCCAGAAAACAGCATAATCTACACCTATCAGCGACAAACCTATACTATTGAGTACCGCCAGTATCACCACCACACTAAAAATACCGATGAGGTATCGTTCTGTCATCTTCTTGATTTCTTCGATGATATCCAACCATTTACTATCACCATCTCCGAAGGTCATATGAATACCCTGCTCAATACCACGCCGATAAAGCAACATGAACACTAGAAAAATGAATGTCAGCAAAAACGAACCAAAGATTTCTGTTGATTCTGCCAGCCAGGAAATCGGCTGCTGAATAATGGTCGATAGATTGTCCTGGATCCAAATTTCCAGATTAAATCGCTCCATATTCACCCACTGACCCAGCGTCAATACAACCTGATTGACTCCTTCTTCGAGGGCATGGCCAATGCCGGATAGATTTTGCATCACATCCACCGTCTGCCAAAAAAAGAATAGTATAAAGATGACGAGAGGTACCGATATGGTAAGCATGGTCATCGCCACTCCCAAGATCCGACTGTGGAATAAACGCACCCAATACCTCCTGAGAGGTAGCAAGATCATAAACAAGAGCGAGGCAAATACTAATGGGACCAATACAAACTTCATTTGCATCAGGACATATACCGTGAGAATACAGGCTCCGAGAACCAGTACATATCGTATCAAAGCTCGATCGCTATCCATTCGAGTCAGCCGTTAAATCATCGATTTAGGGTCTGATTGCCGTTCCATCCTTTTTTCTTAATTGCGTCCAATTATAGTTGTTTTTCTCGGGGAATGGATATTTAAGTGCCAGTTCTTCATTGACATCAACACCCAGTCCGGGAGCATCATTGACATACATATATCCATTCTCAACATAGGGTGAACCTGGGAATATTTCCAGTAGCGTATCGGAGAAGTTTACGGATTCCTGAATACCAAAGTTCCAAACTGCGAAATCTATGTGAGCATTAGCAGCATGCCCCACGGGAGATACGTCACCGGGACCATGCCAGGCAGTACGCACATTGAACCACTCTGCCAGACGTGCCACCTTCATGGCAGGTGATATGCCACCGATCTGGCTGATATGGATCCGAATAAAGTCAAACCAACGCTTACTAATGGGCTCCAGCCACTCATGCGGACTATTATAGAGCTCGCCCATTGCTATGGGCACTGTCGTGTGCTCCCTTAGCATGGGGAAGTAACCAATGTTCTCCGGTGATAGAGGATCTTCGATAAAGAAGGGACGGTAAGGCTCAAGCTGTTCTATCATTCGAATGGCATCCAATGGCTGTACTCGCTCATGTATATCATGGAGCAATTCCACTTCTTCACCACATCGTTTTCGGACGGTCTCAAATAGCTTGGGCACCATCTTTAGATAGAGTTGCTGATCCATATAATTATCCTCCGGCATTCCAAAACCAGCCGTCTTAAAGTCAGGTTCTTTTGCTAGATGGGTAGCACCATATCCCCCCAATTGAATCCGAACATGACGAAAACCACGATCCATAAATTTTAACACATCTTCGGCTACTTCCTCCGGAGATGATCCATTGGCATGTGCATAGCAATCTACCGCAAAACGATTCTTACCCCCTAACAATTGATAGACGGGCATTCCGGCCATTTTTCCTTTGATGTCCCAAAGTGCCTGATCAAGACCACTCAATGCATTGTTAAGCACCGGCCCATTTCGCCAATAGGAGCTGACATAAGCTGTCTGCCATATATCTTCAATATTTCGGGCATCCTTTCCTCTACAAAAATCATCTAAATAATCATCAATAGCCGAAACGACAGCATGTGCACGCTGGCGAAAAGTAGCACATCCATACCCTACTAATCCGGGCTGATCAGTTTCAACCTTGACCACGAGTAGCTCCAGACCATGGGGGCAGGTCGGAATCGCCTTGACTTTTGTGATTTTTACCGGATTATCTGCAACAAAATGATCTTGAGGCCTGGCAGTACCCAGGGTTGGAACCAATGGAAATAGGCCGGCAGCTGCCGCACCTTTCAGTAATTGACGTCTTTTCATGAAAATTTGATTTTTTAAAGCAGCCGAAGGGTGTCCACTAAAATTAGACACAAATACTGGGATGTCCAATTTTTTAAAAATGCAGAATTGTCCTATAACACTTCTTAGCTACTTGCATATTAAAGAATGTTGAATAATTCCATAACCTGATAGCCTGAGTACATTTGTATTTTGTTCCTAAAGAGTCAATATTTTCATGCAGTTAAAAAAGACGATCGGAAAGTTGCATTTATATCTGGGACTTACCGTTAGTATCCCCTTCTTCCTAATCGCCTTTTCAGGAGCCGTGTATACCTGGGATCCGGAGATAAGGAGGATTATTTACAAACAGGCAGTGCCTCCCACTAATCAATCATTCGTGCCAGTATCTGTCCTGGTAGACACGATCCAGGCAAACTTTCCGGATCTAGATTTTCGAACAGCCTTGTACCGAGGAAAAAGTACGACAGCAGAAGTGCTTCTATATGGCCATGGAACCTACTATCATGCTCAACTCAATCCATACACCGGAGCCCTAACGCATTTGCAGGACATGAATACGGGTTGGTTAACCTATGTGAAATTCATGCATCGCAACCTTATCCTCGGAGATGTTGGTAGAGAAATTGTGCACTGGGTCACTCTAATCTATCTCATCCTGACTATCACTGGTCTAATCCTTTGGTGGCCACGGAATAAGATGCAGAGGAAGAAAAGACTGAGGATTAAATGGCGGTCGAAGGGAATAAAGCTCAATTATGATTTACACGTTGTCCTTGCTTTCTACACATCATTCATATGCATTTTCAGTATTCTCACCGGCCTTTTCTGGGGTTTTACTGGACTGAAAAGTGGCATCGAAAAAATTACGAATGAATCTGCAAACGCCTATGACACACCGAAATCTGACACACTTCAGATATCTCAGAAAAAGGATCGAATGAGTATTATCGATCAACTGGCTTTTCAATTTATTGAAGCAAATCCTGATAAAAATATTCGGATAAGTATTCCGCATGGAAAGGAAGATGTTATTCGGATCAATGTGATACCCCACAACCACCTAGTCAGTGCAACAGACCAACTTTTTTTTGACCAATACTCTGGGACACCTCTTTTGGGAAATTTCCGGAATGGTTTAGCCTCAGAAGTCAGTACCTATAAATACCTGGAATCCCTTATGTACGATATCCATTTAGGACATATTGGTGGCTTAGTAGGAAGGATCTTATTATTTGTGGGGTGTTTGATTGCTGCCAGCCTACCAATTACAGGATTCCTAATATGGAGGTCCAGACAGGCATGATTTCAACAAGCCAGTCGCTGAACCATTCCTTTAAATATGATACCGTGTAAGGGATATACAGCGTACCAATAGAGCCTACCTAGTATACCCTTTGGACGAAAGGTGGCTATTTGCTTAAGCTCTTCTTCTTCCAGCTTAAACTCCAGCCACGCCTCTCCTGGCAATTTCATCTCAGCAAATAATAGTAGTCGACCCTTTTCGGGATCCGCATAGAGCACTCGCCAGAAATCTACAGCGTCTCCAGCTCTCAATTGACTAGGATGTGTCCGCCCCCTTCGGAGACCCACGCCACCTACTACCTTGTCCAAAAAACCGCGGAGACGCCAAAGCCAATCGCCAAAGTACCATCCTGTATCCCCACCAATACTCCAGACCTTTGCAAGAGTTTGAGATCTTTCACAGATGGTCGCACTGCGGTTGTCCTTAAAACATCCATACGTTGGCACTTGCAAGAATTCAGAGATCTGAAAGTCTCGACCACTACTGATCATGCTGTCTTTCCAACTGCTCACCACATGGTTTTCCTCAATCTTCTGGAGTGTTTTCGAAAGTGCTTTCAGATAACTCTTACCTGGCAAATCAAGGTAGTCCTGCAGCCTTCTGTCTTTACAGACGACTTCAATACGCATACTATCCACCAGTGCAACCGCCAGCTTATAGGATGTTGAAGTCATGAAGTACAGCCAGTATGATGAAAGTCTGGGTGTCATCAATGGAATGGTCAAAATGTATCGACTGAGTCCCCGGATCTTGGCGTATCCCATAAGCATATGCTTATACGTCAAGATATCCGGTCCTCCAATGTCAAAATGCTGATCAAAGGTCCTGGGCTCCATTAAGGTCTTTGCTAACAATTGGATCACATCTGAAACTGCAATCGGTTGACATCTTGTGTTGAGCCAGTGTGGGGTGATCATCACAGGAAGCTTTTCAACCAGATCACGGATGATCTCAAAAGAAGCACTTCCCGACCCAATGATAATACCTGCCCTAAGTATCGTGAGATGATAGTTGCTGTCTTTGAGATATTTCTCAACAGCATTTCTCGATTTAAGATGTCGGGAAAGTACTTCCTCGTTGGAGATACCTCCCAAATAAATGACCTGTTTCGCAGCGGTTTCTGCGACTCTCTCCCGAAAATGCAAGGCTGTAGTCCTCTCCACTTCCTCATATTCAGAGGTGGTAGACATTGAATGCATGAGATAATAGGCGGCATCAATATCTTCGGGAATCGCTTCAAGCTGATCCTTAAAACGAAAATCAACTTCTATGGTCGAGATATGATCCCTGAGTGAGGCAGGTGGATGAAATCTGTGCTGATCACGTACACAACATACTACATGATGGCCCTCGGATATGAGGGCCGGAAGTAATCGCAAACCGATATAGCCATTAGCTCCTGTCAGTAAGATTTTCAAATCCCTACCGCACTAACTACGGACTCATCAGCGCCACTAAATATTTCTTCCATGGCATGTTCTCTGTAATCGAAAATTCCTTTCAGCTGTCTCGAAATAAAAAGCTTGTTGGCAATTGCTCCTAAAAATCCCATCGGAGGAGCATACGTCACAATATCAGTCATAAGCACACCCCCATCCTGTTCCCAAATATGATGTTGATGGTGCCACAACTTATAAGGACCTACACGCTGTTCATCCACAAAAAACCTTTCCTCTTCCACATGAGTGATTTCAGTAACCCAGTCCATTTTCAAACTGAGTATGGGAGACACCTTGTAAGTGATAATCATGCCTTCGTACATATGACCCAGATCTTCCGAAGTGATATCAAAGCCCATATAGTCCGGTGTGATCTTCTTAAGATTTCTTGGAGATGATATAAAGTCCCAGACTTCATCGAGATGAGCGGGAAGCCATTGTTGTTTTTTTAACTGATAGAAGGGCATAATCCGAGATTTGAAAATTTGCCTGATGGATGACCTTCTTTTAGATCATCCACCAGGACTCAATACTTGCTATTAAATCTTTCATGGAAGACTTTTCTCCCTGGAGCACAAATATAAGTTATTTGTCTAAGTATTTCAAATATTTTTTAGACAAAACATACTTGGCATTAATTGGTTGTCTATATTTATACCAGTAAGACTTAGAAATGAGCACATATTCAGTTGCACAAGTACAGACCTTGACCGGCATAAATGCGCATACTCTCCGTGTATGGGAAAGAAGATATAGTTTTCTGAAGCCTGAAAGAACATCCACTAACATACGATACTATAGTGACAAACAGCTTCGTAATTTACTGAATATCAGTCTATTGACTCGAAATGGGTATCGAATCTCGAGAATAGACAAAATGACCGAAGAGGAGATTGGAGCCGCTGTGACTGCTATCGTGAAAAATGAGTCAAACGGCTCGGAGAACCTCATAAATAGACTGACATTGACCATGTTGGACATGGATGAATCAGCTTTCAAATCTGTATTTGACAGCGCGGTTGCACGATGGGGCATTGTAAGAACCATAAAAAATGTGATTTATCCCTTTCTTCATCACGTAGGACTACTTTGGGGCACCGACCGTCTGATACCTGCTCAGGAGCATTTTGCGTCCAACCTGATTCGTCAGAAACTTATAGCTGCCATTGACGAGCTTCCCTGTACCAGCCACCCCAATGCAAAGATCATTCTATTTCTTCCTGAAGGTGAAAGCCATGAGATAAGCCTTCTTCTGGCATATTATCTGGCAAAAAAATCAAATTGGCGTGTATTCTACCTGGGTCAAAACGTGCCGACTGAAAATTTGATTGCAACCCAACAACTCACTGGAAGTGCATATTTCATGACCATGCTGACAACGCCGCGATCTGACGACATGCTCAGTTCTCTCATATCCGTGGTGAACAAGACTGGTACCAAGCTTTTGATCAGTGGGGGAATTTCTGCTGATGATGTGCCAAATCAACCTAACGTAGTATTTCTCTCAGGACCCGATGACTTCCTTGAAATCCTTACTGCAAAAAATTTGAAATAGTAGATTCCCATCGTTTGAGATCCCCATAGTGCTTTTCTATCTTTTGATCAATTACGGTAGGAAACATCCTTGAGTAGGAATCAATCATGTCATTCCTTCGATCCCGGACGATGTTTTCCAGGTCCTGATCATTTCTCATTAATCATCATTTTTCTGTTTTCGGGTATAATTACCCAACAATTCGCGGTCTTAACATCGGCGTTTTTGTCCGTTATTTAAGCTGGCCGGACAGAAGAGGTATAATCTTGTACAATACATCCGCTCGATTACTCAATTGCATCTTATCAAGTAGTTTGCCAATGTGGTACTTTACGGTGCTGATTGTAATATATCGGGATTCTGATATCTACTTATTAGTCAATCCCTTGACAATATCCTCCAACATTTCAAACTCTCTTTCAGTAAGCTCCTCATGGCAAATCCTGTTGATGCATTCAATGGTGATCGAATATTTTTCCAGTCCCTGGGTATGCTTCTCGAGTGCCAATTCAATAGCTGTAAGCAAATCATGATTATCAAACGGCTTCACGATGTAATAAGACCTTTTCGCTCGGTCTAATATGCCACGATCTGACAGCGCTATGAGAAAAATCAAAGGCCTAGCTCGAAGCCTTTTCGCACCATGCCTACAATATTTTTCACGTCCACCCTGATGCGTAGGTTCTCCTTAGGAGTGTTGACAGTGTTAGTAAAAATGTAAAGTCTTTCGGCAATTTCATTTGAAGTACACTCAAAGGCAATCAACTCCAGCACTTCAATTTCTCTTTTTGAGATGGTGTTTGAGAACATGGTTTCAGATTTTGATTATTCAATAACCCAAAATTATGTCTAGTCGATCACCATCTGACTATACTCAGGTACAGTTTAGACTCTAACGTATCGCATACGCTCGTTAACGTCTAAATATCTAAGCAGCGAGAAAACCTAACTCAAAGCCACGTCTTACCAAGCCAGCTACATTTCGCACGTCCAACTTTTCCTGGAGATGTCTCTTATGTGTTTTTACCGTATTAATGGAGATGTACAATTGATCTGCAATCTCTTTGGCCGTGTATTCAAAAGCGATGAGGTTAAGTACCTCAAGTTCACGTTGAGAAATGGAAGCATTGATCATTCTGAATTCATTTATGGGTCTTACGAAACAATGCTTCTAAAGTATGCGACAGCCTGTGCCCATTACCCACCCCTGGGTGTAGGTTTAGTCTCTTACCGTACCTGCAAAGACACTGATACCCTGCCGTATGGGATTTCCTGCACTTCTCCGCAAGGAGACTACCTGTCCCACATGCCATAGCGCATCAGCAATTGGACCATTGATGAGATTCCAGAACGGAAACTCATTTTTTCGCCCACCCCGCTCAAAAACCACCGGAAATTGAGAGAGATCATTATCATTATAGGTCCGGAGTATCTCGCTGGCCTCCTGAATATTTTGGAGAGTCTGCGTTCGTTTTTCCTCATAAGTCATCCCATTGTCTTCCTGACCACCTGTGGGTACCTGACGAGCAGCATTTGCAATCACTCGGGTCAAGCCCAGTATATGGTCCAGTGTTGCCTCTATAGTCCGACCCTCTTCACTCGGTTTGTAAGACAATTCGTTGTCCTTGAGATCAGCACTTGCCCAGTAATATCTGAAGCCCAGACCATCCAGCATACGGACAGCGACTGTTGCCGCATTATATGAAGATGGAGCTTCTGGAATCTGATAGTAGAAGTCTTCTGAATGAGTCTGCCCGGATAAAAACATGGTAGTAGCTAGGAATAAAATAGAGAAGAAAAGCCTATGCATAATAAATGATCAAATTTAGTGGATAAAATCTCAAATCTAAATGAAATAATCTGCCCAGAATTAACCAATCGAGATACGACCTGACTTTGACCCCTGAATGAATAGAGTAACACTTCGCAAACTCAAGTAAGTCCATTTGAATTCCTCCGAATAATTTTGCATTTTATGCTAGGATAAATAGTTGATCAACAGATTTTTAACAATGAAGAGTAATCGAAGAACCTTTATCAAGAAAGCAGCTTTAGGAACCGCAGGGATCAGTATGGGGGCTACTGCAGCATTTAGTGCCAGTAGTTACAGACGAATCCTGGGTGCTAACGATCGTATACATATGTGTGTCATTGGGACCAGAGGTCAGGGATTCGGCCATTTAAGGAGATGGGCCGGTATGGCAAAAGATGAAAATGTATATGTAAAAACCATTTGCGATGTGGATGAAAATCTGTGGGCACAGCGTGTAGAGGCCGTGGAAAAGGTGCAGGGTATGAAACCTGGTACTGAAGTAGATATGAGAAGAGTCTTCGACGATGATGAAATTGATGCAGTAAGTATAGCTACGCCAAACCACTGGCATGCACTGGCGACCATCTGGGGTGTACAGGCAGGTAAGGATGTATATGTTGAAAAGCCCTGTTCGCACAATGTTTTCGAAGGACGAAAAATGGTGGAAGCCGCTCGCAAGTATAATCAGATTGTGCAGGTGGGCTTCCAGAACCGATCGATAGAAAACGTGCGAAAAGCAATGGCCTTTCTTCATAGTGGGGGTATTGGTGATGTTTATATGGCTAAAGGTCTGTGCTACAAACCACGAGATAGCTTTGGTATAGCTCCAGACAGTGAGCCTCCTCAAGGATTACATTACGACCTTTGGGTGGGTCCTGCTCCAATGAGACCCTACAATGAAAAAAGACTGCACTACAACTGGCACTGGCATTGGGACACGGGTAATGGTGACATTGGAAATCAGGGACCTCATCAATACGATATAGCTCGCTGGGGTCTGGGTAAGAATGAACACCCTATGAAAGTTTCTTCTACCGGTGGCTATTTCAAATTTGGACCAGATGAGTGCAGCCAGGAAACTGCGAATACGCAAACGGCCACTTATGAGTACGAGGATGGGAAAATCCTGCAATTTGAGGTGCGGGGTCTCTACACCGGAGGAGAAGCACCCCTTGATGTCAAAATCGGAAATTTATTCTATGGTACCGAAGGATGGATGGAAGTAAGAGGAAGTACCTGGAAGACCTATATGGGTCGAGATAATGAACCAGGACCAAGTTCTGAAACCGCTGGAGAGGGCGTTGATGAAGTAGTAGGCTATCTGGCAGCACCCGGTGGCGGTGGTCACTACCAGAACTTTATCACAGCCGTAAGATCCCGAAAGCAGGAGGATCTGACTTGCGATATAGAAGAAGGATACCTTTCCACTGTTCTTCCCCTGCTGGGAAATATTTCATACCGATTAGGAAGGAACCTAACTTTCAAGGGAAGCAAAGAAAAATTTAAGAATGATCCCGAGGCTGATGCTATGCTCACACGAGAATATAGGGAACCTTATGTAGTAAAAGATCAGGTCTGATAACTACAGAACAACTGAACCCTGGGAGCATGTCGATTCGATATGCTCCCTTTTTATTCCTAGACCAGTAATGATGGTTAAGTAAGTAGTAGGCTTAAATCTTCCTGAGAAAATCCCATCGAACCATCTACCCCCAGAATATCGGCGGCCAGTTTCTTTTTCTTTTCCTGCAATCTGATAATTTTTTCCTCAATGGTATCCGTAGTAATAAAGCGAAGGGCGAATACATTGCGGGTTTGTCCGATTCGATGTGCTCTTGCGACTGCCTGCTGTTCGGTGGTGGGGTTCCACCAGGGATCCAGTACAAATACATAGTCAGCAGCTGTCAAATTGAGCCCCACTCCACCCGCTTTAAGAGAAATCAGAAATGTTTGATGGGTAAGATTCTCCTCAAAGGTTTGAATTTCTTTGATCCTTTGTGCCTGAGTCAATTGCCCTGTCAAGTAGCAATATTTAACACTACGTTTTTCAAACTCCTCCTTAAATAGGTCCAGGTATTTTACAAAAGAACTGAAAAACAATACCTTATGACCCGCCCTGCATATTTCTTCCCAACGATTTAAAACGTCTTTGAATTTACTACTTGGAATATTGGATTCTTCATTGATGAGGGATGGATGATTGGCAATTTGCCTTAATTTACTCAATGTCTGCAAGACGGTCAGCTTAAAAGACGGATTGGAGGGATCATAATTTTCCAAAAGGATATTTCTGGCTGCCGATTTTTCTCTTTCATACAATTCCTTTTGTCGTTCTGACATCTCTGAATAAACCACCGTAGTGGATAAAGGAGGTAGATCTCGTACTACATCTTCTTTGGTCCTTCGCAACAGGAAAGGATTTACCAGTTCACGGAGACGCGCCTTTACTGCCTCGTCACCTCCTCTTTCTATGGGTGAGATAAATTCATCCTTAAAGAAAGAAAAGCTCCCCAGCAGTTCTGGATTTATAAATTGCATTTGAGACCATAAGTCGGCCAGAGAATTTTCAATGGGTGTGCCACTAAGGGATATTTTACCTTCTGCATCTAAATCGGTAAGTGCTTTAAATATTTTACTACTTCTGTTTTTAATTTGCTGACTCTCATCGAGAATAATGACACCATACTTTAATTGCTGTAACATTTGAATATCCCTTAATGCGGTCTGGTACGTGGTCAATATAACATCAAACTTTTCAATAAGTCGAACATCCCGGTGTCGCTTGGGACCTACGTGTCTATATACAAAGAGGGAGGGTGCAAATTTCCTGATTTCACTTTGCCAGTTAAAAATCAGGGATGCCGGCAGGACAATGAGTGCTCGCAAGGAAGTATTTTCATCATAGAGCCCATCACCAAAAAGATCCAATTGACTCGCGGTAGTCTCACCTGCCTCCTGAGTTTGCAGGGCCAATGTCTGCTTGGCATGCAAAAGAAGCGTAATGGACTGCAGCGTTTTTCCCAGCCCCATATCATCTGCAAGACAGGCACCCAGCCCCTGGTCAAACAGTGAAATAAGCCAACGTGCCCCTTCTTTTTGATACGGTCGTAAAGTAGCCTGCAATCCCTGAGGTAGTTTTATTTCCTCCGTACTCTGATCGACAAGCGGCACATTGATCCCACTGGATTCGAGGACGGTAAACTGACTCTTCAGTATTCGCATTTCCTCCCCTTCGCGAGTGGCAAACTTGCACAAATCCTGGTATTTATTAAACCATTCATTGGGTATGATAAATACAGATCCATCCGGCAACTTATAAATCGGATCTTCATTAATAATATGATCCCGAAATTCTACAAAAGCAATTTTAAAGGACCCGATCGTAACTACCGCATAGAGATCAAACCAATCATTATCCGGAGATAAATCCAGGGACAAATCCGGGATCTCTAAGCACACCTTACTACCCTGAATCGTGGGAGCTGTCACCTCGAATCCCAATTCTTTCAATTGACACAAGTGACTACTTAACCACTCCAACATGGTAAACCCATGCCCCTCAGATTCATCTTCTGAAAGATGAAAATAACTACCTCTACCTTCTGCCAGGCCCAGCCTTTTTAACTTGTCAACATATTTCTCTTCGGCTGTCGTGTCTCGTTCTATCCGGGTGATACACACCTCATCTCCTTCAAAATCAATGGAAGAATTCCGAAGGCGCTGATCTTTCCACCCAAATACGACACCTGAGTATTTCATATTTAATGTCAGTCCCCATTGATCATTAAATAAATTCTGTACCGCTTCTACCGTACATCCCGTCAATTTATTTTCCGTATTGATTTCGAAGCCATCCGCATCAATATCAACCCGGGATGCAATTTTCAATACGAATGTCTGGAAGTATTTTTTGAAGGAAGAAGGAGGAATAGTGACCACTTCTTTATTCTGAAAGGGCTTCACCATATTTCCATTGATATGAGCCACTCTATACAACCGATAGTCAGCCACAATCCAGGCAGGATGGTTGCAAACCGGAATCACATCCCGCGACATGATTTGCCAGGTCTCCTCTCCTTCTTTAAGTTTCAATTTATAAACAACCTGATTTTCAGCTCTTTCGAAGCTTAATAATGGCTCCAGCTCACTTGTATCTGTCTCTACTAAAAAATTACTTACCAGAACCTTACGGCTCAATTCATACGTCAAAGGAAATTGGTTGTCGTAAATAATCCCCAGTATTTCATCGAGATGTGTATCTACAAAAGGGACAATCATGCTCTTTATCTTTTTGTCCTTCAGCAGATCATCCAGTGTCTTTGCTTTCTTTTGATACACCTTAAATCGATCATAAAGTGCGGACACTTGAATCATTTCGATTAGATAAAAGAGACGCTCTTCCGCTTTATTTAATGTAAATCCATATCCTTCTACTGTATGTGTATACATTTTACATTGCACATGCGTCAACTCCCCTTTTACCAGTTTGACAGCATATGGGTTCACCAAAAACAGGCCTGACGGGTCCGGATAAAGGTCATAAACCAGGGTAAGCGTGACTCGATCAAGTATGGATACTGACATAATAATTTTAGTAAAACCTGGATAACTCTATTCCTGGAAGAAAGAATCTAGTCCCCAGAAAAGATCTTTAAAAACAAGTTGCTGCACCAGATATGCCTCCTTCTGATCAGTCACAGCATAAAAGCGTTCGATCCGATCTCGTACCGCAGCATCTGCAGTGACCTGAATAGGAAACAGTGTAACGATCTGCTCCTCCCCATTAGTCTTTCGCAACTCAAAAGTGACAAAGGGAGTCTGGCCGCTAACGGCTTCCATCACCGCGGCATAGGGGAGTATCTGCTCTGCTCCCACAGACTGATATGCGCGTAAGTAGGCTTCTGCTGCTCCCTTTCTCGGGGCTCCAATGCCTTGGCTATCGTCGTGAGGGCGCACCACTAGCATTCCATCCTGCGATCTAATAATAAAACTACTCAGTTCCTGATCGTGATAAGTGACTACCAGTTCATCAATCTCATCTACGTCTGACCTGAAAATGATACGGTCTTTCCAATCATTAATTGGCATCGAAAACCGGGTCTGGAGTACACCCTCCCAACCGGG
The DNA here is from genome assembly GCA_050298535.1 of Saprospiraceae bacterium. Taxonomy (GTDB): domain Bacteria; phylum Bacteroidota; class Bacteroidia; order Chitinophagales; family Saprospiraceae; genus JABDMH01. The sequence goes on from JBNKUI010000030.1 coordinate 229,543, forward strand.
AATATGTACAACCGCAGGGCGGTCCGCACCTTCCATGATAATATAATTACCCCGATCATCTGGCGTGCTACCCCCGATCACATAACCCTTTAGAAGCTGATCATTCGCATTATAAAGTCGAGTCCTAACCCCATGTGTGGTCAGGTCCTTGACCAAAGTGTTGAGTGCCTGTGTACCCGGTATTACCTGCAACTCTATTCTGCCGATCGCATCCAGCAAATTGGAAATTGCATTATCACGAACTCTAAAGGAGTCATTAAGCATCCAGTGGTCTCCCTGTCTCTTCAGGATGACTTCTTGCCCAAGGTGATCCAGTAGCTCTATTCTGGCTACATCACGCACATCTTCCACCTTATATCGAAACTCAGCGGCAATATCTGGGGATGCATCCCGATATCCATTCCAAATGAGTAGTATCAGGAGTAAAATGACGAGTAATGCAAGTCCTATCCGTTTCACGCGGCGAATCTAGCATATTTACGCTTTCTTCTGAAATGAAAGAAGATACCAAATGCCGAAAGCAGCAACAGGGGCAACACCACATTAAGAAGCTGCCAGTAGATGCGTTCTTTCGCTATCCGAGGCTTATCCAACAGTCTCAGCTTAATATTCCTGGCTCGGGATTCTATCAGACCCTCACTATCCAACATATACTCGATAGCATTGGTAAGGAAATCCTGATTATCAAAGGTATAGTTCATGTATTGGTTGTATCCCAGAGGTCTGATAGCTCCGTTTGTAGGATTGATTAAATTCTTGGCTATGTCACCATCGGATACTACCAGAATTTTAGCCTCATTACTTTCAGCCTTATAAGAGGCGCCGATCTGATCCAGAGTAGCTCGCATTTCAGGTGCTACTCTATTCTCATACACTGAATTGAAGGTACCCTCCAACATCATGGCTACCGTCTGCCGTCCCTTATTGAAATCATCTGGATCCGGTTCCAGCTTAAGGATCTCAAAATCCAAAATCACCGGACTAAACTGAAGCCGTGAATATGGAGATGATGCTAATAATGGTGTCTTCCGCACGTAATCTTTTGTCTTCACTGTATCGATAGTGGACGGAAACTGAAGGTAGATTCGATCCAGGCCCTTCACTATGGGATGGTCTTCTCTGCCCGAGACGAGTGGATGATAATACCAACTTACAAGACGAGGCGTATTATTGGAGCGCTGATCTCCCAAAGTCAGTGGAATGGTACCACACTCCAGGTCGAGCACCAGATTAGAGTTGACCTTCACACCATACTTAAAAAACATTTCGTCAAAACCGACATTATTGTCGTACGGTACATATTGACCATTCTTACCTATCGAATCCAGATTGACAACGAGAGGGTCGATTAAGAACACTACATTACCACCCCGCATAATGAACTGATCAATTTTGAACAAATCCTTTTCAGAATATGCTTGGGTAGGTTTGGCTATTATCAGCATAGCGATATCATCCGGGATCTGATAAATACTATCCAGATTGATGGATCCCGTATTGTAAAAAGCCCGAAGATTTCCCTCCAGCGAAGCAGTCTGCAGAGAGGTAAGCTCCCCATGTCCTTCTGTGAAAAGAATATTGGGTTTATGAGTTGTTCTCAATTTTGCAATGGCATTTGACAGCTTGTACTCCAACAAACTCACTGAATTATTTAAAGACATTTCCGGACTAATTCCGGCCATATTAGCCTCTAATAGGTTTATAGCAATTTGTCGATCAGCGTAATTAAAAATAGCGAAGGGATAAATTCTTCTGCTTGACTGACCATCCGTTTCCCGCACGTTCAATTCTGTGGGAACGATGCCTACCTGCGCCCAACTTTCCAATTTTGCATTCACCTCCTCCGGGTCACCCTCCAGCGGATCTACGAAACGAAAGGTTATATTATTATTTATACTTTGAAATTCTTCCAGGATTTCGCGGGCAGCCAGTTGAAGTCTCTTAAATCCTGCGGGAAATTCTCCTTCCAGTGTCACATCAATCAGCACAGGGTTTTCGACTTTACCCAGGAGGTTGACCGTGGCAGGTGTAAGGGTATAGCGTTTTTCCTCTGTCAGGTCGACTTTAAAGTGATAGAGATTCGCAAGAATATTTACCAGCACCACCAGCACCAGACCTATGAGGCTCCACAAATAGCTTTGTATGTTGATCCCTTTCATCACTATTTGTTTCGATTTTTAAGCAATTGTTGAAAGGTCAAAAAAATAAAGAGACTAATGACACTGAGAAAATATATGACATCCCGTGAATCAACAGCACCACGGCTGATTGATCGGTAATGATAATCAATACCCAGTTGCTGGATTAATAAGTCAATTTTACCAACAAAGCCGGGAAGGTTGCTGATAAAATGAAACCCCCAATAAACTACGAAACACAATAGTGCTCCAATCAGGAATGCAATGATCTGGTTATTGCTCAGTACCGAAGCCAGCATACTGACCGCAACAAATACTGCAGAAAGGAAAAATAAGCCAATATAAGATCCAATTACTTCACCTGAATCAATATTGCCTTGAGGAGAGCCCAATTGCCAGATGGAATAGTAATATAGTAGTGTAGGCAATAATGCCACGAATACCAGAAAAAGGGCACCCAAATATTTTCCCAATACAATATCCAATTCTGTGAGTGGCTTGGTAAACAGGGTCTCGATGGTGCCGGTCTGTTGCTCTTCGGAAAAAGAGCGCATGCATACCGCAGGAATGAGAAAAAGGAAAATCATGGGAGCGACTGAAAACAATTGATCCAATGTCGCATAATTGTATTCCAATATGCTGTAGTCCGGAAAAACCCACATAATTAGTCCCAGTAATGTGAGGAAAACAGCAATCACCACATAGCCTGTGACTGTACTAAAAAAGCCATTTACTTCTTTCTTGAAAATTGCCCACATATCTAAGACTTCGTTAATTTTTGGAAAACATCCTCGATATTTGATTTTCGTTCATGCATTTCCAGTAGCTTAACATTATTCTTCACCGCGTAGTCAAATATTTCCACACGAGGATCCCTATCTGTTTTCTTAAATAATAGACGATAACGCCCCTTACTTAATGATTCTTGCTTTTTTAAATGGTGTAGTTTCCAGCTGGATATGGGCTGGTCTAGTTGCACGATTATTTCCCGGACACTATTGATCTGGTGTTCGAGAATATCAATTTTATCGTCGGCTACAATCTTGCCACTATTTAAAATGATGACTCGATCACAAAGGGCCTGCACTTCCTGCATAATATGACTGGAAAAAATCACGGTTTTCTCGGACCCTATGTCACGAATCAATTGACGGATTTCCACAAGCTGGTTCGGATCTAGTCCACTAGTGGGCTCATCGAGTATAAGGACCGATGGATCATGGATCAATGCCTGCGCCAGGCCTACTCGCTGTCGATACCCCTTGGAGAGTGCTTTGATCTGCTTGTGTTGCTCCTTTTGCAGTCCTGTACGATCAACAATAGTTTGGACTTCTTTCGAAATATCAGTCAGCTTGTAAATGCTGCCGACAAAATGCAAATACTCCTTTACATACATATCCAGGTAAAGCGGATTATGCTCAGGCAGATAGCCCAATGATCGCTTCAAACCCATCGGGTCTTCCCTAACCGAAAGGCCATTTACGAAGGCCTCACCTTCGAATTGCTGCATAAAACCTGACACAATCTTCATTGTCGTGGTTTTTCCTGCTCCATTAGGACCAAGAAGCCCTACGATCTCTCCTTTGCCTACATCAAAAGACACTTCGTCCAGTGCTTTCTGCACTCCATAAGACTTTGTCAGCATTTGTACCGAGATACTCATAATTTCTGATCGTGAATCGCCTCAATAAGATCATCCAGTGACCATGCATCAGCGACATCATATTCTCCTATTTGCGTACGTCTGAGGCTTGTCAGATAAGCCCCATTATCTATTATCCTACCCAAATCATATGCCAATGATCGTATATACGTTCCTTTACTGCATTTTATTTTGAATGAGAGATCCGGAATCTGCAAGTCTGTCACTTCGAAATAGGTGATTTGCACCGTTCTCTTCTTCATTTCCACGGGCTTGTTCTTCCGGGCTAGTTCGTAGGCACGCGTACCCCCAATCTTTACGGCAGAGAAAATGGGAGGTGTCTGTTCGATAGTGCCTTCCAGTGTCCTGGCGGCGTCCAGGATCTGCTCCGAAACAAGATGGTCTGTAGGATATTTGGCATCTACTTCCGACTCTGCATCATAGGTTGGTGTAGTAGCACCCAGACGAATCGACCCCGTGTATATTTTATCCATGCCCTGATAAGAATCAATCTGCTTAGTCATCCTTCCGGTGCAAATAATCAAGAGACCTGTAGCCAGAGGATCCAGAGTGCCGGCATGACCGACCTTTATTTTCTTGACTTCATACTTCTTTTTGGCGGCAAATCGAATCTTGTTGACTACATCGAAAGACGTCCAACCTGAAGGCTTATCCACCAGCAGCATGGCCCCTTCCCGCAAATCAGGTAAAGAAATCATGAAAAATGATAGATTATGGCTACGATACCTACCAGTGCACAATACCATCCAAAGTATCGTAACTGGGCCTGTCTGACCAGCTTAATCATCCAAATACAAGCCAAAGCGCCTGTGATAAATGCGGCAATAAATCCCACCAACAAAGCTCCGGATTGATCAGCCATCATGAGTCCCTCGCCATCCAGTATGTCTTTTGCCATTTTACCAAAGATAAGTGGTACTACCATCAAGAATGAAAATCTTGCCGCACGGTCCCTATCTATCTTTAGTAATACTGAAGTGGATATAGTGGCACCGGATCGTGAGATACCGGGAATAATGGCAATTGCCTGTGCGATCCCTATCAACAAAGAATCCAAGAAAGAAACGGATCGATCTGTGCTTTGAGCTCTGTCAGCTACGACGAGAAGTAATGCAGTGACTATGAGTGCTACTCCTACCAATAGGAGATTCTGGCTAAACATGGACTCTATCGCATCCTCCATGAATACGCCAATCAAGGCAGCGGGAACCATACTCAGTATGATTTTGCCAATGTAGTCATGATGTTCATTTCGTTTGGTACTAAGTCCTCCACGAATCAACGCTGCGATATCTTTTCGAAATACAAATAGAGTGGCACATGCCGTGGCAAAATGCAGTACTACCGTCATAAGTAGACTCTGCTCACCCGTAGATTCATCACCTAAAATAAACTTTGCGATCTCAAGATGACCGCTACTGGATACGGGTAAAAACTCGGTAAGTCCTTGAACGATGCCAAGGATCAATGCCTCCAGAAGTGCATTCATTGTCTTGACTTATGACTATGCTTTCTTGAAAATGGCGTAGATCTCCACACCGAGACCGGCAAGAATTACCAGCGGTGCAAGTACGGTGCGTCTAAAACTATAGATAATGGAATCATCCCACACATCGGGGCTGGGCATGCTGCCACCTGCCATCAGCAAGAGGCCCAGCAGTACCAAGCCAGCTCCTGCACCCATTAGCACGTAATTTTCCTTTTTGAAAAGTAGTTCTTCAGCCTGCTTTTTAGGGGCAGACTTTCTCACACGCGAAGCAGTCGGTTTGACTTTCTTCTTTTTGACCACTTTTTTATTTGCAGACTTCGCTTGACTCATGTGCTCTGATTTAGACGCTTCTTATTTGATGCCCAAAGATAGTTATATTATAATATTTTTAATCTATCAAAGAGAGACGACGATTTTTTGCCCTAGCCACACATTGAATCTTCAGGTATGTAGTTCGTTGATTCTCATCTTCAAAAAACGTGTAACCACAATCCATGTACTCAGTACATTGATCAATATTCCGGCTACAAATATTAATAAAACCATTGTTAGGACGTGCTCAATCTCTAAATATTGTGCCAATGAGGGTACTTCCTGCATCAAGGCTACACCTACCACTACCAAGCCCCCCAGGGCTATAGCTCCGCTGATGAGCGCATGCCGGAAGCTCTTTCGTAGGAAAGGCCTTCTAATAAAACTCCAGGAAGCCCCTACTAGCTCCATGCTTTTTAACAAGAAACGGTTAGCCCAAATAGCCAGACGAATGGTATTGTGAATCATGACGATCGCCAGTAGAAGTAATAGAATACTCACACCCAACACGGCGAGCTTCAACCGATCCAGATTATAGATTAGCTGATCTACTAGCTCCTGCTGATAATGTAGTGTGGTCACGGCTCCTAATCCCTCATATTCCTTCTTTATGGAACTCATATTCTGACTCGATAGGTGATCCGCATACATATTGAATTGAATCACGTCACTGAGCGGATTAGGCAAGTCAAGATCGATAATCTCGGAACCCAGATCTTTACTTAGCTCTTTGAGTCCTTCTTCTTTACTAATAAACGTGATGGATGCCGGCTCCACGCCTTCCTCATTCTTAAGCTTTGCTACTACTTCTTCGCGTTCCTTTTCAGTCGTCTTCGGCGCCAGCTCGATCACCAGTTGAAAGTCTTCTTTCACCTGATTCAAAAATTGCTGCGCATGTAATGTAAGGAATGCAAAGAGCGCTACGAGAAAAAGTACAGCCGCTACACTCAGAATCGACCAGGCATATTTGGGTCGGGGTTGATAAATAGATCTTTTTTGCATAACACCTTAGTATTGAGCTAAGATATGAATAATAATTATTTATAAAGTGTTATGCCTGGTATCTAATAGTAGATTCTTTGTTTTATTGATCCGCTTTCTCTTTCTGCTTCTTCATCACCTTGTCAAATAGTGAGGTGGTCTCATCCACTAGCCGCTTCAGTTCCTCATCCAGAGTGATCCCTTCTTTCACCTTTTCTTCATCTGGATTTTCTTTATCCAATTCCTTTTTCAGCTCTTCCGTCTCCTTTTCAAGAACCTCCTTCTGCTGTTCCAATTGCTGCAATTTCTCTTTATCCTCTTGCGATTCGGGACCATTTACCTGTCCTTTGAGGTTTTCGTAGATCTTACCCAGGTTGTCAAAGGCCTTGTCATATTTACCTTCGTCAAACTTTTCTTTTTCCTGCTTTACAAGATCACCTACGGTTCGTCCAACCTCTTTTACTTGCTGGAATACTTTTTCAGAAGTCGCCTTCTCTTCATCAGATCCAAGAAAGTAATTATAGACGAGGATTCCCACAATCAGAATAAAAGCCAGTTTTAGCAATGATTTTACCATGGATCGGCGCTTTAAAGTCAAATAACAGGGACAAGATCCGGAATATTGCTCGATCTCACAATATTCTTTATACAAAGGGCTCCGTTGCATAGACCGAGCCTATTTATAGAGGGCTCCAACAAATATGAGTCCGTAGTGGATGACACCTACGCAGACGGATAAAAATATTAGTAATTTCGCCAGCTAATAGTAAATGGGATACCAATAGCCATGCAAAACTATGATCATCAGTCCATTGAAGAAAAATGGAGAGCGTACTGGAAAGAGCAGAAGATCAATGAAGTAGTGGAGGACACTGCCAAACCGAAGTATTATGTACTGGACATGTTTCCGTACCCCAGTGGTGCCGGACTTCACGTCGGACATCCATTGGGCTATATAGCTTCTGATATTTTCTCCCGATACAAAAGGCTTCAGGGATTCAATGTGCTGCATCCCATGGGATTTGATGCATTTGGATTGCCTACCGAACAGTACGCCATACAAACGGGTATTCATCCGGCGGTGTCTACGGATAAGAATATCAAGAGGTATCGAGAACAAATGGACCAACTGGCGCTTTCCTATGACTGGAGTCGTGAAGTCCGCACTTGTGACCCATCCTACTATAAATGGACACAATGGATTTTCACCCAGTTATTTGACCACTATTATGACCTTGAAGAGGATAAGGCGCTTCCGATCTCAAGTTTGAAGGAACGATTTGCAGAGGAAGGTAATCTGAAGGTAAAAGCAGCGCACACGCACGCCCATTCATTTGATGCAGCTGCCTGGCAGTCGATGACGGCCAAAGAGAAAGCCGAAGTAATCATGGATTACAGACTGGCCTACCGCAAAATTGGATACGTAAATTGGTGTGAAGCACTAGGTACCGTACTTGCCAATGATCAGATCAAAGACGGACTTTCAGAGCGAGGTGCACATCCGGTAGAAAAGCGAGCTATGACGCAATGGTACCTCCGGATCACGGCCTATGCAGAACGTTTATTGCAGGGACTCGATCACATTGATTGGTCTGACGCCCTGAAGACGATGCAACGCAACTGGCTGGGTAGATCCCAGGGAGCATCCATACACTTCGACATTAAGAACCACGATGCCCAGCTAGAGATTTACACTACACGTCCTGACACCATATTTGGAGCCACCTTTATGGTATTGGCTCCTGAGCATCCCCTCGTTTCCCAAATCACAACGAAAGATCAGCAAGGAGATATCGACGACTATCTGGATTATGTCAAGTCCAGGTCGGAACGCGATCGGCAGTCAGATGTGAAGAACGTAACCGGTGCTTTCACAGGAGCATATGCCCTGAATCCCTTTACCCAGGTAGAAATACCGATCTGGATTGCCGAATATGTCCTAATGGATTACGGCACGGGAGCCATCATGGCTGTGCCCGCAGGTGATGAGCGCGATCATAAGTTTGCTGAGAAGTTTGATCTCCCCATCATTGAAATCATCGATCGCTCGGATTATCCCAATGCTGGCATTGAAGACAAAGTCGGTACTATGATCAATTCTGACTTTATCAATGGCAAACCTGTATTGGAAGCCATCGCCGCAGTTTGTCAGGCTGTCGAAGACCAGAATCTTGGAAAGCGACAGGTGAACTTCAAGATGAGAGATGCCAATTTTAGCCGGCAAAGATACTGGGGTGAGCCATTTCCAATCGTTTACAATGCCGAAGATATCGCGACAGCTCTGCCCCTTTCAGAATTACCACTGACATTACCTGATTCGGACGATTTTCAACCCACGGCAGAGGGTGCATCACCCCTCGCCAGAGTCACCGACTGGGTGGAACTTCCGGATGGTCGGCACAGAGAAACAGACACAATGCCGGCGGTCGCCGGATCCTCATGGTATTACCTGCGCTACATGGATCCTGGAAATGATGAGGCTTTTGCGAGCAAATCATCCATTGACTACTGGCGAGATGTGGACCTCTATATCGGGGGAGCTGAGCATGCCGTATCTCATCTGATGTACGCAAGATTCTGGCATAAGTTTTTATATGACCTAGGATATTTACCTACTAGAGAGCCTTTTCAAAAACTGATTAATCAGGGAATGATCCAGGGTGTCATCGAATTTATCTACCTGAAAAAGGAAAAAACAAAAGGACACCATCATTTCATTTGTAGGTCTATGGCGTCTGATTTCAGTGAAGAAGATCTTGTACGCATTCCCGTACCCATCGAATATGTAAGTGCTTATGGTACGGAAGACAGCTACCTGACGACCGAGGGCATCGATGGATTTATAAACTGGAGCCCTTCCTACAAGGATGCAATTTTTGAAATACCGGATGGTATATACCAAAAAGGGGCGACTACCGGCATAGGTGATCAGAAAGAGTTTCAACTCATCACTCATTCGGAAGTGGGTAAAATGTCCAAGTCAAAATACAATGTGATAAATCCGGATGATGTAATCGGTCAATATGGTACCGATTGTTTCCGGATGTACGAGATGTTCCTGGGGCCACTGGAAAGCAGTAAACCCTGGGACACCAATGGTATTGACGGCGTGTCTAAATTCATAAGAAGATTGTGGCGATTGTTTTTTGATGACGAAGGGGCATTTGTCATTGATCGTGAGACAGCTCCTTCTAAGGATGAACTCCGCATTTTACATAGTACCATTAAGAAAGTGCAAGAGGACATCGAGCGATATTCCTTTAATACCTGTGTGAGCCATTTTATGATTGCAGTCAATGACCTTAAAGCATACGATGTGCAGAAGCAAGAAATAGCGGAAGCCCTGATCGTATTAATCTCTCCCTTTGCTCCACATATTGCCGAAGAGCTTTGGCATCAATTAGGTCATGGAGACAGTGTGCACAGAGCTAAATTTCCCGAACTGAACGAGGAGTATCTCAAGCAATCAGAGATCACCTACCCGGTTTCAATTAATGGGAAAAAACGCACGGAAGCTGCATTCCCTGTAGATGCCACAAAAGAGGAAATAGAGGCTGAGGCGCTCAAATTGGAAGCAGTACAAAAGTGGATTGATGGGAAGACGATTCGGAAAGTGATTATTGTCCCAGGAAGAATGATCAATATTGTCGCTAATTAGAAACCAGCCACAATATCACTCTGGCATTCTTCTGAATCATAATAATCAGTATCTTTTATTCACTTTACTAGGAGAAACTTGGTAAGTTTCCCACTAAATAGAATTATATGATCGCATTTACCGGCTTAGAAATCATGCGTCTGCTATTTTCCGCCTTCACGGCGATACTTTTCATCCAATCTGGCATGGACAAAGTATTTAATTACGAAGGTGAAAAGTCTTTTTACAAAGATCACTTCAAAGATTCATTTCTTAAAAACACCATTGGGCTCTTGATGCCCACGATTACAGTGATGGAATTGGCCAGCGGATTCCTTTCAGGGGTCGGTCTTCTCTACTATATCTTTACAGGTGAAAAAAGCATCGCTTGCTGGGGAATGCTATTTTCCTGCCTTAGTATTCTAATGCTCTTTTTTGGACAGCGGGTGGCTAAGGACTATACCGGTGCATCCACATTAGTCGGTTACTTTCTGGCGACTTCAGCCGGCCTGTATTTTTATCTTAATTAAGTGGCTATAAACTTAAATGGATTAATATATCAAAATTGGTTTTTATTGCTGCCTCAACCATTTATGTAAAATAGCCGACCAATCTTTACATTAAGACCCGGTAGTATGGATCACCTTTGTAGTTTGGTGTAATGAAACAAGTACAGATTACTGCATTTTGTGGAAGTATTCATCGGAAATCATCGAATCAGATCATACTGGAGCATATCAAAAAAGTATTCAAAACACGATGTGATATTCAGATTTTTCCAATAGAATCTCTCCCCTACTTCACTCCCGGAGTAAGGCCGCCCGAGCCTGTCCTTCACTTGTATAATGTCATTGAGCGGGCGGATGCTCTAATCTTTGCCACACCTGAATACATATTTAGCCTGCCGGGTATATTAAAAAACATGCTGGAATGGTTGGTGTCCACCACCCTACTTGATCAGAAGCCAACTGCCTTGATTGTTGCAGCAGCAGATGGGTCTTATGCGTATGCTTCTCTGAATAAGATCCTGGAAACGTTTATGGTCGATCTATCACCAGAATTGACTGTACACATACGAGGTATAAAAGGTAAAATCAGAAGCGACGCGATCAAATGCCGTGATACGATCGCAAAAATACAACAACCAATACATCATTTGCTAGAAAGGATCCACCATTCCGAAGAACAGCAGATCCCTGAATCAAAATTCAATGCTCGCTAAATAATTTGATCAAAAATAAATTTTGACAATACTACTTACCACTTACTAAAGCAATATATTCTTAACGCATGAGGCAGGTGACATTCGCCACTGGAATCAAGCGTTTAAATTTAAATGAGTTATCTAATTTTGTACGAAGAGAGAAATTGAGAATAATTCCATTACTTAATCGAAAGTCGCCTCCATATGTCATGGTCCATCGGTTAAATGCCTCGGGTCCCTCCTCAAATATGGCCCAACTATTTCCCAGATCCTCTACATATTTATCTGCAAATAATTCATCTTCCGAAAATCCATTATCCCGCCAATTTTGGATCGATTCAAATATCATTTCGCCATAAAAGCTAAACCTATATCCACCAAACCTGAAACTGGATCCTATCAACCAGTCATTGTTTTCTCCAATTTTTCGCATTTTGACGATACCTGTCAAAAGGCCATTTCGTCCGATACCTGTAGCTCCATTAACCCAGAATCCCATACCTGCACTGTGAAGATTTAAGGTATCCAGATCATTATTAAATGTCATCACTTTACCAATAGCAACATCCACACTGGAGCTATTCCAGTTGTCATGCATATAAGTAGTCTGCATATCAATCAGCTTTTGCTTCTGGACTCTTCTGATGTCATTGAGCTGGGTTTTGGTATCAAATATTTCTTCACGAATCAATAGACGGGTCTCTCGATTGGATGTGGTATCCAGTTCTGTCTTAAGTCTTTCGAGACTCAGTCTCAGAGGCTCTTCCATTTCTGCAAGTTCCACGGCCATCTCACGGAGAATTTGTGGATCAGACACAGGGTCTTTTTCACGATACAGGGTCATCTTGGCAGCATAGGCAAAGTGATTGAGCCCATCCATTTTGCCAGTACCAAACGACAGACTTAAGGTAGAGAGGGTCTTCATAAATGGACTGGCTCTACGGTAAGCGTCCAGCCCTTTTCTATCATAATATAAGGCCCACATCGGTTGCGCTTCCAGGGCCAGGTCCGGGGCCAGGTTATAATTCTTTATCCTCCAGTCTACTTTAAAGTCCTGGACGGTACCTGGACGAGTTACCATTTCCGGAGTGACTCCCAGTAGCGAAAAAGCGGGGGAACTCGGTATCGTGAACTCTGACTTTCTAAAAATATCATCTGTTAATTCAGTAGCATCATCATAGTACTCTTCACCAGAATAATCGTCTTCGTAGTAGTCCTCGTAGCCATCGTCCTGGGCCATTAATGAAAAAGTAATAAAAATAAGAAGTACAGAAAAGGTGCATTGTAGAATTTGATTCTTCATCTTATTGGTATTTAAATAGCGGTCTAAAAATGAATACCGTAAAATTCGAAGAATCAGATCGAGTATGGTTCACCCATTTGGGTGATTTTGAGAAATCCTGTTTTTGCTACTGCTCCCATCAAATTTTCATAGCCTTCGCCTTGAGGGAAGACTTCAAGGGGTTCCATGGGTCCTTATAGGAGGCACGATGGAAGAGTTCTTTTGCATGAGCAATAGTCCTCACTATTCTCAGATAATATCCTGTGTAAAAAACCATGGCGGGGAGATATAAAAGCAATCGATGCTTTTCACGTGGATTCCTAACCATGAGCATGATGCAGCAAAACTGAAGGTAGTTGGCGATCGTATAAATGATGACATTGGCTGGGATGATATACACCAATAGGTGAGAATAATTGAACATCATATCAAGTATATAGACGAGCCATTTGATATTCAGCAGTACATTATACCCTATATTTTCTAAGGATGAGAGCATGTTATTCATCCGGAAATTAGCATTGGGATAAAACACATCTTTATGTTTTCTAAGCCGAAATCGAATAATTGATTTATCCCATCGTAGTCTTTGCTTGGTAAGCTTACGGAATGTATTAGGGACACTGGTCAGTCCGTGTGCAGTCGGCTCGAAATGGACTTTGTATCCTAATTTTCGGATTTTCACTGTAATGTCACCGTCCAGTCCCGGTCCGATGTCCCATCCTCCGAGTCTTTTTAGAATGTCTGTTCGAAATGTTCCAAAGGCTCCTGAGATGATCCTGTAGATACCCAGTTGTGAGGTCACCATCCTGCCCACGAGAATCACTTTCAAATATTCTATAGCCTGAAGAGTGGTAGCTAGGCTTTCTTTGTAATTACGAACTTCAAGATTTCCTCCCACAGCTGCAATTCGATCGTCAAAATAGAAAGGGATCAGAGACTTCTCCACCGCGTCATTATCAAAAGAACAATCGGCATCAAAGTGTACTATGTATTTACCTTTGGAATATCGGAGCGCAATATTGGCTCCGGAAGCCTTGCCTCCCCGGACATCGTTGCTGATGAACAGGTCAATCAGTCCTTTGGCTTCCAGTCCCTTACCGATAACACGCGTTTGATCATCCGATCCATCATCCACAACAATCAACTCAAAGTTTCGATATGTCTGCTGAGAAAGTGACCGCGTTAGTTTGTACAGATGTTTACCTTCATTTTTTCCCGGAACGATCACAGACACCAAAGGTCGTTCCTGCATAAGCATCGCACGAGCTACTTTCCATCGCTTACGATAGAGAAAACGATGTGCAAAGTGATACAATACAATGATGTAATCAACGATTACATATCGCATTAGCTCAAAAATGATAAAATACCAGAATACTCTGACAATCTTCGTCCATCCTGCCGCATACCAATAAGAGAAAAACTCATCGATAAACATAAGCCCTAATCAGATTGGTGGATCGGGTGTACACCGGAAAAACTGTGAAACGGTTCTACATGTGATAACACGATATTGTGGCTCACCTTTAGGTTGTCCTTAAGAAGATGATTAATCAAAAAGACAGTACGCTGACATATAGAATCTGCCTCTTCTTTGCTCGTATCGAATAACGAAAAGTAAATCTCATGGTCGTGCACGCTACGGACATCCGTCGCTTTCTGTGAAGCCTTCACAATCTGGATCACCTCTGAGTATAGATTCAACTTATTATGAACTCCAATTTGCCGAATCAGAGACTTCATATCATCAAAAGAAAGAGTAGCAACAAATCCATCACGCGTCTTATTATGACTTTTCTCGTATTGGAGAGACTGCAGAAATAAGTCCCAGGGTAGTGTTCCCTCAATCTCGGGAGTAAGGTTATGCTCATCACTAAAGAATTGTCCTGACTGCAGCGCAGCTCTGGCCTTATCCGTTAAAGTATATTCTTGAATCTCTTTCTTAATCAAATACTCGACTTCTTGATCGTGATGACATGTAGTACATAGAGCCTTCATTAAGTAGTTTTGAAAATCTGCATTGCATGATTGGCAATAATGCATGGTGGATGGCTTATCATAATCCACGCCTATATGCTTCAATTCATGATGGCACTTAGGGCATTCCAAATAGATCTCTCCATCCTGTAGAGCCTTGAAATCAGAAATGGGGGCTACATGAGCGCAACGAAAGTGATGTACAATATCCTCGGTTTTTAAATGAGCGGAGTGACAGGAGGGACAGACTTCCCGATAGGAAAGAAATCCTCCGTGACACTGACTGCAAACATAGGTGGCATTCACAACCTGGGAATGTAAATATCCATCCTGCATGGCCCACTCCAAAATCGGAAACAGGGAATGACTCCCATGGGTATTCTCCATTGACCCGCTGAGATAAGGATAACAGTAGGCCAAGCTATTATTGCTATCCAGAACCGGTCTGATGGTATCCAAACACCGAGTCTGACAGTATGCCAAAAAATTAAAAAGAATCGACTGCTCGAAAGTACCCTGTCTGAGCATTTTGATCTCCCTTATTCTTTGATGAATAGCCTTAACCACGTCCAGGTAATTTGTCAGTCTGCTGGTCGATCCTACACGACCATCAGAGATGAGCTCGAGAACTTCGTCTTTAAGAGGATAATCACTCCGGATGATAATTGGCACCAAAAATAAATGGTGCTCGGTACAACTTTGAATTCGTTGAATAAGCTGACGTGATGCTTTATGAGATGTATGCTCAATTAGAATGGCGTCAAAATCATATAAAGCAGTAAGTGAGCCCGTGTAAAAGTCATAAATGCAGGCAAAACCACAGCCATCGACTGTCAGACGACCGACAGTGTGATGATTGGTCCCCATTGGAAGACCACTGTTTAGCAATGGTGAACCTGTGTGCATCATTTATCCCTACAATTATTGTTATAAATCCAATAATCATACCATCGTTAACAATAGTGATTACAAATCAGAATAAATCGGAAACTTCGACAAAAAAGGTAGCTAACGAAAAGTAGAATTGAATAAACGAGCAGTAGTTCTTAGGGAGAAAGTACTACAAGTTGCTTTGAAATCTGAACATTCAGTTTATAGAAGGCACGCCATTTTTCGAGCTCAATTTCATCAATAGGTATGATATCTGCAGCGATACTTCGAGTCAGCGGTTCATATTTCTTTTGAAATTCATCAGGAAGTCTGTAGGTCGCAAAATAGAATCGCTGTAAAATTCCATAGCTTTCTGTACCATCCGGGAACGTCACATCCACAACATCTCCTTCCCTCAGATGTCTCAGATCTTTCTGATCGTAAAAAGCCTTGATATATAAATTAGTAGGCTTGTGAATTGACATGACAATTTCTGACTCCAATGCCACTTCAAAATCTTCCTTCAAAACTTGAGTAATGGTTCCCTTCACGGGAGAAGTATATGCTTTCAAAACAAGGGGAACACCCTGAGCGTTTACTAGTCGTTCAGTTTCGAGATACTCCTTTTCCAGTACCTCCTGGCCTTTTAGATAGTGGAGATAGCGCTGTTGATATCGGATCTCCTCTTCCTCTGCCACGATACGGGCCCGATAATCTATAAGACGATGGACATATGTATCCAATTTTGAAGCGGGATAAATATCCAGAACAACCGACTTTTCGATGCGATCTTTTTCCTGCGATGTGATTCGGATCAATTCTTTGACTTCCTTGATTTTAATTCGGCCTAACTGAATTCTCTTTTCAGTCATTAAGATTTCCCGCGTGATCCATTCCATATTATCATTTCGGAGGACGACATTTTTCGCAGTGGCATTCTCTCCTACGTGATTTAATGCATCTTCATCATAATATAGAAAGAGCGTATCTCCAATAGCAACGGAATCACCTTCATTACGAATAAAATCAATGATCTGAATATCCCGGGTAAATTGAATGTCCAGTTTTTTAAATAGTACCTGCCCTTCTCCTCTCACAAAGAGATTAGCCTTTATTAACAGAAAAATGCCCAGCAATACCGATCCAATGAGAATAGTAAAATATATGACGCGGTCCCAATTCACCTTCGGCTTAGGCGCTCGCACCTCCTGGAGCACCCGAATCTTACTATTCCCTCGTTTAAAGTCCGCGCTCTTCATGCCAACTAATTGTTGATTTATCTAAATCGAGCAAGGACTGAAGATCTGATAGACCCACCTCAGAAATCTCAAGGTGATCCAACAGTTGTTTTATGAACTCATCAAGTTCTAGCCTATGTGAAAAGTCCTGCGGCCGTACTACCAACCTTAATTTATCAAATCCATTCCAGCGATCATCTTCTACCACATGATACAACCCCATCAAGTCATCACTATGATTGGGAATAATATTAACGTAAGAAACAAATGGATAAAGTCGCCTTCTAAAATCCGTAGATTCTCTAATATTTAGTGATATAGAAAGATCATATCCTCCATGATTTCTGTCAAGGAATGCCTCTACCAGGTACTGCTCTTCCTGAGATAAAACTACTTCGGAAAAATCAACATGTACTCTGGAAGTCAATGCAAATGATATTGACTCTTCCAACTCAGCCAAGGAAGTCGCTGTAATGTCTTCAGGCTTCACAGTAAGTCGCACACGAGTATCATGACCTCTCAAGGCATCCAAAAGTGATGCATATTTTAAATAGACCTCAGGATTCCTATCAATCGACACCAAGACTTCATCGGCCTCATTATACTTTAGAAACTCGACTAAATATTTTGTCTCAAGATTCATCAAGATTTCAGGGTCGCAGAATATATTTCGTCCACCCGGTGTATTAGTAGCATATCGAGCAAAATCCTGTAATTGAATTAACTGCTCGAGGTCATCAGAACCAGTAAGAGTAAAAATTTTCAACGCCTTGAGGTACATCTTCTGTTGAATATCGAGCAACTCAATTTCAATACTAAAAAGTTCTTCCAACCTATCTATTACCTGCAGTGGACTAAAATCTGGATCCTGCAATCTCTTCTTGCGCATTCCCCGTTTGATGAGTGTAGCTACTCTTTCCTTTTTGAAATAAAAGCTTACATACTGCTTTAAAGCATATTCGTATTCATAAAAATGGTTGAGCAACTCATTTTGAAGACCATTCTGATAGGTCTTGTAACTTGTCTCTAATTGTGCTTTTTTTGCATTTTTCCAGTCCTTTTTGAGTCCTTTACTTAGCGGTATAGGAATGCCAAAGCTGATACCTCCTCCCAAAAAATCCCGATTACCGATTGAGCTGATATTGCTTCCTGAGTAATAATTATATCGTAATTGAGCACTGAGATTCACGTCTTTCGACCAGTGAAATTGGTGATCCAAAGCGGCCAGCTTATTTTGCAAAGCTGTATGACGAGACAAAGTATCAATTCCCACCTCCTTTATTCGATCATAGTCCAGATCAAAAACAGGCAGTGAGCCGGGATTCAGATTGCGTTGCAACGAATCCAATTGAACTGCATCGAGATACGTTGTATAGTTCTTTAAAAATAAAGCCGTTTCAGCTCGCTTAGACATGACCTCCAGGACGTGATCCCACTGTACTAGTTTGAGATAAAACATTCGATTAGCGACCTCAAGCAACTGATCTAAAATGGCGAGTCTGCGCTCGACAACTTCGACCTTTTTTGCATTAAAAGTATAAACGATGAAGTCATAGGTCTTCCGATATCCAAGTTCTTTAAACTTCTGGTCCTGCATCGACTTTTCGGCTTCCCATTGCAATTTCATTTGCTCCGCACGATGTTTGTTATTTACCACTCCACTTCTCAGAATATTCCAGGATAATCCACCCGAGGTCCGCCAGTTGTAAAATGCTCCTTCTTCATCCAGGACAGCACCATCAAAGTTTCGAGTATAGTTCGTAGTAAAATTGAGCCCCAGATCTTTCTCTATGATTCGAATCTCTGCAAGTCTTTCAGCTTCCAGGTGTTTGTATTCAACAGAGTCAGAGTATTTCGCAGTGAATATGGCATTGAACCCAGAAAGATCTTTTGTGAATTCGTGTTCCAATAGAGCTTCATGGACGTAGGCATCAACCATCAGATGTAGCTGATCGCCAATATCATCCATCATGTCATCCTGCTGTGCACGAACTTCATGTATGGAGAATAAGATTACTGCTAGATAAAAAAACAGTCGGTGCATTCCATGTGGCTCTTTTCCGGTTACACATTACTATTAATCAAATGGTATACCATGATGAGGTTAAACGTAAAACATATGTGAACCCCATAGATATATAGCCAACGTTAATATGCTAACTATCAACCGTTTGTGAACAATCATTCATTCTTTAAAAAAATCACTTATTAAGGGCTGTGAGCGAGCAGTGTTACAAAGTATAGGGGTAAAAGTCGTCTGCGATGATGTGTCTAAAAAAAAAGTATCCCCTCACAATGCAGCGAGGGGACACCAAAACTTACACTACTACTATTTTAATGATATGGTAAAACCATGCCAATTTTTTTTAATACTATGGTAAGACAAGCATCTTACGAGTCATTAAATCAGTATTTGTCTCCAATTGATAGTAAATGATTCCTGATGCTCCCAGGCTGGACCTGGATACTGACAACTCTTGATTACCCGCAGGAAAAACCTCTGACCGAACAAATAGTAATCGCCCTTGCGTATCGAAGAATGAGAGCTTCACTTGTTGTGGCTTGGGAATATAAAACCCTATGGTGGTCGAGTTTCGGAACGGATTGGGACGGTTTTGATAAAGTATTGAAACTTGGTCCAGAATACGTACTTTAGATGTTACAACACCATTAATCGATCCAGCAGGATTTACTCCTTCTGTTCTTGATTTTTCCATCTCTGAAGAAATCAAACTTCGACCACCACCTACTATAGAAAAATCGCATAAGATCTCAAACGTATCCATGCATACTGTGTCGTTGAGACACATATCGGTCATTCGGGTAGTGACTCGTATTGTGGTAGGTCCAAAACCATCGAGCAATAGCTCCAGTGTATCTCTGACACCATTATTGGTAAAAGGTCCCAACTCCAGCACATTTTCAAACTCTGGAACACCGTTCAAGGTGTCTATAAACACCACTATCGACTCAACCGAGCAAGTATCAAAATATGCAATCTCCATGGGAAATGGCTCTCCGCATGTACTGAGATTAATTTCGTCATTGACATTACCTGTCGGTGCAATGATATCGCACGTTGGAGCTTGTCCATCTCGTAATACAATAAGTTGCCGAGCCGTATCTGACACAAACGCCTCGTCCATCCACCAGTCATCACCTACCATGTCATCGATATTACACCAATCGGCAAAGTACCAGGTTCGGTAGATATAGTAACAATCAGGAGAATTTAATTCTGAAAGGATATTATCATTGTATGCAATTGCAATCATCTTACAATCTGCATCTTCCACCAGATGGGGACGGCCCACACTATCAGGATGTGCACTTCCAATGGCATTTCCATCAAAGCCCACTTCCATACACCCTTCAATGACAGTATCCTGCACCGGACTGAAATATCCAGCCGTAAGAGGACATCCTTCCACAATTGTAATTACTTGTTCACGTGTGAATACTATAGGATTCATGAAGCCGGGGCAGCCTTTCGTGAAGGTAAATGTCCTTGTAATAGTGCCAGTACCACATTCCTGCAAGTTAGAGTCAAAAGACTGAGAACAGATTACATCATTGTCACAATTCAAGACCATAAGACCATTTGAAAGGTTAAGCTCCGAGGAAGAATACACGGGTACTTCCACCGATTCTTCCATATCGGTCATGACCCTCAGATCAGTATCATATCTCCGGAAGCTGAGATCTTGCATTTCAAGATCGCAGATACCATCATCTGACAAGGTGAATGCAGGATTGATAATCACACCTTCTTCATCCACTATGTCTCCCCCAATATCTCTCCATCCTTTCAAATATGTTCCGATCACAGTATCCAGTACCTCAATGGCAGTCGCAGAACCCGCGTCAGCCATATTGATTAAAGCGGCGAGTGGCAAGGGATCCGTAATACCCGGAACCTGATAGGCACTGTCAAACTGAAAGGCCCAGCAGCTGAGATCTATGTCCGATATCTCGGTTTCGAAGGTGGGTTCGACTCCATCAAAGACACTCACATCCGTCCAATTGATGGTAAAGTTGCACCAGGCGTCTGTCACCAGCAGTTCCACGGTCACATCCGTGCATGCATCATCGCAGGTCACTGGTGTTGATTCAGCCCATCCCCCACCAATAGCATGAAGATCTTCTACAGTAAAGCCAGGATACAAACTGTCATATAACATTCTGAAACCCAGATCGTCGGTAGTACCCAGGCATTCTACGGTGGCAAACCGACATAGTGCATAGTGCCATGCCTGTGCAAGGATCTCACCGCAAAAAGTACCATCGGTAGTCAAATCCAATATGCTCTGGGCATAGAAAGAAGTCACCGGATTGATAGCTGGGTCTGGTTCGAGAAAAACACACCATAGGGAATCTGAAACGCCACTTCCAATATCATTTACATAAACAATACTGTCACATAGAGCAAGGGCAGTTGTCGACCAATCTACTCTGCGGACTAAGGTATGCTCAACCTCACAATTGTCTGTACTATTATTGTCGATCATGTCAGACTCAATAAAATCAATCTTACTATCCATTGACAAACCTACTTCGCCAAACGTCACTGCTGTTGGAGCTTCAGCATCACGGACGATGATGGCGCATGTGTCACGTGTCAGATTATTACAGACGTCCATCACTTCAAACACAACCAGGTATGGATCTGCACGATAATGAAGTGTTAAAGATACCTCACTGGTATATTGACCTGTAGCACTGTCAAAGTCATACAGAAAGATCCCAAATGTATCCACCATGGCTTTGACGATTAAGATATCATTGCATGAGTCACTTACCAACACGGGTGGCAGATTCATGTCCATATTGACACAGTTGACTCCCGCATCTATGTAGGCAGTAGGAATACCATCAATGAGTTCGACATTTTCATATCCAGATAGGTCGCATGTCACATCTGGCGGAAAGGTATCCTTGTCAATGAGCCAGAATGTACAAGAAGCAAAGATTTGATCGACTGAATTTCGGGAAAACTGTCCCTCCGTTTCGGCGACGGAACACATCATACCCGGACTTACCGTAGTATAACAACTTTGAAAAATATCAACTGTCACCTCTGAAAGCATCTCACAAGGATTACCGCTATATTCTAGTGTATTTACATGCACGGTGATACCACATTCTGGACTAAACTCTACCGGCGACAAGTCTTCATTGACAAAAAAGAGCGTATCACAATCAATACCCTCCAGGGGTTCTAATACCATGTAAGGTCCAAATCCTGGACGCGATCCGCAATACAATGAGTCTTTTTCGGAACAATAAAAATTGTCGCTGCTAAGAGGTGGAAGTCTACGCACTGTAATCGTATCATATCCTACACCCCGTATACCATCCTTTGACACAGCAGCGTACTGTCTATATATGATTTTTGAGAATTCCTCATCCTCTTCACAAGGAAAAATAACGGTCCAATCCCCAACCAGGATTGCTTCCATCAGTCCCTGGCAAGGGATCTGAGCATATCTTACGGTCCCTTCCAAGGGTCCTTCGACAATGGGATCAAAGCAGTACACGGTATCTGATATCCCTTCTATTATCGGTAGGGTATTTCGTTCTACACAGACCTCAATCTCACAACTTTCACTGGCACAACATATGTGAGATACAGTTACATCGAAGCATAATTTTGTATTAATACCGGTGCCGGTAATCAGTTCATTAGTCAAAGCACCCCATGGTGTCCTAACCTCCAGGGCATAAAATCCCAGGTCCATGCAAACCGGATGATTATCAGAAATCTCGTCACGCAACGTAGTGCGCAAACTCACACTACAGTTGACGCCCAGCTCCGTGGATATATCTTCTGGACAAGCAAATGTACAATCGAAGCAATTGGGTAACGGTGTTGGGTCCTCGGTTCCAGTGGGATCTCCACCGACGGCAAGTATCAACTTATCATTGGCATTATTACCTGTGGGCTCGGTTCCAGAATCACTCAATGGTGATCCGGCGTTGTCAGAGGTAAGTTGACTACGCATTGTTAGTACCTGATCCGGTGCCAGGGTACTTTTATCGATCTCCATCCGGATTGTCACCATAAGGCTATCACCCGGATCTAGATCGCCTGTCATTAAAAGAAAGGGAATAAGATTTCCATCGTAATCACCGCGAGCAGCAAATGAAGATCCAGCGGGAGCATGATTGATCACAGGATCACCCACGATCTGAACAAGTGCTCCACCATAGTTGCCCGCAGCTCCGATATTGTGAATCACTCCCACATTTACAGCAGTTGCATCACCGGTGTTTTGCAGTTTGAGTTGATGTGTTACAATCACACGATTAGCTGATGAACCAGGACTGACTCCATCATCGGGTATTGTAAGGGCCACGCCTACGGTTTGTGCAAAGGCGGTTGAGAGAGAGCATCCTAAAAGTAGGATCAAGAGATATCGGGAAGGGCTACCCGACGATAGAGCACACGAGTACCGGAAAAGATCTGGACATTTCATGGGACCAAAGCTTAAATTGTAGTAGTTTTCTAAATGAGACAAAAAGACAAGAATTCGTCAAATCACCTCTAATAAAGGCAAATATATATTATTATTTTTTTTAATACAAAGTAGTTGGCACGATTTGTGAATTTCCTTTTAACAATCTGCTCACCTGCAAGTAGATCGACTGATTCGAGCAGGTTTAACCTTTAGAAACATGTGGAAATCAAGGTTTTTTAGTTAGATTCACTTTGATGGTAGAATTCATTTAAGTGCACCAGAACCGTATCAGATGGGAATGTCAGGATCCAAAGTATCAGTCATAGAATCTCTTAGTCCATTGAGTGAATGGTTAATTGATATCTGCCCTGAGGGAAGTATTTTAACCGACAGTTACTTTAGAATTCGGCGGTGTAATGCATTAATCCAAAGACTTACGGGCATTGAGCCTGAAAAGCTTGAAGGTACGAGTATTGACGATCTCATCGTCATAGATCAGATGCATTGCTTTGCAAGGTTTAAGAGTAAGCTTTCCCTGGTACATGGGGAATGGATAGACCAGACCTTCCACATTCAGGGGACCCATAGTACAGTGTATCCATGTGTGTTCTCTGGCACATCTGTGGCCGCTTCGGAAGATATTCCTGAATCCTATTTTTTCAGAATAAAGGAGCAGGAACTCCATACAGAAGATCAGAGCCCTACTTCCATCACTACTTTTAGACAAGTATTGGAAAACATTCCTTTGGCCATTGCAATTATCGACCTGGAAGAATTTAGAATTTCAGAAGTGAGCAAGGAAGGTTTGGGATTTATCGGTTATGATAGAACGGAATTTACAAGCCTTAATCCTTTAAAATTTTGCCCTCCCATCCAATCCTGTGGAACACGTTCGGAACTTCTGGCGCTACATTATATCGAAAAAACTTTTCGAGGAGAAAAGCCTGTCTTTCAATGGGACTATTTTCACAAAGACGGCAGCATGAAATACGCTGAAATTTCTCTGGTCAAGATGGACTCGGAGAAACCACAGATGATTCTGATGGCAAAGGACATTAGTGAACTAAAGGTCAGGGAAAAGGAATTATCAAAGAGCCAAGTCGAATTAATACAGAGCGAGAATCGATTCAGACTACTTTTTGATGGTAACCCATTGATGATGATGGCCATGACCGAAAAGGGAATCATACTGACAGCTAATCGCTCATTAATTGATCAGTTAGGCTATCGTGAAGAGGAATTGATTGGACAAAATGCTTCAAAAACAGTACATCCCGAAGATCTTTCCTGGTTGATCACTAAACTCAGAGCCTTTCTGGAAACAGATGGTGATGTGATGACATTCGAGATACGAAAACAGTCCAAGAGTGGTGAAACGATTTGGGTAAGGGAAAACATATATCGCATTGATTGGCCGGGTGAACAAGATATAATCGTAGTTTCCTGTGAAAACCTGACACAGCAACGTCAGAATGAAATTCTTAGGCAAAGAATTGAAGATAGGTACCGCTCGATATTTGAGAACTATCTTTTTGGTGTATTCCTAACTGACGAAAATGCCAACATTCAGATGGTAAATCCAGCCATTGTAAATATGCTGGGCTACGATGAGCGATTCTTACTGGGCACCAACTTAGCCAAAATAATGCAGGAAGAAGACAGACTTTCTCTCATGGAGATGTTCAGGTCCCTTCATAGCAGTGAAGACTCCAGTATACTAGAACAGGGGGCAGTTGATGCTTCAGGAAATATCATCCATCTCCGATTATATCCTACCCTCATCCGAGATCGATTTACGCAAGAAACCACTACCATGCTGATTGTTCAGGACATGACCCTGGAGAAAGAACTGCAACACAAAGAAGCGCAGCTAGTCAAAAAGCAACTTGAGATCGATCATAAGAACCGAGAGCTGACTAGCTACACACTTTTTATTACACAGAAGAATCAACTGCTTTCACAGATCTCGGATTCTCTCGATCGCCTTCGCAATAACCTGCCCACCGAGTTGCAAGATCGTATTGCAAAACTGAAGTCCAGTGTTGTTCAGCACATTAATAATGGGAAAGACTGGCAGGGTTATTTATCTCATTTCCAAGAAGTTAATCCAACCTTCTTAGATCAATTGAAGAAACGACATCCCGACTTGACGCAAAAAGAGCTGAAGCATTGCGCCTATATACGCATGAGACTTTCTGTACAAGATGTGGCTGATCTCCTCCATATCACTCCCAAAGCGGTAGAAATGGCACGATACCGCATCAAGAAGAAATTAGATCTGAATAGCAGGGAGGAGAAGCTCAGCACCTATCTCGAAGAGATATCATAGACCTCCTGTAGGGTTTTTGTAGAGTCAAGGATTTGATTATACCTGGAGCGTTTGAAAGACTAAATAGTGTTAGTCCCTTCGACATCCTCCGTATTATCCAGCTTATTCTATTATACGAGAGTCACTTACACATTAGAGCACAGGTCAATTATAAAGGATAAATTGGACCTGTAGAGATGTAATTTCGCCATTTAAATACAAAATGAAGGGTAAATGTAGGGTTAGTTACATTTTTGCTTTCACTATTTTTACCCTGTCAAGCGTTACGGAAAATGATTCATATTCTTGACACCCATGATGATCTTAACGATTAAGATTCATCATGTCAGTTCAGGTAGTGTTTGCCGCACCATCACGCCAGATAGAGTCAATGCCTGAGCTGATATGGCCTCTTCTAGAGGCCTTTTTTGTGCATCTGGACTCGAAAACACCGCACGGAGCGTATGTCGCACCTACATCCCAGGACTAAACATGCGCTCCGTTGACAAAAACATACTTGCTGGTCTCATAGGACCTCTAACATTTGAGCGTATTCAAAAAAGGAGGTGTTTCGGTAATAAAATCATAATTTTAGAAGATTATGTTATGCCTATGGAATTTTATTGCCAAATAAAATATTAATGTGTTTACCTTTGCATGCCTATGAAGACGCTGACACATATCATTTATTCTGGCCGCCGACCTATGAGGCGGTGTCGGCTTCGCCGTGTATAGAAACTTCTCTTCCATTTAGGCTTTTAGGCCTGCTTTTCTAGTTTTATTCCTCGTTTTACCGACTAAATTATCATGGACATAACCATTTCTATTGCTACAGATGAACATACACACTATGCAGGTGTGATCTGCGAAGCATATGCAGCCTCAGCCAAGGTTCGCGGTACTGGTATTGCTCAAAGGAAACCTGAATATGTGATTCAGAAGATGAAGATGGGTAATGCTGTTATTGCACTGGAGGGCCAACAATTTGTGGGATTCTGTTACATCGAGACTTTTGAGGACAAGAAGTATGTGTCCAATAGTGGTCTGCTGGTGCTAGAAAGTTATCGTGGTAGAGGTATCGCCAAGGAAATCAAAAGGCACGCCTTCAATCTAGCTCGAAATAATTACCCAGAGGCCAGGGTATTTGGCATCACCACAAGTCTGGCTGTCATGCGAATAAATACGGCGTTAGGCTATCATCCTGTAACGTTTTCTGAGCTCACCAAGGATGAGACTTTCTGGAAGGGATGCAGCAGTTGTAGCAACTACGATATTCTCAAGAGCAAGGCTTATCAGATGTGTCTTTGTACAGGAATGCTCGCACCTTCAAAACAGGAAGCCATGAAATTCGATCTTAGTGACAAAATCATAAAAAAAGAAGTACATGAGTAATGTTGTCGTTCTTGCCTACAGTGGTGGCTTAGATACATCCTATTGCATCAAATATCTCACAAAAGAAAAGAATCTTCAGGTACATGCAGTATTAGTGGATACCGGAGGTTTCAGCAGTGAGCAGATCGTTCAAGTCAGAGAAAAAGCCTTACAATTAGGTGCCAGCAAATTCGAACACATTAATGCAATAGAACGGTATTACAAATCATGCATTCGCTATTTGATTTACGGCAACGTACTTAGAAATAATACATATCCACTCAGCGTCAGTGCAGAACGAATGTTTCAGGCACTAGAAATCGTACAATACGCTAATAGGACGGGAGCCAAAGCCATTGCCCATGGTAGTACCGGAGCAGGAAATGACCAGGTTCGTTTTGATCTTGCCTTTCAGGTTTTGGGAAATGACATCGAGATTATTACGCCGATTCGTGATATGCAACTGACACGCCAGGAAGAGGTCGAATATCTAGAAAAGCATGGTGTACATCTCAAATGGGAAAAAGCACAATATTCCATTAACCAGGGTCTATGGGGTACAAGCGTAGGTGGCAAGGAAACACTTACATCCGATAAACCTCTCCCAGACCAGGCCTACCCCAGTCAGTTACAAGATGACATCAAACCACAGACCATTTCTCTGACCTTCATGCAGGGTGAACTTGTGGGTATAAACGGTGAAGAGCTAGATCCTATCGCAGCCATAAAACAACTCAATGAAATCACAAAGGTATATGCCATTGGAAGGGATGTGCATGTTGGGGATACCATTGTGGGCATTAAGGGCCGGGTAGGATTTGAAGCGCCTGCACCTTTAATCATATTGAAGGCACATCATTTACTGGAAAAACACACATTGACCAAATGGCAGCAATACTGGAAAGAACAACTGGGTAGTTGGTATGGAATGCTACTGCATGAAGGCCAATATCTTGAGCCGGTAATGCGCAATATTGAAGTATTTCTAGAAGACACCCAGACCTCTGTCAGTGGTGATGTATTTGTTCATCTGGCCCCTTACCGATTTGATCTGGAGGGCATCAGCTCACCAAATGACCTCATGCAAAGTCGATTTGGGTCGTATGGAGAAGAAAACAAAGGATGGAATGCCGAAGAAGCAAAAGGATTTATCAAATTGCTTTCCACTCCGCTCAAAAATTATTACTCTATACATAAAAGCGACTTGCTATGATCAAAGTGGGAATCCTGGGGGCTGCCGGCTACACAGGAGGTGAACTAATCAGAATCCTCAATGGGCACCCCGAGGCTGAAATGGTCTTTTTGCACAGCAGAAGTCAGGCTGGAAAGCCCATCTCATCTCTGCATGGAGATCTGTTCTACCTGGATCGGGTGTTTGATGGGGCCTTCACAGCGGAGGTCGATGTCGTTTTTCTTTGTATGGGACACGGTCAATCAAAGGAATTTCTACATTCTGATCCCCTGCCCTCTTCGGTAAAAATTATCGATCTGAGCCGGGACTTCAGATTAAAGGAGGATAGTGGTGACTATATATATGGTCTACCGGAATTAAACCGCGAAAGGATAAGGTCCGCCAGGCACATCGCAAATCCAGGGTGCTTTGCCACCTGTATTCAGCTAGGGCTTCTCCCCCTTGCCTCAGCTCAAGTCTTGGATGAACCCATTCAGGTGCATGCTATGACAGGATCCACTGGGGCAGGTCAAAAACCTTCTGCCACTGGCCATTTTAGCTGGCGAAACAATAATATATCAATATATAAGGCATTCAACCATCAGCATATGGATGAAATACGACAGAGTGTTATCCAGCTTATGTCGTCATTCGTTGCTCCAATTCATTTTGTTCCGATGCGGGGCAATTTCACCCGTGGCATTCTGGCAAGTATGCACTTCACAACTGATATTTCTCTGGAAGCTGCCACAGAAATGTTTGAGGACTACTATGATGATCATCCTTTCGTCATTGTGACTCATGAAAATCCAAATTTAAAACAGGTGGTCAATACAAACTATGGATTAATTCACCTGGGGAAACATGGCGATCAGTTGCACATCATCAGCTTGATAGACAATCTCGTGAAAGGAGCATCTGGACAAGCCGTACAGAATATGAATCTAATCAGTGATCTGGATGAAAAATCAGGTCTAAATCTAAAATCAGTCGCTTTTTAACCATGAAAAATTTTGATGTTTATCCTGTTTATCCCATCGAGATCGTACGTGGCAAAGGTTCGTGGGTTTACGACAGTGCTGGAGAAAAATACCTTGATTGCTATGGAGGACATGCTGTCATTTCGGTGGGACATAGCCATCCACGTTATGTGCAGGCCATTACCGAACAAATAGCTAAACTCGGGTTTTACTCTAATTCAATCGAGAATCCTCTACAGACTGAACTAGCCTCTCTGCTAGGCAACATAAGTGGATGCGATGACTACGATCTGTTTTTGGTAAACTCCGGAGCTGAAGCGAATGAAAATGCGATTAAACTCGCGTCTTTTCACAATGGAAAGTCTGATGTCATTTCCTTTAAAGGGGCTTTTCATGGTAGGACCTCAGCGGCTGTTAATGTTACCGACAATGAATCCATCAAAGCACCTGTAAACAGGGGTTTCAACAACATTATGTTGGAGATGGAAGACATCGATGCATTGGAAAAACATGCCAGCACAGGTAGTATTTCATCGATCATTATCGAGGGAATACAGGGGATCGCGGGTATCTATAGTGCCTCTGGAGACTTTCTTCGTGCATGTAGACGTATCGCAGATCAATACGACATTGTATTGATTTTGGATGAGATACAGTCCGGTTACGGAAGATCAGGTGACTTCTTTGCATATCAGCACGTGGTGGATCTAAAGCCAGATATCATTACTGTAGCAAAGGGCATGGGAAATGGCTTTCCGATCGGAGGGGTCTTGATAAGTTCAAAATTTGAAGCGAGGTATGGGTTGCTGGGGACCACCTTCGGTGGAAATCACCTTGCTTGCGCTGCAGCTATTGCTGTACTAGAAATAATCCGTGAGGAAAACTTAGTCGCACACGCTAAAGCAATAGGGGCTTATCTGATGGAGGAACTTTCTAAGATGGAATCTATACAAAGCCTGAGAGGACGAGGTCTTATGATAGGTATTGAACTACCTTTCGCAATCAAAGATCTGAGAAAAAGCCTACTTTTTGATCACCATGTCTTTGTGGGAAGTGCCGCGGATCCCAACACAATACGGTTACTGCCCCCACTGAACATCACCAAAGATGAGGCAGATCTCTGCCTGCAAAAAATCAACCTGGCTTTGAAAAATACCATGAAGCATGCTTAAGCAATTTCTCTCCGTTGATGATGTCGCTGATCCAATAAAGCTTGTAGAGGAAGCCGTAAGGTTTAAACAGGAACCTAATGCCTTTCGTGAATTGGGCAAACACAAGTCACTGGCCCTGCTGTTTTTCAACTCAAGCCTGCGCACGCGTCTCAGTAGTCAGCGAGCAGCCCAATTGCTAGGTATGGATCATTTGTTGGTCGATGTAGCAAGTGGCTGGCCCCTCGAATTCGAAGATGGTGCTGTGATGGACCAAGACAAAAGTGAGCATATCAGGGAAGCGTCTGCGGTCATCGCACAGTACTGTGACTTTCTTGGCGTTCGATGCTTTCCCACCCTTAAGGATCGCGATCATGACTACTCCGAACCGATACTTACTGCACTAAAAAAATATGCAAAAGTCCCATTGATGAACCTGGAATCAGCGACCCGACATCCCTTGCAAGGGCTTGCGGATATGATCACTATCAGGGAACACACAAAACGGGAAAAACCCAAGGTCTTACTCACGTGGGCTCCGCATCCCAGGGCATTACCTCAGGCTGTAGCAAACTCCTTTGCTGCCTGGTCCTTAGCTTGCAAGTATGATCTCACGATCACACATCCTGAAGGCTACGAGCTGGATCCTACTATCACCTATGGAGCGACGATCGAATACGACCCATACAAGGCCTATGAAGATGCCGATTTCGTGTATGCTAAAAATTGGTCATCATACCGTGACTATGGTCAAATACGATCCACTGACAAAAGATGGATGGTTGACACTAACAAGATGCAAAACACAAACGAAGCATACTTTATGCACTGCCTACCCGTACGTCGTAATGTAATCGTGCAAGATCACGTGATAAATGGGGCTCAATCGCTTGTGATTCAGCAGGCAAATAACCGTACATTTTCAGCGGCCACTGTCCTAAAGAATCTGCTCACCCTTTGATCATATGATAATATGGTCATATGAACATATGTACCTATGTATTATTAAATTTACAACGATACTGCTATTAATTTAAAATTTTATTAATTATCAGCACCTTTCTTTAATTATTTTTATCTTTGATCTAAACCTTTAAAAGCAGTTATGGCTGTGAATTGCCTTTAACTATTACCAGTTCACGATCATGGCTGAAATAATTTAACCGTATGACCAAACACCTTTACACTATGGATCGCACTTCTGGCATCACTACTATGTGCTGCTGTTGTCGTGTTGTCTTATATTGAAGAGGTGAAGAAATCTAATGAAGCAATCGCCTTTTCAAAGTGAACTTTGAGAAGGCTTTTTTTTAGAAAAAAATTAAGTTAATATTCATATGAAGACAGGCGTTATCAGTCCCACAGATCAAAAAGACATTCAGGAACTGGCAAGTAAAATCGATCAGTTTAAGAGTGGTGAGATGCATGAAGAACGATTCAGGCACTTCCGTTTGACCCGAGGCGTGTATGGTCAGCGGCAGGCAGGTGTTCAGATGTTTAGGACAAAATTGCCTTTTGGAAAGGTCACCACACATCAGCTAGAGGTATTGGCAGACCTGGCCGAAAATTATGGACACAACAATCTTCATATCACAACTCGTCAAAACATTCAGCTTCACTTTGTAAAAGTGGAGAATTCGGTGGAAGTGTGGAAAGGTCTAACCGCCAATGGAATGACGGCAATGGGGGCTTGTGGTAATACAGTAAGAAATATTACTGCGTCTGAAACCGCCGGGATTGACCCGGAAGAACTTTTTGATGTGAGTCCTTATGTACAGAGAACATTTGAGTACTTTTTGAGAAACCCAATCTGTCAGGATATGGGCCGTAAGATTAAAATGGCCTTTTCCTCTTCAGATAAAGACTCTGGTTACACATACTTTCATGATTTTGGATTTATACCTCGGATACAGGCGGTGGATGGAAAGCAAGTGAAAGGATTTAAAGTAGTAATCGGAGGAGGGCTTGGAGCTCAATCGATTGTAGCCCCAACGGTATATGAGTTTTTACCGGCTCAAGAAATCCTCTCCTTCATAGAAGCCGGATTGCGCGTATTTGACCGTCATGGTGAACGCGAAAAGCGACATAAGGCGAGAATGAAGTTTCTCGTGAAAAAACTGGGTGTAGAAGCCTTCATGGAATTGGTAGAGCAGGAAAGAACGGGTGCTCCAGTGGTACCACTCGGTCATATCCCGGAAGAAACCATTCCTGCATTGCCGGATGCACCGACAAATCACATATCTATAGATGACCCGGCTAGCTATGAACGATGGCTCAAGACAAACACCTTTGAGCAGAAGCAGAAAGGATATTATGGCGTATACCTGAAAGTTCACCTTGGAGATATGAAGCCTGAGCTAGCGCGAAAACTGACTCCCGTGGTTCGTGCGTATGCAGCTGACGACATTCGATTGACTGTTGGGCAAAATCTTTTACTAAGATTTGTTCCTGAAGCATCTCTTGCGTCACTGTACACAGCTTTGCAGGAGCTTGGCCTGGCTGAAAGTGGTATCGGTTCTATTGGTGATATCACGGCATGCCCCGGTACAGATACCTGTGCATTAGGTGTAACAAACAGTACAGGACTTGCAACTGAACTCAAGCAATTAATTTATACTGAATTTCAGGATCTGCTAACTACCCATGATATTAATGTAAAGATCAGTGGTTGTATGAACAGCTGTGGTCAACATATGGCAGCGGGAATAGGCTTTCATGGTAGCTCAATTAAACATGGTGTACAGGTGATACCTGCTATGCAAGTAGTAGTGGGAGGCGGAATTGATGAAGCCACTGGTGAAGGATTTGTGGCGCAACGCGTCATCAAGCTCCCTACAAGAAGAATTCCCGAAGCACTGCGCGTACTGCTAGATGATTATGCCCAAAACAAGTTGCCAGGAGACACCTATCTTAGATATGCAAATCGTCAGGACAGAATGTACTTCTACGGTGTATTAAAACATCTTGGAGATACTGATGAAGTGATTGATTATGAGTTCTTTGATTGGGGACAAAATCGACAATACATTCAATCCATTGGTGTGGGAGAATGTGCCGGGGTATCATACGATATGGTGGGAGCAATCCTTGGGGATGCTGTGGAAAAGATCAATCAGTCTAAAGAAAGAATGCAAGCAGGCAGTTGGGTTGAAGGCATCTATAACGCATACACGGCAATGGTCATCGCTGCTAAGGGATATCTCTTATCTAAAGATGTGAAATGTAATACCCACATCGGTATTATCGAGGATTTTGATAAAGCACTAGAGGAAGATCCCACAATCGAGCTGGAAGGAACTTTTGCAGACTTAGTCCTACGGATGCGTGAAAATGAACCTGAAGAGGATTTTGCGCACGAGTACGTAAGTAAAGCACAAGCTTTCGTAAGAGAGATTATTTCTAACCGGGAAGAAGAACTCAGTGATGATGCCATCGAAAAATTGGTAGTCAACAGTTATTATAAGGCATAGTTAGAGCTTCATGAATAGAAAAATAACGTTGGTAGGCGCAGGACCCGGTGATCCGGAATTGCTGACTGTCAAGGGGTTGCGTGCAATTGAAAACGCAGACGCTATCCTATATGATGCATTGGTAAATCCTGTCATATTACAGAATGCGTCTCCTAATGCCAAGTTGGTATGTGTTGGAAAGCGGGCAGGTAAACATTCTTTTAAACAAGATGAAATCCAGCTCCTACTTGTACGCTATGCCTACGAATATGGTAATGTTGTGCGATTGAAAGGCGGAGATCCTTTTGTTTTCGGACGGGGATATGAAGAATTAGAATATGCCCGGGCATTCGACATTGATGTCGAAGTGATACCCGGCATTTCAAGTGCTATTGCTGTACCTGCCTCCCAAAATATTCCTGTCACGTGTCGAAATATTTCTGAAAGCTTCTGGGTACTAACAGCCACCACCAAGTCAGGCAAACTTTCTGAGGATGTAAGATTAGCAGCCCGATCTACGGCAACACTAGTGATCCTGATGGGTATGCGTAAGCTTCCCGAAATCGCAAGAATTTTTAAGCGTCTTAAGAAATCAGAAATGCCTGTCATGGTGATTCAAAATGGTACTTTGCCTAATGAAAAAGTAGTGGTCGGTACCATGGAGGATATCGAAACTAAAGTCACCGAAGCAAAGATGGGTACACCCGCTTTGATCGTAGTGGGATACACTGTAACTTTGCACCCGGCCTTCATCGAAAAGGTGAAGTCCGCTATCGCATAGGAACAGGTCATGTCACATAGTAATACGCTTTATCCGGTGTTCATGAAAATGAACCGACTCAGGCTACTCATTGTGGGGGCAGGTGAAGTAGGCAAGGAAAAGCTTCACTTCTTGCTTAAAAGTAGTCCTGATGCACAGATCACCGTGATTGCTCCAGACATCGCTCCGGAGATTATGGACCTTTTTCGCAAGACTGAACATCATATAAATCTTATCAAGGCTCCGTTCAATCCATCGATTGTACAGCAATTTGATTTGATCATCGCAGCCACTAACATTCCGTCACTCAATGAAGAAGTATATAAGGCTGCAAAAGCCCATGGAAAAATCATTAACGTGGCAGATACACCCGATCTTTGTGACTTCTATATGGGCTCCATCGTGACGCGTGGAGATCTAAAAGTGGCCATTAGTACAAATGGAAAGTCACCCACCTTCGCAAAAAGGTTCAGGCAATGGCTGGAATCCAATCTCCCTGAGGAAACGGAAGAACTGCTGCCAAATCTTAAGAAGATCAGAGACCAGCTAAAGACTTCATTCGCTGAAAAAGTCTCCTATCTGAATGAAGTCACAAAATCTCTGATTGAAAAATAAAGTTACAGAGCGCCTGAACCAATAATACGCGCAAGGCTCCTATCTTTATGGCATGAAGAATCTGCATGTGATAAAAGTGGGTGGAGCCGTCATCAATGACCCACTCCAGCTAGATCATCTGCTGAAAGGCATTTCCGGACTCACAGAACCTTTTATACTAGTGCACGGTGGAGGTCGAAAGGTAAATGAGTGGCTGCGCAAACTGGATATACAGGTGAACATGGTGGATGGTCGGAGGATCACAGATGGCCCTACTCTGGAGCTCGCAGTGATGAACTATGCAGGATCATTGAGCAAGCAAATTGTCGCCACCTTACAACGATATGGTAAAAATGCCTGTGGCTTGTCTGGTGCAGATATGGATTGCATTCGAGCTGTGAAACGATCACATCCCACAATTGACTTTGGATATGTGGGAGATGTCGTGCATATCAACCATACATCCTTCACAATGCTTATCGACCATCAAATTACACCGGTATGCTGTGCTATCACACATGATGGAAAGGGTCAGCTACTTAATACGAATGCCGATACGATTGCCTCGGAAATCTCTAAAGCTCTTTCTCCATTTTATGATGTGAATCTTTGGTTTGGATTCGAAAAAGTGGGCGTGCTCGAAGATGTAAATGATGAAACATCTGTCGTTAAACACCTCACTAAGGAAAGATACCAGAAGATGCTTGCCAATGGAAAGATTCATGATGGCATGAAACCCAAACTCCAAAACTGTATGTCGGCTTTGGAAGCGGGTGTTCATACGGTGCATATCTGCAATGTAGAGGGCCTACTGCAGATCCCGAAGAGTGCCGGCACCAAAATCACACAGGAATGAGAGAAATCCAAGCTGCCGCAATATCGTTGCTGAAAGATCTTATAGCCACCCCTTCATTTTCGCGGGAAGAAGAGGGAACCGCGCAGCTGTTGTTCGATTTCTTAAAAGACCATTCGATCGCATGCGAGAGGATAAAGCATAATGTATTGGCAAAATCTCAACGTTGGGACCCTGTCAAACCTACCGTACTTCTCTGCTCTCATCATGATACCGTAAAACCCAATGCAGGCTATACCCTTGATCCTTTTGTCCCCATACAAAAGAATGGAAAGCTTTTTGGTCTGGGATCGAATGATGCAGGTGGCCCCCTGGTGGCTCTGATAGCTGCATTCATTGAAATAGAACAATCACAGGCAGAGTTACCTTTCAACCTGATTTTAGCCGCCGTTGGTGAGGAAGAGATTTCGGGCCCTAATGGAGTCGCTCACCTGGTAGGATTGTTACCCGACATTGACCTGGCCATCGTAGGTGAGCCCACATCACTACGCATAGCAGTAGCTGAAAAAGGACTCATGGTGATTGACGGAACGGCCAAAGGTATACCGGGACATGCTGCACATGAAAACACAAAAAATCCAATTTATATAGCGGCTTCTGACATCCACAAAATTCAGACCTACGAATTTGACCGGATATCTCCATTCCTTCAAAAGACTAAAGCGTCAGTAACACTAATTAATGCGGGTACCCAACACAATCAGGTTCCTGCAAGATGTGATTTTGTCATTGATGTCCGTGTCAACGAACTATATACCAACCAGGAGGTTTTTGAGCTCCTCCAATCGCTGGTAGAAAGTGATCTAAAGGCCAGATCTTTTAGACTAAGTGCCTCCGGTATTGCCAGGAATCATTCCATTTGGGATACCATTGACCATCTTGGATTGGAGACTTTTGGATCGCCTACTCTCTCTGATCAGGCACTTATCCCCTACCCTTCCATAAAAATCGGACCCGGTGATACACTTCGCTCACACAAAGCCGATGAATTTATTTATGAGCAGGAAATCACTGAGGGGATTGCCACATATTTAGATATTTTACATCACTATCAACCCACGGTATGAAAATTTGGGAAAAAGATATACCCCTCAATAAACAGGTAGAACAATTTACCATAGGAAGAGACCCTGAATTTGATATGGACCTTGCACCATACGATGCAATAGGATCGATGGCCCACGCCATCATGTTAGGTGAGGTGGGACTTCTGACGGGTCAGGAGGTAGAGGACCTCCTGACTGAACTTAAAAATATCTTGCAGGAAATTGAAAATGATAAATTTTCGATTGAGCCAGGTATGGAGGATGTACATTCTCAGATCGAATGGCAACTGACACAAAAGATAGGTGATGCCGGCAAACGCCTACATACAGGTAGATCCAGAAATGATCAGGTACTTGTGGATCTGCGCATGTATTTTAGGGCAGCTACAAAAGAGCTGCTGGAAGATATTCAGGCTCTGTTTCAGACCTTACTGCAGCAAAGCGAGCACTATAAAGAGGTGTTGATTCCGGGATATACGCATCTACAGGCAGCCATGCCGTCTTCCTTTGGTCTATGGTTTGGAGCATATGCTGAAAATCTGATTGACGACATTCGACAGTGGAACGCTGTACTTGAGATTATCAACCAAAATCCGCTGGGTTCGGGAGCAGGTTATGGAAGTTCGATTCCTTTAAACCGCACTCGGACCACGGAACTATTGGGATTCTCGGATTTAGATTATAATGTTGTTCATGCACAGATGGGTAGGGGGCGATCGGAGATGTTCATGTCATTTGCCATTGCCAGTACTGCCAATACTCTCAGTAAACTGGCAATGGATGTCTGTCTTTTCAATAGTCAGAACTTTGGCTTTTTGAAACTCCCGGACGCCTTCACGACCGGCTCGAGCATCATGCCGCACAAAAAAAATCCCGACGTCTTTGAATTGATACGAGCAAAAAGCAATCTGATGAGCCAATTGCCCGGCAGTATTCTCAGTATGATCGGCCATCTTCCCAGTGGATATCACCGTGATTTCCAACTACTGAAAGAGCTCATTTTCCCCGCCCTGATATCGCTTAAAGACTGCATCGAGCTGACCCGCCTGGCCATCTCAGAAGTGGAAGTACAGCAAGATATCATGAAGGATCCCCGATATGCCCTTACTTTTTCAGTGGAAGTGGTCAACGACATGGTATCTAACGGCGTCCCTTTCAGAGATGCTTACCAGGAAATTGCGAAGCGTATTGAGGCAGGCACTTTTAAGGCTCCAAAGAAACTATCTCATACACATGAGGGTAGTATCGGAAACCTCTGCAATGAAGCCATTCGAGAGAAATTTGAAAAGGTTTGGAACCGCATAGACTTTTCATTTGAAGAAAAGCTGGCTCTGCTTCGAAAATAAATACAACAAGGCCAAAATATGACCTTGCTGCTTAAATTGAACTTCTTGATTGAGATCAGATAATCTACTTCAAATAGACCATCTCGCGTACCTGTCTGCCTTCATCAGTTGTGAGTATATAGGCGTACTGACCTGCGGATACGGATTGGCCAGCCTGATCCCGTCCATCCCAGAAATAAGTGTAGGATCCGGATTTCAATTTTTCTTCTACGAGTGTAGATATTTCCTTTCCTGTCATATCAAATATCTTTAGCGACACGTTCTGACCTTCTTCCAATTCAAACGTAATACGTGTATCATTATGAAAAGGATTCGGCGCATTTTGCTGTAGCGAAGACGTGAAGACTTGTTGATCTGCAGTGGGGGTGGTTCCACTGGATGAACTCAAAAAAGAAAATGCGGAAGCTGTCGTGTAATTCGGATCCGTTTCACCGTCAAGACTGGAAATATTAGCGACAATAAATGCTTCTTTTGACACCCATAGATAATCGATGCTGGTGAAAGTATCTACTGATGTGAAGCCCCCAAATGAAGTTGTATTCTCAGAATAATAATCCTGACGAACCCTCAGCACATCATAGTTTCTTTCTGGCAGCATAGCGGTACCCCAGGCATCCACCGCATAGATAATTGAGTCGTACTGCGTTCCAAACACCGTACCCTGCAAGAATGTAGTATCCTGAGAAATACTGGTCCAGCTGTCACCATATTCTAGCGGAAGCTCTGCTACTCGTTCACGGTCAGCAATAACCTGCTGGAACACTTGTCCTTGAAACTCTATTTCTCCGGCAAAACCTTCCTGATGTAATGCATCGTTCTCCACACGAAAATATAGGTATAGTTCTCCGGGAGCATCGAAATCAATCATATCTACCATATTAGCATTAGGAAATTCATCGGCAAATTGAGTACCTGCCGCCTCCATATAGCTATGTGTGGCATTCAACGGCTGAATCAATTGAACATCAGAAAAATCCCACATTTGATTAGCTCCAGCACTTCCCAGGTTTACGGGTATTTCACTCCCACTGGTATCTTCAACGACTACCTGCTGTGTACCAATCAGACTTAGTATATCTGTACTGGTTAGTGATATTTGAGCATAGGAATTAAATGTGAGACCTAAGGTGAGTAATAAGGTCATGCAAGGGTAAATAATTGTTTTCATTACTTCAGATTTTATTTATGATATAAACGTCCGAAGTGTGTTCTCTTTTAGAAGATTTTTCTTAAAAAATCTCGCCAATTTAGATTTGAAACTTGCTCTCTCTATTGATTTACAGCTACCACTTCGTTGGCTAATCCAATTTGATCAATGATTTGCCTGAGTGAGTCACGAACTTCAAAATAGGCTGGTAATTCTTCTTCAGCCATTGGTTCGGGTTCAGGTAGGTTCAATCGAAGATGATCTACTTGCTTGCCATTTTTCCAGAATCTGAAGCAAACATGAGGGCCGGTAGCTAATCCGGTGGACCCAACATATCCAATCACCTGACCTTGCTGCACCTGCACTCCGGGGGTGATACCTTTTGCAAAACGCTGCATGTGGAGATATTGAGTTGTATAAGTATCATCATGCTTGACTTTTACATAATTACCATTACCCTTTGTACGACTTGCTTTGGTGACGACTCCATTGGCTACCGAATAAATCGGTGTACCATAGGGTGCGGCATAATCTGTACCCAAATGAGCTTTCACTCTTTTTTGTACGGGATGAAACCTACGCAAGTTGTACCGTGATGAAATTCGAGAGAACTTCACCGGTGCCTTTAGAAATACCTTCTTCATCGGCCGGCCCTCGAGATCATAAAATCCGTTGTACCGATCATTTTCAAACTTTATGGCATAATAGTCATTGTCTGAATTATGGAAATATGCCGCATAGAGTTCACCTACTCCTACTCGCTCGCCTTCCACATACAATTCATCATAAAGTACTTTGAAGACATCCCCTTTCTGAATATGGTGGAAACTTACTGACCACGCCAGGGCATCTTCCATACGCGCTGCCAAATCATAATTTAAATCCTGATCGACCATTGTCTGCCATAAGGAAGACTCAATACTACCAGATGCTGTTCGGGTGACTCGTTCTATTTCCCGTTCTTTAATCTCAACCGTTTTGTTGTTAAGATCGTAAACCACATATTTTAGTTTGTTGGGTTCATAGATGAA
Organism: Saprospiraceae bacterium; assembly: GCA_050298535.1. GTDB lineage: Bacteria > Bacteroidota > Bacteroidia > Chitinophagales > Saprospiraceae > JABDMH01. The sequence goes on from JBNKUI010000030.1 coordinate 269,999, forward strand.
ATAGTCAGCCTGATGCGCTGTATCACTACTAATCACGACGTAAGGTTTTCCAGCTCTAAGAGCCCTTACATCGAAGACCTCCTTGGCATTCTCAGATATAGTTGCTATGTCTACATAGCTCACGTGATGAGGAATTAGAATGTCCGCCAGAAATTGGTTGGGCTGAATCTCTCCTTCGGATATGAAGTATTCATTTAGATTAAAACCAAATCGCTCATTCGATTCTGCGATCGGCAATTCGGACAATCGCTCCAATGGAATATCATCCTTGGGGCTATTGGAATTGAAGACAAAGGCAAATAAACTGGCTACCAAAATAAATGAACTGTAACCAAACACTTTAGATGTAGACTTAGATTTCAATGTTTTCTGAGTTTTCTTCTGTATCGACGCTGAGTAAACCTGGTAAAACCATGCCATAGTGCTCGAATACTGCTAAGATAGAAATCTTGATCGAAACCTTTTACATATAATAGATTTTCTTAAAGTATTGCTGTTGATTTCCTTGCAGTCTTGTAAAATTGGTGATACTGTGATAAATGATGTAGCTTTCGCGATGACTTCAATGGAGTCAGCGTCCTGCGAAGAGAAATACATTTTCAAAATGCTCTGGAAACAAACGACAATCAACTGCAGAGGGATACTATTAAATCTACAGAAGCCGGTAGTGATGGCGGTGATCAATGCCACACCTGATTCCTTTTATGATGGAGGCCGTTATTTGCATGACCTGGAGGCCAAAGTCCGTTCCTTCGTTCAGGAAGGAGCCGCCATCATTGATATTGGTGGAATGTCCTCGCGACCTGGTGCCAGGATTGTCTCACCGTCGGAGGAAACGGATCGGATCTTGCCTGTGCTGGAACTGGCTTTGCGGGAGGCTCCAGGCATTCCCATCTCCGTAGATACGATCCATGCGGAAGTAGCACGTCAGGCACTTGAGGCAGGAGCCCATATTGTGAATGATATTTCAGCAGGTAGCATTGATCCACAAATCATCGAGGTAGCCGCAAAGCATCATGCGCCGTATATCCTTATGCATATGCAGGGAAAGCCAGAAAACATGCAGGAGGATCCCAACTATGATGACCCCCTGATGGAGGTATTAGATTTTCTCATCTGGAAAACAGCAGATATCATGAAAAAGGGGATTATCGACATCATCATCGATCCCGGTTTCGGATTTGGAAAGTCTGTCGAACACAACTATAGTCTTCTGGCCAATCTCCATGTATTCAAATTAATCGAGCGGCCCATCCTGGTGGGACTGTCACGAAAATCCATGATTCAAAAGGTCCTCAAGGTAGATGCATCGATGGCGCTCAATGGTACTTCTGCGCTACACATGATTGCCTTAAATCAAGGTGCACAAATACTTCGTACTCACGACGTATCTCCGGCCATTGAATGCATAACTCTCTGGCTTCAAATCAACAAACAGCGAAGATCTGACTGATCATTCCCCTGCTCTCCAAAGAATCACTGGAGGTTTATTGATTATTTTCAAATAAAAGCACTAAAGTTCCGTTAAATCATCAGCATAACTGCCTGATAAGCATCAGCTTATTGTACATTTGTGCTACGTTACGAGCTATGGCAGACACAAAGTCTACATCTTTATTTAACAAAGTATCAAGGTGGCTTATATTCGGTGTATTACTGTTTGTAGGCTTGTCGCTGGTATTTTCTCTCCTTATCCAACTTCCCATTGTTCAAAATTGGGCTGTCAATCAAATCAGTAAAAGAGTCTCCAATGATGTCGGCACGTATGTGGGTATAGATCACGTCAAGCTGAATTTTTTCGATGATTTGGTCGTCGACGACTTACTTATTATGGATGAAGCCGGTGATACACTTCTCTATAGTGAATATGCCTACTTCGATTTAGATCAGCCACTGTGGGGTTTGATAAAAAATCGCATTTCCTTTCAGGCGATTGAATTGCAATCAGGATTGTTTCAACTCAAGACGGATGCCTCTGGTACGGCCAACTATCAATTTTTACTGGATTATCTGTTGCAGAGCCGAAAAGATGCGATATCGGACACCAGTGACCTTAAAGATGCCGGAAATGGATTAGCTCTTATTTTTGATCCTGCAGAAATTCGAGTGGATGACATTCATTTCACACATGAAAATCACCGGAATGGAAAGTATACAGAACTCTATATTCCGCAGGCATCCGCAGACTTAGAGAAGGTGCATCCTGAAGACCCTTTACGAATCAAGGAAATATCTATCACAGAACCCTCGGTCACTTTCCGAAATTATCCAAAAGAAATCCTGGAACAAGTAGCTGAGCTAACACCTGAAGCACCCACAAATGGAGACCCACGGGAAAAGTCACCTCTGGTGATCGACCAGTTTCATATACATGGCGGTAAACTGCGACTGGAAGATGAAAGAGGACGTGATCCAGGCATGAAAGACGATATTGTTGACTTTTCTAATCTTGAAGTTTTTGACATCGATGCTGACCTCACCGACCTCAAATGGGACGGAACCATAGCCACTTTAGGCCAATCCACTGTTTCACTGAGTACAAAAGAAGGATTTGCAATTGAATCTCTTTCAGCCGACAGCATACAGCTTGACAGTAACAGACTGAGATTAAATGGTTACACGTTAAAAACACCCAATACAGAGATTGGTAATAGTCTGGTACTCGATTTTAAGAGCCTAAAAGATTTTGATTCGTTTGAGGACGCAGTACAGATTCGTGGCAACTTTAATAATAGCTACCTGGGAGTACAGGATATACTTTACTTCTCTGACAAATTAAATCAGAATGAATTTTTTCAGCTGAATGGGGGTGAACAGATATTTATGGCCGGTCGAATCAACGGACCATTAAATAATTTCCGGGCAGACAATCTACGACTCAATATTGGAAATAAAGCTACGATCTCGGGGAACGTCCACATTCAGGACATTTTACATCCCGGTGAAGAGCTCTTGGATCTCCAGGTCACAGCAGCAAAGGTTGATATTGTCACCCTACGTCAGTTAATACCCAACTTCAATCTCCCGGATAATTTCAACAAACTGGGTGCCATGGAATTCACCGGCACCTTTGATGGATACTTCAATGATTTCGATGCTACTGGATTTCTTAGTACCGAGTTAGGAGATCTAAATATGGACATGAATTTTGGCACCGACGATGGGGATATCAAGAATGCTGACTATCGGGGGAAAATAGAACTCATTGACTTTGACCTGAAAAAATGGATGGACTCTGATTTGTACGGTCTGGCCTCATTCACAGCAGAGGTGACCGAGGGTAAGAGTCTGGACATTAATGATGCCTCTGCCAATCTATATGCAAAATTAGATTACTTCTATTATCGAGGATACCACTACCGAAATGCCGTGCTTGAAGGGGAACTAAACAAAAGTTTTTTTGACGGCCAATTCTACATTGAAGATCCTAATGCCTCTCTGGATTTTAGTGGTGATATTGATTTTTCTGATTCTATTCCGAAAGTCGATTTTGCTGCTAGCATTGGCAGAATTGATTTTCAAAAATTAAATATTTCGCCCCGCCCTTTAATTGTATCTGGTGACGTAGATTTCAATTTTGACTTTCATGATCTGTACAATCTGGATGGGAGTGCTCATGCGTTTGATCTAACCATTATTGATGACACAACTGTGCATCGAGTAGACAGCATGCATCTCTACTCAAATCTCAATAATGGCAATCGGAAGGTCTTGCGCCTGGAGTCCGATATTATGGATATCTTTTTGCAGGGTCACTATGATTTGGAAACTTTACCAGGTACAGTCACATATTTAATTGAGAAAAAACATCCCGCTTTCTCCAAGCAGTTTGGAATCCTTTCGAAAGACCTTGACACACTGATTCAACAAAACGATTTTATTTTTGAAGCGACTTTAAAAGAATCGCGTGGAATACAAAAGCTGATCAACCGGGATCTAGGTGATTTTAATGAAGTGGCGTTAAATGGATTTTTCAGAAATAGAGACACCTCTCGCTTTGAATATCATATTGATTTGGTAGCACCTACACTTAGTTTTGGAAAGAACACATTAAGTGATCTTGTTTTGCAATTAGAGGGTGCAGAGGCTCAAAGTATCTGGAATGTTAGCACTTCAAAATTTCAATCTGGTAATAAAGTGGTCGAACCACTGGATTTCTCAGGTATTCTAGTGTCCGATAGTCTCACGTTTGACCTACGCTCTGAGTCAGTTATTAATACGATCAGAGATTTAAAATTTGGAGGGCAGCTATATCTCACAGATTCCTTGTTTCAAATAGATCTGGCGGCAAGCTCATTCGAACTGCTTGATGAGCCCTGGTCTATCGTGCCAGGAAACTTTGTGCAGATTGGCGAAAAATTTATCAAGACAGAAAAGCTCACTTTCTTATCGGAGCATAGTGCTTTACGTGTGATCAGCCCCGGAGATAATAGTCTCCAGATCGAAACCGAAAATGTAGATATTTCATTTTTGGATGACTTTGATAAAAAAGAAGAAGTAAAGTTTAAAGGAAGTGCTAATACCGCCTTCCGCATTGAAAATATATTTGAGGACAGCCCCATGCAATTTGATTTGCAAGTAGATTCCTTCCGTGTGAATGACGATGATTATGGGATCATTCGATCCATTGCATATCTGGAAAGCCTGGATAGTGTAGGAAATATCGAATTTGGAATTTTGGATGATGATAAGTCATTAACCATCGACGGTACTTTTTTCATCCCTAGAAATAATACCAGTGACGAATCTGCCGATTTCGTCTTTGATATGAAAGTGGAGGACTACCCCATTCGGATAATAGAGTACTTCATAGAAGACATTAGTAATTCGACAGGCACCTGGGATGCTCGGGTTTTAATCGAAAACAACGAAGGTAAACCGGCACCATCGGGAGAGCTAATCATGGATGGACAAATGAAAATTGACTATCTGGGCACTACTTATCGGATGGACACCCAGACCATACTCATTACTCCTACCCTATTCGATTTTGACGGTTCAGAAATCGTCGATGAGCTGGGAAATTCTGCAACCATCGTGGGGGGTATCACTCATGACCACTTTGCCAACCTGGGTATGGAAGCCATTGTGGCATCCAACAATTTTATGTGGTTGAATACTACAAAAGAAGATAATGATATCTACTATGGCACTGGTATCGGAGATGCCAGCATTCATTTCTCGGGTGATTTTCTTAGAGCTAATATGCGTATTCGAGCCACGACCGGGCCAAATACACAACTGAACATACCCCTGGAAGATAATTACAGCAGTACCGGAGATGCATTTATTCAATATGTCTTTGAAGATGATCTTGCTTCTCGTCAGGGACTGGTGGATCTTCGGGGCATTAATCTGGACATGCAATTAAATATCACTCCAGATGCAGAAGTTCAATTGATTTTTGATGAATTCTCCGGTGATATTATCCGTGGCACTGGAAATGGAAATCTCACCCTGACTAAAGAACGGACCAATGACCTTCAAATGACCGGCCGATATGTCATTGATCAGGGAGAATACCTATATACGTTGTTGGATTTTATCAACAAACCCTTTTCCATTGACCGGGGCGGTTTAATTACCTGGACAGGAGACCCTCTTGCTGCCAATCTGGATATACAGACTCGCTATACGGGGCTAAAAGTTCCCCCCAGAAATCTGATCGCAGAATATCTCGAAGGAACCGGTCAGGTAAATGATGAGGTAGCGGATATTAGCACGCAGGTAGATTTAATCCTAAAACTACAGGGTGTCTTAAGTCAGCCAGAAATTAATTTTGACATTCAATTTCCCGAAATTGATCCTTCCATAAAAAATATAACGGAAGGAAAGATGCGAGTCCTAAAGGAAGATGTCAGCGAACTCAATCGACAGGTCTACGGACTGCTGATTCTGAATAGCTTTCTGCCGCCTTCGATCAATCTCGATCTTACTACCACCACCGTCAATACGTTAAGTGAATTTATAACGTCACAATTATCAAATTATGTGGCTGCCTACGTCACACAAGGTGTTGAAGAAGTGGATTATATATCGGGTGTTGATTTCTATTTCGATTACAATTATTATCGTTCTGAAGACTTTATACAGGGTCAGCAAACGGGTGTGAAAACAGGATCTGAATTTGCACTGGCCCCAAATATTCGTTTTTTCGATGATCGTCTGGCGTTTAGTCCAGGTGCAAGCGTCATAGAAGGTACCGTGTTACAGGGATCGGCTTTCATCGGCACGGATGTCAAATTAGATTATTTTATGACGCCTGATAAGCGATTGCGCCTGAGTCTCTTCTACAAGCGTTTTCCATCGCTGGGAGGAAGTAGGAATAAGTTAGGATTGGGAGTCCGCTGGTACAAGAGTTATGACTCCATTGGTGATATTTTCAGAAAGAAAAAATCAAAGGCTAAAATGCCAGCACCTGAAGCCGAACCCGACTCTACTGAAAAAGTGATCAGCCTACAGTTTCAATAGGTCAGGCTCCTACCTTGTCAAGTGATGGCTTCCTATCAATTTTTTCCTATTTAATTTTCGATAGACCTTTCAAACTATCTCCAGAATAAAAAGTGACTTTCGAATCTAGTATCGATTTCAAGACACTTACTTATTTTTTATAGTTGATAATCAATCAAATTATTGATGTCTAAATCCTACCAAATCGACAACTATATTGGACTGTATCACTCTCGTTCATTCTTTTAATTACAGTCCTGTAAACTGATCATACATAATGATCTGTGAAAGCGAAGCAGTTTCTGCAAATGTGTAATCAATTCATTATCTTAATTTCGAAAAAAACACCTACAATTTTAATTCGCCTCACTATGAAAAACAAATCAAAAGCTTTCAACAGAAGAGTCTTTTTAGGTAAAGCAGGAATCTCAGGAGCCGGTCTTGTCCTGGGCTTTAATTGGTTATCCTCTTGCAAATCCGAAAACACCACCCTTGTAGATCCAGCCGAAAATTGGTATGAGCTAAATGGATATTTAACAGTAGGTGACAATGGGGTGGTAACCATCTTTTCTCCCAATCCCGAAGGTGGTCAAAACGTAAAAACCTCTATGCCAATGATCGTAGCTGAGGAACTCGATGTAGACTGGGACGGTGTCCTTGTCAAACAAGCGCCCCTCAATACAGAGAAATACACAAGACAGTTTATTGGAGGAAGTCAGGCGATACGAAGGAGTTGGGATCCTTTACGGGTAGCTGGTGCAACTGCCAGATATATGCTGATACATGCTGCAGCGACAGCATGGCAAGTACCCCCGGAAGAAATCACTACTAAAGCTGGTACACTCTACCATGAGAAGTCGGGTAAATCCACACATTATGGTACTATGGCATCGGCGGCCATGGATGTAGAAATCCCAGAAAATGTCCCTTTAAAAGAGAGAAAGGACTATAAGATCATTGGTACATCCCGCAAGAATGTAGACGGCAAAAGTATAGTAACTGGCAAACCACTCTTCGGTATTGACACCCATGTTGAGGGTATGCTAATTGCCATGGTAGTGCATCCTCCGGCCTTCGGTCTCACTCTTAAATCAATCGATGATGTAGAAGCAAAGGCAATGCCTGGAATTCGAGACATTCTTAGAATACAAACTTTTAATGAAGACTATGAGTGGCATTACTTTGATACCAATACCTTCACCGATTTGGTAGCCATCGTAGGTGAATCTACATGGGAAGTGATGAAAGCCAGAAAGGCACTAAAAATAGAATGGCAACCCTTTGAAGATTATGAAACGACTCAAAATAGGTCTGGAAGCATAATTAAACGCAAATTTCCAGCGGGAATGGAGAGTTCTGAGAACCATCTTTCGGCCATGAGATCAGTGCCGGATAATATGGTCCGCGTACAGCGTAAAGATGGAGATCCTGACGGGATGTTTACATCAGCATCGAGGGTGATAGAGCGTACCTACACGGCACCTTTCCTTGCGCACAATTGTATGGAACCTATGAATTTCTTCGCAGATGTTCGATCTGACCGCGTGATGTTGAAAGGCCCGCTTCAAAAGCCTGAGTACACGGAACAAACACTTTCTGCGAGGCTGGGTATTCCTCTTGAAAATATAGAGATCGAAATGACCAGGCTGGGTGGTGGCTTTGGTCGTAGATCATATGCGCATTGGCTGGTAGAAGCAGCCCTGATTTCACAAAAAGTAAATGCGCCCGTCAAACTGATCTATACCAGGGAGGACGATATGACTGCGGGTATATATCGCCCCACATATCTGGCCACGTATCGTGCAGCGCTAGATGCTGCGAATAATCTCATAGCATTTCATGTACGTGCGGGAGGTATACCTGAAAGCCCACTGGCTGCCAACAGATTTCCGGCGGGTGCCGTCGACCATTATCTGGCGGAAGAATGGATACTCGACTCGAATATTACCACAGGATCTTTCAGGGCACCGCGATCCAACTTCATTGCAGCAGCGGAACAGTCATTTCTGGATGAAGTCGCTGAAGCGACGGGTCAGGATCCGATCCAGTTTAGATTAGACCTGCTACAACGTGCAAGCGAAGACCCGGTGGGTAAAGACAATGACTACGATGCCGAGCGACTCGCGGGCGTCTTAAAGTTAGTGCGTGATAAATCTGGGTGGACCAATGGTTCAGAAAAAAGTAGAGGTGTATCTGCATACTTTTGTCATAATTCCTACGCGGCTCACGTCCTGGATATCGAGGTAATTGATGGGGTTCCTGCGGTAGATCGCGTATGCACAGCAATTGATTGTGGCATCGTTATCAATCCTGACGCAGCCAGAAATATGACTGAAGGTGCCATTGTAGATGGCATAGGATGTGCCATGTATGGAGCACTCACCATTCAGGATGGAGAAACGCAACAAAAGAACTTTGACCGATATCGACAGATTCGCCATAGTGAAGCACCGAAATCTATCGATGTACATTTCGTGGAAAATAATATCGATCCTACCGGAATGGGTGAACCCGCATTTCCACCGGTTTTCGGAGCATTGGCTAATGCCTTGTATAAAGCGACTGGAAATCGGTATTATGATCAGCCATTTGTCTCAGAGCAGAAAGTAGCCGGGTAAAGAGTCGAGATTCAAATACGGTCTAGTCTACTTCTCAACAGATGATCGGCCATTACCAGAGCCGCCATGGCCTCAACAATAGCAACAGCCCTGGGCACAACACAAGGATCGTGTCTGCCCTTACCCGTCACCGTCACGGTATCCCCTGCTTCATTTAGACTATCCTGATCCTTCATCAACGTGGCCACCGGTTTAAAAGCCACACGAAAATAGATATCCATACCATTTGATATCCCCCCTTGAACTCCTCCGGAAAAATTAGTTTGCGTGATAACTTTTCCCGACTTGTCCTTCTCAAATAGGTCATTATGTGCAGAACCTCTCATAGAGACACCTTCGAATCCGGATCCATACTCAAAACCTTTGCAGGCATTGATGCTCAACATCGCTTTTCCCAGGTCTGCATGCAACTTATCAAAGGCAGGAGCACCCAGGCCTACCGGGCATCCCTGTATGACACAGGTGACGACTCCGCCTACCGTATCGCCATCCTTTCGTACTTCTTTTATAAAGGCCTCCATTTCCGCGGCTGCCTCTGGATCAGGGCAACGCACGGGATTGGATTCGATCAGATTACGATCAATTTCCTGATACTTTTTTTCCATTTTTAAATGACCGACCTGAGATACATACGCGTATGTCTCCATTCCGGCGGTACCAATCAATGCTCTGGCGACTGCACCAGCAGCAACTCTGGCTGCTGTTTCGCGGGCCGAGGAGCGTCCTCCTCCTCGATAGTCACGGTGTCCGTACTTTTCCTGATAGGTGTAGTCGGCGTGCGATGGCCGGTACTTTTCTGCGATATGACTATAATCCTTACTCCGCTGATCTTCATTGTAGATCACCATGGATATGGGAGTGCCTGTAGTGACTCCTTCAAACACACCGGACAATATCTGCGCCGTGTCACTTTCCTTTCTTTGTGTCACTATTTTTGACTGTCCGGGACGTCTCCTGTCCAGATCATGCTGTATGGCATCCGGGTCAATCTCCAATCCAGCGGGACAACCATCAATCACGACTCCAATAGCCTTTCCATGAGATTCTCCATAGGTTGCAATCTTGAATGCTTTCCCAAACGTATTTCCCGACATAATTTTCAAATCACTAATGATCTGCAAAGAAAACACTAATTCATGAATTCGGAAGAAGGTGGACAAGCATACCTGCGGGTTGAACAGACACCTTCTCTTGTCGTTTTATAACTTTATGCCATAAAAACTATCGAAGGATTATTGCTCCTTCGTTCATGAGATATGACCTACTTATTTCCAAAGGACTTAAAGGACAGACTGGAGTTTGACAAAATTCTTCTTGACCTTGAACATAGATGCATGGGTGCGCCTGCTAAGCAAGCCGTACAAAACATGACTGTCATGGTGCAGCAAGAGGCAATACGTACCGCTCTGGATCAGACGGATACTTACCTGAGAATGCAGGAGACAGAACGGGGTATACCGGGACTGTATTATGACTCGATAGTACACATATTCAAGTGGTTACGTGTCGAAGGTAGCGTACTGAGTGCTGAAGATCTGCTGCTCGTGCGAGACCAATTGCAGTGTATAGCAAGCTGGTTCAGCTTTTTCAATCTGGATAGACGAGTTGAATATCGTGACGTCTATGAAATCCTTACTCAAACTGAGGTGCTCGATGATGCCCTTACAGGACTACAAAAAGTCTTTGATGAAGAGGGCCAAGTGAAAGACAATGCGTCGCCGGAGTTGAAATCCATACGACAGGAAATCCAATCTAAGCGTCGCGCATTGGATCATGCCTTCAACAAAGCTTTGCTTGCTTACAAGGGAAAAGGTTTTCTGGCAGAAAATCTGGAGTCCTATCGGAATGGACGACGAGTGCTTGCTGTCTTGGCAGAAAGTAAGCGAAAAATACCCGGTATCATTCTCGATGAATCAAGTACCGGTAGAACGGTATTTATCGAACCGCAGGAAGCAATCCAACTTGACAATCAAATCTTTGAGTTAAAAAATGAGGAGAAAAGAGAAATCCGAAAAATACTGCAGCAGCTCACTGCCTTATTGCGTGTTGATCAGGAAAGCCTAAGATCACATGAACCAGTACTGATTCAATTGGATCTATTGCGGGCCAAGGCATCACAAGCCAAACTATTGGGTGCCAGTAAGCCGAAGATATCAGCCGATCCTGAACTGGATCTTCAAAATGCACGACATCCACTGCTGGTCATGAAACACAGGAATGAGCGTGAGAAGGTAATTCCCTTTAGTCTCAGGCTTGGCCACAATCATCGCATCATCGTGATCAGTGGTCCTAATGCGGGAGGAAAAACGATTACCTTGAAGACCGTTGGCCTCATGAGTCTTATGTGTCAAAGCGGGTTACTGGTACCAGTGGATAGTGATTCGGTGATTGGTGTGTTTAAAAAATTCATAGCCGATATAGGCGATCAGCAATCCATAGAGCAAGACTTAAGTACCTATACTTCCCATCTTCAAAACATGAGGATGCTGACCGAAAAAGCAGGCCAGAATACACTCTTTCTAGTAGATGAATTAGGATCCGGTACTGAACCCTTAATTGGCGGTGCAATCGCTGAAAGCATTTTACAGACCCTCCACCAGAAACAAGCCAGAGGTATTGTGACGACACACTATGGCAATCTAAAGATTCTCGCTTCCAAGACTAACAGCATGGTCAATGCGTCCATGGCTTTCGATAAAGAAGCACTCAAACCCTCTTTCCATCTGCGAGTAGGAACACCAGGTAGTTCATTTGCTTTTGAGATGGCTCGAAGAAGTGGCATGCACGAAGAAATCATAAGACGAGCCCGACAGAAAATAGGAAAAAAAGAAGGGAAATTAGACCACCTCCTTACTTCTCTACAAAAGGAAAAAAATGAGCTGGAAAAGAAATTAGATGCGGTACTACAGCGGGAAAAAGACCTGGAAAAATTGATTAAAAACTATGACCAATTGCAACGGTCTATGGATATTAAGCGCAAGAAATTAAAAATGGAGGAAAAAGCTTTTCGACTCCAGGAACAATCCAGGGCCAATAAAAAAATCGAAAAAGTCATTCGTGAAATTCGGGAAAAAGAAAAATTGGAAGATGCCAAAGCTCTGGCAGCCAAAATAAAAAAGGAGAAATTACACTTAACAAATGAGGTCTCTGCCTTGCATGAAGAGATTATTGAATCAACACCCTCCACTACCAGGGCCGATAAACCCTTCGAAGTAGGTGACCATGTACGAATGAAGCTGGGAGGTATGACCGGCACCATTGAACGTATACAAAAAAAGAAAGTTACTCTGGTCGTGGGCAATATGAAAATGGATGCGAGATTAGCTGATTTGGAGCATAGTCGGGCACCGATCGAAACACAATCTTCGACATCTGTAAATACCCATCTAAGAGCACTGGAAGACGTACATCGTAAGCTTGACATCCGAGGCCTTCGCAGGGAAGAAGCAGTACTCAGACTGGAGCAGTTTATCGATAAGGCAATGGTAGCCGGGCTGCCATCAGTAGAGATCATCCATGGCAAGGGCAATGGGACATTAAAGCTCATGGTGCATCAAAAACTAACTGAATATGCTTCCGGTATCGAATACTTTCATCCGGAACCCCAGCAGGGCGGGGATGGTGTAACTATCGCACAATTAAACTAATAGACTTTAGTATGATTAGTGTGACCATAGCATCTAAAAGATTTCTTGGTCCCGTGAGCAAATAGCATCAATCAAGTCTCTAACACTTACTTTAGGAAAAGTGTAACTGGCACAAGACAAATTGCATGCTTGCAGACTAAGTATTAGACTAATCACTCTCTCCTTTCTCCAGAACAACTTCGCGCTCTTCTACTATCATGGCATGTGCCTGAGGTTTAATTTTATATCCATATCGCTGGGCAAACACCCAGGTAAACTCCGCACCATAAAATAAAATAAGACAGGAATATGATACCCATAGCAAAACCAACACTACAGAACCTGCTGCGCCATAGGGAGAAGCAGGGTTAGAGGAACTGAAGTACAGACTCAAACCAAATTTACCCAGGCTAAAAAGTAAGGATGTAATCAGACCTCCGATCCAAACATATTTCCATTTAATTTTTGCATCGGGTAGGTATTTGAAAATCAATGCAAATAGAAAAGCAATAATCAGAAAAGTGATCACTGAATTGAACAGATAGGTAATCCAATAAATCGAATAGGGAATCTGTGAACTCAGATAATCATGAAAAATGGAAATTACTGCAGAAATAATAAAGCTGGTCAATAATAAAAATCCAATGATCAGCACAAATGCAAAACCAATAGCCCTGTCCTTGATGACCCGTTTCCACAAGACATCAGGGTTCTGCTTAATTTGCCAGACTTGGTTGAGAGAAATCTGGAGATGATAGAAGACACCCGTGGCTCCAAATATTAGTGTAGCAAGACCAAATAAGGTTGCAAGAAAACTTCTATCACTTTGGTGCACATTTTGCATAATCGATGATATGCTGTCGGCCACATCCTGACCCAGTGCCGCTGCAATTTCCATCATTAGCTTGCTCTGTACCACTTCAGGACTCCATAGATATCCCATGCTACTGATGACAATTACCAAAAGCCCTGGCAATGCCAACACTGCATAATAGGCGACCACTGCACTCAACCTCCATGGATCATCATTAAGCCAAGCCTTAAAGGACTCAGACAGCAGTGAAGGAACGTGTGCTATGCTAAATTTCTCTCGTAAGTCTTTATTGTCGGCCTGCATTAATTTTCTTACTGACTAACACAGCAAAGTGTTCGACACTAATACACCTATAACTTGACAAATCGGGCGGTGTGTTTAATGCCTTCACTCAAGACATGTAGAAAGTACATGCCGGCGTGCAGTGTACCAATATTAATTTCCTCAAAAAATTTTCCGGATAAACTGCCGGAGAATGTATGCAAAGATTGGCCTGAAGCATCCGTGATGACCAAGTGGAGATCTTTACTGATATACTCGGTATTTAGTTTGAATCGCAGGAGATCGCTACCAATAATATTGGGCTGGATACTTAAGGCTCCTTCATAGAAGTGGGTTAGTACCAATATCCCGCCCACATAGGCTTCGCTTCCATCCAGATCTACTTGTCTGAGGCGATAATAATTCTTCCCATGATAAGGATCTACATCAAGATACCGATAGTCCTGGATATCATTGCCTACTCCCCTACTTTGCAAGTGAGCAATTTCTTCAAAATCCGAACCATCGACAGATCTTTCCAGTACAAAGAAGTCATTGTCAATTTCTGAGCTTGTCTCCCAAACTATTTCAATGCCTTCCTGTACAGTTTGCCCGTCAAAACTTCGCAATGTGATGGGTAGTACCGCTTCTGCATACACGTAGTTTAGACACTGGATGTCTAATGTCTGAATATCTGTGCAGCAACTCGGATTCATATTAGCTGGGCCTTCTGACGTACTAATGTGCCCCATATTTAGAGCATGTGTCATTTCGTGGGTTAGCATCACTTCGTAGTCATCTCCATTCTGACACATGCAAGCACCGGTGCCATTGTTGACAATCACATATCCATATGCGGCACTACGCCAGGTAGTACCCGACCACTCATATGTAGAACTAAACCAATAGAGTCCGCCCACCGCAATGGTGCCATTACAACCATTTAGATCACCAATTTCATCACAGGGATCGTCAAATTGAATGGCAAGACTTCTCTGCCCAATATTAGTACTGACCCAACTCGTAAACTCTCCATCTGTCGCCCCCTCGCTACCGCTACAGGTCGGCACAAACCCATGCGTTCCTCCCAATGATAGGGAAACTCCAGTATACTGAGCATTCATTGCCTGGATACTGTTTTGAATGTGGGTCACCACGGAACCCGTACAGCCAGGGTCACCTGCCGCACCATAGTAGACCGGTAAGGGGTTCACATCAAGTTCCTGCCATCTGGCCAGGGGTGCACCTGACAAATGTGTACAGTGTCCCGGATTTTCTACATCTCGTGATGGCTCCTCCAGGAAATCGAAAACCTGCAATGAACTTTCCACGGATGCCTTGTTCCAGTCCGCCTCCCCTGCAATCACTGCTTTGACATGAGATATAAAAGCATTTTTTGGGTAGACTCCCAATTTTTCGGGGGCAATATCTCCATTCTTCAAGATATGAATCTCTCCTCCCAAATCGATCGGTACAAGGTATTGATCTCCCAGTTTTTCCATTGACTGTAGTGCTCCATATGATAAGATCTTAGGAATCCAATAACCTCCTTCGTGCCGCTCCAGAAATAATAGATAGCTATTTCCTTTTTCAAGCTTTAGATCTCCCCAAACGGTCCTCTCCATGTTGCCTATCCGCTTATGAAGGTTCTGTACCAGCAACTCCTGGCCCTCCAGCACTCTGCCTTTGACCACCTCACGTACTATCACTCGCATACGAAAATGCGTCACCTCCCCCTCTCTATGCTCCAATTCATCTATCATATCGACTAATACTACTGTCGAGGTGGCTTTAGCCATTTCACCCAGGTCAGCATAAGGTCTGATGGTGGTGGCCGAAAGTGAGAAGCCTGCGAGTATGCAGTATAGATAAGTACAAATCCGAATAATCTTCATTTTTCACACATTTTCCTAGTTCGAGTGTTTCGCAGAAAATGAAATGAAATCAGAATGAATTGCAGAATCGAAGGATCTGCTTCTGCAGTAACCTTGATAGAGGTCAACAAATTGGTTGGTAAGATGGATAGGTATTGAATAAGTAACTGACTTTACCCTCCGATTAGTATCTTCCCGAAAAGAAATATGCCATGCGAAAAATCATCTACTACGTTGCCACCTCAATTGATGGCTTTATTGCAGGACCCGATGGTGATGCGAGCAAATTTGTCGCACAGGGAAAGGGCGTCAAAAAATATTTAGAAGACCTGAAAAAATTTGACACTGTCATTATGGGAAGAAAGACATATGAGTTTGGATATGATTTTGGCCTTCAGCCTGGGCAGCCCGCCTATCCTCATATGAGGCATTTAATCTTCTCGGATACACTAAGATTTGAAGATCCTCATGAGAAAGTGCAGGTTTGCTCGCCTGATATCGATTTGATAAAGACTTTAAAATCAGAAGCCGGATCGGATATCTACCTCTGTGGTGGTGGACAATTTGCTGGGTGGCTGTTGGATGAAGGGCTAATTGATGAAGTCATACTCAAAATCAATCCCATAATTTTGGGAGTGGGTATACCTTTATTCGGAACCAGTCAAAACACGGCTTCCTTGTCAGTGGCAGCAAGTGATTTTTATGATGACGATGGTCTGCAGATCATTCGGTACATTATCCAACCTTAACATCTAATTGATTATCAATAGAATAAAAGCAGTCATCTGATCGAACTTTGCACTCTCCTGACAGGTAAAACGTCATAGTGCATAGTGACAAAGATCATCATCCTGGCTTGCTTCTACTTTTACCTTTAGTTCCTGTAAGATGACAGCAATGAAATTATTGGTTCCAACGGATTTTAGTGTTTTTGCGCATAGTGCACTTAATATTGCAGTGGACATTGCCAGATCACGTCAAGCCGCTTTGCATGTGATGCACTGCTCAGAAGAACTACCTCTAGGCTGGGAAAATTGGCCATTACGAGAACAGGACCTTGATGTTGCGTCCAAAAACCGATATCAAGAAATCCTTACTAAGCTTGAAAGTACTTGTAAAGACCTGGATGGAAACATTACTTGCTCTTATTCTGTAAGATCGGGCAAACTATATGAAGCCGTAAGTGCAGTATGTGCTGACGAAGACATCGATTTGGTTGTGATGGGTACACATGGTATTAGTGGAAAGCAAGAGTATTTTGTAGGGTCAAACACTCAAAAAGTCATTAGAAAAGTACATGCCAATATCTTAATAGTAAAAGATACCCATAAGGAGATACTATTCGATCAAGTACTTTTTGCTAGCGGATTGAGTATCGATGACAGGGAGACCTTCAGAAGGTTTCTTGATTTTATAGAACCCTTTGAACCCCATGAGATACATATTCTCTCCATAGATACACCAGGCTTTTTTAATCAACCAACCATTGTGATCCAGGAAGCTCTTAAGGATTTTGTTGCTATTGGAGAAAATGCCGGATTTAAATGCTTCGCTCACTTTTCAAGAGATTTCACAGTGGAAGCTGGCATTCGCCACTTTAGTGGTAAAGTAGGTATTGACCTCGTGGCTATTTCAAATCATGAGAGACATCCATTACGAAGGACCTTTAGAGGTAGTACGGTAGAACTTCTGGCCAATCACGCAGAGGTCCCAGTATTGAGTCTTGATTACGGAAGCGCATAAATTGATAGATCCAAAAACTGAATTTTATAAGTCTGACATGAAACGGGTTTTATTTGCAACAGATTTTTCGGCGAGTTGTGATAATGCACTGGCCTATCTACAGAGTGTGCTGGAAGGAAGTAGCACATCGATCGACCTTATTCATGTTTATGACATTCCGTCTCCAGTGATGAATGCCATGCCTGAATCAGCTATCGGCACTCTCATTGAGACAAGAAAAGAGACCGCAATTGAGAAGCTGGAAAAGCTGCAGACCGACAAACTTATGCCCAGACAACGTGGTTCAGTCCATGCTGTTTTTGGAGCCTATGCTGCCTCAGACATCACAGATATGGCTCGATCGATCGATGCTGATATGATCGTGATGGGACTTAGAGAAAAGTATAACCTCCTGGATAGAATCATGGGCTCTGTGACTGCTCACACCATTACTCTTTCTGACCGACCGGTGATGGTAATCCCTTACGGAGCTCACTATAATGGTATCAGTAATATACTATTCCCCAGTACGGTGGATAAATTGGATCAGGTACCACAGAAAGAAGAAGATGCACTGACATGGTTGATGTCTTTTTGGTCAATTTTTGGACATCCCAGCATTCATATGGTGCATATCCAGGAAATGGATCAAGTCAACAAGACTGATATTACGTTCAAAAATGAACCCTATGTGGAAGTAGATTACACGCGATCGTATGCTAGCACCATTGAAGAGGGTCTTATTGATTTTCTGGGTAACAATAAATGTGATATGTTGGCTTTCTATAAGCCCCGGCGACCCTTCTGGGAGAAAATTTATCATCACAGCGTGACACGAAAATTGCTAAAGGATAGCAAGATTCCCGTAATGATATTCAGTTAGCCAAAATCAAACTCCAGGGCATAAACTTCCTTACTTGTCCTACGGTTTGTTTAATTAAGCTGAATTTCTTGGTGCCTATCATCCACATAGAGATCCAGTGCTTTCTCCATAGTGAATCCCACCTGATCACAAGGCACAATGAAATCGGGTCGATACCCTGATTCCAGCGACTCGATAAAATGCGACATACATCCCTCCATTTCCTCATTAATGATCGATTGCTCTTCCTGATTGAATCCGGGAAAGTATTCATCTGCATAATCCTGCACAATGAGTTCATATTGATTCCACCGGGCTACCATTTCAGTGATCATATCCTCGAATTCAAACCAGCCTCTCAGGTCCATCATTTGATCGTTAACGATGTGCCGGACCTCATGGTAGATGTCGAATGACTTCCAAAATGCATCCAGTGGATAAAACTCAACACCTTCACAGGTACGGAGATCCATCAGGTTTTGTCGAAAGTATGCTAGTTCTTCCATAGCAGCAAGACTGTCATTACCTGATAAGGCATCTGCCAATGCATGCAAAGTCAGGTCTTCCACTTCCACCAATTCATCAATATTGAACTCCAGGAAATCGAAGGATAACATCAGGTTGGCAGCGACTCCCCAGTGATCGCGCAAAACTTGCAAAGCCTCAGGATACTGGGCAACATCTTGCATTATTATCGCCTTTCGCAGTTTTATGATAGCTAGATCCATCTGAGGATAAGTCAGGCTATGCTGTCCTATGATCATGCTGGCATTACTCGATAAAATAAAGAATACAAAAAGCCATTTATACATCGCTGATCTATTATAATTTCTCCTAAGGTCTTTAAATAATCTGATGATGTAAATGATAGGTGTCATTTAATATTATGACCGGAAGTCATCTTCACTCATGTTTAATGGTCTGTAGGAGGAGCATTTGTGGATTAACTTGTTATCTTAACTTTCAAAAAGAAACATGGTTGCAACGGACGAATTTCACCCCTCAAACAGGATCCTCATGGGACCTGGTCCAAGTGATGTACACCCACGAGTTTTAAAAGCAATGGCCACTCCATTGATAGGACATCTCGATCCCGAGTTTCTGCGGATCATGGATGATATTAAGGCTATGGCTCAAGCTACCTTCCAGACGAAGAATGATCTGACATTTGTTGTCTCAGCACCTGGTAGTGCAGGTATGGAAACTGTACTTGTAAACTTACTGGAGCCGGGTGACCGTGCTCTGATCTGCATTCATGGTGTTTTTGGTGGCCGAATGAAAGATATCGCTGAGCGTTGTGGAGCTGAAGTGTCGACCGTGGAAGCCCCCTGGGGAGAGCCCATCAATCCGGATGATGTGAAGGAAGCAGTGAATACTCATCGACCTAAAATCGTGGCAATCGTACATGCTGAGACTTCGACGGGTGTACTGCAACCGCTTGAAGAGATAAGTGACATCGTTCATGATGCGGGAGCCCTATTAGTGGTGGATGCTGTCACGTCCTACTGTGGAACCGAGCTACAAGTAGATGATTGGGGTATCGATGCAATATATTCTGGCACACAAAAATGTCTCAGCGCACCTCCAGGTCTCTCTCCCGTCTCGTTCAGCGCAAAGGCAGTGGAAGCTTTGGATAATCGCAAAACAAAAGTACAGAGTTGGTTTCTCGATCTCACCATGGTAAAAAACTACTGGGCGGGAGCAAAAAGAGCCTATCACCACACCGGACCCATTTCGGCAATGTATGCACTCCGCGAAGCATACCGCCTGGTCCTTGAAGAAGGTTTGGAAAATCGATTTCAAAGACATCGGGATACACACCTTCTCCTGAAGGAAGGGTTGGAAGCATTGGGTTTTACTTATCTTGTCGAGTCATCCTACCGTCTGCCCATGCTTAATGCAGTGAAGCTGCCTGCGGGACTGGATGATGCCTCCACCCGTGCCAGGTTACTCAACGAGTTTAATATTGAAGTAGGAGGAGGCCTTGGAAAATTTGCGGGTAAACTTTGGCGTGTGGGTCTCATGGGAGAAAGCTGCGATGCCAACCATGTCAACATGCTGCTGTCAGCTTTAAGGACCATCACCAATTGACAAACTAATCGTTTTACAGAAAAAAAGAATCATACATAGATGTCAAATCATCATCTTTTTGTTGCTGACCTCAAAGCATCAATCGAAGGAGAAGTACTTACTGATGAGGTAAGTTTGGGACTGTATTCAACCGATGCCAGTCTCTATCAAATCAAGCCAGTAGCAGTAGTCACACCTAAGCATGAGAAAGATGTCATTCAGGCAGTGAAAATTGCGAATGACCATAAGGTCACAATCGTACCTCGTGGTGGAGGCACCGGACTAGCAGGTCAGACGATAGGTACATCAATGATCCTGGATTTTTCAAAGCATATAAATCGCATTCTTGAAGTAAATCCTGAAGAAAGATGGGTTCGAGTGCATCCCGGTATAGCCAGAGACAATCTAAATCATGAACTAGAACCGTACGGACTCCACTTTGCCCCCGATCCGGCGACCTCTAGCCGGGCCAATGTCGGCGGTATGTTGGGCAATAATTCGTCCGGCACCAAAAGTATCCTATATGGCAAGACGGTGGATCACATCCTTGAAATGAAAGTCCTCCTGGCCGATGGGACACTGCTGCATCTAAGGGAAGAATCTCCCGATGGTTATGCCGAAAAAGCAAAAAGTGATACACGGATTGGGAAGATTTATGCCGGTGTAAAGGAAATCATAGATACCCATCGTGATGAAATAGAGGAGAGATTTCCAAAAGTGATGCGTCGTGTGGGTGGTTATAATCTCGATGAGTTTATCTATACAGATCGGTGGAACCTAAGCAAATTGATCGTAGGAAGCGAAGGGACTTTAGGTACAATACTTGAAGCAAAGCTTAATCTGGAGCCCCTACCCAAATATAAAAGCGTCTGTCTTGTACATTTTCATGATCTGAATGAGACTATACGGGCGGTACAGACGATGGTCAAGTTTAATCCCGCTGCGGTGGAAATTCTGGATGATACGGTCATCCGTCTGAGTCGTGAGAACCTGACGACCCGAAGAAGCTGTCAGGTAGTAGAAGGTGATCCCAAGGCAGTACTCATCGTAGAGTTTTACGCTGATACAGAAGCGGAAGTAATGAGTCGTCCTACACTGATGGTCGAAGCGCTCAAAGAACAAGGATTTGGTTATGCATATCCGATTTATCCGGAAGGTCAGGAATATCATGATGTATGGACCATTCGCAAGAAAGGCCTCGGCCTGATGCTGGGGATCAAAGGCAAAAAGAAGCCATTGGCCTTCATTGAAGATGCCGGTATTCCACTAGACGTGCTACCTGAATACATTGAAGAAGTAGGAGCGGTCTGCAAGAAATATGAGACGGAGGCTGCTATGTACGCCCATGCTAGTGTGGGAGTGATTCATGTGAGGCCTATCCTGGATATGCGGGACCCCGTGGATATTGAGCGGTACAAAGGAATTGCTGAAGAAACTTTTCAGCTGGTCAAAAAATACAAAGGATCCTGGAGTGGTGAGCATGGAGACGGCCTGGTGCGTAGTCCCTTCAATGAGCGATTCTTTGGACCTGTAATCTACCAGGCACTCAAGGATGTGAAGCATCTCTTCGATCCTGAAAACATTATGAATCCCGGCAAAATTGTAGACGCGCCACCGATCGACCAAAACCTGAAATACGGAGCCGACTATGTGGACGACCCCGTAGAAACTGTCTATCATTATCGATCTGACGGAGGATTTCATGATGCTGTACATATGTGCTCAGGAGTAGGAGAATGCAGAAAAACTCTGAATGGCACCATGTGTCCCAGTTTTATGGCAACCCTGGACGAAGAACATTCTACACGCGGAAGAGCCAACGCACTCCGTCTGGCTATGAGTGGTCAAATGAGTGACCTGGGTCTTGATGATCCCCGTCTACGTGAAACTATGGACCTTTGCCTCTCTTGCAAAGCCTGCAAATCCGAATGTCCCAGTAATGTCGACATGGCCAAGTTAAAGAGTGAAATATGGCAGCGAAAGTACGATCGGGAGGGTCTCTCAATGCGTGAACGATTTATACGTGACTCCACCAAATTTGCGAAAATGTTCAGCGGAACACTGGCTCCGGTAATAAACGGGGTTCAGAAGACTGGAATCTTTAGATGGTCCTTAGAAAAATTGGCAGGTATTGAGAAAAAAAGGATTCTTCCAGAATATACCTCCCAACCTTTTGTAGCATGGTATCGAAAGAACTATAAGCCTCCGGTCACTCCAGAAGATCAGGTAGTCCTGTTTGTCGACACCTACTTAAACTACCATGAACCGAGTGTTGGAATCAGTACAGTAAAGCTATTGGTCTCATGTGGATTTCATGTGGAACTTGCGGATGTAGGATGTTGTCAGCGACCTAAGATCTCAAATGGTTTTCTGAGAGAGGCTAAAGAAGAAGGAACGATATTAGCTAAAAAACTGCTCCCATTCATTGAGGCTGACAAAAAGATCCTGGTCTGTGAACCTAGCTGTGCCTCCGCACTCAATCATGACATCCCTGATCTCATGGATGATGAGCGGTTAGGACAGCAGCTATCACAGGCGGTCATACCAGTCGCGGCCTTTCTGCATGAAAAAATGGAGTCGGGATTGCAATTGCCTCTAAAAATAAGGCACGACCACATCATGATGCATGGTCATTGTCATGAGAAATCACTCTATGGCACCGCACATATTCAGTCCTTAATCAAAGCATGTGGCCGGGAAGTGGAACTCATAGACTCTGGTTGTTGCGGACTGGCGGGGTCGTTTGGCTATGAAAAAGAACATTATGCACTCTCGGAAAAAATCGGCGATGCGCGATTATTTAGCAAGGTAAGAAAGGCTCCTGCGAATACATTTGTCATTGCCAATGGCTTTAGCTGCAGACATCAACTCGAACATTTTGCCGATGTACATCCTCGATACTGGACCGAGGTATTTGATTTAGAATAAGAATATCATATCTATTCAGCCTGAAAAATCAGTTAGGATTAGTGGAGAATGTGTTGGTAAAAAACCGTTTGGAATCGATATCTTAGGTGGGCTTTGATCAGTAGGTCATCAGCTCTTTTACACCAGGATCTTAAATCTTTCACAAACTATGAGCACATCGCTACTGGCCCTGCTTGCTTTTCTTCCTATTCTCCTGGCAGCCATTCTACTGGTGGGGTTTAGATGGCCGGCCAAGATTGCCATGCCACTCGTGTTGGTACTTACGATTATTCTAAGCTACATCGGATGGGACCTTAGTGTGGTCGATATCTCGGCCTCTATTATTCAGGGACTATTTATCACATTTGACATATTGTGGATCATTTTTGGAGCCATCCTGCTACTCAATGTCCTCACATACTCCGGGGCCGTGGGTGTTATCCGGGCTGGCTTTTCGCAGATTAGTGAAGATCGTCGGATACAAGTGGTCCTGATATGCTGGCTCTTTGGGTCCTTTATCGAGGGAGCTGCAGGGTTTGGCACTCCCGCCGCTATCGTGGCACCTCTCCTGGTAGCTATTGGGTTTCCGGCACTTGCAGCTGTGATGCTGGGAATGATGGTTCAAAGCACAGCGGTGACTTTCGGTGCCGTGGGTACTCCTGTCCTGGTGGGTGTCCGAGGCGGACTGGAATCGGAAACCGTGCAGGCCACATTGCAAGCCAATGACATGACCATCATGGACTACTTACTGGACGTCACACAACATGTAGTAGTCTTTCACGGAGTGACCGGTACACTGATGCCTCTGCTGATGGTTTGTATGATGACAAGATTTTTTGGAGAAAAGAAATCATGGACTGAAGGCTTGAAGATCTTGCCCTTCCTCATCTTTGGCGGTCTCTGTTTTACTGTACCCTATGCCCTCACTGGGTATTTTCTTGGGCCAGAATTTCCCTCCTTAATTGGAGCTCTCATTGGATTGGGGATTTTGACCACCCTACTGCGTAGGGGTTACTTTCAACCTGACGATCAGTGGGATTTTATTCCAAAAGAAGCATGGCCAAAAACATGGCTAGGCACCCTCGAAATTGACTTATCAAAACATGCGCGAACCGATGCGCCCTCCTTAGCAAAAAGCTGGATACCTTATCTACTGGTCGGATTATTGCTCGTGATGACTCGACTTCCCCAGCTACCCCTTAAGTCATTACTCAGCGGAATCTCCTTTCGATGGTCTGAAATATTAGGCACCTCCATTTCTGCCTCTACTTCACCACTATATCTACCGGGCACAATATTGTTGGTGGTAAGCATTATTACTTACTACCTCCATAATATGAACGCAAAAGCTTTTAAGTCTGCCTTTTCAGCTAGTGCGAAAATGCTGCTAGGCGCGGGATTTGTTCTTTTATTTACCATCCCAATGGTGAGAATCTATATTAATTCAGGTATTAATCCTTTGGGTTACGATAGTATGCCCGTAGCGATGGCAGAATGGGTAGCCAACAATGTGGGAAGGGTGTTTCCACTATTCTCTCCCAGTATAGGTGCCCTGGGCGCCTTCATTGCAGGTAGTAATACGGTTAGTAATCTGATGCTAAGTCTCTTTCAGTATGGTGTTGCTGAGAGGCTTTTGATGCCAACCACAATTATGGTCTCGTTGCAAGCTGTGGGGGCAGCAGCCGGAAATATGATCGCCATACATAATGTGGTGGCCGCTTCCGCAACGGTAGGACTTCTTGGCAAGGAAGGCCTTGTACTAAGGAAAACTATTATTCCCACCGTCTACTATGTATTAATGGTAGGTATACTCGGCTGTCTGTTTATTTTTTTATGATTATTGAAAGGTAAGATAGGGCTCGACCCTAGCTAGAAAGAGACTATCAAAAATCTTCACATCATACAGATCGCTTGTGGAGTGAAAATGACCATGCTCGTCACGGTAATTTATGAGCACAGAAGCCTGCTTGTGGGAAAAATAAGGATGCTCCATCAATTCTGACTTAGAGATTTTATTGATATTAATTTTATCGTGGCTTTTTTCCATTTTTAGATAGGGTCTAATCTTATGAAAAACCGAATCCGGCAAGCCATAGGTATCCGCCACCTGATCGACGCTTATGAAACCACCCAGGTGTTTTCGAAAATTAAGTATTCGCTTGGAATAATAGGGACCAATACCTTTTAACCCCTGCCAGTCCTCTGCTGCACTTTCATTAATATCAATACTGGTTTCTATTAAAGCCGTAGGAGGAATATCCTTTGTAACCTCTTCCTCAGAAGAAACAGCAATTATTATATACTCACTAATTTGCTTAAGAAATTCTGGCGTCATGCCATACAGGAATTCAAGGTCGGATACACTGCGAAAGAAACCACCTTTTTCTCTGAATTTTAAAAGTGCCTCTTGAGTTCTGGGTGTAAAACCTAAAATTTCTAATTGGGAGGCTGTGACAGTATTTGGATCAAATGAAAACAAGTGAGCTTCAGGTTTTATAGCCATTTTCTTTGCAGGACTCAGATCCTTCTTCCTATTTATTCCAAACACGAAAGCCCCTTCAAAATGATGCAGCCATTCCTTGGGAATACCATATATTTTTGCAATATCATCAATGGTCTCAAATCCCCCTATACTTTCTCTAAATTTCACCCATCGTTCAGCCACATTGCGTTTCAATCCCAAACTTTCCAAATAAATAGCCGTCACTCTGTTGACATCTATCTGCCTTACATGTGGCATCATGTCCCTTGCTTCCGAATCTCTTATTCCTACTTTAACTTTCTCAAGACTATCGATGACCGCAATAAATGATTCATAGTCATGTTCAATCATTGAACGAGACCTGAGATCAAAAACCTGAAGTATTCTAAAAATTAAAATAAACAGAGTCATTATGATGATGGCCCTCCGTTCACTTTTCGAAAAATAAATCAATTTCTGATGGCCATCCTGCATCTCAATTGAAATTAATTTTTTGAATAAAAGCACCTTGCTCCCAGACATTATGAACAACATATCCCAGACTGACGAACTTATCGTAGGCATCCTTTGCCTCTCTATAGGAAAGACTACCATCGAGAAGAACAATAGGCTGTTCTTCGCCCTGTGCAGGCAAATTCCATTTACTGACTATAGTTGCATCGGTGATCCAAAGTACCTCCAGTCCTTCCACCCATTGTATCACGGACCCCTGCGGCCTATATATCAAAAAATCACCAGCGGCAATAAAATCGGACCGCTCGAGAATATTGAGTGCAGCCCCGTTAGTTTCTATATGCTTAATGCCTTGAGAAACTCGAAAGTCGTGACTGTAGCGGTGAAGGGTGTCTTCCTTCGCTGCTCCTAGCGGGTAGACTTTTTTTCCAAAAAGCAGATCTCCCGCTGAACTTCCAGAAATAAAATAACATATAAAGAGACCTTTTCTGGACTTTAAAAACGAATTTGTAAATCCATATACCTGTAGAACAAGGATGATCGAAACACCGGCAATTACCACTCTGGGGTATCGCGATAGAACATAGAAAGCAGCTAATGCAATCAGTAAGGTGAGTAAACCCAATTCGATCCCATCAAGCCATACGCCCTCTAATCTAACTCCCGGTAATTGCTGAATAGAAAAAACGGCCCATTGTAAAAACCATAAGACGAAAGACAGGACTTTTGTAAGTACTGTACCCAGTAGAGGCACCGAATGAAACACCAAGAGGGAAAGACCGGTGGATAAAATGATCATAGCCAGAGGTACCACTACGATACCGGACAGCCAAAAGTATACAGGAAATAAATGAAAATAATGTAAAGCTAAAGGAAGCGTAAATAACTGTGCCGCAAAAGACACGGTTACCAGTTTCCATATTTGACTACCCAGTTGATTTTTGATCGACCATATGCGTTCAATAGGCCTTTGCAGTATTACAATACCTAGTATGGCAGAAAAAGAAAGCTGAAAGCCTACATCAAAAAGGCTATTAGGATCCGTAATCAACAGCACGACAGCTGCTCCCGCAATTGAGTTTAAGGTCGCCCCTTTCCTCGTGAGTAATTTACCTAACAGCAAAAGCGAAAACATGAGAGCGGCCCGTTTCACACTGGGAGCTCCACCCACAAAAAAAGCAAACATCCAAAGGAAAAGTATGATACCGGTAATCTTGATACTATTCCACCCGCAAGGAACCGGTGAAAAAAGAGATAATAAAATCATATACAATACCCCCAAATGCATCCCTGACACTGCAAGGATGTGCATGGATCCAGTATCAGCAAAGGCCGATTTTATTTCTGAATCCAATTCGGTTTTATCTCCGAGTAGTAAGGCAGATGCTATGGCAAACTGGGTGTCATCTGGTAAACTTTTTCTTAAAATTGTTTTTGCACGACCTCGAAGATGTTGAAGGTATGATAACAGTGAGTAATTATTCTCTGATGGCAGTTTATTCCAGAATAAAATATTTCCTTCGTGATATACTTCTTTGGTATTGTAATAGGCGACCCGATTAAACGGACTTGGGTTTCTCGAAGGTTTCAAACTTCTCAAAGTGACCTTGGCAATAAAAAAATTATGGAGCTCATGCTCGTCGATGTGCAGCTTTTCATCTACATAAACCAGAAGCTTACCCTGACATGCAATTGTATCTATTTGTTCCACAGATAAGATGGCCTGTCTATTCTTTAGGGAAAGGAGTTTGACTTTGAGATAACTCTCTGCCGTCCAAAGCTTAGTGAAGTGATTATCCTGATGTCTGGGAAGTTGTAAAGTATACAAATAAGCACCTAGAAGAAATACGATCGCTACTGCAGTTGCGCCCACAGGTAAAATCCACCTTGTCCTCACGGAAGTTCGTAAGGAGCAAAGCAAAAGAAAGAGGCACACCAGCACACCTGCTGAGTAATAGGCAGGGCTAAGCGATGTCTGCGCTGCAACCAATATGCCCGATCCCGCGGCCAGTGCGATACGGACCAATGGATATGATCTGATTAGTGATTGCATAGCAGTACTAATCAGTCATATACCTAGACGATATACATAAGTGGATCATGGTCAAGGGGTGGTGTTAATGACTTAATATGATCTCAACACTTAATATACGGATATTCAGCAAAAAAATCGGAATCGCTGCCTGATTTTATGGGGATTACTCATACAATTGTATTTTGATTAGATCTAACTATCATGCTATGAACAGGAGAACATTTCTACATAATACAAGTGCAGCCGGCCTGGGTTATTTATCATTTCCGCATATCAGAAAGCAAACGACTTCATATAGAGCTGTGCTGATCGGATCGGGATGGTGGGGTACCAATATCTTGCGCGAAGCAGTCGCCAGTAAAACAGTAGAAGTGGTGGGAATCTGTGATGTGGATCAGCGACAGCTGGAAGCTTGTTCCAAGGAGGTGGAATCATGGACTGGTAAAAAACCCCAATGGTACACCAATTATCAGGCATGTATTTCACAGGCCAATCCCGACATTGCCATAGTGGCCACTCCCGACCACTGGCACGCGCTATGTGCGATCGAAGCCATCAATTCGGGTGCCCATGTGTATGTAGAAAAACCAATAAGCCATACAGTCCTTGAAGGCAAAGCGATGCTATCGGCTGCACGTACGAATGAACGAGCAGTTCAAGTCGGTACACATCGTCGTGTATCGCCGCACAATATCTCGGCTATGGAGTTTCTGCGTAGTGGCAAGGTGGGTGACATAAGTCTTATAAAATGCTTTGTGAACTATGGTCAAGGTCCGGGTGAGGTAGCAGCAGATGAAGATGCCCCAGAGGGTCTGGATTGGAATGCCTGGGTGGGACCGGCATCTTATCAAAACTATAATCCAAAAATTCATCCCCGTGGTTTCAGGCAGTTCCTGAATTTTGCCAATGGTACCATCGGAGACTGGGGTATTCACTGGTTTGACCAGGTACTTTGGTGGACGGAAGAACGCTTTCCCACAAATATCTATAGCACCGGAGGTCGGCTTGTAAAACAAGATAATTCTGATGCACCCGATACACAGCTGGCGGTGTATGATTTCGAAACATTCAAACTGTACTGGGAACATAAGCTCACAGCACCTAATGCGAATGAATCGCATAATGTGGGTTGCTACTTCTACGGTACGGAAGGCACGCTACATCTTGGATGGCGAGATGGATGGACCTTCTACCCTAAGAATAAATCAGAAAGTAAAATTGAAGTGCCGCCGCAATTGCACGATCCCGATCAGCAGAACATCAAAGAATTGTGGGCAGACTTTATTCATTCCATCGAAAACAAAACCAGGCCCGTTTGTGACATAGAACATGGATATCTCGCAACGAATATGTCTCTACTGGCAATGATCTCCATGAAGCTTGGCAGAAACCTCCGCTGGGACGGGCATACCATCCTGGATGATGAAGAGGCTCAAGGTATGATGAAAAGAGACTACCGGGCACCTTACGTTTATCCTTCGTAGGTTGAAGTTAATACCATAGACTAGTCCAAATATCATATTGCTATACAGACCAGCGTTCAATTATTGGTCCTACAAGTTGGAAACCGTACTTTTGTACTGAGTTGAATGCTTAGATAAATTTGTATAGTAGTATGATGATCAGAGTGCTTGTTGTTTTATCCCTTGCCGTGATGTTTGGTTGTCAACCCAATACAGCCTATAAGGCAGAAGTCGCTGACCCCAGTTTTCTGCATCGTGCACATGGTAAACTTACTGATATCATTGTTTACGATATCTTCTCCCCTCCTGTGGCGAGTAGAAACTATGTGTATTCCAGTATTGCCGCATACGAAGTGGCACAGCAGTTGGATCCGAACTATAAGAGCCTGGCGGGTCAAGTGAGTGAACTTACTCCTGCACCCGCTCCCAAGGATACTTCATTGGTGGACCTTAATATTGCCACTTTTCAGGCTTTTGCGAAGACCGGACGGACTTTGATCTTCTCGGAGGCAAAAATGGATGAGTTTATCAATACGGTTTATGATGAATATCGTGCACTAGGTGTGCCAAGAAAGGTATTAGAAGCTTCGATAGAATATGGCAATCAGGTCTCAGATCACATATTAGCCTGGTCCGCCAGAGATAACTATAAGCAGTCACGGACTTTTCCCAAGTTTGATGTACGAGATGAGCCAGGAAGATGGCAACCTACACCTCCCGATTATATGGAGGGTATCGAACCCCACTGGCGTGAGATTCGTCCTATGGTCATTCGTTCCGCAGACCAGTTCACCCCTCCCCTACCTACTGACTACGACATGTCAGAAGGCAGCGAGTTTTATAAGGAAACGATGGAAGTCTATGACGCCGTCAATAATCTGGATGAAGAGCGCTCTGCCATTGCCCAGTTTTGGGACTGTAATCCTTATGTATCACACCATAAGGGGCATGTAATGTTCGCCACTAAAAAGATCACTCCTGGAGGACATTGGATGGGCATCGCTCAACTGGCAGCAGAAAAAGCCGAAGCCAACATGGTACGGTCAGCACTTGCTTACGCACTCACTTCCATTGGTCTCTTTGACGGTTTCATTAGTTGCTGGGATGAGAAATATCGCAGTAATCTGATTCGGCCTGAGACGGTCATAAACAAGCATATTGATGAAAACTGGGTACCTCTGTTGCAGACTCCCCCATTTCCAGAATACACCAGTGGCCATAGTGTGATATCATCGGCAGCTGCTATTATGCTGACGCATGTGTATGGCGACAACTTTGCTTTCGAAGACTCCGTCGAGCTGCCGTTTGGACTACCTGTCCGTAAATTTAATTCCTTTATCGAGGCCTCATCAGAGGCAGCTATCAGTCGCTTGTATGGAGGTATTCATTACCTGCCAGCTATCGAAAATGGGGTCGAACAGGGTCAGAAACTGGGAAGATATATTGTAAGTCAACTGGACTACAAATCCTAGTAAGGTGAAAAAAATCTTAATGAGATAAGAAGCCTGGTGAGCACCGGGCTTTTTGTTTTTTTGGTATTGTTCCAAAGTTTTCCTTCTTCTTTTTTAAACCTTTACCCAACCTTCTGGTCTAAGGCTACGTGTGTTATAACGAAGACGAATCTCAATTTTGGAATCGTTTTAGATACATCGTCCAAAGAAAACAATCAATATGGGTGGATTTACAAATTTCAATCTGGATCATTTTGAAGGGGTATTCGATACATCTGAGGCTGCTCATCTATTACGTCGCACCATGTATGGACCGACTCGACAAGATATTGAGATGGCCACCTCACTGGGCTTAGAGTTGACGCTGGATATGCTGCTAGAAGAAAAACCACCTGTGGATGATCCCATAAATTTCAACCTTGAAGATGATCCCACTACTCCCATTGGCACCTCCTGGGTAGGCAAACCCTTCGATGTGGGTGTGGACAAACAAATTCAGAGTCGACAACAGTCTCTGGCGGCATGGACCATTGGACTGGCCCTCGAAGAAGGAATATCGATCCGGGAAAAAATGACACTATTCTGGAGAAATCACTTCGTGGTCAGTGATATCAATGAATCGAATTATCTGTACACGAATATCTCCCTTTATCGAAATAACTTCCTGGGAAATTTCAAGACTCTGACAGAAGAAACTACTATTAACAGTGCCATGTTGCGATATTTGAATGGCAACCAGAATACTGATAATGCCCCTAATGAAAACTATGCCCGTGAACTTCTAGAACTATTTACCATCGGTAAAGGTCCCCTAGCCGGGGAGGATGATTACACCCATTACACGGAGCAGGACATTCGTGAGATTGCTAAAATTTTGACGGGTTGGCGAGATGTTGGATATTTCTCCCGAGGATTGACACAATATGACGTGATTTTCAGAGCGAACCGGCATGATACCTCCACGAAGACTCTCAGTCATAGATTCAACAATAGTCAAATTACAAACATGGGTGATCAGGAATATAAATTCCTGATAGATATTATTTTTCAGCAGGAAGAAGTCTCTCGATTCATTGCCCGAAAGATCTATCGATGGTTCGTTTATTATGATATCACAGACGAGATTGAGTCGGGTATCATAGAGCCCATGGCAAAGATCTTACGAGATGCTGACTATGAGATGTATCCCATGGTCAGGGCTCTGCTTTCTAGTCAGCATTTTTACGATACATACGCCAAAGGAAGCCTTATCAAAAATCCTGTAGATTTTATTGCCGGGCAGGTAAAACAATTAAATGTTGATTTTGGTGAAAACCTGATTCTAAAATATAATATCTGGCGAAGGCTGTACGAATTTGCGGCAATCTTACAGATGAATTATTTTCAACCTCCTAGCGTAGCTGGATGGAAAGCTTACTATCAAGAGCCCTTATATTATCGTACATGGATTAACGCATCGACGATCAGCAACCGTTATCTTCTGGCAATCATTCTAATAAATGGAATTGATGTAGGTGATATTCGTATCCAGGCAGATCTACTGGATCTGATTAGTGAAATTGAAAATGTCAATAATCCCAATGCATTAATTAATGGATTATCAGAAATATTTTTAACGCAACCATTGACTGAAAATCAAATGTCCTATTTAAAATCCATCTTGATACCTGGACTACCAGACTATGAGTGGACGCTTGAATATGATGCCTATCTAACCAATACAGATGATACAATACTCAAAGTTGCAATAGAAAACAGACTGAAGGCGCTATTTACAGGTTTGGTGAGTCTCCCCGAATATCAACTTAGCTAAAACCTCGATATCTTTTAATCATTTGAGAAGCGAAATATGAAAAGAAGAGAATTTCTAAGATCAGGTTCTGTTTGGACGCTACCCCTAATGTTCAGTGGTATGAAGGTAGGTGTGATCGGCCAGACCCAGCTTGAGCATTTTCTCGATGTAGAAGATGATCGAGTACTGGTAATCATCCAGCAAAATGGAGGGAATGACGGTCTCAACACTATCATACCGATCGATCAGTATCAGAATTTATCTCGTGCACGACAAAGTCTGTTGATTCCCGAGTCACAGATTTTGACTTTGAATGAAACCACAGGTATGCACCCGGTCATGACCGATCTCCAATCTCTTTTTAAGGAGGGAAATTTAAATATCATCCAAAATGTCGGATATGCCAATCAAAATAGAAGTCATTTTCGATCAACCGATATTTGGGATTCTGGTTCCATGGCAGAAGAAGTTAGAACTACGGGATGGATGGGAAGATATCTGGACCAGGAATATCCCGGATATCCTGACAATTATCCCAACGGCGACGCCCCACATCCCATTGCCATCACACTAGGACCCACCGTATCAGAATCATGCCAGGGAGTTGCCGCAAATTTTTCGCTTGCCATTAATGACCCCACAGCACTCGTGCAAATACCAGGTACGGAAACTGAACAATTACCTGATCTTCCTTATGGCTATGAACTGGCATTCTTACAGCAGATCATTGCTCAAAACAATGTCTACGCAGAAATACTCAGTGAAGCAGCGGATAAAGGCAAGAATCAATCAGATCTTTACGATGAGTCTCGCAATAACAGCCTTGCAACACAACTAAAAACTGTGGCCCAGCTGATTTCCGGGGGACTACAAACCAAAGTTTATGTGGTCAACATCAGTGGGTTTGATACACATGCCAATCAGGTGGAAGACGGATCTTCTTTCACCGGGACTCACGCCAATCTATTGCAGGAAATGTCTCGATCCATCTATGCCTTCATGGATGACCTGCGCAATCAGGGACTTGATCAACGCGTGATTGGAATCACTCGGTCAGAATTCGGTCGCCAGATCCGGGAAAATGGCAGCTTTGGCACTGATCATGGGGATGCTGCACCTCTCATGATTTTTGGTACTTGCGTGAAAGGTGGAATCATAGGCGAAAATCCCATCATTCCTCAGGATTTTGAACCTCAAAGCGGTGTGGTGGCAAAAATTGATTTCAAGAATATCTTTGGTTCCGTATTAATGGATTGGTTTGGGGCTGGCGAATCAAATGTTCAGAGTATTTTTTCACACAATTTTGAATACATACCTGTCATTGATGCATGCAATACCACACCTACCAAAATTCCATCATTTAATCCGGTGGCCGATGTCACCACCTTCCCCAATCCATTTTTTGAGCAGATGACGGTGCAATTTAATTCCCGGGGTGAAGATGTCAATGTATCCATCTACAGTCTCGATGGAAAGTTAGTTAAACAGGTCACACAACGATATTTCGAATCAGGTATTCATACAGTACCTGTCAGGCTTGACAATGCTCCTCCAGGACAATACATCTGCAGACTCATCAGCAATGGATATCAGGTAAGTAAATCTGTTATTCATTTTTAAAACTGTATAAAAAATCTATTTAATCTCTCTCTGATATTTCGGGCGCACTTCGGTGTGCCTGATTTTGTTTGGGTGTGAGTGTGAGTTTGGGTGTGGGAAGCTCGAAGTTAGAAGCTCGAAGCGATCATTTCTTGAAAAAAGAATTGGAAATTGAGCTGAAAACCGGTCAACCTTATTTAGGCACGGAAACCGGAAACCGGAAACCGATCTAAGACCGAGACGATAAATGTTCTTGAATAAACCCCGGCACCTGGCACCTGGGACCATTCTTACACGGAGACGTACTTATTTATTAAAACAGCCGGAAACAGGATACCGGACACTGGTCGAAAACGGAGACGGGCATATGATAATTATAGTCTTTGGCTCACGCTTACCCCCGGCCCCTGATTTCTCGCCTACTGCGAAATCCCTTTAGATTAGTAAAGATCAATAAATTGATATATAGTTATTATCATCATATATATCTTTCTTTTTGCTTCTTTTTCTTTGTTAAACTAACATTGTATGTGTTAATAACTGACCGAAAACCAAGTGGGGCATTTTAGGCGAAAACCTAGGGATCAAACCCTATTCCCCGTTTTAATTCCCACTTGGTCCATTACTGCTGCGAGATCAAATAGAAAATTGGGACTCAAAGCCCGTTAGTAAGGAT
>JBNKUI010000031.1:0-136419 GCA_050298535.1 Saprospiraceae bacterium
TGTGGAATCCATAAATCAAAAAATCGCCCTCGCAATCCGCAGAGCACGAGGATTTAGAAACTTGCATAATTTATCCAATATGATTTACCTCATTGCTGGAAAACTAACCTTCAATTTCCACTAAATGTGGAACAGACCCAACTTTACATATCGTAAACATAAAAAATTAAGTAATTTCAACCTGACTGACAGATTAGTAATGATTGAGTCAGGCCATCTGGTTACGTTTAATAAGCGTTGATTAAAAACAGATTTTGGTATGACTAACCTGAGTTTTAAGCCAATAGGATTTGTGAAAAATGCTCGAGTAAATAAATCTGACAAGAACTGGGGAGAGGTTGAATCAATGATTGAATTGACGAGTGATTTTTCACCAGAATCACTGGACGGAATAGAATCCTTTTCACACCTTGAGATATTATATATTTTTCATAAATCGAATAAAGTATTTATCGGTTCTGAGCACCCAAGGGGGGATAAAAAATATCCTAAAGTTGGAATTTTTGCACAGAGGAAAAAAGATAGACCAAACCATATTGGAGCAACCATCGTGAATCTCATTAGAAAAGAGGATAAACGTCTGATTGTATCTAATCTTGATGCAATAAATGGGACACCGATCCTAGATATTAAACCAGTCTTTCAGGAATATATGCCCAAAGGAGAGATTAAACAACCCGATTGGGTGGAAGAGTTAATGAAAGATTATTGGTAATAAGGTTTGTCAACACCTACTCGAACCACCTGTGCACCACCATTACAAATGAAAATCCCCAAACTTCAATGAACCCACATGGAAGGAGATGACATCAAGAGAATAACAAGGCTGACCGCTATCTTGATTCAATTGCAGGGCAACAGGATATTGACAGCGGCCAGTCTCTCCAATAAATTTGGAAAATGCTGCGACAACCTGGTGTAATTTGATTAGGCCCCTCTTCAAGAAATAGAATACGACGAGAGACCTTTCCTGGGTCACTTTCACCGATCACGAAGTCGCCACCTCTGGATAGAATGAAGACCAGCTGCAGGACCATGGTAACAAATTCTACCACCAAGACCAGTCGTTTAGCGAAGATGACCGGGCCATGGTCCAATCTTATGCATACGGCCAAGTCTCCGATGTTATGACTCCTGGCTCCAGAGTTAACTATCTGCACCTGCTCTCAGGTACCATAATCGCACCACATGTCGGGATCTGAGTCGGTAAATACATTTTGCCTCTGTATAAGGAAAGTCTCACAACAGCGAGGAATCAATCCCAACGTGCTGATAGTAAATTGGGGTACCCCTACAAACCGATCTTACAAAAGATCTGGATAACAACGTCTGGATAGCAATGATCAGCAGAATTGATGGCGTCGCTTCATCTGATAGGCTAAAACTTCAAATAACCTGTGTTGGTATTTAATTGCGTACCTTCTATGAATGAAAAATGCCTATAAGGTCCTTCACGTTTCTTATTTTTTCCTACTTATTGCACTTACCTCTTGTAAAGAGAAAGTTCAACCCCCTCCTTCACAAACATCGATTGATTTATTACGTGGTGAATTGTCGCTATGTGGTGATGGTCAATTTGGTGATGTAAGTTTTAGTGAATCCTGTAGCTATAAAATGCGCAATGACTTTAATCTTGCCATCGCCCTCCTGCATTCCTTTGAATATATAGAAGCTGAAAAAGCCTTTGTGAAAATCATTGATAAAGATCCTGAATGTGCTATTGCCTATTGGGGTGTAGCGATGAGTATCTATCATGGGTTATGGGCTCCGCCGGAATCCTCCGTACTGGAAAAGGGATTGAAGCTTGTCAACTTAGCTGAAAAACTTCCTAAATCTAAGAAGGCCGAGCAATATATCGACGCAATTGGCGCTTTCTACAAAAACTGGGAAACCGTCGACAATCAAACCAGAAAAGAGAAGTATGCACAAAAAATGAAGGAAATGTATGAGGACCATAAAGACGATACAGAAGTTGCCGTCTTCTATGCTTTAGCTTTACGAGCTTCAGCTGTGCCAACTGACAAAAGTTACTCAAAACAACGTGCGGCTGGAAAAATATTAGAAGATTTATTTAAAAAAGAACCTAATCATCCGGGTATTGCTCATTATATTATTCATTCCTATGATTATCCTGAATTGGCCGAATTAGGTCTGCGCACGGCAAGACGCTATGCAGACATCGCTCCAAATTCAGCACATGCCCAACATATGCCATCCCATATATTTACACGTTTAGGACTTTGGGATGAATCCATCCATACTAATCGGAATTCTGCCGAATCAGCTATCTGCTATGCCGAAAGCATATCTCCAGGTGCGCATTGGGATGAAGAAGTACATGCTATTGGATATCTGGTATATGCTTATTTACAGAAAGGAAATAACAATAAGGCCAGAGAACAATATGAATATCTCCTGGGATTCGACAAAATATTCCCACCAAATTTCAAAATCGCATATACTGCTGCTGCGATTCCTGCCCGTATAGCGGCAGAAAACAAAAATTGGGAAGAGGCATCTAAGCTGGAACTACCACAATTGGCAGACCTAAAATGGGATAATTTCCCTTGGCAAAAGGCATTGCTTCACTTTGTAAAAGCCTTAGGGAATGTTCATGTCAATAATTTGGTAGCTGCACAAACTGAACTTGAATTATTGCAGTCTTTTGAGAACATTCTTTTAGAATTGGATGATGCCTATAAAGCAAATCAGGTTGCCATTCAAATCAAAACCATTGAAGCATGGATTCAATTGAAAAAAGGTAATGATGAATTAGCCCTGGCCATTATGAACTCTGCAGTAGAGATGGAAAGCAAAACTTCAAAACACCCTGTAACTCCTGGTGAAATTTTACCCGCAGATGAACTTCTGGCCGACATGCTTTTGATGCTAAATAAACCTGAGGAAGCGTTGGCTGCCTATGAGCTAGATCTGGAAAGACGTCCCAATAGATTTAATGGTGTTTATGGTGCTGCTATTGCGGCTGAACAGAGTGGCAATATTGAAAAATCAATGCACTATTTTGAATTATTATTAAGACTTACCGAAAATGTAAATAGTGACAGATCTGAGATCATGGAAGCAAAAACTTTTATGCATAAGTATGGATAGGTAGGTATAACAAGCGATCATCACGAGCATGCTTTCCTCATCATCACTACTCATGTTAACGATCTCTTCTCAACAACTAATATTAGTAATGCGCAATATCAACTTATGTCTCATTTCTAATCCACAACAGTGAAATCGAGGAATAATAAAGGTAGGCCCAAATTTTCCTTTCAACTTCTGGTCTATGCTGCTCTGGATGGAAGAGGATCGTCATGGACCGAGTGCAAAGATTTGTACCTTAATACTGATAGAGATATTAGAAGTGAATATGGCTCCCCTCTTTGGTCACAGGATTTCTCAGGGTTGCCACCTACCTTCAATATTTTGGACACTACGAAATATCAAGAGCAGAAGAGAAATTATTCATCCGGAAGATAAAGGATGAAAATGTTTATACGAATAGCTATATGAGTGAATCAATTGGACATGACGTAGTCCCACTGTACAACACAATCCCAACGTTCAATATTAACCCACATGGAAGGAGATGACATAAAGAGAATATCAAGGCTGACGGCTATCTTGATTCAATTGCAGGGCAACAGGATATTGACAGCGGCCAGCCTTTCTGCAAAATTTGGTGTTAGCAAACGTACGATCTACCGGGATATAAAAGCACTGGAGAAAGCAGGTGTCCCCATATTGACTGAAGAAGGGAAAGGGTATATGCTGATGGAAGGATATAAAATGCCTCCGGTGATGTTTACAGAAAAGCAGGCCAATGCCTTGATCCTGGCAGAACAGTTAGTCCTCAAAAACAAGGATGCCTCCTTTGTCCAGGACTATTCAGAAGCCATAGATAAGATAAAATCGGTGCTACGATATTCGGTCAAGGACAAAGCCAACTTGCTGACTGAAAGAACGCAGTACCATAAGGTCCTCCACCAGGAAAGGAGCAGTCACAATTTGTCGGATTTGCAAAATGCATTGACCAACTTCAATCTGGTCAGGATTCACTACATCAATAAAGAAGGGACTGCGACGGAACGCTTGATAGAGCCTTTTGCCATCTTGAGTGCTGAAAACTGGTATTTGATTGCATGGTGTCGTTTGCGCAAAGGATTTCGATTCTTTCGACCGGACAGAATCGTGGAAATGGAAATCCTGGAAGAGAATTTTGAACCCCACAACCTGACCTTGCAGGAATACTTTGACAAATACCACTAGTTGGTCACAACCCTTGCCATAGGGTTGTCACCGGTCCGCCATACGTTTGTATCAGATCTTAAAACAAATGAAAATGACAAACGTAATGAATCCAATAATTAATAAAACAGACTTTCCAAGTCCTTCAATGATCCAGGTT
The DNA here is from genome assembly GCA_050298535.1 of Saprospiraceae bacterium. Taxonomy (GTDB): domain Bacteria; phylum Bacteroidota; class Bacteroidia; order Chitinophagales; family Saprospiraceae; genus JABDMH01. The sequence goes on from JBNKUI010000031.1 coordinate 4,418, forward strand.
AATGGCGTCGAACTGGAGGTATTTGAAGCAGGTCAGCAAAATGCGGGGAAACCCATTGTCTTCTGTCATGGTTGGCCCGAGAATGCCTACACCTGGCGCTATCAGCTGCCCGCCTTTGTCGAGGCAGGCTTCCACGTGATCGTTCCTAACCTCCGGGGATTCGGTAAGTCATCGTGTCCATCAGAAGTCACAGACTATGATATCAAGCATTTGACGGGGGATCTTGTAGCCCTTCTGGATCACTACGGATATGAGGATGCTACCTTTGTGGGCCATGACTGGGGTGCCAATGTCGTTTGGAGCTTGGCCCTCCTACATCCAGATCGCGTAAAGCGAGTGATTGCGTTGGCCCTACCCTACCAGGTCCGTGGAGAAAGACCCTGGATCGAATGGATGGAAGAAGTATTTGGCCCGGACTTCTATTTCGTTCATTTCAATCGACAGCCCGGAGTTGCCGATGCTATTTTAGATAAAAACACCGCCCGCTTCCTGCGCAACATCTTTCGCAAGAATATACCACCCGCTCCTCCTGCACCCGGCATGCTGATGATTAATTTGGCACTAACCGAAACGCCACAGGGGGATCCTCTCATGAGCGCAGAAGAATTGGCTGTTTTTATTTCGGCGTATAAATCGAGTGGTTTCACAGGAGGTATCAACTTATATAGAAATCTTGACCGCAACTGGCACCTATTAGCCGATGTGGACCCCATTATCCATCATCCTGCCCTGATGATTTATGGCAACCGGGATATGATTCCCCGGTCAGAAGAGTTACCCTCGTTCGTTCCGCAGGTAGAAGTGGCCAATATAGATTGTGGTCATTGGATCCAGCAGGAAAACCCGGAGGAAACTAACCAGATTATATTGAATTGGCTAAGGCAGCAGGAAGGGTGAAATGAAAATGGAACCTTATGGCACAGGGTCGGTAGTCGTCTACTCAACTGAATCCCACTACAAAGTCACACACAAGACCTCACTTCATTTGCGATAAGCGAAAAACCATGATAAATTCTTTGGAAGGTAAAGGCAAATATTTATTTCCGAAAATCACAATCGCAAGTAAGATCTCGAGACCTGTATTCACCTTTCGCAATCTTTAGAAACAAGGGGGAAGATTACAAAATCTAGGCGGCACATGTGTTATAACGTTCATATGCCTGATACAGGCACAGGCGGTATGCAAAAAACTCTCGTCTCCACTATCACCAATAGGTTGCATTTTATTTTTCCGAATCGTGGATAAATAGTTTTATGATATAAATATTCGTTACCTTGTAAAGAAGAGTCCTCCCAATCTCGTTTTTCAACCTAACGTAATACTAATCAAAAACCAAATTATGACTGTAACATTCCGTGAATGTCAGCAAGAAGATGCACCCGCTTGCGGGGAGATCTGTTTTACCGCTTTTAAAAAAATAGCCAATGACCATAACTTTCCTGAAGATTTTCCTAATACACAAGTGACCACCGGTATGTTAACCGGACTTATTACCCACCCAAATTTCTATGGGGTTTTAGCTGAACTTGACGGCGAGATTGTAGGAAGTAATTTTCTCGACGAACGTTCGCAAATTGCAGGCGTAGGTCCCATCACCATTGCAACCAAATTTCAAAAACAAAATATTGGTAAAGACTTAATGATTCACGTTATTGAGAGAGCCAAGGAAAAAGGATTTTCCGGAATTCGACTCCTTCAAGCTGCATATAACAATAGTTCATTATCGCTGTATGCAAAATTGGGATTCAATACACAAGACTCCTTCGCAGCCATGCAAGGCCCTTCGATTAAGAGTAAAATTCCGGGCTACGATGTCCGTAAAGCACAACTAGATGATATTGATGTATGCAATGCCTTATGCGAATATGTGCATGGACATAATCGCTCAGGAGAACTCTCGGATGCCATTCAACAAGGCACAGCATTAGTGGTAGAACATGATGAAAACATTGTCGGATACAGTACCGGATTAGCTTATTTTGGTCACTCAATTGCTACATCGAATGAAGGACTAAAAGCATTAATCTCGGCCGTTGATCAATTTCAGGGTCCCGGCATTTTAGTTCCCACTTCAAATCATGAATTATTTCGTTGGTGCCTTAGTAATAAGCTTCGAGTGGTGCATGTCATGAACCTTATGTCTATCGGTCTTTATAATCAACCCAAAGGCAGCTACTTGGCTTCAATTCTCTACTAAGTCTTGCTTTCATAAGTCCCTGTTGATTTAAACATCAAATTGTTTAGATAAAATATTACTTACAAGAACTCAAGGTGTTCTAGGGGACTGAATGCGGAGAAAAATGAGATGACCCATAATGGACGGCAGGGATGGAGCAAAGCACCCTATGACAATTGGAAATGGAAGGAATTAGATTTACGTCTGGGAGGACCCGCCTTTGCCATTCTTTCAGAAGATCAGGTTTTAGCCGGAACAAGGATTTATGGTGATGAGGAGAGAAAAGTGGGGATCCTCGAAATGAACAGTATAAACAAATCACCGTATTCCGGCACTCACTTTTTCCAAGTCCCACAATACGCGTCATTAAAAATACATTTTTCGCCAGAGTTTTATTATTGGTTTTATATTTCGAACAGCTCAAAAAAGTTTCGGAAACTTATGAAAGGATCATTTTTGAGGCTTTTATGCTTCAACGTTCCCATATAAACTGTGGCGGATATTCTAAGCGTAATCTGGCCACCTTTTCCAGATGCACGAAGATGGAGTTATGAAGTTTAAAAATTACACGGCAACCCACCATTGGTTATATACCTGGTTGGGGCCAGTACCTCTTCATCTCTTTCAATAAATAAATATTCAGGGCATTGAAAATATACAACTCAAAGAGATAAGGCTACTAATTCTCCGGGATGTCCAACAGCTCCAATCGCGATGACAATAAATTGTCTTCCATTGACAGAATAGGTCATGGGAATGCCTGATTGATTTGCTGGTAACTCCATTTCAAAAATTATTTCTCCGGTTGCTTTATCATGTGCTCGAAACGTATTCCCTCCTCCGAAACCATCTGAACCATATAAACCCGATCCTTCTCCGGCAAATAAAAGTGTTTTTGTAACCAACATGCCTGCGCGATCAGGTGTGCCGGTGCGAGGAATTTCTATTCCTTTTAAAGCAGGATTCTTTTTTATCCAATCCGGTGTGTCTGCATTGGCCATCATCCAAATATGCTCTCCGGTGTTAAGGTTAATGGCCGTAATTCTGCCATAAGGCGGTTTTGCCAAAGGCAACCCGTAGGGGCCAATTCTGAAATTAGTCAGAAAGGCTACATAGTCCATATCAGATATTTCTGGTGCCGACTCCAAACTCATTGGCCTCATTACTGTACTCGAAGAAACATATAAAATTCCTGTTTCCGGATCGACAACGCCGCCCTGCCAATTAGCCCCACCTACGGCATCAGGAAGTATGAGTGTGCCTAAATTAGCAGGAGGATCATAAATGCTTATCGGAGTATAAAGGGGCCCTTTTTTGTATTGACTGGCAATTCTCAAGGCTTCCTTCTTTATCTCGGGAGTGAAGTCAACCAGGATATCCTCCGAATAGCCCTGTCTGTCAAAGGCAGCCGGCTTGGTAGGAAAGGGTTGTGTTGGGGAGGTCTTTTCTCCGTTTACGCCACTTTTAGGAACAGGCAGCTCTTCAATTGGCCAAACGGGTTCGCCAGTAATACGGTCAAAAACAAATGCGAATGCCTGCTTCGTAACCTGAACAACTGCTTTGATCGGTTTGCCTTCAACGGTTATGTCTACCAGTATGGGAGGGGCTGGTAAATCATAATCCCAGATGTCATGATGAATCAATTGGTAGTGCCAAATTCTTTTTCCGGTCTTCACATTCAGACATACCAGACTATTGGCAAATAAATTGTCACCCGGCCTGTGCCCGCCATAATAATCCCCTGTTGGTGCTTCTAATGGAATATAGACGTATCCAAGCTCTGGATCAGCAGTAAGAGGCGCCCAAGCGGCCACATTTCCCGTGTATTTCCAGCTGTCGTTTTCCCAGGTCTCGTTTCCTGCTTCGCCTTTTTGTGGTATGGTGTGAAAAACCCAGAGCTGCTTTCCCGTTCTGACATCATAACCCATGATGTCTCCCCGGATTTGGTTTTTCGAAGCGGGGGCCAAACCCACGGGGAAAGTTGATCCCATAATGATGATATCATTTACAATTATCGGTGGAGAAGTAGATCCTATTGTTGAGGTCATTGGGTCAACGTGAGGTCCTAAACCTTTCTTCAGGTCAACTACGCCTTTGTTGCCGAAATCGGGAATCAGATTTCCGGATTGAGCATCCAGGGCAATGAGTTGAAAACCGGGAGTTATATAAATGATACGATCCTTTCCTTGGTCAGGTGATGTCCAATAGGCCACTCCTCTTCCGGAATTCTGCCTTGGCACATAAGGCATTCGTTCTTTTTCATCGAAACGAAAAATCCAGAGTGTTTCACCGTTTTCCGCATCTATGGCAGCTACTGTTCTATTTGAACCAGCCGTCGTATATAATACACCATCGACCATTAAAGGAGTAGATTTAAAATAGAACTCAGGGTTCTGCCCGAAATTATCGGTCTTCCACCGCCATGCTATTCTCAATTGATCTACATTTTCTTTGTTAATCTGATCCAGTGGGGAGAAATTGGTGCTAGCATAATCTCCCCGATGCTGTTTCCATTCTGCTTCAACGGTTTTGGTTTTGGTTTTGGGTTCTTTTGGAACAAACTGCCAGGCATTGCGTGATTTTGATGGAAGTAGATCTATGGTAATATTCTTCAATTTACTTTTATCGGAAGGCAATTCTGATGCCCCAGAAGGATAGCCATTAGCACTGAGAAGAAAAGCCAACAGCTCTGTATATTCAGCATCACTAAAGGAATGAGGGTTCGTTTTCGGCATGGTTGCCCTGGTCAATTCAAACAGGGAGTCCAGAGTTTGCTCCTGCCATTTGATTAAGAAGCGGTCACCTAACAAGGTATTTCCTCCTTCTGTTCCTTTTAAATCATATCCATGGCAAGAAGCGCAGCTGGTTGAATAAAGTGTAGATCCAAGGTCAGCCTGTGCTGTGGTGAAGATTCCACTACTGATCATTATGGCTATGCCTTGTTTGGAGCTCTGCTCAGGATTGGAACAAGACATTATCAAGGTCAAAATGACCATTAAATACCATATTCTTCTGAAGCCTTTCATGTGTTTTAGGTTCTTGATCACTAATTCCAATAATTTTGTCCCATCATTCAATTTCTTTCTTAAGTAAATTGACCAATCCATTTATTATATTTTTCAAGCTTCACGCATAGCAGAAGAGCAATGACGTTTTTCGTTTTATCAATTCACCGTTTAATAGGATTTCACTCCCATTTTCTCTCTCCAATCTCCAATCGAATGAAAATAGTACCAAATTCGCGTTTCACAAAACAGCGAGTCATATATTCGACTACTAACCGTTTTTTGAACCTTTAGAGTTGCCTATTTGTACATGCTCCGCGGGGCGGTGCATATGAACCAACTTGAGCACCGCCAGGTGCACACCATACTCCCGAACTTTTGTGGAACAATTAGTGGGGGTGCGTTTATGGGTCTTAAGAAAACCCCAACGCGTCCATACGGGATCAATGGCTAACTACATGCTCCGTCATCGATCCCTAAAGGTAAATCCGCCCGCGGGTGGGGTTCTCCTTCAGGAATTAGAGGCGCTGGAGGGCCTTTTTTAGAAGTGCTGATGAAAAGAAACATGCAAAATTGCTGAATAAATCGACACGAATCAGATTGCACATTTTGAATCAAGAACAAATTATTCAGAAAAATCAAGTCAAGGCTATATTACGAAAGGTAACCTTCCCGTCCTTCACGCAATTAAGTAAAGGAGAAAGTTATGAACGAATGAAGAAATCTGGACCTTTGAACTCTATCAAATCCAATAGATATAGCCTACTCAGCTGGCTTTGGTGGATTGTGGTAGGTAGTTGTACATGCATACAGCCCTTAATAGGCCAAAGCTGTCTACCATTAGGTATTACGCTTAGCAGTCAGGGTGCGATCGACAGTTTCCCCATCAACCATCCCTCCTGTACCGAGATTGGTGGTGACCTATCTATCAGCGGTGCAGACATTGTTGATCTTAGCAGCCTATCGCAAATCACAAAGGTCAACGGATACCTACGGGTCAACTCTAATCCGCTACTGACTACTCTATCAGGTCTGGACCAGATCAACTCGGCCGGCCATGTAATTGTGGGCAGTAATGATGTTCTGTCTGATATGACAGCACTCAGTAACCTAACGCAAGTTGGTGACATCCGGATCTCTTCCAATGATGCTTTGGTCCAACTCGATGCCTTCCACAAGGTTAAATCCAGTGGTACCGTCTCCATTTCCTTCAACCATGGCTTGACAACTATTGGTGGCTTTGATAGCCTAACCCATATTGGAGGCCATTTGAGTCTGCAGTATTGCTCGAAACTGGAGAATTTGAATGCATTTCACGAGGTTATGCAGGTATCGGAAGACCTGATACTTGGAGACCTGCCTATGTTGACCAGCCTGGCTGGCCTGGAAGGTATACACACTGTGGGAACAATCTGTGAGATTAGCGGGAATCATCAACTCACTGATCTGTCCGGATTGCAAAGGCTACACTCTGTGGGTTGGAGTCTGGACATTATTAATAACGCAAACCTGGAAAATCTGTCCGGGCTGGACAGCCTACAATCAGTTGGCTGGAGTCTGGTCATACGCGATAATCCGGTTTTATCAGATCTGGTAGGTTTGCAGGACCTCACTTATATTGGTCGATCACTGCTGATAGTTAATAACCCTGAGCTTCTGGATGTTCAGTCTCTCAATCATCTGTCCTATCTTGGAGTTGACCTGAATATTTCCGAAAACACGAAACTTCATACGCTTCCGCAATTATGGGACCTCGATAGTATTCCATCTAAATTGACAATTGTCGATAATGCCCAAAGCAATTTAAAAGGTCTCGATTCGATACGGTATGTAGGCACATTTGTTGAAATTAGCTTTAATGCAAATCTTTTAAATTTTGAGGGCCTAAATCAAGTGGAATGGATCGGTCGCAACCTGCAAGTCCAATATAACGATCGCCTGGAAAATTTCATGGGTATGCAGAATCTCCAAAAAATAGATGGCGGCTTTAATATTCAATATAATGACTCACTGCGCACGCTGGAGGGGCTCAATCAACTAAGTACCGTGGCTGGCAATCTACGATTTCGGGATAATCCTCTGCTGGTTTCTTTGGAAGATCTGACATCTCTGCAGAGTATTGGTGGGGAGCTATGGGTGTTAAATTGTGGACAATTACCGGGTCTTTCTGGATTGGATAATATTGATCCTTCATCCATCACTTTCCTACTAATTTCCAACTCCCCTAATCTTTCTTCGTGTGCCGTGAAAAGCGTCTGTGGATATCTAGACGAGGATACAAATCCCTATCAAATCACTAACAATATGGTAGGATGCAATTCACAAACTGAAATTATTCAGGTGTGTAGTAGTTGTCCCTTATGTCATATTCGACAGGCAAATACCTGGGTGGGTCCATCCAGCGGTCTTTGGCATGCTGATCCCTCCCATTGGAGCACTGGAAATATTCCCTCCATGTGCGACGAAGTGACGATTCCTAATGGAAGTATCGTGAATCTTGGAGAAGGTACAAATGCCGAATGTTACACACTGAGTGTTGACGCAGGAGCTGAAATTCAGGTGCCAGAAAGTGCCACCTTGCAAGTACAATGTTCTCAAGAGTAAGAATAAAATAACAATTCCCGATTCAAGAAGTTTCTCGCGAAGGCCGCAAAGGGCGCAAAGCCTTAATTTCTGAGACATGGATTTTTTTTACAAAAACTCCCGGACACCAGACACCGGACACCAGACACCGGACACCGGATACCGGATACCCATACATTCTAAGTGCCCTTCGTGATCTCAGGGGTAAATAAAAAATCGGCAATTCCACGATCCCACACATCAACAAAACCTCCTTTTTCTCGCAAAGGCCGCAAAGGGCGCAAAGCCTTCATTTCTGAGACATGGATTTTTTTTACAAAAACTCCCGGACACCAGACACCGGACACCAGACACCGGACACCGGAAACCGGACACCGGAAACCTGGCACCTGGCACCTGGCACCTAAAACTTAGTGGTAAAGACAATCAACAATTAAATAAAAAAACTACTTCTCGCAAAAAGCACAAAGTCCGCATTTTAAATAAAGGAATTTAATTTTATGAAAATTTCCGGAAACCGGAAACCGGAAACCGGACACCGGACACCTGGCACCTGGCACCTGACACCTAAAACTTAGTGGTAAAGACAATCAACAATTAAATAAAAAAATACTTCTCGCAAAAAGCACAAAGTCCGCATTTTAAATAAAGGACTTTTTAGGAAAATTCCCAGAAACCAGAAACCAGAAACCGGAAACCGGACACCGGACACCGGACACCGGACACCGGACACCGATCAAAAAACAATCTTGCTTTCGCCGCGAGGCAGATCAAAACAAAGAATGGTCTCTTCCTCATGCTCTACCCAGGTATTTTCTTTCAATAACAATTGATCAGAAACCCGCTCCAGGCGGGTCGACCTATTTCCCTGGACAAGGGTTGGATTTTTCATGCGTTGTCCGATCTTTACGGTAAAATCGGGACTGGCAAATGGTGCTTTTATATGAATTTCCTCAGCCGCTGCATTAAGGGTACTGAGTTCCTTGGCAGCCCAGTATCTTGAGATTTCACTCAATTTCATCCAGATTAAATGATCATATTTTTGATGTAGTCGGTGCACAACCGTCTTGAAAATATTAAAACCCAGTTTTTCGCCATTATAATAGATACCTGGCCAGTGACAAACCATAATAGCCGGTTCACCCGACTCAATGACATCCACCATACGGCCTTCGCTTAAATCAGCGGTGATGAATCGATTAGCATCTCCTGGGGTAAGACCGTCCCATCCCCCAAACCAATCGCCCGTACATCCAATCGTATGTACAGCACAGCTGGGATCTTCGGTATCCAGGCCTTCCGCATTAAAAATTTGGGGTGCAACACTCTTGCCTTTCTCCGTATAGAGTGATCTAAAAAAGTGCGCAATATTTCCACCATACACATCCCGAACGGCCTGCTTCGTCGCCAGCGCCAAATTAGGAATATTACGGTGGCAAAAACCACCTGGAGTGGTCACTCCTTCACAATTCAGTCCGGCATCCTTTAAGACCTGCAGTGAGTACGCGATATATTCTCCCAACTCATCGGCACTTTTCTCCTGACTCCATTCCCAATTTTCCATAAAATCAGGGCTCGCCTCCGGAAAAGGAAGACCTGTCTTCGTGTCAATAACGCGTGTATGACTGATCATCTCACTATGAATATCCCAATTGGGCTGCGCCAGATCCCGGATAATACCAATGCTGTCACTGAGCTCCTTTTTCGTCCACCCGGGGATAAATCGATGTAACCAACCAGTGCAAGCCGGGTAAGGTACCATGCTGTATTTGCCTTTAACACCCTGCACATCACACCACTCCAAAAATTCCAAAACGAAAGAGTCAGGAATCTCACGGGGCAGCTTCCGCCAATCCTGCTTATACTGATCGGGAAATACCTCTTTGAACTGTGGTATGCCAAAGTGCGCCATATTCACCAGTGCCGTACTGTCATCAATGATGAAGCTGAGGGGCACCCGGGTTCGCGGATTTAAAACTTCTATTTGCGTGTCGAAGTTAGATGATGTCTGGCGTGTCAGAACCGCTGCAGTGGTCAGTGAAGAATGCTTTATAAATGTGCGCCTGTCCATTTCTCTTTTCATTTGGTCTAGTTAAACTAAAGATATGATCTTCCTGGCAAGTAAGGGAATTGTAGGCTCAACGTGGCATTTAAATACTGCCATACAATAATTGGATACTAAGATCACTATCTTACTTCCAGTATTGAAGAGCTTGAGCACAGAGTATGCTGTCGGAGTGAGCTACGTATCGTGCAGAACTAAAAAAGTAAAAATGGAAGAAGGCCTAATAAAAGACACATACGAATTAATCATAAAGGAAATACAAACGCTAGTTACTATTTTCTATCTCCTCACTGTCGGTATTCAACTATCAGAAGTATGCAGAATTCGACATAAACATCTTCTACTATGCAGACGTTTTTGATTTTTTGATAGCACCTTTTTCCGATAGATACATACTGCCTTTTGCCACTGCTTCCAGCATCATCGTATATATTCTTATCAAGTCTGATATATTAATGAAGAATCGCTGGCCTAAATTTTACTCAATCCTAAGTTTTGGGCAGTCCAGGAGACCCTGGTTTAAAACCGGTATAGTCATTATCTATCTAATAAGTACCTTGCCGTACTTATATCTGTCGGCTGACATTTATGGAAGCTATGCAAAAGGAAAAATTCTGGACCGAAGCGATATATCCATCCGATTAGAAGACGATGAGGTCAGAACTGGCAAACTCATCGGTAAGACGAAAGAAGTGATTTTCCCGCTGAGTGATGAAAATGTGTATGCGATTCCGATTACTTCTTTGGTTAAAGAAATAAAGATTAAGTAGTTAGAATAGCCCAATTACCTGGAAGACATCGGGTGGAGAGGCTTTACATAAACCCACCTGGTCATGATACCTGTATAGTGGTCCTGATTTCGGTACAAGGGCAAAAACATTATCTTGCTCTCATTTTCGAATAAAAATTACCAACCCCGAAAAACAACATCTGCAAAACGATGGTCGAACGTACTCATGAAAAATCCAGTGCAAGAAATCTTATTTTTCTATCTCTGGTATTAATGCTATTTGGATCTTGTACGAGATCATCGGAAGGTGCGAATAAATCAACAACTGATTTCGGCACTTCTGACTGTATAATTCCAAAAGAATCAGTCGAAAAAAAAAGCCAACTTGAGCGTGGAATTCGTGGGCAAGTCAAGTTCCTCGGGGAGTCAGAAAATTTCAGCTCTATAACCGATAAAATATTGGAGTATAATATTCCAGCATTATCTCTTGCAGTCATACATCAAGGTAAGATAGAATGGGCAGATACGTACCTTAATGCGAATTTCCCTGAAGAATCAAAGTTGGACTGTGCGAGCATTTTCCAGGCAGCATCTCTTTCCAAGCCCGTGACAGTGCTTGCTGCTATGCGCATGCATGCCACCGGCGCTATTGATCTTGATCAAAACATCCAGGAGTACCTGAAGGATTATGTTTTACCGCCGGGTAAACAGACAGCTGAAAATCCAGTGACCCTTCGGAACATCTTTTCGCATACGTCCGGCATCACATCCGGCGGTTATGAAGGATACAGTAAGGACCTGCCCTTACCCTCTGATATAGATATTCTCCAGGGTGCCAGTGGAGTGAATTCACCACCCATTGAGGTTGTCAACCCACCGAATGAAACATTGGCTTATTCGGGTGGCGCCTATACATTGGCAGAAGTGGCCCTTCAGGATATATTTGCTAATGAGTTTTCCGACTTCATGAAAGAATGGATTCTGGAACCTGCAGGAATGAAACATTCAGCATTCACCCAACCGTTGATCACCTCAAAACCCAATCAGGTAGTTCGTGGGTATACGCAATCAGGCACTGTTTTAGAGGGTGGTTGGCGAAATCATCCGGAGCAAGCTGCGGCAGGATTGTGGAGCAACGCCAGCGATTTGGCAAAATTTCTCCTAGAAATCTACAACGCCTATCAGGGCAAAAGCTCCATATTCTCACAGAGTGTGATTAAATCGATGCTAGAAGACGAACGAGATGGTCTGGTATACGGATTTATTATCAACCGATCTAATGATGATATTTCGCTCACGCACTATGGAGGTAATGCAGGTTATCGAACCGGTATGACGATAAGCCTCACGACAGGAAATGGCTTAGTATACCTGATTGATTCGGACAATGGTGGAAACTTGGGCAATGAACTACTCCTATCTGCGGCTCAAGTCTATGAATGGCCACATTTCCAGCAGATGGAGGTGCAACGTACAAATGTCAGCTCGGAGGTTTTGAAGCAATTACCGGGAGAATATAAATGGAATGACCAAATAAACCTTTCCATATCAATTTATGGCACTGAAGACGCGATCTCACTGCATTTTCCAAATGGTGATGCCTACGAGCTGACTCCCATACGGGGTGAACAACTGGACTTTATCCATTCCGGCACCGGAGTGCGAGTTAGTTTTCTCAAGGATGAGGAATTTCAGTCTTTTGAATTGTATGGGCAGAAGGCTGTTAGAAAACAAAACTAAAATAATCGTGTTGCGAAATGGGAAGCCTTAATAATCAGTCTTATTGTAAATTAGTTTATAGTTAGTACTTCTTCCTCCCGAAGCTGACTTTTGGAGCACACCTTTTTCAATTAAATCCTGAATATCCCGGAGTGCTGTATCCTGTGAGCATTTATTGATTTTAGCCCATTTAGAAGTTGTTAAATTTCCGAAGAAATCTCCAAAAAGAAGTTCAAGTATATTTATTTGTCTATCGTTAAATGTGACTGTCTTATGCTCGTTCCAAAATCTATGTTTGGACATTATCTTTTGGACTATTGTTGCTGAAGCATCAATTGAATTCTTCAAGCAAGTTAAAAACCAAAACAACCATGGTGTAATATCCAGGGTTCCTTTTTGTGTTGACTCGAGTATGGTATAGTATTCCTTTTTCTGTTCTCTAATTTGTGAGGACATACTGTAAAACTTCTGCGCCCGCTTCTCAGCTCTACAAAGCATCAAATCTGTTATTGCTCTGGCAATTCTGCCATTACCATCTTCAAAGGGGTGGATCGTTATAAACCATATGTGGGATATTGCTGCATTTAGCACAGCATCATTCTGGTTTGGTGTGTTAAACCACTGTAGGAAGAGATTCATTTCATTCACAAGGTGCGTGGCAGCTGGTGCTTCAAAATGGACTGTTTCTTTCCCCATTGAACCAGATATCACCTGCATTGGACCTGTTGAATCATCTCTCCAAGCTCCGACATTGATCTTGAACATACCGCTTCTGACTGTTGGAAACAAAGCGGCATGCCAACCAAATAGTCGATCTTCCGTCAAATCTTTCTTCCAGTTCTGAGTTGCATCCATCATCATTTCTACAATTCCCTCCACTTCTCTATCACTTTCTACTAGTCCTCCAATACTTATGCCCAGCTTTCTGGCGATGGAAGATCTTACTTGTTGGGTATTTAGTATTTCGCCCTCGATTTCGCTCGATTTTATTACATCTTGGGATAGGGTTTCTAGGTAGGTTTCATTCTGGAGATTAAATCCAATTGCATCCATTCTACCCGTTAAGAGTCCTTGCTTACTTCTGACTTCTGCCAATAAAGTGATAATAGCTTCTGAGTCCCAATAGAATTGGGGCCATTTTTCTTGTTTATGGATATATCTAGCCATTCACCGCAAATTATGCGGTAATAATAGCGATTATTCACCGCAAAATCAATTTTATCCGCAAATTATGCGGTAATTACAGCATCTATTCTCCGCATGAGAGAACAACCCCTCAATACAATAGATCATCAAAAGAATTCTCAGTGGCCTTGAACAAGCTATACTCAAGTGCCCTAAGTGAGCCAAGTGGTTAAAAAATCATGCTGATTAAATGATATTGGGAAAGTGACCTGCTACTTAGCCACTCTACCCTTCCACTCTCTCGTGCTGGTAGTTTGTGTGCCGGGAAAATCTGACGGCACCTCTTGCGTCACACGTCCCGTGGCAGCCCACTCGGCACCTCGCTGAAAGGTGGTGATAAATCCAACACATTCCATAGAATAATCCATATGCCCCAGTCCAGAATGGAAAATACGGCCGTCGCCATATTCGATGGCGATCAGGAGGGGTTCGTGACGACCCGTTCCCTTCACATCTTTGTTCCATGGAGGACCATTTTTCTCCACATCTGAATATGCTGTGGCTAGTACCGTCATGTTGTCAGCGGGTCCTCGGAGACGATCATAAAGTTCATCCTTTGCGTGTAGCCACTTTTCGGGTATTCCCATCATGATCGGATGATTCGGAGCTCGAGTAGTCATAATATATTCTTGCTGGGCACCATGTGATCCACAGCCACCCTCCGAGGGATCACGGACCAACTGGTCTTCATCATTGTAGTATACATAGGGACCGGTTTCCGTGTTGCGACCACCCCAGCCACCGAGGCCAATCATCTTATTGTATTCATCCCAGTCACCCCAGGAGTTGTTGGCTGCGTGAATTACGACCATGCCTCCGCCATTTTTCATGTAGGTCTCCAGTGCCTCTTTAGTTTTAGCGGGCCATGTGGAAGCTTGCCAACCAAAATTATTGATGAGTACATCATAATCCTCAAAGTTTGGTGCATAATCCGGATCCGGCTGCGGTTTCTCCACAGGTTCCGTACTCACTCCCTCGAAGGGATACATGGAAAGCAAATCGGTAATATCTTCCAGACCTATACTTTTGTCATAATGCGGTCCACACCATGAATACTTTGTCCTCGCTACATCTACGACGGCGAATAAACCTGTTTGTTCCAGATAGTCTTTCATCATCATAGAAGTCATCGGCCAAACACCATGATTACTCTGACCATCAATGATCAAAGCTTTCAAATTACCGGTTTGCTCCTGGGCAAAGGAGGTCGAAACCATCATTCCCAACAAAAGAAAAAATCCTATTCTCATTATTTTCAATAGTTTATTTTGAATCAATCACTAACATAAGTACAATTTAAGGAATAAGAATTCCCTTTACCAACATAAATACCATCTTGATGTGCAGGAATTTACTTTCTCAACCTTCCTATGTACTTTTGCACAAATTTTCGGAGATATGACGAAGGATGGAAAAATAGAACTGATGGCACCGGCAGGCAGTTTCGAAGCACTTCAGGCTGCCATCGATAATGGAGCGGACTCCGTATACTTTGGTGTGGAGCAGCTAAACATGCGCGCACGTTCCTCTATCAACTTTACCGTAGATGATCTGTATGAAATTGCGGAAAGAACTCGCAAGGCAGGTCTTCGTTCGTATCTGACCCTCAATACGATCATCTATGATCATGATCTATCGTTGATCAAGACCATCATGAATGCTGCCAAAGATGCCGGAATTACTGCGGTCATTGGTGCCGATCAGGCAGTCATGTCCTATGCAAGGGAGATCGACCTGGAGCTACATATCTCTACTCAGGTCAACGTCACCAATGCTCAAACTGTTAAGTTCTATTCCCTTTTTGCCGACACCATGGTCCTCAGTCGTGAGCTCAGTGTCAATCAAGTGAAAAAGATTGTCGAGACCATTGAAAAGGAACAAATCAAGGGTCCTTCCGGCAACCTCATTGAGATTGAGATTTTTGGGCACGGTGCGCTTTGTATGGCCGTCTCCGGTAAATGCTATCTCAGTTTACATTCGCACAACAGCTCAGCCAATCGTGGAGCCTGTAAGCAGAATTGTCGAAAGAAATATACCGTCATCGACCAGGAGTCAGGTTTTGAAATCGAGCTCGATAATGAGTACATGATGTCTCCCAAAGACTTATGCACCATCGGATTTCTGGATCAAATTGTGGATGCAGGCATAAAAGTCCTCAAAATCGAGGGTCGTGGTCGTGCTCCAGAATATGTGGCTACTGTCATTAAATGCTATCGTGAAGCTATTGATTCCATTTCTGAAGGTACCTTCTCCCAGGAAAAAGTGGGTCAGTGGATGGAACGATTAAGCTCTGTATACAATCGAGGATTCTGGGATGGCTATTATTTGGGGCAGAAGCTGGGAGAATGGTCAAAAGCAAATGGCTCACAGGCTACACAGAAAAAAGTCTTTATCGGAAAAGGCAGGAGCTATTTCAAGAAAGTGGGGGTAGGTGAATTTTCAATTGATGCTTATGATGTGTCCATCGGCGACAAAGTCATGATCACCGGTCCGACCACCGGCGTCCATGAGTTTATCGTAAATGAGATCCGCATGGACAATGGTGCAATAGTAGACAGTGCGGGCAAGGGATCTATAATTTCCATACCGGTGGAATGTAAGGTCCGTCCTTCTGACAAGTTGTATAAAATCGTTGCCACCGAATGGTCATAATTACACTGCAACGTGCCAAGTGTATCGGCTGCAACTATTGTGCAGAATTAAATCCCGAAAATTTCCGCATGTCCAAGAAAGACGGAAAATCCGTATTGTTAAAAAGTAAGGAAAAAAGAGGTTTTCACACCACTAAGCTGGCAGATGACAATGCCTACGAGGATGCGGATAAAGCAGCCCACGCATGTCCGGTCAACATTATTAAGGTGAAGCAAATCTGAGACGGTTTCCGGTGGCCGGTATCCGGTATCCCGATTTTTTTGGTAAATATTAGCGTCTCTGTCTAAATTGGTGCCGGGTCCCAGGTGCTGGGTGTCAGGTTGTCCATGCCTAAACAGACCCCCAGCCCCGGTTTAGAAGCGTAGCGAGAAACATGGGCCGGGGGTCGAGCGCAAGCCTTACCTGCCTTCCAAAAAACTTATATTTTCACATCCAAGTTTACAACCAGTGGAGTCAACATAACATCATGACCTACGATATCGATACTCAAAGTCTACGCTCTCATCTGGAAAAAATCAGTCCCATGACGGATGATGCATGGGCTGAATTAGAACCCTTATTTAAGACGAAAACCTTGAAACGCAATGAATATCTGCTAAGGGAGGGTGCTCGGGTAAATGATTGCTATCTCCTGTTGGATGGGGTGATCCGCGTATTTTACAATAAGATGGGTAATGAATACAATAAGACTTTCTTCACTCCAGGGATGTTTCCCACCGCACTCACTGCACTACTATCCGATTCTCCATCTCTGATATCCTTCCAGGCATTGACACCCTGTCAATTAATTGCATTCTCCTATCGTCAATTCCGCGCTCTTTTCGAAGAGCATCGCAGTCTTGAGCGACTCTTACTGAAAATCCTGGAGGAAATCTGGATTAAAAAAGAAAGGCACGATATACGTATGGTGACCAATGATGCCACTACCAACTATCTAATCTTTCGAGAAGAATATCCGGATCTCGAAAATTTGATCCCTCAGTACCATATTGCATCATACCTGGGCATTACACCCATCCAACTTAGCAGAATCAGAGGCCAGTTAGCGAAATAATAGCAACGCTACTTTTTCCTTAACCTATGTTAATGCATAGGGCATTTCATGATGGCACTTTTGTAGTGTAATTAAAATTTAAACATTATGAAACTAGTAATCATCCATCCATTTTAGATCTATCTCTTCGCTGGAATCGCTTGTCTTTGCATCATGCTCATTATGACTTTGCAAAGTATTCCACATCGGACTCTCCTATCGACTACAATAAATCATTTCATCATCTATTTAAAATAAATAAAATGAAAATCAAGAATAAACGCATCCTAATCACCGGTGGAACCTCGGGTATCGGACTCGTATTAGGAAGAAAACTACTACAACATAACAATGAAATCATCCTGATGGGTACCCACGCTGAAAAACTCCGGGCACTACGCAAAGAAGGATTCATCACTTTATCTTGTGATTTAAGTGATCCCGGCAATATCGAAAAAGCGATTGTAGAAATTCAAAATGAGTATGATCATATAGACATTCTCTTTAATAATGCAGGAGTCCAGTACAATTATGACTTGACCGGCCATGGCTATCCTCTCGAAAAAATTCAGAAAGAAATAGCCATTAATGTCACGGGTCAGATAATCCTAACCCAGTTATTACTTCCCATGCTCCATCAATCACATTACCCCAAAATCATTGTCACTACTTCAGGACTAGGTGCCTTCCCCAAGCAAGACGGATTAAATTATAGTGCCACCAAATCTGCTATGCGGAACTTCACGGTAGGTCTTCGATATGCCTTGAAAAACACGCATGTCCAGGTGCACGAATTTATTCCTCCCGTCACGGACACGGGGATGACCGCTGATCGTTCGGAAAAGAAGATGTCACCCGATATTCTGGTCGATCAGATCATACCTCAGCTAGAACGTGACCGAAAGATATTAACGGTAAGAAAGATGCGCCTTTTTTTATGGATTGCCTTTTTATTCCCAGATATCGCCCATAAAATCATTTCCTAAAAGGAAAAAGTTATTTTATCTGTAGCATGCAGATTTCCTATATTACTCACGACAAAAGATTGACATATCGAAACTAAAGATTTACCAGAGGACTTTTTCCGGGAGGAATATGGAAGGATGGTATCCGTGATTGCACGATATTTTTCGGATCAGGAAATTGAAAAGGCCGAAGACATTGTGCAGGATACCATTCTAAAGGCGATCCAACACTGGAGGAGAGTTGGAGTGCCCAACAATCCCCGTGCCTGGATGTATCAAACTGCACGGAACCTTAGTTTAAATACCCTCAAACGCGAGAAGAAGTTTCATGAAATCCTGTCGACCGAGGATGCTAACAATGCCTCATTTGTCAATCTAGATTTTTCAGAGGATTCTATTCTGGATGAGCAACTTCATATGATGTTTGCCTGCTGTGATCAAAGCCTACCTGAGCAGACTCAGATTGCCCTGATGTTAAAGATCCTCTGTGGATTCAGTATTGCTGAAATAGCAACTGCTTTTTTCACCAAAACTGACACTATCAATAAACGCCTGGTCAGGGGACGAGAGAGGATGCGGGACAGTGGCTTCAAAATCAAGGCTGCGACAGAATACCTCGACCAGCAAGAGACTGTACTTAAAGCGATCTACCTACTATTTAATGAAGGGTATCATCCCGGAATCGTAGAGCAGGTGCTTAGACCAGAGCTATGTCATGAAGCCATACGTCTGGTTCGAATTATGATCGAACATCCCTTAATTGTTGAGAAAGGAAGTTGTCATGCATTATTGGCAATGATGTATTTGAACAGTGCCAGATTTAATGCCAGAATAAATGAGGTACAGGCCATCATTCCCATGGAGAACCAGGATAGAAAAAAATGGGATTCTCAAATGATCAACTTAGGTATACATCACCTGTCCGCTGCCGTAGAATATGACACGATTTCACAGTATCTCGTGATGGCTTGCATATCGGCTGAACATTGTACCGCTCCCAGTTTTGAAACTACGAACTGGCAGGCGATTTTGGATCTATATGATCAGTTGCTTTTTATCGACGATTCGCCTGTACATCGTATGAACAGAGCGGTGGTCCTGGCTATGACGGGAGATCCTTCTGAAGCCATAGAAGAGTTGACTACACTCAACGAAATTTCTCCTCTATCTGAGAGTCACATCCTACATGCGACATTGGCTTACATATATGAACGAGTCGACGATTTTTACCTGGCAAAGCAACACTATGAGTCAGCATATAAAATTTGCCGCAGTGAAATAGATAAGTCCTTTATTTTAAAAAAAATGAAGAAAATTGTCCCAGATACCTAGTGTCGATTGTCTACTATATAAAGCAATTTATGAAAGAGTATCTCGTACTGATCAGAAACCAGGGAAATCCCGTAGCAAATCTTACCAATGAAGAACAACGTGCACATATTGAAAAAGTGGGCAGGTTTATCCAGGAGAAAATTTCAGAAGGACAAATGTTGAGTGCTGAACCATTGGAAAGGCAGGGTATCATGCTAGCGAAAAGTAAAAAGGGATTTATCGATGGTCCATTTAGTGAGACCAAGGAAGTAATTTCAGGTTACTATTTAATGAAAGCTTCAGGTTTGGACGCGGTAAAAGAGATTCTGCAACAGGATCCGAGATTTGAAGAGGGAAATTGGCGGATGGAAATCCGACCCATTATGAAGGTAAATGGGATCAACCGGTAATCCTCCTGATAGTATGTTGCTGCACATTCAACAAAATCGGAGGCCCTATGATCATCACCCGTAAATCACAAATTGAAAGTATTCTAAGTCTCTGCCTCCAGAACTATAAAGGAAATTTAGCCTCGCTAGCCCATAGCCTGCATAGTCACTTATTGCAAAATAAGGTTCGCTTTCCGATGCTGGAATACGCCGCGCAAATTCTCTTCGAGCAAGTAAGCGGGTTAGATCAATTTAAACTTTGTGATGAGATCCATATACTCAGGACAGAAGGTGGTAATGTAATCCTGGGAAAGTTGCTGCAATTGCGGCTAGCCTCAGACTGGCACGTCTCCATGGCCAGGGCTACAAAATATATTCGTCAGGCTGATGTTTGGTACGTCTGCGATATCATCGGTGAAAGAGTATTTGGTTACTCTCTGTTAAATTTCCCCGACATGACGATCGAAATAATGGAAAATAAACTTTTGCATGAAAATCATTGGGTAATTCGGGCCTTGGGAGCCGGCATCCACTATGCTGTCAAAAAAGAGTTGAGTAAGGACGTTGTTACCAAAACCTTCGAGATACTGTTCACCCATGCTAAAGCTTCACACAAAGAAATCAGACAGGGTATTGGCTGGGCAGCAAAAACCACTGCAAAATTCCATCCCGAAATTATAGTATCTTTTAGAAAAAGAATCGAAGACCCCTCTCGATGTGACAATTGGTTTAGAAAAAAAGTCCAGATGGGTTTAGAAAGAAATCAGTATGCCCAAGGAAATTGAGGTAAAATCGGTGCTCAATAAAACCAAGAGACGAGATTCCTGGTTTCTTGATGATTACACATTCAACCCTTACAGTAGCTGTGGTTTTAATTGCTTGTATTGCTATATCCGGGGGAGCAAGTACGGATCCAATCTTGAGGAAAGTCTGTCAGTCAAAGTCAATGCCATCGAGCTATTGGATAAGCAACTTAGTCGCCGGGCCAAAAAGGATCAGTATGGATTCATCGTAGTTTCTTCAGCAACAGACCCGTATCAGAAAATTGAAAAGGAATATAAAATAACCCGCAGTGCTCTTGAAGTCATACTTAAATATAAATTTCCAGTACACATTATCACAAAATCAGATATGGTAGTACGTGATTATGACTTATTAAAATCCATTGATCAGCAGGCACGCTTACCTAAGGGACTTGAGACACTCGGACGTGGATCGATTATTACTTTTTCTTTTTCGTCTCTGGATAATACAATCGGCAAGATATTCGAACCCGGAGCGACGCTTCCATCTGCCCGTCTGGTCGCCTTGCAGAAAACCTTGCAGGAAGGCTTCCTAAGTGGTGTAAGTTTAATGCCCCTCTTACCCTACATTTCCGATACGAAAGAAAATCTTGATTTGATGTTCAATAAATTCCGTGATCTAGGCACACATTACGTGATGCCTGCTACCATTACACTATTTGGTCATGATAAGGCGGACAGCAAGGTTCTAATGCTAAATGTGATCGCAAAGCATTTCCCAGAGCTCCTCGCAAAGTATCAACGGTTTTTTCACAATAATCATGAGATGCCGCAATATTATCGAAATGCCTTTTACAAAAAGATGAAGGAGCTATCCAACCAATATCAGATACCTGATCGAATTTTTCTCATTTAACGAACGATCAGCCATCCTACTTCTTATGGGCGATAATCGTATAATCTGGATCTTTGACAGTAATTGATTTTGCCGTATCTCCAGCCACCTCAAAAGTCACCTGAACAGAGGGGGCCCCATTATAGGTAAAGGTATTTTCATCTACCTTCAGCAAACCGCCACCAAATCCACCAATAGGACCCAGGGAAGGCATATCACGCATATTTAGTGTAACACTAAATCCGTCATCTTCATTTTCACCATAATAATAATCACCTAGCATTCTTTCCTTTTCATTAGCCGCTATCGGCAAATATTCGGGTCCTCCTGCATCACCCAGTGAAACTAAATAATCGATCATGGCTTCCTGCCGCTTGATTTCATCCGTCGTTAGGTCATCTTTTCGGATCAGTCCAATCTCTGCATGATCCAAAAGACTGATACCATGCGGACCGGTAACACGCTGAATACCCGGGTAAAAAGTCACATATGATCGTACAATCTCCAGAGCGCCCATCATCGCATGCGTGTAAATCGTAGGCCTCGCACCTTTCGAGATCAAATATTTTACAATATCACGCCGCCCGACATGAGATGCAGCCCCAATCGCTGACTCCCAGTCTCCATACCGCCACTCCCAAGATGCCTTTGCGAGTTCGGGCCGATGATCTACTAATTCTCTTACTCGATCTAAATCGAAGTGGGACTTACCCACCACTTCACTAACAATCTCAGGGTTTATGTTGGGATAATGTGAATCAGCTATACCCGGATCTATCTCAGTTGATCGGACAAATGAACCATTCTTGACAAACGGCACCCCTAATAGAAAAAAGGATTTATATAGAGCAGATCTTCTCGATATCATACTTGATGATTTTATTATTGACTTTCAAATAGCACCAAATAAGAAAAAAAAAGAGAACCAATCCAGAAATCTATGCCAGGAGCTCTGATTTTTATGTAAAGGCAGCAAGCAACCCTAACGCAGGTATACACTTATTCGGGTTAGATATGTGCAGTCCTTAATTTTTGAATCTTTAGATTTATGATAAAAGCGAGAAGTATGGATGTGTTCTTTAAGATAGCCGTGGAAGAAGCAAAAGCAGGACGATCAGAAGGCGGCATTCCGATTGGCAGTGTGATTGTACACAAGGGTAAAGTCCTGGGAAAAGGTCACAATCGAAGGGTCCAGCAGGGAAGTGTGGTCTTGCATGGAGAAATGGATGCCCTGGAAAATGCGGGCAGGCAAACGGCTCAGACCTATCGCGAATCAACTCTATACACGACACTTTCACCTTGCCCTATGTGCACAGGGGCCATCTTGTTGTATGGCATACCCCGTGTCATTATTGGAGAAAACAAAACGTTTATGGGATCCGAGTCACTACTTAGGACCAATGGTGTCGAGGTGATTGTACTGAATGATGACGAATGTATTAATTTGATGCAGGCTTTCATAGAAGCAAATCCGAACTTATGGAATGAGGATATTGGTGAATAATATCAGTCCGCCACCATTCTATTAGTATCCTAATATATCATAAATAATTTGCCACATGAAGTATTAATAAATGGTAATTAATCAAGATATCCAAAGAAGATTTTGAATTAACTATCCGATTGCCTCTATCTGTTTGACAAGATCGAGAGTCCTATATCTTATACATTCTGTTCTCTGCTACATTTGGCATGAAGATGGTACTTTCTGGATGTAACTTTAAAGAACGTAGATTGAATATTCTGGAGGCGACACCACATAGGTGGATCAAAAAATTGCAGTTGCAAATAATCCTTGATTACCAACCAGCCTGGAGAGTGCCGTCTACCTTTTAGAAAGCTTTCTTAACGTTTTATTAAAGCATAAAAATTATTGCAATTGGAAATAAATTGAATAGCTTTGATGCCTTATTCAATAATGTCAGAGATAAAAGCGATAGAGAAAAATATGAATTGGATAAGATGGATGGTGGTTCCTGCTGTTATCCTTACCTGCTTGGGGAATCCCATGGCAGCTGCTTCCAATTGCAATGATCCTGACATTTCTCTTTCAATTGACGCTGAAGAAAGTAACCATTTAGCCTTCTTCCAGGATGACTTTTCTTTAGTTAATAACTCCCTCAGTGACTTTGAAATTGAGGAAGTGGAAGGTGATGATGACGAACTTCATACCAAAGGGAAGTTTTTCGCAACACCAATTCAAGCACCCGTCCCTAATAATATCAGCAGTGTATACTTACCTGCCAAAAAGGAAATAAAACTCTTTATTCTTTTCCATTCCTGGAAATCTTTTCTGTTCATTTTTTAGATAGGTCCAACCGGGCTTAAATTCTACAATTGGATCACACTAAATGCAACTGCAATAGCTTTGTAATTGAATCATAGGAGTTGCAAGGTGAGATTTAGCAGTAATATCTATTGTTGATCCAATTTTCCATTGCGATCTGATTGCATGATCGTCAAATAATCTATTGTCTTCTTATCAAATGTGTGCTCCTCCATTTGAGGTAATACACTATTTGAATCAGAAAATTAATAAATAGAATCAAATGAATTCTAAACACACTTTACTATGTCTGATGGCAATCTCTCTTTTCATTAGCTGTCAACATGAAAATAGCATAGTATCCTCCTCGCACGATGCATCTCACGAGGAGTCCCATACTCAATCACACAGTGGAGGGCATCAAACCGGTGTACTCGAAATCAGTAGCCCCATTAAAAAAGATACGCTCTACTACAACGAATATGTATCCCAGATCCAGGCCTACCAGCATATAGAGTTAAAAGCACTGGAAAAAGGGTATCTGCAAAAAATACTAGTGGATGAAGGACAAATCGTGCATAAAGGTCAATTATTATTCGAAATACAACCGACAATCTATCTGGCCGAGATTCAAAAAGCAGAAGCAGAACTAGCACAAGCCCAGGCTGAGAAGGAAAAGGCCCGCATTGAAGTGCAAAACCTCAGGGCGCTCGTAGATAGCAATATTGTTTCTGTCAATGAGCTAGCCTTGGCAGAAGCTGAGATGCAAAAAGCTGAGGCACATATCGATAATGCCCGGGCTGAATTAAATCTCATGGAAGCACACCTTCAATTCACAAAAATACGTGCACCCTTTGGTGGTATTATTGGAAAATTTGAAGGTATCCGCCTTGGTTCCCTACTTGAGGAAGGAGAGGATTTGACCACGCTTACCGACAATAGTCAGATGTGGGTATATTTCAATGTCCCCGAGGCGGTGTATCTGGACTATGCACAACATAATAGTGTCGTCGAAAATCTACAACTAGAACTAGCCAATCGTCAGATTTTTGAACACCGCGGAAAAATCACAGCCATCGAAGCAGAATTTGATAATGCAACAGGCACTATACCATTTCGAGCAACTTTTGAAAATCCAAAACGATTGTTACGGCATGGTCAGACTGGTAATATTCTTTGGCCTACGGAGCTTACAAATGCAACTATAATTCCTCAAAAAGCTACTTATGAAGTACTCGAAAAGCGGTACGTCTTTGTGGTAGATCAGGAGGGCCATGTCACCTCACAAGAAATTAAAGTAAATGCAGAACTAGACAATGTCTATGTGGTATCAGATGGACTGCAGATGGAAGATAGATTTCTTATTGAAGGACTGCGCAAAGTCAAAAATGGCGATCAAATCGAATTTGAATACCGTGATCCATCTGAGATCTATGAACACCTAGAACTGCATGCAGAGTAGTCAATAACCGTAAAACTTTTATCATGTTTCAAGATATATTAAAGAGACCGGTGCTGGCTATTGTGCTATCTATAGTGACGGTCTTTGTGGGGCTATTGGCTATTTTCCAATTACCCATTTCGCAGTTTCCATCTATAGCACCTACTACGGTCAACATTTTTGTGGCCTATCCAGGATCCAGTGCGGATGTATTGATAAAGTCCACCATCATTCCTCTGGAGACAGCTATCAACGGAGTGCAGGGCATGCGATACATAGCGTCGGATGCCACCAGTGCGGGTGAGGGTACCATACGCGTAATTTTTGAACCCGGCACAGATCCCAATCAGGCCGTTGTCCAGGTAAAAACACGTGTAGATCAAGTGATGCCCAATTTACCTCCTCTCGTGCAACGGGAAGGAGTGCAGATCACGCCTATACAGCCCAGTATGCTATTGTATGTAAACCTGGCAGGGGAAAAAGGAAGTACAATTGATGAAAAATTTCTCTACAATTATGCCTATACTAAAATTGTCCCGGAGCTGCAGCGAATCAATGGAATTGCCCGTGCACAGATCCTGGGAGCACGGAAGTACGCCATGCGAATATGGTTAAAACCTGATCGAATGCGTGCGTATAAAATCTCTGCAGAGGAAGTCATGAAAGCACTGGAAGAGCAGAGTTTAATTGGACGTCCGGGTCGACTGGGAAGAAGTTCGGGTATCACCGCACAGTCCAAAGAATTTGTACTCACGTATGCGGGGCGATACAATACTACGGAGCAATACGAAAACATAATCTTAAAAAGTACCGAAGAAGGACAACAGGTCAAACTCAGTCACATTGCCGATGTCGAATTGGGCAGTGAATTCTTTGATATCTACTCAAACCTGGATGGCAAACCCTCTTCCTCCATTGTGCTCAAACAGACCCTGGGTAGTAATGGTAGTAAAGTGATTGAGGCAGTAAAAGAAAAAATGAAGGAATTGGAAAATGATTTTCCAGCCGGTATTTCCTATCAGTACAGTTATGATGTATCAAAATTTCTCGATGCTTCAATCGAGCAAGTGACCCATACTATTCGTGATGCATTTATTTTGGTAGCACTGGTCGTGTTTATTTTTCTGGGAGACTGGCGCGCCACGATTATCCCTATTCTTGCTGTACCTGTGTCTTTGGTGGGAGCTTTTTTCTTTATCCAGATGTTCGGCATGTCAATCAATCTAATTACGCTCTTTGCCCTCGTGTTAGCTATTGGTATTGTAGTAGACAATGCCATCGTGGTCGTAGAAGCCGTGTATGCAAAAATGGAAGAAGATCCTCACATCACGCCCTACAATGCAACACAGGCAGCCATGGGAGAATTAAGTGGTGCTATCATTGCGATCACTCTAGTAATGACATCCGTGTTTGTGCCCGTCGCATTTATGAGCGGACCTGTCGGAGTATTTTACCGACAGTTTTCTATCACGATGGCCAGCTCCATTGTAATATCAGGTGTAGTAGCACTTACAATGACACCTGTACTCTGTGCAATGTTTCTGAAAAACCATCACGGCAAACGCAAAAAATCTTTATTCGACCGCCTAATTGATCAATTTAATCGATTATTTGAAAAACTCACGGGAGGATATGTAGCGGTACTAAATAAAATTGTGGCCCGAAGAATTATCACCTTTGGTGTGTTGGCACTATTTATTTTTGGAGTCGTTTATACCAATAAAATTCTACCAGCAGGATTTGTACCCAATGAAGATCAGGGGACCATTTATGCGATCGTACAAACACCTCCAGGCTCTACACTAGAGCAAACCAATGAAGTCGCCGGACACTTGCAGCAAATAGCTGAAGAGATAGAAGACGTCGAATCGGTAACTTCTCTAGCGGGTTACGAAATCATGACAGAAGGCCGGGGTTCAAATGCCGGCACCTGTCTTATCAACCTGAAGCCTTGGTCAGAGCGGGAAAAAAATGTGCGGGAAATCATGGAGGAGTTGGAGGAAGAAACCCGTGATCTGGGAGCCATCATCGAGTATTTTGAACCACCGGCCGTACCGGGGTTTGGATCATCAGGTGGATTTTCCTTCCGCATGCTGGATAAAACAGACGCTACGGATTATCACGAATTTGATGAAATAAATCAGAATTTCCTGGAAGCCCTGCGACAACGAGCCGAGCTCACCGGACTCTTCACCTTTTACGCTGCTAACTATCCGCAATTTGAATTGGAGTTTGACAATCAAGCGGCTATGCAAAAAGGAGTGTCGATTGGGGCTGCCATGGAAAATCTGAATATTTTAATCGGAAGTACTTACGAACAGGGATTTATCCGCTTCGGACGCTTTTTTAAGGTATATACGCAAGCGGCTCCTGAATACCGTAGATATATTTCTGATCTGGATGACTATTTCGTAAAAAATGAAGAAGGTGAAATGGTACCCTACTCTGCTTTTATGAAATTCAAAAAGACGCAGGGGCCCAATGAAATAACCCGTTATAATCTATACAATTCAGCAGCCATCAGGGGCTTACCCTCTCCCGGATTTACCACAGGAGATGCTATTGCGGCTATTCAGGAAGTGGCCGAGGCTACTTTACCCAGGGGCTTTGATATAGCGTGGGAAGGATTATCCTATGACGAGGCACAACGGGGAAATGAATCGGTATATATCTTTTTGGTCGTCGTCTTTTTTGTCTATCTGGTTTTAGCGGCTCAGTACGAAAGCTTTGTACTACCACTAGCCGTTTTACTCTCCTTACCCATTGGTATTTTTGGAACCTTTCTACTACTGAAACTGATGGGTCTGGCCAACGACGTATATGCCCAGATTGGGATGATTATGCTGGTAGGCCTTTTAGGGAAGAACGCCGTTTTGATCGTAGAATTTGCGGTCCAAAAACATAATCAGGGAGCCTCCATTTTAGAGGCGGCTATAGAAGGTGCCAGGGTACGGTTCAGACCTATCCTTATGACTTCGTTTGCATTTATCGCCGGACTGATTCCCCTGGTAGTAGCCAGTGGTGCCGGTGCTATAGGTAACCGTACGATTGGATCTGCCTCCCTTGGTGGAATGCTCGTCGGTACTATCTTCGGAGTCCTTCTGATTCCTGGATTATACTTTTTGTTGGCTAAGCTCGTGGAAGGTAGAGATCTACTACAAGGGGAAACACATACCCCTGTATCTGAGTCGTTTGTAGATGAGCCTACGAAAGCTTCTCTACTAAAAAAGATTACCAAACTCAATGTTTTGCTGGAAATGCGAAACCGTAAAAAAGAAAAAGATGACTAAATTGAAATATAGCTATCCATACTTTTTCCTCATTGTTTGTGTCGGGTTGTTGATAAGCTGCAATACTCCTCAGGTGGTATTAAAGCCTCTCGACAAAAGCGTACCGGATCATTTTGATGGCCAGATCAGAGCTGGAGAAAGTAATATCACTGAGATCAGCTGGCGTACATACTTTAATGATCCCATGCTGATCGCACTCATAGATACCGCACTTATCAATAATCAAGAAATGAATATGGTGCTTCAAGAACTGATCATCAGTCAGAATGAAGTTCTGGAAAGATCGGGTGAATATCTCCCCATGGTAAATGTGGGTGCGGGTATGGGCGCTGAGAAACCAGGACGCTTCACCCGGGATGGTACAGTAGAACATAGTCTGGAAATAGAAGAGGGAAGGGAATTTCCTGAACCATTGGGAGATTTCCAGATTGGCGCCGTGGCAAGTTGGGAAGTGGATATTTGGCGAAAACTACGAAATGCTAAAGATGCGGCTCAATTGAGATTTCTAGCTGCAAACGAAGGGAAAAATTTCCTAACTGTAAATCTCGTTGCCGAAATCGCCCATTCATACTATGAACTTATGGCACTTGACAACCTCCTGGAAATCATAAATAACAACGCCATCATTCAGGAGGAAGCGTTAAGGAAAGTGAGCATCCAGAAAGACAATGCCAAGGCTAATCAATTGGCGGTGAATCGCTTCGAAGCACAATTGTTGAAGACGCAGAATCTCCAGTATGACATACGGCAACTAATTGTAGAAACAGAAAACCGCATCAATTTTTTGGTAGGTCGATATCCTACAACCATTGTACGAAACACTGCTGGATTTATGGACCTCCCCCTGGACTCGCTTCAGGCAGGAATACC
Organism: Saprospiraceae bacterium; assembly: GCA_050298535.1. GTDB lineage: Bacteria > Bacteroidota > Bacteroidia > Chitinophagales > Saprospiraceae > JABDMH01. Next base: position 33,737 of record JBNKUI010000031.1, read on the forward strand.
GGCTAGCCTACTGCAGAACCGACCCGATATTCGTCAAGCGGAATACTTGCTGCAAGCCAATAATCTGGATGTACAGGTGGCACGTGCCGACTTTTATCCGAGATTGGACATTGTAGCAGGAATTGGCTTTCAAGCCTTCAATCCTACCTTCCTGCTTAAACCTGAATCCATTCTATTTAATCTGATTGGAGACATCACGGCACCACTTGTCAATAAAAAAGCAATAAATGCACGATATAACATGGCCACTGCAGCACAGGCTCAGGCCGTATATCAATACGAACAAACTGTACTTAATGCCTATACGGATGTGTTAAATCAACTCAACAAGCTAGACAACTATTCAAACAGTTTTGTTACAAAGGAAAGAGAAGTCGAGATTCTAAGAGAATCCGTGAATATCGCCAATAGCTTATTCCAGTACGCCCGGGCAGATTATGTTGAGGTGCTTTTGACACAGGAAGAAGTATTGGATGCAAAGATGGAATTAGTCGAAACCAAGCTGCGACAGCTAAAGGCTAAAGTCGATATCTATCGGGCTTTGGGGGGTGGTTGGCAATAATGATTCCTTCCGGCTATCCTCTATAACTTGATTTTGGATCTAGTTAAAGAGATCATAGAAATAATATTTATATGTATTAATGGTTGTATATCAAATAAATAGTATCGATATAACGTATTGTCACATGGGGAACTGGCATCACCTCTTGAAGTAGCTTACGCTTAGAAGGATAATCCGTGGCCTGCAGTCATTGATCAGCTAATAGAGGACTGAATTCTTACATCGGAATCAGGAGGTTCCCCATGCGAAATTCTCTGACTACGGAAGTAGAAATCAAACTTTGTAAGTCAATTGAGCTCGGGCCTTCTACTTCTGAAGGAGTTTATTCTCGGCAAATCAGATACTTCAAATCCGCATGTCCCGATATTGAGAAATAATGCAGGAGTAACAAACAGCAGCAAATTCATTCATTTTATTCGGCAAATGTGTCCTGTCTCACTTGATATTTTTAATCCTTTGCGATACCGCGCTTCTAAAAAACACCTCACAAAGTAGGACCACGACGACATTGACGACTAATGCTACTACACCTATCTGAATGTACCAAAGGTCCTTCACTCCTTGCAAAAAGCAGAAGAGTGAAATAAAAAGTCCTGTCAGCAGTCCCAGAAAAAGGCTTTTACTTCGCACTTTGTAGTACAATCCCAATAAAAACAAAGGAGCCAGTTGCACGAGCAGTTGCATCTTTAATTCTATTAGACCAAATAAAGTCACTTGAGGATTTAATGCCCAGAAAATCAGCACCATCATAATTAGAATAGAGATCCATTTTCCGAAGCGTGTCAATTTCTCTTCAGGTGCCAAACTCCATCTATTTTTGGCAACCATGTCCTTTACAATAATAGATGACATGGATAAGAGAACTGAGTCGGCTGTAGACATGATGGCAGCGATCAGTCCTACCGTGATTAACAAAACTAAAATTTCAGCAGCCACAGACTGTTCTGACCAAAAGTGCAACATCTCCGGTAATACAGCATCCTGACTGACAGATTCATCAAACATTTCATATTGGGGGATGCTCAGAACCCCAAGCAAAAAAAGAATCAATACCGTGAACATGGGCATGATGACCATCCAGCTCAGTGATCGTCTTAGCGTGCGCAAAGACCGGGCTGCATATAGGCGTTGGATCGCCTGAGGATATATAGCAGCTCCCATTCCTACCATCAATACCGTACTGGCCCAATAAATCTGAAAATCAAAAGATGGCACCTGAATTCGGCTTAAATCATGTTTGAGAAGCCACTCAGATACTTCACCAAGCCTTGACGGTGTGGGCCCCACGATGATAAAAATACCCACTAATCCTACCAGTAGCATACCTCCCTGAAGTACATCGGTCCAGGCAACTGCACGCATACCTCCCAGACTTTCATAAACAATTACGATACACGCCAGGGCACATACCCCCACTTCGTAGCTTATCAGCCCCCCGGTCAGACTTTCAGTAATATATCCCATCGCCATGAGTTGGGCCAGGAGATAGTTAGTCGATACAATCAGAAAAACAATATTAGCGACGAGGGTAAGTCTTGGAGAATCAAAACGATCATCCAGATAATCGCCGGGAGTGATGTAGTCTCTCGTTCTAGCCAGCTGATAAAGGGCGGGTGCATACATGAGATAACACACTACAATAGCCGTCATATATCCGAGGATCAAAATCATACCATAGCCTTGATTTACAACCTCTGCTGGCACAATGAGGAGAGTGTTTGCGCTGTATTGCGTAGCATATAAAGTGAAGAGTAACACGAAAGAGGATAATCCATTATCGGCCAGATAAAAGGCCTTCAACGATTGACTCTTGCGGGTGGATTTGGCATAAAAGCCCATCACCAGTAAAAGACAGAGATAAATAGAAAGACAAATAACGACCATCATACCCTGACTCATGGTACTATATTTTATCCTCCGTTTTTTCCCATCTACCCCATTTAAACTGAATAACCCAGATGGTGAATACTGCTATCATTAGAATAGCAACAATCGAACATACTAACCATAGTGGCAGACCCCACCATAACCTCATGCCCACTTCGTCTGGAAAATACCAGGGAATGGATAAGGCAAATAGAAACAGGTAGACCGGCCAGATCCAAACGGGTAATCTATTTTCAGTTCCTTTCATGCATCCGAATATTGAATTAAAATAGGAAAGCGTTGTCAATAAAAATCATCAAAGAGCTCTGATTAATAGTAAGAGTTGTGTTTCAATTTATTACAAACTACACTGGATCCACTAATCATGCAAAGAAAACAGGACAAATACGCTTAGACTAACTTTATAAATAAGTAGTAAACAGCCATCGCTAAAGTTTCCTTCCTTGCCTTTGTTATATCTCCTAAAAGAGATTGATCTGATATGACATCAGTAAATAGAGACTCAGATTTAGTAGTTTTAAGCTAATAATCACCTACAAAATTTTCGTTATGAAAAAACTGCTTACCGCTCTACCACTTAGTCTATGTGCACTTTTTTGTTATGCACAAATGGAGATCAGGACAGATCTCGAAATCACGCCTGACCACCTACCTCAGGAGGGGGTCCCAAAAGGTACACTCAAAGGGCCATTTAATTTTCATAGTAAAATTATTGAAGGTACGGTACGACAATATTTCCTGTTCATTCCAGCTCAATACACAGCTGATGAACCCGCAAGTGTCATGATTTTCCATGATGCTTATCGAGCCATAAATCCTGAAGGTCCAATCCGCGTACATCAAGTAATGGAAAATCTAATCGCCAGAGGTGATATGCCAGTCACCGTCGGCATATTTATCACACCAGGTAATCGATCAGATATATATCCAGATAGTCTGGGAACACGAAATCCAAACAATCGTGCACAAGAGTATGATGCAATGAGCGATCGATATGCTCGCTTCATCGTAGAAGAAATGCTTCCTGAAGTCAGCAAATCGTACAATCTCACCAATAATCCAGAACAGCGAGCAATCGGTGGCACTAGCAGTGGCGCTATTGCTGCTTTTACGGTGGCCTGGTATTATCCTGATACGTTTAGGAAAGTGTTTAGTGGTATTGGAAGCTATGTTTCTATAGGTTTCAGACCGGACGAAGATCCAATTAAATTGGGAGGGCAAGATTATCCGGCTCTGATCCGTCGTAATCCTATCCGGCCAATGAAGATATTTATTCAAGACGGTACCAATGATCTCAGTAATCGCTGGGGTAACTGGTTTCTGGCAAATCAGCAGATGGTTTCCGCGCTTGAATATGCCAATGAGACAGCTGATCAAAAGGGTGCCGATGGTCCCCGCTATAAGTTTACCACCGTATGGACGGATGGTAGGCATAGCGACAGAGATCCCGGATACCTCTTACCCGAAGCACTACGATCGCTGTGGAGTAATTGATCTCCATGTAAATTTCTGATTGTGCTATCTTCATTCAAGATAGTTAGAAGCGAATATTGCGTGCTTGCTCCTAAAACCCAGTGGATATTACGTAGAACATTACCCTTTAGCATCATTTGGGTGCTGACGGGGGCATTGTTCTACGTGGTAGAATCTGCCGCCGGAGGGAATGCCACATCGCAGTCAGAGGCCGGTATTCATATTGACTATAAGATCTTACTATTCTCCCTGATAGCTATGGCAGTGGCTGGATTTTTCGTAGGATTACTCGAAGTATTTATTGTCAGCAGGCTTTACTCCGAAAGAAATTTTATCGAAAGATTATTACTCAAATTAGTCACATATCTGCTGATACTTTCACTTATCATCTTCATTACCTATCCGATCGCCGCCAGCCTGGGTCTGGAGGCTTCCATCCTCAGCAAAGAAGTGTGGAACAAATATCTTTTATTCTTAAGTAGCCCCGCGCATTTTAGTACAATTTTCCAGCTTCTTTTCACTATTGGTCTTTGTATTTTTTATGATGAAATTAGTTCCAGTATTGGACATAGTATTCTGGCAAAATTTTTCACGGGCAAATACCATTCACCGATCGAAGAAGAGAGAATATTCATGTTTGCCGATATGAAATCTTCCACAACTATCGCTGAGAATCTAGGACATATTCAATATTTTAAGCTACTGAAATCCTACTACGATGTATTCTCTGATGCTATTTTAAAAAACCATGGAGAAATATATCAGTATGTAGGTGATGAAATTGTCATCACCTGGCCTCTGCAGGAAGGCTTACGATCTCAACAATGTGTACAGTGTTTTTTTGAAATGAAAAAATCACTTGAAATCAAGAGTGACTGGTTTATTCAGGAGTTTGGAATCGCACCAAGGTTTAAGGCAGGACTTCATGTTGGTAAGGTGACTACCGGTGAAATTGGCGCGATCAAAAAAGATATCATTTTTACCGGTGATATTTTGAATGCAACTGCACGCATACAATCATTATGCAATACTTATCAGAAGGATTTACTGATTTCAGAAATCTTAGTGAAAAAGTTGGATTTATCTCCAACATATATGCTTACCAGTCTGGGCAAAAGTGAACTCCGTGGAAAAAACGAAGAAATATCGCTATATAGTATTGCAGAAAAAACATGAGTCGTCCCATAAGAAACATCTGGCCTTCCTGGATCACCTTAAACTGGAGATCAGGAGTATTCCTCATAGTACTGGTATGCGTACCCAGATTCATTTTGGTACTACAAGCGAATATTGGAGGAAGGTATCAGTATATTGGTATAATGATGTTGCTATCTGCGATCATCCCAATTCTCTTACTCAACAAATTCGGTCTACGAAGAATCGGTATTCGAAGATCGAGCAAAATCAGTAAAATCATATTGGCGTTTATCTCTGGTCTGATCGCCAGTTTTATTCTTTTTTATATCGGAAAATCCTTGTACGGGAACTCCTACCAAAACTGGTACAGCTATATCGGAAGGTCTTACAATATCTCTCCGGATCTGGCACCTGATGCCAAAAGAACCTTATTCTTGATTATGGCCGGTACCGCAATGATCTTTAGTCCTATAGGTGAGGAATTGTTTTTTAGGGGTATTGTACACACCAGTTTTAGAAACTCCTGGGATGCATCACGAGCATCCATAGTCGATGCCACTGCATTTGCTGTTACACACATAGCTCACTTTGGTCTTGTCTATGTGCAAGATCAGTGGATTTTTTTATTTGTTCCCACATTAATCTGGGTGGTTAGCATGTTCTTAATCAGCATGGTTTTTATCTATTTTAAGAATAAGTGTGACTCTCTTTGGGGTGCCATTGTCTGTCACGCCGCTTTTAATCTGGGAATGGTCTACCTTATTTTTTACCACTTGCCACCGGGGCAGTTCTAGAAAAAAGGGCGTCCCCGGGAGGGAACACCTTTTCTCATCTAAATACTGCCTGATGATTAATAATCGCTATTTGACATCCCACCAGAGGCGGCTGTCCATATCGTCATTTCCGCTAAATCCCTGACTGGAAAGAGCAGCTTGTAAGTTGTCGTTATTAGCACTTAACTCAGATACAGGATAAGGTAGGCGATGTACAAAATCTCCGGTTATATCCTGATTTGGGAATGGATTAGGTGCCAGGTCTGGATAATCAGATCTTCTGAAATTCGCCCATGCTTCCGGTCCATTCAAGAAAGAAGATATCCAATACTCCGTATTAATTTGCTCCAGCTCTGTACCTGCCTGGAGAGAATTTTCAGAAATATATTGATCAATATCTTCTGTGGCTATCGTTGTGCCCGTGTAAGAGGTCGAAATCACTTCCATATTGGCTCTGATAGCATCCTGAAATAGTGCATTGGGATCACCGCCGGAAGCCATTCCTCGTATATTAGCCTCTGCCAGCAATAACATAGTTTGTGCATAGGTAACCATGAAAGATGGTGCGGATAGTGACACCATTCGTGTACGATCTACCTGACTAAAGTCGTAAAAATCAACAAACCCATTTGCCATTGCATACTCTGAAGCCGTAACGTTATTATTTCCCATGGGTAATCCGAATTGATCGGCAGGATCTGAGGAGATAACTATATTAGGTGCATTACCTGCTATGGCATTGTTCTGATCCGTACCACTTCCAGATCCTATATACCGTACAGCGATAGAGCGAAGTCTGGGATCATTTGTATTTTTCAGATGATCCACAAAATTAGCCGTCAGATAATAATTGGCGGACTCGTTACTGGTCAGTGGACCGGCAATCTGATTTGGATAATTATTATCGTGTGTTAATACGAAGTTATCGTCATTACTTTGCATAAGACCTCCGCTGACTGCTGCAGAAATGGCAGATGAACCCGCTGACGGATCTACATCGGCAATCCGCATGCCCGCTCTAAGGAGCAGTGAGTATCCTAATTTTTTCCACTTAGCGACATCCCCACCGTATAGAATATCTGTGCCTTCGACTGCACCACTTGTGCTTAGACTGGCGGAGGCACTTTCCAATTCACTAATCACATTCATATAGATAGATTGTTGACTATCATACGTCGGCGTAGTGATATCCTCAAGAAAACCCAGACCTGCCTCAGAGAACGGCGCATCACCATGCGTATCTGTCACGATCATCGCTCCATAAGCTCGAATGATTCGGGCCATATTACGCAGGTTAGATCGGTCAGGATCCATCGCAGTGGTATTCATGACATCCACCGCATGTTTGATTAATTCCAAATAAGCATTGTTCCAGTTTCCAGGCGTCAATGTTACGTTGATCTGATTATAATTTCCTCCTGCCAGTACGCCACTGTTTGGAGTAACCACCTGCTGGACATACGCCATTTCCAGGGGGAGCGAATTTCCTCGGGGAACACAAGCTAAAATAGCCTGATTAAGGACAACCGCAGGATCCAAATTAGTAACACCTGTACGTGATACATTTAATTCATCAAATCCGTCATCACAACTCGTCGTAAATACGAGTGTGAAGGCAAGTAAGCATATATAAATTTTAAATTTTTCCATTTCTATTCGATTTTAAATTTCCGGGACTTAAAATTTCACATTAAGGTTAAATCCAAAGGATCTTGTGGGTGGCAATGCAGGATCTTCAATACCGGACAGGTTGTCAGATGCGAAGGATGATTGCTCAGGATCAATATTGGGCGTATGTTTCTTCAATATCAAGAAATTGTTTGCCACGATATCCAATTTAAGTCCACGAATAAATTTGACCGAGCGCAGATGCTTGGTAAAATCATAGCCAAGCGAAAGTTGTCTCAGCTTCCAGAATCCAGCATTGTAGGTAAACTCCTCCATCAGGTTGGCTCCACGAATACGACCATAATAAGAATCGATATCGATAGGAGTCGTATTAGGGGATCCATCCTCATTCACACCATCACCGATGATAAAGCCATCTTCTCTCCCTTCCAGAGTACCCTTGTGAAGACCATGCCTCCAGGCATTAAAGTTAGTCGTAGAAAATAGGTCATGACCTAGCTTAAAGTCAATCAGGAAGGAAAATTGGACACCTTTATAATCGAATGAATTAAAGAATCCACCTACCCATTTCGGGATTGCATTACCCAGAGCTACGCGTTGTGGTGTTGTGAGGAAGTTTCCACTGGAAGAGGAAAATACTTGTCTTCCCTGGTCGTCTCTTAGGTAGGCAAAGCCATAAAGCTGCGACAGAGGCTGACCTAATACATGCCAAAGCTGACCCCGTACCTCACCCTGTGATAGTACAAGCTCTGTCACACCCTCTCCAAGATCAAGTACCTCGGAAGTATTGTATGCTGCATTAAAGCTAAAGTCCCAGTTGAAGTTGGTCGATTGAATCGGATTTAACGTCAATAAGATTTCAACTCCTGTATTCTTACTTTTTCCAACGTTCTGAAGCTTTGAAGTGTAGCCAGAAGCGTTAGAAGTAAGTACCTCCAGAATTTGATCTTCTGTCACTTTATCATAGTAAGAGATTTCGAATCCTACTCTGTTTCTAAAGAGCTTGGTCTCCAGTCCAAATTCAATCTCCTTTACCCGCATGGGGCTCAGTGTACTACTAGGAATTCGGTCACCACTAATTGATCCAACACTCAATCCATTATATAATTGAGCATTTGTTCCATAAAACAAGTTGTCAGAATATGGAGCAACATCCGTATCACTACCTACCTCTGCATAACCGATTCTCAGTTTTCCAAAATCCATCCAATCGGGCAAGCCATCAAATGCTTCTGTAAATACAAAGCTACCGGTGAGTGATGGATAGCTGATACTCCTTAGATCAGGTGCCAGCGTTGAAAACCAATCATTTCTCAAGGTAGCATTTACATATAGGAAACTCTTATAGGATACCTCAGCAGCACCATATAGTGAATTTACCTTTCGCTCACTTAGATTGTAGGTATTAGTCACCGCTCTGGCATTGGCCAGAGTATACAAATCTCTTACAACAAAATCAGCTGCAGACTGGATGTGACGATTAATGCCTCGATACATCTGGTTTCCACCAACCGTGAGGTTAAGTCCAAAATCTCCGAATTGTCGGTTAGCACCAATAATGAAGTCGACGTTTGTTTCACGAATCCTTGTGACATCCTGGCGATAATTTCCATTGACGAAACCCGGAGGAGGTGTACCCTCTGCCGCAGCTCCAGTAGGTCTTACATTATTCTCCTGATATCTCGTGGTATAATCCTGACCTATACGTACTTGTGCATACAACCAATCTGTAAAATTGTAACGGGCCGCTACATTTCCGAAAATTCGATCCCGGTCCACATTGTTAAAGTGGTTCTTTAGCACAAAGTAAGGATTGGTTCTATTTCTGAATCGACTATAAATGCGCTCATTTCCAAACTCGTCTTCTGCTTCAGACTCCAATACATCAAAAGGCATTGAGTTAGCAAGAGAGTATATTACCGTAGGCGTACTCAAATCCTGCGTTGCAACGGTCGGCAAATTTGTGTTCTTATCATTTGAATAGTTTACACTTCCAGTGACAGAGAACTTATTTCCCATTTGCTGATTAAATTTCACATTTAGACCTTTCTTCGAGTATGAGTGATTCGGAGTGATACCGTCATTGTCAAGATTCGAATGAGAAACCCGAATATTTCCACTTTGTCCCCCGGATGAAATACTCAAGGTATTCGTGAAACTCTGTCCAGTTCTGTAAAACTTCTTGATTCGATCCCTTACGGGTTCATAAGGCACTTCAACCCCATCAAACAAAATTTGTGTCATACCCGGTTGAAACTTCTCACCAAAACTCCATACACCAGAAGTTGGATTGGGTGCGGTAGGTCTCAGTCCTCCTTCACCCTGTCCATACTCATACTGAAAGTCGGTATGATCAATAGGTGTATCAAAAGTATAGTTGGAATTAAATTCCACAACCAGGCCTTCAGATCCACCACCTTTGGTGGTAATCATGATCACACCATCCTTGGCTCTGGATCCATAGAGAGCAGATGCAGCCGCTCCCTTGAGCACGGTCATGGTTTCGATATCGTCAGGATTGATACTACTCAATCCATCCCCTCCATCTGAGACAGATCCAGTTCCCAGAGAATTGTCCGTACTTCGATTACCCTGTGTAGTACCAAAGGTAGAGTTGTCAATCGGTACTCCATTCACAACGATAAGCGGACTGTTTTGACCTCCAAAGGAAGACTGTCCGCGAATCCGAATCTTACTGGTTCCTGCTGGTCCCGTACCCAGGCTGGAGATGTTCAGTCCAGGCACCTTGCCCTGAACAGCATTCATAAAGTTGACGGTCCTGTTTGTGGATATGTTTTCACCACCGACAGTAGCAGTAGCATATCCCAGACTCTTGGCTTCTTTCCTAATACCAAGTGCAGTCACCACTACCTCTCCTAAATCTGCAATGTCCTCCTCCATTGTGACATTAATGACGGACTGTTCTCCCACCGCTACACTTTCTGTTCGATAGCCTGTGTAGGAAAAAACCAATATTGCGTCATTGCCAGGTACCGTGATTTGATAGTTCCCATCAATATCGGTCACGGATCCGGTAGCCGTACCCTGTACCAACACCGTTGCCCCGATGGCAGGCTCCCCATTAAAGGTGACCTGTCCTGTCACGGTTCTCTCTTGTGCGTACATGGTCCCGGCCAGACCCAGGAACAGTAGTAACAAAAATGTGTGTTTCAAGTAAAATCTTACCATAACTATAGTTTTATTGTTCTCATAAATGTTCTTGTGTTCTAATTCTTCTAAGAGGACCCCCAACCCAGAGTGAGGACATCTTCTTTTCCAGGCATCAAATCCATTAATTCATGCTAGAAAAAAACTCAAGAAGTTACGTCGTGCATCTTCTAAGTCGAGGCATCCATTAAAAAAGTGTGCTTAAATTTCCAGGTTTACTTAAGTATGATGCCGAAGATCTAGTTACATTCAAATCAAGACCAAGAATCAATTGGGTCCCTCCATTTCTAACCGAGCTCTGTAATCCGATCTCCAATATTCTTTCAATTCCGGAAAAATGCATTACAAGTTCTCTTTAATCATCACATGTAGAGGCAGTTTATACGAAATCATACAGCGATTGTTGCACTATGGGCAACAATTAGAAGATTATTGCCACATACCAATCCAATTTATTAAATAATTCTGAAAATAGTTAAGTGGGCAGAAGATTATTAGGTTCTTTTTTTGATGTCGATTCATGTACAATGTCGTCTATCTATTTCCAACTGCTTCTATTTCTATTTGAGTAAAATCCACTCTTTCAGATTCCTTTAAAAAATATTTGCGTAACCGAATAGTTACTCTTATATTGGTAACCGAATAGTTACGATCATGATGCGAAGAGACGTTTTCCAGGCGATAGCAGATCCAGTACGTAGGGAGATTATCGACCTTTTGTCGCAAGAATCTATGACCGTACAGTCTATTGCTGAAAGATTTGATATAAGCCGACCTGCTATTTCTAAGCACCTCAAGATTCTGAGAGAATGTGGCCTGGTCGATCTACAGCAGCATGGCCGTGAAAACTACTATCACATTGATCCAGCTCAGCTGGTACCCGCCTTTATGTGGCTGGAACAATACCAAAAACTATGGGAGGATAAAATAGACTCCTTTGAAGAATATTTGATAAAACTAAAAACAGAACGAAACAATGAATAAGGAAAAATGCACTGTGACCATTCGCCGCATGCTAAAAGCTCCGATACAATTAGTCTGGGAGGCATGGACCGAGGGTCATCATATCACAAATTGGTGGGGGCCCAAGGGAACAACGCTAAAGATTGAGGAGCATGATTTTCGGGTGGGAGGAAAATGGCGGTATTCTATGATGATGCCAAATGGCCAGGAGTTTATCACTGAGGGAGTCTATAGAGAAATTGCTGAGCCTACCAGGCTGGTAACCACTGCAGACTTCCGACCCATGACTGAAGGGGTCATACTGGAAGTGCTATTGGAAGATCACGGTGAAGAAACGGAATTCACATTTCATGTCATTCATCCTACTGAAGAATACAAGCTACAACAAGAGAAAATGGGTATTTATAATGGGTGGGGTTCCGTATTCGATCAACTGGAAGAATTTCTCAAGGATCAACAATAAGAAAAATCACTAATCCGGCACTATTATTAACCATACCTAAGCATGGAAGAGGAGTAGTAAAGCCATGACTTCTACTCTTACCATGCATATCTTAATGTATTCTACAACAAGTGGGGCGCATGAAACTATTAGTTTCTTCAAAATACGGATAAGCATTCCCACTACCGGGTTGCTCAAAATAAAACATTGAGCGTTTCTGGTCGTAGTTGCCTATTTCATTGATTGTTCTAGCATCGTACAGTCTACCATTTACCATCGTGAGCTCCACGTTTTCCGTCGAACGGATATCCTTCAGGGGATCACCATCAATCACGATAAGGTCTGCTATTTTTCCTTCTTTGAGTGAGCCAATCTGATGATCCATCCCCAAATATACGGCACCATTGATGGTAGCGCACTGGAGTGCCTCAAGATTAGACATACCCCCTTGCTCCAGCATCCAAAGCTCCCAATGAGCACCCAGGCCCTGCAACTGACCATGTGCGCCCAAATTAATCTTCACACCTGCATCATTGAGCTTTTTAAGTGACTGCGAGGTCAGAATATGACCATTTTCGTACTCCTCCTCCGGCAGCATGGTACGGTGCCGGGACCTGCTATCGATCACACCCCTGGGTGTAAAAGTTAGCAGACGCTCCTTTTCCCACACATTGGTATGCTGATACCAATAATATTCTCCTGTCACCGACCCATAATTGACGATGAGGGTTGGCGTATTATGTGCCTCACTCTGTCGCCAGAATTCAATCACATCTTTATATAGTGGCACCACCGGTATGTTGTGTTCGACTCCTGTATGTCCATCCGCAATCATGGAGAGATTATGATTAAAAAAAGAGCCCCCTTCAGGGACGACCAGGATATTCTGTTCACGAGCCGCCTGAATGACCTGCTGACGTTGGTTTCTTCGCGGCTGATTATAGCTTTTGACAGAAAAAGCTCCATAGGCCTTTGTCCGACTAATAGCACTTCTCGCATCCTCGAGATTATTGACCACCGCTTTAAAATCACCTTCTGCTCCATATAATATGGTGCCGGTACTAAATAATCGAGGACCGACCATTTCACCGGCTTTGATCAATTCACTTTGTGCGAAGACCATCTCGGTATTAGCAGAGGGATCATGGCTCGTCGTGACACCATATGCCAGGTTAGCATAATATTCCCATTGTTTTTGAGGACTCAGACCATAGCGAAAGTTTCCACTGTGGGCATGTACATCAATGATGCCCGGCATCACAGTTTTTCCGGTACAGTCGATAATCTTGGCATCAGAAGGAATATTGATGGAGGACCCTATGGCAGAAATCATATTATTGTCAATCAGAACAGTACCATTCTCAATCACTGCATCGCCTTCCATGGTAATTACTTTTGCATTCATAAAAGCTATTTTCCCGCTAGGCTTATCGGCCGGCACGGTCAGATTGACTGAAAGTCCCACAGTATCTAAAGGTGGAAGTGAATCTCTGTCTTCAATAAATTTAAATCGGTCTACCAGATTGACTGAGAAATACTTTTCACCAAGAGTCCAAAACAGCTTATCACTCTCTGAAGACCAGTGCAGATTAATTCCTGCTTCCTTTGCCACATTTACCACTGGAACCATTTTAGTCTTACTGGTCAACCCAATTTTTTGACCGGTCATCGGATAGGGTGCTATATAGACTTTATACAATTCGATCCAGGCGACCCATTTATTATCCGGGCTAATGCAATAGCGCTGCGCCAGTTTACCTTCAAAGTGTTCTTTTTTATCCTTTCCATCCAGATTTACACTTACAATTTTCTTGGTAAGGCTACCAAATAGATATCCCCCTTCCTGACAAAAAATGCGATCACCGGCTGCATTAAATACAGGATATTCTCCCTGAGGAACACTTAATTTCTGATCCAGACCTTCCGCAGATATCGTGTAGATGCCTGGATCCTGGCAGTGTAGATATCCCTGATGATTATTTCCTCCATCTTTTCGATAGACGATTACTGACCCATCCGGGGAAAAAGCCGGGGTACGATAAATACCTGGTGCATTTAATAACGTCCTCACTTCCTGACGAGTAAGATCCAGGATTTTAATTTTTCCCAGCTCTTCGTCATTCCATGTGACGTATACGATTTCTGAGCCATCCGGTGAGAAGGAAGGTTCAAATTCGAAATCCTTACTTTCTGTAAGTCGTACTGGTTTTCCATCCGGCAACATCTTCTTCCATAAATATCCTACTGCGTTAAAAATGATATAGGATTCATCAGGGGCGGTGATACAATGCCTGATTACTTTGACATGGACTGAGTCCTCAAAAGCATTATTCTTTACTTTGATTGTGGGGGCCATTTTAGTGTTTACTTCCACCTCAAACGGAATGACCCTAGACTCACCACGGAGAGCATCTACCTGATGAATTTTTCCCATTCCATATATAATAATGTGCTTACTGTCAGGAGTCCAATCAAACCCGGGATGCACTCCATGTATGGCCCAGGCTTCCTGTTGGTCTTTGCTGAGCCCGTCAAATAGTTCATGTATGGCACCTGATTCAAGATCGAAAACGCATAGCACCGTATTCGTCCTAATTCGTTTGATGAATGCCAGTTTCTTGCCATCAGGTGATGCCTCCGGTCGAAATGCACCTCCCGGACCGGAGATAAGGGTTCGGGTCTTTCCCTCGTGTCGATCGTAGCGTTTGATCACATAAATCTGACTGTTGGGATCCTTATTGTATTGAAAACTACCCCCAGGATATACATCCTCACTATAGTAAAGGTATCGTCCATCCGGCGAGAGAGTGGGCTCGTTGACATCCTGCTGATCATTTTTCCGCTTGGTAATCTGGACACCACTTCCACCTGTTCGATGGTACATCCACATCTCTCCGGCACCTAAAGATCTGCCGGATGTAAAGTGCTTGCGGGCAATAATATACTCGCCATCCGGAGTCCAGACTCCATTATTTAATAACCGAAAATCTTCCTCTGTGATTTGTTTTGCATCACTACCATCGGCCATCATGATCCAGCAGTTGTCCCCTCCCCCGGCATCACTGGTAAATAGAATCTTATCACCATCCGGACTAAAACGGGGCTGAATTTCCCAGGCCAAACCTGTGCGCAAAGGTGTGGCTTTACCGCCGGAGATAGGCATACTATAAATATCACCCAACATATCAAAGACAATAGTCTCTCCATCAGGACTTACATCCAGATCCATCCAGGTTCCTTCGTCCGTGCTGAAAGAAACATCCTTCCAGTTCAAGGTGCTATCGGGATTATTTACATCCCATTTCTTTTTATCCGTTTGTGAAAATGCAGTAGAAAGTACCATTAGAAGTATAGGTACAACCAGAGCTTCCTTCTTGTTGAACATGAGCCAAAATTTACATTAGGGCTGCAATTTACCATTTAACACGAAGTGGACGGAGCTCAACCGCAGAGGACGCCTGATTTATTTAATGATAAGCGGTCCCTTTCCCACCCCCTGGTATAGTATTTAGCTTATGGGGCAATCCAGCTCCACAGTGAAGCCATGCTGCTGCATACCCGTCTTTAGTGCTCCATTGATTTGCTTGGCTCGAAGCTGCATATTCTCAAGACCCATACCTGTGGAAGGTACAGAGTTTGCTGCTGGACAACCATTATCCCTTATCAGTAATTTGAGATGATTAGATTCAATACTCAGGTCAATCACTACTTTATTGCCGTTCGAGTGTCGTACGATGTTATTAATGGCCTCCTTTGATATGAGGTAAATCTCCTTCTTCAACCTCGGATTTAAATTTGTAGACCAATCGGAATTTGAGAAATTGATAGTGAAGGTGAATTCAGCGGGTTCTAATAAGAGATGGCAGGTTTCTGCAACTTTATCTTTGAGATCTTCTACCCTGTCTCTTCTGGAGTCAATGGACCACACCAGGTCTCGCATCGTAGACACAGCCCGCTGCGTATTTTGAGAAATATCTTGAAGAAAATCACGTCTTTTACTATCTGGAACCACATCAATCATTTGAGTTTGCATATTGATTCCGGATAGTAAACTTCCTACCTCGTCATGTAAATCACTGGAGATCTCGGTACGCAGATTTTGCATTTTTATAAGTTCTGCCTGCTTAATTCTCGAGTATATGAGCATAGCTCCTAGGACAAGAAGAATTAATCCACTACCCAATAATGCTTTAAAAAGTCGATCACGCGATATTTTTGTATTTAATAATTCGCTTTCTTTCTGCAGTCGAAATATTTCATTTTCCTTCTCCTGGGTTTCATATTGAGTCTGATAAAGTAATAGTGCATTAGTCTTATTCACTTCCTGAATTGAGTCCTTTTTGACCAGGAATAAGTTCTCGTACTGCAGGGCTTTATCGGACTTACCCCATCTACTATAGAGCTCGGATAAAAATCTGGCATGCATCATTATTTCTGCACCGTCATTGCTCTCCAGAGCATTCTGATATAGATCTAATCCATCTCTTTCTGCGGCCACATAATCACCATTGATCAAATTATTTAAGAATCGGGATTGCTTCACGCATTATGGAGTGGTAGCCAATGCTCTGGGAAGAATTGCATTTACAATTGGTAAATATCCGGAAAGTAGCCTTGCCCTGGCCAAAGCCAAAGACATGTTCATCTATAACAAGGACAGTGCGGGGGTCGTGGGTGTTTTTCAGGACCTGACCATTTTATTTAGTCAAATCGGCTTATATGACGAAGCAGAGGACTTACATTAATATTGATGCAGGCCTCATCGCAATGGACCATTCCCTGCACGTTGTCGATGAGATCAATGAAAATGCTACAGTTGTCATCGACTACCACATCTGTCGACATAGCCTCAGGTACCACTGGATTAATACCCAGTTCTTCTGTGGGTGGACATGAAATTTCAGGCCGGGTAGTATCTCTGACCAGAATGTATTGTATACATGTACTCTCATTCCCGCATGCATCCCTAGCCACCCATGTCCTGGTTATCTGCATTTCACCCTCACAGGGTATGGTTACTTCGTCGGACCGGGTAATAGTTCCCATCATGCAGGCATCTTGTGCTCTTAAGAACCCAGTATTTTGAGCACTGGTATCCGCAAAGCAATTCTCATCTGCGAACAATTCAACGCTTAACACGCAATCTATTTCCGGAGGTAGAGTATCCAGTATGGTTATTTTTTGCACGAGGGACCTCACATTTCCACAATCATCAGTGGCGGTCCATGTTCTTTCGATCAGATCACTCCCACCACAGGGGTTGTTGGTAAAAGTGAAATCGCTAAATGAGATCGAAGGGCTGGAGCTACAGTTGTCCTCCACCGTAGCCATGCCTGTGATAGAAGGTGCAGCATCTACCTGACAAAGATCATTCTTGTATAATATTGTATCACCCGGGATTCTCAGCACAGGTGCAGTCGTGTCACTGAGTGTAATCGTCTGTACGCACTCACTAGAATTTTCGCACGCATCAGTGGCGGTCCAGGTCCTCTTCACCAGGCTCGATCCATGACAGGGAGTGTTCTCCATAAGTTCATCACTCAAAGTGATATCTGGCACCGTACAGTTGTCAGTGCCGGTAGCTATACCCGTCACTTCTGTATCATACCTGACCATACAGTTAGCATCCACGTAGACAGTAATATTCTCCGGACAGGTGATCTCAGGATCAATATCATCATCGATGGTAATAATCTGTGCACAGGAATTAACATTATTAGCCGCATCCCGAGCCGTATATGTCCTCAGGATAGTCCCTCCACAACTACCTCCTGCCAATGATCCATCTTCACAGGTGACCACCGTACCTGGACAATTATCCATCACAACTACATCAGTGCTTAGGCAAGAAGTCAAGTCCGACAGACATTGAACAGATATACCTGGAGGGCACTGAATACTTGGAGCTATATCATCCACATACTGAATTATAACATTAAAGATGGCCTTTTCACCTCGACAACCACCGCTCAAGGGTATTATCTCTATTTGTACTGTTTCATCAGCGCAATTGTCGGCACAACCTTTAGTCGAAGTCGAAGACAATATAGTTTCCAGACTATTCGGAAGATAATTTCCATCTTGAAAGCTTTCATTACATGGCTCGAATCCAGTGAAAGCCACATCATAGAAGTCCACTTCCACACTTGTGGAGGAAGCTCCCTGAAAATTGAGTTCAAGACCCAATGGGTCTCCATCACGAATCGTTTTATCATACCCTATCAATGATTTAGGACGGCTCTTGACTGTGACTGGAATTTCAGTTAAGGATCCCTGACATGCCCCATCGGCAGAGCAGTCAAAAAACGGAAGTACAACATATGTCATTTGAATGGGCAGATCGGAGTCGTTGGTCCAACGATCATTTATAAGCCCATCGACACCAATCATCTGGCCTTCTGTTACGTTAGTTGCTCCTGGAATTAATCCATTTGATATGATCTCTACCACTTGAAATTGATGAAGATCTTGATTCCTGACAGTATTGGTCTGAATGCTGTATGCTACGGGTGCTTCTGAACAAACGGAAGTAACCTGCGAGGTAATTTCTGGCTCCTCGACTGTAAAGGTCGCTGTCGCCACATTACTGCGCACGCCTCTACACCTTTCAAGTGCCACCACATATTCTATGGCAGTAGTTCCTCCGCAATACTCCGCCTCTAGCTGATCCCGTGTAAGAGAAACGGTGGAGCCATTCACATAAAACTCCTCATTTAACTCGCAGGATGATGTTGACCCCGTCAGCAAATCGTCTTCTACAGAGAAGGTAAATTTGTCCAACCAACCTTTGAAAGTACCCCTAATATCATCAATTGAAGAGCAAGCCTGCAATCGCCTATGCTCTGTCGGTGCAGAAGCTGTAATGGTAGGTGCGACCAACTCAAAAGAGGAGGAAGCTGACTTATTGAAACAAAGGGGCAACATCTTGTTGCTGATCCTGGCAGTAATGCGTACACCGCAGTTAAGATCATTCTCCTTCAAGGCTCTTTGCAGCCGGTATCGGAAGCATTCTTCATCAGGGATATCTCCAATGCAGGGGTCCAGTGGAGGATTCAAAAACCCTTTCGTAATCGTGTATTCAACTCTTAGGTTGCAGTCTCCGAAGTAAAGATCATCCGTGCAGCGCACCGCAGGGCAGAAAGGATTTTCCTCGTCAAATAGGAAGCCCTTGCTAAAACCATTTACCCAATCCGTATAAGCTGTCATGATCGCATCTTCGGATTCACATAGAGACATGGTAACTGGTGCGGGGGCTTCTGGGGATGGCACCTCATACACCTCCAGTGTAAGACTAGCGCCCACATATACGTTAGGACTGGGATCACCATCACCGAGCATGCAATCACCTTCTATAATCACATCGTACTTGTACCTGCCACCACAAGTACCCGGCAGTGGAATGTATCCAATGTTATTGGTTTGTGGGTTGACATTATTTCCTACTTCATATAGAAAACTATTTGACGAATTTAAGGCTGTAATATCGATCACAGGACCGGTGATAAAATCATTGCCTTCGATCTCTGTGATTCGTACTCGTTTGCAATCTGTTCCCGGATCGATTAGGTTTTCTAACCAACCTGTAAAGGCGGCAATGACCTCCTCCTCTGTAGTACAATAGGGTAGTGTAACAACTGCATTCGCTCCATTTATCTTTATGGTGGGGTATGTTTGGGACCCCGAAGCTTCCGTGTAATCACATCCCGCAGCATCAAAAAGGCAGGAATAATCAAATTGAGCCCGTAATGAGGATTTAGCAAAAAGAACTAAAAGAGATGTGGCAAGGAAAATCTTACAGCAAGAGGGTAACTTCTCGAATTTCATGTTTTGATTTCTTAAGTGGAACAATGATTCAAAGTTGAACATACCCATGAGGGATTCATATCCCTAAAATTGGGGGTACTGACGATCCTTCGGATGTCAGCACCTTGTCGATCCCTGCGGGATGTCAGCACTTCTCCTTCGTGAAAACTTCGGAGTACAGGCTCTGGGATAATCCTTGGGATCTCAGCACTTCTCCTTCGGTGAAAACTTCGGAGATCAGGCCTTCCTATGTTAGCAGTTCGGAAGACAGGCTCTTCCACGATCTTGCGGAGGGCAGCAGACATCGTCGATCAGCGATTCCTTCGGAGTTAAAACCTCACAGCTATTTAAATACCGGATACTGCATAAGCTATATAATAAAGAACCAATCCCAAACCCATATTTGTAGGAGAGCATAAAGAATCAATACATTTTTTTACTGTGGAGACTCACCCACTTGGCTGGGCGAAAAATCAAAACTCCCAAACTACCATTATGGGCAAATGATCCGATACATATTGGGTAGTATCATTAACAATAATGGTGGCTTCCTTGCATTCACCAGGAAAGGCCTCATTGGTGAAAACATAATCCAGTCTGCGCAAATCTCCATGCTCACCTTCTTTAGGAATTAACGTTGGAAAAGTACCCGGAAACTCAAATCGGTCGTTTCGCTTTGAATATTCCAGATCCAAAAACTTCCGATTTAATAATTTCTGAATTACGCCGTAATCCAATCTATTATTGTTTAAATTTCTCTCCGAATAAGTACCATCTCGTTCTGCAAAAAATGGCTCCAGGCGACCATGTGCATAAAACAAGCTATCATAGGGAGAGAAGGTATTAAAGTCTCCTGCCAGAACCACCGGGGTACCCTCCGGCAATGCCTTGATATTATTCAAAATCTGATCAATCTCTTTATGTCTTACCTCCCAATTACTAGGATGTAAATGAATCACATAAAAATAAATGTCTTTGATCTTCGCACGGATCACTCCATGATGAAAGCCATCCACATATCGTTGCGCATCTTCAATAACATATCGGGAGGTGATGCCTGTTGGAAAACCTTCCTCTTTTAACAATACAGAAAATCTGTGATCCCAGGTAGCAGCATCCTTTGCCAATTGATCTGGTGTGTACTCATTCAGCTCCTGAAGCACTACCACATCAGGTTGTTGATTACCCATCCATTCAAGCCAGGTTTGCTTTCGTTCCGGCACTTTTGTGAACCCGTAATAGACATTATGTGTAATCAGTTTGAGCGAGGTGGAGGTATCTGTGTTATCAATTTTATTCTCACACCCTATCAATAAGAATAGTGAGCCCGAAAAAAGCAGGAGATATAACTTCATTCCTGAAAGATAATAAAGACTTCAGTGCTTCATAGGTCCATCAAACTCGAAGTAAGGGTATAGAGAGCCTAACGATTTATGGTAAAAGAGTCCTGTTGAAATACCTGTATCTTGCAGGAAATGTCCGCAGAAAAACCTCGATTGGCACGGCTGTCCGCCATCCTGACGCATCTACAGTCGGGACGCATGGTCACTGCCACTGATCTTGCCGAACGATATGAGATCAGTGTACGGACGGTGTACAGGGATATCCGCACGTTAGAGCAATCGGGGGTACCTATCGTGACCGTGGAGGGCAGGGGCTATAGCCTGATGGAGGGCTACAAGATCCCTCCAGTGATGTTTACCGAAGAAGAAATACTGGCCCTGACCACTGCTGAACAGATAATTAGTAAGAATAAAGATACATCACTAGCGCAGCACTTCAGTTCCGCACTGACCAAGATACGGGCAGTGCTGAAAATTCGTCAGCAAACTAAAACAGAAATACTTTCGGAGAGACTGCAGGTGCGCAATAACCGGGACAATGATAAGACCAGTAAATATCTCATCCAATTGCAATCCACGATCACCAATTTTCAGGTGGTGGATATGGACTACCTATCTCTCAGTGACTATCGTACCCAGCGTAAAGTAGAGCCTTTCGCGCTCTATACTACAAAGGATAATTGGATACTTATTGCCTATTGTCGAAAGGCAGGGGATTTCCGAGCCTTCCGTCTGGATAGGATTCAACGATTAGTCGTGTCCAATGAAGTGTTCGAGCCGCACCATCTCACGCTCGAGCAGTACCTGGAGAATTGTCGAAAAAAATGGGAAGACACCCCTGACATACCCTTGTCACCGGACTCGCCTACTTTTGCAGAACAACAAAAAAATAATGGGATGCAAAAAGTAGAAGTTAAACCTTTTCATCTGGTTGGCATTGGAATTCGGACATCTAATGCTGATGGTAAAGCCGCCCGGGAGATTGCTGGTCTTTGGGACCGTTTTCTACGTGAAAAGATCCTGGAGCAAATCCCCAACAAAGTAGATGACACCATCTATTCGATGTATACGGATTATGAAGGAGATCATAATCAACCTTATACAGCCATATTAGGATGTAAGGTGAGATCCATCCAACAGGTACCTGAGGGCTTTATCAGTACATCGATTTCCGGTGGAAAATATGTAAAACTCACAGCCAAAGGGGATCTGACGAAGGGACTTATCGTCGATCAGTGGAACAAGATTTGGGAAATGGATCTTCCCAGGAAGTATTCTGCTGATTTTGAATTATTTGGGGAGAAGGCCCAGAATCCATTAGATGCTGAAATTGAATTTTATATAGCTGCACAGGAATAATGATATCTGAACTCGATCAATTCTACTACAACAAAGAAGAGCCTAATAAGAGTTGCTTGCTTGCCTTGCGGCACATCATATTAAAACAAGATAATCTGGTAGCTGAGACACGAAAATATGGTATGCCGTGTTTTACCTACAGGAAAAAAATGTTCTGCTATCTGTGGACAGACAAAGTCACAGACGAGCCCTATATTTTGATGGTCGAAGGCAAGCATTTGCACCATCCACTCCTTGAACAGGGAAAACGATCTAGGATGAAAATTCTCCGTATAGACGCCAAAAAGGATTTACCTATTGAAACTATACTTCAAGTGATCACCCAAGGGCTGGATCTCTATAGAAATGGAACTATAATCATCAAATAAATTCAGGTTGCTATCCTGGTTCGATTTTGAATCATTTGAAATGTATAGATTTGCAATACTCAGCTACGAGTAGTCAAGGCCTTCTCACCAGGACAAATTTGCAGCATGCTCAAAGTCTTCAACCAAATACGAAAAGATTTAATCAAACGGAAAAAAGTAGAACAATACCTACTGTATGCCCTGGGAGAAATCATTTTGGTAGTCATTGGAATTTTGATTGCTTTATGGATCAATAATTTAAATGAAGAAAGGATAATCAGAGAAAGGGAAACGCGCTATCTAATAGGACTCCGTAATGAATTTCAATCCAACAAACATAGATTAATGACACTCCTCGAGCAAAATCAGCGGAATTATGAGGGAGGCCAAGAGATTATTGCGCTCATGTCAAAAAAGGAGATGGTTGACGAAACAGAATTCTCCCAGGTTCTGTACAACACATTCGCAGGAGATATAGCTTTCAATGCGAATAATTCCCTACTCATAGAAATGATTAACTCAGGTAGCCTGAAGGATGTGAGCAACATTAATTTACGGAAACAACTCACGACTTGGATGGCCTCGCTGGATGACATACGCCGGCAAGAAGAAGATCTGAAGCTTCAGAGAGAAAAGGTGCTGGACTTTATGAGAACCGAGAATTATTCACTGCGAACGGTACTGGATCAAACCGGTGTATCTGGCAGCGTACTGCAGATGCAGAAGCAGGAATCGAATGCAAGCAATCTTGCCCTCCTGGAATCTACCTCCTTTGAAAATAATGTGTTGATGTTTATGCTCACCACGCTTGCTACCGGACAAAATCACTACGAACCATTACTCCTTGACATTAATACCATTCTGGATTTAATAAATAATGTGCTTGATAATATATAACTTCGATTAAGAGCTGATCTCTTAGTGAAATTAACGTCAGTCATTTAAAAAGGTAAGCATATGGACCTAACTACCCTGGGGTTCAACGAAAGTCTGGAAAAATACAGGGCCGAAAATAATCTGGCAGCATTTGATGTAGGTCGGGTAATTGCCCAGCACAAAGATAGATACGATGTCCTATCCTCTATAGGCGAGTTACATTGTGAGATCACGGGCAATATGCGATTTGCGGCAGATTCGAATGAAGATCTCCCTGCGGTAGGAGATTGGGTCGCTCTTATGGCCTACGACGATGATAAAGGACTGATCCACGCTGTCTATCCCCGAAAGACTATTTTGAAGCGTAAATCGGCTGGGGAGCACAGTTCTGCGCAACTCATTGCTTCCAATATTGATATCGCGTTGATCGTTCAAGCACTGGATCGGGACTTTAATATTAACCGTCTGGAGCGGTACCTTGTCCTTTGCCACGAAGCAGGGATAGAACCCGTGATTGTAATGACTAAATTTGATCTTATCAGTCCGGCCGAGAGAAGGGAGCATTTGGAAACTATACGTGCACGGTTAAAAGAAATTCAAATAATAGAGGTAAGTAGTGAGGTAATAAATGGATATCAGGCACTTGAAGCTATTATCCAACCGGGTCTTACTTACTGTCTTCTGGGATCCTCCGGAGTGGGAAAATCTACCATCACTAATTTCCTGTCCCGCGGTGAGGTCATGGAGGTAAGTGAAATCAGCAGTGCGGTGCATAAAGGTCGCCATACAACCACACACCGGGAATTAATTGTACTACCTTCAGGTGCCATCATTATCGACAACCCCGGCATGCGGGAAGTGGGTATCATTGATGCAAAATCGGGAATTGATTCGACCTTTGAAGAAATTGTTGCTCTTGCCGAGCAATGCCGGTATGCGGATTGTACACATACTACTGAAAATAAATGTGCGGTATTGGATGCTCTGGAAGATGGATCACTTGACCCCGACGTTTATGACAACTTCATGAAGCTAAAAAAAGAAAAAGAATATTTTGAAAAATCTAACGTCGAAAAACGAAGATTAGATAAGAAACGGGGCAAGATGTATAAAGAGCATATTCAATTCAGTAAAAAGCGCAAAGGATAATTTAGCTATGCCATTTAATCTGCTTTAAACCTCAGTGGTCTCTTTACCGTTCTTTTCCATTAAATAGTCTAGGCCCTTGCGGTCGCCGAATGAATTCGGCGTTACAGCGTCTTGAAAATACCAGTTTTTACCTTGCTTTAACCCAATAAAACGGAGCATAATGCCAGAAATAGCCACTTCCACATAGATATTAAAAAAATTACTTAAGTGACTAGGTGCAGCTTTTAGCGATGGCTGATTGTTTTACCCAATATGACATGCACGACAGAGGCAAGATTATTCATAGACAGGCCAGACAAATACCTAGCAAATCATAAATTATAACCCCACTCCTGTTCCCCTTCTAAAAGAAACCCTATCTTTTGATTTTTGAAGACTAGTGAATTACTATGAGATACCGATTTCTAACCCTTCCTCTTTTTGTAGTATTACTTATGGCAGCAGAGGCTCAGGAGACTGGGCTGGTTTTTCAGCCTCTCTTCAATGGAGTAGATCTTTCGGGATGGGTGGATGTAAACACATCTCCGGATACCTGGAAGGTTGAGGACTCTATGATCATCTGTTCGGGACTGCCCATTGGTGTCATGCGCACTGAGAAACAGTATGAGAACTTTATCATGGAAGTAGAATGGCGACACATGGAAGCAGGCGGTAACTCCGGCGTCTTTATTTGGAGCGAAGGCACACAGTTTTCGGAAGATGAGCCCTTGACTAAGGCCATTGAAGTACAAATGTTGGAGCTGCAGTACGCACCTATGCACAATCGAACCGAAGATTACGTGCATGGTGAATTGTTTCCCACCATGGGTATGAAAGCGGTCCCTGATAACCCACGAGGTAACCGAAGTAAATCAATTGAGCGGAGATGTAAGGGAAAAGGAGAATGGAACAAGTATGTAATTGTGGCCGTCGATGGGACCGTGAAACTTTCTGTCAATGGTAAATTTGTAAATGGACTAAGAGATTCTGATCGGAAGAAAGGTTATATCTGCCTGGAAGCAGAGGGAGCTGAAATTCATTTTCGAAATATCAGAATTATGGAACTTCCCGGTGGATTGGCCAGTGGAGATGAGATCGCCCCGGTCGTTGATTAATAAGACCTGTAGTAGAACCGTAAACCAAACGAGATATAATCACCCCACCTCGATCGATTTCATGATCTTTTAAATCTGATGCTCAATAATACATGCGTTTCTTTCCGTCCATATTCAGGTATTTTGGAGTCCAACTCCGCATAGTTGGCCCCCTTGGATTCCTCCTTCTTTTGGGGTGTCATCAGGAAGATAAACTGGACCTGGTATTTGCCCGACGCTCGATTTTAAATGATCGTCCCCGAATGATCAGCTTACGTTTTGATGATGATTATTATCTTTCTTACGATCTGCAACGGGGAATGCTGCGCAGGTTTTGGAAAGGTGGTATTTTTTGGAATGGTGCCAATTATAACAGCATCAAAACAATTCAACCTACCAGTTGGGGACATAATTTTTTGGAGAATGAGAGTAATCATTCCCCATGGACATTCGAAGAAAATGGAGAAAGAGTAATTCCTACCGTTCATTACGAAGGATATACTAAGCAGCATGGTGATATAACATTTAAATACAATCTAGAGTCAGCCCAGCAAACTGTTTCTTTGCAGGAATCTCCCCACTTATTAATGGTGAATGATCAGCTACAGTTAGTACGAGAGATTGAATGGACATCCAATGCTTCCTCCCCCAAATTATTTTATGAGGGTGAGCTTCTCAAAAAGAGTAAATCCAAAGTAGTGTCTGAATTTATGGCTGCCGAAACGCCGGAAAAACCATCGATTAAGGCAACCGCCAATATTGGAAAATTTTGGATTGAAAAAAGTGGTTGTCCCACCTGCCACTATGAAAATGAGAAAATGATAGGCCCAAGCTACCAGGAAATAGCTGATCGATATCCGAAAGGTGATTCCACGGTGGAAATGCTTGTCCAACGAGTGCATGAAGGAAGCAGTGGTAACTGGGGTCAGGTGCCCATGATCCCACATCCAACTCTATCAAAGGCAGATATCGCTCCCATGATAAAGTATATCATGTCACTGAAAAAAACAGAATCCAAACCAGCTCCATACAATAAAGGAGTGGTGCATCAATCCACTACTCGGACGATCCCTGGATTTGGATATCCACTAGAAGGCATACATCCAAGTTTTGATCTGATCACTGTCAGGCCCAATTCCTTTCAACCACGGGTGGGAGGAATGGATTTTACAGACGATGGAGATTTGCTGCTTTGTACCTGGGACTCTCTGGGTGCGGTGTATCGCATGAAAGATATTACTAGTGGCGATACGAGTACGATGCAGATCACCCGGATTGCAGAGGGTTTAGCTGAACCACTGGGGCTGAAAGTGGTGGATAGCAAAATCTTTGTGGTCCAGAAAAATGAAGTGACCGAATTGATTGATCTCGATGGCGATCAAATCATCGATTACTATCGCAACGTGTGCGATGATTTTGGGGTCACCACTGATTTTCATGAATATTCGTATGGCCTGGAGTCCAGGGATGGAAAGCTCTATGCCACGCTGGGTGTAGCCATGCGTTTGATGCAACATGAACGGCAACATCCTGATCGGGGTACTGCTTTAGAAATTGATCCTGAGGGCTCCTATCGCACGTTGGCGGTTGGCTTACGACAACCTAATGGTATTGGTATCGGTATCGATGATGAGCTATTCATCACAGAGAATCAGGGACAATGGGTACCGGCTTGTAAATTCATACATCTCAGGGAAGGTGATTATCATGGCTGTCAATTTGGTACCGGAGATAGGTTCGAAAATCGGGAAATGATACCACCTGCTGTTTGGCTGCCGCAGGATGAAATTGGCAACTCGCCAGGTCAACCCGTGCCCATAGATAAAGGTCCCTACGAGGGTCAAATGATTTACGGTGAAGTCACGCATGGTGGAATCAAGCGAGTATTCCTGGAGAAGGTTGGAGGTGCATACCAGGGTTGTGTGTTTCGGTTTACGCAGGGGATGGAGGCAGGAATCAATCGACTGGTCTGGGGTCCGGATGAAAAACTATATGCCGGGGGTGTGGGGATGAATGGCAATTGGTCTCACAATGCTAATCGCTTCGGTTTACAATGCCTCGCATATAATGGTATCTCAACGTTTGAAATGCTGCGTGTCGAGGCGACGGCAGGAGGATTTAATATCACATTTACCGAGCCACTCTCTGAGAAATCCCTTGAACTAATCCATGACAGTGCACAGATTCAGCAATGGCACTATATGCCAACCTCCCAATATGGTGGTCCAAAACTAGATCTGACTGCACTTCGGGTATCGGCCTGGAACCTGAGTGAAGATGGTAAAACCCTACATATTCAGGTCCCGGATTTAAAGGAAAAATATGTGATCTATATTAAGTTGCCTCCAGGAGTCATCAGCACCTCTGGCAATGATTTATGGAGTGGTGATGTATGGTATACCCTTAATCAAATACCAGTGGACTCAAATATTTAGCCATTTTTACACTCTATTTGAATGTTTATATTGCACAGGATGAATGCGAGGTGCCA
The DNA here is from genome assembly GCA_050298535.1 of Saprospiraceae bacterium. GTDB lineage: Bacteria > Bacteroidota > Bacteroidia > Chitinophagales > Saprospiraceae > JABDMH01. Next base: position 62,212 of record JBNKUI010000031.1, read on the forward strand.
AAATAGATTCCTTTTAAGCGTGAAATTCTACATGATTAGAATTACATTAGTTACTTGGGAGAAAATAAAATAAATCAAAGTAATAGAAAATGCATAGTTGAGTGATTTTGTTGCTTGATTAATTCAATATAGTAATCGATTTTATCGGAGGGCATGAGAGAATGACATTCTGCAACGAAAGAATATCCAGGTCATTAAAAATTTATCATCGAAATTAGAAATATGCAATTAGCAAGAATTATTTATATATCATTCATAGCTATTCTCTATGTGGGTTCTCTGCATGCACAAGATCAAAGAACACCACTAAAACTATGGTATGATCGTCCTGCAGAAAAATGGGTAGAGGCCCTGCCCGTAGGTAATGGTCGTCTTGGCGCTATGATATATGGAAATCCTTCAAGCGAGGAGATTCAACTAAATGAAAGTTCGGTGTGGGCAGGGCAGCCCAACAGAAATGATAATTCTGAAGCACGAGAAGCACTTCCTGAAGTTCGCAAACTGATTTTCGAAGGAAAGAATGCAGAGGCACAGAAAATTACCAATGAAAAGTTTATCAGTAAGAGCTCCCATGGTATGCCGTATCAAACCGTAGGAAGTTTGCATTTAAACTTCCCTGGTCACGACACCTATCAAGAATTTTATAGAGACCTGGACCTGGAAACCGCGATCACAACCACTCGCTATAGCGTGGATGGAGTCACATTCCAACGTGAGGTGTTTGCATCCTTCCCAGACCAAATAATAATGGTCCAACTGACCGCAAGTAAAAATAGAAGTCTCAATTTTTCAGCAAGGATGGATCATCCCGCTCCGGTAGAGGTTGATGTCGAAGGTTCAGACAAACTTGTATTGCATGGAATAACCAGTGATCATGAATCAGTGAAGGGTGCCGTAAAATTTGAGGCGCAATGTAAGCTGGTTGCCGAAGAAGGGACGATCACTAGTCAGGGAGATAGTATCGTGGTAGAGAACGCATCCACTGTATTGATTTACATTTCAATGGCTTCAAACTTCATTAATTACCTTGATCTAGGTGGTGATGAAAAAAAGCGGGTTACAGAAAATCTGGAAAGCGCCTTACAGAAAGAAGTCAGCACAATACGTAAACAGCATATTGATGATTATCAACAATATTTTGAACGTGTATCACTAGATCTGGGCACGAGCACGTCAGAGACAAAACCTACTGACGTCCGAATCGAGGAATTTACGATCGGCCATGATCCGCAGCTAATTACGCTCTGTTACCAATTTGGTAGGTACCTATTGATTTCGTCTTCCAGACCTGGTGGTCAGCCTGCTAATCTTCAAGGCATATGGAATCATCGACTGACGCCACCCTGGGATAGTAAGTACACGGTGAATATCAATGCTGAGATGAATTACTGGCCATCCGAGATATGCCATCTTCCTGAAATGAATGAACCTTTTATACAGATGATCCGGGAGCTTTCCGAAGCCGGGGTTGAAACAGCCCGGACGATGTATGGAGCAGAAGGCTGGGTGATGCACCATAATACAGATATCTGGAGAATGACCGGTCCCATTGATGGATCATTCTGGGGAATGTGGCCCATGGGCAGTGCATGGCTTTGCCAACATCTCTTTGACAAATATGCCTTTAGCGGTGATGAGACCTACCTGGCCGAGGTGTATCCGATCATGCGAGAAGCGGTGCGATTTTATCTTGACTTCCTGGTGGAAGAACCCGAAAATGGTTGGTTAGTAGTGGCACCTTCTATCTCCCCTGAAAATGCTCCTGCCCATGATCCCCGCACGTCACTGGTAGCCGGAGCCACCATGGACAATCAGCTACTATTTGATCTGTTTACGAAAACCCTTCAAGCAGCGGAGATACTAAATACTGACGAAGCATTCTCCACTAAAATCAGCGAAGCTCTTGACCGGCTACCTCCCATGCAAATTGGTAGATGGGGTCAACTCCAAGAATGGATGCATGACTGGGATAGTCCCGACGACAAACATCGTCATGTATCACATCTCTACGGCCTATATCCATCCAATCAAATCTCATATTATCGAACACCCGAATTATTTAATGCAGCCAAGACCTCTCTATTGGCTCGAGGAGATGAATCTACCGGATGGTCTATGGGATGGAAAGTAAATCTATGGGCTCGACTACTTGATGGCAATCATGCCCTAAAACTTATAGCCGATCAGATCTCTCCCGCTGTGCAAGCACAAGGAGAACGTGGTGGTATTTATCCTAATCTATTTGATGCACACCCACCCTTTCAAATAGATGGCAATTTTGGCTTTACGGCTGGTGTCACTGAAATGTTGGTGCAAAGTCATGAAGGAGAAATATTTCTATTGCCAGCATTACCTGATTCATGGAAAAATGGAAGTATCAAAGGTATTCGACTCAAAGGTGGATTTGAAATTGAAAATATGGAATGGCAGAACGGAAAATTATCAAAGGTAACGATCAGGTCCAACCTTGGTGGCAACTGTCGAATTCGGACATATACACCATTGAGCGGGGCCAATAATCCAAATATTCAAGTGGCTCAAGGTACGAACCCCAATGCTTTTTATCAGGTCTTCCCTATTAGAACCCCCATAATACGAGATGAGGGAAGCAATGATGAGCCAACCATTAAAGAAACTTTTCTTTACGAGTTTGACACCAGTCCCCATTCGAGTCATGTGCTCACTAATGGTCGGTGAATACTTAGAAGCGTAGTATATAATGGAGTTATTTTTACCAGGTCGAGAAGTAATACTGTGAGCAGCCAAGCTACGTAGGTAATTGATGATGTTCGTTACATTGTATGAAAAGGTCCTCTGCAAATAATCTTAGAACAGATGAATCTGACTCAATCAGTCTTATGCATCCGTCTGGTATTAGCCATGCTACTAAGACTTAGATGGGTATCGGATATTCACGTCTCTACCTTAAATAATTTCACGTATGCTGTATCCCTTAGCTATCCCAAATCCGACGACCATTAAGAGTAGAGCAATTCCAAAATATGGAACATGAAGCAAGGGGTAGTAAAAATCAGCATTCATAAATAACTGTACCGATAACCAGATCAGTAAGACTGCTCCCTGAAAGATGATCCAGACAGGATAGTTTCCTCTCTTCTTTACAGTCAACCAAAGAATAGATAGACTTAGAAAACCATTAAATACCAATAGAAGTATGCCTGGTATCAAATAGTTATCAAATGGTGTTCCTTGTAATAATTCGATGGGAAGCTGAATAGCATCCCCTGTAGGACTGGAAGTTAAAGCCCAACCACCAAAAACTGCGGATACACCCAGAAGAGCCAGAAGAATAATTGCCGTAGTTCTCATTTTAATCTGATTACGATCTATATGAATTTGAATAACATTGAGAAGATTCAAAATCCGGTGTAGAAGCACAATGAGGAGGATCACTCCACATATTGATAAGATCTCATCCCATCCTACAAGATACACATCTCTTCTACCCAGAGCGAGAAGTTGAAATTGGCTATATTTCAGAAACAATTTTCCAGATGATGAATAAGAATCCAGACGTCGAAGACTATCTGAAGAGAAAGAATCATCCCCTTGACGAAGAAATTAGAAAAGTGCGTGAAATTGTACTTGCTGCGCATCCCGAGATGGAAGAAACCATCAAATGGAATAGTCCCACCTTTATTTATAAGGGAAATATGGCTTCCTATTTCATGAATGCCAAAAAGCATGTCAGCTTAATGTTTCACAAAGGAGCACTCATTGGTGACGAGAGTGGACTTCTGGAGGGTGAGGGTAAAGAAGGACGAACTGCAAAATTTAAAGACCTGGAAGACATAGAAGAAAAAAAAGAGCAACTGACAACTGTTGTACTGCAATGGGTCGCTATGCGTGACAAAGAAAAATAAGAAGTAATAATGAACGGACCTGATAAAGACACAGTATACCCACTACCTCACCATAATAAACTTTGTTTTCTAAAAAACATCATAAGAAATCCCAACATCATAGTAGGTGACTACACTTACTATGATGATTTTGAGAATGTCGAAAACTTTGAGCAAAATGTGAAGTATCATTTTGACTTCACAGGCGACAAGCTGATTATTGGAAAGTTTTCGATGATTGCATCAGGAGTGAAATTTATTATGAATGGTGCCAATCATCTTACATCTGGTTTATCCACCTACCCCTTTTCTATTTTTGGTAATGGCTGGGAAAATGCCATGGAGAACAAATCCTTTCCCAACAAGGGCGATCTAATCATTGGAAATGATGTATGGATTGGACACAATGCCACACTCATGGCCGGCATCACGGTAGGTGATGGATCTATCATCGCTACAAACTCCACCGTGGTAAAGGATGTTCCTCCGTATACAATTGTCGGTGGAAATCCAGCTAAAGTCATCAGGCATCGGTTTTCAGATGAAACGATTTCCAAATTGCTCAAAATCAAATGGTGGGACTGGGATATCGAAAAAATCACAGAAAACATTCAGCATCTAACAAGTGGTGATATAGATAAGCTACCGACCTAGATTTTCACCTCAATGCACCTCCAATATTGAATTTATATTTTATCTCGCAGGCAAACAGGTAAAATAACGGAAGGAAATTACTTTTCAACCGGCTTTTGGCATAAAGTGTCAAAAGATTGGCGTAAAGGATCAAGAGTCCATATAGGGATAGGGCGAACTTTACCTCATCATAAGAAATCAACCTATCATGGATTCACTATCCTTTGACAATATAAAATACATCTTGTTTCTTGCCTGCACAATCGTCGGAGCAAACCTGCTTGATGTTTGCATATCTGATAATTTTCCAATAGGCACTGCGGCAAAAGATACGTACTACCCTTGCGAAGAACAATACAAGGAAGCAAACTTCATTGCAATCACTAGCGACTTCGCGCTCATCCCGAATCTCTTAGCAAAAGGTCACAAGAAACCTACTATAAACGAAAAAAAAACGAATGCCCTCACCTCATTCCGGTAAAGCTTTTATGTAATAAAATTTTACACTACTTAATTCAGAATTATTAACTCTAAAAAAAATTAAGATGGAAATCACCATGAAGACAATTTTACTTTTCACCTCGTGTCTTTTAGTCGGTCTATCCGCTGGCCTATTTTATGCCTGGTCAGTATCCGTCATCCCAGGTACGCGCAAGGTAATGGATGCCAGCTATCTTGAGACCATGCAAAAAATAAATCGAGCAATCCTTAATCCAGGATTCTTTGTCATTTTTTTCATTAGTCTCCTCTCTATTTTGGTTACCACCATTTTGCACTTTCCATCTAAATTGACTTTCCAATTGCTACTGATATCGACTGTAATCTATGGATTGGGAACCATAGGAGTAACTATGATGGGCAATGTCCCCCTGAATAATCAACTAGATATACTTGATCTGCAGAAAATGAGCAATGTCCAACTGGGCGATTTTAGGATACACTACGAACTCAAATGGAATCGACTACACACAATAAGGACCCTTTGTGCCGTGCTCTCCTTCACCTTATGTATTGCAGCCATATTCAGCACGACAAAGACACTTTGAATTCTATTATAAACAATTTTCAATTTAATAATTAATAAAAAATAAAACAATGATGAAAAAAGAAATATTGGTACTAGGTGCTACAGGAAAAACCGGTCGAAAAGTGGTAAAGGATCTGGAACAGCGAGGATATCGTGTAAGAAAAGGATCCCGCAGTGAAAATCCATCCTTTGATTGGCACAACTATGACAATTGGCCTGAAATATTACAAGATATCGACAGTATATACATTACCTATCAGCCTGACCTTGCTGTAGCGGGTGCCTCTGATGCCATCAAACACCTGATGGATGTGGCTAGAAAAAAAGATGTGAAAAAAGCGGTGATTCTATCAGGAAAAGGAGAAGTGGAAGCTGAAAAATGTGAACAAATAGTGGCTAATTCCGGTCTTGATTACACAGTGGTCAGAGCCAGTTGGTTTATGCAGAACTTCAGTGAGAGCTTTTTACTGGAGCCCATTCTCTCTGGACAAATTGCTTTACCCCAGGGATCCGCGAAAGTACCCTACGTACACACTTCGGATATTGCGGAGGTGGTAGTCCAATCACTCATTGATGAGGTGCACAATGGGAAGACCTATGAATTAACAGGTCCTCAGTCTATGACGTTCCCCGAGGTCATTTCAAGAATTGCCATTGCTACCGGTCGTGAACTTCAATTTATACCTATTTCATTGGAAGAATATGCTCAGGGAATGAAAGCAGCTGGAATACCTGACGATTATGCATGGCTGATCCAATATTTATTTAGAGAAGTACTGGGAAGCGAGGGAAGTGATCGTATAAGTAATGATATTGAAAAGGTACTGGGAAAAGGTCCAAGAACTTTTGATCAATATATTGAAGAAACCATGATGCAGGGTGTTTGGCAGAATCATGTCAGTGTGATGTAATCATCTAAAAGCAGAAAGTCCAAACCAGATACTTTCAGGTCTGGTTTGGACTTATATAACAGCATGTGATTTACATGCTATTTATTGATTTTCATATTCTAAAAATTTGCTGGCCCAGGGTATAAAATGCTTCATATTAGGTGCGTCTGTGTGACCACCATCATGCTGTCGCCAGGCAAGATGTCCATCCAGCATATCTGTATTATAGGGCGGCATTTCTTCCTTTAAGTAATCATTTGAAACCCCCAGATCTTTCGCTCCCAGGAGTTTGAAAATACTTCCTGCCGCAATAGTGGCCATATAACTTCCTTTTTGATCCAGCCAATGTGCGTCTCCTTTTTCAGGGATTCCATAACTGATAAAGGTCAGACGGGGAGCACACATGGCTATCAATTCATGGGAGTCTACATTCAGATCGCATCCTGTCTTCCTTCCAAACGAAGATTCTTCAGCACCGTACTTCATAAAATTCCCTGCCATCCAATAATAGAAGCCTCCCGTTAGGTTTTCAACAGCCTCCCCCCAGACTCTTCGGTGAAGGGTAGAACCGCCCTTACCTGACGATCCAATTAGACCTACGGCAAAGCGTGGTTCAAAAGCCATGGCAACCAGCGCAGCCTTTCCATACCGGGAAACTCCTTCGATACCCACTTTACTGGCATCCACCAGCGTATCTGTCTCCAAATAATCCAAACCTTTTGAGGCACCCCAGGACCAGGCACGCAAGGCGCCCCATTGTTCAGGTGTACGTGGCTGACCGTGGTTTGTCAATCCGATTATGCCGTGCGTAATTCCGGCACCATTATCCGCCTGCACGCTTCGTGGGTCGATCGTACAATAGCCCCAGCCGGCCTCTAAAAGCTCTTCCGTTCTTGAGGGGGGTCCTTCCCGCGGTGCAAAACGACTCACAGCCGGTAAGCGATACACCGGTTGATAGGCTGGATAGGCATCAAAAATTTCCTTTACGCTAGGGTCGTACTCTACCATCATCTTTTTAAATGCGGCATTTAATTTTTCCATTTCCTCTGTTGGAGGCTGTGCGGGAGCTGGAAATGATGGCCGACCAAACATCATCAACACAGGTACAGGACCGTTAACATTGGCAGGAACCACCAACATCATTTTGATATCCACATCGATCAGCGGATAAGCACTATTGTCTACATGTCCAATCACTTCCTTAGCGATGACAGGAATTCTGCCTACCCATTCCCGATCTGTAATTGTAACCTCCCATTCCACATCCGGTACGTTGTCAGGTATTTTCCCATATACTTCCGTTTCAATTTCTTCTGCAATTTCCGGACGCTTTTTATTCCACCAAATATCAGCGGAAGTGACAGCGGTCCCATCCTTAGTCTTGAGCAAATCGGGAAGGACCGGACAGGGATCGGCCACCGCCGGATCATAGTTAGCATAATTCTCATGATCAGGATTCGAACTGGCACCGGGGCGCGTTTCTGTGATTCCCAGCTGCTCCATCATATTTGCTCGATCTTCCTGTGCTGTAAATGTCACTGGTGGAGGATAATTTTGAGCCCTAGAAAACAGAACCGTACAGGTCAAAATGATTAAAAACGTAAAATTCTTCATAGCATAATTATTAAAACTAAATAGGTGTCCAGATTTCCAAAGTTTATTGATCGGTTCGAAAAGGCGATGCAGGAATTCCCACACTGTTTCCCAAATTCGGATTGTCAGGATTATTGGCCCAGGCATAGCGGACATACTTAGGATCATCCACTTCATCACTCCATACTTCAACCGTAGTACCCACAATTTTCGCTTTTGCCCACACAAATTCCTTGTCTTCCCCTGCGATCGAAAATTCACTGAGCGGTTCTCCATCCAGAGATCTGAGCCCTTCACCCAGGTGATCAAATTCCACAATTATTTTATGCCCCTGTATTGAGGCTTTTCGAAAAAGAGGACCCGTACCTACCACTTCCTCCCTATAGGCAATTCGTAGTGCATTTTCAGCTAGACGCTCTCCCACATCTTTCTTATTGTCGGGATGAATATCATTCCATTCACCCAAATCGATGGCGACTGCCATTCCAGTATTAGGTTCAGCAAGTGCATGCAATTGAGCTTCCCGCATCAAAGCCCAATTACTTTCTGAAGGCAAATAATCCACCTCCAAAAAATTGGGAAGCTGTACAAACAGAAATGGTAAGTCACCCTGCCCCCAGACCTTCCTCCAATTCTTAATGAGTCCACGTTGCAATCGCTCATAGGTCTCAGGATGTCCGGCATTACTTTCTCCCTGATACCATAAGAATCCCTTTACCTTAAAGGGAGTCGCTGGAGCCACCATGGCATTAAATAAGGATGTGGGTTGATTTTGTGCAGATATCCCACTTACTCTCTCCCCTTCAAATGGCTTGTAAACGGCTCCCACCTTATACTGCCAATACCCCTTAAGATCTACCGTATCATTTTCTGTAAAAATAAAATAGGGCTTATCCGGAACAAAGCCACCTTTATTAAATCGATTGGTCACTCGAATTACAAACGTATTTTTTCCCTTTTGCAAAAGACCCTCTGGAACTGGATATCTTCTCTGGGGATACTGATACGTCGTTTGTCCCACAAGTTCACCATTTATATACAACTGGTCAGCATCAATAATTCTACCGAGAAAAACCGTCGCCTGTTGAGACACCATAGAAGTCGGAATTTCGATTTCCCTTCTATACCATACTACCCCATTCAAATCCTTTGCACCCTGATCTTCCCAGTAACCCGGGATATTGATGTTCCTCCAGTTTTCTGGAATATAATTTTCATCATACCACTTCACCTCGCCCATTAATCCTTTATCATTTTCCGGCACTTGATTCTTACGACGAAACTCCTGGGCTGCGCGATTGGTACTATTCACATAAGAAGTGTCACGATTTCTTTCGATAGTTTCCTGAATCTCGGGAAAGGCTTCAAATCCGTCGGCCCGAGTCCATGCTTCAATGGGTGTGCCTCCTACCGATGCATTAATGATACCAATCGGAACGCCATACTTAGCATAAATTTTTTGTGCAAAAAAATATGCAACAGCAGAGAAATACTGCACGTCCTCGGGATTTGCTGTTTTCCAGGAAATATCAGGAAAATCTTTCTTAGGACCCACCAAATCTGTCATCGTGGGTATAAGAAATTGACGGATCTCCGAGTTATCTGCTTCGGCAATATCCTTTGCATAGGTGACATCATGATGCCGCATCTGGTGAACCATATTCGATTGTCCGGAGCAGAACCACACATCACCTATGAGAATATCTTTGATGTTGATAATGTTCTTCCCTCTCACTGTCATCATAAAAGGACCTCCGGCTTCCATTGCCGGTAATGCTACTGACCAGCTACCATCAGCTGCAGCTTTGGTTTTCGCTATCTCACCATTAAGTTCAACCGTGATTCGCTCATTCTCGTCAGCCCATCCCCAGATCTTTAGGTCTACATTTCTCTGGAGAATCATGCTATCCCTAAGTATGACAGGGAGAGATACATCCGCCAGTACCATGAAGGGAATCAGTAGAATCAATGCAGGTAAGAGGGACCTTAACTGGATCATACGATCATGCACACACATAAAAATATACTTATAAATGTTTCACTTGAAGACTCATAAAGAAAGTGTCAATACACGGTAAACTTCAGTACTGATCAAAATTACTCACTATGAGCAATATTTTATTTAAGATCTAACCAGCAACAGCTGCCTCAAAACTAAGACCTATATGTGCTGGCACACTAAACAATGTACCAAATTTGGAAAGTTTTAGGAGCACGCATTTCAATTTTAACATACCTTTCACTCATAACCAAAGGTCACAGTAGGATCGCTATCCTATACTAAACTTTTGAGACCTTTTCTACGCTCCTACAAGTTCAAATCCCATAACCTGAGTGTCATAAAGTCGGTACATATTAGGCAAGAAATAATATGGCCTTTTTAAGTTTGCAATAGAACCTGACGCGTAAGAAAGTTCAATAGTTAAATCAGAGGAATATCCATTTAATGATGAACCAAGAGAAAATAAAATTTCAAAATAGTTGTGGACTTCTCTGGACTAGAGAACAAAGTCGGCTATAAATGGTAGTGAACTCTCCTTTAGTTCTGAAATTTTTTCTCGTATCTTACAAAGGATAGAGAATTATAAGTAATTCCAAGATCCTTGCTAACTACTCGGTGTAAATATCCTTTGTTGCTAAACCTCTGGGGTTGTGTCGTTGCCGTGGCATTGATAATGGCTATATCTGGGGATGTATCAGGACAACACCAAGGTATCAAGGACTCATTGGAAGCCTTACTTTCCAAAAGTAGTGGTGGAGATAGAGTTGAGGTACTCACTGACTTAGTCAAACTCTATAGTCAAAGCAATCCCCCAAAAGCCATTGGATACGGCAGACAAGCCATTCGATTACTCAATGACACTACTGATCCCAACCTTGTCCATCAACTATGGTTTTGGAAAGCCAAAGCCTACCACACAGCAGAAACTCTGGATTCGGTAAAATATGCGCTTGATCAATTACGATTATTACAAGGTGATGAAAATGATCCAGACAGGCAAGGGGACATATATTACCTTGAAGGCTTATGGTATCGCTTGGCCAAAAAGGATAGTCTGGCATTAATACCATTAGAAAATGCACTAGTCAAATATGATCAAAGTAGAAATAGGTCTGGTCTTCAGTGGTCCATATATGAGATTGGTGACATCAGACAAGACAGGGGTGATTATGAAGCTGCTCTGGCCTTCTTCGAAAGGCTCCTTAGTCTTGAAAAGGAAGATAAGGATACAATCAAAATAGCACGTACTTATACGGCTATTGGAAATGTGCAAAGCAGGATGGGCAACTATGCCATAGCCCTTGAGTCTCACAAAGCATCTTTGGCTTTAAAGGAAAAGGTTGGCGATAAAAGAGGAGCTGGTCTTACTTTGATGAATATTGGAAACATTTATTACAACCAGGGAGATTACGATCGAGCCCTGGAATACTTTATGGAAGCTCTTTCAATCGATGAAGCATTCCAAGATGATCAAAGAACTGCGCGAACACTTAATAATATTGGAGGGGTATATTTTAGTACTGGATCTTACGAAGATGCCTTAGACTTCTTCAAACGTTCACTTTCATATAAGGAGAAGTTGAATGACACCCGTGGTATTGCAAATTCACTCAGTAATATTGGGGAGGCACACAGAGCTTTAGGAGACCTGGAAAAGGCTATCCATTATTTTGAACGTGCACTTAAATTGGATGAGCAACTAGGTGATAAGTGGGGTTTTGCCTACTCTCTGGAAAACATTGGTAATGTATATCGGTCAGCAAATAACCATGAGCAAGCCCTCTCTTACTACGAAAGATCTCTTCCAATTCGTAAAGAAATTAATGATCAGCAAGGAGTGGCAAGCACACTCTTAGGTATGGGTATTTCATATATGGAATTGGATAATGCAGATAAATCCCAGACTACATTAGACCAAGCACTCAGTATAGCCAGGGAAATCAACAGTAAAGATCTGGTGAGAAACATCTATGAACAATTAGCAATTTTATTTGAAAGAAAAGAGAATTATAAGGAGGCTCTTTCATATCATAAACTGTTTAAAGCCTCTCAGGATTCTCTCTTCAACAGTGAAAGCGAAGGAATCATTGCCGAATTACAGGAGAAATATCGAACAGCTGAACAGGAGCGACAAATTGAATTATTAGAACAAAAACAACAAATTCAACGACTCTGGGTAGGAGGTTTAGTTCTCGGATGCATATTTCTGGGAATGATTCTATTTTTTGCCTATAACCGATATAAATTTAAAACCCGGGCGCACAGTGCTCTATCAAAGGCCCACCATGAACTTCAGGAGACCCATAAGAAATTAAAAGACACTCAACTACAACTCATTCACACAGAAAAAATGGCCTCGCTGGGGCAGTTGACGGCAGGGATCGCCCATGAAATAAAAAATCCCTTGAACTTTGTGAATAATTTCGCAGAGCTAAATAGTGAAATAACATCAGAACTAAAAGAAATTCATTCTGAGAACCCTGATACTCCTCTATCACAGGTAATGGATATTTTGAATGATTTTGACCAAAACAGCAAGCTAATTCATCAACATGGTCAAAGAGCTGATGACATCGTCAAATCGATGATGCAACACGCATCTGGGAATAAGGGAACTTTTGAAAGTACCGATTTAAAAGAGCTTGTATCCGAGCATGTAGACTTCATCTATCATGCAAAGAAATCGGAAATTTCCAACCTACAAATCCATATTGAGAAAATTTTTGATGCCAGTGTGGGGGCCCTCGAAATAAATAAACAAGGTATTGGTCGAGTCTTGATCAACCTGGTCAGCAATGCTATAGATGCATTGCAAGAATATGATCAAAAGGACAAAGACGAAGCACCTACCGTGCGAGTTCAGACAAAAATGACTACTGATGGAGCACAAATAATCATAGCAGATAATGGACCAGGGATGGATAATGAAACTCAAAAAAAGATTTTTGAGCCTTTTTTTACAACAAAGAGTTTAGGAAAAGGCACAGGTCTGGGACTCAGCCTAAGTTATGATATAATTACGGAGGGACATGGTGGCAGCATTACAGTAGAAAGCACGCAAGGAATGGGTACCACTTTCATCGTAACGCTTCCACGACATCAAAAAAACACCGATAAAACATGATCATTGCCTGATTGTATATTTTGTAAAATAATTCAGGGAGAAGCTCCCTCTTGGAAAGTCATGGAAAATGAGTTTGTGTATGCCTTTCTGGACATCAATCCTGTGAGCAAGTATCACACGCTTGTCATTCCCAAGAAGCATTTTGAGAACATCTTTGATATTGATGATCACTACATTACTGAGATCTCGAAGGTATTACGCCATCTTTCTCAAGTATATCAGGAAAAACTCGGCATTAACCACCTACAAATCGTGAATAGTAATGGCAGTGAGGGGCAGCAAGATGTTTTCCATATTCACTTTCACATTGTGCCTCGTTCACGGGGAGATGGTCAAAACATCCAATGGAGAACACATCCGGAATGGCGAAGTGAATTTGATGAATTGCTGGAAAAATTGGATCTATAATCACACCTCCATCTCCAGAAGATAGGAACTCAGGCATTTACCGTGCTTGTCAATAGCCAGTGATTGTGTCACTCCCCCACCCAAGGCATCATGTAATACAAAGTTTAATGCACCTAGCTGTGGTAACTCATATCGGATCACATCACCTTTTACCGTATCACAAAACCAATCTCGCACAGCATTAGCGGTCACCTTATCTTGAATCATGGGAAAGTTCCCTTTATCAAAAACAATTAGAGAAATATTTGAAATATTACCCTTATCCCCGGTTCGCGCGTGTGCTATTTCTCTCAATTTCATATTTAAATCGTCAATATTTTTATTTGCGTTTGCACAACAGATTTCGGTATTAATACCGATCGAATGGATATTAGTTCGGAGACTTTCTTTTGAACACCCCCTCCGGCAGCCGGACCATTTGTGTACAAGGCTTCAACCTCATGTGTAATTAATTTAGCAATGTGTTCCTCTTCTACTCTGGCTGCCACACGAAGTCGAACTTCGTTGAGTTCCGGGCTGCTATTCTTTTTCTGGTTTAAGAGGGAATTTACACCCAATATATCGAATCGAATATCATCGATCGACAATGACAGTCGATCCAGTCGTTTCCTCATGATCTCGATAGCCTGATGGGCCCGGGCTAAGCAGTTGGGTCCCCCGTAGCTGATCGACCCTTCTGCCATAAATCCATTCTCAAAACCCACACTTACTTTATAGGAGTCTGTTGCCTGCCTCCCTCTCGCATTTTGAAAAGACACCTTATCCTTCTCCAACTCGGTAAAAGTTACTTTGGAAAAATCAGCGGTACAGTCAGGTGTAATATATTGGCTGGGATCATGAATTTCATAGAGAAGTTGCTCTGTACAAGTAGCGGTACTAATTAATCCTCCCGAATTTTCAATTTTCGATATAAATCCATCACCTACATCATCCACTTCGGCAAAAGGGAACCCCAAATTCCAAAGGTCATCTACATCCTTCATTCCCGGATCCGAAAAATATCCCCCCGAAATTTGGCCGGCGCATTCCAGAAGGTGACCCACCAGTGTTCCCTTTCCTAGTAACTCCACTTCATGGGGCGACCAGTTAAATTCATACATCAGGGGGGCGAGGAAGAGCGATGGATCCGCCACTCGTCCTGTGATGACAATGTCGGCCTCTGCTTTCAAAGCCTCCACAATGGGAGCTGCACCTAAATAAGCATTTGCGGATATGATCCTATTTGCAATTGTGTGAAGAGGCTCGCCAGTTTCCAGGATGGGTAAATCGAGAAAATCCTGTATCTTAAATAGCACATCGTCACCTTCTACAGCCGCAATCTTTAGTCCCTCCAGATCTTTCTCGCTGGCTATTCGAGCCACAATCTTTGCGGCCTCGTCAGGATTTGCAGCTCCCATATTGGAAATGACCTTCACCTTGTTTTCAAAAGCAAGTGGCAGAACCTTCGCCATTCTATACTCCAGCAAGTCGTCGTATCCGCCGAGTGGATTTTTCAATTTATTCTTCTGGGCCAGCGCAATCGTCCGCTCCGCCAGGCATTCGAATGCGATGTAATCCAGATCACCCTGAGCGATCAAATCGAGCGCAGGTCCGACCCGATCCCCGGCAAATCCAGCTCCACTTCCAATCCTAACTTTCTTCATCATAGTGACACTGTTCCCATCAAGATTGCAACCACCAACATAATACAGGTAATGAGAAATGCATAGGGTATAGTTTTACGCTGATGATCCCCCAGATCAACTCCAGCCAGTCCCACCAATAGATAGGTAGAACCCGTGAGGGGGCTTACAGGAAATCCTGTTGTCATTTGTCCAAGGAGGGCGGCTCGACCCACCTCTATGGCTTCTCCATCAAAATGAGTTGCAGTTTCACTCAATAATGGTAATATCCCGAAATAGAAAGAATCCGGATCAAAAATTAAACTGGCCGGCATGGACAAAAGTCCCGTGATCGAGGCCATGTGCTGACCCACCCATAAGGGAATATAGTTCACTGCAGCCGCAGACATTGCAGAAAGCATTCCTGACTCCTTTAAAATACCCGTAAAACAACCGGCGGCAAATAAGATTCCTGCCATTAATAAAGCAGCTTCTGCATGCGCATTAATACGACGGGTTTGTTCCTTTAGGTTGGGATAATTGATACTGATGGCCAGGGCAAAAGCCAACATAAAGACTAAATGTGGTGGTACAATACCGGATATTAAGATCGTGACGGAAATAATAATCAAGAGGACGTTAATCAGAAATAATTTAGGACGCTCGAGAGCCGTATCTTCTTCATTTTCAGCGGTGTGTGTTTCTACACTGATGCTTCCCGGGTTTTGTCTGCCACGATACTTTTTACCCATAAGATAAGCTATGATCAAAACGCCCAATAATCCACTCGCTACCGGTATCAATAAAGGCTGAAATAAAGACGAAACGGATATGTCCAGGGCAGAGGCCGCCCGTATGGTGGGTCCACCCCAGGGTAAAATATTCATGGTACCCGCGGCAATAGCCACAATTGTGGCCAGCATCGTCCGGGGTAATTTCAACGCATCATAGAGCGGTAGTAAAGCCGGGATTGCCACCAGAAAAGTAACCGCCCCTGATCCGTCCAGGTGGACTAACATAGCGAGAAGAGCGGAAGCCAATGCTACCCTCGCAGGATCTTCCCCGGCGTAACGCAACAGTACTCGAATAATCGGTTTGAAAGTTCCGGCATCAGTGAGTATTCCAAAAAATAAAATGGCAAAAATAAACATGACCCCCGTAGCAGCAATGGATTTTATCCCTTCGGTCATAAACTCAAATAGCTCCAGTCCAAAGCCAGCAACCAGACCCGCCAAAAGTGGAATCACGATCAAAGCCACCAGCGCAGAAAGTCTTTTACTCATAATGGCGAGTAAGAGAACGAGAATCATGATGATGCCTACAGCAGCTAACATATCTTTCTTAAAATCAGAATATCCGAATATAAGAGATTGATAACGACCATGACTTAAAACATCTCGAGAACTCATGAAATAGCTATATTCGAAGGAAGAGGCGGAAAGCCATTAACTAATCCAATTATTGTGAGAAATGGGCAAACCAACATATATATTAATATTATTTTTAATGTGTTTTGAGCTTGTGGCTCAGTCCGATGAGGGAACTATTATCATCGATTCACTCTACTCCGAACATTTAGAAAATGAATTTGGCGAAGAGTCTACTCGTGCAATGGCGATCTATCTTCCCCCCGGTTATGAATCCAGTACCGATCGATATCCCGTTATATACTTTCTCCACGGATTTCTCGGTAATCACCTTATGGGTCAATATATCAAGGACATACTGGACTATGCCATCGAAAGCCACCGCATCAGACCCTTTATTATGGTCATCCCAGATCAAAAGACCACCTACGATGGCAGTTTCTACAGCAATTCAGGAGTTTTTGGTGATTGGGAAGATTTTACGGCATTCGATCTTGTAGAGCATATGGACCAAAATTATCGAACGATTGCACGAAAAGAGAGCAGGGGTATTACCGGCCATAGCATGGGAGGCTACGGCGCTTTGAAAATTGCCATGAATCATCCCGAAATCTTTAGTAGTGTCTACGCGTTAAGTCCGGGAGCCCTCACCATTGTGCGGGAATACGGGCCCAATAGCAGTACATACAAAGAACTAGCCCAAATCAAAACCACGGAAGAATTGGCTAAATCATACTTTCCCAAGGTTATCGTGGCTTTTGGTAAATCATGGTCACCCAATCCTGATAATCCACCTTTCTATTGTGACATTCCTTTTCAATACGTTGATGACAGTTTAGTAGTTAATGCCTCTGTACTGGAGAAATGGCAACAAAATATGCCTGTACATATGATTGATGACAGAATCAATAATCTAAAGAAATTGAAAGCCATTAAACTTGACTGGGGCAGACATTCTGGTGATCGATTTACGATTCAATGCAAGATGTTTAGCCAGCGATTAGAAAACGTAGGTATTACCCATTTTGCTGAGGAGTATATTGGAGACCATGGGAGTGGAATATATACTGAGGATGGAAGAATACCACAACAGATGCTTCCCTTTTTCGACTATTATTTGAAATTCGAATGAAGTCAGTCACCAGATAAAATGGGACGAGAAGTTTGGATCTATCAATTAGACTATCCTAAGATTCATGAGGGATTCAAGCGATTCCGGGAATATTTACCTGCTTTTAAAAAACGTGCGGACAGAGATCTGAATAATTGGATAGGGAATGCAAATTCAATACAGATTAAGACCGCGGAAGATCTTTGGAATCTATTGGAGGATATAAACATGCTGGAGAATGATCAGGATCAAATGGATTTCCCGGAATGGGGTATTCGCCTTCTCTTTGAAAGTCCGACCAAGTCAGCCGCCAATAGCTTCATGTATCAGTTTTACACCTTCATGGATGAGCTGGAGTTAGTGGATGATATTGACTTCCGGGACGATTATGGATCTGTGTTGGATGTCGATACATTTCGTCTGTTTCTGGACTATTTAATCATCCTGTGTCAAAAAGCGGGTGCACTGCCCTTGAAAGATCTACAAGTGGAATTCACTCCTCCATCCAATAAAATCGCAAAAATTGCATCGCACTATGGGACTGAGGATCCAATCATACAGCTGATCATCCATCAGGTGCAAAATATCCAAAGTGTGTACGATGCAGATCCACAACCCGCTTCCCTACCCCCGGAGTTAGATTTAGTCATTCGAAAGGACTTTGTAATCGAGAATTGTCTACGCATGCAGGAAATGGTTTCCGATTCTCAATCAAACATTTTTATATTGGATTCTGTCTAATTGAAAAATCGCCCTAAAAAATATGAATGAACGACATCTAAAAATCGAAATACAAGGTGATGCAAGCTCTATTTTTGAAAAATTCATCTCCGATTTTGGAGCATGGTGGCCATCAGAGTACACCTGGTCTCAGGACAAATTAGATAGAGTACTTATCAATGCCGTGCCGGACGGTCTCTGTACTGAGTATGGGCCCCATGGTTTTCGTTGTGATTGGGGACGGGTTACTTCAGTGGAACATGGAAAGCATATACGATTTAAATGGCAAATAAGCCCAGGCCGTGAACCCATACCCGATCCCGATAAGGCAAGTGAAGTAATTATTAGTTTGTCTGAAAATAATGGAATTTAAGAAGTCGTATTACGACATATACAGTTCGAAAATCACGGAGATGGCCATGAAGAGTATCGGGACATGATGTTTAGTGAATACGGTTGGCCGTACATTATGCAACAATTCAAAATCTTCTGCGAAAAATAGTTTCAAATCTCTTCCCTATGAAAAAAAGTGAAAATGTGGAGACATACATTGACCAATTCGAAGGTATTGTAAAGGAAAGACTGGAAACCATACGGAGCATCATCAAAGAAAATGCCCCCGAAGCAGATGAAATGATTTCTTATGGCATGCCTGGATATAAAATCAATAAGAAACCACTGGTATATTTCGCTGGCTATAAAAATCATGTAGGATTTTATGCTACTCCGACCGGACACGAGGCTTTCCAAAAAGAACTCAGGGGCTATAAACAGGGAAAGGGATCCGTGCAGTTTCCTCATGATGAAGACTTCCCTGCTGACCTAATTGCCAAGATCGTTCGCTTTCGAGTGGAGGAAAATATGAATAAATAATTTTCACAATTACACTATGTACAAAGATATTATACACTACGAGCTAGCCGAAGACATTACTAAAGAGCACCTTCTGAAAGTGGCCGCCGACATTGTAAAAACCTGGATGAAAGATTTACCCGGCTTCCTGGAGTGGGAAATTCACGAAAATGAAAATAATACCTTCACAGACATTGTCTACTGGCAATCAAAGGATGACGCAAAAAATGCAGAAAAAGCAATGGCTGAGATACCCAATGCTGCCGAATGGTACCAATGCTACAAGGAAGGAAGCATCACCAGCCAGCACTTGCATCTCTTAGCTAAGTTCTAGTGGACTGTGTTACTGCCCCTTCCCGTCCAGAAGAAACAGGATCGGTAACCCTTGGAAGTCGACGATGATATTCAGCTGATTTACCTCAAAGTTGAGCATTTTTACTAAATTCAGGCGGGACCAAAGATAGATTAGGCACATTATCTAACTTGATATGGACGTAGTCCATTCTAATTTCGTATTGAAGTCATGAGATCAAATTGCTTTCAGGTTTTCTTTTTCATTTACTGTCTTTCAGTTTTCACTTTGTCTTCGGCTCAAAGCCTGCAGGATCGAGTGTCTTCCAACAGCCCGGATGGATATCGTCAGATCTCCTCGGTGCATGCCGGTGCGGGCGATATGCAATTTATGGGTGTGGTGGGTGCCAATGATCTGAGCACCAACTTCCTTTACTTGCATGCCGGTATTATCAATCCCAAGAGTGGCATTGGACACCATTTTCATCATCAGATTGAAGAGATGTATGTGCTTCTTAGCGGTGAAGCTGAATTTACCGTCAATGGTCGAACCTCTGTATTGAAAGCCCCTGTCGCTGTGCCCTGTAAGATGGGAGATTCGCATGCCGTGCATAACCATACGGATCAGCCCCTAAAGTGGTTGAATTTTGCCGTGAGTAAGGATAAGCCCAATAGAGACCGGGCTTTTGATTTAGCCGATGACCGTGTAGGTGCCGCGCTGGATCCCACGCCTATCTTCGTGGCCGCATCATTGGATAAGGACAAGCTGAGAGATAACCGACATCCTTACGAAGGGAATGGTATCTTATATCAGCGAGCACTCCCCTCCGGGATCTTTAGTACAAACTGGCATCATGTCGATCAACTTTTGATCCCCGCTGGAAGCTCTACCCAGGCCACGCAGCTGGAGGGCATGGAGGAAGTATATTATGTGATGAGTGGAGAAGGTTCTATCTCCATTGATGGTGCCGCAGCTAGGATAAAAACAGATGATGCGATTCCAGGACTTCTGGGTGAAACGGTCACGATAAAAAATGAGGGTACAGAAGATCTTTCTATCCTTATCATCGGTATCGCGGTCGATAAGGAAAAGGGTCTTGAAATTCAGAAGCCATTGGTCGAGCCAAAAGCCATGGTTTTGCAGATGGACTTTGTGGTAGCTCCAGAAAATCGGGAGGCTTTTGAGAAAATGTATTATAGCATTTATGTGCCTGCCATGACTGTCCAGGAAGGCTATCTCGAATCGAAATTATTGCGATTATATAATGAGGAAGAGGCGACCACCATTGAAGCTGAACCTACCGATTTTAACTATCAGATTCAAATTAGCTTTGATACAGAGGCTAATCGTCGCAAATGGGTTGCCAGTGATCAGCACCAGATTGCATGGCCGGCAGCGACAAGCCTGGCCAAAGAGTTTAAGTGGCGAGGATATGATGTGATGGGTGACGATGTGATGAAGCAGTAGTTAATGTTAGTTTGATAGAGCTACCCGTTCTTCCCCATTAACTGTACCCTCAAAGGCCATTCCAGAATCAGAGTTAAGAATCTTTCCAAAAAAATACTCTGTGGAAAACAAGTCGTGGGTCCTACCTGTCATTGTGATTTCACAATTTTGTTGCACATCACTATGGTTTGCTGGCAATGGTGTGATGTCTGAATTAATCCACGCTTTCCAATTGCCGGAAAGTGCAGTGGGTCATCTTACTTCCGCCGTCCAATTTGGCTTCATTACCGGTACACTAATTTTTGCCGTATTAACCATTGCAGATCGCTTCTCACCCTCGCGTGTCTTCTTTCTCTGTGCTGTTGCTGGTGCTATCGTCAATATGGGGATGATTTGGAGGGATAATACATTTACTACTTTACTGATCCTTCGATTTCTGACGGGATTTTTTCTCGCCGGCATCTATCCTGTCGGAATGAAAATAGCAGCTGACTACTTTGAAAAGGGATTGGGAAAATCGCTAGGTTACCTTGTGGGAGCACTGGTCATTGGCACTGCATTTCCACACCTGGTGAAAGGTGGCAGTAATGAAGTTCCATGGAAGTATGTAATTGTTCTTACGTCATTTATCGCTGCCACCGGAGGCCTGTTGATGATATCTCTTGTGGGAGATGGTCCGTATCGTAAGCGCAGTCAACGGGTTGACTTTAAAGCATTTTTTAGTGTGTTCGAAAAGGCAAATTTTCGCGCTCCTGCCTTTGGATATTTTGGTCACATGTGGGAGCTATATGCCTTCTGGGCTTTTGTTCCTCTCATGCTTCAATCCTATCAGGTATCAAATAATATAGTATTCAACATATCTATTTGGTCATTTGCCATAATTGCAGTTGGAGGAATAGGATGTGTATTAGCTGGATATTTATCACAAATGGTAGGATCAAAACTTGTTGCTGCGATTGCCCTCTCACTTTCGTGTATCTGCTGTTTAGCATCTCCATTTATATTGGCCGGTAAAAACATCACGCTCCTGCTATCTTTCCTTCTATTTTGGGGTCTGACAGTAGTTGCCGACTCTCCCCTTTTCTCCACACTAGTGGCTCAAAGCGCTCCGGAAGAAAAAAAGGGTACCGCCTTAACTATTGTAAATTGCATAGGGTTTTCCATTACCATTATTAGCATCCAGCTATTGAACTCACTACAACATGTGGTAAGTGCCCAATACCTCTATATGATCCTGGCTATCGGCCCTATCCTTGGTCTGATTGCTTTGTTCGAACGGAAAGGACAACCAGTAAATAACTAATATTTACAGCTACTGCTTAGGTCCCATATTTTCAGGCTTTCCCTCAAAGCCAAATCCTACTACTTCTCCATTTTTCCGATAAAACTGCCATCGAAGATCCTGATTGGCAAACATAAAAGTGGAGTCAGAAAGCGGCACTAATTCCTCCTTACCGGGTATGGGATCAGGCCTTAAGAACAGCTTACCATTTTCCGTTGAAACATGAAGAAGTCCCATTCCAGGTAATAAGTAGCTTCCCACATAATCCTGGAATAATTCCGGATCTATATTATAGGTTTCTACTTTCTTAGGAATCACATAATCCTTTCCCTCCCAAATATCACGGATCATAGCATATACAGGATCCATATAAGGAGTGCAATCCACCGACAACAAGGCCAGCGATCTTTCTTCGTCGAGATAAAGCTCCAGATAAGCCTTTATGGATTCACCTCCTCCCCAGTGTCCTACTGACTTTCCGTCTTCATTTTCCAAAATATACCAACCCAGTCCATAGTTGCTGGCCGTACCATCATTAAGTACTGGTTTGGTAAAAGCTCGCTGTCGATTTTCCGCTGATATGACCTGATCCTCTTGATAGGACAAGGAGAATCGAAAAAGATCATGGACGGTACTCAGTATACCCCCACCGGGTTGATAGAAATTATCGGCATTGACACTTTTCCGTTGCACCGGAGAAAGCAGCTGAGACTGATTCATATGAAAGGAGGAAAACATTTTATCCCTCATATAATCCGCATAACGCATACCCGTAACCTGCTCAATAATCTGTTGGGCCAGGAAGTAATTTGAATTATTGTAGTGGAATTCATCTCCCGGCACACCACCCTCGGGTTTTACCTCGCTAACTAAATCCAGGATATCTCCTGCATCCATTATTTGCGTCGTGTCACCATATTTCATCGCTGTGGCCAGGAAATTTGGAATGCCACTGGTTTGATTTAGTATCTGCTCTACCGTCACATTTCCATAGGGTAGTCCAGGTAGGAACTTTGTGATTTGGTCCTCATAGGCCAATAAGCCCTCCTGCTCTAATAGCATAATACCTGCTGCAGTAATCGTTTTATCGATCGAAGCTATGGGAAGTGGGGTGTTTTCATTGATCGGTATTTCATTGAAATTTCCATAGGCTCCCTGGAAAGTAATAGTGCCTTTCTCAGAAAGCAGGACCTGTCCGTTCAATAATCCCTGATTGGAAATTTCAGTGAGAATGGAATCTAACTCAATTTTCCACTCCTGAGCTAAGACACTGATCTGAAATAAGATAATCGTGATCGTACAGAGGCTTAAGATTCTCATCAAGTCTATGCTATGTTTAATGAAACTTATTCTCAATAAATATCAAGATGCTGTTAACTCCTAAAAATGGTGTATTTCCCAGATTTTCTCTGTTTACGGAGGTCTTGGAAAGCTAATTAGCGGTGATCGTTCAGCGCTTCCGCACCCGTATCTTCAGAACCCTTTCATCAGTTGTAAAACCAATTTTATCTGCACTCCATTTTTCCGATAGGTAATGGCGAGGATGTGATCTCCTGTTTCAAAGATCTGCTTTCGTCAACTACAGCGATTCGCATTCTTTGGTTCTCGAGTCATTGGCGAAAATAAATTCCTCAAGCATAGAAAAAGTTTTATGCTGGGTCAATCCTCAAAGCTAATATTAATTATGTAATGCCTGGATAGATCTGGAAAACCCATGGAGCTTTCACAAATTTGAAAACCTGAAATTTATCCTGGCCTTTTATATAGGCAAATAACACTCCTTGCGGCAATAACTGTGTATCCAGACAAATTTAGCACTTGTATAATGCTATGATTTGACTAATAATTTTTATCTGACAACTTAAGGACAAACGCCATTTAAGACCCTAAACATCAAAATAAATCCCTACACATGCCCTTCAAAAATAACATCTATCGAATTCCATTTGGTATGCTACATTCCCTCGTGGCCTCTATTTCATAACCATCTACTTCCCAACATTTTCCATAGACAGAGCAGTAACAATATTTTAGATATATATTGCTTGCTATTTCATTTACTATTCGATTAAACTCCAACCTATCATAGGTCCCTCCATTTGATATACTAATAACAAATATTTTAACAGCTTCACCAGGAGCCAAAACACTCCTACTCAGCTCGGCATTCCCAGAATTGTCAATTCTTACGTTTGGGTACAGACTCTGCAAACGACTATGGAACTTCCAGTTCACTAACTCCTCCTCCTTAAATCTATAAACCACTGAATCAATTATAGCTGGTCCTATTCCCTTATTCTTAGCTGAGTATTCAATGACATAACTGCTATCAATAGTCCTAATTAGGTAAGAGTTTTCGATGTAAGGCCACGCCGAAGTTTCAAGTTGACTAGATAAAATCTCAGTCTCTCTCAAGCTGATAAAGGTCGAAAATATGCTTATGAGAACTGCCACCATGGCCACCAAGATGGACAAATCGTATTTTCCCTTATTCCTAATCATTGAAGTTACTCTTTCGCAAAATAAATCAAAATCTATCAGTCACTACCCACCTCAAATTTTATTACATAATCCTCAACAGGATAACCATTCCTAGTTTCAAGATCTAAAATAGTTATTGGGAACTCATAGTATTTGTCAGATTCCAATTTTACATTTAGGATCAAAATGGTACCATTTGCATTTAAACCCTCGACAGATATAATTGGATGATCTATTCCTCTTGCTGATATCTGGTCTAATCTTATGTCATATTTATCATCCAGAGCTTGGCTAAAAACGATACTGATTTGATTAATTTCTGAATCCACAATTTCAGATAATAGGCCTAATGGTAGTACATCCACTACCTTAGCAGTCATAAGTTCAAAGTAATCAATCTCCTCTGTAAATCTTGCAGACAAGTCGTTAAAATAACCTATAAAAAAAGGAAAAAACGCACTAAAATTTGGGTGCATCTTTACATTCCCCTGGTACGCCCCAAGTATATTGACTAATTCATCAATCCAGATAAAGCCACGATTTCGATCAATAACCAAATTTTCTTTAGCTAAGTCAGAATCAATCTCCTGCTCCCTTAAATAAACTACCTCTGCAGCATTCGCCAGGGATTCAAGAACAACACTTTCCCAATTGCCGTATCCCACCTTTCTCAACCTTTCGCCAATGTGGGTAAATATTGTTGATGCCGAACTTTCAAACTCGGTAGCTATCGGCCAAAATAGATGATTTATAAAAGAATGGTTAAACTCATGAATTATCGTGCCTAATCGAACACGATCATATATGGGCAATCCCTCAGCATCAGATTTCGTTGTACTTAGAATGGCATAAACATCTCTCTTCCCATTAGGTAAGTCTACATAAGGTCCATAACTACCCTTAGAGTGCAATCTGATATACAAATTAAATGTTCCATCGGGCAACTCTCTATAAAATCTACTATACCAACCAAAATCAATTTCATTGATTAAATCCTGAAATCGATCCTCCGCCACCTGATAAAGATCTGCTTGTGAGTCAAAAAAAGAACTGAACTGAGAATCTTCATAAAATCTTTGCAACAGTATTAGAAAATCATTAATCCTACTCACTTCACCCCAGCGATCATCGAGAATTTCTTTAGTGAGTTCTACGCGAGGTGCCAACTCCGGAGGAGAACTAAGATGCACTGCCATGGTCATCACTGCATCGTATCCTAAGCTATACTCTTCTCTCAAAAATTTTAAATAAGTAATTAAATCATGCTCCTTAAATTCCCTAAAGTAATCATCGATATTGCTGGCATAGCCAATTAATGGAGTGCTACTATATTCTTCAAACTCAGCCAACCTTGCAATAATTGCAAACAATTCTATTCGCTCATCAACTTTAGCGATCACGCTAAATTCATAGTTATCTGGATCGGGAATCGATTGAGAATTCACAGCGAGACAAAATAAACACCATAGTCCCGTTAAAATGCATTTTACAGAATGTCGAAAATAAAGAGGAAGTCTCCTTTGTTCAGAGTTATATTGATGCATAGTTATTATTGAAATTGGACAGAGTCACCTTTCTAGTAATTCATAAGTGATTTGTCCACAACCATTAATTGAAAAGTTCATCTTACAGGTCTTCTCACCCATAAGTGAAAATACACGCATGCACCTCAGGTCCTACTCACTTGAGATTAATAGGAAATCATCTCATTGGACGGATCCACAAACTACATAAGAATACTTGTACTATTAGGTGCTAATACCTTCTACCAGAGCTATTCACTATGTAATTATTCCTAACAACAGTTTGAAACTATCACGATAATTAGTCTATATGCAGCTTATTCGATCAGACCTTCTGTTTTTTCGATGAAGGAAAAACATGAGTCGATGACTCCCCCACTAAGGGCTTTATTCAAAATAATGGTATGCATTCTAAGGCCCCTTCATTAAAAATATATGACCATTCACCGCATCTGCATCCATACTTTTCGGACCATATACATAAGTTGGAAAAACCAATTCTAGATTCGGAGAGGGGCCGGAAAATCTATTTTTTTAAGATTTCATTATAGGCAGACCATAGAGCTTCTCGCAGAACGTCCTCTGACACATTATTGAGATCAAAGGTGGTCGCTCCTTTCTCTCCCCACTTATTGGGTACAGGAAAAATATTTTCGGGATCCATCTGACAAAAAACAGATTGTTCTGCAGGTGTTAAAAAAACATTAGCTGAATTCTCTTTTGAAAGGTATGTTGCGAACATACGTTTACCTATAATTCTAAATCCAATTCTATCAAAATGCGCCTTTTCCTCAGTGCCGGGAAATGACAGGGCTAATGCTGCGAACTCCGATCCATCAAGCATAGAAATGTGTTGAACTGGGTCAGTCTTCGAAAGTTAATACA
The DNA here is from genome assembly GCA_050298535.1 of Saprospiraceae bacterium. Classification (GTDB taxonomy): domain Bacteria; phylum Bacteroidota; class Bacteroidia; order Chitinophagales; family Saprospiraceae; genus JABDMH01. The sequence goes on from JBNKUI010000031.1 coordinate 89,312, forward strand.
AATTATGTTATGCTGGATAGGCCCGGAAACCCTATGGAGCTTTCACAAATTTGAAAACCTGAAATTTATCCTGGCCTTTTATATAGGCAAATAACACTCCTTGCGGCCAAAACTGTGTATCCAAAACCTCCTTATTCATTCTACTTTTTCTACTGATGAGGAGATGACCAAAACTATCATATATCGATATTCTCCATGGCTCATTGGAGAATGATTCAACCACTAGCTCATCTAAAACCAGTGTAGGATATAGTTTATATGGATGCACTGCATTTTCCTGTGCGGTTGAAGTCGTCATTGAACAATCCCAAATGAGCTCACCCTCATTCATTCCAGGAAGAAAGGGTAATGAACAATCTTCGGTGCCGGCTTCACTAAAACTGGTGCACGAATACAAAAGGCTCCCCTCACAATCAAAGAATTTTCGCGTGACATCACCGCAAGCAGGACGAACTTCCAGGATCACATTACTATCAATGACATGCTTCCATGCCGAAGCGCCGGCATTTCCTCCTATGCAGGCTAATGTACAAAGTGGTTCATAGGTCTTAAGGGTGTCATTTAGCCAGGCCAAATCCAAGATTTCCTCATTATCTATTGGACATTCCGGAAGACTAATTCTTTGACATTGCCAAAGTAACTGTCTATTTATCAGGTCATCATTCTCTATGAGACTATCTGGGTCACAGTCCACGCCCGCTATTGAATTATTGCAATGCTGCAATGTGTCACCACTGCAATTGTAGACTGTATAAAATCCCAAATCTGTAAAATTACATGACGCAGCATCCCATTCATATATTAATACGGACTGATCCATCCACATAGCATGCGATAGGGTGAGGCACTCATCACAATAGGGGTTAAAGGGATTACTAATAAGATCCTTTACCCAGGGTATACTCAGTGGATCGTTGAGGATCTCAATAGAATCTGAACCCAAACAACCCATTTCGTCAGTGACCGTCAGACTGTATGTACCTGCAGAAAAAACCTGCAAACCCGGTGTAGTATCACCCGTAGACCATAGATAATGTACATATTCATCAGCACTAAGGTATGTAATAGCACAATCAAGACTCGTCGGATTAATCATCACATTGGGAGAAGGTGCCTCCTCCACAAAAAAAACACCTTCGCCTTTGCATCCGTTGGTGTCAGTCACGGTGACCCTATATAATCCGGGATCACTAATCGTGATGATCGATTCCGTGGCGCCAGTAGACCAGAGATAACTTTCGTAGTCCCCAACTTCCAGAGGGGCCGATGCTTGAGGACATAATGCTACAGTATCCATTTTGACAGGCAGTGCGAGCGGTGCACAAAAAGGTGTACTAAACTCGGAAGTATTACCCGCCGTATCGAAAGTAACGGCTGTGATAAATGAAAATTCCGGATTGGGATCAGGTATATTAAATGCAAAATCTCCTGAGGCATCTGCACTATCCCGACCGATGAAGCAACATCCTTCATCACCCACATCAAAAAATAATTCCACCATCAGATTCGGCTCGGTCCTGCCATATAATCTATCTTCCACGATAGAATCAATTTGAGGTGGAATTAAGCCCCAATTTCCGCTACGGATCACCGAAATACCCTTTTTGCCATTTTGCGTAATTGAATTATTGGTAATTAGATTTTCTATGGTGGTCATACCATTAGATCCATCAATCAAGACCCCCACTTCACCATTAAACGCGACGCGATTTCCAGGACCAATAATATTTTTTGAGGGTCCATTGAAAATGGCAATCCCGATTACCCCATTGGGCATGGCAACTGAACCTGACTCATCGGCACCGATAACGTTCCCGACAAAAACATTATCAGTGGTCTCCATGTCGGTCATAAAAACCCCATATTGCTGATTCCCGGAAATAAGATTTTCCTCGAAAAGATTATTCTTAGCTCCCATCAGCACTTGAATGCCATTTGTTTGTCCGGGAAGGCCATACATTCCGGCAATATTCGTCCCGATAAAATTATGAGTGACAATAACGTCAGATGTTTCTGGCCCTGAGATGATAATACCCGAATTTGTATTTCCAGACAAGAGGTTATTCGCAATCATAACCTGGCGTGCACCTCCTCCTATCAAGATTCCTGTATTTGAATTTGACTCTGTTGAAAGTCCCGAGGGATCCGTACCTATGTAGCAGTGTTCGATGCGTATATTTTCAGCACTTGTCCTTATCCCATCACGAAATCTGTTGATGGTTACATTCCTTAGCGTAACATCATTTTCCAGAACTACCCCGGTTCCTACAGGAACAGCTATCGTATCTACACCATGTATTTCTATGGCAGGCCGGTTGTTTACATCCTCTGCCGATGAAATACCACCATCAATGTAGGTAGCTGCAGGAATCGTAAACCCAAACTCGGATTCAATGGACCAGATACCAAGTTCCGCATCAAAACCGGCATCAGTCATTGGAATGTTAAAGATGATGGTATCGGCCCCTTCCTGCTGTGCTTGAAAAATGGCATCGGCAAAAGATCCAGGACCCTCGCTCAGGGTATTGCTTACTTCCCAGATATTCTGTCCCCATATTGATATGGAAAGTGATGCCAAAACTATACTAGTAAAAATTCGGGTAGACATGATTTCTCTATTTAATAAAGTATTTCCCTCTAATGCCATCAAAGACATCCACAGACTTATTGAAAGGTCAATTTTAAATTGTCTATTACCGATGATGATGATCAATGCCTAAGAAAATCTTGCTCACAACTCAGAAAGAGTAGTCCGTTCACAATATCTTTCAAACTCTCATTGGAGATGAGAATATTTGACATCAAAAGTACTGCTTGATGTTTCACTTGATCACCTGTCTTCTTTCATACGTTCAGTATCTTGACTTAGCTTGAGTAAAATTGTATATTGATTGTTATAATGTACTCATCCCATACAAATCTAAACACTATGATCCCAACTCCCTTCACCAATATGGCCTTATCACTATCAGGCGGCGGATACCGAGCCACCACATTCCATCTGGGCAGCATGTCCTACCTGCATGAGAAACAATTCAAAGGCCAAAATCTTCTAAAGAATGTTCGGATCATTTCGACCATTTCGGGAGGCACCATCACGGGAGTCATGTACGCGCACAAACTTTCCAAAAAAGAGGGATTTAACGAATGCTTTGATAAAATTTATGCACTACTGGATAGTGACGAGCTAGTAACTAAGGCATTAAAAAAATTAAATCATCCGGCCACCTGGAAAAATCACTATAAAACACGGGACCTAATCAACGCCTTCGCGGAAGTGTATAATGAAGATTTCTATGAGGAAGGTACTTTCTCGGATTTATTTAATTCGAAACTGGATCATCTGACCGATGCCATTTTTGGCTCTTCTGAATTCACCTATGGCATTCAATTTCGTCTGCAGGAAAACCATGATGATGGTAGATTTGGAAATTATTATTTAAATCTGCCCGATAACATCGCCAAAAGTATTCGACTTGCTGATGCCACGGCCGCGTCCAGCTGTTTTCCGGGTGGATTCGAGCCGATCATCATGCCGAAGGATTTTGGTGATGGACCACAAAGTGAAGTGGTAACTCACTGGCAGAAAAAAGATTATCAAAATACTGCCATCATGGATGGTGGCATCATCGACAATCAGGGAATAGAAGGCGTGAAACTCGCTGAAGATCGGTGGTCTAACAAGGTGGACCATCCCTTCGTAGGTACGTACTTTGTATCAGATGTATCAGGAGAAATGATGTCACCCTACGAGGTGCCCGTATTAACGCATCAGACCTGGAAAGACTACCTGACATTTAAGAGTATAAACTGGGTGTCTGCCATTGTATTTATTGTATCATTGATCACTTTATTATTAGATCCTCCTTTCTGGAGTATTATTATTTGTACGATTGCCATGACGCTCGTATTGTTGTATTTTACTGTCTTTTTATTGGTAAGAAAATACCTGAGAAATGCCCTTACCGGGATGTTTGGAGCAGATGCAGTAAGTGAATTAATGAGGAACTTAAAAGTACTATCCAGTACTCCCATCTATATTCTATCCTACCTGGTAAAATTTCGGATAAGTTCAGTAGTTAAAATGGTTTCCGATTTATTCCTACGAAGGATTCGAAGGCTCCAATTAAATTCGCTTTACAGTGACAACACCTGGAACTATCGACTAAAGACCAATAATATTTATGACCTCAATGATGTATCCGATCTGACCCCTTCCCTACGATCCGTTATAAAAATGGCTAATAGGATGCCTACTACACTTTGGTTTACTACGCGCGAAAAGCAATCTAAAATGCTGGATAATCTTATCGCTGCCGGACAGGTGACGATGTGCCGGAACGTGATTCGATATGTCGAAAGAATTCGGGATGGAGGATATAAGGACAGAGTATGGGCTTTGCTAAGTCAGGAAGATCAGGAAGCCATTTCGGCACTACATGCCTCTGCCCAATCTGACTGGAAGAAGTTTCTTGAGGATCCCTTCTGGCTCCTCAAAAAGGAGAAAAGCAAGACATAAACCCACGAACTGATAACTGGTCTGATAGACCTCTTATAATGTGCTCCTTATAGGAATGCTGGTTATCATCTCCTTTTTCTACTTCGGATGAGGGACCCACTACTTGATCAGATTCTTCATGGAATGATTGAAATTGCGTATTTTTTACCATCCAATTACTCTAAGCAATAATTTTTACTACCGTAAAACCAGTGAAATGGAGAGGTTTAGAAACCTGCATTTCGATACCAAACTGCCCGAAGAGCTCAAAGAAAGCTTCTTAAAAAGGCTACATCTTCAAAACCTACGCAGCATTTATATCTTTTGCTGGTTTGCTGGCTTCATCTATATCTCACTGCTCGCGGTGGATTACTTTAGAGTTAAATCCGGAGAATATTATACCTCTTCCATATATAAATATCTGCTATTTATTCACTTGAACGGCATTATATTCTTCCTTTTTGGAATATTTATAAAATGGAAGGAGAAAGAGTTTCAGACAGGTGTCTACAATCCGAAAAAGATCGTATATGCCATCCTAATTTTCTTTGCCTGTACCGGACCCCTTCAGGATATATTGACATATCACCAGCAGGGAAAAATTATTCTCTATATCGCCCTGATCTTAATCACTAACTGGTGGCTTAATCTACCCCATCAATTTAGAGTGATTTTCACAATGGCCAGCATGGTATTAATGATCCTGACCGTAACCCTGGTAGGATCTAGTTCTCAGGAATTGCACCTACTTGCATATTATGAGATTATTCTTTTTACGACGACGGCCTTTATCTTTGGCACCATTGATTTTAACTTTGTAGCTTCCAAATATCTTGACGAAGTACAACTGGCCCGTGAAAAGAAAAAAATAGAGGAACTCACCAAGTTTAAATCCAGTCTTTATACCAATCTGACCCATGAATTCAGAACTCCCCTGACGGTCATTATGGGTGCTACAGAACAAGCAAGAAAACCTGAAGTAATCCGGGACAGATCTACGTTCCTAAACATCCTACAAACGATCGAACGACACTCATCCAATCTGTTAAAGCTGATCAATCAACTACTGGACCTAGCCAAACTTGAATCAAAAAGTATTGAGTTTACAATCCATCAGGCGGATATTGTGACCTTCGCTGAATCACTGGTACAATCCTATCAACCACTCGCTGACAAAAAGCATATTGATTTGACATTCCAAAGTGAACTGGAGACATACTCTATGGATTTCGATCAGGAAAAGATGTATTCAATCCTTTCCAATCTACTTTCCAATGCCTTAAAATTCACACCTGAGGACGGGCTGGTGAAAATACATCTGGATACGATCCAAAAGTCAGATGATGAATTTCTCCAAATCAAAGTAGAGGACACCGGGTATGGCATTGGATCTGAACACCTGGAAAACATCTTTGACCGATTTTATGTGGCCGAGTCTGGTCCCACGCGCAACACCACCGGCACGGGCATCGGATTAGCCCTTAGCAAAGAACTGATCCGATTGATGGCAGGCACGATATCCGTAAAAAGTGACCTGGGAAAGGGAACCCGGTTTACCATTCAGCTGCCGGTGACCAGAAACGCACCTGAGAAATCGGATGTAGCCTTATTCATACCTGAAGGGCAGGAAGTGCCCCGTGCCCTGACATACCAGCGCACAAAAGAAGGGATCAAGGAGAAACCCCTTCTATTAATAGTAGAAGACAATCCGGATATCACAAACTATCTTGTTACACTCCTTGAACATCAATATGTCATTGAAATCGCAATGAACGGTGCCATCGGTATCGAGAAAGCCACAGATCTTATACCCGATCTCATCATTAGTGACGTGATGATGCCTGAGAAAAATGGGTTCGACCTATGCCATGCGTTGAAAAACTCGAATAAGACAGATCACATTCCCATCATTCTGCTGACGGCACGAGCAGACATGGAAAGCAGAATGGAAGGTCTGCAAATGCAAGCAGATGCATATCTGACGAAACCCTTCAAAAGTGAAGAATTGTTCCTCATCATTCAAAATCAAATAGAACTTCGAAATAAGCTCCGTGCTAGATTTGCCCAATCCTCACTGGTGCAGAAGGATCATCTGGAGACCAAAGAGTTTAAGTTCATTCAACTTTTGAACTCATCGATCGAAACCAATCTTCAGAATGCAACCTTTGGTGTAGAAGACCTAGCCAGCAGTGTATATATGAGTCGAATGCAGCTGCATCGCAAACTAAAAGCCATCACAGATCGATCGGCGAGTAACTACATAAGAGTCTACCGTCTTAACAAAGCTAAATCTCTCCTGGAGCATCAGGACAAGAGCATTGGAGAAGTAGCATTTGATGTGGGTTTCAATGACCCTAACTACTTCAGCAAAACTTTTCACAAAGAATTTGGTGTCTCCCCTTCTGAATATCGTAGGGCACTTTAGTTAGTGAAAAGGAGCGATGCTGTAAGTACACACCTGCAATTCCCGAGATCCGGTTCCATGGTAACAAGCCTTGTTACATATGGACGAATCACAACCTATTGTTACAAAATTCCCCAATTATGGTACAAATGACCCGGCTCAATCAGCCGGATCACCTCATATTTGAGGAAACAAACCCCCTGAATGAAATATGATACCCTGGGTCACCAACTTAGTTTTACCCTGGTCACTGAAAAGAAAAAGCAAGAAATCAGAATTGCACTATGCAGCACCTACACTCGCAAAACCACACCATCTATTCGCTAGTAGGTAGGCGTAACAATGCAATCGGGATTTCAGAGACCTTGGAAGGACTAAGAAGCGGCCCCAAACCATTCACCCATCCCAATGGATGACTCAGGGTATTCATTTACAACCCTCTTGATCTGATAAACATTAGATCAGATATCTAATTTTCCATTTCTCGAAGATTTATAATTCAGGTTACTGAATTACTGGACTTAAGTATCTGCTGCCATGGATTCTCATACTGACCATGTTCTGGATGTTACAATATCACGAACATGTTACATACGACCACCTCATCGAAAAATTGTTACAAACTTCCTCGAAGATGGTACATAATGACAGGGTACATCCTCATGATATCGTCAATTTCGTAAGAAACAATCCGTATGAAAAACAAGACTAAATTACAAGACTCCATCAGGAATATTCTTAAAGGACTTATTACTGCCTTTATTCTTTACATTAGCATATCCGCGTCAAATGCCCAAAAGCCATTGGAAATTTCAACAGGAATTGGACTGCCTGAAACACTTTTTCTCGGAGTTCGATATAGAGCTGATCAAACGAAATTTGGATTCACTATCGGAGGAGTACCTTCCAGTTCAATCCTTACTCTAGGGTTTGATATTTACCGTCATTTTGGTCGCAATGCTGAGCAGATGGATGGCTCTACATGGTTCATCAATTTGGGTGTAAACAGTTTGAAGGAAAATACAGAGTATGCCATAGAAAAATGGATTTACCTCAAAGGACGGGTGGGTCGTGAATTCTTTATTTCTAGCGCTGTGAGCATTGATCTGTCGCTGGGTCCAATTTATGAACTTAAGTATTCATATAGAGAAAAGGAACCACAACCATCCTGTTGGTTCTGCGGTGGTTTTGCAATACCCAAGCTGCTTCCAAGCATCGCTGTGAGAGTCAATGCCAAGATATAATGCTCGCTTTAATGCCTCATGAATTCATATAAATCAGACCCTATGAAAGCATTCATTTGTAAAATAATTAGAGAAGGTCTCACTTACAGTAGCGTATTCCTTTCACTATTAATTCTTATATCTCACACAGATTGCCACGCACAAAAACCTCTAGAACTGACAATCGGGGCCCGAATACCAGATTTAAATAATATTGGTATTCGGTACTCCTATCAAGGAATCAAGGTAGGACTGAACCTGGGATTCGTTTCGAATGAGGCAATTAAAGGTGAAACCTACGGATTGGACTTCCATACCCTTATAGGAAATAAATACAGTGATTCACTTAGGTCTAATTGGTTTGTGAATTTGAGTGTCAGCCATCTAAAATATGTTGATACGTACTCCCACAACTAGCATACCTCAAAAGCAGAGTTGGTCGAGAACTCTGGATTTCCAATGAGATGGGAATTGAATTGACTCTGGGTCTTCTGGCACCATTAAGCCATGAGACTACAGAACCAAAGACCTCCTCTGTCTGCTTTCTCTTTTCATGTGAAGAGCGAAAAAACACTGCCAGGGTCATTCCGAGTTTCTCTGCGAAATTCATCTTGAAGATATTTAAGATTCAGCGGTCACAACTAAATTAAGTGTTACAAAATCCCTAAAAAATGATACATGTGCCCCAAAGTGCCACCTCTAATCTTTCAAATTTTGGAAAAATTAATCAAATGAAAAATACAGTTTCCAGAAATATTTTCCGCCCAAAAGTTCTTATAATCAGTGTAGTTAGTATTACATGTTTGTTTACATCTATCAATACTTCTGAGGCACAAAAACCTCTAGAACTTTCATTGGGGATTGGACTTCCAGACTTAATGAATCTAGGAGTAGGATTTCGACACCGCAATATCAAAATCGGAGCCAATACTGGTGGATTCCTGAGGAATGATTCCGGTTTATCCACGGTAGGACTTGATTTCTACGCCTACATAGAACAAGAGTCCGACACCCCTTCAAAATCTGCCTGGCTCATCAATTTGGGCTTGAGTAAAATAAAGGATAAGAAAGAAGCTTCAGTCGATAAATACTTATATATAAAAACTCGGCTGGGTAGGGACATCTTTATTTCCGATCAATTAAATCTTGAGCTTGGACTCGGTTTGATCGCCGAGGTGGACTACAAAACGAATCGTGAACCTAGCCAATCATGCTTCTGGTCATGTGGGGATGAGAGCAGTGATAGAACTGTCAATGTCCTTCCCAGCTTTTCTCTGAAATTCAATATCAAACTATTTAAATATCGCAGCAAGTGAAACCGTCAACCTTTTTACATGTAATTATCTTAATATTATCATTTCCTAATATGGACCTGCTGTCCGCCCAGACCCCTAGTCAATTAATGAGGGGATTAGTGGTAGATAAGATTAGTCAACAGCCACTAATTGGCGCAACGATTGAGGTCGTGGATCGAGCTACTGTAACTAACCTCGATGGTAGTTTTGAACTGCAAAACATTCCAGTAGGTAGACATCAGATTACTTGCCGATACCTTGGATACAAAACTATTATCATAGATGATCTTCTCATTAATTCCGCAAAGGAAACATTTATAAAAATCGAACTCGATGAAGTAGCGATTCAGGCAGATGAAGTGGTGGTACGTGCTTTCAGTCATCCTCATGAGGCGCTCAATGATCTATCTATGGTCAGTACTCGTTCATTTTCGGCAGATGAGACTCAGAGATATCCGGCCAGTGCCAATGACCCGAGTCGAATGGCTGTAGGATTTCCGGGAGTGAAACCTGCAAGAGACAATCGAAATGATCTGGTTATACGAGGTAACCCTGCCTTTGGACTGCTTTGGAGGCTTGAGGGAGTGGACATCCCCAATCCCAATCATTTTGCCCGCATTGGATCTTCAGGAGGAGGCATCACAATCTTCAGTGTGGGAATGCTAGACAAATCCGATTTTTCTGCAGGAGCTTTTGCAGCTAACTATGGCAATGCGATCTCTGGCGTATTTGATATTCACTTCAGAAATGGAAATAAAGAAAAACAAGAGTATACTGCAAGGGCGGGTATGCTTGGATTGGACTTCTCAGCGGAAGGTCCCCTTAATAAAGGACAAAGCTCATATCTCTTTAATTATCGCTACTCGACCCTTGGTATTTTGGATGCATTCGACATTCATCTCGTGGACGAACGGGAGTCAAATACCTTTCAAGATTTTGCTTTTAAAACACACTTTGCCAGTGATAATAATAAACATCAGTTCTCAATATGGGGTCTGGGAGGTATAAGTAAGGAAATGGAAGATGCTCTACCAGATACTGAAAGTTGGCAATCCTTTGGCGATTATTACACCAGAAAATTTGACACCAAAATGGGTGTACTCGGTCTCAACTATCAGGCACTGCTGGATGATCGATCCTATTTAAAATTAAGCCTGGCAGGAATTGGTCAAAGCATAATATGGAGAAATGACAGTCTAAATACTCAGAAAATTCCGTCTGTCATCAATGACGAAAATTACACCGATACAAGAGTTGCATTCAATAGCACATATATTAGAAAAGTTTCTCAAAGCTTCTCCGCGCAGGTTGGATTACTCTCTACTCAAATATCTTATGACCTAAGTAAGAAAAAGACTTTTCCGCAACCACTCATATCATTAGATGAGAAGGGCAATACTTTCTTGTTGCAACCTTATGCCAATCTAACAATTCATAATAATGTACGTTGGACCTTTAATGTGGGCCTCCACACGGTCTTATTTACACTCAATAATTCATATTCAATAGAACCCAGACTTGGCATACAATATCAATTAAATGATAATTCCTCACTTTCTATTGCATACGGTAAGCACTCAACCACCTTACCAATAGGTCATTATTTTGCAAGGATCAAAGATATAAATGGTAACATATCTCAACCAAATGTGGATCTAAAATTGCTCAAATCCCATCATTTCATTGCCTCATTTCAACAACAATTTTCCGACTACAGATTGACCCTAGAACCCTATCTTCAATTCCTTGATAATATCCCTGTGGGCATCCAGCCCACTGACACCTACTCATTGATCAATGAAATCGACGGATTCACTACAGAAGCTCTGACGAGCGAGGGCAGCGCTATCAACGTTGGCCTTGACATTACTTTGGAAAAATATTTTTCCAACAGAAGCTTTTTTATCCTTAATTCATCCATCTCAAATTCGCAGTATGAGGCTTTAGATGGGGTGAAAAGAAATACCCGATTTAATAGTAATTTTTTCTCCAGCTTCATGGGAGGAAAGGAATGGAATGTTAGTCCCCGTTCTACCTTGCAGCTCGGCACTAGAATACTGTACGGACTTGGAGGCTACATTACCCCGATCCTATCCACGTTTCGTAATGCTGAAGATCCCTCCAGACCTATACTCGATCATAGTCGAGCATTTACTGATAGGGTTTCATCATACTTTCGACCGGACCTCCGCATATCTTATCGAAAAAACGGCAACAGGACGAGCTGGACCCTCTCATTAGACGTGCAAAATGTTGCTTCTATTAAGAATATTGATGTGATCGATCACGAATTCAATGCTGATTCTAATAGGTGGGGATTTCGTACTCAGGCATCAGCTGTACCGGTTCTCAGCTATCAGCTAGATTTCTAGATCCTGAGATAAAAGCTTTTCCAAAATGCACTTGTCCGACTTTGCCACTCAGCATAGTCCCTCTTTGTGTCCATCCCTACTTGTCGTATATTCAGACCTTGCCTAAACCAGATGGAAACTATGATGAGATCAACCGCTTCTACCTTACTGCTCATATTGTTTTGCATTCTAACGTCAGAAATGTCCGGTCAGGATGCTGAATCTACACTTGTCAAATTGGACAATCCTATCACGGAAGAATACCTCAAGGAGCATTTACCAAAGAAAGGCCCCAGACTAGTACTCAACCAGGAGATCAAGCAACATCTATTGAAAGAACTCAAGACTAATACCCTGGTCAAAAACTACTACGAGGCCATCCAATTGAATGCCCAGGAAATCATGACCAAACCGCCTCTGGAACGCATACAAACGGGTAGGAGACTTTTGAGTATTTCCCGCGAGATGCTGTATCGCATGGGTATGCTGGGAATGGTATATGTGGTAGAAAAAAACGAAGAGGTTTTGGAAAAAATAAATGAGGAGCTATTGGCTGTATGTGCATTCAGTGACTGGAATCCCTCGCACTTCCTGGATGTGGCAGAAATGTCGCTGGCCATGGCGATTGGATTAGATTGGTCAAAAGATGGTCTACCAAAAGAGACGATAAAACTTGTCAAGGAAAATTTAAGAACGAAAGGAATTCAGCCCAGCTATAATCCAGACGGAAATACTGGATGGATTGATGGTGATAATAATTGGAATCAGGTGTGTCATGCCGGTATGATCGCTGCAGCACTTGTGATCGCAGATGAGGAACCCTCTCTGGCTGCAAAGACCATTCATCGTGCCCTGGAAGGAATACCTCATGCCATGAAAGCCTATGGACCTGATGGTGTATATCCAGAGGGTTCAACATACTGGGAATATGGTACTAGTTTTTCTGTGCTTACCATCGCGATGCTAGAGTCTGCCTTTGAAAGCAATTTTGGGTTAGCGGATTATCCTGCATTTGTAGAAAGTGCTACTTTTCGTGTTTTGTCAAACACCCCCTCAGGAATGTACTACAACTATGCGGACTGTGGAGATAGCCGCAGTGAAACCCCAGACATTACCCTGGCCTGGTTTGCCAAATACACAAGTAACCCCCATTTTCTTGAAGTAGATCGTTTTATGATGGATCCGGAACGTATGGGCAAACTTTCGAGAATAGCAGGTCCTGGACTCGTTTGGCTCTCACAATATCAAAATGGTGAACAAGACAATCCAATACCAATAGTCTGGAAAGGTGAGGGCACCAATCCAATTGCGATTTTTACCAGTGATCCGAATGATACGGCTGACTATTACTTCGGCTCAAAGGGTGGCCGTGGCAGTGTGAATCATGGCAACATGGATGCCGGATCCTTTATTTTCGAATTAGATGGTGTGCGCTGGGTCGTGGACCCTGGAAATCAACCATATCATGAATTAGAAAAAACCGGGTTTGACCTATGGGGTCGATGTCAGGATTGTGAACGCTGGACATTAATCACCAAAAACAACTTTGGACATAGTACAATATCAGTCAATAATAATCTCCATCAGGTGGATGGCATGAGCAAGATACTTGAATTTAATGCGGGTGCACGGCCCAGTGTCACCTATGATCTAAGCCCAGTATTGGGAAATACCTTAAATCAGGCTCACCGGACTTTTACTAAAGAAAATAATCACTCTATTACAATTGAGGACCACTTATATAAAAATGATCAAACGCAGATGGTCACCTGGCAATTAATGACCACCGCCGATGTTCAATTAAAAAAGGGAGGTGCAATTTTATCAAAAGACGGGAAATCTCTGTCCCTCGATGTACTATCTCATCCTGATTTACATTTATCCATTATTTCTTTGGACCCTCCTCCCCATCCATTGGACCGGATAATTTCGGGATTAAAAAGACTGGAGATAAGGATCCCGGCATATACAATGGCAGATCAAGAGATTGTTAGGGTGAGATTAAGTGGGGAGTAGAGTGGTATGTCTGTTGTTAGATGTCTGGCGTCAGGAGTTGGAAGTGGGGAATTTTTGTCGTTATTGAACTATGAATATTGCAGTTATTTTTTTTGAGCCCCTAAGTTCCTTTAGAGCACTCAAGTGTTACGGGCACAAAGACACGAAGAATATCCTGGTCAATTTTCGAATTGTTGATGTGTTGAATTCCTTGCGATTACATCTTAGAACCACTAAGTTCAAACTGAGGGATGATCATCTTCCCATTCGAAGAATTGCTCTTCCTGAATCTGGTAATAAATTTTACCCACTCTATTCAGAACTGCTCATCAGTTACCACTAAATATACCTTTGAAGAATCATTTCGACGTTTTGTCGGATAAATTTCCCCGTTGGCCTAATTCCGGGGATCCTGCTGTAACTTTGTACATGATCTACTCGCTCTCCTTCAAACAGCCATAATTACTAATGAAAAGGATAATTATCATATTCTTCATAGCACTTGGAATACTTTCATGCGCTCATAATTCAGAAATTAAAAAGAGTCAAAAGACAGGAAAATATAGTGGAATAATTAGCTATGGCAATTTCTCAGACAGGATCCTAGTTGAAATAGAACAAGACTCAACCAATTTCTATGTATACTTCTCAAGTTTAGAACAAAACGCAAATCGAATTCCCCTTCAAGGCATTGAAGTAAATGGTGATTCTATAAGCTTCAGACTGCAAAGTGACTTCTATACGTACCTTTTTAAAAACAAATGGAGTGAGAACAATAGCAAATTGCAAGGATCTCTCACCGTTGACACTGTCATAGTTCCCTATGTTTTTGAAAAAGAGAAAGCAAAAAGCACTCAGAAACAAACAAGTGAGGATGTGATTTTTGAATCTAATGGATTGAAAATAAATGGAACTATTTGGCACCCGGAGAACAATGAAAATAAAGCACTAGTTATACTGACGTCATCCGGCAGTGCTGACAGGAGTGCCTCAAGATCAGAAGCCATTTTATTTGCGCAAAAGGGCTTTACTACTTTTCACTATGACAAAAGAGGTACAGGAAACTCCGATGGTGATTGGGAAACAGCTTCAATCGAAGAGCTTTCACTGGATGACATTAATGCCATCAATTACTTTTCAGATAAGACAGGAATTTCCCACCAGAAAATTGGGATATTGGGTAGTAGTCAGGGAGCCGCTAAAATACCCCTTGTCCTAAATGAACTAGAAGACATTCAATATGGAATTTTGGTAAGTTGCCCCGGTGTCTCACTGCTAGAGAGCGATTTGAACTACTGGAAAAACAGGAACGAGGAACTGTTCGGAAATGAAGTAGAGGATGCAGTAAAACTAGAACGAAAAGTCTTTGAATTTATAGGAGGCAGGCTAACGAGATCAGACTTGGAAGCATCAATCAATGAAAATAAGACACAACCATGGTTTGAACATATATGGATACCAAATCTGGAGGAGGTTCGTACGGATAAAAAACTTCTATATAGTCCTTTACCACATCTTGAATCCACAAAACAACCCCTTCTCATCATACAAGGACAAATGGATGAAATAATACCTGCAAACAGCTATACACTCATCTCGGATGCACTGAAGAAATCAGGTAATAATAAATTTAAAACAGTTTTGCTAGAGGGAGCCTCTCATTCCATGCACAAGGTGGAAGCAAGTGATTTTCCCTATTGGCATAAATTACATCCTGACTATTTATCCACAATTGACGACTGGATAAATAGCATCCTTACGAATGAACATACTGAATCGATGTAAGACCATACAGAGTTGTTGTATATATCAAGGAATAGATCTGCTTCCTTCTCATACAAATTTCACAGGGGACACGTACTGAAAGTCTTATTTTCTTACAGCAGTAATTTAGTGGATATTATGATTTCATTCATTGCACCCATAATTACAGAGGTTAACCGTTTCAATAAGAAAATACAGCGATTATGCCAGCTTTCAGCTCGGGACGAGACAAGCTGACAGAGAGCCGCATGACCTGAAACCAAGTGAGCAATCGCCACCTATGAATTTCTTTTGAATAGTTTGAGGTCTCTATTGAGATTATTCGTTCTCGGGGTCCGAAGCTTCAGCGTAGGACCCGACTAGACTTTTGTCCCGCAATTCTGCGGGAGCCCCACGCAGTGGACCTTTCGATAAAATCCAAGATAAACTTCAAATAAAATACAGGAACACTGGATGCAAGAGACAGGACTGAAAAAGTGTATTTTTTTGTTGAATCGGTCGAATCATAGAAATGTTGATTTTTTGGCTTTCCCGCTACCCTATGGAGACTGCAGCTTGACCGAAGGTCACTGTTCTCCAAGTACCCAAAGGAATCCAACTTTCGTTGATAAAATCCCTTCCCTGGTCGTAAAAATTATAAGGTTGACCAGAATGTTGGACCTTCACCGTAACTTTCGCATGTGATATACGCTTTACCTTAAAACAACTCTATGAGGGGATCGCTACTCATTCTATTGTTACTTGGTATTACGTTGCCGACCATTGGCCAAACATTATCGGGGCGGATCGTGGATGAATCCGGTCATCCTATTCCTTATGCCACTATCTTTGACCGGACTTCACAGAAGGGAACGGCCAGTAACGAAGACGGTGATTTTGAGCTGGTGCTGCCGCAGGGACGTCACGAAATCCGATTTCAGCACCTGGGATATCATACCAAGCATATCGATTTTGGTCCTGAGGATCAACTGAATATGACGATCGTACTAGTGGAGGAGCCCATATCCTTGCAAGAAGTGATCGTAGGTGATAACATGGAAGATCCTGCCTACACGATCATGCGGAGAGCCATAGCAAAGGCAGAATACCACACCTTGCAGGTGGATGCATACTCGGCCCAAAGTTATATCAAAGGCAGTGGCCGGATCAAGGATGTGCCCCGACTATTCCGCAAACGGATACTTAAGGCAATGGAAGAGGAAGGGATGGATACCACCACCGCTTTCGTGGTGGAGTCTGTAAGTGAAATCTCTTATAAACGACCGGACCAATATTCAGAGAAAGTGATCTCGGTGCGATCGATTGGAGAAGACAACAATACCAGCCCACAAAGTTTCATCAATGGGAGCTTCTATGAGCCGGAATTGGCAAATGCCATTTCTCCGTTGTCTCCCAGAGCATTTGCCTACTACAAATTTGAATACCTGGGCTTCTTTAGTGAGTTTGGAAAAGACATCAACAAGATTCGAGTCACTCCAAAAAGTAGGGGTGATCAGGTATTTGAGGGGATCCTGTACATCGTTGATCAGGACTGGAGTATCCATAGTCTCGATCTATCCACCTACATCTGGGGTATCAAATTTCGATGTCAGCAGGTGTATCATCCCATCGAGGAGTCCGTATGGCTCCCCATAAATCATACATATACCGTCACCGGAAGATTTTTTGGGTTTGAATTTGAGTACCAATACTTTGCACAAATAAATGATTATGATATTCAATTGAATGCCGATTTGCCGGATCGTCTCTACCTCTTTGATGAAACGATCGAAAAGGAAAAGAAAAAAGAATCTGCAGAGGCCTTTCGTAAGACTTCCAATGATGAGGCCATGGAAAAATTGGCCCAGGGAGAGGAGGTGTCGCGGAAGGAATTGCGCCAGATCATGCGCGAATACGAAAAGCAAAATCAACTGGAAGATCAACACGACACGCTGGATCTGGTGACAGAGATCGAAAACTTCGAAATCGACTCCAATGCGCACAAAAGAGATGACAGATACTGGCAGGAAGTGCGGCCCATTCCGCTGACCACCTATGAAGTGCGAGGATATCAGCGGATGGACAGTATGGAGACCGTCCAAAATGCCACCGCCCAGGACAGCAGTTCGACCGACTCACTTTCCACCACTTCTTCAAGTAAGAAAAAGTCCTCCTTTGGATTAGGAAGTATACTATTTGGCCATTCACAGAAAATCGGTAGTAATACTGTGTTCGGATGGGAGAGCCCCTTTACCACCCTGCACTACAACACCGTGGAAGGGTATCACTTTGGTCTACCTTTATATTTGAGAAACAATAAGAAAAATATCTCCTTTAAATCTATTCTGCATTATAGTATCGCAAGGAATCGGCTGAATCCTGACTTTCAGTTTAGTACCGGCAGTCGCTCCAAGGGAGCCTGGACATTTAAAGGCGGTCGCTCGACCCATCAATACAATCCACAACCTGCCATCGACCCCTACCTCAATGATTTTTATACGTTATTTCTGGAACGTAATTATGCCAAAATATTAGAACTACAAAGACTTTCGGTAACGTATAGTCGTAAATTCTCAGATCGTGTGGAGGCTGAAATAGAAATTAGTCAGGAGCAAAATCGGAGCCTGCCCAATCGATCCTCCCTACACTGGTTTAATAGTGAAAAATATGATCTGACCAGCAACTTTCCCACCAACCGCCAGATTGGTGACACCTTCTTTGAAGACTATCATGTGAGCATTATTTCTGCGAATGTGCAATGGCATCCTTGGTTAAAATATAAAATCAGTAATGGAAAACGACGAGCTCTGGATGGACCGACCCCTGAGGTTTCTGTAAAAGCCAAAGTGGCCTTACCCATTTCGGATTATGTGGATTATCAACAGTTGGAAGTGGGTTGGAAACAAGATATTCCTAACGGTATACGCGGTACACTGGCATTAAATGTGCAGGCAGGTACATTTTTCAATGCCGGTAATATCCCATTGCCAGAATTCAAACATTTTAAAGGCAACCAGACCTTTCTAACACCTTTTGATAACAATTCCTCGTATCGACTGCTTCCCTACTATGAATTTAGTACGAGTGAAAATTACCTCTCCGTCTTCACCAATTATCAATTTCGAAAATTCCTGTTTTCACAGATCCCGGAAGTACGTCTCACGGGCATGAAAGAATCCCTCTTTGTCAATTGGTTGGAGACTCCTTCTTCTGAACACTATTTTGAAGTGGGGTATTCATTAAACTATATCTTCCGTGTCTTGCGCATTGAGTTTGTGACCTCCTTTCGCGATTGGGGCTATCAGGACTTCGGGATCCGAGTGGGTGTGGCTGATTTTGATCAGTTGTTCTAACTTCATTTTTGTAAACTAAGAATCAGAAGAAATCATTCCGCAGGAGAAGCATGCAGTAATTCCAGCCCAGTGGAGGAGCGAGGTTTGAACCCCGGCCAGTCTCCATCATTGGAATGCTCACTTATGTCCAGGTATTTCTCAAAGTCTTCATTTTTCAAATGAACACCCAGGAAAGCAGTAACAAAATGTTGGTTAATGTTATTTATTCTTTCTTCACTCCAGGCTGGATCGGCATAGCGATAGTATTCATCAAAATGAAGTCCCGGTTGCAGTGACTCGACTGGTGGAGGATTTGGCGCCACATTATGACGGGCATTTTCGTAAGTAAGCAGGTATCGGTCAGAGTTTATCGCACCATTATAGATAGCCTTGATTCCCTTTTCATATCCTGAAATATCGTCCTGGCTCCCAGCCACAAAAAATGTTGGCACTTTCAAACCTTTCAGCCCTTCGGCATCCCAAACACCGCGTTCCATACCCCAGGGAGCGAAGGCAACCACAGCCTTTATGCGATCATCGTACGAAGTCATGTAATCAGGATGGTTTGTAGTTAGTACATCCAGGGCATTACTACCACCCGTAAAATTCGTGAATAAAGTCGCCGCTGCCTGGCTGTATCCGGCCCCCGCTGCATTTAATGCCCCGTATCCTCCCATGGAATAGCCAATCAATGCGGCGTACTGCGCATTTACTAGGCCCGATAAAAAACTCCCACTTCCAGATTTTCCTAATTCCTCCATCTGGTTCAAAACAAACAAATCATCTTTTGCACGATTTAGAAGGGTACTTGGAAAGGCTTCCGCGTCCAGAAAGGTGGATTCAGTATGATCAATGGATACAACTACGTATCCCTTGGAGGCCAGGTTTTCTGTGAGGTATGTAAAGAGCAATCTTGAACCTGTGTAACCATGAGAAACAATCACTAATGGAAATGCAACCTCTTCTTGTACAGGCTCAGCTCCTCGCATCGCCCTACCCAAAAAGGTAAAGGGGATGATAGGTCGCTCCGGATTATTATACTGACCCATCACCTGATTATACATCACCAGTTCCTTTTCTCCTACCTCCTGAATAGCAGGATACCAAATTTCCACCTTAAGTGACCGGTCGTACAAAGGATCCACACCCCCAGCTGAATTCAGTACGTCCACCTGATCCTTATTAACGAAAGTGAGCGTCCGAACCCCCACTTTATAATCACCTCGGTGAGCAAGTTCGGGAGCATCCGGTAATGCGTCTCCATAGATAAAGGTATGATCTGCCGTCTGGGCAATGGCCGTTTCGTATTCGATTAGGAGCGTAAGGTAACAGATGAGTGTCAGGAGTTTGATTAGGATCATTTTCATATAATGAATGTATGAAAGATCAACCCGTGACACTACATTTTCTGCACTGATTTTCCCTTTCGAAAACAAGGAACCTATATTTTATTCCAGTTTCCTAAGCAACTTCCTATGAACATTGCATGTCTGGCCATTAAGTCCTTAGGGCCATCACTTGGATACTTTGATTTTGCGGATTTAACATCTTGTGCGGCAATCAATGATCCACCTTGACCTTTAGCTATCAACTTTTCCCACGCAATAAATTTAGTCTTATATGCATCTGTATTCTTTACCCGGGCCTCTCTATTATCAAAGGAAAGATTCTGATAAACATCCTGAGCTGCCAACTTAAATGTGCCATTGACATTAGGAATCTTATCTAATTTAAACCATGGAAAACTATCAATGATTTGACCGCGAGCACAGGTAGTGACAAATAGAAAGATAAAACGAGGATATTGCAAATTTTATAAAAAATGTAATTTATCTATATATCAAAATAATTACCTCTGTATCTGTCGCACAGTAATTAAATGCACGAAAACACTTTCAACGGAATAGGCTTGGACAAACCATTAGTGTGACAGAGCCATTGGCACGACTTTATCCCTTCTAATTTCCAAAACATTTCATTAGGTTCCTTCTAAATAAGACTATGTGCAAGCCAGAATTCCATGGAGATATCATCTAGGTGAATCACCCTGAGAACAGACCGCTATTTGTACTCACAGTTAAATAAGCAGTCCTCAATGGAAAATATTACACCTCCATGCTGCCGGGGTTCTGTTTCTGGTCTCCTGGGTTGAAGAAATGAAAGCATTATTGAAAATACTTCATGATACTTTTGGCACGAACAACGCAGGCGCCGAATGAATTCGGCGTTACTTTGGTTCGGGCCTTGCTTTTGACTTTATCACCACGAGAGTCTGAACGATCGTATACCGCATTCCCAACCTATGACCCAAATATGGATGGAAAGAAAGATATACCATTTGAAGCCTAATAATATCATCCCCTGCTAGAAGTTAAGCTTGATGAGAATAATGATTATCAACTAAGTCAATTGCTGTATGGAATATTTTACCCTGGTAATGTATATCACTACTCCATCGTTATGGTTCCATCTGAAATGGGAGTGGAAAAAGGAAAAGTAAGGATAGAAGTGGCCGTACGAAATTCGGTACCAAAGACGGAACCATTCGTACATCCACCATTGATATAAGTAGATTGAAGACCTGGATCCCCTACTGAGCTGCCTGTACCCTTATATAATTCAAGTATTGCTGAATTGCCAGGATTGGCTCCAACTGCATAGGTTGCTCCCAGGATATTTGTCCCAGCTTTGACAGCGTCACTGTCATGGTCATTCAGGTAAACCGTCCCAGTGCAATTCATACCTGTGTAGAATACTCTAGGCTCATTTCCCTCCAAATATATTGTACCACCGGATCGACGTATCTTGACAGGTGCAGTAGTACTACCGTCTTCTACGCCAAAGATTATATCACCGCCCGTATCAGAAATAAAGTAACCAAGAACGGTGCCGCCTGATTTTATTGTCCAGGCTGGCAATACAGCCGTTGTTTGGGCGTAAACTTGAAATACACACATGCAAGTAATTACTGATAATGATACTAAATATTTCATTTTATTGAGGTTTATGATATGAAGAATTTATCCGTATGTTAGCGTAACGTAAACCCATCTCAGGTTAAACTTGCAAGCAAGATTTACCATTGATTTGGAGTATCTGTCAACTCAAGTAAAGCAACCTTATTCTATCTTCATCATCCTGACTATCTGTCATTTGTACCATGTAGTCCAGATCATCAATGAATGGTAATCGTCAAATCTCTGATTATTTCCTGCAGAAAGTTACGCTTAAGTTTGCCAGTTAATAGTAGCTAGGCTACAGATTCCAAGTTAAAGAATTAATATCACTTTACAAATGAATAGAGTAAGTCCTAACAGCTCATATTCTATCCATTCGTAAACGTAATATTCATTTTTCTTTGTTGCAAAGTGTGATGAGCGGGTATTGATCTCCTCCAGGAACAAAATAACATTTCTGGACGAAATCAGGAACAAATCATGTAATTCTGCATTGAAGAGTTAAATCCTTGCAGCAAATCACCCAGAGATCAAAACCAATCAAACAATATTCCTTGGAAGTCAAAAGAAACTTTCGAGCAGAGTACGCTTATTCACAACACTCTCCTTTCTATCTAAATCTTTTCTAATCAAAAAGCCCATCGTGAACACGAGGATAGGTATCTCTATGAGTATGTTTATATTGAAAACATCTATACTAATGTCAAATCAAGTTAGGATTCCGATAAGGCAAGTGATCCTTAGGACTGTTTAATTTTGGTCAAATGGTGACTTGGAAAAATAAGCTGTGACACAGTCGAAATAAGACTATCCAGTATTCACCGTTTTGATAGTGAGGTATACTCTACACATTTCGGCTACCTTAAAGGTAAAAGTCAGCACTAGTATATGAGCGGCTTAGTACCCTTTAAGCATTCAATTACTATTAAGTAGAGATTACTATCTGTCTAAATTCCTGCATCTGACATTTATTTGAAGTATTAACAATACCGTCTCCGTTCCTTGAATTTCAAATTTTGGCAACTTGTGCCTTTTGAGACGATGTAATGCCGAATTCACTCGGCGACCGCCAGGGCTTGACATACCATATAATAAGACAGCCGAAAAATACTAGCCCTGAAAAATAAAGGCCAATGCTAACGGGGTTCGGTTTCTAGCTTCCTGGATTAAAAGAATGAAAAAATAATCGAAAATACTGCAGACCGCTATTGGCACTAAATAGGTTGGCGCCGAATGAATTCGGCATTACTTTGGTTCGGGCCTTCCTTTTGACCTTACCGGTAAGGCCTGACCCATCTTCTCAAAAAAGACAGCCAATTACTATAACTTCTGAATAAGGGGCATCGTAAAACCAGACAACCAATGGTCCATAAAATGGTAGCTAACAGGAAACTCTAGCAATAATTGAATAAGCACTACCAATGCAGAAAAACCCAACAATTTCATTCTTTACTCCTTCCCAGCATGATTC
This sequence comes from Saprospiraceae bacterium, assembly GCA_050298535.1. Classification (GTDB taxonomy): domain Bacteria; phylum Bacteroidota; class Bacteroidia; order Chitinophagales; family Saprospiraceae; genus JABDMH01. The sequence goes on from JBNKUI010000031.1 coordinate 112,581, forward strand.
CCACCACACCTCCGACCAATGCAGATACAATGGTCATTGCAATAATATTGACAATAGACCCCGTCAAGGTCATTAAGTGGGTGGATCCCAAATTTATCATATCATAGGTAAATCCTATCAAAAATCCCAACGTTGCCCCTGCAGTTACACCGGTGGCAAAGGTGCTGATGTTTGCCCATTGCCCAAAGATGTAAGCAAGGAGAATACCCCAGGAGAGATGGCCAAGTATCATAGGAATCCATAAAAAATCGGACTCTTCTCTCATGACCCCGGTTGCGGATCCGGCATTCGTCTCAAGAAAACTGGCCAGGGCTAGCCCCCAGATGAGATACCCAAGTATTAATGCTGCAACACCTCCGACGACACCTGCGATAATAATCTTGTTCATTTTCGTTTTGTTTTGTTTGTGAATTACTCTTCCACTAGAAGTTAGTGAAATTTCGCCTGATTTGACCCACAACTGGAACAAGATATGGATGGAGGAGAGGGAATTGCAGCAGCTGAGATGTAATCATGCAGTAAAGGACATATTGTCTGAGCTTAGAATAAGGATTAGATTTCGGATCAAAAATGAGTGCAAAGTGATCCGAAGAAATGTACCCGATCGTGGCCTTTTACCTGCATTGAAGAGCTAAATCTTTGCAGTAAACCATCCAGAGATGAAGCACTTAATACACCTTGGGAGATCAAGAAAGCCTTCGAGCAAAGTACCCCTATTCACTATACCCTTATTCTACCTACATCCTTTCTAGATGAATAGCACATAATGAACACGAGGACTGGTATCTCTAAGAATATTTTTAAATTAAGGAGACATCTTGACTGAGTCGAATCAAGTTAGGACTCTGATAAGGCAAATGATGCGTAGGACTATTAAACTTTGGTCAAAGAGTGAATTGGAAAAGTAAACTTATACACATTCGAAATAAAATTATCCAGTACACCGGCTGGATACTTTTCTCTTATGCCTGCACGCATCTATTGAATCATTCCATTGGAATTCTGGGTCTCGGACCACTAGAGCAGGCACGAAACATTTTTATTGGTTTTTGGCGCTTTAATGTCTTAGAGTGGTTGGTAATAAGTAGTGTAGTCATCCACTGCATTCTGGTATTGCATAAACTCTTTTTCAAGAAGACCTTCAAAGGCCTGCATCGAGCAGAATGGATTCAAATTATTTTCGGATTCCTGATTGCAGAGACATTGACGCACCACATCATGGAGACCAAGATAGCCGCTGAACTATTTGATGTCAGCGATTCCTACACCTATTATCTCTATTGGTCACCCAGCTATGCTATCTGGATATTCATCACGACTCTCATTATCATCTGGTGGCACGGTACCATTGGAATCAAATATTTTATTCAACAGAAGAGCTGGTATCCGAGATGGAGCTCCTGGCTCACAGGACTCGCAGTAGCGCTGCCCACCCTGGCGATCGCAGGTATTGTCAATGCGCAACAAGAAGTGAATCGCCTGGCACAAGATGGGTCCTGGTCACAAATCCTGGAGATGCAAAATAACCCAAGGGGAGTCGACCTGTATCATTGGGAAGAAAGCTGGTCTTATATATTTACGGGCTTCTATGTACTCTTTATTCTCCTATTTTTTATTAGCCGAAAGATCCTATGGTATCTTAATAAACGGCATCGTGGCATTGATGTGAAGTACCTGGAAGGAACGGTCGTGAAAATGATGCCAGGCACCTCACTGCTAGAAGCAAGTCTACAAGCCGATATTCCCCATGCTCATGTATGTGGTGGCCGAGGACGCTGTTCTACTTGTCGCGTGGAGATTATCACCGGACTTGAACATTTACCACCCCCTACCCCAGCAGAATCCGAACTCCTAGCCCGAATTCGGGGAAGCCATTCCATGCGGCTGGCCTGTCAGACCCGACCCCATAAACCCGTGACAGTCCATCCCTTGCTTTTACCCAATGTGTCATTAAAACAATCCCTGTGGAATAAGGCGAACTATAGTGGGACGGACCGTGATGTAGCCATTCTCTTTGCTGATCTACGTGGGTTTACCAGTATGTCCGAAAATAAGCTGCCCTATGATGTGGTTTTTGTGCTGAATCAATATTTCCAGTTTATGGGCCAAGCCGTGGAAAGCCAGGGTGGACGTATTGACAAATTTATAGGGGATGCGATCATGGCTGTATTTGGACATACGTGTTCTCTGCCAGAAGCATGCCGACAATCCATTGCAGCGGCGCGTAGCATGCGTCTGCAACTGGATCGACTCAATAATCAACTGAGGGACGAACTATCAGTACCTCTGAGTATGGGCTTTGGTATCCATTGCGGCAGGGTCATTATTGGTGAGATGGGGTATAAAGATTCTTTCAATCTGGTGGCTATTGGCGATGCAACCAACACCGCTTCCCGACTGGAAAGTCTGACCAAAGAGTATGCATGCGAGTTAATCATCTCTGCAGATGCTGCAAGGGAAGCAGGTATGCAGGTTAATGATTTTGAAAAACATGAACGGGAAATCAGAGGTAGAAAAAAGTCAATGGCTTTCTATACCGTCAAAGAAGTAAAAAGTCTGCAGTACACACAGGATGTAGATGCGGTTTCCGGTAAAACAGGATGAAAAGTACTCTTGTGGGCTAAGATTACTATAACCCAAATGGCAGATGAGTAAGTGCGCAGAATACAAGTTGTACCTTCCGGATTTGATTTGAAATCAATTGTAAACATATAATACTGAGAGAAAGATTTGGACACCTGCAAAAGAGCATAAATAATAAATACTATGTTAAAGAGATTTCTACTTACTTTTTCAATATGCTTGGTCTTCTATGGGCTTATTGGACAAGAAAGAGTCAGTAAAATCGAGCCAACCTGGCTGAATTATATGATAACTCCAAAAAGGTTGATGTCGCATTAATAACTCACTTTCATAGAGATCACTTCGATGCAGGGTACTGTCAGGATTTTTTGATAAGCAATCCAAAGTCTTTAGTTGTTGCCTCACAGCAAGTAATAGATTTGATTCGTGATAAATCAAGATCTGAATTCCAGTCAAATCTAAAGCAGGTTTCCTTCAGTGAAAAAGCATGCACTGTCAATCATAGCAGCATAGCTATTAAGGCCTTCAAAAGTCCGCATACCCATGATGCCCGACATGCATCTGCCCAAAATATTGCCTTTCTAGTTAGTATGGACAATCATACAGTCTTACACCTTGGAGATACTGATTGGGTTTTGGCTGAACCTGTTTTCAAAAAGGAAAAACTTACAGAACAGTCAATCGATATTGCCATTTTGCCCTATTGGATGTTGCTGGGTAAAGACTCGAAGGAGAAGGTAGAGAGTCCAATAGCTCCCAAAGAAATAATTGCCACGCATATACCCCCTAATTTTGCTGAAGAAACAGGCAAAAAAATGCAGATAATATACCCCAATATTATACAATTCACAGAGTTAAATGAGAATTTGAAATATAAGTAAAGACAAACAATATGCGCCCATACCTTTATCAAAAAATTTGGTAACACAACATATCAATCATAAATTGTAAACTCTTTCATCTCTGTGTTCTTGCATTGGATTCAATATTAATTCAACTTTCCTACTCCAACCACAGCTGTCTCCTTGATATAGATTCTATATCGGCATTATCATTTAAAACTATTTTCAGCTCCTTGGAGGGTTTCAAAACAAAGAATCCCGACTCTCTCAAGCCATTTTGGATATATGAAATGGAGTAATTTTGATTCATCTGAAGTTGTTGCAGAGCCAAACTCCAATCGTTCTTATCCTTAATGATCACACCATTCACGCTTTTGATTATGTCGCCCTTACCCAAACCTGCATTATAAAAGGGAGATCCCTTAAATACTGGCCCATCGACAATTAATCCATCTTCGGAATCACTAATGCTGAAATTTTTCAAAGAGAAAGAATCAGCCTGGTTGAGTCTATAAGATAACCCCATACTGTCAAACAGTGACTCAAAGTCAGGCAGCTTGTTATCATATACAAAGTCTTTAAACCAGGTATCTGAAAAATCTTCATCCCTGGTAATATTTTTGAGGGTATTCTGTAAGTCTGTTATATTATAGGGGATTTCTGACTTTCCGAATTGATGCCATAATAAACGCATGTAACTGTCAAGATCCAGATCAAATTTGACTCTGAGTTCGAGATCAAGACCTAATGCCAAAACGTAACCATATACATAATAATTTATGAATACATTATTGAAATTGTCTTCATAAGAGGCATTAGCATCGGCAAAGGGAGCAAAATTGCTCATTTGAATGGGATTTCCAAATTGTCTACCTGGATGGAATAAAAAATAATTCAACCAAGAAGATGATCTGTCTAGATATTCTTCCTGGTTAATAATTCCCGCACGAACCTGTGTCAAAGATTCATAATAACTAGTGAAACCCTCACCAAACCACAATTCTCCGGAGATATTTGGTCTACTAAAATCGAAAGGCTCAAGAGAGGAAGGACGCAACCTCTCCACATTCCATGCATGAAAGAACTCATGAGCTATAGTTGAGATTAATACTTTGCTGCTCCCCTTCAATGGCATCGGAGCACTGCAAATTGTACTATTACGATGTTCCATGCCATCACCATTGACATAAGGATTATATGCACATAAAAATGTGTAGCGGTTATAGTCGAATGCAGGTAATTCTCCAAATATCTCGATCTGCTCGGCGACTATTTTCTTAGTCCAATCCGCAAATGAATCTAATAGGATATCCTGATCAGGAGTCATAAATGCCATTTCAATGGTATCCCTTCGATCTCCATTACTGATGGTCCACCTTCGAAATCTCATATTTCCGAAAAACAGGGGACTATCGTAGAAATAGTAATAATTGGGGGCTGCAAACCTTCTTGGTCCAACTCTCGGCAATTGAGTTGCTACATCCCAATCAGCCTTACGATCGGTCGGAAGCTCAACAACAATCGGTCTATCGTCAAGACCTTGACCGTATACAAAGGTAGCTGGCATGTTCAAATGCAGTTTCCTGTTGTCCACTTTTGAAAAAGTTCCATCGGCTTGGTCCGCGAACAGAGTATACGTAAAATTAACCGCTCCATCGTGTCCACTGATGATCCAGTCATTGACGTCAATACGGGTCACATCAAGGTCACTACCCTTGCTATCATAGGCATTTACAGCATATACATTCTTTGCAAAATTATGAGCGGCATATCTACCTGGAGAGGACATCGGCATGCTCACCGTGAAAGGCCCCATTGGAACAGCTGTGAACTCAACCAACACACCTAATTCATGCTGCTGAATTTTGCTGAGATCAAGAATATAAGTAATCGAATCTTGAGCTTTGAGCTGGTTAAGCGAAATCAAAAATAGAATCAAAAAATATATTCGACTATTCATATCAAGTATCAATTTACAAAAATTGATAGATTAAATAATCATACCTGTAGGTACATAATCCGTAAGTGAAGTAGAGCTTGCAATCCGGGCTGATACGCACCGCTGTCTGAAGTTTTCAACTTCAGACGAGTATCTTGACTATCGCAAAATAGGAGTTGAGGATTTCAAATACCTGTATATGATTCTACTACTTACACACGAATAAGCTGTTTACAGGCATATGTCAAAGCTGCAGACTTCAAGTATCGGTCATACTTGAGAAATCACAACGTACACTCTAAATATACTTCTCACGATCCTGAAGATTTATGAGGGCTCCCAGCACAAAAACAATAGTGCCCACGGATAAGAAGACTCTATTTTTCCAAATAACTTGTTGAAAAGCTAATTGCGTATATTGACCAGGACTATCAAATGGGTTCAAAAAGATATCCCACATAGAATTCTCCAATATTTCGCTAAATATACTTAAGAAAAAAGCCAGGATAACCATGACTACCGCAGTGGCATTTCCATTTTTTATTTTGGTTGATAGTGCGAAAGCCAAACTACCCAAAAAGCAGACTGGATAGGTTAACTGCCCCGCTAGCATGACCGGATCGATGGGATATAATAAATAAGAACCTAGTGCTGCGAAAAGGATGAGCATCACAAAGACCAATAAATAAATCAAAACCAATCGCACTAACCACACCTTATATCTATAGTTGGGTATACCAAACAATATCTCCAGCATGCGGGCATCGTCATCACGCTGTATACCAAAAACCACCGGATAAAAGATTAGTAATAAGGCCGGAAAAAAAGTGATGTCGTACAAAAATGCGATGTTAATTTCGGTATTATCGTACACGCTGATCACCATGAAAAACGCATAAAAAGCAATCGCCGCCAATAGAAAAAGGAAAAATCGCCCTGCAAAAACAATTTTCAGGTTGTAACGAATAATCCGGCTGATAAGAACAAGTGAACTATTCATGGACTTCCGCTTTGATATCTTTCAATAGGCACAAATAGGCATCTTCTAAGACGGGTTCAACTAGTTTGGCTGTTTCGTGGGGTTTGCTTTGAGATATACATCGTACTCTAATCTGCTCCCCCTCCTTAATATGATTGACCACCACCTGCTCATCACCGACATGACTAAATTCTTCTACAGAAATGAGATATTCCCAAATCAATCCATCTGCCAGATCAACCATTTCTAAAGGAGATCCCTGGTATTTAACCTCGCCCTTATCGATGACCGCTAACTGGTTGCAGGAACTGGCGATATCTTCGATAATATGCGTCGAAAACAAGACGATTCTTTCTCTGCTGAGCTCCACCAATAGATTTCTAAAGCGAATCCTCTCTCTCGGATCCAGGCCTGCCGTCGGTTCATCCACTACCAGGATGCGAGGGAGATGTAAAAGAATTTCGGCAATACCAATCCGTTGTTTCATTCCACCAGAAAAGGAACCGATTTTTTCATTTTTGCGATCTAACATATTGACGGCTGTCATCACATATTCTAATCGTTCTTTACGGATCTGAAGGTTTGTAATTCCCTTCAGAATGGCTTGATAATCGAGATAATTCCAGGCCGTCATATTTTCATAGCTTCCAAAGGCTTGCGGTAAATAACCTATCAGTCCTTGCAGCTCCTCTCTTTTCTCCTGCGTATCGATTCCATTGATCCAAATCTTACCATAACTCTGATCAAAGATGCCACTGATGATTCGCATTAAAGTAGATTTGCCGGCTCCATTGGGACCCAATAAGCCATACATGCCGGTACCAATGTCCAGTGAAATTCCACGCAGGGCTTTGAACGGTGTTTGTCGTTTTCCTACAAATGGAATCATGAGTATGGTCCGATAGTAGAATCTTCGGAGCCTCCATTTAATACGTTCGATTTTCAAATCATTTTTATAGAAGTAGTTGGAAGATTGCTGAATAAATAAAAACATATACCATATAACTCCGAGCGTAAATGCAAAACCCCACCCATCCCACTTGGCAGAGACCTGTATCAACAGCAGGGTCGGACTTAGCCAAAAAATCATAGAGTCTACAATAGAAAGGACGCGGTTCCACCATTTTCTGGAATCCGTCACAAGTCTATGGGCTAAAGGTCTCCAAATGGCCAAAATCTGCAAATAAACGGCAAGCACCATCACCATGATCCAAAAACCACTTTCCAGATAATCAAAACAAAACCAGATTAAAAAAGCAAGTAAAGGCAATTGCCAGATAAGATCCTTGAGGATTGCTCCCCAGGAAATACGCGCACTTTTTCCGGTAGCAGATTCTGCCTCACTGCCACTCCACTCTCGGGCAAACCGCCCGGGGCGATTGTATATCTTGACCAGATTTTGAATTTCTATATGTGGTGCTACTTCCCTGGGAACAATTTCTTCATTGGCTTTCTTTAAGCTCTCTTGAATAAAGTAGGTAATCGCAGGTAATAAGAATAACAGTAATAATATATCTGCTAACTGCCACAAAAAAGCATCCACTCGGAAATATACCAGGAATGCACCTCCCACAAATAATCCAATATTGACACACTTAGCCCACCAGGGCAACGACCGAAACCAGGCAATTGCATTTTCTAATCCGAGGTACACGGTTGGAATCATGATCAGGGTCAGCGCCGTGCCCAGGGAAAGCCCTCCAATGACAGTAATGGCAAAAGGTGCCCCGATCACACCCACATATTCAGCCGAACCCAATGCCAGAGGAGTCATGGCTACAATCGTTGTAATGGCGGTAATGAGAATCGGTCGTAATCGATGCATTCCGGCGGTCAGCAGGGCTCGCACCTTTCGATTGCCTTGTCGACGCAAAGCGTTGACATAATCAATCATGATAATGCCGTTGTTGACAATAACTCCCAATAATATCAGAAAGCCGGTTAATGCATTTGCATTCATCAAACTATTACCGGTGATCGCCAATGCCAGTAATGCACCGGTCGCCGCCAGGGGAATCGAAAATCCCAAAACAAAGGGAGCAGAAAGCGATTCAAAAACCGAAGCTAGAATGATAAATATCAACAGTATGGCAGCACCCACCAGGGGTTTAAAGTCCTTGAGCGGACTTTGTGCGTCCACCAATTCGATCGCTACTCCGGGGGGAAGAGGATATTGAGCGATTAGGGTGCTAATATTTTCTTTATAGGCATCCAGTAATTCTTTGGATTGCTCCGCTTGTCTGGAAGGTGCATACGTTAGCTCAATTTGCTTTTGTTGATTGAGCCGTCTTATATCGTCAGAACCCTGAGCCGTTCTTATGGCCGAAATGTTTTTCATTTTATGAATCCTGCCTTGCTGATCCGTGACTTCCAGCTCTCTTAAATCGTCCATTGATTTCGTCTGGAAACCCATTTCCTGCGTTTCACTTTCCCGAACGATGATGTTGTAATCTTCATTTGCAAATTTAAAGCTAACATCGGCGGGTGTCTCCTGGCCAAAATCTCGAAGAGCCTGCGCGATGTTCTCCGGTACAATGTCATTTCTGGCCATGGTAAAAGGGTCAAAGGCCAATAGCGCTTCCGGTCGACTTCCGCGAGTACTCAAATTGGCACTTCGTGTTTCACTCAAGTTTTGCACATAATAAAGCAGGTCTTGACCTACTCGTTGCAAAAGCGAATAATCTTCCCCTTTAATCAAGATTTGCTCCTGACTATTTCCAAAACCCATCAATGCCCCCATAGCACCCATCCCTCCCAGATCCTGACCACCACCTTCACCGTCACTACTGGTCGCTGACAAACTAATCGTTCCGCCACCAATGCGGCGAGTGGCCTCCTCGATTTGCGCCCTGATTTCATTAAAAGATCTATCATTAATATCCTCAAAGTCTTTCTTCAGGCTGAGACTGACGACGGCATCTTCCTCTCGAATGCGACTACTTACATCTGCACCCTCTTCTATACCGGATAATTCAGATTCCACTTCACGGACGACCTTATCGGTATTCTCCAGCGTGCTGCCTTGGGCCATGGTTACAAAAACATCAATCTGGTCCGTTTCTACTTCTTCTAATACATTAATACTTAAAGCCAGTACGGTGAAAGTGGTTATAAAAAACAAAAGCAGACCTCCCACAATCGTGCGTGCAGGATGGCGTAAACTACTTTTCAATAAAACCATATAAATCCTTTCGGTCCTGGTTTTTACTTTGGATAAATTGAAAACTGAATTTCTTTTTTTGGGAGTGTTGCTCAAGGCTAAAGCCGCAAGAACGGGGATTAAAAGGAGTGCCACCAGGAGGGACATTATTAAAGTAGAAATAATGGATACCCCTATATTCTTACCAATAATATTGAGCAAGTAATTGCCGAAAAAAATAAAGGGTAGAAAGACCGTAATCGTGGTGAGTGTGGCCGCTAAAATGGCCTTGGCGACACCGGTCATTCCCTTAGTCACCGCTTCCCGGGTTGTCCTGCCTTCAGAAACCAGGCGATAGATATTTTCCAGGACCACGATGCTATTGTCTAACAACATCCCCACCGCCAAAGCCATCCCGATCAGCGTAAGACTGTTAATGCTAATATCTGTCGCATAAAACCAATTGAAGGCAGCCAGAACGGATACCGGAATAGAAACCGCTATGATAGAAATTAAACGCAGGTCTTTAAGAAAAATCCAAAGCACCAAGATAGCCAGGGAGCCTCCGATCAAGGATAGATTGATGATTTGGTTAATGTTTTCTTCCATTTCATCCGCCCGATTCTGCCGAATCACTACTTCTACATCTTTGGCTCGGAGTTGCTCATTGAGATTATTAATCAGTTCCTGGCAACGATGCGAAAGGTCAATAATATTGGCTTGAGAGGCCTTGGTTGCGGTCATTGAAATGGCATCCTTTCCATTGACACGACTGATAGACGTGCCTTCATCCACCCCAAAAGACACTTGTGCCACATCACTCAAAAGGATGGGACCCAGCGCCATGACAATATTTTCAATGTCTTTTAATGCGGTATACTCGGAAGCGGTGCGAATAAAATATCTTCTCTGGCCTTCATACAAATAACCGGCTAATGTCCGGCTACCCGAATTTTGACTAAGCCGCGAACGCACAGTTTGTGGTGTTATATTGTGGGGTTCAGCGGCCGCCTTATCTAGCAGGATCTCGACGTTCTTTTTCCGACCTCCAAAGGCGCTAATGGAAGCAATGCCATTGAGATTTTCAAAAGCGGGACGTATTTCTTGCTCAGCGATCGTACGCAAACGATCGGTGCCACCGCTACCGCGCACCTCCAACTCCAAAAATTGATTGCTCAATTGTTGCAGGTCGATCTTGGACACATTTACGAATAGATCGGCAGGAAGTTGGGTTTTTACCGCGTCTATTTTCTGCTGCAGTTTGAGAAAAACATATTTGAAGCGCACCCCTGCTTTGAAACTTACCCGAATAAACGCTTGATTGTCCCTGATCCTGGTATCAATCTCTTCTACCCCTTCCAATGTGCCGATGGCACCTTCTACCGGCATCACTCCCTGCTGCTCTAAATACTCTGGGCTCACAGCCGAGGCTGCCGCTATCTGCACAAACAGCATGGGCAGCTCGGCATTGGGCAACAATTCAATCTGCAGACGATTGTAGGAAATATATCCCAACAAACTCAGACCGATGAAGATCATGCAAATGGTTACCTTTCTTTGGATCAGCGATGTCATCCTTCCACTTTATTTCCTCCGAAATCAATAACTGCATATACGCAGGGAATCACCACCAAAGTCAATAGAGTGGAAGTAACCAATCCCCCCACCACAGCCCATGCCATAGGAGCCCGTAAGGAAGCACTTTCACCAAAACCGAATGTAAGCGGCAACAGAGCCAGCACGGTAGTCAGACTTGTCATTAAAATAGGCCGTATCCGCTGTTGACCCGCCTGGACGATGGCAGCGTATCTTTCAAGGCCTCCCCTTTTCAATTGATTTATCCGATCTACGAGAATAATGGCGTCATTCACCGCAATACCTACTAACATAATAATCCCAATGATCGCCATGATATTGAGTGGCATTTGCAGCCAATAGAAGGTAGCAATCGTACCCACTACCGCTAATGGAATGGTCAATAATATGGTAAAGGGGTGAAGCAGAGATTCGAATTGCGAAGCCATCACCATGTATACCAAAATGATGGAGAGGATCAACGAAAAAGTCAAACTCTGCAATGATTCTTGTCGTCGAGCCTCATCTCCTACTACCGTAATACTGTAGTTTGCCGGCAGCTCAATCTCTTGTAATTGCTTTCGAGTCTTTTCTGCCAGGAATTCTAAAGGCACTTCTTCGTCTACTTGTGCATAGACTTTCCCAATACGATTTTGGTTGCGGCGATGAATTTCTTTCGCAGCCGTCGAAGTTCGCAAAGTGGCAATTTCGTTCAGTCGATATAATTTATTACCCCCTTTGATCGGCATACTTTCGAATGCCTTGATACCTTGCAGCGGCAACTGCATTTCTATGTCAATCATTTCGCCGGATTGTTCCAACCTACCGACATTCCTCCCTCTTAATTGACCCTGTATTTGTGAAACGACATCATTCATATCCAGGTCATAGAGTCCCAACTTAAATCGGTCGAAAATAATTTCCACCTCGGGAGCACCTTGCTCGATAGATGTGCGAAGATTCAATAGTTCGGGTATGAGGGCCATCTTTTCCATAGCCACTTCAGTCAAGGTTTCGATGGTTTCTAAGTCCGCTCCTTTTACTTCCACGATTAATGGTGATTCTTCTGTTCGAAGAATACTACTCAGAGAAGATACTTCGGGTGAAAAAGAAAGCTTTACCCCGGGTATCCCACTCATCGCCGCATCAAGAGCGGTAATCACTTTATGGGTTCCCAACCGGGTACTATCTATCAGGGCAACTTCAAGTGTACCGGTATGTTCTCCCTGAAAAACATTTGCCTGACCTCCTCCCGGATCCGTCTTAGGACCAATATGACTATAAATAAATTTAAGATCGTCACCCAATCCATCTTCGATTATTTCTTCCACACTACTGACGGTGGATGCTGTTCGGGCAAGGATGGTTCCCTCCGGCATTTCTACATCTACCTTAAAGGAATGGGTAGTGGCGCTGGGCATAAATTCAGTGCCGATGGAAGGAAAAATATATACAGCGGCAGTGACTAATAAGCCGGCCAGTAAAATAACCATCCATCGAAATCTCAAGAGACTCTTAAGTAATCTACCATATCCGGTGATTTGTATAGATTTTGATTTTACCGGTAGGGAGCGCCTCCGGTAATATCGATGATACAGCATCGGTATCACGAATATGGCGACAAACAAAGACGATAGTAAGGAGAACGCTACGGTCCATGCCTGATCTTTAAATAATTCTCCGGCAGCATCCTGCAAATAAATCACGGGCAGAAAAACAATAATGGTAGTCAGGGTCGATGCGACAATGGCTCCTCCTACTTCAGCCGTCCCCTTGATGGCTGCCGTTTTCACGTCCGCTCCCCCTTCATGATTTCTAAAAATATTCTCGAGAACGACTATGGCGTTATCTACCAACATGCCGGCTCCCAGTGCCAATCCACCCAGGGTCATGATATTAATGGTCAACCCATTAAAATACATCAAGGAGAAAGTTGCAACGATGGAAATCGGAATGGCAATGCTAATAATTAACGTAGTCCCTATGCGCTGCAAAAAGAGAAATAAAACAATAACGGCGAGCGCAATACCTATCAATGCCGTCTCCTCCACTTCATCTACCGCATTTTGAATAAAGGTACCTTGATTAGAAATCACTTCAAATTGGTAACCCGGTAATGCATTCCGAATATCATCCAGTTTTGCAGATACTTCTTCTACGGCCTTTACCGTATTAAATTTATTTTCTTTATAAATGGACAACCCTATACAGCGACGACCATTGACACGAACAATGTTTTTAGGATCTTTATTGGTAAAGGTGGTTTCGGCCACGTCCCTCAAATATATGGGGGTCTTTTTATCAGAAGTTCCATTTTGCGAGGAGGTGGGAGCGGCATCTGAAGGATTGATATCTGCCTGTCCTTCTTTATATCCCACGATCAGCTCATTAAAATCATCTTCCGTTTCCAACATTCCGACACCCTTCACAGTATAATTGAATCCAAACTCCTGAACCGTACCCCCTGAAATATTCTGGTTGTAGCTTTGGATTTTCTGGGCTATTTCTTCCACGGTTATTTGGAAGGCTTCCATTTTATACGGAATAGGCATCACGGCGACTTCCTGCTCGAGTTCACCCGAAAGAGAAACTTGTGCCACACCTTCTAATCGGACCAATTCATTGCTTAGGTAATTATCAGCAACCTTTCTGATTTCATTCAGATTACTGATTTCCGGATGACTAATGCCAATCAACATAATGGGAGCGCTATTGGGGTCATATTGGGTGACACCAATTCGTTCTATTTCACCCCCCTGGTTAAAATCGTTCAGTGATTTTTGCAGATCGAGAAACGCCTCATCCATGTCCCGATCCCAATTATACTCTACCGTCAGCTGGGCAGAACCAATCCGAACCAGTGATGAAACCTGGGCAACGCCTGGCTGCCGCATGGTGAGCGCCTCGATCTGCTCTATATATTGTTTTTCAATCTCTTCGGGAGATTTTTCTCCGGCCGTAATTTCAACAAAAAGACGGGGCGCATTTATATCGGGCAATAAATCCACTCCCAAGCGGGTGTAAGAAATATATCCCAGAATACAAATGCCCAAAACGGCCATCAAAATAGTGACTGGATACTCAACCGCAAATCGGGTTAGCTTCTTCATTTCAGTACTTTAACTTTTGATTTATCCCGCAGTGTCTCAAAACCCTTTACCACCAACCGCTCATTTTCTTCCAGTCCACTGATGACTTCAATCATATTTTCATTCTCAATGCCGGTTTCAATAATCCGTTCAAATGCTGTATTCTCCTTCACCACAAAAACACGCTTGCCCGCCTGGTCAGAAATAATTATTTCTTTGGGGATGATGATGATATCATCTTTCTGATTGACCTTGATGAGCGTCTTGACAAACATGCCGGGACGAATCAACAGGTTTGGATTGCTAAACCGAACCTTCGCCAGGTAGGTCCGCGTCTCAACATCAATCGCCGGAGAAATCTCAGTGATTTTACCCACCAGCGTATCATTCGGAATACTGTAATTGGTTAGCTGTACGACCTGCCCCTTCTTAATTTCCTGCATGGTATTCTCCGGTAGATTCACATCGATATACATCTTCGAATAATTCATGATCTTTCCCAACGGAGCCCCTTGTTCAATTATACTGCTGGGTGTATAGTGTGGAAATTCTACAATCACTCCTGAGATTGGAATATCCATTTTCATTTTCTCCAATCTTATTTGGGCATTTTCCAATTCATTTCTCGCGTTGGTAACTTCCAGTTCTGCATTTTGAAGTTCTCTTTCGGTCACTCCGCCTTTCTCAAATACCGATTTCTGCCTGAGGTAGGTCTGTTCGGCCAGCTTCAAGTTCATTTCTTTTGATGCAAGACTAATGGAGTTGACATACTCCCGGTCTTTTATTTCCATGAACGGCTGCCCTGCTTTGACACGATCTCCCAATTTGTAGGGACGATTATATTCCGGATGATTTTTTAGATGAAACTCCCCACCCAGTTGGGCCACCATTTCCATTTCCTGATCCGCCATTGCGTTTCCGGTGGCAATCGTATAGCGAGAAAGCTGATCGGGTTTTATCTCTATGACCGAGACCGGTGCCGCGATATCAATACTTGGACTTTGTTCCTCCGGTTGATCGCATGCCAGTATCATCAATAGGGCAATAGCGATTAAGTATATATGATTTTTCACAATAGAATGTTTTTCTAAATTAAATCTTAAGTATGCTCTACTCGCGCTCCAGGGCCAGCGAAACGGGTTCTTGTTTCTCCCAGTCATACAGGGTCAATATTTTCAAATCAAGCAATTGACTTTTATAATTGATGAGGGCCTGGGCTAATTCTATTTTCTTACTGGACAATTGGGTTTGAAACTGATTCAACTCAATACCGGTCAAATCACCATTGAGATATCTTTCTAGATTGATATCATAGGTGCGCTCTGCATTTTCTACATTCTTTCTGGCAATTTCGATACGAGGCATCTGCGTTTGCACACTACGAAAAGCACTGCGGATATCCATCCGGATGGCTTGCTGATCTTGTTGGAGATCCAGTCTTTGACTTTTCATGGAAACCTCCACCGCTTGAATCCTTTCATTGCGTTCACCCCAATCCCAGATCGGGAGATTGAGTGATATGCCAACACTGGGATTACTGGTGGGCGATTGATAGATATCGTTGAGCACTTCGTTGTCACCAAATATTCCCAAGGTCAATTGAAGATCGGCCCGGAATTCATTCATGGACTTTGTCCTTTCCAGTTCAAAGAATGATTTTTCAATTTCAATTCTCCGCTGCCGCAACTCTAATCGGGAATTCAAGGCATATTCCACCGCTTTTTCTAAATCAACCATGACCGGCTGGGCCTCCAATTCTGTCACTAACTGAATATCCTCATCCAGATCCATCCCAATTTCCCGTTTGAATTGTTCTTCTGCATTGGCCAGTGCAAGCTCATTGTCTTGAATCGATAGCTGGGCATTCGCAAAATTCAATTCTGCCTGGTATAATTCTTCCCGGGCCAGTAAATTAGCTTCCACTTTAATTTTTACTATTTCGTAATTGTTGGAAGTATTTTCCAGTTCATCCCGGGAAATGTCCAGGTTCAGCTGGGCCAAGTACACATCAAAAAATTGACTGGTGATCGTCTTCTCTAAATTGAGTCGCTGAATGGCATAATTCAAATTTGCATTTTCATAGTTGAGTTGTAACTCGTCTAACGCCATTTGCCGACGGTTGTAGGTGAATAATGGCTGATTGAAAGAGATGTACAAATTGTTAGAAAATGCCTTATTTGAATTTTCACTAAAGTTTTCGATAGCCGTCTGATTGTTTCGCCAACCGAAGACGTTGTATAAACCGACCGTGCCCCCGGTGCTCAAGATGGGCTGCTCCACTTGAAAGGTTCCCCGGGAAAAAGTCTCTGTGTTAGTAAACCACTGCGAGAATTGATTGTCAAACCTTCGGCTGTTACTAAAACTAAAAGGCTCCAGCGTCAGTGAAAATCGAGATTTCAAAGAGGCTCTCTCTGCTCGCAAATTGTGCTGATACTGTTCCACAGTGAACAATGATTGCTGGATGGAAGGACTACCGGATTCAGCAATTTCCATGGCACGCTGCAAGGTCATCGGTGTCTGAGCCAGCATGGAAGTATTGCCTAATAAACATAGTCCCATTATGCCGAAAGGGAATAGGCTTAGCAAGTCAACGATTAGTAGTCTATTCATTATTGAATCATTTTATTACATCAATCCATTTTGACCAATTTGATAGCGTCGGCAAAAATGGCGCGTAGTTTAGTTTCGTTGGTTAAGGAAATGGTGATCGTATCGGATGAAAAAGTATAATCTCCCAAAGAGGTCCAGCCCGCTGGACTCTGCCTACTTAATTCTATGGTGGGTCGGTCTGTGCCATTTTGGTGAGGGATCGTAAATTGATAGCTACCCTTCGTGTCCCGATTCCAATCAAAGGAATCATCCTTATATACATGGTAGTACACTTCATACTGACCGGGCTCCGCCAGAGGAATTTTCCATGAAGCCACCTTAGACCCATCACCCGCTTTTATATAAAATGCAGATCGGATAAAATCTCCAAAGAATTCGTCACTGGTCGTGGCCGTCCAATTCAAGGGAGGGCGCCAGACCCGAGTACCTTTGTATTTAAATCCTTCTTCCTCATTTGGCCTTAGCCATTTTCGCAATCGACTTACTTCTTCAAAGTGCGTAAAGTCAAAATTAGGATCCTCATTGTCCACAATGATCTCGCCTTTATTTACCAGTACCAGTGGTTCGGCAATGATGGACTCGTCAGCAACCGCATTCCTGGCATTACTCTTACCAATCTGATCAAAGCTGTATTCTATCTGATTGGGAAGATTCCCTGAGCTCAGGGTATTAAATCGGATACCCGTGGGTTCCTCCGAAGTCAAATAATAGACTTCCTTAGTTTGTCCAGGCTCCAAATACAGCAGATTTTCTGTGTCTTCACCCGGTGTTAATGTAGCTTTAATGACTCCTTCAGTAGATCCCTCATTGGTTGCCTGAAAACCTACCCGGACCATTTCCTTGCTTCCCGCGAAAACGGTTTCTGCGATGGGTGTACTAAATCGATAGCGGGACAGTTGGATTTCATTGAACCATTTGTTCATATGGTCGGACAAGTCGACGCCAAATTCACGTTGCAGTCTTTCATTAAAATGATCGAAGGGAAGGTTCTGAAAACGAAATTCTACTAATAAATCTCCAATAAAATCACGAAACTGTTCCGCATTAGCCTTAGCTTCTATCAAAGAAAACAAGGTCTCACCTTTCAATTCGATGACATTATCTATCAATTCTTTATTTTCCTGAAGATTCAGTATTTCGGCAAAGGCCTTTTCCTGTAGCACCATATTCGCTAATTCGTTCTGGGTACTTCCGCTATTTCGCCGCACCCAATCCGGCCCTTCATTTTCCACACCTCTGAGATAGGACTCAAACACCCGATTTAGCACCGGCCATTTATCCGACTCCAGATTGTTGCACATCTCATAAAATTGCACAAATTGGTAATATGGATTGATCGACTCATTCACCACAGTACCTTGTATCGTAGAGTTAGTCTCGACATTCTTGAACTGGTAAAACTGATCTAAGAATTGATTTAACACCATTATTTGCATTTCCTCGGGTGTCTTGCTTCGGTTATTTCGCCAATTCCTCTGCCTTTTTACAGAGCCATTAAAATCATTTCTTCTATTAAACAAACCCTTTTCCGGAAAGTATAATAACCCCGGTTGATTATTCTGATGAATGGAAGTCCAGGTGCGATCATAGGATTTAAAATCTCCGGGCACTTCGACAATAGAAAATTCCTCAAAGGGATATTTTAAATCTGATCTGCGTTCAAAATCACGCAACCGTTCTAAAATGATGGAAGGTAAGGTGTCTCGTATATCAGCCAATGCATCTTTAAAATAATCATGCCCTTCTATGTGATAGACTGAGAACTCCAGGCTGTCTACGTTCAAACTTAGCTTTTTGTAATTTCCGATAGAAAGTGACAACTGGGGCAATGCATGATCCAGTTCAAATGTATAGTGGTCGGCAGCCGTTTCATGACGCTCACCCATCGAAACGGGAAGTAAGCCAGGAAGTGTCTCTACGCTCAAGGTATAATCTATAAAGTCTTTGTGAAACCAGGATGCACTTTCTGTACTGTATCCTACCCCCGATTGGAGATACCACCGTGCCTCAGGAGTCAGCAGTAAAAAATCAGGCTCCAAATAGACATGTCTCCTACCGATGTCAAATAGATATTCATCGGGCCTTTCGTATTTGTGCTTCGGGTCCACATCTATGAACAATGCATCCGCATCAATACGGCCGGCATAGGTGACGTTGAAATGAACATCTTTACCGGAAGGCATAATGCTGTCAAACTTTACGAATAACAGATGCAGCTTCCGATTAAATTCTACCGGCTGGTCATCCGCTGTAATACGGATTACTTCTAAACCAGGATTTAAATTAAAAACGAATGCGTCACTTTCTGTTTTACTCACACCGGATATCCGGGACTCCACACGTATTTCATCCTCAGCTTGTGTCAGTAAAATTTCATGCGCATTAATATCAAGCTGAGCAAAAGCGAGGTACTCATTATTTAAAGCGATCATGCGCTCGGGCGTTTCCATGCTCGTTTCGAATCGACTCAAATGATGGTATCCCAAATACACAGCCGCTCCGATAAATCCCACAGCACAAATCGCCGACAGCGTATTGTGAATCCATGACTGGCGCAGTCTTTTTAACAAGAGAATGGATATCGATATGAATCCCAAACCAAAGCACATATACATACCCCGCAGCGTCCCTATCGTTTCCCAATCGCCAAAACCCGTGATTTGAGAATGAAACATGGGCATGTAAAACGCCATATAATCGAAGAGATAATTAAATGAAGTCTTCAGATATATGATACTGGAAAGAATGTAACCGATTAACAACACAAAGGTCAGCGCCTGGTTACGAATGATACTCATTATAAAGGAAGACAAGCCTATAATAAATACCAGCGTAGGCACGGAGATCAACAGGGGATAATAAAGAAAAGCAGGCCAATCGATATATGTATCCTTGGCCAGTGCATTAAATACTAGACTCAATAACAGCGCTACTACATTCACCAAAAAAAAGATGGACAAAAGACTCCAAAATTTGCCCAGCACATAACTCGCGTTACTCATGGAGCGCACATAAAAGACCTCGGTGGTATCTTGCTTGTTGTCTCTCTTAATAAATTCGCAAGACAGAAAAACGGCAATTACCGCCTGCCCGATATTTAAAAGGAAAATACAAGCGTACGGTATATTAGAGGGTACGGCCCGATAAATCCAAGTTCGGTTTCCCACTTCCGAAATTTCCCCCATATGAAATCCAAAGAGCATGAAAAGCGTCAATGCTGAGAAGATGCGAAAGAACCAACTTCGCAGTAGGATTTTTCGTTCGTATTTCGCTATGGTAAATAAAGTGGCAGGCATCTTAATTTGTGTAAAGTCTTCAGCGACATACTGGCTTTACGCTTCAATCTTTTTTAAAGTGTGTTCAACGAAATAGACATAGGCATGCTCAAGATTGGGCTGTATAGGTTCGGCCTCATATCCGACCACCTCATCAGCCACTACGGTAATCTTCCATCCTTCTTTCATCATCACGGTTGCTACTACCTCATATTTTTGATTGACCTCCAGATACTCGCTTTCGGTGGCATAGATGGACCAGACATGTCCTTTTGCCTGCCGGATCAGTTCATCCGGGGGACCCGAAAAAGCGATCTGGCCCTTATTTAAGAGGGCCATATGTTCGCACATACTGGAAATGTCAGCCACAATATGCGTAGAAAGGATGATGCTGACGTCCTGCGACCCCAATCTGGCCAGCAGGTTACGAAATCGGATCCGCTCTTCCGGATCCAGACCCGTGGTAGGTTCATCCACAATGATGATCTTAGGATCATTGATCAATGCCTGAGCGATCCCTAGCCGGCGCTTCATGCCCCCGGAAAGTTTACTGGCTTTGCGACTCCGTACATCAAAAAGTCCCACGTCTTCCAATAATTGATCCACGGCTTCATTACGCTTGCGTCGGCTGTTCATACCGGCCAGTCGGGCGGCGTAATCTAGAAATTCGTAGGTCTTCAAATTGGAGAAAAAAGTAAAATCCTGCGGCAGATAGCCTAGCATACTCCGCACATAGGCTCTGTTTTTGGCAGCATCCCGCCCATTGACCAGTACTTGACCACTACTGGGTTTCATCAAAGTCACCAGGATCCGAATCAAACTTGATTTCCCTGCACCATTGGGTCCCAGCAAGCCAAACATGCCTTCCTTGATCTCCAGGTTGACATCCTTCAAAGCCTGATTTCCGTTGGGATATTTCTTATGAAGACCTTGAATTGAAATATGCATTGAGTGTAAAGAGTTTTTTCATTCTCAATTTAGGTGACTCTGAAAGAGATTAGAACATTGTAAGACTATTTTCCAACGTCTATTCGATAAGCATCCATGGTTGGACGACGGGGGAAGGATCGTGGTTACAGGTAGAGGACGGGAATGCTTACTCTAAACCAGCTAAAGCTTTTTAGAAACTTTGTTACGCTGAATTCATTCGGCGACCACCAGGTGTCTTACCATCCTGTACAAGAGACTGACAAATGTGACTCTCGCCAAATTTAGAGGTCTAAGAATCAGGTTCATATTCATGACGTAGAGTAATTTATCAATTTTGACCACGGGATATTTATTCTACTCCCTTTATCTAATAAATTTTAGTACTCAAGATGCCTCCGGCGGCCAACTTTTTGCAGTCCCGATGATATCTATCGGGAGGGCAATCCCGATAATTATCGGGATGCCTGCTGTCAGACTTGGACGGTCACACTAAATGTTTTTCCGCTATGCCCTATAAACTCCCGCATCAGAAGGTTTTGCTCTAATCTCGCTAGGTTTCTTTGTGGTCTCTGTTCATTCTGTACCTATATCCTGCTCATACAATATAGGCCATGGTCGCTCCTAAACATTAAGTGCGACACTCGCCCAATTCTGAAGGCGGGAAAAAACCTTAAATCCCGGACTTATCCCAGGACAATCTATACTCAAATTCTTAAACTCACTAAATTTGACAAGGGCCAGGATAAAATCATGCAGAAGCTCATTCAAAACGCTGTAACGCCGAATTCATTCGGCGACCGCCAGGGCCTGAACCATCATATGAGAAAGACAGTCTCACTAACTATGCTGAAAAAACAAAGAGGTCTTTACCACGGGATTCTGTTTCGGACGGCCTGATTAGAAAATGGAAGTCAAAGTCGAAAAAACTTCGGCGCGCTGTCGAGACTGACTACGTCTGCGCCGAATGAATTCGGCGTTACTTGGGTTCTGGCCTTGCTTTTCAATCTCTTACCTTCCGCACTTTAACCCACCTATCAAAAAGACAGTAATACAACCATCTAGGATTAGGGGTCCTTATACATGCGTTTGTTTCTTATTTTTAGAAAACACGAATCAACTCCAGCCTAATCTACTTAACACAATAAGCAACATAATGAAATTATTAAAAATGGATTTCCCTCTTTCAATTTTCATAGGCATACTTCTGATGGGATCGATCGGCTGTGCAGAGGAATCGAAGGAAATAAAAATGGACAAGCTATTTGCCTGGTGCATTATACCCTATGATGCCAAAGAGAGAAACACCGAGGAACGTATGGCCATGCTCCAGAAGTTAGGGATCGAATCCTATGCCATTGATTGGCGTAATGAGCATCTGGATATACTCGCGGATGAAATAGTAGCGGCACGAGAAAATGACATCGATGTGGAAGCAATGTGGCTTTGGGTTGATAATACTAACCAGCCTGACTCTTTGAATGAAACAAATGAACGCGTATTGGCAGCCGTAGATAGCACGGATATTGAAACCACTTTCTGGCTAGGTATTAACTCCAATTTCTTTGAGGGACTGTCCACGAAAGCATCAATGGACAAATTGAAAAGATTGATTGCTTATCTGGATGACAGGGCGAAGGACCTGGATTGCAAACTGGCACTGTACAATCATGGCGATTGGTTTGGGGAGCCCGTCAATATGGTGAACGTACTCAGCCAGCTACCGGATAGAAATGTGGGCATCGTCTACAATTTTCACCATGCCCATCCACAACTCGAAGATCTGGAGGCAAACATTACAGCGATGCTCCCCTACCTGGTGGCCGTCAACTTGAATGGAATGAACCCGGACGGACCTAAGATTCTTCCCATTGGAAAAGGATCAGAAGAAAAGCAGATGATTGAGATGGTGCTCAATGCGGGTTTTACCGGTCCATTCGGTATTCTGGGACATGTAGGGGATCGAGATGTGGAGTTAGTGCTGCAAGAAAACCTGGATGGCCTTATAGACCTGGGGTTTATTGCAAACGATCTAGACACAAAGAATATCGAGACTCTACTTTTGCGCAAGTAAGAAAAGTGCTATTTTTTGAGCACCAAACCGTCTCTTATGCGTCCTTCTCTTTCTACCTTCTTACATCATGTCATATATCGTAGATTGCTGCTTGTGTGTTCGGTAAGGGCGAATATCCGATGCCATGTGGCCATCACCATGCTTACAGCTATGGCGGGGAGATATAAAGGTGTAGATATATTACGTTATGTGTAACTAAGAATAGGAAAGAAGAACTGATGTCACTACTATTCAAGATTGTATGGATATGCTGCTTGGTGTTTACGCTGTATATCATATTTCTCATGGTATTTATGGACTATATAGCTCAATCTTTCATAGACGGCCTAACCAAGGAATTTACAATTGTGAATTTTTGGCTTCCCAATTTGATTATTATTCTCCTGCTGGGAATCTATACAAAGGAACTCTTCAAAGGATATAATCCTAAGAATAAGAATAGAAATATTTTATCACTTTTAGTTGTAACAATCTGTTCATTAGTTGTAATTACGACTCAACTTGAATTCTATAAATGGATTTTTGAAGGGTCAACAGAGGATTGGTATCTTGTAATTCCTCTAATTCTTGTATCAACAAGCATGATTGGGTTATTGACTCATAGAATTTCAAATCTAGATAATGCAAAGTACCAATAAATGGGCTTAGAGAATAAAATAAGCTACACATAACAATTAGTGACAAATGTCCTGTGGGTGCAGGGTCAGCCCACGGCATTTTCACTGCTGTTGTACTGAACACCTATGGGTGTCGTTGACCTTTAGCAGTATGTAATTTCAAAGTATGGAATAGTGGTTGGGTAATGGG
>JBNKUI010000032.1:0-2655 GCA_050298535.1 Saprospiraceae bacterium
GATTGAGCCTGTACCGGGCTCTTCTTTAATCTTACCATGTTTGTAATTTTTTTAGTGAAATGTTAAAATTCACATGGTAGGATTTTTTGCTAAATTAGAATAGCTACACCGATAGGTGTTTAGTTCAACAGGATACAATGAAACATTCCGGCACCCAACATAACTAATAAGGATTGAGGGAGGAACTAAAGAATATTGTCAAGGAAATCAGAAGCATTAAACTCGCTAACGAGCACCTCGCCAAATTGGAAATCGTTCGTAAGGAACAGGGAACGAGACTTGAGGAAATTGAGAAGAATATTTCTGAGAACTTAGTTCGAATAGACAAGTTAAGTCGAACAACATTTTACAGTCTATATCAGAAGCTTTTTGGCGAGCAAGAGCGACTCCTTGAAATATACAAGAAGCATTATCTAGACTTAATGTTAGAATACAATGAACTGACCAAGTCAATCGAAAAACTTGATTTCGAAATTGATATTCTCAAGAACCAATCAAAGAAGTATAAGATTGCACTGCAAGAACTTAAATCTCAGCTAAGAACCCGTGAAAATGATATCGGTAGCAGTAACTTGCGAAAATTCAGAGATGTAATAAAGAGAATTGACGGTAAAGTGGGTCTGATTAAGGAGCTTGAAGAAGCCATCAAGGAGGGTTCAAATCTCAACAGAAAATTCAATGCTGCTATTCGATTTGTGGAGAATAAAGCCAAGGAAGTATACAAGAACTTTGGAGACATTGATACTATGTTGAATCACCGTGTGAAGAAGATTGAAAAATACCAGGATTACTTGATTTCGATTCAACATTCCATGATAAAATTTGATGCAGAGCTTTCCGATGTGTATCGTGAAATTCTTCGCGATAAGAATTTTGAATCAAGAATCGGTGATCAATTGATGAAGAAGTTTAGAATGAATCTCGTGAATGACCTAGATGAAAATGAGACTCTGAACAACAGTCATCAATTCCTTAAAAATCAAAAGTCTCTGATAATGAGTCTCACGAGATCACTACGGAAAGATGTAAAGAAATTGAAGAAGGAAGTCATCGAGCTTGAGAAGCTAGAAGAGGAGATCGTTAGTGAGTTGTGATAAGCTGTGTAACAGGGCTGCATAACCCCATCCCATCACAGTGCATTGTAAACAAATGAAAAGTAACCAAAAGCATGCTATTTGGCTTTTTTGACATAATGATCCTTCTTTTGCTAATTCTGATAGACTTATTAGTCTGGAAATACAGAGTAATTAAGGAGCTGGATTGGAAAGTCCTGACAGTCGTCTTTTTACTACTGTTTCTAATAGTTCCATATGCATCGACAAAAATTGAGCAATACCGTGCTCATCATGTTGAAAAGATGATGGACGGGTTTAATCTATTGTACATATTCTTCAGATACCCTACATGGTGGATCATAGGTGTGATCGAGTTATTAATTTTGAAAAGGATAATTGAGAAAAGGGAATGAGATGACGACAGTGGAATCATGGCATACTGTGTACACTGACTCGTAATTTTTCGGCTCTAGTGTTGGGAATATGGCCTACGTGACTAAGTTTGCCGACTACGGAGGACCAATAGTAAGCCCCTTAGCATTACCTTACCCACCCAGAATGATACCAAGATCACCGGCTCTTTACACTCAGACCTCAAAGATTATCAGAGCTCTACTTTTGAATAAGTAAGAAAATTGCTACTTTTTGAGCACCAAACCATCTTCTATGAACCCTTCTCTTCTTACACCCTTAGATCACGTGATATTTCATGAGTTGCTGCTTGACCGATCTGCAAGAAAGTAGGTCAAATCCAGATGGCGTTCAACATACCAAAATCTGCGCCGAGGAGACAGAAAGTGGCAGATATAAGCCTTTAGTCCCAATTAACTTCCCAAGAAGTCCTTGACTAAAAGTAAATAATAATTTACCTTTGAAAGTGTGAAATGTTCTCAATTTATCAGAATTCTAAAGAAAGATGGGTGGTATGCAGTATCTCAAACTGGATCACACATTAAGATGAAGCATCCTACGAGGAAGGGATTGTTAGTCGTTCCAAATCACGGAAGTAGTGAAGTAGGTAAAGGACTAGAACTGAAATTGAGGAAATTAGCAGGTTTACCAAAAAAGTGATCATGAAATTTAAATTTATCGTTGAGCGGACAAGAACAGGATACTCAGCATATGAGCAGAACCACCCAATCTTTACAACAGGAGATACTATCCTGGAACTACAAATGAATGCTTTAGAAGCTTCCAATCTCTACATGGAAGAACAAGGGAAGAAAGTAACTCGAAGTAATCTGGACTTTGAGATTGATTTCAAACAGTTCTTCGAATTCTATAAGGTTATAAATGCGAAATATCTAGCACAGCGAATAGGAATGAATGAATCACTGCTATCCCAATATGTAACGGGGAAGAAGAAACCCTCAAAAAAACAAGTTGAAAGAATAATTGATGGTCTCCATGAAATCGGAAAGGAACTACTAGAAATAAATCTTGTGTAAGAGACACAGGCACTAACAATTAGTGACAAATGTCCTGTGGGTGCAGGGTCAGCCCACGGCATTTTCACTGCTGTTGTACTGAACACCTATGGGTGTCGTTGACCTTTAGCAGTATGTAATTTCAAAGTATGGAATAGTGGTTGGGTAATGGG
>JBNKUI010000033.1:0-2949 GCA_050298535.1 Saprospiraceae bacterium
TCACAAGCTTTGTGCATTGTCGTCCCATGCTGTAACATGTAACACTGGATCGTAGAAGCGTGGTGCCCTCCTGTTTGCTCGCGCTGCACCAGGGAAAAATTGAAAGAGATTCAGTTATCATTGTTTATATATTCTGTGTTGATGGAAAAGGAATTCAGTGCGTTGGTCTACTGTAATCATGTCTCCTATTAGTTAGTTACTTTTCAACTCCAGAGTTGCGTTAAGTTATTAACCCTTCATCTTATAGTATTCAGTGAAAAGAAAATGTTTGGTGTTTTTAGATAACTTCAATTTCAACAGAATAGTGTACCATGCTGGTGGTGGAGATATACACTTAATGGTTATAACACAAGAAAGGGGGATAATAAGACCTTTGTTGATGCGATGTCATTGGAGAGTCTGCAAAGTGTTGTGAAACTCTTCATAAGTTCGGGATATGTCAAAAGCCAGTCAAGAATTTCCTTTGTTATGATGTCACCCATCCCAACAAATGAAGAGACTACAAGATCAAAAGACCCAATAGTTGTCCGTGAAAGTTCAAGGTGTTCATTGATTGTTTTTGGAACGTAGTGCTCGTCACGCCATCTGATCTCTTGAGAGTATCCACGGATCAACATCTTCAACTGCAGTGAATGTACAAAAATGTGAATTCCTGCTATATTTCATAAAACTCAACAGATGTCCTGTTTGGTGCACAAAAGGTATGTCTTGAATATCATACGTACGGAATAATATCAAATAGAAGGCTTACCACTTCTTTGAGATAAAACACTCGATAGCTTTTCTTTGGACCTAGTTCTTCCTCAAGCGAATCAAATGTCTTTAGAAAGTACATATAAAAACCCTTCATGTATTCTGGAAGTAGTTCTGTCGCATTCTCCTCGCACCTGCGCATTTTACGGTCCATTGAGAACAATTGATTTGGGAGTAATATTCAGTTTTAAATCAAATTCAAAATATTTTTTGTTGGGATACATGTTCTAAAGAACGTGAATGACCATCAGTAGAGAATATTATTATGTTCCACTAATAGTAGCATTAAGTTCTGTGGACCCATTAAAATTGAGTGAGATGGATTTATGTTTTTAATATAATAGTAATCAATATCCCTCAGTTTCGGTTGAGCAAGAGAGGAGGGGTTTTGATGGATTCTGCTTGAATGAAGATGGGAGAGGATTTATTCAAGGGAGAGTGGGAGACTCTTGTACCTATACATTGCTTCAGCAAGCATCGAGCCCTCCTCAGTTGTACTGTAGGTATCCATGATATCATCCAGTATCGTGATATAGGCTGTCATCTTTGCGAGTATAACTCGTGAAAGAGAATATTTTGGCTCCGAGCATGCTCCTGTCATCCAGAAATGCATCTCCACTATTCTGTCTCGAATAAAGCTCAAATTTGTTTCAACGTTAAGTTGCTTCCACCACCTGTGACGATATAATGGTAAATATATATTAGGTAGTTTGATTAAAGCAAAAACAAGAATAACTTTACAATTCAAGGTTCAAATAATCAATCTTAATTACCGTGTGACATCCTTTAACTCGTCACAGTAAAGAAGTTGAAGAAGGTTGAAATTCAATTTTGCAAACTCTAATATGGTGTCATCTCGTGCAGGGTCTCTTTCATAAATTGGGATATAATTTCTAGTTTCCAATATTCTAACCCTTCGGAAGAGTGGTGTTTGAAGGGCAAGCGATACTTCATCAGCTTGTGTCGATTCCAATGACTCTAGTGCAGATTCAAGCTGGCCTCTGGTGAATATGATAGCTTCATCAAGTATTTTCTCTCCATGTGTCCTAAGGTATGCTGCATTATATAAACTCAATAGATCTTTTATACCATCAGCAACAAATGTTCCTTTCTTGTCTTTAAAGTTCAGAAACACATCTGCAGATCAATTGAAGCAAATAAGGAATGCAGTTGCATAGTTCCAAAAGAATACAAAACAAATACAAATGATTGTGTCTGTTATGTTTTTGTATCTTAGGAACAGTTAGTACTTACCAGATGACACATCATAGCCATGTTTCCTTAGAAGATAAAATCGCAGTGAAACTAAATTGAGATCCTTGTCGTCATACTCAGAAGAGTAAACAACTTTCAACAGCTCATCAATTTCACACTCATAGTGGCTATCCAGTCCAAGGCGTTGTAGTGTGTGATTATAAGATCCAATATTTTTGGTATCTCATTTGCACCCTCTATCATCACTTCGGCCCTTTGTGCCATGTATGGACGCTACACACGACAATATACATTGGTCAACTTTTTTGAACAAGGTCTCTCATTTTAGATTAATTCTAATGAAGAGGTTACCTGTGGTGCAGTAGGCGGCTGGTATGTGAGGAAAAAAAATCACCCCACAGGCTCCGGTGGAATGTCGGAGCCTTATACACCTCCTAAACATTGTTGATAGAACCAACACCATTGTTGATGTTCAAATTTGGCATGTCAGAAAAAATCGGACCATCCGGCTTCATATTTTAGACTATCTGGTTTCGACAGTTTTAGAGCAAAGTCAAGGAATAAGTTAAATTTGAAGATTTGAAGATCTAAGGTGTTTTGAAGTAAGAAATGGGCTAAAAGGCATCAAGGGACCAAGATAAAAGAAAATCAAGCAAGAAGCCGAAATCGCAAAAATCAGACTATCCGGTTTGCTAAACCGAAGTATCTGATTTTCCTAGAACAGATAGAGTCCAATAGGATTTGAGATTTAGTTTATTTAAGAAAGATTTGGTCGTACCCGACTCAAAGAGCTACGCCCTGCTACCTATATAAGTATAGGTCACAGTCGATTATAATCTAATGCCAACACAATCAATCGAATCTATTATTTTCATATTTTTGCCCTAGTTTTCTAGTTTCATTTTCTTTTTCATCAATTAGATCTATTAGCCACCTTTTCAACCTCCAAAGTTGATGTGGTTCATGCTTCTCCGTCGTCCA
>JBNKUI010000034.1:0-56186 GCA_050298535.1 Saprospiraceae bacterium
GAGTCATGTTGGAAAAGGTTATAAACAAAGTAGCCCGACGATGCAGGCTACACGAGATGAACTTCAGTATACCAAAGCACCTGAAGTCCTCTTTCCTAAATAAAGTTAGGTTTTTCACTTGACATTTAAGACAGTACCTGCTGACTGCCTACTGGGAAACTGCCCACTGAAAAACTGCCCACTGAAAAACTGCCCACTGACAAACTGTAGGACTGCCCACTGACAAACTGCCCACTGTAGGACTGCCTACTGGAAAACTGCCTACTGGTAAATCTCACACATACGCTGACTTCTTTCCTGCATTGTCTTGCGCAGTGATGCGGGCGAAAGTACTTCCAGGCGCTCTCCAAAAGAAAACAAGATAATCTCCAGTTCATAGTTGGGTATGACCTTGATACTGAATACATGTCCATCCTCTGACTGAGAAATCAGTTGCTGAGAGATATGAATGGGTTTTGTGATCAGATACTTGGCGTCGTCACCCTTTACGCGAAACTGGATAAGCTGAATAGTTTGATCTTTCGGCAGGGTTACACCTACGATGTCTTCAAAATATCGTTTGGGATCAAAGTCGGGTTCGCGATGAAATCGGATGGCTTGTTTCTCGATCGAGACTAGTCTATCAAGGGCAAAATTTCGATAGTCATTCCGGTGATGATCCCAGCATATGAGAAACCAGCGATTGTCATACTCCTTAATCACATAGGGACTGATCGTTCTTTTATATGGCTCATCCAGATAGAAAGGTAAATAGGTGATCTCAACGACATTCTCGTGCTGAATATAGTCGTAGAGTTCATGGAGCCATTTCTGCCCGGGTTCATTCAGACTGTGATCAAAGTGTACAACCTCTTTGTCCGCTGACTCCTGCAAAGTGACGGTGTGTTCAAGCTTGGTAATGATGTTCTCTATACCTGAGGTGTTTTGAAAGCCCTTGAAGTTTTTCAGAATAGAAAGGGCATACTGTAATTCAAATAGATCATCCTTGCTCAGGGGAAACTTTTGGATGGAGAAGTCTGGATCTTCATACGAATAGCTCTTGGTGATCCGGTCATAGACAATTGGAGCTATATAGCCAAGTTTGCCACTTCGCATATGCTGGATGTCATACATAATCGTACGGCGTGAAGGACTCACATCGATACCATCGTACTCATAGATCTTGTCTGCACATGCTTCAGACAGGTCTTCCCAGGTCCATTGCTTGTGTCTTTGAGCCAGGCAGTCATCGATGGTGCGGTATCTGATCAACGCATGTAGATTAGTAGGCATAGTTCCTTTCTTGCACTTTATTTATAATATGGTGAGGAGGTTATACATATTAAAAAATAAAAATATAAAAATTGTAGTCAGAGTGCAAAAAGATTGCACGGAAGGGTTCTAGACTTGTGATGTATTCAATTTTACTAAACTCATAAAACGAACTACAATGGTACACATCTTTCTGATAGCACTGATCGCCCTCGGACTTCTGACATTTATAAACATTGCCGGTGGCATGGTCCACAATTGGCCTGAAAGCTAACCGCAGGCACATTCAGATCGACACGACATTGAGCTCCACCATTTAAGTCATAGCTAGAAAACTCATAAATCAAGGACATGAACACTGTATTAATCATATTACTATCGATTGTTTGCCTGCTGAGCGCAGCAAATTTCATCTACCACTTTTTACAAAAGCCTGCAGATATCACACCCTTAATCCAGAGCCTGCATGAATCTGTGCGGCAGCAAGCCGATACTGTGACTCGCACTACGCGTGAAGAGATCGTACAAAACCGGCGGGAAATTGTACAACAGTCCAAGGACAACCGACAGGAACTCAGCCAGTCACTCTGCCAGTTTGGGGCGCAGCAGAAAGACATATTTGATCTGGTCAATCGGCAGGTGGGAAAAATGATGTCAGATAATGAACGACGTTTTGAAACACTTCATCGATCCACATCTGATTCATTTGAGCTCATCAGAAAACGAGTGGATGAAAAACTCACCTCCATCCAGCAGGATAATAATGAGAATATGGAAAAGATCCGTGCCACAGTGGATGACAAGTTGCATAAAACACTTGAAGAGCGGTTGGGAAGATCCTTCCAAATCGTGAGTGAACATCTGGAAAAAGTACAGATGGGACTGGGTGAAATGCGGAATCTTGCCGAAGGGGTAGGAGACTTGAAAAAAGTCCTTTCCAATGTGAAGACTCGAGGAATCCTGGGTGAACTTCAATTGCTCAATATTATCGAGGAAATCATGACCACAGATCAGTACGGGGTGAACATTGCCACGGTGCCAGGCTGCGACTGCAGGGTAGAGGTAGCGGTAAAATTACCGGGCTCGAAGGGAGATGAAAATGTAGTGCACCTGCCCATTGATTCAAAGTTTCCCATGGACAAATATCAGTACCTTCTGGATGCCTATGAAGATGGGGATGCACAGCAAATCCAAAACTGTCGGAAAGACCTGCAAAGAGCTCTGCTTACCGCCGCAAAAGATATCAAAACAAAGTACGTCGCACCTCCCCATACCACAGACTTCGCCATCATGTTTTTGCCGGTGGAAGGACTCTATGCTGAAGTGAGTCGTCAGCCTGACTTACTCTATCGACTGAAATCTGAATTCCAAATTCTGGTAGTAGGACCCAGTAACTTAAGTGCCTTTTTGAGTTCCTTGCAAATGGGATTCAGAACACTGGCCATCGAAAAGCGATCCAGTGAAGTATGGTCACTACTGGGTGAAATCAAGACGGAGTTTCACAAGTTTGGCGATGCATTGGATAAGGTCCATAAGAAATTGCAAGAGGCCAATAACGTCATTGATAAGGCGGGTGTGCGTAGACGAGCTGTCCAACGCCGCCTAAACAAAGTCGAAGAACTGCCATCCGCTGAGCAGTTGAAAATAAATAGTGTTTTATAGTTTTCTTCTTAGTCGATCTCGTGACCGGTGTCTTTAAAGAAAGATACCGGTTTTTTTTATTCGTACAGATCAGAACTAAGATATCGGTCACCCCGGTCACAGACGATAAAAACGATCAAGCCTTCATCCAGTTCAGTGGCTAGTCTTGTGGCAGCGCTGAGTGCTCCTCCACTACTCATTCCGGCCAGAATACTTTCCTCGGCAGCCATCCTGCGTGCCATCTCTACCGCCTGATCACGACTTACATCGATAATTCGGTCCACTCGTTCGGCTTCATAAATCTTGGGTAGGAAGGCAGGTGACCACCTTCGGATTCCTGGGATACTGCTACCCTCGGTGGGTTGGGTGCCTACAATCTGTACATTTGGGTTTTGCTCCTTGAGGTACCGCGAGACTCCCATGATAGTGCCGGTAGTGCCCATAGCAGAAACAAAGTGTGTCACTTTTCCATCTGTGTCCTTCCAAATTTCTGGTCCCGTAGTACGATAATGTTGCCCATAATTATCTGGATTGGCAAATTGGTTGAGGCAGAAGTAGCCATCTTCATCCACCATCTTATCTGCCAGTTCTCTGGAGTATTCGATAGTCTTGTCAGCAGGGGTGAGTAATACCTCTGCACCGTAAGCCCGCATAGTACGGACGCGCTCTGGAGTCGCATTATCAGGCATGATAAGTGATATATGGATGCCCAGGCTTTGAGCTATCATTGCCAGGGCAATTCCCGTATTTCCACTGGTAGCTTCCACTAGCTTGGTGGAGGTATTGATTTCGCCTCGTTTCAGCGCTCCATGAATCATGCCGTAAGCGGCCCTGTCTTTAACACTTCCTCCCGGATTTTGCCCCTCCAGTTTTGCAAATATCCGCACGCCAGGATTATCATGAATTCGTTTCAATTCCACGATAGGCGTGTTCCCAATCAGCTGGATTAAGTCCATTTTTCTATTTAGATTGATTTGACAACACCAATCTAAGCATCTGTCGCCGGTATAGCGAAAGAAACCTGATTGGAATTTCTAATTGTCAGTTTTGTATATGAAAAGGTCCATTTCCTCGGTATCATTATCATGCATCCTAGCCTGATAATATACTTTAGAGTGGGGACGAATACTCTTGGTGATCCAGACATTTCCACCAATCACGCTGTCATGACCGATCACTGTATTGCCGCCCAGTATCGTGGCACCGGCATATAAGACCACCCGATCTTCAATAGTAGGGTGCCGCTTCAGTTCGGCATCTTCCTTGCGCACACTGAGTGCACCAAGGGTGACGCCCTGATAGATCTTGACCCATTGACCAATGTTGCTGGTTTCACCAATGACGATACCGGTCCCGTGGTCTATACAAAAGTAGTCACCGATGGTTGCCCCCGGATGTATATCAATTCCGGTGTGACTATGGGCATGCTCCGAAAGGATACGAGGAATGATTGCCACTCCTTGCAAATGTAGTTGATGTGCCAATCGGTGCGCGGCTATTGCATAGAAACCTGGGTATGTGCGGATAACTTCCGCACGACTTCGAGCCGCCGGATCCCCTTTTTCTAAAGCCTCCAGATCCATGTTTAACCGCTCGTAGATCTCATCTAGATCATCGAAGAATTTCTCAACGATCTGCTTCTGAGCAGAAGTAGGTGCATGATCGCCACAGATCAAGAAAGTTAATTCTGTCTGCAAGTCCTGGCAATGGGCTTCAAATTCTTCCATGGACTCATATCGCTCATCTGTGAAATCCGCGAATAAAGTACCCAACAAATTTTTAAAAAAGTGCTGTACCTGTGCCGGTGACGGACAGTTGGGACGATCCCGATGCTGTTCAAAAAGTTTTTGCTTGAGATCTTGATCCATAGGGAAACTGTTTTATAGCTATTAATATATTAGGAGGGAATCAAATATGATGCCATCTGTCAGGGAAACGTATAACAGTTTCCTAAGTACAATTTAAGCGCTTTATTGTTTCAATGCCAGAATGCCATTCCAGATTTCTTCATTAATGGGTATTCCGTCTTCCAGATGTCTTTTTCGTCTCTTATCAGTTGCCTCACCGGGATACTGTATGGCCTGATCAGGATCCACACGATCAGCACTCTGAAAATGGGCTATAATTTGATCACACCATGCTTCATGCTGTTTCTTTCCATTCAGTTTGAGTGGATCGATGCAGAGAAAGACCTGACTTAGTTCTGATTCTGCATTGAGGAGTCCGATTTCAGCGGTTGATTTTCCTGCGGTCAGGAGAGTAGCTAGCAGGTCAATCATAAGTGAAAGGCCTGAACCTTTCCAATAGCCCGTCTGAAGGATGCGGCGGCTGTCGATAATGGCTCCGGGGTCAGTGGTGAGATTTCCTGCTTCGTCGTATCCACCGGCGAAAGGCAATTCTTTGCCAGCCAAACGGGTTTGATACATTTTTCCATACGAAAATTGAGAGAGTGACATATCGAGGACTACATTTCCGGAAGCTCTGGGGACCGCAATAATCAGTGGATTATTACCGGTGGTAGTCGATTTCCCGCCCCACGGTGGCATATTGGGCATTGTATTCGTGAAGCAGATGGCCATACATCCTGCTTCGGCGGCCTGCCATCCATAACTTCCTCCACGCATCCAGTGGTTAGAGTTTGACAAAGCAACGCATCCCAAAGTATTTTCCTTTGCCAGTGTGATGGCACGATCCATGCATAGGCTAGCATTCAATGGCCCTGGACCTTTCTGGCCGTTCCATCGCTCGATCGGTCCAATCGAGTCTGTTTTGATGGGTTTCTTATCGGGATATATGACACCTTTCCGAATGTTCTTGACAAACTCGGCAAAGCGATTTACACCATGTGAATGGTATCCATCAAGACTTGATTTGGCAAAAATGGCAGCTGTTTTTTCACTGTACCCACCCAGGCCTTCTTGAACCAGGATGTCCGCCAAGATAGTCTTGAGGTCCGTGAATGAGATTTTCATAAAATTATAGATTAGGGAAAAAAATAGCCCCCATACGACAAAGTCTGGAGGCTAATCATATTCATTAATAGTGGTGACTGCCTACACGGTAGGCTCCCAACCATATTCATAGTCACGACTCCACATGTTGGCAGCTTCCTGGTCTCCCATAATGTGCCCATTGAGTGGATTGATATCTAGTGAGCGCCCATACTTTTGCGCAATGTTGCCAAGATGTGGCATTAGGTTACTGATGTATCCATCACTCACCGGTGCATTGAGCTCTTCGCCCACTCTGATTCCATTGCAGAAATTAAGCATGTGGAAAGTTGTCAGACCGCCACCACCTACAAGGTCCATGGTACCCGAGTCGGTCTTTTCTTTCATCTCTTTTATCACATTGCCCTTGAGATCATAGGCAAAGTAACCACCTCGATCCATCATGATGGTACCCTCTGTCCCGTGAATGGTAGCTCCTCGTCCGCGATCAAAGAATTGATGACCGTTGCAGCTTCGACCTTCCCAGGTGATCATCTTGCCACCTTCAAACTCAAAACTGGCTACTTGTGTATCATAAAATTGCCAATCATCATCAAAATGAAATCTACCCCCGGATGAAGTAACTCTGGTAGGATAGTCTACACCGAGAGCCCAACGGCAGACATCTAGCTCATGGGTTCCATTATTATTGATTTCTCCTGTGCCCCAGTTCCAGAACCAATGCCAGTCGTAGTGTACATAATTATCATGGAATTTTTTACGAGGTGCAGGTCCCTGCCAAAGTTCCCAATCAAGCCAATCTGGTACGGCAGTCTCCTTGCCATGACCAATGGATCCTCGATTATTGCTATACCAACACTTAGCATAATACACGTCACCGATTAGGCCATCACGGATATCTTGGATAGCCTGCTGAGAGGCAGGTCCAGAACGCTGTTGGTTACCCATCTGGATCACCTTATCATATTTTTTCTGTACCGCCACCAGTATTTCTCCTTCGCCAGGATTATGGCAACAGGGCTTCTCTACATAGATATGCTTTCCTGCTTTTGCACCCATGATGGCCATAGGGGCATGCCAGTGATCCGGAGTAGCAATTGCAATCGCGTCCACATCGCTATCTCCGAGAATGCTTCTGAAGTCCTTAACTCCTTTTGGTTTTTTACCTGAACGCTTATTTACATTATCTGTGGCTTCCTCGATCACCCGGCTATCGACATCACAGACGGTGATGATCTCAGTATCTTTTACATCCGAAATAGAACTGATGAGGGCTTTACCTCGGCTGTTTATACCTATAACTGCAAAATTAATGCGGTCATTTGCTCCTAGGATTCGGGCATAACTGCTTGCAGTCATTCCCAGTGTTAATCCAGCCGTACCAAGTGCCGACTTTTTTATGAAATCCCTTCTAGACTTTTCTTTTACCATTATATATTATTTTTAGAACTCTCTGATCTTAATATTTTTAAAGTGAACGGTGTTTCCATGATCCTGAAGAAGGATATGACCTTCAGATAATCGCCCAAAGTTTTCCCATTTGGCATACTTACTTTTTTCTACCAGGGCTCCAAATGTCTGCGAGAATCGATCAAATTCGACCACCTTTATGTTGTTGAGCCAATGCTCTACATGTCCCCCGTTTACTATGATTCTGGCGCGGTTCCACTGATCTTTGAAGAACCGCTTACCGCTTCTGCTCTCTTCAGAAAGGTTATCAGCACGTATTAAATCGTACAAGGAGCCTACCGTGCGATTCCCACCTACACCCATCTTGGCATCCGGATGTTCCTCATCATCTAGTACCTGAAATTCCAGGCCAATGGCTGAACCTTCTCCTTTGTTCAATTCTGCATCTACGAAATACTTAATACCGCTATTTGCGCCCTCGGTGATTTTAAAATCTACCACCAGTTCGAAATTGCTGAATAAGTCTTTGGTCACAATATCACCACCATTAGATGACTCGCCTCCACCAGATTCTAAGACAGTCAGTATACCATCTTCCATAGTCCAACCACCTGTTGGAAAATGATCCAACTTGGCACCTCTCCAGCCATCAGTCGACTTGCCATCCCACAACATCCGCCAACCGGTACGTTTCTCATGTGCTGTGAGTTGGCTAGAATAGTTGATCTCTGGAGCATATAAGCTCGAAGGCATCGTATATTGCTGAAGATCTGCGGTCAGGATCTTTATATTTTTCCACTGAATAGTTTTTCCCACTTGATCCTCATCATGAATCGAGTGCACCTGCAGGGCAATGAAACCCTCAGCGGTCAAATCGTCTACCAGATTAGCGCATTGCACCCCGTTGACCCAGGTACGAATGGTTGGTCCTATCGCTTCGATTCGCACATGATTCCAGGTACCCACATTGAAAGCATAGGCACCTTTTTCATTTCGGGTAAGGGGATACAACCATCCTCTTCTGGCTTCATCATAGATACCACCCGTCCATCTTCGATCCGATGGATCCAGTTCTACCTGATATCCATGTACCCGACCATCCCGGTAGTCTGGAGTGCTCAAACTTCTTATTTGAATACCCGAGTTCAACCCGTAGGATAGTTTTACATCCAACTCCAAAATGAAATCTTCGTACTTTTTTTCAGTGGCTAAGAAAGTGTTAGGGGTATTCGCTTTTGAGACACCCACAATAGCGCCATCTTTTATTTCATACTCGGCGGATCCATTTAATTTTTCCCAACCTGAGAAATCACTACCGTTGAATAAAGGTTGCCAGGGAGCATCGTCCTGGGCAAAAATTGGAAAGGCTGACCACAAGGCCAGACCCAAAATCAATATATATCGATTCATCTTTTATCTTGTCTTTACGTTAAGCATATTTGGTTCCCGGGAAGAGACATAAATATAGGATATATTGAGGTAAAAAAAACACGCACTGAATAAATCCAATGCGTGTAGTTTTATATATGACCACAAATAAAAGTCTATTGGTATCCTGGGTTTTGAGGATATGGATTCAATGTACGGTCGAGCTGATCCTGAGGGATAGGGCGTACCACATGGTAATCCTGAATGTTAGGACCGCCTATTGGATTGTATAATCTCACTCGTTCTACTAATTTCTTAGTACGGGTAAGATCCATCCATCTATGTGCTTCACCAATCAGCTCTCGCGCTCTTTCATCCAGGATGAAATCAAGATCTACTACGTCAGCAGTAATCATGTTAGCATCTTCCTGGCCTGGCCATGCACCTCGTCTTCTGATGACATTGATGTCGTCAGCCGCTCCTTGTACATCACCCTGTGCCAATCTGGCTTCTGCTCTTAGCAAGTACGCATCACCTAGTCGCATGAGC
The DNA here is from genome assembly GCA_050298535.1 of Saprospiraceae bacterium. Classification (GTDB taxonomy): domain Bacteria; phylum Bacteroidota; class Bacteroidia; order Chitinophagales; family Saprospiraceae; genus JABDMH01. The sequence continues at coordinate 9,171 of JBNKUI010000034.1, forward strand.
ATGAAGTCACGTTGACCCTGTGTCTTTTGTCGGTCAGGTCTAGTGTCATCAATCCATTTGTTCATGGATGGGAAAATACGCTCGTTTTCAATACAGCCATCAAAACAGTAGTTATTACGCTTTGTATATACTGTGTAGCGTGTGGCAGCAATACGCTCATCGGGCCATAGTTCATCGCGCATAGGTCCAGGTATGAATAGAGCCGTATCACCCACTTCGAACTTAGGCTCTCCAGCTACACCATATCCCTTGGCAGCATCTTCGGCAGTCCAGGTTGGAATTGTGGCTGCATTATTTGAGATCCAGGCATGCTTGAATGACTTGTCATATCGCGAATCAATATCCCGATTCCATAACTGTAATGTAAAGTCTGTAGGACGGAACCTCTTCCAGGGTCGACCATTATTTATGTCACGAGTCATACCAGGACGCACATCGTACTCAAAAAGGAAGTACAGGTGACCTCGGTGCCCTTCAGGATCAATGCCTTCATCTACCTGAGACTTACTGTTTTGCACAGTGAAGATGATCTCTGAATGCTCCTCATTACCGATCACCCACAGATCTGCAAAATCATCCAGCAAGGCAAATCCGTAATTGTTAATGACATTGGAAAACAGAGCTTCTGCAGCAGCTGCATCACCTGCGCCCGTATCATAACTTCTTCTCAACAGAACTTTTCCCTTTAAGAACTCGGCCGCAGGCTTAGTGGCTCTACCGAAATCACCCTGAGATTCAGGAAGGTTTGCAATTGCAAAATCCAAATCAGGAATGATTGCCTGGTTGTAAATCTCTGCTACCGATGTACGATTGGCTTCGATTTCGATACCCTCAGTTTCTTCAAGAGAAAGATGTACATCCCCATAGTGCGAAGTCAGCATGTAGTAATACAATGCTCTTAGGAATCGAACTTCAGCAATTCGAAGGGTCTTTGTAGCTTCTGGTATATCCAAATCCGTGCTACGGTTGATAACGGCGTTCGCCTGGTTGATACCTCGAAAAAAATCTCTCCAGGTATCCCGTACAAATCCCTGTGTGGGATTCAATCCACCGTCATATCGATTTAATACTTTGTGACCCCCGTCGGCACCATTTGTATACGTGTCGGTGCCGAACACTGACATCGTAAATCCTCGCTCCGGACCAAAGAAGGGTTTCATCCACCAGTAGGTAGCTTTCACGGCATCTTCAAAACCTTGTGCCGTGGTATAGTACGAAGACGCTGAAACATCTGATATCAATTCCTCTTCGAGGAACTTTTCGCAGGACTGGCTCATAAAAGCCACCATCAGAAGCGTCAAAAGATATATTTTATTCTTCATGATATTTTTGTTTTAAAACTGGGCTTTTATACCAAATAAGATCATTTTTGTACTAGGAGTAGTACCTGAACCAAGTGATGGGAGATCATTTCCAGTGTTTGAGTCAGTTAGTTCACCTTCAGAACGTGAAACCTCCGGGTCAAATGTGTCATATTTGGCAGTGAACCAGAGATTTTGACCTGCCGCATAGATGCGCAGACCACTCATCCCTAGTTTATCAGTAATTGATGACGGAATATTATAACCTAAAGTGATATTTCTCAACTTCACGAAGCTGCCATCGAAGTAACCCATGGTAGTGTTATTTCTGGCAAACTCCTGGTTTTGATTAGGTCTTGGATAACGTCCATCCTGATTGTCTGGTGTCCAGTAGTCTACATTCAGATTATTATATCGAGCAAAGAGTGAGTTATTTCCCACATGGAAGTTGGAGTAAGTAGTTTGACCTTGTCGGTAGTAGAAAAACGCACTCAGATCAAAGCCCTTATATCCAAATCGTGTGGTGATGCCTCCATAGTAGTCAGGTACATCTGAGCCGATAATCACACGGTCGTCTGCAGTAATCACGCCATCACCATTTTGGTCTTTCAACTTGATTTCACCTGGTACTTTATTCTCGGCTGTATTAGCTAATTCAACTTCGCTTGTACCATAGATGCCAATATTCTCGTAATCATACCAGACACGGATGGGCTGACCGATAAACCATGCATTTCCTACATCATCTGTAGGATTTCCATTTTCATCCGTCAAGGCCAGTTCGGTAATCTCTTCCTTGTATCCGGCAATGTTCCAGTCAATAGACCAGGTAAATCCATCAGGATTATCCAGGATGTTGGCCGTCAATCCAAACTCGACACCCGTAGTTCTCGTAGAACCAATGTTCTGAAGAATGCTACCGTAACCGGAAGTCGGAGGAAGATTACGAGCTAGTAGGATGTCTGAGGTATTCGTACGGTACCAGTCCAGTGATCCAGAGAATCGACCATTGAAAATATCGAAATCAAGTCCAATATCGACTGTCTTCGATACCTCCCAGTTCAAATCCGGGTTTGGAATCTCATTCAGACCAAAACCGAAAGCAGGAGAACCTCCAAAGGAATACACTCTTCGAGTCAAACGACCCGCTGTTTGATATGGGTTAACAGAAGTGTTTCCTACCTCGCCATAAGAAGCACGCAGCTTCAAGTCGTTCAACCAAGTTGCATCCTGGAATAAATCTTCGCCCATTCTCCATCCCACTGATAAACCTGGAAAGTAGTTCCACTTGTCACCAGATAGTCTGGAAGATCCGTCCGCACGTAAGGTAGCCTGGATCATGTACTTGCCGGCATATTCATAATTCACACGACCCATGAAGGATGCAAGCGACCATTCTTCTAGATCTGATTGTAGATTACCCTTTACCTCTGCTGTCCCAATATTGTAGAAAGACTGAGACTCATAGGGTAAATTAGCCACTTCCGAACGATGTGTTACACCCCTGTATGACTGAATGGATTGAAGCAAAGTAACACCCAGATTACCATTGCCCAAAGGCTTGTTGTAATTCAACAAGTTTTCCAAAGTCATTCCTACATCGCTAAAGTTTCCGATTTCAGCATCCGCAGGTCCACCGCGGTTATCGTTGGTAAGACTACTTCTGAACTCACCTCTTTCGAAAAATCGAATGTCTGGACCGAATGTTGATGTAAAGGTAAGTCCATCAATAATGTTGGCTCGAATGTAGATGGGAGAAAAAATACGAGTGACTTTTCGTTCATCTACATACGCACCTGGAGCAATTTCATTGAGGGGATTAGTACGGATACCATCGTTGGTGGGTAGAAATTTTAGGCTGCCATCCTCATTATGTGTAGGTCCTAAGGGTACGTTACCCAGTGCCTCACCCATCGTGGCAGATGACCCCCAATTCTGAGTTGCATTTGAGACGGTGAAGGAAACGCCAGCCTTAAACACTTTACTGATCTCGTGATCCAAATTCACTCGACCAGACAATCGCTGGTAATCCATATTGTCGATAATACCCTGCTCGTCAAAATATCCCAAGGAGAAATTGAATTGGGTCTTGTCTGTTCCACCCCTCATACTTAGCTGATGGTTTGTTTGATAACCTTCACGTAGCACAAGGTCTAACCAGTCTGTGTCAATATCGGCATTATAGTTTGCGAGATGTTCTTCAGTCAATGCCTGCTCAACAGAAGGTAATGCACCATTCCAGCCATCACGCTGTGACTCAACACGTAAGGCTACATATTCATCGGCATTCATCATGTCAAGATTAGTAATAGCGCTGGTTACACCGTAATAACCATCATAGGAGACAATCGTTCTACCTGAACTACCTCGCTTGGTGGTGATGATGACCACGCCATTAGCTCCTCTGGATCCATAAATTGCTGTAGCAGCAGCGTCCTTGAGGATCTCCATGGAAGAAATATCCTGAGGATTTATGTCTGTTACGGCATCCGTACCAGATGTTTGTGGAATTCCATCGATCACAAAAAGTGGTTCATTCGATGCTGATATTGAGCGACGACCTCTAATACGTATTACAGGTGCCTGACCGGGACGACCGCCCGTACTCTGAATGTCTACACCGGAAACCTGTCCCTGCATAGCCTGTACCCCGGAAGCTACGGCCACAGACTTCAGTTTTTCTTCATCAAGAGTCGCAATTGATCCCGTGACGTCTCTTTTCTTTTGGATACCGTAGCCCACCACGATTACCTCTTCCAAGGCCTCTGCAGATTCAGCCAACTCAATATTTACCGTTGTCTGACTTCCTACAGCCACTTCCTGTGTGACATATCCAATAAAGGACACGACAAGGATGGCACCATCATCTACCGTTAAAGAATACGAACCATCAAAATCGGTTGTGGTTCCGTTTGAAGTTCCCTTTTCCAATACGGTGGCACCGGGTAGTGGTTCACCACCTTCATCTGAAACGACCCCTGAGACAGTCACATTGAGTGGCGGTCCCGTCGTTGCGTGTTCGCCATTGGCATAGCCCATGTCAAACGACAGTAGTATTCCTAGCAACAGTAGAAATACCGGGAGTAATTTTAGTTTCATACTTAATAGCGTTTGTTAATAGTAAGTAAAATTGTAGCCCTGTCATATTATCTCATGTGCAGAGCAGAGTTCTTAACAGATTCTTAGTTATTTTTTTCGATACATGCATCATTCCATCTCAATGTGCATTTTTGACCGAAAAATGAAGTAGAAATTCTTGTTTTGAGATACGAAGACTGACTATCATTTGTCAGAATCTCGTGCGGAAAGGATATCTGGATTAACCGACAGATACAGGCATTATCCTTCATACTTTTGGTTCCCTAATTTTTTTTGCGGCGTTAAGATGGCAGCAATTTGTGAAATAAACAAGCAATAATTTGGAAATCTTTCATTGAAAAGCTATTTGATCTGGTAAATTTGTATTTCGCAACAAGAAATACTGATGTGAGCCTATTTGTGTTCTCTCTACCTAACCTAACGACATAGGTTTTTGAAATGCTGTTTTCCTGACAGAAGGATTTTGATCAATTTTGTTGAAATTCGAACAGAGCGATATCTGATGACCTAGTTCATGGGCTGATAAGCCAGGGAGCTCTATTTGAAGTGATAGCTAGGAGTTATTTTAGACTTTATTAACACTTTTAATAGCGTTGATGATCCCTTCAATGATTGAATCCCATGTATATTTATGCTAACTTAAGACTATCACGTGTAAACTATCAAAGCAGAAATAAATGATTCGAAGTATTATCACACTAATGGCATGCATATGTATGATTGTTGCGTGCACTCCTACGTCCAGCAGTGTGTTGGCCGATGAAAGAGCACCTCAAGTCGATGCCACGAATAGTTACGGAGGGACACCCCAACAAATCCTGGCAAATGCCCTCCAACGGCAAAGTGGTGTCACGGTGAATGACCGAGGAGGGCAATACACGGTACTTGTCAGAAATGGCTTAAGTTCCTTTAATACGGAGACAGCTTATTTCGTAGTCAACGGTCAACGGCTGGGAAGAGACTTTGGAAGTGCTGCCCAGGCCATCTATGGATTGGATATAAAAAGCATCAAAGTGCTGAAGGATAGCGAGGCTTCCTTTTATGGAAGTTCAGGCGCTGGAGGTGTAATTGAAATAACAGCTCAATAGAAAGATATGAGAAATACTTTATACATAGTCTTATTTGCATGTGCGGCCCTGTTCGCTTTTTCCTGTGCTTCCTCAGCGCAATTTCATGAGGACAGGGGGGGGAGTGTATTGGATGAGCAGATTATCCAGGTGGATCAATCCATGTTGGGATCTCCTGCACAAGTATTGGCTAATACTCTTCGAAGGCAGCCCGGAGTCGTGGTAGAAAACAACATTGTAAGAATACGGGGAGGATATCGGAACCTGTTGGGTGTTGTTCATCCACTATTTGTTGTCAATGGACACGTGCTGGGAAATGAATTCGATAAGGCAGCTGAAGTCACTTACGGACAGGCAATACGTAATGTGCGCGTTTTAAAGGATGGAGACGCTGCCTTATATGGAAGTAGAGGTGCCAGTGGGGTCATAGAAATATATACAGACTAGAAAATATTGGAGTCTATTAAGTCAGGAAGCCTATTCTGCCTCGGTCGAATAGGCTTTTTGCTTTACTGGCGGGTTTCCATTTTATTCAGTAGCATTTTTCATATCTTAAGACTCAGGAACGAAAGCCTGTCATGGGTGAATGACGTCTGTGTTACACAATTTATAATCTGGCATAAAAGCATCAGAATGATACCAAAGAATCAAGTGGTTCAATCCACAGTACGTATTCAAAAGAAATCAAGAAGAGAATTTCTTAAATGGACATCAATTGGAGCAACGGGTATGATCCTGGGAATTCAATTGGGATGTAGTAACGCGGAGGAGTTCCTGACAGGAAATCCAGAAGCTAATTATCAACCTAATATTTGGGTCAATATTAATGGTACCGGGGAGGTATCCATCGTCACTCATCGATCGGAGATGGGTACGGGTATTCGCACCAGCTTACCACTAGTGATTGCTGACGAGATGGAAGCTGACTGGAATCAGGTGAAACTGGTCCAAGCGGTTGGCGACGCAAAATATGGTGATCAGAATACTGATGGATCCTACAGCGTACGGATGTTTTTTATTCCACTTAGGCAGATCGGTGCTACAGTGCGACACATGATGAGGATGACAGCGGCACGTGAATGGGGCGTGGATGTCAGTGAATGTCGGGCTGAAGACCATAAAGTCATGCATACATCAGGAAAAGTCCTTGGATACGGATATCTGGCAGAAAAGGCAACGGATATCGAAGTGCCGGATGTGAGTACCATTCCTTTGAAAGATCCTTCGGAGTTCAAATATATAACTAAGAAAACATCGATTTACGATCTCAAGGATATTGTCACCGGGAAGGCAAAATTTGGATTGGATGCTGCTCCGGCAGGGGCTAAAATCGCGGTCATTGCCAGAAACCCTGAAGCAGGTGCTGGTATTTCTTCCTTTGATGACACAGAAGCCAGTCAGATAGCTGGAGTGCAGAAAATCTTTCAGCTTGAATCACCTGGGTTTCCTACCAATTATGATCAGGCTTTGGGTGGTGTAGTAATCGTTGCAGACAACACATGGAGTGCTTTAAAAGCAAAAAACGCCTTGAAAGTGACTTGGGCATCTGGAAGGAATGCCGACTATGACTCTAACCGCTTTGATGCTGACATGTTTAATCGTGTCAGTAAATCTGGAAAAGTAAGGAGGGAGCAAGGCAAAGTCAATGATGCACTACGGAGTGCCTCTAAAGTGATCAGTTCCAGCTATAAGGTGCCACTGCTTTCACACGCTCCTATGGAACCACCCTGCGCAGTAGCTAACGTTACCTCTGAGCAGGCTGAGGTTTGGGCACCTGTACAGGACCCTCAATGGACAAGAAGAGCTGTGGCCGCCGGACTCGGTTATGATGAATCGCAGGTGACCGTACATGTGACCCTCCTGGGGGGGGCTTTTGGACGGAAGTCAAAACCTGATTTTGCTGTAGAAGCAGCACTCGTATCTCGTGAAATGAATATGCCTATTAAGTTAATGTGGACCAGAGAGGATGACATTCGACATGATTTTTATCACTTCCCTTGTGCACAGCATCTGGAGGTAGGTATTGATGATAATAATAAGGTGACCGGCTGGTTGCATCGTTCGGTATTTCCACCTATTGGCGGTACCGTAAGTCTGGATGCCAGAGAACCTTCTTCATTTGAGATCAGCATGGGCCTGGTAGACCTTCCCTATGATATAGAAAATGTATGCTGTGAAACGCAGGAAGCACCTGCCAAAGTCAGAATTGGATGGTTACGCTCCGTAGCCAATATACATCATGCTTTCGCGGTGGGATGTACACTCGATCAAGTAGCAGAAGCTAGGGGATTGGATCCCGCACAAAATTTACTTGATTTGCTGGGCCCTGACCGTATTATTGATTTTCCTTCACTGGTCGAGGACTTCTGGAACTACAACGAGAAAGTGGAAGATTTTCCCTGGGATACCGCTCGATTCAGAAATGTCATTGAAACCGTGCGTGATAAGTCAGGATGGGGTAAGTCTCTTCCCGAGGGACGTGGCATGGGTATCGCTGCGCACCGCAGTTTCCTTACCTATGTAGCGTGTGTGGTGGAAGTCGATGTGAAGGATGACGGATCCATTAGTATACCGAGCGTTCATTATGCCGTTGATTGTGGAGTTCCCGTCAATCCAGAGAGGATACAATCTCAGTTTGAAGGGGGAGCGGCTTTCGCTACCAGCATCGCCCTTAAAAGCAAAATTAGTGTAAAGGGTGGGGCAGTGGTGCAAAGTAACTACCATGATTATCAGGTGGCGAGGATGAGTGACTCACCGATGGCGACAGAGGTGCACATCATTGACAGCCAGGAGAAGCCTACTGGTGTAGGTGAACCTCCAGTACCTCCCTATATACCTGCTTTGTGTAATGCCATTTATGCAGCCACTGGTAAGCGAATACATGAGCTACCCATCAAGCTGGCGTAGTGAAAAAATGGATTTAACGGTATTAAGGGAACATCTTGTTGGCCTGGAAATTTTTGAAGGAGGGGAAATTGCGTTTTCACCATTGAAAGGTGGTGTGTCATCGGACATATACCTCATGCAGAAAGATGACAAGAAATATGTGCTAAAGCAGGCACTTTCGCAACTAAGAGTAGAAGAAGAATGGCTGGCAGACGTAAGTAGAAATTTGGCAGAACAGGATTTTATCCACTACGTATCTTCATTTGCTTCTGATAATGTTCCTCAGATTATTCACGCTGATCGACAAAATGCTTTCTTTCTGATGCCCTACTATGGGCCGCCCTATCAAAATTGGAAGGCAATGATGATGGATGGAAAAAAGTCAATACAAGTTACCCGTCAGGTGGCGGGACTCCTGGCACAAATCCATACTCAATCCTATCATAATGAGTCACTAAAAGACCGCTTTAATCATACAAATCTGTTTTTTGAACTTCGTGTCGAGCCTTATATTTTATTTACCGGTTCTAAATACCCTCAGTGGAGGCATGTATTTGATGCCGAGGCACATCGACTGCTGGAACATAGTGAAACCTTAATGCATGGAGATTTTAGCCCCAAGAATATTTTAGTCCATGAAAATCATGTTTTACTCCTGGATCATGAGGTAGCTTGCTACGGAGATCCAGCGTTTGATGTTGCATTTATGCTGAATCATTTACTACTAAAGCGATTGGTATTTTCAAATCAAGAACCTAAAGATCCATTGTTGCCAAAAGTATTTTGGGATCAGTATTTTCAAGATTTAGACATAAAGCAAGTGACTGCATTAAAATCGCGTACAATACATTTGCTGAAACTATTAATGCTTGCCAGGGTGGATGGTAAATCACCGGCAGAATATCTTGACCATACCCACAAAGATTGGATTCGAAAAATCTTTAAGAAGAGCATTGACGAGAATTTCCAGGGTAAATTTGATACCTATTTGGATTTTTTTGACGAATACAGGACTGATGGCAAAAATTAGAACTATAAAGGCCTTTACTGTATTTGACTCCCGGGGTTATCCGACCATTGAGACTCGCGTAATGCTGGACAACGGAAAGTCAGGTAAAGCCATTGTTCCTTCAGGGGCGAGTACCGGAAAGTTGGAAGCCCTGGAGCTGAGAGACGGCAACACAAATTACTTCAGTGGTAAATCGGTTAAAAATGCGATCCATAATATTCAATCAGTGATCACTCCTGCTCTGATAGGGATGCGTGTTTCGGACCAGGCTGCGATTGATAACCGAATGATTGAAATAGATGGTACAAACAATAAATCCAAATTAGGTGCCAATGCAATTCTTGGAGTGAGTATGGCCTGTGCCCAGGCTGCAGCTCAGGACCTAGGCATGCCTTTGTTTCGCATGTTATCAAGTGAGAATCACTTTGAAATACCGATGCCGGAAGTTCAAATTATCGGTGGGGGAGCACATAGTGCCGGCAGCATTGATGTGCAGGATTTTATGGTAGTGTGCTATGGTGCCAGTTCACTGATGGACGTGTACCAGATGACATTTAACATATATCAGGCTGCAGGCAAGATCCTTAAGCATCAGGGCAAGCTTGTGGGTGTGGCGGATGAGGGAGGTTTCTGGCCTCAATTTAATACCAACGAAGAAGGTTTACAGATTCTGTTACAGGCAATTGAAGAGGCCGGATATCAACCGGGAGAAGAAGTGGGGATTTCTCTTGATCTGGCAGCCGCCGAATATCATCGGGATGGAAAATATGCATTTAGTATCGAAGAGAAATTATTAGACTCTTCAGAATACTATGAGTTGATTGCCGGCTGGTTAAATGATTATCCCATTTGTTCTGTGGAAGATCCCTTTGCCGAGGATGATATTGCAAACTGGATAAAGCTCACCAGAAATTTTGGAAGAAAAGTACAGATCATTGGTGATGATCTATTTGTCACTAATAAGGAGCGTTTACTGCAAGGTGTGGAAGAAAAATGGGCTAATAGTATTCTAATTAAATTAAATCAAATAGGCACGGTATCAGAAACTTTGGATTGTATTCATGAAGCGATGGAAAATAATTTTCAACCCGTCGTGTCTGCTCGATCTGGCGAGACGGAAGATTCTTTTATAGCACATCTGGCGGTGGGTACCCAGGCCGGACAATTTAAAGTGGGGTCCTGGACTCGATCAGAACGTATGGTCAAGTGGAATGAATTATTGAGGGTTCAGCATTATTTAAATGATTGTGATTTGGAGTATACATTATCTAAATTCAGATGGAAAAAAATATGAAGATTTTAATTCAGTTAATATGTGTTATGTTACCCACTGTTTATTTCTACTGGACTTCGGGTGAGAGAATCTCTACTCTACAATCAGATAATCCAGTATGGAGTGACACTTTTGAATTAGTAGATATTAAATCCCCATTGGACGGAGCTGTTCAAAAGGCATATTTTTATCGATCCAGATCAGAGGAAGCTAAACCACTAGTGGTGAGTCTACATACCTGGAGTCATGATTATACGCAATTTGATTCCATAAATGATCTTTGTGTCAGCAAGGATCTCAATTATATACATCCGAACTTTCGGGGTGTAAATAATCACAAGGACGCTTGTTGCAGTCAGTTGGTAATGTCTGATATCGATGCTGCCATCGACTATGCTATCGAACATGGAAATGTAAACAAGGATCGGATTTATGTCATAGGTACCAGTGGAGGAGGGTACGCTACACTGGCGACTTTTATGAAGTCAAAACACAAGATTAAAAAGTTTGCAGCCTGGGTGCCATTGGTCGACCTGACTAAATGGTACCGTGAGACCAGTATTCGCAAATTAAAGTATGCAGATGAAATACTGGCCTGTACTTCCTCTAAGGGTGATGCACTCAATTTGGAAGTGGCCAAGGCAAAGTCTCCTATATACTGGGAAACTCCGATCCATAAATTGGAGGACTCAGAGGTCAAAATTTATTGTGGCGTTTATGATGGTATGACAGGAAATGGAACAATTCCTATTACGCACTCGATTAATTTTTATAATAAACTGATGGACGATTTAGGTAGTGACGCCAGGAAAGACAAAGTAAGTGATGACGAAAAACTACATTTATTAGAATACCGATCTCCCCTTTTGTCGGGCAAAAGTATTGGTAATCGTCAGGTTTTTCTTGAGAAGTCACATGACAACGTGCATTTGACTTTATTTGAAGGAGGGCACGAGATATTGACTAAATATGCATTTGATGATCTAATCACTGATTAATGCCAGATCACGGATAGATTCGGACTAAAATTGAAAGAAATGAATTCAAGACGGAAATTTTTAAAACATAGTGCGGCACTTATTTCCATACCTACTATAGTCCCTGCCTCCGCGCTCGGACTTTCTGGCTTTGTGGCCCCTTCTGATCGGATTAATGTGGCCTTTATCGGAGCAGGCAATCAGGCGGAGAATGATATCAAAGGCTTTTGGGACGATCCCCGGGTGCAGATCACCGCCGTTTGTGATGTGAATAAGAAGAGTGAGGGCTACTGGGATGGAAAGGTGGGTGGAAGAAAGTACATCACCAATCTGGTGAATAAGCATTATAAGTCCATATATGGAGGTCAAAGTGGAAAATCTTGTGCTGAATTTGAGGATTTTCGAGAGGTCATTTCTAGCCCAGCCTTCGATGCGGTTGAAGTCGTAACACCGGATCACTGGCATGCCATACCTACAATCATGGCAGCCAGGGCTGGTAAACATATTTATTGCCAAAAACCGCTGGCACTCACGATCCAGGAAGGGAAAGACATGGTTAAAGCGATAGAGGCTTCTGGTATCACGTTCCAATGTGGAAGTCAGCAGCGATCCAACCATCGTTTTCGTCACGTCTGTGAGCTGGTCCGCAACGGACGAATTGGCAATCTCAAGCGGGTAGTGTGTGGTTTGCCCGGAGGTACTCCTGACTTCGGAAAAACGGGTGATCTCACGGAAACCAGACCTGTACCCAAGGGGTTTGATTATGAAATGTGGCTGGGACCCGCGCCTTCTGCACCCTATGCTCCGGCTCGTACCCATGTAAATTTCCGCTGGAATTTAGATTACAGTGGTGGAATGGTTACCGACTGGGGAGGCCATCATCCTGATATTGCACAGTGGGGAATGGATATGGATGATTCAGGGCCGATAAAAGTTAAAAATCCAAAGGCAAAGTGGGCCGATCACCCAATTTGGAATACCGCCACTGAATTCTATTTTGAGTGCGTGTATGACAATGGCGTGCAGCTAATCATTACAAATGAGGCCAAGCGGGGAGTCACTTTTGAAGGCTCTGAAGGTTCACTGTGGGTCAATAGAGGTGACATGTCATCAGATCCAGCGGGGCTCATAAATTCTGAAATTGGCGCTGATGAAATTCATCTTTATAAGAGCGATGATCACTTTAGGAATTTCATCGATTGTATTCTTTCAGGGGAAGAACCCATTGCTCCGGTATCAGCTGCTCACCGATCCATTACGCTGGCACATTTAGGAAACATAGCCATGCAGCTAGAGGAAGATTTGGAGTGGGATCCTGCACAGGAAAAAGTGATAGGAAATGAAAAAGCAAATGCAATGTTGAGTAGACCCATGCGTGATCCATGGGACAAGGTGTATGCTCAATTGACCTCCACATAGCAGTATTTCATGTGATTTTCTTCGACTCAAGATGATAAATAGGGAGTCAAAGTGTTTCTTGCTAAATTATTTTGTGCTGGGAACCAAGATATTATAACGAGTGTCCGAATCCAGCAATATTGTGGCCGAATGGAGAAATACCTTTCTATTTTTCATATGTAAACTTGAAGTAATCAAAAAAAATACCACGTTTCATACTTGCTTCTGATCAGGAAATATGGCCTAGGCCATTCTGGAATTGTGCGAAATGTTGCTGGTACAACAAAAATCAAACAACAATTGACGGAAATATGAAAAAGTGAACCAAATGATAACGACATCAAAGACAATTTCGGGACCAAAATAAATCTGATGCCTATGTTATCTCAAAGAGAGAAAGAAATCCTATATCTTATAGCATACGAGTATAATACCAACGATATAGCTAACAAGCTATTTATCAGTACAAATACTGTTATTTCTCACCGTCGTAAAATACTGGAAAAACTGGAGGTGAAAAATATTGCTGGAGTCGTTCGCGTAGCTTTTGAAGAAGGCTATCTTCCCGTTGTCGCGTGTCCATAGTGCCGCTCTATTATTGGAGTATTGAATGTTTCCCAGGCAATAATCCCGGCCCCTTACTTTTGAAGTCAAGATTGTGTATCTTGATAAAATGTTACGCATTTTCCTGTGTTCACTCTTGGCCATGTTCTCCTATGGAATCAGCTTCTGCCAGCAGGAGATTGTCGACAGTTTGGAAAGTCTCTTGCCGAAGGTGAATGAAGTCGACGAGCGAGTGTTATTACTGGGTGATTTATCCTATTACGCGAGCCAGATCAATCCAAAGCTGGGCCTTCAATATGCTGATCAACTCGTCGATTTTGCTACAGAACAGGATCATGATCTGGGACTAATGAATGGCTTTTACAAGCAAGCCGTGGCGCTGATGAATATGGGCAATTATTACGAGGCCCTGGATGCAGCTTCCCAGGCAAGAGATATTAGTGTGGAGACCCGAGATACGTCACGTCTCCTTTTTTGTCTGGATCTCTTAGGAATCATTTATACCTATTCTGGTAATTTTGAATTAGCTCTTGATGACTTGTTTGAGGCGGCGCGATTGGCCGAATTGATGGGTGACAAGGAACGTGCGGGAGGCACGTACAATAACATTGGAGAACTTTATTATCGGAGTAGAGATATAGAAAATGCCAAGGAATATTTTATGAGGGCATTACCCCTCCTTGAGAGTACCGATGATCGATATGCACTGCCTACGATTTATTTGAATCTAAGTCTCGTCGAGAAAGATTTACTTAAAAAAAAACTTACTTAGACAAATCTGTCTCCATTTCTCAAGCTGATCAATACCATCGGGGGCTTGCCTATACATATCCGGCCGTTGCTGATTATTGGATTGATCTTGATCGTGCTGATTCTGCCCTTCTGTATCTGGATCTGGGTGTACATCATGCAAAAATTGCCGGGGAAGCTTATATCTGGATTGAAAATCTTGTCAATCTGGCTGCTTTTCAAATTACACTGGGTGATCTGCCTCAGGCCAGATCTAATCTGAATGAAGCACTTGAATTGGCATCAGACCAGAATCAATTGGATCAGATTAAAAAGGTTACTGAATACTTATCAGACCTGGCGGCCAACGAGGGAAATTTTGAAGAAGCTTATATGCAGCTTAGGCAGGCCAGAAACTTAAGTGACAGCATTTATACATTGAGTCTAAGTGAGGCAACAGCGCAAGCGGATGCAGCCTATGAAAATTCACTAAAAGAAGCACAGATTTTAGCTCAGGAGCTGGAACTTGCCAGGCAAAGAAACAGATTTAATCAGGCATTGATCATCGGGGCGGTGCTTTTCATTTTATTGGCGGGACTCTATCAATATCGGAGAAATAGGGATTTGAAAGCAAAGGCGCAGGCAGAAATTAAATTGGAGAAGGAAAAAGCGTTGAGTACTTCCCTTAAATCTCTCGACCAGCTAAAAACCAACTTTTTTAATAATATCACACATGAATTGAGAACTCCCCTTACGTTAATCAAGGGACCATTGCAGCGATTACAAGATAAGACTGTGGGTACTTCATTTCACGATGATATATCAGGAGCTTACAGAAACAGTAATAAGCTCCTGTCAATGGTAAATGAGATCATGGAATTGGCCAGGATTGATGCAAAAAAGCTAAAGTTGAATTTAACGGATATATCGGCTGAGAGTTTTCTTCGTAGGGTGTTTTTTGCCTTTGAGTCCCTGGCCTCGATCACGGATACGAAGCTCATATTTGAATCAGATCTTGGACCGGAATTGGTGCTAAGAGTAGATGAGGGAAAGCTGGAGAAAATTATAAATAATTTGATGACCAATGCTATTCGACATGATCCCCAAGGTGAAATTAAATTACAAACGACATATCGAGAAGGGTGGTGGAATATTATTGTGAAGGACCATGGCGCAGGGATTTCGCCGGAAGACTTACCGTATATCTTTAATCGGTTTTTTCAATCTTCCCAGCCTAATAAGGATAAATTGGGGAGTGCTGGAATCGGACTAGCCCTGGTGCAGGAATACCTGCAATTAATGGGAGGAGGGATAAAGGTCATAAGTGAGTTGTCCAATGGATCTGAGTTCTCAGTAGAATTTCCTGCGGATAGATCATCACTCAATGAAAGTTCATCAACGAGTACTGAAGGTGAAGTGACAGGACCTGCACGATTTAAGCCTGTCCTTATCAATGGAAGTCCTGCAAATATCCTGATCGTTGAAGATGATTTGGATATGAGCATGTTTCTCCAGTCGCTCCTTAGTCCGTACTACCAGGTATCAATAGTTTCGGATGGTTCACTTGCATTGTCATTTTTGCAGAAAAAGAATTGCGATATGATTATCTCAGACATTATGATGCCTGTGATGGATGGTATTACCTTAAAGGAGAAATTAAGGGAATTTCAGGATTTTGATGGGGTTCCATTTATCTTTCTAACGGCCAAATCATTGGATGAGCATATTTTGGAGGGCCTTCGTTTAGGAGTGGATGATTACATTACCAAACCCTTCAATAATGACGAATTGCTGGTAAGGGTTGAAAATGTTTTGAATAATCGGGCTGTCAGATTAAGTGCCAGGGATCAAGGACCATCAGAAGGTATCCAGTCTGAGGAAGGCATTATTCAAAGAGTCCATCAATTCATTCTGGAGAATATAGATGATTCCTCATTAGCCGTTCCCCAAATTGCACGCGAGATGGGATATAGTGAGAGACAACTTCGGAGAAGACTGAAAGCAGAAACAGGTTTGACACCTGTAGAGTTTATCCTGGAAATTCGTCTATTAAAAGCCAGAGATCTCATAGAGCGTAAACACGTGCAGACTGTTTCTGAAGCGCAGTACGAGGTGGGAATCGAAAGTGCATCTTATTTTTCCAGTGTTTTTGCACGACGGTTTGGAAAGAATCCATCAGAGCTCATCAATCTTTGAAGCAGAATTTCCTATCACATATAGTTTCAAGCACAACGATACAAGTATGATCGAATATCATTCGTTTTATTCCTGGGTGAGCCCGCTATAAATCCATTCCTTTGATGAATTTGGAAAAAAATGCCTCTTTATAAGCTCTTCCAATGGGTACTACTTCTCCACTTTGTTGGTATATCTGATTTCCAGATACCTTGTCGATCATATCCGTATTGAGAATATAGGATCGATGAATTCTTGCAAAATTTTCTGACGGTAGTGTTTCTGACCAGTATTTAAGTGAGTCTGATGAAAGTATTTTTCGGTGTCCTTTTTTTACTTCTGTATAATCAGCATCCGAATTAATATATACAATGTCCTGGATGGAAACTTTTATGAAATCGCGACCTGATTTAATATAGATATCTGTGTCGGGCACTATATCTTCTCATTAACAGGATAGATGTTGTTTGGCGGGAAACTTGTGTTGTTTAGGGAATAGATTGAACATTATCTCCATGTGAATGTATTTTTATAAGTACAAACACGCTAATAAATTTATTTCTATGAGAACATATTTACTCTGTCTGATCTCCATTCTTGTCAGTTCCATGGTACTGGGTCAGGAGATTCGGGTTTCAGGGACAGTACTCGAACGCTCTAGTAATGTCCCTGTGGAATTTGCCACCGTGATGATCGGAGATAAAGAAACGGGTAAGCCTATTACGGGTACTACTACTGATGAGCAAGGATCATTTGAGGTGTCAAGTGACAAGCCAGACTTCTTCATTGAAATTAGTTTTATTGGTTTTGACAAGTTGACGATTCGCGAATTTGATATCGTGGATGGTAAAGTCGAATTAGGTACTGTGTCCCTGGCAAACAGTGGGGAGATGCTGGATGAAGTAACGGTTCGGGCAGAGAAATCTCAGACCGAGTTCAGACTCGATAAACGTGTGTTCAATGTGGGCAAAGATTTGAGTACCACGGGTGCCAGTGCATTAGAAGTACTTAATAATGTACCATCGGTTAATGTGGACATAGAGGGCCAGATCAGTTTGAGGGGAAGTCAGGGTGTACAAATCCTGATCAATGGTAAACCCTCGGTACTGGCAAATGAACAAGGTAGTGCTCTGGGGACGATTACGGCCGATATGATTGAAAACATCGAGGTGATCACAAATCCTTCTGCTAAGCATGACGCTGAAGGCACTTCAGGGATCATCAATATTGTGATCAAGAAGGATGAACGCAAAGGCATCAATGGGTCTGCCACTTTAAATACAGGTGTACCGCACAATCATAGCTTTGGCCTGAGCCTCAATCGGAGGACAGAAAAATTTAATTTATTTAGTCAATTGGGTGCCGGATACCGGGAACTACCCAATGATGTCATCAATATCAATCGCGACTTAATTTCGAATACGACCGTGAGGAGCGAAGGGGAGGAGTTCAGAAATGAGACCTTTTACAATGTGATCCTGGGAACGGACTATCATATCAATGATCGAAACGTGCTCACACTGTCAGGCTTCTTTGCTTATGAGGTCGAAGACCAACCTTCCAATACAAACTTCAGCCTAATAGATGGAAATAACATTCCTGAATCAACCTGGAAACGTACTGAGGAAACCGAAGCCACCAATCCGAAGTGGCAATATAAACTGGAATACAAGCGGGATTTTGAAGATCACGAAGATCATACTTTGTTGTTTAGTGCTCTTGGAAACTTCTTTGGAAAAGATCAATCGTCGGAATTTCTGGATAATACTATTTCCGGAAGTGAAGTAGGACAGACCCAGCAGACAAGCACCGATTTTCTTGAGTCAGAAAATACCTTCAAGTTAGATTATACCCGACCTTTTGCCGAAAAGTATACCCTGGAAACGGGTGCCCAATACGTCATCAACGATGTAAGTAATGATTTTGAGGTAAATAATTTAGTAGATGGCACCTGGGTAAACGATCCGGCTCAAACCAATGTTTTCGTATACGATCAAAAAGTATTGGCGGCTTATGGAACGACAGCTTATGAGGGCGACAAATGGGGCTTGAAGCTGGGACTACGTCTGGAGAATACGAACCTTACCACCTTGTTGAAAAATACAAATGAACAGAACGATCAGGACTATACCAATCTCTTTCCCAGTGTTCATACCTCCTATAAATTATCGCCTGCTGTATCCCTACAATTGGGGTATTCACGGAGAATATTCAGACCGAGACTGTGGGATTTAAATCCTTTCTTTAATATTCGAAATAATTTTAGCATTCGGACCGGTAATCCTGATTTACAACCAGAGTTCACGGATAGCTATGAGGTAGCCAGTATCTTTATTGCGGGTAAGAGTTCGTTCAATTTTGTGGTCTATCATCGATATACCACGGATGTTGTCGAGCGAATTTCTACCTATCAAAATAATGTCAATATTTTCAGGCCTCTAAATATTGGTACGAACCGTGCTACCGGAGTTGAATTTAATACGAAGTATACACCCAATAATTGGCTGACATTTAATGGTGATTTTAATTATAACTATTTCAAGCGAGAGGGAGAGTTAGAATCCACCCTATTTGATTTTAGTGCCGATCAATGGTCTGGGAAATTGACTTCGAAATTCAAACTTCCTGTTGACATCGATTTTGAGATGACAGGGCACTATCAGTCAGGATTTCAGACGGTACAAAGTGTGGTTTCCAGTAATCTTTTTTTAGATCTCGGATTAAGGAAAAAAATGATGGATGGTAAAGGTGTCTTAAGTATTAGTGTTCGTGATCTTTTTGCTTCCAGGTATAGAGAAAGTGTGACCGACCAAACTGACTTTTATATCTATAGTCGTCGACAGCAAGGTCGATTCATTGTAGTGGGTTTTAGTTATGGATTCGGAAAGGGAGAAGCCATGGAATTTTCCGGTCAAAGGCGGCATTGATTTGCTTCTAAGGGGAAATGAAATATTTTTCTCATCATCCCATTTGATCCAATGGGAGGAATGGTTGAGTCTGTTGCTACAAGAGTATAAATCGGATTTTTTTTGATTTTCTGATTTAGTCCCTTGGTGCTGTAAGCTGTCGCGCTGACAAAAAATTAAACTCGGTCCACTGTAATGAAGAAATAGTATTGAGAATTATAACTTTTGAAGAATAGTGCGTAAAAATAGCCTTGATCAGCATAGTGTTACCAATGTTGTTTTTAATATTACTTCTGTAATTTTTTAGAAGAGGAGCTGCGGGAACAAATGAATAGGTTTTGGAAACGGTAGTGGTTGACTAATCTTTGTCAAGTACGCATATTTTTATTTAGCAAAGGGTCCGTTATGACCCTTTGCTTTTTTGTGACTTGTTGTTTTTCTTTTGAAAAGTGTTATAGAGTGACAAGGTGAATGTCATCCTCACAGTATTAGTATGTTGTGTATCATTTACAGGACTTAGATTAGCCCGGTCATAGTCAGATCTTTGCTATCTTAAGATGGGTTTTTCTTAATCATGAATCTCTTTCCTGTGCGACGCTTCTTCATGTTTTCATTACTGCCTGAGTATGGCGAGGCCTTATTCGTATTTGAGATTCAACCCTTATTGCAGCGCAAATGTCTGACCTGCCATGGTGATGATCCCTCCGACCTCGGTGGTGATTTTGATTTGCGAAGTCGACAGAGCATGCTGAAAGGGGGACAGTCTGGCCTGGCCTCAGTACTCCCCGGTCGCGTTGCAGAGAGTCAACTGATCCATGCTGTCAAGAGGATAGATCCTGATGCTGCTATGCCACCCAAGACGGACGAAAGTCTGGACGAGGAAGAGATAGAATTATTGGAAGAATGGATTGCACTGGATGCTCCCTGGCCAGAGGAAGATCGGCAGCAAGAGATCCGGGAGACGAGTAACTGGCAATATGGAAATCGGCTACCAGTTCACACCAGTGGTGGGTTATCCGCCGATTGGGACGATCGTCGCTATAAGGTAGATAATCTATGGGCCTTTCTACCCATTGAAAAGCAGGAAATACCAGCTGTAAAAAATGATACAGTGCACCCCATCGATGCTTTTATCAATGAAAAGCTGGATGAAAAAGGTCTAAGAGCATCGGTGATAGCGGATAAGGAGACCCTTATCCGAAGAGCTACTTTCGATCTTACAGGTTTACCTCCTACTCCAGAAGAGATATCAGACTTTCTTGCCGATGAGTCAGATGATGCATTTTCCAAAGTGATCGATCGTTTGTTGGAAAGTCCCCACTATGGAGAGCAGTGGGGGAGGCATTGGCTGGATGTTGTGCGATATGCTGATTCTGATGGCTACTCAAATGATTACATTCGACCCAACGCATGGCGATACAGAGACTATGTGATTCGATCTTTTAATGATGACAAACCTTACGATCAGTTCATCCGGGAACAATTGGCTGGGGATGAACTAGACCCTGATGATCCCGAGATGCTTATTGCGACCGGATTTCTCAGAATGGGTCCCTGGGAACACACAGCAATGAGTGTAGCTGCAGAAACCCGTCAACTGTTTTTGGATGATGTGACTAATATCGTGGGAGAAGCCTTCCTATCCATACCACTCAGCTGTGCAAAATGCCACGATCATAAGTACGATCCAATTCCTACACGAGATTATTATTCAATTCAGGCGGTGTTTGCCACAACACAATTTGCCGACAGACCCGCTGACTTTCTGGCCGCTGAAAACCTTGAATTAAAAGACGAGGAGAGAGCACGGTTGGAAGCGTGGTTAGTTAGAACAAAAAAGGAACAAGATGAAATGAAAACCCGCGAGGAAAATGCTGCCCGGTCCTGGTATGCAGCGAGGGGAATGAAATATCTTCCGAAGCGAGAGCGTCGCCGTCTTCCAGATGACCAACAACCCCCTCGCTACTACGGTTTGACACATCAGGACCTGGGTTATCAGAAAGTACTGAGCAAGAGAATGCAGATCCTGAATCGAACCAAAGCCCGATTTGATCCGGTGGCCTACTCTGTATACAACGGTCCTAATCGGGATGTGAGAAGCCATCAGGTGATGAAGATGCCAGATTCGATCTCTGGACCTCCTCCGGCGACGCATATATTAGGAGGTGGATCTGTGTACTCTCCTACACAGGAAGTCCCACCCGGAGTACTGAGTGCTATAGAATCATTGCGTTTAACTCCTGACCGAAATCCAGCAGAAGCATTACCAAACCCCATCTCACAAGGCATGCGAGGTCGCCGGGCAGCATTTGCGGAATGGTTAACTCAGGGTCAGCATCCATTGGTGACTCGCTCTATTGTCAATCGCATTTGGCAATATCATTTTGGACGAGGATTGGCAGGCAATGCAAATAACTTCGGAGCAACCGGTCAGCGACCTACACATCCTGAGTTGCTTGATTGGTTGGCCACCTATTTTGTCGAAAAGGATTGGTCGATCAAAGCCATGCATCGACTGATCATGAACTCATCGGCCTACCAGCGAGGTAGTGAGGATGTGGATGCTTCCAGACGAGCAGAAATAGATCCGGGTAATCAATACCTGTCTGTGTATTCACCACGACGACTGACGGCTGAGGAAATCCGGGATACGAGGCTGTCCGTTTCTGGAGAGTTGAACCCCACCCTGGGAGGTCTTCCGGTCCGTCCGGAAATCAATCAGGAAATCGCATTACAACCCAGACATACGATGGGATCCATAGCCCCGGCATATCAACCTTCACCACGACCGGGAGATAGGAACCGTCGGACGATTTATGCAGAGAAATATCGAAATTTGCGGGATCCTATGTTGGAGGTCTTCAATCAACCGGGTCCGGATGTATCTTGCGAGCGTCGTGACGCTTCTTCGGTGACACCGCAAGTTTTTAGTCTTTTGAATAGCTCTCAGGTGAGAGATCGGGCGATTACATTTGCCCTACGTTTACAGGAGGAATACCCTGATGATCTAGCTGCACAGATTAGTGGAGCCGTGGAGTTGTGCTGGAATCGAAAGGCTGTCGCGCAGGATCTGGGATCTTCTCTGGCCTATGTGGAATCGATGGTTGAATATCATCAAAATCAGGATCCTATTCCAGTCGAGTACCCCACGCAAGTGCACAGGAAGATGTTTGAGGAAATGACCGGTGAGCCCTTCGAATACACAGAGGAGTTGGACATTTACAATCACTATATTCCTGACCAGAAAGATGCGGATGTGAGTGTGGCTACCCGTGCTCTGGCAGATCTGCTAGTTGTTTTTTTTAACACCAACGAGTTTATGTATGTCTACTGAGGATCGGAAATACTGGAGACGGCGAGACTTTTTGTACGGCCTCGGAGCCGGTGTCGGGGCTGTGGCCTTGAGTAGCTTACTGGGATTTGAAGCGGATGAAGTGGTGGAGTCAACCAGTACGCCATCGGTAGATAATCCCCTGGCTGTGAAACCTCCCATGTTTACCTCCAAGGCCAAGGCATGTATTTTCCTGACGATGGAGGGTGGCCCCAGCCATATAGATACTTTTGATCCCAAACCCGAGCTGGCTACATATCATTTGACAAAATTTGATAGGCAGGGAGAGCAATTTTCTGCCATGTCATCTGGCAATCGTTACATCGTTCAGAGTCCTTTTGCCACACGAAAAGTGGGGCAGTCGGGTGCAGATATGAGTGCACCTTTCGTACATCTGGCGAAAGTAGCCGACGAGATCTGCTTTTATCGGGGTGGTCAGGGGGAGTCTGTCAATCATCCTACAGCGATGTTTCATCTTAATACAGGCAATCAATTTGGTGGTGATCCGGCTATTGGAGCCTGGACTGCGTATGGACTTGGTTCATACAATCAAAATCTGCCATCCTTTGTGGTGCTACCAGAGTTAGCTTTTCCTCAAGGGGGTTCTGCCAATTGGTCCAATGGATTTCTGCCGGCACAGTTTCAGGGCACCACTTTTCGACCGGAGGGTACGCCGATTCTGAATATTGATCCACCACCAGGAGTGAGTCGGTATCACCAACGAAGTAGCCTCGACCTGCTTCAGGAACTGAATGAAAAGCATTATCAAAAACATCCCGAACATCAGGAACTGCGGGCTCGCATGCACAATTATGAACTGGCCTTTAGGATGCAGATGGAGGTGCCGGATATTATCGATATCGAGACAGAGGATGAAAAAACGAAGGCAATGTATGGGATAGGCCAGCAGGAGACGGATGCTTTCGGGCGTAAATGCTTATTGGCCCGACGGCTGGTTGAAAAAGGAGTGCGATTTGTACAACTCTATTCATCGGGTTGGGATTCGCATGATTACCTGGCGCGGGCACATGGCAGCCTGATTAAAAGTATCGATCAGCCCATTACGGGTTTGATCCTCGACCTGAAACGTCGTGGACTCCTGGACGAAACACTCATCGTTTGGTGTGGTGAATTTGGTCGAACAGCCGACAATGGTGTGCGGGAAGGTGGTGTTGCTTACGGTCGTGACCACAATCCGAATGCTATGGCTATTTGGATGGCTGGTGGTGGCGTGAAGGCAGGACATACTATAGGCGCCACCGACGAGTTGGGTCAGGAAGCGGTTGAAGTCGTTCATCCCATTAGTGATCTTCATGTGTCAATGCTCCATTTACTGGGTCTGGACGACAATCGACTCACATATTTCCATGGTGGCCGCTACAAGCAATTATCTCAGTTTGGTGGGAAAGTTATTACGGAATTAATCGCATGATCACCTGGTAATAATTGTCATCATTATGTACATCTGCTTGGCAGGTGTGGTTAGTTAAAAAATGGTTCCCCAATCCACGATCACTATTTCCGAAAGTTGTCATGGTGTTCATAAGTCATACCGAATAATAGCTCCTATGACTCCTACCTCTTGACCGGGCCAGGAATTGGCACCATTAGGGTTGCCGACATATATATAATGCATATGAGAAGAATTGTCGATCGGATAGTCGAAAGATGCCTGGAGCATCTGGACTCCAGTGGAGTAGGTTGATGTTCCAATGGTATCTCTCATCCAACCTCCAATACCCGGGCTCATATAGGAAGATCGAACGAGTTCAAATTGGATGCTGTCTGACATGTGTTCATCACGGTAGTATATCGTGATTTCCTTGATTTTAGCACCTTGTGGTAAGTGAAGGGGAGCAATTAAGGTTTCTACTCCAACACCTACAGATTCATGGTGCATTGTCCCGAAGAATTCTCTGGCATTGTGATCATCACCAGGATTTGCCCAAGAAACAAAATCATACATGGTCACTGAATAAACCCCTGCATAACCACTAAATTCTTGAGCCTGTATAGTACCGTTCTCATCAACCACGAGATTTCTAACCGAGGAGCCTTGAAGATTATTAATCGAAAGATCGCCACTGATTCGAAAAATTGCTGCCAGTAGGAGCCCACGTCTAAACCTATTCCAGGGGCCTGTCCATAAACACCATGATAAATTATCATGATAAACATCAGAAGTGTGTTTCCTTTCATTTGTCCAATCTTGAAATTCCAATACATACTTTTAAATTTTGTCTATACTTTACAATTCGCTTAGTACTGCCAGAAAGAACACGATTTTCGAAGTAGTCCCAGGGATGAGTAGAGTTTCATGCATATTATGTCCTTTAAGTTTAAAATGTTATAACAGATAGACTTGAATGACTCCTTTATAGGGATGAAATAAAAGCTATTGTTACAAATTTATTAGAGGGCCTATGCCAGCGATGATGAGAATTAATGTTAACTTATGTCAGTGGTTTACACCAAACTTTTTATACCATAAAAAGAGTAATTGAGACTAAAGGCCGTTGTCAGTCCGAGTAGAATTTAAATCCTTGTGCCATGAACCAAAATGATGAAACAAAGCATCTTGAAAATGCACTAATATTTATTCCTGACATCAGTGGATTTACGGATTTTGTGAGTAATACAGATATTACTCATGCCCGACATATTATCGAGGAGTTATTAAATGCAATCATCAACGAGAACGATATAGGTCTCGAGGTTTCTGAAATTGAGGGTGATGCCATTCTCTTTTTTAGAAAGGGAAAAGCTCCCACTACCGCCGAACTACTTGTACAGATCCAAAAGATGTTCATCGCCTTTCACAGTCATTTGAGGCTGTATGAATCGCAGAGAATTTGTCAGTGTGGTGCTTGTGTATCGGCGAATGCCCTACAACTCAAGTTTATTGCTCACTATGGAGAGGTGACAGAAAAGCACGTAAATCAGTTTACAAAATTGTTCGGCAAAGAAGTGATCGTGGCTCATCGACTACTAAAGAATGAGATTTCAGGATCTGAGTATGCACTTTTTACCGATGAACTTGTGAATGCATGTAGTACATGGGTAGACTTACCAACGGCAGCCTGGGATACCGTACATCATGTCGAAGATGCGGAGTATGATTTTGGTAAATGTAAATATTGCTACATTGATTTAAATGCACTCAAGAAACATATTCCCGAAATCAGGATTGAAGATTTTGCCATAAAAGGAAAGGTGAAGCAAGTTGCCTACTGTAAGAATATGATTCATGCTCCTCTAGAATTGGTCTTCGATATGTTGGCGGATCTTTCCATTCGACATTATTGGATGGAAGGTCCTGTAGATAGTGTAGTAGAAAATGGCGCTGTGACCCATCAGGGGTCTATTCATCGATGTGTAATGAACAAAAGAGAAGATCCAGTAATAGCGTCTTATGACTTTGTCATTAAAGATCAGCAGATTTCGTTCTCAGAAACTGACACAAAATCGGGAATGACTATATCATTCCTCCTGAAGAAAATAAGTCCATCACTCACACAAATTGAAACTGCCGGTTTTTTAAAGCATCATTTCATCAAGAGCCTTATAATAGATCTTTTTATGAAGAAAAAAATTGGCAATGTTTTTCAGGGTAATGATCAGCGTTTTAAAGAACTCTGCGAAAAGCAATATAAGAGCGGTGAACCACATTCATTGCATATTCAAATATCCTCAGCAGCATAAGATGGAAGTTTATAGATCTTTTTTCAATTAAAGCCCTTATAAAAAATGCAAAATCAAGTACCTGTAAAAACCCGAGAATTTGAAAACCATCATTTTGACTCTACAGCATGGAATGATTTCGTGTTCAGAGATGATGATGTAATCATTGGCACCTATGCAAAGTCAGGTACAACCTGGATGCAACAGATTGTTTCCCAATTGATTTTCAATGGAGAAGAGGGCTTGCCTGTAGCTGATATGTCGCCATGGCTGGATCTTCGAGTGCCTCCAAATCCAGTAAAATTGCAGGCAGTTGAGGCCCAGACTCATAGGAGATTTATTAAGACGCACTTGCCTGTAGATGCATTGGTCTTTTCTCCCAAGGCTAAGTACATTTATATTGCCAGGGATGGAAGGGATATCGTCTGGAGTTTACACAATCATCATTCCACTGCCAATGAAAAGTTTTATGACACGCTCAACAATACTCCGGGTAGAGTGGGACCCGCGTTAGGTAAACCCCTCGAGGATAAAAGAGAGTATTTTCTCCAATGGCTGGAATGGGATGGATTCCCCTGGTGGCCTTTTTGGGAGAATATAAAGTCATGGTGGGATATCAGAGAGCTTCCCAATGTGATGCTATCACATTTTGCCAATCTGAAGAGTGACATGGAAGGCGAGATTGTCAAAATCGCGGAGTTTCTGGAAATAGAGATAGATCCATCTAAGTGGGATGATATTGTCAAGCACTGCAGTTTTGATTATATGAAGGAACATGCCAGTGATAGTGTGCCCTTGGGAGGTATTTTGTGGGAAGGCGGAGCAAAGTCGTTCATTCATAAAGGAACCAATGACCGCTGGAAAGATACATTGACAAGTGAGGATATCAGGCGCTATGAGCAGATTGCACATGAAAAGCTGGGGCCTGAATGTGCTACTTGGATGATGACAGGACAGATGTCATAGTAGAAAGTGTATGGTCATGATTTCCAAAGTCATCCATTGATTTGAGTCAAGGAATGGGAAGCTGACGTACCGCCGATAGCAGTGTTTTGGAAGGAGGAGTCGCTCACGGTCGAGATCATATCCCGACGCCATGTTACATGTTATATGACAGCAGGGTAGGTGTAAAAGGGGGACATACCATTGTCGTTACTTGCGAAGTTGGGTCAAAGGGCGGTCGGAAACGGTACATCCTATCAGTGATCTACATCTCACCATGCTTCATCTACTGTGACAGGCCGACATCAACTCACGTATTTCCGCCCAGGACGCCGTAAGCAATTATCTCAGTTTGGAGCCAAAGTGATCGACGAATTAGTATGGTGAATGGTGTCATACGATTATTTTATTATCGCAAGACATCATCTCAATAGTGGTGGCTGTTTATGTTTATCCTATTAATATATCGGTTCCCGAGGCACCTGATGTCACTCTGTGGTTGATTCTGTACAGGGGTTAGTAGAACTGGTGAGAGATCACGCCATTGAACTCGAGCCATTAATCACCCTGCAGCCTAAAAATGGAGTACATATTTGGTTGCGTAAGAAGTCCCAATGATTATCAGCTATTCTCCTTGAAGGATTAACAGTGTATCGAAAAATTTGATCAGGTAAAATACAGTAGTTCATCTTTAAAATCGTAAAGGGATTGCAGAATGTGAAAAATCGAGCACATTTTCCTAGACTGAAAGACTAATAAGGGATGAATTCCAGGGATTGAGCTGGGCAATTTTAAAAGAAAAGCATCAGGAATTCAATTGTCAGGAATAAACCATCTTGCATCATCCCAACTAATCATTTTGTTGACCATTGAAACTCAAGAAAAAATTGCTGCCTACCCACTCCCTCAAAATGTAATCCCTATCTTTACTATATGCTCAAATTCTTTCGACGAATCAGGAAGGAATTGTTTGATAGTGGTCGGACATCAAAGTATCTTCTCTATGCTGCTGGAGAAATAGCATTGGTGGTCATTGGAATATTGCTTGCCCTTCAGATAAATAATTGGAATGAGGAAAGGAATAATAATGTCCTGGAGGCAGGTTACAAGCTGGCGTTGAGGGAAGATTTGGCCAAAGATAGCTCTGAGTTAATAAGTAAGATCGACGAAATGGAAGAGGAGTTGGATCAGCTCCTGGCAATGGGAGAGAAGATGTCTACTTCTATGCATTTTGATTCTATCATTCATCTTTACCGATTCAAACTAAGTCCCCTGTTCAATGCTACAATTAATTTTAACAGAAACACCTTTGAAACATTACTTGCCACGGGCAACATCAATTTAATCGAAAAGGATTTGCGCAACAGACTTATGATATTACATAATTTGCAGGAAAGAACCTCCAATAGAATCGATGTGAATCTATCCTTTTATATGAACTATTCTACCCGGGCCAATCTGCCATTTAATGATGAATTGACAGCGGTCAGGGGAGAGACCCTGGAGCGCGTCTGGAGAGAAATTGACCAGGTTGGATTTTTAAGGGATTCCGTTTCAAAACTGACTTCGAAGGCGCTAGCCTACCAGTTAATTATAAAGGATCTCAAGAGCTTATTGAGCGAGACCGAGTCTGTCCTGGAAAGGTTGGGGGAATAGTCTTTGGTCTATTAGTATTAGTTTTTTTTTAAATCGCAACGCCCTTTTTAGCTGTTTACATACTATCTTCGCTACCCTAAAAAAAATGAGATTTTCTGGTCTTGTTTTCCTACATTGAGATCATCAATCCGTAGGATTATGAGGATAGATGTACTCTTTGGTATTTATTCCTCTCTGTTCGTGGTGTTATTCATTAATACTACCTGGAAGGCAATTGACGATCAGATTCTATCAGGACATATTCAATCCGGGAATGCTGAAGATATTGAGCATAATGTAGACAGGTTAGGGCAGCCCCAGTGGTCATTAAGTTTGGATCAAATTACAAGTTCTCCTCACTTCCCGACCAGCCAGGGAGTCAATGCCAATACTCATAGCCTGGCCCGGCCATCTTTATCTGGTAGGAGGGCACGGGTGTTCTATCGCGGATTGAAGCAAACCAGTGCTTTTATTTTTTCCTTCAATGATAAACCTCCTGCCTTATTGGATGTCATCTGGGATGATACCGGACCACCGCCTGAAATTTCAACAGTATCGGAATTCCAGTCTCCCGGGAACTTGCTGGCTGAGCCGATTATAGTGACTTCCTCAACATTGCCGGCCCCGGGCGATAAATTATACTATTCATGGGCCTATAACCAGGCCACATTCGATATGATCACTCCTCCAGGATTCGACCTGAGTTGGGATTTCAGTGGACTGGCCGCCGATGAAAACATTACTGAAGAATATCTGTCTCCCAGCGATGGAGTATACAGCAGTCGATTTCCCGATGCCAACCTCATGACCAGAAATGCAGATGGAGAAGAACGCTACTTTGTCGTATCGAGTTCAGGTTTGCGCCTAATAGGTTTTACTGAAAATACACTGTTCGGTGAGCCATTTTCCGTGGTTTATGACTACACAAGAAACGGGTTGATTCCTAATGCCGGGCTAAATGAACGGTTTACACCACTGAATTTTTTCGACACCTATTCACAAAGCGCCGGTTTCCTGGAAGGTTATTCATTTAGCGAATTGCCACCGGCCCTACGAAATGCATATCTGGCTGCAGGTCTGACAACCACAGACTCGGTGCGACTGCGTTACAGCTATACGAATTTTTCTTCCGTGAGTGCTAACGGTACCCTGACCATTCCGGGTCAAAATGGCCAGTATCCGGTACTTCGCATGCAAACCACCCAGTACAGAGAGGCGCGCATAGATGCGCATGTTATTCCTTTGGGCTGGTTGGATATTACCGATCTGACGATTCAATACTTCCCGGCCAGCAACCCCAGCTTGGGAATCGACACCATCGGGGCCCACAAATTCTTTAATGATGTCACCAAAGAAGAGATCGCCTGGATCACCCTGAGTAGTCAGGGGCTTCCCTCCCACGTACGTTTCAAAAATAATAGTCCGACAAACTGCTTTGATCCTGACCTGGTAAATCCTACGCTTAATGGTGATCCCATATCTCCGGGTACATACATGGCCAGTGAGACGATCACCTCCGGAGGTCGGGTAGCTACAGGTACCACCGTACAATTTAATGCAGGCATTCAAATCTCCCTTGAACCTACATTTACCGCCGAGCTGGGTTCCACATTTATCGCGGATGTCATAACATGCCCTGAAAATAAACTTCCAGCGGTTCCAAAGGAAAGAACAAAAGTGGCAGTAGTACCATCGCTGCGTGGACAATAAACATCGAAGGTCATTATTTTATCTCTAGACACGAATTAAGAGATTAGTCATGAGTAAAAGTAGAGCGGAAAATTCAATTATCAGCTTCCGTACTAATAAGGATTTCCCTGATCTTTTATCTGATCGCACTGCAACACTTTAACGATCTACCGAAAGATTTTTCAGCTAGTGGTTCATTACGTTTCCTGACCGTCAGAAGAAAGTACTTTTGAGGGATTTGGTTTCAAAACTAACATCAAATACTCTTGTCTACAAGTTAATTATAAATGATCTCGAGAAGTTATTGAGCGATGCCGAGTCTGATTTGAGAAGTTTGAGGGAATAGTAATAGCCTCCTAATGTCAGTTTTTTTTTTAAAATGAAAGTCTCTCGTTTATGATGGAAAGATTAGTCCTTTAGGGGTTAGATATTGCAGCTCTCACCATACAATACTTCCTGTCAACCTCGGATGCTTGGAAGTTAAAAGGACTGGATCCACAAACTGAATCAGCGAAGCTTATGGATCAGCATGCATACCGTTGAAAAACAAATGGAAAAATTATTTTCTGAAGTTTCACGCAAAAAGTTCCGTGGGTGAAGTTCAGGTTGACTTCGCAGGATGTTGATTTATCCTGAATTAGCAGAAAAATAGTTTCGGTAGTCTCATAAATCATATCGAATGATGGCTCCAACCACACCTACTTCTTTCCCTGGCCAGGGAGAAATAGTATTTTTAGTTGCACTTCTTTGAAATTGAATCACCAATAATTTAGGTTAATGGGGGTACAAAATCAAATAATAACATCCTCGAATTATGTGTGTTATTTTTGCCACAGAAAATTAGACATTAAGTCATTTATACCGCGATATCTGTCTTACATTCAGTATGCATTATTTGATGCTGAAATTCAAGACTTTAAGGATAGTTGTTATGGTGAGAATAGGTATGTACCGAATGAGATCTGCTACTATTTATTATTAAGAAAATTCCGGGTCGTATGTTGTTGAGGCATTACGAGAAATCCATCGGGCCGTTGAAGCAGGTGTAGTCATAGAAGTCGATGGAAGGACACCAGGTCCTGGAATGAATGGTATAACTGGTCGCATTCTCGGTATCATTGACTGGTTTGGTGATGATCACTAAAAGTGATTAGTGAAATCTGCTTTTTTTAGGTGCAATCAATAAGCATGGGAATCAAGTGGTTTAATCCTGGTCTTCGATTGAGGTTGACGATTGTAACCTTAATAGGCATTCTGGCAGTATTTTAGTACAAATAACTGTTTTGTAATGATCAATAGGTATACTCATTCTGGCTGATTCTAAATTGATTTCGTAACTTATAGAAGACCATTCACACTTGAAATGGAATCATTGCGACGTCTAGCTGCAATCATGTTTACCGACATTGCCGGTTATACAGCCTTGATGGGTGTTGATGAAGAAGCGGGTATGCGACTTTTACATCGCAATCGTGCCTTGCAAAAACCCCTGATTGAACAAAACGGGGGTGACTGGCTCAAGGAAATGGGAGATGGAGTGTTGGCCAGTTTTGATAGTGCATTTGAGGCTGTTTCTTGTGCCATCGCCATACAACTTGCAGCTACCGGCGATCTTAAGAACAGGATCAGAATTGGTATTCATCTGGGAGATGTACGACGTGAAGGAAATGATGTTTTTGGTGATGGCGTCAATATTGCATCTCGCATCGAAAGTATGGGTGTGCCGGGAGGGATCATGGTATCAGAATCCATCCGATCTGCGATCCGATCAAATAAGGAGATTCAATTCAAATTTCTGGGAGAGTTTGAGCTTAAGAATGTGGTCGAAAGGGTCGGGATTTATTCAATTGTGGGTGAGGGGTTAGCAATGCCTTCTCATCATGTATCATCCCATCAGAAGAAGCGAATTGCCCCTCGATGGGGTCTGTACATCTTACTGGCCCTGCTTGTTGTCTTGGCAGGAGTATGGCTAAAGAACACTTCTATTTTTGGACGAACTGAGATGATTGAATCCATGGCGGTCCTTCCCTTTACAGATCTGACAAATGATCCGGAGCAACAGACGATGCTGGCAGGTTTGCATGATAACCTGATTACCACCTTGTCCAAAGTTCTTTCGTTGCGAGTTATATCCAAAACCTCAACAATTCAATTCAAAGACACGGAGAAATCTTTACCAGTAATAGCAAAAGAACTCGGAGTGGATGGACTTATTGAATCATCGGTGTACAAATTTGGGGATAGCATCCGTATCAATGTGCAGCTAATCGAAACCCGGGGACAAGAGCGCCATCTGTGGGCAGAAACTTTCGATTGGCCGTTAAATAATATCTTAAACTTATACAATCAGGTCACACAAGACATCGCCTCAAATATCAACTTGATACTGACGCAGGAAGAACAAGATCAACTATCAAATTCGAGGTTGGTGAATCCAGAGGCTTACCGGGAATATTTACTTGGAGAATTTCATGCTCAAACCATGACACCAGACGGAGTGGAAAAAGCCATTTACCATTTTGAGAAGTCACGGCAAATAGATTCTACCTATGCTCCCGTCTACGCAGGTCTGGCTTTTGTTTGGATGGTAAAATGGCAGTTTCACCTGGTATCTAGCGTCGAAGCAGTTCCAATGATCTACAGCCTGAATCAAAAAGCAGTTGCGCTAGATGAAGACTATCCTGAGGCGCAATATATAAAGGCACTGATGAGCGCTCAGGCAGAATGGGACTGGGATAAAAGTGAGGATGCATTTCAACAAGCAATTGAGATCAACCCTAGTCACGCCCTGGCACATGCTCATTACGGTCATGTTTTAATGATGAGAAAGCGTTTTGATGAAGCTTTGCAAATGGGAGAGAAGGCAGTACTTCTAGATCCCAAGAATCCCGCTGTACAAGCACTCAATATTGTCATTCTTTGGCATACGGGTAAAGTGGATGAAGCACTAAGTAGTGCTCAAAAATTGAATGATCAAGGACTTTTTAACCTTATTTCCTCATCCAGGCATTTCTTGCAGGGAGATTTAGAGAAATCCTTTGGATACGTGCGGAAGGCCTTTGCAGGAGATTCCCTGTTTGTGGAGCTCGTGATACCTTTGTTTGAGGAATCTGGTTACCATGCGGCCATGAAGAAGTGGGCTGAGATTTTGCAGCAGAGGTTTGAGCCAGGAAGAGGAAATGTCTTTAATATTGCCGTAAATCTAAACCGGGCTGGAGAGCCTGACGAAGCCATATCATGGCTGGAGCAAGGATTGGAAGTTCATGATGTTAATATGCCCTATACTTTTGTCTTTCAGGAATTTGAAAACTTGCGATCTAATCCTCGGTTTATTGCCATCGCACAAAAGATGAAACTCCGCTTATAGATGGATTCGGAAGTAACGTCCTGTTTAATCAGAATCTGACTTTCCCCTGTCAGGGTCCAGGTCCGCATCTGCCTCGCTGGAATAAGCGTTAATTTCATTAGAATAAAGAATGGATATATTGGCATTGAGACTTGAAAACAGGTGCCTTTTCCAGGTGCATCTGACTCAAACCCTTCATAATTGTCATTTTGCCACCCTTCGTCATGTACTTCTGTCTAATGACAAGCTTCATGAAAATAAACGGAATCATATCTTAACTTGGATAGATACATTCTGCCTTGACTTCGCTTACGAAGTTTATGAAAAAAGGGAATGATTACTTTATAAATATATAGGCACTACCACTAGAAGACCCTTGATCGTCATCAAATGCTGCCGCTACAATTGCATATGCTCCTGATATACCTACAGATCCACCAAAGTAGTCACCGGCTGCCCCATCACTAGGTAAAAGCTTGGCCTTTTGGATCCAACTATTACCAGATCGTCCGAATATATAGGCACTGCCACTGCTGTATCCATTTTCATCATCCCAAAGAGCTCCAACAATAGCATAATCTCCTGACAAATCTACAGAAATACCAAAAATATCCTCCCTTGCTCCATCACCGGCTTTAATCTTACTCTGCTGTATCCAGTTACTTCCAGACCGACCAAATACATAAGCACTACCACTTCGAGATCCATCGTCATCATCTTCAGGAGACCCAACCAAGGCATAATTTCCAGATATGCTCACAGATCGTCCAAAATAATCACCCGCAGCCCCATCACTCGCCAGTAATTTAGTCTGCTGGCTCCAGAAAGCATAGATGGACCGTACAAAAATATATGCACTGCCACTCTCACCTCCTTTATCATCATCATTAGGAGATCCAACAATGACGTAGTTTCCTGATATTCCTACTGAAGAACCAAAGTACTGCTTGGTTGCTCCATCAGTAGGCACCAATTTAGCTTTCTGATTCCAGCTACTACCAGATCGCTCAAAAATATATGCACTACCACTAGAATCTCCATTGTCATCATCATTATTTGCTCCTACCACGGCATAGTTCCCTGATATACCCACTGATCTACCGAATTGATCTCCAGACGCCCCATCTATCGGTAGTAATTTAGCCTGCCGGGTCCAGCTGGTCCCCGATCGTATAAAGATAAACGCACTCCCACTCGAAGCTCCATTATCATTATCAGTATTTGCTCCAACAATAGCATAGTCCTCGTATATGTCCACAGAGTATCCAAAATTTTCATTACCTGCTCCATCATTGAGTACAAGCTTAATTTGTTCAACCCAACCGCTGCTGGATCGCTTAAAGATATACACGCTCTCATTCCAGAAAGCCCCAATAATAGCATAGTCTCCAGATATACTTACTGCGGCTCCAAAACCATTAGCAGATGCTCCA
Organism: Saprospiraceae bacterium; assembly: GCA_050298535.1. GTDB lineage: Bacteria > Bacteroidota > Bacteroidia > Chitinophagales > Saprospiraceae > JABDMH01. The sequence goes on from JBNKUI010000034.1 coordinate 44,612, forward strand.
TCACTAGCCAGAAGTTTTTGGCTTTGATAAACTGGTACAAGTTCGCCCCATCTATTTAATGGTGTCGTGAGCGACTTCCATATCGAACCCGTCCATCCTTCAAAATCTCGTGTGGTTTCATTCCACCTAATTGTTCCTGCAGGTGGATCATCACTGAGCTCATCTGATATTTTGATGGAACCTTCTAATTCTAAAGATTGTGATTGGCATAATTGAAAGAAGAAGATCAGACAGATCAAAAGTAAGTGTGTTTTCATGACTCATACTTTTAGGCAAGAAAGGTTATTTAAAAAACAAAACATTATTAATGATTTGTAATATAAATAGTGATGATCCGTATCATAAAAGGGCTCCGTGAGGATCCCGGTGCATAAATGAGAGTCTTATCCTTATTACAACATATGGTTGGCAGAAGTGAATTAAATAAATAGGAAACCTGATCGAATCTTGATTTAATCCAGTACTTCAGGAGACCATGAGGCTTTATCCACCCGCCTGGATTACAGAGCGTATGCCAATCAATGATGATCAATTTGAGGGGATCATGCTGCCCGGGAATCGCATCATTGGTGTATACTTCTATGAAGTACATCACTCTTCCGAACACTGGAAGGCCCCTGAGAAATTTGATCCGTCGCGTATTGACCTAATCGAATTCTTAACAGATTTTGTTTAGATTGTATAAATAAAAATATCAAGATCAATATGCGTGCATTAAGTAAAATAGCCCCCGATTGGTGGGACTACACCACGCTGGATAGGGACTTACTGGATGAAGCAGCTAGATTAACGGAGAAAGATATCGTGGAGCTTTCGAGACCGGGATTTAAGGTCTGTCTGTATGATACACTGGAGGAATTTTACCTGGCCGAAGCCCTGGAATATATTCATGCCTGGCAGTCGGCAAGCGAAAGCCATCCAGCGGGCATATGTGGCCCCATCGGCCCTACAGAACAACTTCCCTTAGTGGCCCGATTGGTCAATGAACTCAATATTTCACTTAGGCACTGCCACTTCTGGGGCATGGATGAATGGGTAGTAGATGGCATAGAAGCTGACCTGGACTTTCCCCTGGGCTTCGCCAGAGCCGATATGGAATTATGCTTTAATCGCATTAAGCCCGAATTGGCTATGCCCCGAGAAAACCTTCATTTTCCTGGCGTCGATACTTCAAAGTACATAGAAAGCTGGAAGCACGCACGCTGCGTAGTGATGCAGGGCGGGCAAGGGGAGGTAAAACACTGGGCCTTTAATGACCCACCCAAACGAGAGGGCGCTTATACCGAGATGCCACCATCTGCCGAAACGTATAAAAAACTCGGAACTAGGGTGGTGGATTTACACCCCCTCACCCTTATGCAAAATGCGCGAACTTCAGGTGGAGGAGCTGTTCAAAATGTACCGCATCAGGCAGTGACGGTTGGGCCATTAGAAACATGGATGGCAGAAAAAGTGTCTATTTGGCATCCCGGTCATCATGATAATCCATTTGGTATGCGGCTTAGTGCCCTGATGATCTCAAAAGGAATAGTAGACACCTCTGTACCGATGTCACTGTTGGCCGATCATCCTCAGGTTCAGTTTAATTATTTTCGGGGAGCCATCGGCACCTGTGAAATTGAAATGCATTGAATGAAATATCAGTGATGCCTAAAGTCTTTGCCATAGCCGCACACCCAGATGATATCGAGTTTGTAATGAGTGGTACTTTGATGCTGCTGGCTAATGCCGGCTGTGAAATTCACTATATGAATGTGGCAAACGGTTCCTGCGGTACGGCGGAACATGACACTGAGACCATTGTAGCCATGCGTCTACAGGAAGCCAAAAATGCCGCCACGTTTATTGGAGCCACTTTTTATCCACCCATTGCTTCCGATTTAAACATATTTTATAACGAGAACTTATTGTCCAAGGTAGCTTCGATTATTCGCCAGGTGGCACCTGATATATTATTGGTACCTTCTCCACAAGACTATATGGAAGACCATACTAATACCTGTCGTTTAGCCGTCACAGCGGCTTTTGCACGAGGAATGCGCAATTTTAAAGTCACTCCAGACAGAGCGACCATTGAGAATGAGGTAGCCATCTATCATGCTCAGCCACATGGAAATCGGGATGGAATGAATCAATTAGTATGGCCCCAAATATTTATTGATATCTCTAAAGTGATGACCGCAAAAAGAAAGATGTTGGCAGAGCATAAAAGCCAAAAGGATTGGTTAGACAGAAGTCAGGGGTTTGACGCATATCTGGATATTATGGAGCAACAGGGCAGGGAAGTGGGGCAGCTTTCGGGGAATTTTAAATATGCGGAAGGTTGGCGGCAGCATAGTCACTTTGGTTTTTCCCGTGCAGAATACAATCCGCTGGCCGATCTGCTAAAGAAATATTATTATACCTTAGAAAGAAACGAATAGTACTAGGATTTTAATTGAAATCGCATGACAACATATAAAGTTGGGATAGTTGGCTATAGTTGGGCGGCGGGTGCACATATCGAGGCCATCAACAATACATCCTCTGGACAAGTCACTGCCGTGTGTTCTTCTCGAAAATTAGATGGCGACGAACTGAGTGCTAAGCACGGGAGCCCCATTACCTGTTATACAGATTTGGAGCAAATGCTTGCCGATCCCAATCTCGATGCGGTATCAATCTGCAGTTATCCGGCCCAGCACGCTAAGCAGGCTATTATGGCCGCTAAAGCCGGGAAACATTTGATCATTGAAAAACCTTTGGCTTTACATTGGGAAGATTGCCTCGCCGTTGAGCAAGCCGTAAAGGAAGCGGGTGTTAAAACATGTGTCTGTTTTGAATGTCGTTTTTCCAGTCAGCTACTGACTATCAAATCAGTTATAGATCAGGATCTTTTGGGTGAAATTCATTATGCAGAGGTTGATTATTACCACGGCATAGGACCTTGGTATGGCCAATATCGGTGGAATACCAAAAAGGAAGAAGCAGGTAGTAGCTTGCTTTCGGCAGGCTGTCATGCCATGGATGCCTTACTGCTATGCATGGGATCGGAGTATGAATCGGTGGAGAGCTATGCCACCTCTTCTGCCAATAAAGACTTTGCCAAATACGACTACCCCAGCACGTCCGTTTCGATTGTGAAATTTAAAAATGGCTCGGTCGGAAAAGTGGCTTCGGTCATTGATTGCCTGCAGCCTTATTACTTCCATTTTCACCTTGTGGGTAGTGAGGGCAGCCTACTCGATGACAAGTTTTATTCGACAAAATTTGCCGGTCTTGACAAAAACAGATGGAGTACACTGTCGATGCATACGCTTGATTCCGGAGATGTTTCTGATCATCCTTACCAGGCTCAATTTCAGGCCTTTTTCGATGCGCTGGATCGAGGTGAAGAAATGCCTTTAACCAGTTTGAAAGATGCCATGAAGACGCATGAATTAGTTTTTGCCGCCGACAAGTCATACTGACGAGCGCTTTTGCGCTGTCAGCACCGACAATGAGACGAGCGCTTTTGCGCTGTCAGCACGGAAAAAATAGATTTTTCAGTGTGTGATCTGATCTCCTATCTAAATCAGATAAATCAGCGAATAAAAATAATCAGGTATTTATCACGATCATTTCCGGAGGGCTAAGGACACCGGCTTTCTCCATCAGCTTGGGTAAATTAGGATCTTTCATCATTTGCTCGGCAGCTGCCGGATCACCTTCCCAAATCATGTAAACGTTGTTGTCTTGACCCGCTTGTGTACCGACGGCTAGTTCCTTCAGTCCGGCTGACGTCCGTCGAGGGGCATCCCCATCGTAAATAGGTTTCCAGGCGGCGTAATCTTTGACGGGGTTGCCATAACTTTGGTTTTTTGGTTAATAATTCCAATACTCTATAAAGTACGAAATCTGGCTGAGACAATATTGACTTCCTTTATTCTATTTTCTGCATTGTTATCAATGCATGGGGTAGATTCTTTCCTAGACATCGCAGCTCTGCGACCAAAATAAACCGGACCATCATCATATCCGTTTAGTGTCAAATCTGCACAGATTATGGCTGCATCCGGCAAGGAGGCACATCCCGCAGTATCAATAGCTTCAGTATTGGTAGCACCATCGCCAATCTGGGAGCCAGCACTATTAGGAGGTCCTGCTCATTCATTTGGGGCAGGTGAATCAATTCCATCACAACCCCACTCACTGGAGCCTTGACTTTCTGGTGCAGCCACCATTCCCTGGATTCCAGGAATTGTGTCCAAATCATCCAGATAGAAGATTAAGCCCCCCTGGTATAGCATTTCCATAAATGCTGTCTTCCGAAACACCGGCAGCCAATTGATCTCCAAAATTTGGATCATCAGGTGTACTGGTTGACTGCAAATAGGGCACCTTTTCAATATACTCGATGGCATTATGTTGGTGATATTCATCAAAAAATTCTTGTGCTACACTTTCGTCCGTGAAGCTGAATCTGAGGGTTTTACTTAAAGAAAGGTTACTTATTTTACCGAATGAGTATGTGACAGATTGTATGCCTCGGTTAATACTCTGCTTTGCATTGATTCCCAAGGGTATTTCACCTGGGGAAATTTCTCTCATATTAGCATTCCATCCGTTATGGACTTCATCTTTAAACTTAATGTAATAATCAGTTTGGCCAAAGCTATGAAATGGATGCACCAGGAATAAACATACTATTATCCAAAAGACTCTAATCGTACATGACTCACTTTTACTTTAAGATAAAGTATTATATGAATCTATCAGGACGAGTTCAGAATTGAGAGTATGAATTGGGAAGTTCTCTTAAAAAGGATTCTAACCAGGGCAAGCAAGATCTAACTTTCATGGCCCGATTATCACTGGATTGAGCATCAAAGTCATACGTTGGAAAGCTGAGTAACCAAAGTATACATGTATACGTGTTGAAGTTGACCTATCTCAAATTTTTATCACTCTAAAATTTCAATTGGAGATGATCATTTCTATGTGAATAATATACCTTGATTTTGGTTGAAAAGAGGACCTAAGTTTTCACTCGTTTTCGGTCCATGCGGTACATGCGGTACATTCCTATAATAAGAAGTAGGATCCATTGAATTTTATGCAAGAAAACTTCTTTCCCATTGCACATATTATAATTCGCTTCTTTTTTACTCAAGGCTGATCTGCGTCATCAGAACTTGGATCTCTTATTACTAAATTTCGAAAAGATAATCTGGTAAACATGTAAAAAGCAATATCATTTTAGATTTTTTATCTACGATTTTTATTCGCCTTTGGTACTTATGCATAAGTTATACTCAGTCCACGATTTGCAATTGGTTCGATGATACCTTGCCATAGTCCCGTGCTATTTTCGGTTGCAGATCGAAAAGGGGCAGATCGTCTGAAGTCGAGTGCAGATGGGTTATGATTCTTTTTGAATTTTGTCAAGTTATAACAATGGGGTTAAATGATGCTTCTTGCAATCAGAGGATAATTTTTATTCGACATTACTAAATTAACACACCATGAAAGTTTTCATATCTGTTTTATTATTTATGGTTTTTATGATTCCTATGAACGGCCAGACACAATTGGATATTCAAGGTGAAGAGAATAGCAACTCTGATGTTGTCAATATCCAGGTTAACTATACAGGTGCATTGGGTGCAACCGGAATAAATGTACATTCTGAAGTGGTCAGTGGCAAAGGTACAGGTGGCAAATTCTACGGAGGATTTTACGGTGTGGAAGGAAGAAGTTCTAGTGGTTATGGCATTTTCGGATATAGCGCCACAAATAATGGTGTAAATGGATTTTGTAATAGTGGTGGCGCAGGTGTAAAGGGTTTTGCAAATTCCGGAGTAGGAGTAATAGGGGATGGAGGAACATATGACTTTGATGCTCAGGGACCCGGAATTAACTATGGGACGACTTCATCGCGAAGATGGAAGCGAAATATTAAGAATATTGCAAATCCACTTACGATGCTATCAAGATTACGTGGAGTGTATTTTGACTGGGATGAAGAACATGGTGGAAAACATGATATTGGATTCATCGCCGAGGAGGTGGGTGAAGTGGTGCCAGAAATAGTAGCCTATGAGGAGAATGGAATAGATGCAAAAGGCATGGATTATAGTGCCATAACCCCCCTTGTAGTGGAAGCAGTTAATGCGATGCGTAAGGAGTATCAGGAAAAGTTTGACGATCAACAGTCAGAAATTGAATCATTAACGAATAGGATCTTAAGACTGGAAAATATACTTTCCGCCAGAACATCCTCTTCCCAAACAGATGATTAGAACTTACTCAATATTGAATATGGGTCAATTATTTTAAACGATTTTTCGGAGGGGGGCTTAATTTCTGTGCATAGTCTTTTGGGTTAATTTTTGAAGGTACTGAAGCTAAGGAAGCAGAGATAGGATTCCAGGTCCTTGACGCTTCAATGCTTTTAGCTATTATCTTTTCTGACAGGTGAATGCGTTAGTCTTAGCAGGACTATATGTATTATAATTTGCTGCTTCTTTCTTAAGGCTGATCTACATCATCAGAATTTGGAATCCTTATTATCATTTTTTTTGAGCCAAGTTCTTTAAACTTGAAATTCAAAGTCGTTCTGTTTTTCAATCATTGCAATTTTTCATTTATCAGCGTTTTCCCAAATCTTGAAGTAGAAGGTATTCTAACCGACTTTCTTAGTGCGAATGGGTAAGGTTATGAAGGAAGTGGGTCAGATATTGGGAAATCAATTGCGTCGCAATTCAATTGGATTGGTGATGGATCAGTTGGTGGTCATGTTTCAAGTCATAGTGGCTTCAATAATAGCAGTGGATTTTCAGGTCTTCCCTGTGGTCTACGCTTTGCAGATGCATTCATTGGTCTGGGTGTTGATGGTTATGGGTGGAGTTCCACAGAGTCTGGCAATTATGGTTGGCATCGTATTTTAGACTACAGTGGGAATACCCTTTCTCGCATAGACATAGAAAAGAGTTACGGACTTTCGGTACGCTGTCTCAGGAATTAAGTGTTTATTACTGCCTCGCATTTTTGATATCAGTGAATAATTACGGTCTTTATAAATTGTGTGTCATGTGTCTCAGCCTTTACAAAATAAATTCCAGCGATCAATGAACGAGCAGATATTTCAAGGGTTTTTTCTGATGTTGGCATATTTTTTACAAACATTACGCGACCCATTTGATCAAAAAGAGTCACCTTGACAGGTCCAATAGGTTCATTCTCAAAACCAAACGTCAATTTGAAAAATTCTCTGGCAGGATTGGGAAAAACATCAAAATCCAAGACAACTGACAAGGGAATCTCATCTCTTCCAATCTTCAGGTTAAGAGGACATTCCAGCGTTTGAAGATCTATTGCTTGCAACATGCTCTCCGCCACATTGATTAGAATTGTGGCATTTTCATCAGAAATATGTCCATCAAATAGAAAGTTATTGATCTGAACGATAACGGCATTAAGTTTATCAATGGCTTTACTTACTTTACCCTCACAATAGCTGCTTAGAGCATCTTCATATTTTTTCGACAAGCTATTGACCTGGCCACTGGAAAGATTTAGGTCTTCAATATAGTCAGAAGCAATGTCAACGATGTCTGCACACAACATATTGACATCTGAATCATCCAGATCAATGAGGCCATCACAATCGTTGTCGATTCCATCACAAATCTCCACAGCCCCTGGGAATATATTAGGATTGGTATCATCGCAATCACCGCCACCCAAAATACTGGGATCTTTGCCTTGCCAATTGGCACAAGTCACATATCCATCGCCATCGCCATCGAGCTCATCTGCCGGTACCTGAGGCCAGGCAGGATCACTGCAATCATTGTTCAGTCCGTCACAAATCTGTGGAGCTCCCGGAAAAATGCTGGGATTGGTATCATCGCAATCACCGCCACCCATAATGCTGGGATCGTTACCTTGCCAACCTTCACAAGCCACATATCCATCACCATCAGCATCGAGCTCGCCTGCCGGTACTTGAGGCCAGGCAGGATCACTACAATCATTGTTTAGTCCGTCACAAATCTGTGGAGCTCCCGGAAAAATGCTGGGATTGGTATCATCGCAATCGCCGCCACCCAGAATGCCGGGATCGTTGCCTTGCCAATCGGCACAAGCCACATATCCATCGCCATCACCATCAAGCTCATCCGCCGGTATCTGAGGCCAGGCAGGATCACTGCAATCATTGTTCAGTCCGTCACAAAGCTGTGCAGCTCCCGGAAATACATTGGGATTGGTATCATCGCAATCGCGATTATCTAACACAAATCCTGGAGGTTGTGTACAGGCCTGTGTATAATTGCTGGGATCTCCGAAACCATCCCCATCCCCATCAGCGTACCAGGTTGCATTTGATATAGGGCTTTGAAACTCATAGGCTCCGAGGTCGATTAAACTACCTTGCGAAATCGCATCAAATTTACGTACCTGGCCGGAGAGGTCAGTTGTTGAATTGTTAAATGAATCATCGCCTAAATCGATAGCTGGAGAACATCCCTGAAGTCTTAGATCGGTTTGGCTGACAAAGAGTGGATTGACATCCAACACATCACTGCATGTACTAGCAGAAGGACAACCTCCCTGAACGATACAATGTTCGATGATGAAATTTGATGTATTTCGAATACCCCCTCTATTTCCCCAAAATATGCTGTTTTTCATACTGAGAGTGGAAGCAATGCCTGTATTGACAATAACAGCGATCGCGGGATTCCATGGTCGAGAGTTATTGGACATTGAACAGTTAACAAGACTTGGCGTCAGGCTCCCTGAATTACCTTGATTAAAAATGGCAGAGCCGTCATCGGCCCTGTTTGAAGTGAAGGAGCAGTTGATCATACTGGGGCTGACGGTGCCATTTTCACAATAGTTGTAAATGGCTCCTCCATCACCCGAGCCCCATAGATAATTGTCATCAAATGAACAATTGAGAAATTCAGGACTGATGGTACCTCCTGTAGAATAGTTACTTACGGCTCCTCCTATAAATCGAGCTGTATTTGATGTGAAAGAACATCGAATAAATTTTGGCAGCACATTTCCTGACCTTGCCTCATTCCAAACCGCTCCTCCGGCATAGTTTGCCTGATTTTCCCCGAAGGTACAATCGGTAAATTCAGGAGCAATCGTTCCTCCCGTTGTGGATATGAAATTCCAAACGGCTCCTCCGTATCCCGTACCGTTTTCCAGAAAGTCACAATTCATCACAGTACCTGTAATAGTACCACCATTGTGCACACGGTTAAATATTCCCCCTCCATTAGCTGGACCACCATTGGAAATAAATTGGCAGTTGTAAATCGTATAATTGCAAATTGCAGTCCCAGAAGCTTCATTGGCCAATGCACCACCTCCGGCAGTTGCACCATTATTTGTAAATAAGCAATCGAAAATCGTTGGGCTCCCATCACGGTTAAAGATTCCAGCACCAAATCCTCCCACATTGTTTCTAAAATGACAGTTCTGAATTAATGGATCCGAATTTTGGAGCAATAGACCACCCCCATACCCAGTCCAACCAATTTCGCGGGCATCCCCATGTTTGATGGTTAATCCATCCAGCCTGGTGCCGCTTGAAAGATCAAGTCCGGTCACTACATTGAAAGCATCAACAAAGCCTGTTCCGAAATCTCCACTTAGAGAGGTCTCGTTTAAATTCCAGTCTCGTTGAGATAAATTTGATTCATTGCCTGCGAATCCTCCAAACAAGGACACGCCAGACTTAAGAACAAAGGTTTTTCTACGATTATTAGTGGGTACATAGCCATTTATATCCAGCGCAGGGAAATAGGTTCCGGCAGCAATCCAGATTTGATCCCCGGCACTGGAGGTATTGATTATTGCCTGAAGGTCACTTGATGCGTTGGTCCAGGATGAACCATCGCCTGTGCCGCTGGATACTGGTTTGACAAATCGGACTAGGGCAAAGGTTACAGGAAGGATAGAAAATAAAAACAGGACGGCAAGGCCAGAGCGGGACAGAGTTGTCTTCATATTGGTTAAGCATGTTTTAATCGGTTTAGGTCTGGTGTAAGTACAGGACAACGAAATTGGTTACTTCTATGTAGTTTCCATATTGACCCTAAGATGGGCTGAAAGAATGCAGTAGACAAGGTAGTCAAAAATCGGAGATCTTGAGAGGTGATTAACATTTTTAGGTGAAAGTTAATATTTGGCAAGACCACTTGTTAAGTCCGCATACTATCACAAAATATTTGGAGGATTTATTACACGTTAGATGTGTATTTCCATCATACACGCTACCTTCCTGTTGCAGCAAATGATGGCACAAAGAAAAAATGGTAGCTGTATTCATCCTATAAATCGGAATCATCAGATTTTTGATCACAGACCTATTTTCTTTATCGACGGAAAAACTACTCATTACGTCCTTGCCAACCTTATCATTCATCGGTTTTTAGAGTCACAAATAAAGCTGGTTTTTATCCAATAATTTCCTTAATTTAAAGAGAATCATTTTTTTACTTAAAACTCATGTATCATGAAATCCGTAACGTTTATTCTACTCTCGACTCTTTTAATATGGGCATGCACGAAGGATAATAGCATGTTTCAATCATAATCCCCAAACCAAGCTCAGAAAAATCCCATTAGTTTGGCTAAATCAATGCATGCTACAGTACCTGTTTTTAATGGCGCCGAAGGATTCATAGAAGTGGGAGAGGCTCATCTGACACGTAATAGGAATGGACTATCTACTGGGAGTATTGCGGGTGGAAGATTTGCAGACCTGAAATTCACCTAAAATCATCATAGCAAGAAGTCTATCAAAGAAAAAATGAGCAAGCTCACCCATTGCGAGGTGGGCAGGTGCCAGAAAGTAATATGCATCATTAAATCATTTTCAAGGCAATCGCAGCTCTGCTTTACGTTTTTCACTGTGATATGGGAGGGGGACTATAAATATCATAAACAGGGGTGAGAAGAAGTTTGTATAGATTAACAAAATGAAGTGAAAAGAGTATTTTCAGAGACAGAAGTTATTCCTGTGAAAATTCACAAAAAGGTCGTTTTTTCATTTGTGTAATAAATGTAGTGGTTTATTCCAATTGCAATTGCTTTCCTTAAAAAAAAACAGATCCCAATACAATACGATTTTTTCAGCGAATAAACAATGGCGACAGATCTGGCTATCCCAGGAAAGTGAATTATGATGGTCAAAACTATAATGAGGGAATCAGCAATGAGAATACTTACCCATAGTGAATTTATGCATTGCCTTATCGCTATTCTTCCAAACGCTGAAGGTGGAGGGAGATGTTGTTTTCTCGCCAGGCCCAGGATCAAAGCTGGATAGAAATCTTCTGGTGTCTCAAATACTCAAGGTCTGATAGCTGCAGGGCTGTCCCGCTAGAGATAAAATATTCATTGTGTGAAAATCTGATTTCATCATCCCTGAACCCAGATAAATCAGCGAATAAAATTAATCAGGTATTTATCACGATCATTTCCGGAGGGCTAAGGACACCGGCTTTCTCCATCAGCTTGGGTAAATTAGGATCTTTCATCATTTGCTCGGCAGCTGCCGGATCACCTTCCCAAATCATATAGACGTTGTTGT
>JBNKUI010000035.1:0-27175 GCA_050298535.1 Saprospiraceae bacterium
TCGAAAAAGCTCATGCACCACCTCAAAATACTTTATTTTAGCTCACACAGGATCGATTTGAAAATATGCCATTCTCAGGGCCTAAATCACTGAAAATGAGCACATACTTCTTTGACAAATATTTATCTTGGACACAAGTGACCTATGATTAGAAATAAATCGGTCATCAAATACATGATGGAAGGCACGTCTATGATAGTGGTAACCCATGGCAATGTATTTTTGGGATTTCTTTTTTGGTGCACTCAACTGAATCAGTAGTTCAATGGAAGGGTGCATTTCTACATATTTGATTTGATCCCCCTGACCCAGCTGAAAAACATCATTGATAAGGTCCTCTTCAGGACTTGTAAGTCGATGATCGAGATTGTGGGAGAAAACACTCAGGCCAGGCATTAGTCTAAATCTTTGATTACTAGTTATTGAGATAAAGTAGTTGATCTCTACAGAGGCAGCATGGCTCCTGAAAGGTATACTTGGATCATGAGTATCGCAAGGGTTTTAATTGTGGTATTGATCGGGGTTATGCCGATTCTATGTTTGGCTCAAAGAGACAACTTGAAGTCCAAGAGTAACTTGCTATGAGTATCATCGTGATGAGTCCTAGCTCCAATAAGTGCAACTAGCTATGAGTATCATTGTGATGAGTCCTGGCTCCAATAAGTGCAAGTAAATATGCTCTTGAGGTTAGAAACTTCAAGTAGCGAGGGGGCAAACCTCGTGCAGCGTGGGGGAGCGGATATAAAACAGTAAACTCCGTGCAGCGTAATGGCCTAGCTAATGTCAAAATCTTAATGCTATGCTTTTTGCTTTTCTAATGAAATGTCTATTTCCCATTTTTCACCATTACCGTACTTATACTTATCTTCCAACAGTACCCTTGAGTTATCTAACCATTTCCATTTGGTGTAGTATATAAACTCTCCATTGTAGGGTGGTTTTTCTATGAACTTTTGTCTTTTTAACTCACTACCATCTTTATCGTATAGAACCCAATAAACTTCAAAAACATCTATATCCCAATTACACCAAAAACCAATTTTGTGTTTTCGGTCAGGTGAAGATTTTAACTTTCCCACATCAAATTGATATTTCAGGTCTCTTTCTAAGCATTTGTTATACGCATCCAACAAAGGATCTGTATTCCAGCCTTCTTTTTTGGCTATCAGCATCATCCCTTTGTGAATGGCATCTAACTGCATCCGCTTTTTATCTTCATTGCCTAAAGAAGAATAAGTATCAAAGTCAAAATGATTTCTAATAGTAATTACGTCTACATAGTTTTCGTAATAATCTAATAAATCACCCCAATTCTGTCTAATATTTACATTTGCCTTTACAACTTTACCTGTATCTAATTCTTTCAGAAAAGAACAATATAGCTCAGGTATTGACCAAGCTTCTGAGTTGATTGATTGATTTTCATGTCCTTGCGTATAGCAGGCCAATGTTATCTGATTAAGCATATTAATTTGGTCTTATTTGCCTTGGTGGTTTTTGATTATTATTATTTCTTCTGAACTCTTGCACTTTCCCTCTTTCCCAATCAAGAGCATTTTGTCTATTGCCTAACTTTCCGTCAATTACTCGACCGCCAATGTCGGGATCGTTGCCATACTTTGTTCGTAATTTTTGGTTTATTCGTGGCGAACCGTCCAAACTAATCTGTTTTGCGCTTCGCCTTTGTCCGCTAATTCCGTATTCCAAAATATCACCTGTTTTTTTATTGAAAATCTCATAGCCATGTTGTGCTTTTTGACTTAGTTTAGAATTACCATGTACAGCATCTATTGCCTTCTTAATTGTCTTTACATGCTTTCCTGCTTTTGCAACTTTAAATAAATCACCTCCAGGCAAAACCGATAATCCACTAATTACAGCACTACCTATGTTTCCTTCACTACCATGATAAACCGCTGCCGTAGCATCTACTGCACCTGTAGGATCAAATAATCCTCCTATATCTAAAGCAGCATCAACTATATCCCCTCCTTCCAGAGTATAATTACCGCCTAAGTCGCCAACTAATCTACTGGCATCTAAATCAATATCAATTAAATCAGTCTTTATGGTTACACTTGTATTATTACTTCCTCGAAGTATAATATCATCAGGTGCCATACCTGTTGGGTCGGTATATCTTATTGGATTATTGAAAGTGTAAGCGTAAGGACTCCAATTTGGAAAGTCTGAGACTAAAGGATCTATTGAGGTAAACCGAGAAATCGCAGGATCATAAAATCGGGCGCCATAGTCGTACAACCCTACTATATAATTCTTTTCCCCATCTCCATCGGTGTCAAAGCCCTGATCATATAACTCCTTGCCGTTGTAGAGATAGTGTTCGTTCTGATCATCGGTCTCCCGGGTGATCCAGGGTCCCTCCATACGGAGACCAAATGGATAATAGTGTGCCTCCTCCAGGAGTTCTGAATCCTCCTCACTTTGGGTGATGGATCCATCTCCATTTCTATCCGAGAATATCACCCGTGTGTTGCCCAGGTGATCGCGAATGTGAAATTCATGTTTCCATCCTTCTCCATCATTTGCAATTCTACCTTCTGCATGGTAAATGGCAATCAGATTACCATCTCTATATTCGGCACCTCCTATATAGTCGTATTGGATGTTGTCACCTCCTATCGTCGATTCATGTCGCCATTTTGTACCGGATGCATCATAATTGTTGATGATGCCACCTCCAGGACCCGTTATAGTTTCTGGTAGATTTAGATGGTTATAAGTGAAAGACAAACTCTTATTGGGGTCAGACATAAGGTTACCCGCCAGATCATAGCTGTAATTACCTCCCGACCCGGGATAGAAACCCAATTCAGCACCATCACCGGAAGCGCCATCCGTCACGCCACCTAGTTGATCCATAGCGTTGTAGGTATACCCCAAAATATCAATTTCACCAAACTCGATGTTTTCACCGCATTCAGCCACAGGACCCCAGCGGGTTAGACTTTCGATGTTTCCATCAGCCGAGTAGTTAATGCCTGAAACGGTGTACCCTTCGCCACGCAGTGATGAAGTCAAGCTCCCGCCTGACCCCTTCAAGAGGCCATAGTTAGCCAATTTCAGCCTATCCAGCGGATCGTAGGTAAAGCCATATCCATGCTTTGCCTGTCCTTGTACCTGCCATTCCATGCCAGATATATTGCCATTTTTCTGCTCAGCACTTCCCAATAATCCTCCGTTGTAATGTAACTTAAGGTAAAATAAATCATTGAGATCTTCGGCAGTCATAGGATCCATACCCGTCAAGAGGGGTTCATCCGGGGAAGTAACATCAATTTGATCTTCGATTTCAAAATCCACATTATCGAAATAAGCCAGCTCATCTTGCGTGACATACATATAGCTCCCACCGCAGAGCCCGATGCGATATAATGTAATAGGATATTGTATATCTTCAGGATTCATGCTTTCCCAGGCACTCTGCAATTCTTCCAGTGCCGCCTCTTGCGCACCAATTTCCTGATTGGTACACCCGGAGGTACCACCTGTACATTGCTCGGTCTCGCAATCGACATATCCATTGATTTTTATTGGCTCACCTTCAATCATGAATAACATCAGCTCTTCCAGCGTGAGCGATACCGTGGATTCATCACTCCTCACCACATCGAACATCTGGCTAAGGTCCAATACATGAATGGACTGGACTATCTGATAGTCCCCCATCAGTAGATACAAGTAGTCCTCTAATACATATACTTCGGTCCCATCACAGAGCTTGACACGATTAATCACAAAGGGAAGATAGAAGTTCTCATAATTTATCACGTCTATTTCAGCGTCCTCGCCATCTTCGCAGGGAATGGTTTTAGTGCTTCTAAAGATACTGTCCGTTCTCATGGTGATGGCATCCAACGATAAGGCCTGATCTGCTATTTCGATTGGATCACAACTAAGATCCTGACAGGCGTTACAATCCTGTTCAAAATCATTGATGTTTATATCGGTAAAAAACCTGGCGTTGAGGATTTCTTCAAGCGTCATATCCTGAGACATATGGATAAAGGGATCATTCTCAACTTGCTCTGGTAATTCAGCAAAGATGGAAGATGTCCCACAAGTAGGAAAGCTGCTGGAAGGAAGAGGTTGATTGATCTGCGATAACCACCCTCTTTCATGATAGAGATAGTCCAGGGATTGCAATCCATCGCCGAGATTCTTGCTGATTAATTCATCTCGCATGTTGTAGACATTCTCGGAGACCTGCATGGCTCCCGTCTTACTGGAAGACACTGACATCGTTTCCTGACGACCCCACCGATCATAGGTGTACTCACAATGTTTCCAATCACTTCCTGGAAGTGTCGTTGTCTCCGTTTCCAGTTGATCAGCATTATCATATAAGTAAGCCATCGAGTACGTACCAAACGTACTACTTACCTGCTCATCCTCAACTCGGGCAAAGTCGTCATAGGTGTATATCCGCGAAACGGTTGACTGATCGGTGAGCATCAGGTGCTCAGCCGATCGTATTTGCGTCCTTGGTGCATTGATGCCATCACCATATACATTCGTTGTAATGATTTGGCCATTTTTCTTCACAGTCTCTATCCTATCATACTGATCGTAAGCGTACTCGAGTACAATTGAATTCCCATCCATCTCCGTCTTAAGGCGGTCTTTATCATCGTAAGTATATACCATTTCATTAGCTCCAGGGACCTTCTTACTCATCAGGAGATAATCTGCATTGTCATATTCATATTCAAAGAGCTTTCCTTCCGGTGTAGTGATTGTCAAGACATGTCCCCAGTCATCATACTCCCATACCGTCTCATCTCCCAGAGCATTAACAATCTTTTTGTTGCGATCTACAAACTCCGCAAAGGTGGTAGTAAGATGCCCATTTTCATCGGTAACTTCAGTAGTTAGTAAATTGCCACTGACACCATAAGCATACACCATAGACGCACCATCAGGATATGTCTCCTCTTTAAGTCGATTTAAGGGACTGTCATAATATTGAAGACTCGTTGTCGATCCTGGCAAGTACAACTGTGATTCTATCCTGCCATGGTCATCGAAGGTGTACTCCTCCGTCTTTACATCGTTTCCATGGATGTAGTCTTTCTTCAATGTTTGATAATGCCTACCCAAGCCATCAAAATACTTAAACTCAATACGATCTGGAGTACCATCGGAAAACTCAATTTTAGTCCTGGTAAAATTCTCATCGTTGGCAGGATCTCCATAGCCATAGATGATTTCAGTGAGTGACTTTTGTGCCCCGCTGATACCCATTTGCTTAACCTGATATAGGCGTTGCAGATCATCATAGACAAACTCGCTCCTAGTCTGATCAGGATTTGTGAGGCTTTTCAGCTTCCTGTTTCCATCGTAATAATAGTCCATGCTCCATTCGAAATCAGAGTAGGTTTTCTTGCTCAACAATCCATTGGTCCATTCATAAATCTCATCATCCACATATCGATTCTTGTTAAATTTTCCTGGGAAAACGGTACCCTGATAATCACCATATTCACCCACTAGGTCCCATGTATTACCCTCATACTTGAAGACCCGATGAGGCACAATTTTACCACCATCTAACTGATATGTAGTTTGAGATCCATGTCTGGTAATTCCACCCACCTGCTCTTCTGTCTGAATGATCTTATTTAACCAATTCACCGCAGGGTCGGTCATGAAAGAGTACCCAAAATCATGGGGATAGGAATAGATTGTTTTATACACTCGGCCATCACTATTGGTGAATGAAGCCGATTTAATTTCATAGTTGGAGTTATCATAGGTGTAATCCGTTATTTTTGTAGCCGGACCAGATCCGTCGCTTCCAAAATAGCTATCGGTGGTACTGGTAAGTTGAATCCATTGCGGAATAATTGCGTAGTAATAAATCGTGAAAAACGCACCACACGGTCTATTTTGCAATATACCATCTGTCCGACTTGAAAGCTGTGGATAACATGACCAGATAGGATCAAATCCAGCGGCCTTGGTGTACTGGTTTACTTGCTCATGCACCATCACTCCACTGGCATTGTAGTCCCTCCGACTCAAGAGTTTGCCATTTCGCATATCATAAAACCGAGGAAGTTGAGGTGGGAGATAATATTGAAATAACGACCTTTGGGTTGAAGTTCCTCTGTTAAAAAACTCATAAATTGAATACCCATTTTCAGCTGCTGCACCATGGTTCTGTGTTACTTCGGTATAGCCCACAAAACTTCCTGCAAAACTATTTCTTAGTGGAACCCGACTATTGGAGGATGTTTCCAATGTCGAATAAATCACATAGGCAAACTCCCCATTACAATTATCATCGGTGGCATCTTCACTTGTATTTACCTGACTGAAACTGGGTTTATTCATTAAGACCCCGTTTGTTTCTCCATTGTTAGAATAATTATATTTTTTTGTAATCACTGTCCCCTTACCGTCATCCAATGAAGTCTCAGCCACTCTTATACCACCCCCAATATCACTCTCGAGAATTTCGTAGTTCATATAATCCAAAAAGATCTCAGCTGTTGTTATACTATTCGAATACGTGGTACATCCATCTATTGGCTTGATTTCTAATCTGTACATACCTGGCGGTAGTTCAATTTGAAACTCTTCAAAATACTTTCCTGAGAATAATTCTGTGGATTGGAAATTATGACTATATACTTGGGTGGTAGGCACTTCTTCGGTCCAAATTTCCATTTTGAATATCTCATCCGCTGAGTTGAATTGCCCCTCACAGTTATCAGTTAAGTTGCATGTAGTACAATTTTCTTCTAGCACCCATTCACCCCGAATTTTTGTCATGGCAGTCATCATGTCTTCGGGTCTGACTGATCCAATTTCGAAAGTCATAGAAGGTTGTACCTGTATACTTCCAGGATCACCGGTGTTCCCCGGATTTATGCGATAGACATTAACTGTTGGTGTTCCAATGGGTATTGGGACAGGTTCCAGATCAAATTCATTCGATTCATAGATAAGGTCAAGAGTCCCGCCAGTAGGATATTTCACCCTGTTTAGTATTCCAGCCTTAGCCATATCATTATTGGCCCTTCGGTTACCTCCATCAATAAAGAACTCCATTGGATCATTGGCATTATTATCACAATCTGGAAACGTGGTATAATCCACAATGGATTGTTGCGGAATCAAGCAGGTATTGTCGGCGCCGTTATAATGGCCCCAAGTGTCAATAGACATCGAGGTTTTAGAAGGTAACGATAATCCATTATAATTGAATTGATACTCTAATGGTGTTTCTGTCCCTCCGACTTCGAATACCTTATCTAACTTCAGCCTTTTATATCGATTATTATCTAAATCTGGTCCAAAATCTGTGGAATAGGCGGGATCAATGTTCTCGGGTGTATCCCAGTCGAAGTCTGAAGGACTACTCACAAAATAATCGTGCTCGAGAACAAAAGATTTAATGAGTGCTGGGTAGTAAATGTCAATTGTCTCCAATCGACTCCCTCCATTTAAATCATCCCGATTAAGCATGTGATTAAAAACCACTTTACCATAATCATGATTTATCTCTGTCAAAGTCACCAAATCATACCAGGTTCTTGTCACTATTTTATGAAAAGACCCTTGGGGCACATCCGGTGGCGAGATATTACAGGGCAGTGGCGCTCCGCTGGATGCCACATGAGAACACACCTTCATTCTATCTGATCTTGATTCGGAATAAGTAGGCAGAGCCGTTACTCCTCTCAACGTCTTGCTATAGGTGAGATCAATTTCATCTCCATTTGCCGAAATCACCCTATTCAAATACCAGGTCGTAATATTCGATACTTCTACTGCATCATCTTGTGATGAAGCACCACCTCTTGGATTTGGCTGCCCACCAAATATTGGGGAGGTAATCGTCCGGCTTTTCGAGTATGTTCTTTGAATGGCACTCGCATCCTCTCCAAAAAAATATTTAGTACCATC
The DNA here is from genome assembly GCA_050298535.1 of Saprospiraceae bacterium. GTDB lineage: Bacteria > Bacteroidota > Bacteroidia > Chitinophagales > Saprospiraceae > JABDMH01. Next base: position 7,936 of record JBNKUI010000035.1, read on the forward strand.
TGGAGTAATGATTTTCCAGGAAGGATCAGTACCAGGTATCAACTCAATTTTCATAGCATGGTCAGAAATGGGTACAAATTCATCATTCTCATTGATGATAAATTTGCCGCTGTAGCCTGCAAAACTAAAAGTGTATAAGTCGGGCTGAGGATCAAGCTGTACCTGAAGATCGGGACAAAAAATATCATCTGAACTAGTTCCGCTTTCTGTTGTAAAATTGCATTGAAAAGGACAACCACTCCCTGTCATTATCGCTGCTGTATTATCCAGATCGAAGTACGTTATTCCAGATTGCTGGTCTGGTGGAGAAGGAAGATCGTCTCTGGAGTTGATATAAGAACGCGTTGCTTTATTATCAGAAGTAACACCACCAAAGTCATCATAGCCCCTGATCTCTCGGGTTATCATTCCACCCGCGGACAAATTCCAACCTAATCCCACGCAGGAGGATTCCTCCGAAACTCTTATTCCGCCAGCATGGTAATTTAATGATATAGGTAGGCCAATGTCTCGTCCCTGAAGGGTATAAATGGGTACAGAAATCGAAGGAATTCCCGTATACATATCCACGGGTATGTCCACAAACTTTTGTGCAATCGCAGCTTCCGGTGCATTAGGCACCTGTACGAGCTCTTGTGCATTTATAGACCTGTTGAAAAAACCGACTATTGCCGTGACTAATAGAAGTTTGAGTTTTACTTTCGCTGATGACATTCTATGACGATTTTTGGAAGACTTATCGAACTATAATGAGTTTGTCTGTTTGTGTTTGGGATCCTGATAACCATTGCAATACATAGGAGCCTGGTACCAAGTCAGTCACATCAATCACAAATTTGTTATGTCCATTAATTAGGTGATGCTCAGCCTCTAAAAGTTTTGATCCATCAATACCTGTAATGGATAATGAAAATGGGGATTCCTCAAAAGCAGTGATTTCTAATGTGACTTCGTTCCTGGCTGGATTAGGATAAAAGCTATATTGCAGATCTTGCTTTTCTGGTTGTTCAGCTGATACATACGATTCAGACTTCTTCGGTAGAGAAGTCGTAGGTGATTGATATGCAGTAATCCTAATATCAGAATCACTCTTGAGTTTAGCAGTAGAGGCTTGTATGAAACTTAATGTAGTTCCTACATTGCAACCATCGGCACAGGCTACACTAACCACATAGCTTCCCAGTCCGTTTGTAGTTGCCACTGGTGTATTGCCACCTGATAGTACCTGTGCATCTTGGCTAGCGGCTATCCAGGAAAATTGAGGACTGTCGCAGTAACCCGTTATGCCAGCATAAACTACGCCATCTCCACAACTCACTTCTTCATCCGCTTGACTGCTATTATTGGACCTTGCAGAAAACTGAGCTGATGGTGGAGAGCAACCTACAGATATCTGAACATTACAAGGAAAAAAGTCTCCCCCTATGCTGCTCGTAGGACATCCGTTCTTTGAGGCTGAAATCGACCAACCAAGAATTCTGGGGGGATTTAAAAGCAGTGGAAATTCAGCATAGCTGCTATTTAGCACCAATGCAGAGGGATCCGTCGATAAATCAGTTGTCGAAGCATTTGACAATACATAATCGACTCGCATTCGATCATTGACTCTGTAAGGTTCCCCACTCATACTAATGGATGGAGGATCGGGACATCCATTATATGATCCGGAAATCTGATCCGTGAGGGAAGTGTTACAAGACTTGACAACAGAAATACTCCAGTTTAATGTTTGACCCGGTGTATAGTTGAATCTCGCTTCTGTCAAACTTAGGGAAGTACTCGCAGGACTCGTCGACAATTCGCCAATGGTAGCATTTTGTGTTTCAAATCGTATGACAAGTTGATTGCTAGAAACAGATTGGCTTATAAATGTTAGTATAGGATCTGTACACGATGTATGTGTATATGTGGAAGAGACTGATGCGGTGCACCCGTTGTTATTAACTGAAATTGAATACATATTATCTCCATCCGTAAGATTAAAGGTTGCTCTCCATTGATTTGACCCGGTACTCGACACATTTGTTATACTGGAACCATTCGCTGTGAAAGAAATTTGAGAGGTTTCGAAAATATTAGTAGTCGCAAATAGCACCGTGAGTATATTATTATTTTCCTGAGTAGATGATATTGAGACTGTTGGGTCTGTACAGTCACAATTACTGATCTGGATATTAGTCTCCACAATATTTGAGGAACAATTATCTATTACATAGGCTTTGATCTGATTGCTGCCGACCTGGCCACTTATCGATCCTGTATAGGTGCCATCAGAAGAAATCGCTATTGTTTTGAGTGATTCATTGTTAATATTCTTGATATATAAAGTACCTGTACTTTGTGCGGCCGAAGAAACTGTAACTGAAAAATCTATCAGTCGAGTGATGGCATTGCATGAACCCAGAGTCAAGGAAAGAGACGGGGATGCAGGACAGGGACAGGAAATGACGTCAGAAGAAGTCTTAGTCGTACCATCACAGGCACTGACGATCTGTGCTGTAAGCTCATTTGAACCCACCGATCCCATCATACTGCCAGAGTGATTTGCAATTCCGTTCACTGGAATATTCTGGCTTTCTCCATTTGCCAGGTTTGTCACCTGAATGGCCCCTTGAATATTTTCCACATTGGTAAGAGCCACGGTATAAGAAATCATGTGATCACTCGGATTGCATGAAGTCATCTGCAAATCAATTGTGGGTTCTGCACAAGGACAGGTCACGATTCCTGTGGTATTGATTTCACCACAATTTGTCATAACAGAAGAAGTGATTTCATTTATTCCGATTTGACCCTGTACTCCCCCAGACCAGGTACCACTTCCGCCACTCACGGTCCCATTTTGTTGATTTGTCTCATTGACTACCATGGGTGTACCTGTGAAAGCACCCGCTGGATTACCCTCCAATGTGTAACTAATAATCTGCGATACGGGATTACAAGTAATGGATGAAAATGAGAAATCTGGAGGTTCACAACCGCAGGAAGTAATAATCCTTTTCATTTTACTTCCACCACAATCCGTATTAACGGAGATATTAACTGTATTGGAGCCCATCTGACCTGTACCACTAACTTGATAGAGGTCGGCTATGGAAGAGGAAATCATAACATTCGAGAGACCAGACACAGTGGGTATACCGACAACATTCTCTGAGTTCAAAATCTCAATCTCAAATGACACCATATTTAATCCATCACAGTCAACATTTGAAACAATTATTGTCGGCTCTGTACAAGGGCACGTGTGACTTACACTATTACTAAGTACTTCTTCATTGCAAATATTAATGGCTGATGCCTGCAACATATTTGAACCTGGATCACCCGAAATTGTCGCCTGCCAAAATCCTCCCATATCCTGCATAACCGCCATCTCTGCATTGGAAATCAGTGAAACCTGTCCGGCAAGGTTCTCTGAATTTGTCACAAATACTTGAGCAGTAATGTTCTGATTAATGGGATCACAGTCAATAATGGAAAGGGATAAACCTAATGCAGCATCACAGTCACAGGATTTAGAATAGTCCTCTTGTACTTGACTAATTCCCTCACAGGAAGTATTGACCGTTACTACCACTAAATTATTTATAGAACCTGTTCCTACCGCTTCCCAGATACCGTTTTGCACCAGCTGAACGGACGCATTATTATTATTGATTTTCACGGCAGGATTACCGACCATATGATCTGTTGATGTGACACTAAATCGTGTTGTGACTGTAAAGTCTTGTGGATCACATGTGGTGGAGATTTCTGTAATCATGGGTGGTTCACAGGTACAAGCTGAACTTGCAGTGGTCATGATCGTACCTGCACATGTGGTTGCACTGGCTTTCAAGGTATTTATAGAACCTACCTCAGCCTCGACGGTTCCGTTCCAGGTGTTAGTCCCAATCTGGGTTACTGTCCCAAATTTACCATTGGAGGTATTTTGAAGTGAAGGGTTTCCTGTGATCGGTGTAGGTCCTGTAGTGTTGATGACATAACTAAGAATGCCAGTGCCCGCATCGCAGTTTGTTATCTGCAGGTCTATCATCGGTGGACTGCAATCGCAGGTAAAATCAAGCGTTGTGGTCCTGGGATCAGAACTACATATGGTCCCCACTTGTCCTATTAATGTATTATTCATTGTCCCTTGACCCGTTCCCGTCCATATCCCTGAACCAGTACTGGTTAAAGTAATGGAATTTCCATTGAGAGTCACAGTTGGAGTTCCTTGAGCTTGAGAGAGTGGATCTACTGTCACATCAAAAGTGACCATCTGACTTGGATCACAGTTCACATTGGCAAACATGATTTGTGGGTCGGAACATGAACCATTACAGACTACGGTGGCAGATCCACGACAACCACCATTATAGTCAAAGACTTCGAATTCGTAATCGGAGGACCCATCTACGTCATAGCTAGCTGATCCTGTGCGATTAACGTAATTATAGGTCACTGAGACCCCAGATTTGCTTCCATTTACCCGTACCGAAGGCTTGCCGGAATTATTTTCAGCTGTGAAGTCGACAAAAATCGTATTGCCAATCTGTCGGCAATTTCCAATCGTGAATTTGGGTGCGCACCCTCCGCAGGTAACAGTGGACGAGGTGGCCGAATAATAAGGCCCACAACTAAAAACCACATAATATTCAGCCTCACCGCCACTGGTAGAAATCTGATTTGATGATCCAGAGTACTCTACGGCATTGTTACGATAGAAGGTGTATGTCCCCCCACTTGAACATCCAGAGGCGGTTGCAATCAGGGTATTATTATCAGCACATTGCAGAGAAACAGAAAGTGTCGGAGGGCCAAAAGTGCATGTTTCAATGACTTCAGCTGGATCGCAACCATTACCATTATAATCGACGAATCTCCTAAACGATATCTGAGAGTTACCAGGTGGAGCATCGACCCATCCAGATGTATATGGAGTGTAACTACTACCATTGATACTATATTGTATGAAATCACTGTCAGGAAAGGAAATATGGTTGCCCTTCGTTGCTCTTGCTCGAAAATTATCCTGATCGCAGGTGATATCTAAGGTAGGGGTAGGACAGAAGACATTTCCTTCCCCAAATCTCTGCTCAATAACAACAGGAGGACAATTATCAAACTCTAAAATTCGATAAATTGCAACCTGTTCAGACTCATTGTAGCTCAGTACTGAATTACATGTACCAAGCGCTACGGTATGAAAGTGGGAAAAAGGAGGGGTAAAATAATGGTCAATCTTCAGAATCTGATCCGTCATGCTAGATATAGTTCCCTCGCATTCAATGCACATCTGGCTACCACATGGTGTTTCTGAAAATCCAATATTACTAACATCAATCTCGGAGCAGTTATTGAGAATCGGTGCCACCCATTCATTATATATGATTTGCTCCGGACAATACGTCGTACTGTAGCGAGTTATTCTTCGAAACAAGACATTAGTTCTGCTCGATTGATTTGAACTAACGTAGTAGGGAGCAGAATTAAAATCACAAGGATCAAATTCTAGGGAAGGTACCTGTGCAAAAACAAATAACTTTTCCAATAGTCGGCCATTAGGAAGCCAATTTCTAATTCTAAATCTCAGTGCTGTCCCGAATTCGAAATCGGAATCACATTGAACAATCGTATTTCTAGTGTTGTAGATCGTTTGATCCATCGAACCATTGGACGATATAATTTCGATCTCATCGGCTGGCGTTCCGTCAGTGAGTCCAGCGTTGGAAACTACGAATTCATGGTTGGAAGGGTGCCACTGAATGGAACCACTTATCGTCTTTAGCTGATCGGATTCCTGCACCACTCCACCCAACTGCCAGGTATTTCCTCCGTCATTACTCCAATAAATGTCATCTGAAACTAACAATTCGTTACTGATAGTTCCTGTCTTTGTAGCTACAACTTCACCACTTATTTCATTGAATGATACACTCAGTAATGGGTCGTCATTTTGGCAAACAGGCATGCAGATCTCGGGAACTAAAGTAATGATGGCATAGGATTCGCAAATGCACTCAGGATGAAGACCATTAGGTCTGACGATATAGACCACTTCGTACTGATCTCCTACATCATCCGGTTGCGGAAAATAAATACCTCCCGACAAATTAAAATATCCAGCGGCTGGAGTCTCATCAGTAAAAAACTCCCCATCACCGTCAGCATCATCAGATAGAAAATCCCTCAAATCAAATGTCGTAGAATCCATATTGTCTGCACATAGATTCACCGTCACATTTTGACCCGCATTCGGTACCTCTATCACCTTGACTGTGAGAATCGATGAAGTTCTGCAGTTCGCTTCACCACCTTCATACTCAAACTGCCAGGTACCCAGCGGGAGTTGGTCAAACTGGACGGTCCCCATGCCATCCATTAAGCCACTGCCATTTAGATCTTTATAAATTCCACCAGGATCAGGACTACCAAACAATTCATCTGTCAATGGACGGGCATCCAAGCAACCTTGACAGATTTTAATTACGGTACTCGTACCCGCATCAAAAGGTGTACATGGCTCGGTACACGTTCTTTCACAGGCAGAAGCAGGGAGATCATTTGATGTTGTTCCGATATCAGAATCCCAATTTTGAAAATCCAGGATATACTCCAGGTACTCTGACCAAACCACATTGATATTGAAATCTGTACAATCAAAATTAGCGTACACGGATCCAGTTGCTATGTCAACCTCGATTCCTACACACTCAGCATCCGATGGCAAGTGTGATTGTCCGGTCATAACGGGATCCATCGATGATACCCAAGTGCCACCTATCTGAATTGCACTCATCGTGCGACCATAAAAACGAGCACCTCCTGTAGATACGCGCCACACACCTTGCATCAGAAATAAGACGTCGGGATCACTCGTGCTGAGATTGAGGTCAGGATCAGGATCCAATCCATCATTAATTACTACAAAATCATCCGACGCCTGGTTATCAATTAGGAAATCACGAGCCAGGAAATCATCTCCAGATCCGCTAGCTGGTAAGCGAAAACAAATTTTTGTGCCTTCGGGTAAGGTTTCATTACCTGTATATGTAACTTGCTGTGATCGAACAACTGGGCTGTTTTGTGCATCGTTTGAAACCCAAAGATCTGATGCTGCATCGTATAGGGCATCGGTGAGTGTAAAGTGCACACCCGGTTGCAGAGGTACGAGGTTCATTACGGTTATGGCGTCATCTCCAGCACCTATATCATTGTCAAAGGCTGTAAAAATGATATCTCCAGGAGAAAGCTGTTGTTCCGGCATCTGAAGATCATCAACTACCATTACTTTCAACTTGTCCTGCTTACCTATCTCTGCGCTCATTCCATCTATGGAATCTATTTTGAAAACAACCTCATGTTCTCCATTGACACTATCATTCGGAAAGGCAGACGGAATCGTCACACAAACAGGTCCAAAACTCCCTGTAGCGAATGCAATCCATTGAGGTTGGAAATTTGGAAATAATTCATCATTAGTGCCCACCATATCTACGAGTACACGAATAGAATCGGGCGTATTATTTGCAAAGTCAAGGTCAAGACAAAGTTGTGTGTTTTCACCTTCATGAATAATCTTAAGATTTTCTGTAAAAGAAACCTCGGGAATCGAATATTGGAAGGATCCTAACTCAGCGTGAATGTGCTCCCCAGAAGCATTTATCACTTCGAAATAAAAGCTAATTTCCCCATTGGTCAAAATATGTGGCACTTCTTGAATAATCTGATCATTTAGCAACACAAGAACTCGATCAGATTTTGTAGCCATCCGTATGGAATCACCTTGTAAAAATCCTGAATAAAGTGGAGTACTTTGATCCGAAAAAATACTGTTGCCCTGTACTACAATTTCAGAACTGAAAGCCCCTTGTGCAAATCCAAAAACGACTTCGAATGATGCCCCAGGAGGTGAAATCATGGACAATTTACCTTGTCTATCCAGAAAAGGCTTGATGGTATCTCTTAGGGTAATCGTTCCTTCTTTAACTGTGCTATTGGAAAGGAAAGCTGTCTCTGCTACCGTCACTCTGCTAGCTGATCCATCATTAAAGAGATAGGCATCGACCAATTGCTCCTGTCCAAAAGTAGCCCCAGAAAAAAATATGAGCGTAAATACTGACACAAGAAAGCCAATATGAATATGAGGTAATTTCATTTTATCAGATTATTTCAAATAAGTGAGAAGAGATGGCTCGATTTGAATACTAGTAATCGTTATTCCGTCTTTTTTTCTGGCTCTTTATCTATCCTGGACATATGTATCAACTTTTCTCCAGAAATCTCCTCCAGTAATTGCACTACTCTAAACATGTCTACATTTATGGCCATTCCGTCCTTCTCTGAATAATATGACCACGCCATTTCATGTGAAGGATTTTCAATAAGAGAAAAATTATGTGGACTGATGGTAGTAATATTCCCAGCTTCATCTCTAACTTTTAGTTCTGCTGATGATCCAACATCCTCCGCATAAATTTGGACTGCACTTGCTGGTGATGATAATGGTGCTGTTCCTGAGGCAAATGTTAGAATATTATTACCGCTACTACTCACATTGTTGGTGCCAATACCAATATTGCCCTCATTACTGATGTATAATTTTGGATTTTGCTCGGGATCTACGAATCCATCCGACATACCGACAAGGATTCCTTCATCTTTAAATAAGATATTTGACCTTGTGTAAATATTGCCATCAGTACTTCCGCCTAACCAAAGTCCTTCTCGACGGAAACCACTAATCCTATGATAATTGTGTGAATTTCTTGTTACTTCAGCTGGAGCCTTAGCGGGGTTAATTCTTAATCCACTATAAATATCACCACCGTCATTTGTATTTCTAATATGCATTTTAGACTGCGGTGTAGTTGTGCCTATGCCTATGTCTCCGTCGTTGATGGTAATCCTATTTTGGCCATCTTCTCTTATATAGACCTTACCTCCCGCATTATCGACGGCACCTACGAACACATCATTACTCACCGACACCCCCAGCATTCTAATATTTTGACCTGCGGTATTTTCAGCTCCATAATACCGGGCGTTATCTATCAGCACCGAGGAAGCCCCTGATGTCCCGCCATTTATGTCCAAGCGCGCTTCTGTCTCCAGAGTCTCCCCGATCCCCACATCACCGTCAATCGCTAATTTATTTCGGACAAACGTCCCCTGATCTCCGACTTCCATCCAAACATTATTGGGATCTGTGAATGGTGCCGTACCAATTTGCATGCCCAGGGTATCACCAGCGAACAAATACTGAGATCTGCCTTCCAGTCGCATCAACCCATTCACACCGTTGCCGAGAAAGAAATTCAGTTGTCCCAATAGGAGGTCCTCACTAGGAAAAAGGAGTAAGGCATTGTTTCTGAGCTGCAAAGAACCATAACCATTACTAATGACCGGATGATTTACTCCCACGATCGTATCTTTCACCTTCAGAGTGCCATTCAATTCTAAATCGGTTGTTGGTGTGATCGTACCGATTCCCACCTTACCATCTTTCACGGTAATACCGTTCTGACTAAAACCCACAGATGGAAAAAGACTTATAAGTATTAGCATGATAATTCTGTTCATGGAGAAATTTTAGATGATTAAAACTATTTTATCAACGGACATATAAATTTGTAACTACTTACTTTTTAGTGATGAAGTTGAATCTTCAGATTTCTCTGATGTAGTATCCCCAATCATACTCTTTAGAAAGGCAACATCCTTTTGCATCTCCGAAAATTGGTTTTGCTGCAAAGCGAGTTGGCGCTTTAGATTTTCATTTTCCTGTCTTAGATCAAGTATTATGTTCTGTTGATCCTTGATCGCATTTATGAGTAAGTATGGAATATCGCTTGTCTTAATTTCCAGATATTCCCTATCTTCTTCACCATAATCCGAACTCACTGGTTTATAGTTATATTTTTGCACTAGTTCCGGCAAAATTTCTTCAACTTCCTGGGCGATTAAGCCAAGATGTTCGCTACCTTTTACAGTACCACCCTTTCCATTATATTGAAAGCTAACTGGACTTAGAGCAAGCAACTCATTTAATCCTTTTTTATAATCCTGTATATTATCTTTAAGATTTCTGTCAGAAGGGGTTATTGTACCTTCTGTTTTTATGAAGCCTGCCACCTCAAGCTTCTCAGTCGGTGATGTTGTACCAATCCCCACATTCCCATCGTTTCTTATACGCATCTTCTCGTCTCCGACCTGAAAAGCTGTGTAATCACTAGTGCCGCTCCCTGTCCAGCCAAAGACAGTATAATTTGTACCTGCAATTATTTCTGTTCCGATCTCCTCAGACAACTCAGATTTGTGCAAACGTATACGTGCTCCCAATGCATTTGAAGACTCAAAACGAGCAACTACAGCATTAGTTGGTTCAACCACATGCAATCTACGAGCCGGAGATGTGGAATTCACCCCCAGAAAACCAGTGCCAGTCATCCTTATAAATTCACTAGAACCTACACCAAAACTCACTGGGCCTAAAACACTGTGCCCAAATCTCATATAACCCATCGGAGTTTGGTCTACTACACGTTGAATTTGTAGAGCAGCCGAAATCCAATTGCTACCATCACTTACTCTATTCATCGAAAAATCCATTTTGTCATTGTTCTGGTTTGACCCCCAAAACCGTCCCAATAACAATGAACTTCCTGTTGTGCTTCCTAATTCTGATCCTCTTACCTCAAACTTGGCGGTGGGTGCAGAGATTCCGACTCCAAAGTTTCCATCATATAAATTCATTCCTGAATTACCCTTGCCCCTCAGAATATGTTGGGTTTCAACTGAATTGTCACCACGAAAAATTTGGAAATTCGCTTCTCCAGTTGTGTTTGTGCTTCTAAACAAGCGAACCAAGGCGGCTTGGTCGCTGGTTGCAGGAGCAGGGTTAATATCAAGAACTGCTACCTGCCCTGTCCCACCATCAAAGTGATTAAGCTCCGTGAAGGTGTTTTCGGATTGGAGCCTTACTTGCTTGTTCGTGCTAAAGATATGTAGTGGTCTAACTGGATCTTGAGCATTTATACCCAGATTATGGCGGAAGAATGTAGCCTTGTCGCCAACCTCCATCCAGACATTGTTTGGATCGGAAAAAGGGATAGTGCCGAATTGCATACCTAAGCTGTCTCCTGCAAATAAAAATATTGGCCTTCCCTCAAGACGCATCAAACCTTTACTCCCATTACCAAGAGAAAAATCCATTTGACCCAATTGGAGATCCTTGTTAGGAAAAAAAGATAATCCATTATCTTTGACCTGCATAAATCCTCTGGTATTGGTAATTACTGGATTATTAATTCCAATTATTGTATCAGACAGTTTTAAGGTACCATTTAATTCTAGATCAGACGTAGGGGTTATGGTACCGATACCAACTTTACCATCTTGTACCGTAATTCCCTCATTCATGGTTTGTCCGAAGGAGATCATAAATGAAGTAACTATAAGCAACTCTAGGATCAAATATTTCATGGAAAATTTTCTATTTTGACTTAGCAGAATATACATCGTGATCAACATGAGTTAGATCAGAGACAATCTTTGTTAATTTCTCAATCTGAATCTGTTGCTCCTGAATAGCCCTCACCAAAACTGGTATTAACTCGGAATAATTAATAGATAAATAATCCTCAGAACCTGAACCATTTACAACCTCTGGAACAATATCCATGACATCCTGCGCAATAAATCCCAGCTTTTCACCTTGATCTCCATTTTTCCATTTATATGAAACTGGAGAGAGGTTCATCAATTCCGATAGGCCATATTTAATTTCACCGATGTCTTTCTTTAATCGTCTATCAGACGATTGAGACACACCATTTACTGACCAAAGTGAATTCCACCTCTTAGCTGAGCTACCTAAGCTCAAGAAGTCATCATGAACGGGTATTATTCCCTGATCTGAAATGGTCATTCTGGGTACACCACTGAAAATAAATTGTACAGGGGCATTTTCTGGCAGATTCACATTCATCACTTCAGAACCCCGATGAACTAAACTTGACTGGTTGTCAACTGATCTTATTATTCTGAATCCATAGTCAGGATAATTAACATCACTAGTGAGGTCGACGTATGAGTGCCCAGCGGCTGTACGTCCTGATCCTACTTCAACACTCGCAAACCCTGCACCAACATCTTCTCCAACCTGTAATTTATTTCCCCTTACACTTACATTTCCTGAAACATCTAATTTTGACGCAGGTGTCAGTGTACCAAGCCCAACAAATCCATTATCCTCATCTATACGCAAGAGCGAAACATTAGACGAATTCCTAATATCGAATCTAGCATTAGCGCCTACACCTATTGCAACGCCTGACGGACGTCCATACAAAAGAGCAGATCTATTTATAATTATATCATCATTCCCATCTAATCCAATCAATTGATATTTATATCCATCGGACGCTCCTCGGCCCAACAAATATTTACCGTTTGAGATGGCAATATTGCCGTAAACATCCAACTTTTCATTTGGAACACTTGTACCAATACCAAAATCACCAATGGTTTTGCAGACATATGAACTTGAATTGCCTGCAAGCAAATGATTGGGATTTGGAGTATTATCTCCAGTCATTATTTGCAATGATGCCCTACCTGTGGAGTTGATACTGCGAAATAATCTCACTGCTGACTCGGAAGAGCCATCAAGAGGAAAAGGATCTAAATCAATTAATGAATTACCAGTCCCACTCTTTTTTCTTATATGAGCAATTGTGGCATTACCATCAATTAATTCAAAGAAACTGACTTGATCCTTACCTTGAGACAATCTCAAAGTGGGGTCATTAACAGCACTAATTTCTACAGTAGTACTTGGATTATCATTCATAATCCCAACCCTATTGGATTTTACAGTAATTCCCTCATCTTGAGAAAATGCTGGTAATAGACAAAATAATACCAGCAAGAGAGATATTGAATATCTATCCATTCTATGAATTTTAAGCACTCCAAATGCCTAAAAGCCAAAATCTACTTTAATACGAAGTAGTTAAGTCCAATATGTGCTAAACAAAGTAGTAGGTGGAAAAAAGCTTTGGAGTTTCATGTTCATTTAATAATAAAAACAATTCAAACCTAGACAATCCCTTGTTCAAAAACAAGACTTTTGCATGATAGTTAAATCATTTTTTTTATTTATTGTATTTACTACTAAGTGTCAGCAAATTGAAAAACAAAATAAATAATATTAGTTTTTTTTATATGTGTACTATCGTTGTTTTTTTGATAAAAACAAGTGTGTTTCCAACAAAAATCATAAATGGATGAGTTCGACTATATCATGTAGGATCCTGGATTTTAGTTGACTCACCATAAACGGTGTAAGAATTCACGGGAAAGTGAAGTGTTCAAGAGTATGTTTCTACGCAGAGACTTGCTACCTGGTTTTGCTAACTGGACTTTTCAAGGTAAGCGTTCCGCAAACTACGTATTGTCTTGGGATTAATTAGTGATTAGTTTCGGATCAAAAATGAGTAGAAAAAGATCCGAAGAGATGTTCCCAATCGTAGCCTCATATTTGGAGGGAGAAGAAGAAGTCACATCAGTGTGTGATCGTCATGGCTTGACAAAGAGCCAATTTTATTATTGGTATCGCAGTATCAACGCAGTAATAAAGGAAATAGAAAGGGAGCTGGTTTGATCGCCATGGAGATTGTGAATGATACGGATGGATATTTAATAGATGTGCAGATGCCGGGAGGTACCGTGGTTCGGCAACAATCTATTACCAGCAAGGTACCTGGGTTCATTAATAGAGGTTGGATGCTAGGCTTTCCCCAGGGTCAAGCGATATTACTTATATAGTGATCCGACGGATATGCGAAAGAGCTTCAGTGGTTTATGTGGATTGGTAAATAACGAAATGCAGGCAGTTTGTCCAGTGGCGATGGTTTTGTGTTTATCAATAAGCGGCGTTCGATGATGAAGATTTTGGTGTGGGATAGGACGGGCTTTGTCATATATTATAAGCGGTTGAGTGCGGGCACTTTTGAACTACCTGACAGAGGGGAAGGCACGACCATACAGCTAACAAGCTCAAGTCTTATGTTGATGATGGAAGGTGTATCACTGGAAAGTGTGCGAAGGCGAAAACGATGTCGCAGGGCCTAAAATGATGCATTATTTATATTGATAATATGTGAAGATTCGCTATCTTAATGTAGTGAATTATTCATCACTTAATCGATCCGATCATTTCCAATTATTGAGGGAAAAAGACAAAAAAATTCGTCATTTATCCTTTGAATTAGAGCAATTAAAGCGAGCTCTATTTGGAAGTAAGTCTGAACGTTTTATCAATAGCGCTGCTGTAGAACAGCTGGAATTATTTGCTGCACTGGAGCGTCAAATAACCGAATTACAGGAAGAGCAAATTTCCTATACACGTAAGAAAGTAAAGCGCACTAAATTACCCGAGCATCTGGAAAGGGTAGAGACCGTTCTGCAGCCTAATGTGGATGTAAGTGGGATGCAAAAATTGGGTGAAGCGGTGCAGGAAAAACTAGCTTTTGCTCCAGCGAAGGTATATGTGAAGAAAACAGTGCGCCCTAAATACAAAGATAGTCAAGGCACTTTCCATATTGTAGAGTTACCACCTGATCCTTTTCCAAAAAATATAGCTTCGCGCAGTTTAGCAGCACATGTAGCGGTTAACAAATATGTGGATCACCAGCCGTTGTATCGTCAAAGTAAAATATGGGCCAGACAATCCATTGATTAACCTCGATCTACCTTGTGTAGTATCATACGTAAAGGTGCAGAACTCTTAGAGCCTTTATATCAAGAAATGATTGTCATGGCTATGGATAGTAACTATCTCATGGCAGATGAGTCCAGCATACCCGTGCAGCACAAGGACCACAACGATAGTAAGGCCATTAAAGGGTGCATGCTTGTAAAGGTAGCGCCCCAAGAATGTGTTACCGTTATGGAATATATAAAGACAAAGGAGAAAAAAAATCTGTTGTCTTCTCTCCAATCCTTGACAGGTCATCTTCAAGTGGATGGTAATGTCTCTTATGAGGAGCTTGATAAAAAGAAGATGTACAGCTTGACCATGTGTATTTCTGGTCTCCAGGATTATTTCGGGGGTCGGTCAACCTTATTTAGGCATGGACACACTGTAGATACCGATATAGCGTTGACCGTTTTGTTAAATAAACATATTAATAATAATCATCATATTTACCGCTGTTAGTATGTTGATAACCTTAGTCTCTCATACGCATTTGGCGTCTTCTTACCTAGGGCTCTGTGTGGTTTTTGATTATACATAACGCATGCCCTGGCAGTATCCTTTTTTAGTTCTCTTTCGGTGTTGGGAGCATATAAGTAAATGTATTGGTTTTTTAGGGTTCGATGTAACCTTTCAATATTAGGATTTTCATACACATTGGTTCCCATGCTACTTACCATATCATTGGATTTTAGTAGCGATCGGAAGGCTTTTCCATAATATTGGCCACCACCATCAGAATGGAAAATAATTGTTTCCTTCCTGGGCATTCCTTTTCTGATTTTTACTGCGTACTGAAGGGCTGGAATAGTGGTTGACTTCATCTCTAAAGTGGAACTAACAGAATATCCTATCACTTTTCTAGAAAGTAAATCCATGATGAAGGTTAAGTAGTAAAAACGTTCCTGCATTCGATAGTATGTAATATCACTCACCCAAACCTGGTTCACATGCGTCAACTTAAGATCCTTTAGCAAGTTGGGAAATCGGGTAACTCCTCTGCTATCAGTTGTTCTTCGAAAGTTCTTTTTTGTCTGCACGCCCAGACCATTCATGAAGGCTATGTATTCGAACTCCTCTCTTCCAATGGGTGGCCTCATTAGCTCCCAGATGGATCGTACGCCCATACCCGGATGGTCCTCCCTCACTTGGTCTAGTATTTCCAAGACCAGCAATTGATTAGAGGATTTTAAGCTCTGTCGTTTCTTCCACTGATGAAATCCCTGCTTACTAATACCCAATGTCCGATACAGTTGATTCATAGAGTAACTCATTTTTAATCGATGCTCCCAGAACCACTCTACCGTTCGGTATTGTATTTTTTTTTCAAATCAATTCCCAAGTCCTTACTTGCAAGCTCAATAAGCTTCTCGCTAAATTCAAGTTGAATTTGCTTTTGTCCTAGCAGTCTCTCTGTCTCTGCAAGTTGCTTCTGTAAGGCTATGATCTTCTTTGTATCGCTTTTTGATTCCACTACCAATCTTGTTTGTCCTTTATAAAGTAGTGAATACTTTCGGATCCATTTGTAAATCGCCGATCGACTCACCTCCAAACTGCGACTTAATTCCGACACTCCAACCAAGCCTTGTTCGTATTCTCTGACTTTCTTGCGTTTCATCGACTCACTGAAGACTCGTACATGATTCTGTGGATTACTTGACTTGTTCTGTGGATAAACACTCTTTGACTCCATTTGTTAACCGTTTTTTACTCGTTTTTCGGTCAACATATATCGGCACCTACAGATTGTAGATGTAGATACCGATATAGCGTTGACCGTTTTGTTAAATAAAAAAGAATGGACGTTGGATTCAAAGTGACCCCTTTATCGGTGTCCGGTATCCAGTATCCGGTTTGTAGATTGTAGATACCGATATAGCGTTGACCGTTTTGTTAAATAAAAAAGAATGGACGTCGGATTCAAAGTGGCGTTGAAAGAAAGATGAAAATTGGTGCCGGGTCCCAGGTCCCGGGTTCTAGTAATTTTGAGGTCAGAATAACGGTGGCATATTCTTATGGAGGAATTGAAAGAATTTAAACTGTCAAATTGAAATTAGGCATCTACAAACTCCCCACTCCCCACTCCCCACTCCCCACTCTTGATAAAATTTTTCAATTGCTTTCTAGTACCTGATCCCTCTTACTTCTCAAATGATCTTTCTCCATTTGATTTGGGCAAAGGGATATAGCTTTATCAATTTCGTGTAAAGCCTTCTTTAGTCTTTTTTGTTTTTGATAGATTTCAAAATAGCTTGCATGGTAGAGATACTTTCGTTTCTCCAGTTTTTCGGCATCGATCTTTTTCAACATTTCCTCTGCCTGGTCCAATTGCTGCATTTGGATATGTACAGCGACCAGTGAAAGGAGTACACTGGTCGTGGGCATCAACGCATACATTTCTTCGTACAACGTGAGAATGTTGGACCAATTGGTTCTTTCAAAACTTTCGGCCATGATATGTTCCCGGGCGATAGCCGCTTCTACATGATATATAGATTGATCGGGGAATTGGAAGGCTTTTTCGAATGCCTCCTGCCCAAGATTAATCAGGGGTTGATACCATTGCGTACGATCCTGTTGTCGAAGATCTATGACTTTTTGCCCTGAAGTTTTTGCATCGAGACGTGACGCATGAAAGCAAAGCAAGGAAAAAAGTGCGTATACACTGCCTGACCGCAGACTCTTTTTTTGTAACAAATGTTTACACAAACGTAGTGCCTCGCCACAGAGATCTCGATCCACCAAAGCATGTTCTTTAGTAGAATGAAATCCTTCATTGAAAATCAAATAAATAATTTGAAGAACACCGGATAGACGATTATGAATTTCGGTGGGAGAAGGGTAGTCCAGGTTTAACTCTTGTTCCTTAATCTTTTTTCGGGTACGCGCGATACGCTTTTTTATGGTTTCTTCTTTTTGCAATAATGCCGCAGCAATTTCACGCAGTGAAAATCCCGATATACATTTTAACGCAAATACAATTTGCTCTTCTTTTTTGAAGGAAGGATGGCAGGCCAGAAAAATCATGCGTAGTTGACTATCCGCTACCTCGTGATCCAGAAAGAAGTCGTTAAGTTCCAGCGTGGCGCTGCCGTGGATCATTTTGTTTTTCTGCTCCTTTTGAGCACTAATTTGACGGAAGAGATCGATGGTTCGGTTCTTCGCGGCTTGGGTTAGCCATGCCTCGGGATTATTGGGGAGCTCCGTCCTCCATTTCAGGGCCGCCTTTATAAAGGTGTCCTGAATGGCATCCTCAATTAATTCTAAATGTGAAGGGCCGAAAATTTTTGATAAAATAGCGACCATCTTTCCATACTGATGTCTGAAAAGATGGTCGATCACAGGTTGTTGATTATTCGCGGTCAAACTTGATGATTTCTCTTATTTCAACGGTGCCTCCCAAATCAAAATCGGGAAAATCCTGGGCTACTACCGTAGCCTCTTTAAAACTATCCACGGCTATGGTGTAGTATCCTCCTACGAGCTCCTTGGACTCAACAAAGGGTCCATCGGATTCTACTCGATCAGGTCCGGAGATACGTTTGCCCGGAGCGTGAAGGGCCGCACCACCGCGCAGAATGCCCTGTGCTTTCATCTTGTCACCCCAGGCAAACCACTTACCCATGCGCATTTGTAGTTCTTCAGGAGAAAGTCCCAATTCTTCATAATCGGCTCCGAGGAAGATCATCATAAATTCTTTCATGTTTTGAATATTTAATAGTTAACAAAATAGTGCATTATCTTTTGATGCACGTCATATTGGAATTCTTACATTCCACTATCTATGCATCATTCACCTATGTGACGAAGCCATGCCATGCGAAGGGGACAGGTTTGCAAAGTTTTTTTTCAGGATGCTGTGCGGTACCAGATTTATACGAAATGTCAGGATGGTACATAGAAGGCCATTGAAGGTATTCAACAAGATGATTACCGTGTCCCTGCATAAATCCCGCCTCAAATGATGATACTGCATAGCATTGAGAAGTATCCTCGAGTCTCGCTTTTGTGTGATGTTGGAAGATTTTGGTAAAGCGTGGAGCTCGTAGAGTCGCCTGATCGAGCATGGTAGGAGACGGACTACGTGCATTCTCGGGTCCACGGGTACTATTGTAAATCATACCGGATCGCTTACCTGCACACCGCTCTCGTAAACCAAACAAAATGCTCTGATTGTTTTTCAGTAAGTAAGAAAAGTGTTACTTTTTGGTCACCAAAAGCATCTAAAGTATGACACCTTTCCTTCCTTTCTTTCTCCCACGCAGCGGTGTGGATAACCAATATACAGACATAAAATGTCGCTCAATATGCCAAAATCAGTGTTGAGAGGACAGAAAAGGTCGGATATAAACTGTTGGCGGTCATGACAATTGAAAAACCTCTAATATGAAAATCCTTAAAATTATATTATTGGCGTTGATTTCAGTTCAATCTTTTGGACAAGTAATAGATTCAGTAAATTCCGGAGAATTTACAATCTATTATGAACTGATG
>JBNKUI010000036.1:0-3077 GCA_050298535.1 Saprospiraceae bacterium
ACCCGGTAAATGGTTTTACCCCGTGAATTGATATGCTGGCCCGTGAAATAATCGTAGTTAAAGTGCTTTTTGTCAAGAGCTAATCTGGATATTTTCTTTTGCCTGGAGGCGCGTCCCATCAATTCTAATAGGATGGAGCGATTTCTATGTAAGATCTTGTCAATCCGGGATACAGCGGTCTCTGTATTTTTACGTAACCTACTATAGTAGTTGTTTTTACAAGCGACACTGCAAAATCGCTTATCGGATCTGCCAACTACTGATTTTTTACAAATGGGGCATCGACGAGCCATAACTTAAAAGTTTTAGGGTTAGCAGTCTAAACTTCGTGGATCTAACTCATGTAACCTCAGAGTAGACGATCATGTTGCTCATGTAAGACTTTGCATTGTCCTAAATATAATTAAACCCACGGATTAACGGTTAATAACCGCTAACAACGGTTATGTGTGCTGATATGATCAGTAGTCGGTTGATTAAAAGCGAGTTAAGTCATACTTTGCCCTCTATGAAAGCAATCATTTATGAGGCGAGGCCCCAAGCAAAGCGCATCAAAGTGCACGTGCCCTATGCCGCAGTGGAATGGCGCAAGAATATCAAGGCGTTGGATAGCAGCTTTTTCCACTATCAGCAGAAACTCTGGAGTGTTCTGAATACGCCGGATCATA
Source organism: Saprospiraceae bacterium (assembly GCA_050298535.1). Lineage (GTDB taxonomy): Bacteria > Bacteroidota > Bacteroidia > Chitinophagales > Saprospiraceae > JABDMH01. The sequence goes on from JBNKUI010000036.1 coordinate 669, forward strand.
TGGAAAGACTTCTAAAAATATTCGGCGATGCGGTAGAAATACAGACACTATCTGCGCCTATGAAGCTACCCTATCAGGCACTTACCGAACCATGTACCGAGGCCCTTGCCAGGTTTGAGCAGAAATTGATATTAAAAGCTTACAGTCAGCACACTATCAGAAACTACCGCCAAGCAATCATTCCCTTTTTTACCTACTTTTCGGCCAGAGATTTGCCACAAATTACTAGGGAGGAAATAGAGGGATTTGTCTATCATTTGAAGTCAAAATATCGGATCTCGGATACCCGGCAAAACATGGTGATAAATGCCATCAAATTCTACTATGAACAAGTCTTAGGTAAAGACCGTGTATACTACGATATACAAAGACCCAAAAGAAGTCTATCTCTACCCAACGTATTGAGTATGGAAGAAGTGCGAAAGCTGATCAACACCCCTAAGAATTTAAAGCACAAGGCGATTCTTTACACGGTGTACAGCGCTGGACTAAGGCTACAGGAGGTAATTAATCTTCGCATACAGGATGTTCATTCTGATGACGGATATCTATTTATCAAGGCTGCGAAAGGAAAGAAGGACCGCAAGTCCGTCCTATCTCCAGTCCTGCTTGACTTATTACGTGCCTATTATCGATCGTATAAACCCAGTTATTGGCTGTTCGAAGGCCAACATGGTGCCCAATACAGTGGATCCAGCATCACCAAGATCTTTCGTAAGGCTACGAAGGATTCAGGCATTAACCCGTGGGCCACCTTACATACCTTAAGGCACAGCTTTGCCACCCATTTACTGCAAAATGGTACCAACCTCAGGTTGATCCAATCGCTGCTGGGCCATAGTTCTTCCAAAACCACGGAGATCTATACCCATGTGATGAACATCAACAATAAGACCATTACCAGTCCCTTGGACCTTATGAACAATAACCTTAACTTGGATACATAGTAGATATATCAGTAATTAATCAAGAATAGTTACTGATATACAGGTGTTAGCGGTCAGCAAGTAAAAACAAGCAATGAAACTATTCCAATTCGTAAATAAGAAATTGAGTAAGACCACATTTAAATGTGAATGTTGCGGAATGGAATACGATGAAGTGCCACTCTGTTTTGGGTCAGATTATCCGGATTATTATTATTCAGTTCCAGCCGATGAAAGAGAAGAGAGAATTGAAATGAAAGAAAGTCTGTGTGTAGTTGATGAAAGACACTTCTTTCATAGAGGACGATTAACAATCCCAATTAATGACTATAAGGAAGACTTGATTTTTAATGTTTGGACTTCGATAAGTGAAGATAATTTTGGACTGCGAATGGATTTATGGGAAGATCCAACTAGGATTAATCAAGAACCGTATTTTGGTTGGTTGCAAACTCATGTACCAACTTACGGAGATACATTAAATTTGAAAACGATTGCTATGGAGAATGAAGTTGGATTAATCCCAACAATAAAAATGATAGAAGAAAATCATCAGCTGACAATTGACCAGGACCGAGGCATTTCTTATAATGATGCAATAAGAATAGTAAAAAAAATATTAAAAAAAGAGCACGGAAAAGATCAATATTCAAATGGCAATTTATCAATTTCATATGATTGTACTCCCAAAGAAGGGAGTTCTCGACTACTTCGGAGAACTTCCAAGTAGTGTTGAAATTGAAGATCGTAAAAATGGGCTTGATCCTATGGACAGCTTGATCGAAGAAGAGTTTGATTATATTGGTTTTATCCAGCAGAAATGCTGGGAATTGGCAAAGGTCAATGCAGATGATATCATCAAGCAAATAGATCAAAAACTAGATAGAGCGAACTGGGGCAATGATGAGCAATCGAACAAATGGAAGACAGAAACCAAAGATCTAGATAATGATGCATGGATCTTTATTGACAGAAACAGAAACCAGATTAGAGAATTTAACTTCAGAGCGGACTTGAGAGAAGCAAATTTGAAATTCCTATATGATATGATTGGACTTGCAAGCGAGAAGGGATTTCTTTTAGCTGATAGGAAGGGAAATTTGGTAGAACCAGATATTAAACTGGTATTTGGGCTAGTAAAACGATCAAATGCTTTAAGATTCGTTGAAAATCCAACTGAGTTTTGGGAAGGTGTGATAAAAGGTGTAATTAAAATTGAATAGAATAGAAGTGAGGCCGAACCGCTAACAAGCGGTCATCACGTCAGCTGGGCTATCGCCACAGCCGCCGCATACCGCTGGGACGTTGGCAGCAAGCTAAAAAATGAACAAACAACCTGAACTCATAGCGAGACTTAAATATCGAACGGCAGAAGAAGGTGGTCGACAAGGATATGCTGCGTCAGGTTACAGACCGCATATAGAATTTGATCATATTCCGAATTTCAAATCTTCTGGACAACAAATCTTTCTAGAGAAGGAGA
>JBNKUI010000037.1:0-3724 GCA_050298535.1 Saprospiraceae bacterium
AATCCTCTGACCGAAAACCGTGAATAATCTTTCTTTCGAATGGTTGGAAAATAAGCAAAGGATCTTCCCTGCTGCTCATGGTCCACAAACCCCTTCTTCTCAAGAATCCGCACAATAGATGAAACGGATGAATGAGGAGGACGGGGTTCTTCCATCATCTCAATGAGTTCCGAGACCGTCTTCGAACCATGCTGCCACAGCATATGCATGATTTCTTCTTCCGCTTTTGTTAATTTCTGCATGCAAGATTTTCTTTGCCTCTGCAATATAACGTATTTTTTCGTTGCAACGCAACATTACGTTGAAAATAGTTTGGTAAACTACGCTAAATCTACGGTTACTAAAGGTGTGGATGTGGATGTGGAGTGTGTTCACATGTTAGATGTAGAAGTCAGATGTTGGAAGTCAGAAGTCAGATGTTGTATGTCGAAGCCATGCTTACCATGTTTTATCACTTAGGTACTCCCGCTGCTTTAAAAACAACATGCTGTCCCGGAAGCGGGAAAGCATGTTGACTGTTGGCCTATTTTTTTTAATGATGTAGAAAGTGTCAGAAGCTACACCCAGGATTTCTTCGAGAATAGCCTCGACATAAGTCTGCAATAAATCATTTTGTAAAGGTGATCCGCTCGTGCTGTATCAAATCACCTTGTCGGATGTGAATAATAGCTTGCGTATTTACGAAATTGCTGCTGGAAATTTCTTCTTGAAACACTCCATTAAAATCTTCAAATGTGTCTTTATAAAGGGACTTCCCGGCAATATCAAATACTTCGATCACCATCGGACCTTCCTTCCCTTTAAATGCAAGATTAAAAGAACCTTTGGCAGGGTTGGGATAAATCTGTACATCTGAAAAGGCCTTCACCTGACCCGTCAGCTGCAATTTATCCTCACCAATAATCTCTCCACTCACTTTTGTATCCTTAGAAGAAATAATAATGGCACCATGCCTTCCATCTTCACCATACTTTTCCACAGAATGCGGTGGTTTCAAAACCTCCATAGATGCTATATTCTCGGGATCCAAAGATGAGATTTTATCTTTTCCAACTCCCAATACTTCACCATCCAAAATAATCAAAGGTTCTTTATCAGAGATTTTAGGATCTGATCCCTTGACCCTTATTTTGACTTTATCCCCGGCTCCCTTGCTAGTAATAATTATCACTCCATTTTCACCCTGATCTCCGTATTTCTCGACGGAAATGGGCGGTTTTAATACATCCATACGGGCAATAGTTTCCTGGTCCATATTTTGCAAGATCATAGGATCATGGCCTTTCTCCTCTCCATCTAGAATTATTAAGGGCTGGCTATCCAATGGAATCTCCGTATTTCTCTTGCGAATTAACAACTCCCCAGTTGATTGTGCACCAGCACCTATTTTTGTTGTGATTTCCATGGCTTTCTGGTTGACGGTCTGATATTTTTCTGCTGCTTCTTCTTCATCCAGGACATGGATAGAAGCCACCTCATCTGCATAGAGGTTGATATCATCTTTCTCCTTAATTTCTCCATTCACAACAAAAATCGGTCTTGGGGTGATTTCAAATTCACGAAGCAGGCTTACCATCTCACGGGCCGCATTTTCCTCCTTTACCAAATTATCGACAGGCTGTTCTGTTTCCCCTCTCAGCAAAGCATCATTTCGCGCAGAAAAGGGTTTCTTAGTAGCGATACCTCCTAATTTAAATTGGATAGGTACTACTATTTCTGATTCAACCTTCTCACCCTTATGCATGGCAGGAGTCCAATTCTTAGCCAGATTGTTCATATTCTGAATAAGGTATAACGCTTCCTTGCCACATCCACCTCCGATGTCATGTACCAATTGCGGGTTGGCTATATTTCCTTCCTTCGTCACAATAAACTTCACCAGTACTTCCCCTTCAATGTTTTCTCTACGCGCTTCTTCAGGATATTGCATCATCTCTGCAATATATTCCTGAAACTTTTCAGTCGCACAGCGATTAGCCTCTTCCCCCTTGATATCGTCACAGCCAGGGTAGCGTGCTTGTATATCTACTTTCTTTTTGACTTTGTAGGGCAGCATCGATTTGTCACTAGAACTCAGAATTACTCCAAATTGTCCAAGTTCCGATTTAGTAAGTCCAGCAATGGTAAGGTTTAATACACCATTGTTAGCAACATCACCATATTTGAGTTTAGCCTCCTTGATGCCAGTATAACTATGTTCGGTAATGCGATCAGCGTCGATAGAAATAAAATAGCCATATACCAAATTTCCATTGATATTTAGCAATGGAAACTTTCCTTCAAACTGGGCAATTTCCCTTTGAAGTTTAGTGAAAATTTCATGCACACCATATAAACGATGGAGTACTGCCAAGTTACCTTTTTCTGTGGCTATTTTTGTATCGTAACCATATGATAGTTCATTGCCTCGACGAAAAATAACGAACCCAGTTGACTTACTTACTGCTAAAAGAAGTTCATCTAATTCTGTATTCGACAAATCATGCTCCGCAACATAACTTTTAACTAAGAGTTCAACCTCTTTATAAACTTTGTCCAATGTTTGCTCTTCATAGATTATTTTAACGATCTCATCTTTCAAAGGAGTGGGATCCTCGGAGACCATCATCGAATTAGAAAAAAGAATCAGCGCCAGGAATAGCAAGGGGACTGCCATTAGGTATTTAAATCTGGCCGAACGATTGGATTTCTTTTGATACATCATACGTATACGATTTTTTAACTGTGAATTAAAGAATTGATGAGCCAGGGCAATCTCAAGTCCGGATGCGGATTGCCCCAGCAGAATTCGGCCATAATTCTTTGGATCTTCACCCTGCAAGACACTAGCATCGGCAAAATACTCATGTGACTCGCGCAGTGATTTTTTATATAGAATGAGAATAGGATTAAACCAGAAAAAAACCTGTATTATTTCCACCATCAGCACATCGACACTGTGCCATTGCTGTACGTGCGAAAGTTCATGTTTTATTACCTGATGAAATACAGGCTGCAGATCTACCTTTTCACTAAAGAAAACAAAATTGAAAAATGAAAAGGGCAAGTGCTCCTTATTTGTATAAATGAGCGTGTATGATTGCTTCTTTTCTTTTCGTCCCTGTCGATAAAGCTGCCATATTTTAAAGAGACCATATAGCAGCCGTATTCCCACCACAAAAACTCCCGATAAATAGAGCGTGTATATTCCAATATGTAACCAGTCGATATGGGGTCGAGACTCCAATGTTTGGGATATATACATGGGAGTCTCAGACAGTAGATAGAATACCTGTCCCATATCCGCTGGGGACGTAGTAAATAGTTGCTTTACCCAATGTCCCAAAGGCGGAATCAATAGACTTCCCCACAAGGACAATAGCAAGTACCATCGATTAGTCGAAAAAAATGTCTCCTTTCTTAAAATCAAATGATAAATAGAATAAAAGAAAATCCAGCATAGGCTGACTTGCAGTAAATAGGTAATCATTCCTCTTCGTTTTGGAGTTGTTGACGAATGGATTCTAATTCTTCCAGAGAAAGATCCTCCTCCTTTACCAGAAAAGACACTAATTCATTCATGGATCCCTCAAAATAACGGCTCACCAATCCTCTGACCGAAAACCGTGAATAATCTTTCTTTCGAATGGTTGGAAAATAAGCAAAGGATCTTCCCTGCTGCTCATGGTCCACAAACCCCTTCTTCTCAAGAATCCGCACAATAGATGAAACGGATGAATGAGGA
>JBNKUI010000038.1:0-92796 GCA_050298535.1 Saprospiraceae bacterium
GGAACGCCAACCATGGGAGGTGTGATCATTATCCTTGCTACCCTGTTGCCGGCTCTTTTATTGGCGCGACTGGATAATGTATATGTGATATTGATGATTGTCGTCACCGTCTGGATGGCATTGATCGGATTTACGGATGACTATATCAAAGTATTCAAGAAAGATAAAGGAGGATTGAAAGGTAGAACCAAGGTGCTGGGCCAGGTGGTGTTGGGCTTAATTGTGGGATTGGTTATGCTCTTCAGCGACCAGGTGGTGGTGCGCATGTCACCCGCTGAGGCAGAGCTGGGTGGTTATGAAATACTGGAACGTGTCAATATTAATCCAAGAACAAATCAACCTACCAAAGAATCAGTCTATGTCAAAACGACACTGACCAATGTGCCCTTCCTGAAAGGGAATAATCTGGACTATACGACATTCCTGTGGTTTCTGAAAGACAATGCCTCAAAGTGGGTTTGGGTCATCTTTCTTCCCCTGATCATCATTATCGTGACGGCTGTTTCTAATGGAGCCAATCTGACCGATGGGCTGGATGGCCTAGCCACAGGTGTGTCTGCTGTAGTGGGTGGTACACTCGGAATTTTAGCATATGTGTCCAGTCACACACTGTTTGCGGATTATCTAAATATTCTGTACTTACCCTACACGAGTGAATTGGTGGTGTTTTCCGCCTGCTTCATAGGGGGTTGCATAGGTTTTCTCTGGTATAATGCTTATCCTGCTAAGGTCTTCATGGGAGATACAGGGAGTCTGACGATTGGTGGTATTATTGCCACTATGGCTATTGTGCTTAGGAAAGAACTATTGATTCCGCTTCTCTGCGGCATCTTCTTGGTGGAAAATTTGTCTGTGGTTTTGCAGGTTTTTTACTTCAAATACACTCGCAAAAAGTACGGGGAAGGAAGACGACTTTTTCGCATGGCACCACTTCATCATCACTATCAGAAACTAGGAATGCACGAGTCCAAAATCGTAGCTCGTTTCTGGATTGTTTCCGTCCTTTTGGCGGTTCTCACCATTATTACCTTAAAAATAAGGTAGTACATATTTCAAAAAAATTATATTAATTAAAAAAGTCATCTGTAAATTATTATTATTGTGGAATATACATATATTTGTATACTATAATAGATAAGGACTTTTTAAGAACAACTACAAATTCAAATCCCAGTGGGGAGGGCTTTTCGACTAAGGGTCCAAAATGTTGAGAAATCAACGAAAAACTTTAAATGGTTAGGGGGTGTCTCAGGCACTCCTCCTTTAAAGTTCTTTAGAGGAAACAACTAAATCGACACTCAAAGAGGAAAATGAATAAGGCGCTTTCACTTAAAGGCAGAATATACAAGGAGCTTAAGGGCGACCTTGCTATTTGGCTGGTGATTACCTTTCTCGCCGCTTTCTCATTGATGGCGATTTACAGCAGTACAGAGACATTGGCTTACCGGGAGCAGCGAGGAAATACAGAATACTACGTGATTAAACACTTTGTAATCCTGATGGCAGGATTGTTTTGTGCGTATCTGTGCCACCTGCTCAACTATATGCGATATGCTACAATTGGACCTATCCTCTTGTGGATAGCAGTGCCATTGTTAGCATATACATCATTTTTTGCTCCGGAGGTGAATGAAGCACGTCGCTGGTTGTCTGTGCCGGGTATTGGGATATCGATTCAACCCTCTGACTTCGCGAAAATTGCCTTGATCATTCATTTGGCCCGTTCGATCGCATTCAGGCAGGATGTAATCAAGGACACTCGGAAAGCCTGGAGGATCATCGCACCAGTACCACTGGTATGTGTGTTGATGGCTCCGGCCGATTTATCTGGAGCGTTGGTGTTGTTTGTGACCTGTATACTGATGATGTTTATAGGTCGGGTAGGTTTGAAATTTATCGGTGGCCTGATTGTCATCGGTCTTGTCTTTTTAGCGGGTCTGATCCTGGTTGGGTATATGGCCCCTGATATGGTGAGAGTGCATACCTGGGCTTCGAGGATCTCAGAGTTTATGAATGATCCCAATGGTGGATATCAGGTACAACAGGCTAAAATTGCCATCGCTGAAGGGGGATGGTTTGGTGTAGGTCCTGGACAAAGTACCCAGGACAACTATCTACCATATCCTTATGCAGATTTTATCTACGCCATTATTTGCGAAGAGTATGGTCTCCTGGGGGGATCAGCGATTATAATACTGTACTTGGTTCTGGCTGTCCGGTGCATGCGCTTGGTGACTCGAAGTCCAAAGGCTTTCGGAGCCATCCTGGCGATCGGACTATGCCTGAGTTTGGTACTACAGGCATACGCCAATATTGCGGTGTCTGTCAACTTGGTCCCGGTGACGGGGCTCACACTTCCCATGGTAAGTATGGGAGGTACTTCGATCATATTTAGCTGTATATCATTTGGGATTATTCTCAGTGTCAGCAAGTATATCGAAACAATGAAAGAAGAGTTTCCCGTGAAGACCGCCAGTGCGTAAACCCATGCAGAAACGCAGGTTTATCATCAGTGGTGGAGGTAGCGGAGGTCACATTTTCCCTGCAATTGCTATTGCAAATGCATTGAAGCAGGAGGTTTCGGATGCAAATATTTTGTTTGTCGGGGCCAAGGGGAAAATGGAGATGGAAAAGGTACCTAAAGCGGGGTACCCGATAAAAGGACTGTGGATAAGCGGTCTGCAAAGGTCTTTGACATGGAAGAATCTATTGTTTCCAATTAAACTCGTAAGTAGCCTCTGGTCTGCGAGAAGGATTATAAAATCTTTTCGACCGGATGTGGTGATTGGAGTGGGAGGCTTTGCTAGTGGTCCCACGTTGGCTATGGCTGCCAGAATGGGTATTCCCACTTTGGTGCAGGAACAGAATAGCTTTCCAGGCCTCACCAATCGATGGCTGGCTGGAAAAGTGGATAAGATTTGTGTGGCATACTCGGATATGCAACGATACTTTCCTGCCGAAAAGCTGATTGAAACCGGAAATCCTGTTAGGCAGGATCTGGAGTTTCTCGAAGGTGTACATGAAGCCAGAACCACTATGAACTTAGCAGCAGATAAAAAAACCATACTGATTTTCGGAGGCAGTCTTGGAGCCGGGACATTGAATGAAGCGATGAAATCTGCCTATGAGCTTTTGTTGAATAGTGACATCCAGGTCATCTGGCAGATCGGCAAATACTATGAACGAGCTTATATGGAGTGTGAAACGGCCCAACTGGAAAATGTAAATGCCCAGGTATTTATCGATGACATGGCAAAGGCATATGCAGCAGCAGATCTTGTGGTTTGCAGAGCGGGTGCACTTACTATTGCCGAGATAAGTCTACTGGGGAAACCTACTATTTTGATTCCCTCGCCAAATGTGGCGGAGGATCATCAAACAAAAAATGCGAAATCCCTCACAGCTGTAGATGCGGCGATGATGATCGAGGATAGTAAGGCAGGTGCAGTGTTGATAAAAGAAGCAATTGATTTAGTCCATGATGCTGAAAAATTGAAAGCATTGAGCGGTCGAATAAAGACATTGGCCCGCCCACATGCTACAAAAGATATAGTAAGAGTGATTTTAAACATGTAATTGCTGCTATTGAAATGAATAAGAACGTCCAAAAATTAAAGCAAATATCCGTTGTGATGGCCTGGTGCCTACTTGGATTGGCGCTGGTATTTGGGACGATGGCAGCAGTAGATACGCAGCAGACTAAAGATACTGCTGCAGTGCAATATAGGCTTGATCATCTTGAAGACGGAAATGATCTCATCACAGTGGATGAAGTAAAAGAACGGATCATCAAGGCCTATGACATTGATTTGGTGGGAGTAGAGCTGGATCGTATAGACCTGGAAGACATTGAGAGACTACTTAACACAGAGGCTTTTATCAGGAAGGCCGATGCGTATGTAGATTCAAGGGAGACGCTGCACATTGACATAGTGCAACGTACACCTCTCTTACGAGTGATTGACATCAGTGGCAATAACTACTATCTCGATACTGAGGGTGTACGACTGCCATTGTCCAGGCACTTTACTGCGAGGGTTCCGGTCGTATCAGGCGCCTTAGAGCCCTATAAGATGGGCTTTGATACCACAGATACGAGGTTGCATGATGTATTCGAGATTGCCAGACTAGCCAGGCAGGATGATTTCTTGGATGCATGGCTGGAAAGTATTTATGTCGATCGTGACGGTGAGATTGCTTTGCAGGGAAATGTTGGCAGTTTTGAAGTCATCGTCGGTGATGCTGATAATCTCGAAGCCAAGATGCAAAAGATGAAAAATTTCATGCGGCAGGGTTTGCCTCTCGTAGGGTGGAAGGAACTGGAAAGTATCAATGTGAAATTTGACCGACAAGTAATAACCAAGGAAAGGACTTAAGAAATCTTAGAACAATAAACAGCGGGTGAAATGAGACCTTATGAATTTGATCCAAAAGAAGTAGTCGTCGCTGTCGATATCGGCACAACGAAAGTTGTAGCTATCGCCGGGCGATTAAACGAATATGGAAAGATCGAGATACTGGGTCTGGGTAAAGTGCGCTCAGACGGTGTCATACGTGGCGTCATTTCCAATATCGAAAAGACTGTGAATGCCATCAAGGATGCTATCACTGCCGTAGAAAAGCAGATCGAGGCAAAAGTGAAGATCGTCCATGTGGGTATTGCGGGACAGCACATCAAAAGCTTGCATCACCGTGGCATATTGACCCGGGATAATGCTCATGATGAGATATCACAGGATGACATCAACATGCTCATACATGATATGTATAAGCTGGTATTGCCAGCTGGTGACAAGATCCTACACGTCATTCCACAGGAATATACCGTGGATCGTGAGCAAGGTATACTGGATCCCATCGGGATGTCAGGCATCCGACTGGAGGCAAACTTCCATATAATTACTGGCCAGATCACGGCATCCAGTAATATTTTGCGTTGCCTTGAGAAGGTGGGGCTGGAGGTGGCCGATCTTACCTTGGAGCCCATAGCCAGTGCCGAATCCATTCTTAGTGAAGAAGAAAAGCAGGCAGGAATTGTGTTGGTGGATATCGGTGGAGGTACTACAGATATTACCATCTATCAGGAAGGAATTATTCGTCACACCGCTGTCATACCCTTTGGTGGCAATGTCGTGACAAAGGATATAAAGGAAGGATGCACCATCATGCCGCACCAGGCAGAAAAGCTAAAAACCAAATTTGGTTCAGCTCTGGCTGATAAGGTTTTTGACAATCGGATCATCACGATCCCTGGATTGAAGGGACGGGCACCCAAAGAGATTTCAGAAAAGAATCTAGCACTGATTATTCAGGCACGTATGGAAGAGATCCTTGATTATGTCATCTGGGACATCCAACGATCTGGATATGAGAACAAACTCATTGGCGGTATCGTGCTGACAGGCGGCGGATCGCTTCTTAAGCATATCGATCTGCTGAGCGAGTTTCATACGGGAATTCCCACTCGGATCGGTCTTCCGGTGGACATTTTGGCGCACGGCTATCCGCAGGAAATTGCCACGCCAATCTGTGCTACTTCTGTGGGGCTGCTAAAGCATGCCATTGATCATAGAGATTATGAAACGGCTTTGGAAGTACCCGAAAAGGAAATTGTAAAAGAAGAATCCATGATAGAAGATCAAAGAACAACAGATCCAGGTATCGAAGGTGAGTCTGATCATAGCGGAACTCAACTCGGATTCTGGGGTAAGGCATTCCAAAGAACGAAGACATGGCTGGAAGGAGAACCCGATCCAGAAGATGATCCCGATTTAGACTAAGCACTTTATAAAAACGAAAACAATAACCTAATTCAATAATTACTAAATCCTAGATTATGCAATTTGATATACCGACGGAAGAGCGATCCATCATCAAAGTAGTTGGCGTTGGCGGTGGTGGATGCAACGCTGTATCGCATATGTACAGTCAGGGCATCATCGGAGTTGATTTTGCCATTTGCAATACGGATAACCAGAGTATGGAGCTGAGTCCCGTGCCCACTAAAATTCAGTTGGGACCACACCTAACAGAGGGACGCGGAGCAGGTTCTTTACCACAAGTTGGAAAACAAGCTTGCATCGAATCCATTGAAGATGTGAGACGCTTTGTAGAAGAAAACACTAAAATGTTGTTCATCACGGCCGGTATGGGTGGCGGAACGGGAACGGGAGCAGCACCCATTATCGCGAAGGCTTCCAAAGAGATGGATATCCTCACCGTGGCTATCGTCACAATACCTTTTCGATTTGAGGGGAAGCGACGAAGAGATCAGGCGAATGCAGGACTAGAAGAATTGAAAAAGAATGTGGATTCACTCATCATTGTTTCCAACGATAAATTACGGGAGATTCACGGCAATCTGCCTCTTTCCGAGGCTTTTTCCAATGCCGATGATATCCTGTCCACTGCAGCAAAGGGAATTGCTGAAATCATTACCGTACCTGGATATGTGAATGTCGATTTTGAGGACGTAAATACTGTGATGAGAGATAGCGGAGTTTCGGTGATGGGAACTGCAATGGCAGAAGGTGAAGGTCGGGCAAGGAAAGCCGTTGATGAAGCGCTAAATAGTCCACTTCTGGAAGAAAATGATATCCGTGGTGCCAAGCACATATTGCTTAACATCACTTCTGGATCTAAGGAAGTGACGATGGACGAAATCTACGAGATTACTGAGTATGTACAAGATGAAGCGGGATATGATACGGATCTGATTTGGGGTAATTGCCATGATGAAACCTTGGGAGATCATATCTGCGTAACGGTCATTGCTACTGGATTCGAGCATCGAGGAACAGAAGAAGATATAGCAGAACCCCAGCCCGAGAAGATTGTCGTATCGCTGGAAGATGACCGCCAAACCTCCCCAAAAGAACCTGTATATGAGACCGGCTATTCTGAGGGAAGCCATAAGAAAAGCATTGACCTCGAAATAGAAAATGCTCATACCTACGGACAAGGACAGATACACGGTGATCCCTACATGAGAAAAGAGGAACCACCACGACACGAATCACGAGAAGAAGCAATAGAACACGATCGCAAGCAAAAGGAAGCGTTGAGATCGCAGAATAGAAGACTAACCAATCCACAATCGGTGATCGATATGGAGAATGAACCGGCATACTTACGTAGAGAGGTCCAGCTGGATGATGTCCCTCATTCATCCGAGGTAAATGTTTCTCGTTGGTCTATCTCAGTCGATGACGAGCCTGAAATAAGAAGAGACAATCCCTATTTACATGACAATGTAGATTAATTGATGGAATGCCGACAGCGAGTCGGTAAACAAGAATTTTCGTCTTTTTCTTGAGTTAGGTTTATTGTTCTTTGGGGCCACCTCTGAAAGAAGAGGTGGCCACTTTTTTGTGCCTACGCTGAAATTACATATATCAACCAGGGATTAGTGATCCTTCACTGACCCGTCAAAACTGTCCCACATCTCGGGAAATTCCCATTCTGGTACACCGCGTTCATTTTCGACGATATCATCGTCTAACTCCAATCCGAGGCCGGGTCCATCAATATTTCCTGCTAACACGATATGTCCATCATCCATGGTGAGTGGTTTTTTGACATAGCTCTTTCCCAAATAGCTTCTTTCCACTCCATCATCCGGTGCTGCTTGTAGACTAGGCAATTCGTGAGCGACCAGATTGGGGATAGAAGCCATCACATGCATGGAGGCTACGGCACCTATGATTCCTTCCTTGGCATGAGGAAGCATACCGGCATAGTGGGCTTCTGCCAGGGTACTTATTGCTTTTAGTTCAGTGATACCGCCACAATGGGTGATATCTGGTTGTAAAAGGGAAGCGGCCCCCAGAGACAATAATTCCCTAAACTGCCATTTAGTAACCATGCGTTCGCCAGTAGCGAATGGTATATGTGTCTTCTTTGCCATCTCAGCCATTAGTGGCAGGTTTTGAAACTGGATGGGTTCTTCATAGAACCAAGGCTGAAATTGCTCAAGTGCTTTGATGATCAGCATCGAAGTTTGAGGTTGATGATCACCATGCAGCTCAATACCCATATCCACCTCCGGCCCAATTGTTTCTCGTATGGCCTGAATTTTCTCGACTATACCCTGGATAAAGTGTGGATTTTCCACGTACCTCGAAAGACGACCGCGACTGGTGGTGACACCCACCTTCATGGAGCGGTAGCCTTCTGCCATGACCTTTTCTGCTCCTTCCGCACTTCCGGCCTGTCCGTATACCCTGATCTTGTCCCGGTTAGGTCCACCCAGTAGTTCGTAAATCGGTACACCCAGTGCTTTTCCCTTGATATCCCACATGGCAATGTCCACTGCCGAAAGAGCACTGGTGAGGATAATACCGCCCCGGTAAAAGGCATGACGGTACATGGCCTGCCAGTGATGAGAGGGACGTCTTGGGTCCTTTCCAATTAAATATTTTTCCAACTCCTGGATGGCGGCCATTGTGGTAGGAATACGACCTTCCACAGTACCTTCTCCGAGGCCAATAATACCGGCATCAGTATGCATCTTCACGAAAATAGTGCGAAGCGTATGTACGGGTATGATTTCAAGTTTAGTGATTTTAATGGAATCTTTGGGATCGATGAGTGCTTTTGAAGCATTGAATGCTTGGGATTTGCTGGCTGTGGCCAGCCCTGCCAGACCCAGGGAAATACGTTTGACCCAAGATCGGCGTGTGACATTGTTTTTCATAGCTTAAATACATGTGGTGAAAGAAATATGGCTATCTCTAAATAGCCTAATACTTTAAGATCCGAAAAACAATTCACATGCAATGGTACAAAAAAGAAAATGGGAGACGTACAGTCCATCCTCCCATTTCCACATACTACGGTTTAATAAGGCTCATCAGTAACAGAGTACTCATAAGATAAATAACGGGACAAGTCCCACATCACGAGATATAATAACAAACGGAGAATCTATTCATAAAAGAAAATCGAAAAAGGAAATTTCGATTTGAGTGTTGATCTAAAGACACCACAAATATATGTCAATGGTACGAAATAGAGTGTCCTAACATTCTGATTTCAAAGATATTTGATTTAGTAATATTTAGTTGCGTCTGAAACAACGATTCATACATGATTACTGCTGATACGTGATGGAACCATCTTATTTTAAGTGAGTCACAAGCACTGATACTGGGTCCGATTCAGTAAATTACGGACCAAAGTTAATATGCTATGAAGTTGATCTGGATCATGTTACTGCCCGGTCTGTTGTCGCTCTTGCCCTACAAGGACCCGCAATCCTCCACTACAAGTTTAGATGAAGATGTAAAAGACGGTCGATATCTCTATGTGGCCACGCCTGGCATCAGGGATTATCTGGGCTATGGGGGTCACGGACTGCTCGTTTTTGATATGGACCATGATCACAAATTTGTAAAACGAATCACAACAAAAGGCTTCCATGCCGACGGCACCCCCTCCAATGTGAAGGGAATCGCTGTAAGTGTACCGCTGAAAAGTGTTTTTATTAGCACATTGGAATCACTTCAGCGTATAGATCTTGAGACGGAAGAGCTGATCTGGGAAATTCCTTTTGAGGGAGGGTGCGACCGAATGTCCATTTCTCCCGACGGCAAGACTATGTATCTACCATCGCTGGAAAAGGACTTTTGGAATGTCATCAACTGCGAGGATGGATCCATGATCCGAAAGATCACCGTTCATCAGCGGGCTCATAATACCATCTACGGTCCTTCTGGCAAATGGGCTTATATGGCGGATATTGCTTCACCCTATTTGCATTGTTCAAATACATCTACACACACTATTGAAAAGAAAATTGGACCGTTTAGTGCAGGTATTCGTCCATTTACCATTAACAGTGACGAGTCTAAGGTATTTGTAAATGTCAATGAGTTACTAGGCTTTGAGGTAGGTGATCTTAACACCGGAGAGGTGTTGGCCAGTGTGAAAGTGCTGGGTTGGGATAAGGGGCCAGTGCGCCGGCACGGCAATCCCAGTCATGGCATCGGCCTTACTCCCGATGAGAGAGAAGTATGGATCAGTGATGGTCATAATATGCGTATGCATGTATTTAGTGCTGAGGAACCCTATCAGCAACTCACAACCATCCCCCTGATTGATATGCCGGGATGGGTTACCTTCAGTATGGACGGAGTATATGCATATCCTTCCAGTGGCGAAGTCCTGGATGTCAAAACCCGGGAAGTGGTTACAATCTTGAAAGATGAGCACTACAATATCGTTTCCAGTGAAAAAATGGTAGAGGTTCATTTCGATGAGGGTAAAGTGGTAGATGCTGGCGATCAGTTCGGGTTGGGATATCTTTCTATTAAAAGCGGATGGAGAAGTAGAGATAAAAACTGAGATGCCGACCAACGAAAACATTACAATCAATGCAGGCGATAGGTATTATTATCACCTACTTCCATCGTGGGACAGGGGACACTATTTGTGGCACTGATTGATGGCTGTGTTACGGAATTTAAAGGAATGAATAGTAATCATAAATCAAGCAGAAAGCAAGATAGAAGGCTTAATGTACATGACAGACCAAAAGAATAAAGGACAACCCAACCATTTTAACTATCGACGAGCGCTGTCTCTAGACTAACCCATAATCAATGATAAAACTACTTAGAAAAATCAGGCAAAATTTTTTCTTGGAAGAAAAATATGGTAAATATTTAAAATATGTAACCGGAGAAATCACCCTTGTTGTATTTGGGATCTTAATTGCACTTCAAATTAATAACTGGAACGAAAATAGAAAGGCCAGAAAACTGGAAGTGAAGCTGTTAATAGAATTAAAAGATGATCTCAGAGAAACGAAAGATGACTTACTTACAGACATTGAAAAGGCTCAACAAATTTTGACCACTACCAACACACTCTACAAGGCTATAATCGAATATCAAATTTCAGACATAGAGCCCTTCAAGTTGTCAACGGGGTACATTTTAGAAACCTCTATCCTCTTTCCGAAATTAAGTGCCTATAGGGCAATACAATCACAGGGCATTATTATTATTTCGAACGACAGCTTGAGGAAAAAAATCACTGATTTCTATCAGCTACACTTAGAAAGAGTGACTTCCGCTGAAGTCTATTTACAAAATCTGAACAACAATGAGTTGAAGCCATACTTAAACGAGTATTCTACCTATGGCAATACGTGCCAAGATTGTAAAGATTTGTATGCTCTTTACAGCGATAAGCCAGAAATGCAGCTAAATCTGTATTTAATTTCCTCTGCCGAGGATAAACTAGTACATATGCTCAAGGAAAAATTTAATGTGTTTACAACATTAAATAGACGGTATCTAGAGCTATCAAAAAGTATCGATGAAATCATCGATTTAATTGATCGAGAGACAGGATCAAAACAATAAAAAAGTTTTTTTCAGAAAATCCGTCAATAGGCTCATCCCCGTCAAAAAGATTAGCCGGCTATTGAGTAGCGCAAGAAAATTCGCCTAACAAATAGCCATAAGGAGGTTTTTCAATATCTAAAAAGTACCTACCAGGATGAGGTATTTCCGATCTGAGATTCCAATCTTCCATACTGGGATCGCACCTATAAGATCATTATCTTCCCTTTCAGACTTATATTAAAGCCTTACAAAGTGATCTGAATTGGAAAATGAACTTTCTGAAGCGACATAGACCTAGAATACGTTGGAAATGGACAAGATATGAAGGCCAAAATACAAATCGAATGAAAGGCTTTTTTGTGTTTCATGTGAATGTGTGTAGGTATGTTATCGGCATGATGATCACCAGTGTGGTAATGGCCTGTGGTTTGGACCGTTCTGATAGAGATTTTAGTATAAAATTGCCCGACGTTATTGATTTCAATCAACACGTACGACCCATTCTTTCCGATCGGTGCTATAGCTGTCATGGGCCAGATGCAAATACTCGCGAAGCTGACCTGCGGCTAGACACGAAGGAAGGTCTATTTGCCAGCGTGTTGGAGACGTCGAAGTATCACCCCGTCAAAGCAGGGAGTCTGAGACAAAGTGCATTGAATGGCAGGATCATGAGCGAAGATCCCCAACTCCAGATGCCACCTCCTGGCTCGAATCTTTCACTAGACGAAAGGGAGAAGGCAATTCTGCAAAAGTGGATTGAAGAAGGTGCTGAGTGGAAGCCACACTGGGCCTTCATCCCCCCAGAAAAACCTAAACTCCCTGGTGTAAAGGATGAGACCTGGCCTAAAAATGAGATTGATCACTTCACTTTAAATATGATAGAGGCGCAGGGACTGCAACCAAATGCTCCAGCCGAAAAAGCCACTTTGCTGCGCCGTCTTACCATCGACCTCACAGGCCTTCCACCCTCTGTTGATGAACTAGATGACTTCATCAATGATTCATCACCGGATGCAGTAGAAAAAGTAGTGGATCGATTACTAGCATCACCACACTACGGCGAAAACATGGCGGTGGACTGGTTGGATCTGGCCCGATATGCCGACACGCACGGCTACCAGGCCGACTACTATCGGCCGCATTGGCCCTGGAGAGATTGGGTGATTGAGGCCTTCAATAGCAATATGCCCTATGATACATTCGTCATATGGCAGCTGGCAGGAGATCTCTTACCGAATGCCACCAGGGAGCAAAAGCTGGCAACAGGGTTCAATCGAAACCATGCACAAAATGCCGAGGGTGGCATTATTGATGAGGAGTATCGTGTGGAATATGTAGCGGATAGAACACAGACATTTGGCACCGCCTTTTTAGGTATGACGCTGGAATGTGCGAGATGCCATGATCACAAATTTGATCCGATTAGTCAGAAGGAATTCTATCAAATTTTCTCGTTTTTTAACAATGTCTCAGAGTCAGGTCAAATCACCTGGCACATGAGCGATCTACCTGGCCCCACCATGCTCCTACCGGATGATGAAGTGGCAGCAAAAAAAGCCGCAATTGAGAAATTAGTGGCTAAAAAAGAAATGGAGCTAGATTCCGTAAAACATGCAGAATCCTCCGCATTCAATTCCTGGATGAATTCTTCAAATAAACATGCAATACATACCGAACCCACTAAGGGACTATTAGCCCATTTTCCCCTGGAAAATGTCAATAAAAAGAGAATCCACAACAACGTCCCCGGTGGTATCACCGGGAGTATTATTGACCCATTGGATGGTAGAATCACTGAGTCCGAACTAAAAATTGTGGATGGGTTTACTGGAAAAGGATTGACCCTGAGCGGTGATGAAGCCCTTGACTTCCCAAAGCTGGGGCAATTCAGCAGAGGTGATGATTTCACAATAGGTATGTGGGTGAAGATCCCCGAGGCTTTGGAAAGTGGTGTCATTTTTCATAGTAATAAAGGATCCGCACTGTATACATTCAAGGGTTATCAACTTTCTATAGAAAATGATCGATTTGATATCCGATTGGCACATGATTTCCCCTACAACTCCATACACCTTTTGTCCCGGGACAGTGTCCCCAGAGATCAATGGATACATATCGCCCTAACGTATGATGGTTCATCCGCTGCAGCAGGCACCCGGTTATATTTAAATGGCGAAGTACAATCTGTGGAAGTACAACGGGACCATTTATTTAAGGACATTATTTTTCACGGAAAAAATCCGGATGATCCTGCCCCCATCACCACACATCTGAAAATTGGAGCTCGCTGGCGGGGAAAAGGATTTACCAACGGACAAGTGGATGAAATAAAAGTGTTTAATCGTGCCCTCACGCATCTGGAAGTCAATCAATTGGCTGCTGGAGAAATTGCATCTTCTATCGTTCAGAAAAGTACAGACGAATTAACCACTCGAGAAAAAGAACTATTATTTAATTTTTATTTGCACCGAAGTAGTAGGAATTACATCAAAGTGCTTGGAGAAGTACAGGATCTCAGAAAGGAGGAAAATGAAATTTTTGAATTTATTCCTCATGTGATGGTGATGGAGGAAATGGAAAAACCGCGACCTAGCTATTTATTAAATCGAGGTGCCTATGATAATAAAGGTGATCAGGTCTTTCCCGGTACCCCTTCCAAAATAAAGGCATTCGATGCAGATTTCCCCCAAAACAGATTAGGACTGGCCCAGTGGCTTTTTCATGAAGAAAATCCCCTACCTGCCCGTGTAGCCGTGAATCGCTACTGGCAGCATTATTTCGGCAGGGGAATTGTAGAAACTTCCGAAGATTTTGGCAGTCAAGGTGCACTGCCTAGTCATCCGAAATTACTGGATTGGCTGGCCCGAACTTTCATGGAGTCGGGATGGGATATCAAATACATGCAAAAATTAATTGTTCTGTCGGCAACCTATCAACAGTCGAGCGAGGCAGACTCACTATCGCTGGCTAAGGATCCGGACAATATTAATCTGTCCCGGGGTCCATATGCAAGACTCTCCGCTGAAAACTTACGCGACCTGGTATTGGCTGCCAGCGGACTATTGCATACGCAGGTTGGTGGTCCGCCAGTACGCCCGTATCAGCCGGAGGGCCTATGGGATTTTAATCGGATGAGTGGGAAATATCAACAGGACACAGGAAAGGATCTCTATCGACGCAGCCTTTATACCTATTGGAAACGCACGATACCTCCCCCCTCTATGCAGATCTTTGATGCGCCTACACGTGCCATCTGTGTAGTACGCAGGGAGGAGACTGCCACTCCCCTGCAGGCCCTGGTCCTCATGAATGATCCACAATTTGTGGAAGCTGCTCGTGTATTGGCGGAGCGCATTATGAAGATGCCGGAAGGAAATGCCAGGGACAAAATCACTTATGCCATTCGGCTATTGACCAGTGAAGCTCCCAGTGAGGAGCAATTGGCGTTACTATTGGATCAATATGAGTCAGCGAGGGTATACTATAATGATCATCCAGAAAAAAGTTCGGCTCTCTTGTCGGTGGGGGAATTTAAGGTCGATCCAAGTCTGGATCGGCTTTCGTTAGCAGCCTATGCAACGGTATGTACGACTATTATTAATTTTGAAGGGACCGCGAAAAGGGGATAGGACTTTATGAGTAATTGCAATCATCATAGCGGCCCCTTAACCCGACGAGAATTCTTTTCGACGACCGGAATGGGGTTTGGAGGATTGGCATTAGGCGCTCTCTTAAATCCTAGCGTAATGCCAGGAATGAATGCGATACATAGAGGTGTCTCAGGAGGAGTACTAGGACAACCTCATTTCGCCCCACGGGCCAAGAGGATCATCTTCCTGCACCAGAGTGGAGCCCCTTCACAGCTGGATCTTTTCGATTATAAGCCCCTACTCAATACTATGAATGGGGAGGACCTGCCTCCCTCTGTGCGCGGTGGACAACGATTGACGGGTATGAGTGCAGGTCAGTCAAACTTTCCCCTGGCCGGATCGATCTTCGGTTTCAAACAATACGGTGAGAGTGCTGCCTGGATGAGTGAATTAATGCCACATACCGCTAAGATTGTGGATGATCTCTGCTTCATACGGTCCATGCACACCGAAGCGATCAATCACGACCCAGCGATCACATTCATTCAAACGGGATCTCAGCTGGCTGGGCGTCCCAGTATTGGATCCTGGCTACACTATGGACTGGGTAGTAACAACGAAAATCTGCCGGCATTCATCGTGCTGGTCACAAAGAATAAGGGTGGGCAACCCCTCTATGCCAGACTGTGGGGCAATGGATTTCTGGAGTCAAGATTTCAGGGTGTCCAATTCAGAGCGGGTAAAGATCCTGTACTTTTTCTAAACAACCCCGATGGATTTGATACACAGGATCGCCGCAAGATGCTGGACTACTTAAAGTCATTGCATGAACTGGAGATGGAGACCACAGGAGATGCTTCACTTAGCAGCCGCATAGCGCAGTATGAAATGGCCTACCGCATGCAGACCTCCGTACCTGAGGTGCTTGACCTATCGGATGAGCCGGATTATATTTTTGATATGTATGGTCCAGACTCTCGGGATCCCGGTTCTTTCGCCGCCAATTGTTTGCTGGCCCGCCGACTGGCCGAAAAAGATGTACGTTTTATTCAACTGTACCACCAGGGCTGGGATCAACATCTAAATCTCCCCAACGGTATCAGACAACAATCCCTGGAAACCGACCAGGCCTCAGCAGCTCTAATCAAAGACTTGAAGCAACGCGGGTTGCTACATGATACGCTGGTCATCTGGGGTGGTGAATTTGGTCGTACTGCTTACTCACAGGGAAAGCTCAGCATCGATAACTATGGCCGTGATCACCATCCCCGGTGCTTTACGATCTGGATGGCAGGTGCCGGTGTGAAGGCTGGTTTTTCCTATGGAGAAACTGATGAATTCGGATACAATGTCGTAGCAGATCCTGTACATGTGCACGACTTTCAGGCTACACTCATGCATCTACTAGGCATCGACCATGAAAGACTCACCTTCAAGCATCAGGGACGACGTTTTCGACTGACGGATGTGTATGGTCATGTAGTGAAGGAGATTTTGACATAGACGTTTTGTGAGTCTTGCATCGGCCGTCCAGAGTAAATCCAGATACTAAACAATTAAACCACATCGGCGATACTAAGTGTTGGATTTAGCTGTCATTTCCAAACTATTGGTATTACATTTTTCTTGTAACCTCCTCATTTGTGGAGTACATGTGCCACTAAATATTTCCATGTTTACTTACTTCTTATCATTGCATTGGTTCGTTAAAAATCATAATCATGCTATTACAAACCTATTACAAAAGCACTGAGTATGATCCTTTGAAGGAATAGGGAATTTATATTAATAGTCTGATAATCATATATATAGGTAAAATATGTTGGATTATTCCCAATAAGACAGTTGGTGTTACACTCTTTTAGTTTTTAAGTAATTATTTAACTTTTGTTAACATTGTATTAACTTATTTGATCAAGGGTATTGATTTTTATTAATTCAAAACGTTTAAACGAAATCTTGTATGAAGCAACTGCTTAAGCTCTACATGCCAAAGGTGCTGATTACCATGTTGATGATGACCTTAGTCCATCTGGTATCTGCCCAGCGAACTATCACAGGTGTCGTTTCAGATGCCGAATCAGGAGAACCTTTAATTGGAGCCAGTGTTTTGGTTAAAGGAACTGCCACTGGTACTATTACGGATTTTGATGGATCTTATACGCTAGACGTACCAGAAGGTGGTACGACCTTAGTATTTTCTTATACCGGGTATGGAACCCAGGAGATTGAGATTGGAGAACAATCATCCATTGACGTGCCACTATCGGCAGGAACAGAATTAGAAGAAGTAGTCGTGACCGGATACGGTACGCAAAAAGCCAAAGAAGTAACTGGATCTATTGCCCACGTCGGCACCGAGGATTTTAATACGGGTAACATTAACAATCCTAGCCAACTGTTGCAGGGTAAAGTGGGTGGTTTGGTCATTGCACGACCAGGTTCTAATCCCAATCAGGGCTTTAGTATCAGGTTACGCGGCTTATCTACAGTCGGAGCCAGTACAGAACCCCTGGTAGTAATCGACGGTGTACTGGGTGGTGACCTAAACAGTGTTGAACCACAGGACATTGAATCAATTGATGTACTGAAAGATGCATCTGCGGCGGCTATATATGGTACGCGGGGAGCCTCGGGTGTTATCCTTATTACTACAAAGAGCGGTGTGGCTGGACAGTCTACCGTCAATTACAGCGGTCAGGTGACCTTCGAAACCAAAGATCGTGTTGTTGATGTATTGAGTCCGGATGAATATCGTGCCTTTGGTGGTGGGAATGATCTGGGATCCAGCACCAACTGGTTTGATGAACTTACGCAGACTGGTGTATCCCATATACATAATTTGTCATTGAGTGGTGGATCAGCAGGTACAACCTATCGACTATCAGCCAATTATCGAGATGTGAAGGGTATAGCCCGAACCACTGGATTCGAACGGGTAAACTTACGAGCAAATCTGGTGCAAAAAGCAATAAATAATAGATTGACGATCACAGCCAATGTGGCGGGAAGTACAGAAGATGGAGCACTGGGTTTTGATCAGGCATTCCGCTATGCTACGATCCATAACCCTACAGCACCCATACGATTTGATCCCAGCAATGCCGATTATGGCCGATGGGATGGATACCAACAGCAAGTACTTTTTGATTACTATAATCCGGTCGCTATTATTGAGCAGAACAAACATCTGAAGGAGACCAAAACAATCACTGCTAACATTCGTGGAGATTATGATTTGACGGATAATCTCACTTTTGGTTTGTTCTATTCACAGCAGCGATCAAATGAAGTTGAGCAATGGTACTATGACAAAAATAGCTTCTGGACGGGTGAAAACCGGAACGGATTAGCCCAGCAGAGGAATGACGAAGATCGTGATCAATTGTTTCGAAGTGAACTTCGCTATAGGAATACTTTCGGAGCCGGGACTGAATTCAGCGCCCTGGCTGGCTACGAATATCAGGATTTTGAGTTTTCCGGATTTGGTTTGCAAGGTGGAGACTTCCTGACGGATGCATTTGGTTTTGATAATCTGGGTGCTTCGAATGATTTTGCGAATGGCCTGGGTCAAATTGGTTCTTATCGTAATACGAATAAGCTGATCTCTTTCTTTGGAAGAGTGAATGTAAACATTAGTGATAAGTATTTTGCAACCGCCACTCTTCGCCGGGATGGTTCCTCTAGATTTGGTGCCGAAAATAAGTGGGGTTTATTTCCTGCTGTCAGTGCGGGGGTAGACTTAGTAAGAGCTGCGGGGATTACCGGCTTCAATCAGCTGAAGTTAAGGGCCGGATACGGTGTGACAGGAAACAATGTGGGTGAAAGTTATCTTTCCCTGCAGAGGTTCCGTCCAAGTGGAAACTTCTTTTTCAACGGTGCCTTTGTGCCAAGTTATGGACCCGCATCAAATCCAAACCCAGATTTGAAATGGGAAACCAAATCTGACTTTAATATCGGTGTTGATTTTGCCTTGATGGACTATAGATTGACAGGATCCTTGGAGTACTATAATGCAACCACTGATGGAGGTATCTTTCTTTTCAACGTACCTGTACCACCCAACCTCTTTCCACAGACATTCTTCAATGTTGGGGAGGTGAGCAACAGTGGTGTGGAGCTCTCATTGGGTTACAATGTTGATCTGGGAGCAAGTGGCAGTTGGCAGATAGATTTCACAGGTAGCCGATGGTTTGAACCTACGCTAGAATCACTTACCGATGAGTCGCGAGGTGTAAGTTTAGGAGGATCACGTACGGGTGCAAACCTGGGATCTCCAGGACAAAATAATACTCCGCTGATTATTCTCGAAGAGGGATCTCCTATCGGTCAGATTTGGGGGATTGTATTGGATGAAGATAATCCAATCACCGAAGATGGGCTATGGAATCATTTAGATCTGGATGGCAATGGTGTTGGGGGAGAGATCAGTGATCGTACGGTCATTGGAAATGGATTTCCTAAATATAATTTAGGTCTAAATAACAACCTAACTTTTGGAAATTTTGATGTGAATGTATTTTTCCGTGCCGTGCTGGGACACGACATGGTCAACACTTTCCGGGCCTTTTATGAAGCGCCGGGCCAGATATCTGCTTATAATATTCTTCGCACTTCCGGTGACCTTGAAGGGTTAATTGATCAACCCGAGTTTTCAAGTTATCATGTAGAAGACGCTTCGTTCGTAAAACTTGATAACCTTACGATTGGTTACACCTTACCTTCAGACAATTTGCCAGAAGGATTTAGCAAGATTCGGTTTTATGTCACAGGTCAGAATCTATTTACCATAACCGGATATTCAGGTATTTCTCCAGAACCACGACTGACTGATGAGGATTTTAGTTCTTTTGGTTCGTTGGCCCCGGGTATCGATCGAAGAAATACCTATTTCACTGCCCGAGGATTCACCTTTGGTTTGAATCTTGGATTATAATTTTAAACATTGAAATTCAAACAAATGAATAAATATAATTTCTCAATAAAAATGCTCTTGCTGGTGGTTGGTTTTCTGGCTATCACTCCAGCTTGTACAGATTTAGATGAAGAGATATATAGTGAAGTAACCGCAGAAAATTTCTTTCAGACCGAAGATGAGCTCATTTCTGCGCTCGGTGCTGCCTACACATCACTATATGCCTATATGAGCAATAATGGATGGGTTGCTGCCCAGGAAGTTTCTTCAGATGAAGTGGTGGTTCCCACTCGAGGTCCTGATTGGGGTGATGGTGGTCACTGGGTGCGAATGCATCAGCATCAATGGACTTCTGAAGATGATATTGTGAATGGAGCCTGGAATTTTCTATTCAGTGGTGTCAGTGCCTGTAATCGTCTGATTTTTCAATTTGAAGAATTAGGTAATCCACTTACTAATCCATTTATCGATGAATTAAGAGCACTAAGAGGTATCTATTACTTGTGGCTAATGGATCTGTACGGTAACGTACCCATCGTAACCAAATTTGCCGATGCAGACCCCAACCCACCGACAAATTCTCGTGCAGAGGTATTTAGCTTTGTGGAAACTGAATTGAAGGATGCACTACCTAACCTGAGCGATGGTGTAGATGCTACGACTTATGGTCGAGTAAATCAAATGGTGGCTCAAATGGCGTTGGCTAAGCTATATCTTAATGCAGAGGTGTATTCTGGTTCTCCTAGATGGGCAGATGCAATAGCAGCATGTGATGCTATACTTAACAGTGGAAATTATTCATTAATGGTTAACTACCATGATAATTTTTCCATTGATAATTCTGGCTCCACGGAATTGATTTTTGCCATACCCTATGATGCTGTTTTCGCCGGTGGATTTAACCTGGTGATGCAGTCTCTGAGCTATATCAATCAGCAAACATATGATTTGGCAGCTCAACCATGGAACGGATGGTGTACCCTTGAATCTTTTTACAATTCCTATTCTGATAGTGATTTGAGAAGAGGAGAGCCCAATACCGAGGAGGAAGATCATGCTCGTGATCCTGGTAATTTCCTGATAGGACCGCAGTTTAGCTCAGGAGGAGACCGTCTTATTGACGCGGGAACCCTGGCTAGTGGAATGGATCCAGATGGCGAGCCCTTCACATACCGTGCATTCATCAATGAAGTAGCGCCCACTGCCTGGCGAGAAGCGGGTGCACGGATTAAGAAATATGAATTTGAAATTGGTGGTCAGACCAATATGAACAATGATTTTCCAATATATCGGTATTCAGATGTCTTCCTGATGAAAGCTGAGGCACTCTGGCGAATGTCGGGTGATGCTACAAATGCAGAGGCACTTTCTTTAGTTAATCAGATCCGCAGCCGAGCTGGATTGACGGATTTGACGACGTTGGATGGATGTATAGCTTACAAAGATTACACTGGATCAGACTATAATTATGATCCTAATGATCCTGCCGCTTGTGGTGATCCCATATCTGGTGGTGAATTATATAATGAGCGTGGTAGAGAGATGTTTTTTGAATGTCACCGTAGATCGGATATGATTCGATTTGGTTATTACAATGACCAATGGTGGGAAAAAACAGAGACTTCTGAGCATCGAAATTTGTTTCCAATTCCTAAGAATCAACTGGATGCAAACCCCAACTTGCAACAGAACCCAGGGTATTAATAGCAAAAAGGATTTTATCATACAAAAAGAGGCTACCTTATACGGGTAGTCTCTTTTTAGTTTGCATGATCGTGTGTGTATGAATCCTGCCAATTCAGATTCTTTCACAGATACATCATTACTGGTAGGGATGCACTTGTATAATCATCGCCAAGAAGGTTGCCATTTCCTTGAGTCATTTTCACGTATTTTTCCAAGTCCTATCCAAGGTGTTATTTCATAATTTCAAATTCATCAATAAATTAACAGGCTTCATCATATTTACTTCATATTCATTGGTTTAGGTCTCTTGTGTGTCTCACAATCTGTACATATCTTAGTACTTTTGCTAACTAATCCAAAGACCCTATAGAGATAGGTTTCGATAATTATAATCAAAATTTGATCACAATTAGATGAAATATATGTGGTTTACAGCCATAGCAATATTAGCCATTGAAGGCTGTAAGAATACATCAGAATATTCAGCTATGGAAGCTCGTGAATTAGCCTCAGATCTACGAAGTGATAGTCTTTTTTTTGGTATGTACCTGGGTATGCCGACCAAAGATTTCTACACACATTGCTGGGAGTTAAACAAGAAGGGACTAGTACGGCAGGGTGCTTCCAATACCTCTGTGCATTATGAGATACCAGACTTTAAGGAACCTGCAGGTATGGACTTTTATCCCCGTTTTCATGACGACAAGATAATTGAAATGCCGCTTACATTTACCTACAAAGCCTGGTCTCCCTGGAATAAGAGTCTCTTTGCTGATAGCCTGAAACTGGAGGTGCTCGATCTTATGAAGGAATGGTATGGTGATGGTTTTATTGAGGTAAAAGATCCACGGAGCCTTAGCGGCAGTGCCTGGGTGAAATTAGATGATAATCGACGGATTTCGATATACAACCTTAATGACAGTAAAGTGCAGGTAGATATCACCGATCTTCGGAGGTTGAAATCGCTGGATAAAACTCCAAGGAAATGATAGACTTATTCAATTCTAGAAAAATTTTATCATCAATCATAACCTGTCTTATACTGGTCGTCCTATTTGCTTGTCGGAAAATACCTGTGGAAACTGCCACCAGGTTCAGGATGGTGCCTGGCACTGAGTCCGGTATCGATTTTACTAACCTTTTGACCTACGATAAGGATTTTAATATTTACACCTATCGAAATTTCTACAATGGAGGGGGTGTTGCCAGTGGAGATCTGAATAATGATGGGTTGATGGATCTGTACTTTACTGCTAACATGCAGGAAAACCGACTGTATCTAAATAAGGGTGGTTTCAATTTTGACGATGTCTCCCGGGCAGCCGGAGTTACGGGTACAAAGGCTTGGTCTACAGGGGTTACTATCGCAGATGTAAATGGGGATGGTTGGTTAGATATTTATGTATGTAATTCAGGAGATCTGGAGGGGGATAATAAACAAAATGAACTATTCATTAACCAGGGTCTTGATAGTGCAGGTGCTCTACATTTTAAAGAAGAAGCCGTAAAGTATAACCTGGCGGATCGTGGATATGGCACCCACGCTGTATTTTTTGACTATGATAAAGATGGGGATTTGGATGCCTATTTACTCAATAATTCTTACCGATCGATTTTCGATTTTAATCGCATGAAGAATCAACGCCCGGTACGTGATGAATTAGGTGGGGATAAATTATTGAGAAATGAAGATGGTTCCTTTGTCGATGTGAGTGAGGAGGCCGGCATATACGGAAGTGAAATAGGTTTTGGTTTAGGGGTAACTGTTGGAGATGTTAATCGTGACGGTTGGTTGGATATATTTGTTTCTAACGATTTCTTTGAAAGGGACTATTTATACATTAATAATGGGGATGGCACTTTTACTGAAGACCTGGAAAATGAAATACGTTCGTTGTCGGTCGCATCAATGGGAGCCGACATGGCTGATATGAATAATGATGGATATCCTGAAATATTTGTAACGGAAATGCTTCCAGAAGGCGAAGATCGCTTCAAAACAAAAATGACCTTTGAAAATTGGGATACCTATCAGTATAATCTTAAAAATGGATATTATCATCAATTTACGCGTAATGTCCTCCAATTGAACAAGGGAGATGGAAGTTTTAGTGAGATAGGTCGTTTCTCAGGCGTGGAAGCGACGGACTGGAGTTGGGGAGCTTTGATAGCTGATTTTGATAATGATGGTCTAAAGGATCTCTTCGTAGCTAATGGATTATATAAAGATATAATTGACCAGGACTATATCAAATTTGTCTCGAATGAGGAGATTGTTAAGCAGGTAGTGACACAAGATGGTGTAAATTATAAAAGGCTTATAGATACCATTCCTTCGACTCCTATTCCAAATTATATGTATAAAAATGTGGATGGATTCTCCTTTCAGAATAAAGCGGAAGACTGGGGATTGGCCACACCAAGCCATTCTAATGGAGCCGTTTATACAGACCTTGACAATGACGGAGACCTGGATCTCGTGGTTAATAATGTAAACGCTCCGGCTTTTATTTATGAAAATAATTCCAATTTACTTGAGCCATCAAGACATTTTATCAAGATAAACCTTATTGGTAAAGGAAGAAATCCCTATGCTGTTGGAGCTAATGTGACTTTGAAAGTAAAAGATAAATTATTCTACCAGGAAAATATTCCGGTTCGTGGATTCCAGTCTTCCATTGACTATAGATTAAACTTCGGGCTCGATACGATTACTACGATCGATACTATCATTGTCCATTGGCCGGATAATGAAATTACGATTCTTTCGAATGTGGATGTCGACCAAATACTTTCTGTACAACAGTCGGGGCCTGAAGTGAAAGGAGAATATACTACCAATTATCCTGGCCAAGACTCCCCCTTAAAAGAACAGATCTTCAAGGAACTTACAGACAGCCTACATTGGGGATACACCCACCAGGAAAACGCATATGTTGATTTTGACCGTGATCGACTTCTATACCATATGATGAGTACTCAGGGGCCTAAGGTCTGTGTTGCCGATGTAAACGGAGATGACCTGCAGGATTTTTTTATTGGTGGTGCCGCTAATGCATCGGCCGCATTATTCCAACAAGATGAAAAGGGTGGATTTATCCAAACAAATCAGGACTTGTTTTATGCAGACAAAGCCGGAGAAGACCAGGATTGCATCTTTTTTGACGCTGACAACGATGGAGATCAAGATCTCTATGTTGCACGGGGAGGCAATGAATTTCTTTCGACTTCCAGCCTCCTAGTTGATCAACTTTACCTTAATGATGGGACGGGGCATTTCAGTAGATCGCCACAATATTTGCCCACATTTAAATTTGAATTCAGCTCTTGCGTACAGGCTGCTGACTTTGATCAGGATGGGGATCAGGATTTGTTTGTCGGCATCCGTACCATACCAGGTTATTATGGGACGCCCGCTAATGGGTATATCCTCACCAACGATGGCCAGGGTCACTTCAAAAACGTCACAAAACTTGTCGCACCGGAGCTGACCAATATTGGCATGATAACCGATGCAATTTGGATCGATTACGATCAGGATAAGGACCAGGATCTGATGCTGGTCGGAGAATGGATGCCGATTACTGTCTTTAATAACACTTCAGGCAGACTCAAGATCGATAAAAATGCTATTCCGGAGAAGAGCGAAGGATGGTGGAATTGCATACGGTCCGGTGATTTTGATAATGATGGTGACAACGATCTGGTTATTGGAAATCATGGTTTGAACTCCCGGTTTCATGCCTCGCCAGACAAGCCTTTACGTCTCTATGTAAATGATTTTGACAACAACGGGACTCCCGAACCTGTCCTTACTCAATATAATGGAGATGAAGCGTATCCACTAACATTGCGACATGATCTGGTCATGCAAATGCCTGTTCTGAAAAAGAAATACCAGTTGTATCACGATTACAAGAGTCAGAAAATTAATGACGTCTTCACTGAGCAGCAGATTAGCAGTAGCATACAGCTTGAGACTTTCAATTTAGCGACCTCTTACCTTGAAAACAAAGGTGATGGCACATTTGAAATGTCGATGCTTCCTTCTCTTGCCCAGTTTTCGCCCAGCTATGGGCTGTTAATCGATGATTTTGACAGGGATGGCAATCTCGATGTTTTGCTAGGTGGAAATTTATACGGGGTGAAACCAGAGGTTGGAAGGTATGACGCCAATGATGGCTTGTTTTTGAAGGGCAATGGCGATAATTCTTTCGAGCCTATTATTCCTAAATATTCGGGATTTAAAACATTAGATGAAGTGCGTGATCTCATGACAATTGAAGTAGCCGGCAAGAATTTGGTGATTGTGGCTAAAAACAACGCTAAAATGCAAGTTTTTGAATTTTGATCATACGCCATATGGTCGGCCGAAAATTTTGGAAATGAAAAATCAGTTTTCAAAAAGAGGATATCTATCATTTGGGCGCCCTGTACTCATTTACATTTTCGTCAGTCTTCTGCTTTTTATCTCGTGCCGAAATAGTGCAAATCATTCCCTGTTTGAATTGCTGGCTCCCGAAGATACTGGATTGGATTTTGTCAATTTGCTGGAAGAGGATGAAAGTTTCAATATCATCGAGTATCTATACTTCTACAATGGTGGGGGAGTAGCAGTAGGCGACATCAATAATGATGGTTTTCCCGATGTATATCTAACTTCCAATCAACAACCAAACAAATTATATCTTAATCTTGGAACAAATGCATCAGGCAAAATAAAATTTAAAGATATCACGGATCAGGCAGGAGTGGCAGGATCCGGAAATTGGTCTACCGGCGTTAGCATGGTTGATGTCAATGCTGATGGTTGGCTTGATATATATTTATGCCAGGTGGGAGGATACAAGGAGTTTCAGGGCCGAAATCAATTATTTATTAATCAGGGATGTAGGTCGGAAGGTGGAGATTCCTGTAGTATTTCTTTTCTGGATAAGGCTGCTCAGTATGGTCTCGATCATATGGGTTTTTCAACACAATCTGCGTTTTTCGACTACGACCTGGATGGTGATCTGGACATGTACCTGCTTTGTCATTCAGTGCATTCCTCAGAATCCTACCGAGATACTACATCTACCCGGTTGCGGGATCCTCTGCAAGGTGATAAGTTTTTTGAAAATAGATCCGGAGAATCATTGAGTTCTGGTAAAATATTTACCGAAATAGGAGAGGAGGTGGGTATCTATAGTGGTATCGCTGGTTATGGCCTGGGCATTACAATTGGAGATATTGATAAAAATGGATTCCCTGATATTTATGTGGGAAATGACTTTCATGAAGATGACTTTCTATATTTGAATCAAGGTGATGGAACTTTTAAGGAGAGTTCCAGTCGATTGCTTAGCCATACTAGTTATTATTCAATGGGTAATGATTTGGCAGATATTAATAATGATGGTTGGCTTGATATTATGACACTGGATATGAAACCTGACAATGAGGTACTTTATAAAAGTGCTCAAGGGCCCGACCCATATGATATCTATCGATTTAAACGAAGCTTCGGCTACCATCACCAATTCCCTCAGAATGCCCTGCAAATAAATCAAGGTGGCAGATCATCTGGTGACATTAGATTCAGTGAAATTGCACAAATGATGGGAGTTTCCTCGACCGATTGGAGTTGGTCAACAATCATGGCTGATCTTAATCTTGACGGTTGGAAGGACCTTTATATTACTAATGGAGTACCTCGAAGACCCAATAATTTGGATTACTTAAAGTATATTTCTAATCAGGAAATTCAGAATAATGCATCCGATCTGGAGTTGGTTTCAAAAATGCCTTCGGGCAAAATATCGAATTATGCATTCTCAAATCAAAATGGTAAGCAGCTGATAGATCGTACCTCAGATTGGGGATTGGAAAGACCTTCTATTTCACACGGTGCTGTATGTGCTGATTTTGATCTTGACGGAGATTTGGACCTTGTGGTTAATAATCTAAATGAGCCGCTCTATCTTTATAAAAATCTCACTCGGGAAAATAAAGGTTCTCATTTTTTAACTATTAAGCTGGTGGGACCTGCGAAAAATCCCGTCGGCATCGGAACGGGGGTAGCAGTTTATGCAGATACGCTGTATCAGTATCAGGAGCTTTATCTATCTAAAGGCTGGTTGTCCAGTGTGGATCCGACCTTCCATTTTGGACTGGGCAATATCAAAACAATTGACTCTATACTGATTCAATGGCCTGACAGTCGATCGGAACTCATTCGCAATATATCATCAGATCAGATACTGGAGGTTGATTATCAAAATGCCAAAGCAGGTTCCGTGACAGAAACTCGTGATGAGGCCAGTCTGAATTTTTCTTCGGTTGACGATGAAGAACCATTGTTTGTACACCGAGAAAATGAATTCTTCGATAATACACGAGAACCGCTGATGCCATATCTTTTATCTACGCAAGGTCCAAAGATTTCAGTGAGTGATGTCAATGGTGACCAACTAGAAGACTTTTATATTGGTGGTGCAAGTGGTCAAGTTGGAGCTCTTTTGATACAGAATGCTAATGGCGATTTTTCCCGTTCAGGTTCAAGTGCATTCCTGGATGAGCTGGAATATGAAGACACAGGATTGGCATTTTTTGATGCCGATGCCGATCAGGATCAAGATCTATATATTGCTAGCGGGGGAAATCAATTTTATGGAAGATCGGATCGACTAGGTGATCGTCTCTATTTAAATGATGGTGCCGGTCATTTTACCCGAGCACATCAACGAATCCCCGAGATCTATGAACAATCATCATGTGTGAAACCTTGTGATTTTGATGCAGATGGTGACATCGATCTGTTTGTCGGTACACGTTCGACAGGTCTGAACTATGGATATGCCCCCGACAGTTATCTTTTGCTCAATGATGGGACGGGGTCTTTTTCAAAAGCCAGCCAAGAACTTATCGATTTGTCTTCACTGGGGATGGTGACAGATGCTGTTTGGTGTGATGTGGAGCAGGATGGATTTCAGGATCTTGTGGTGGTAGGTGACTGGATGCCTGTAGTGGTATTTCATTACGATGGTCAAAATTTCACAAAGTCTGCTCCTACAGAGTCTCCCCACGGTTTGTGGAATACTGTGGTGGCTCACGATCTGGATCAAGATGGTGACCAGGATTTGGTGCTCGGCAACCTGGGGCTAAACTCCAATCTGCAGGCATCGATAGAGCAACCTTTAAAATTGTATATCTCCGATTTTGATAGTAACCTTACATCTGATCCTGTAGTCAGCTATTACAAACAAGGGAAGGAATATCCATTATTGGGTATGGATGCTCTGGGATCTCAGATGGTTTTCTTAAAAAAGAAGTTTCGATCCTATGACGATTTTGCCACCAAGACAATAGAGGAGATATTTACCAAAGAACAATTGTATCAGGCTAATAAAAAAATAGTCACATCCCTGCAATCCTTTGTCGCTTTAAATGATGGATTAGGTGCATTCTCTTTTAAGCCTCTTCCTGACAAAGTTCAGGCTTCTACCGCAAATGCAGTTTTAATCGCTGATTTTAATGGCGATCAACACTCAGATATTTTTATTGGAGGTAATTTTTATGATTTGCAGCCTACAATAGGTCGCATGGATGCCAGTTATGGTACTTTATTATTGGGTACCGATGAGGGCTGGTTTAGAGAATCAACCTCCACGGAATTCAATCAACAGATAGATGGTCAAATCCGGGATCTTAAAATAATTGATTCCAGAGGAAGAAAGCTTGTGCTGGTAGCTGTAAACAACGCAGCAGTTGAATGGTTCGAATTAAAGGCCGGGTCATGAAAAACATATGGTATGTATGGATAATAGTATTTGTTGCCTGCAACGCACCGCAGCAAGAACCTCCGCTTTTTAATCTAATGCCTGCAGATAGTACCGGTATCGATTTTCGAAATGACCTACAACACACGGCTGAATTTAACATGTATACCTATCGCAACTTTTACAATGGAGGCGGCGTAGGAATGGGAGATATCAATAATGATGGATTGGTAGACTTGTTTTTTTGTGGCAACATGGTTGACAATAAATTATATCTAAATAAAGGAAATTTTAAATTCGAAGATATTACTGAAAGTGCTGGGGTAGCATCATCCAATATATGGTCTACCGGTGTAAGCTTTGCCGACGTAAATGGTGATGGCTGGTTGGATATATATGTTTGTAAGTCAGGCAGACCAGGAGGTGAAAAGAGACACAATGAATTATTTATCAATAACAAAGACCTCTCTTTCAGCGAACAAGCCCGACACTTTGGAATTGATGATGTAGGTCTTAGCTCACATGCTGCTTTCTTCGACTACGATAAAGATGGTGACCTTGATCTTTACCTGCTGAATAACTCCTTTCGATCAGTGGGAGGGTACGATATGCGTCCCGGGCTAAGAGAAATAAGGGACTCGCTGGGAGGTAATAAACTGTATAGAAATGATAGTGATACCTCCGATATCGATCTGCAAAGGGGAGAACCTATTTTTAAAGATGTAAGTGAAGCAGCAGGTATTTACGGTAGTAATATAGGATTTGGACTCGGTGTTACTATAGGTGACATTGATCGTGATGGGTGGCAGGATATTTATGTGTCCAATGATTTTTTTGAGCGCGACTATCTATATATTAACCAAAAGGACGGTACGTTTAAAGAAGATTTAACCAATCAAATCAATGAGATAAGTATGGGATCGATGGGTGCTGATATGGCAGACATTAATAATGATGGACTGCCGGAGGTTTTTGTGACCGAGATGCTACCCAATACGGATGCTCGCTATAAAACGAAAGCTATTTTTGAAAAATGGGATAAATATCAACTAGCTGTCGACAACGGATATCATCATCAGTTTGGCCGAAATGTTTTGTTACTAAATAATGGTAATGAGACTTTTAGCGAAATTGGCCGTCTGGCCGGAGTAGAAGCAAGTGACTGGAGCTGGAGTGCTCTAGTGGCTGACTTCGATAATGATGGCCTTAAGGATATCTATATTTCTAATGGGATATATAAGGATCTCCTGGACCAGGATTATATCAATTTTTACTCTAATGATCCAGAGATTATCGAGGGAATTAAAAATCGGGATACAACTGCTGTGTTGAAATTAATTGACCGGATTCCATCGGAGCCCATATCCAATTTTGCTTTTAGAAATAATGGTGATTTAACTTTTTCTGATAACACTGTAGACTGGGGGCTGGAATACCCTAGCTATTCTAATGGTTCGTCCTATGGCGACCTCGATAATGATGGTGATCTTGACTTGGTGATTAACAATTGTAATATGCCGGCATTTGTGTTTCGTAATAATGCGGAACAACATAAATCGAATCACTTTATTCAAATTAGTCTCAAAGGTACGGGAGCCAATCGATTTGCTTTGGGGTCTCAGGTGACAGTCAAAGCAGGAGATGAACTATATTATCAGGAGCTTTCTCCCATGCGAGGATTTCAATCATGCATCGACTTAAAGCTGACATTAGGATTGGGTGATCGGGATAGTATTGATGAGGTCAGTGTACGGTGGCCTGATGGTCAAATCTCTGTGCGAAGAAATATTGCTGCCGATCAACTACTTACATTTGACCAGCACGCACCGGACGAAATCAAAGAAGAATTGCAGAAAGACAAAAAAGGATTATTCCAGAAAGTCCGTGAATTTCCTGTAAGGTACAAACATGAGGAAAATGATTTCGTTGATTTTGACCGGGATCGTTTGCTATTTCATATGGTTTCAGCGGAGGGCCCAAAAATCTGCAGTGGAGATGTAAACAATGACGGATTGGTTGATGTGTTTATTGGTGGTGCATCTGGCCATTCAGGCAGTCTTTTCATTCAAGAAAAGGACGGTAACTTTACATTGTCCAATGAGCAGGTTTTTCATGTAGATCAACTTTCAGAAGATACAGACGCTACTTTTCTTGATATCGATGCTGACAACGATATGGATTTATATGTGGCTAGCGGTGGTAATGAATTTACCCGTGGTCATAAAGCATTGGCGGATCGACTGTATTTGAATGATGGTACCGGGGCATTTCAAAAAGCATCAGGGGTGTTTTCAGAAGAACTTTTTGAAAGCTCATCCTGTGTTGCACCGGCTGATTTTGATGGAGATGGTGATGTCGACATATTTGTAGGTACGCGGCTCCTTCCCGGGGTTTATGGAGTGCCAGTCACTGGTCACTTATGGTTAAATGATGGTTCGGGCAATTTTGAAAATGTTACAGATAAATTAGCTCCCGATCTCAACCAAATAGGTATGGTCACCGATGCATCCTGGGCAGATATTGATGGAGATGATAACCAGGATCTGATATTAGTGGGTGAGTGGATGCCGGTTACGATCTTGAAAAACAATGGTACCAGTCTGCGAAAAATGGAAAATAGAAGTGGATTGGAAGGACATCATGGATTATGGAATTGTCTCCAGGTATCAGATTTAGATAGGGATGGTGATCTTGACCTAGTGATTGGCAATCATGGGATGAACACTCGCCTGAGGGCATCATTTGAAAAGCCCCTGACACTTTATGTTAACGATTTTGACAACAACCGTACTGCGGAGCAGATCATCACAATGTTCTATGACCATCAACCATTTCCCCTGATCTTGAGAAATGATCTGGTAATGCAAA
Organism: Saprospiraceae bacterium; assembly: GCA_050298535.1. Taxonomy (GTDB): domain Bacteria; phylum Bacteroidota; class Bacteroidia; order Chitinophagales; family Saprospiraceae; genus JABDMH01. The sequence continues at coordinate 32,168 of JBNKUI010000038.1, forward strand.
TACCTGCGTTGAAAAAGAAATATCTCTACTATGCTGATTATGAAGGACAGACTATGGAAGAAATATTTTCTGAAGAATCAATACGATCAGCTGCCAAATCTACAGTGACAAACACCGCAAGTAGTGTAGCCTGGAATGATGGAAATGGCCGATTTACTCTACAACAGTTACCTATCCAGGCTCAGTTTGCTCCCGTTTATGCAATCTTAATTGATGATTTTGATGGCGATCAATATCCGGACATCTTCCTGGGTGGAAACTTCTACAGGGCCAAACCCGAAATAGGTATTTATGATGCCAGCTATGGATTGCTCCTCAGTGGAAATCAAGATCAGTCCTTCACTTCAGTCCGGTCCTCAGATTCTGGAATAAATATAGAGGGAGAAATAAGGGATATCGTCTCAATCAACTGGAAGAATGAGCCGCTTATATTAATAGCAAGAAATAATGATTCTCTCTTGGCAATCCAGAAGGTTGATGGAGGGCAGATCGAACCGCCTCCACAGTAGAGATAGGAATTTAGTTCGGAGCCAAGTTTTTCAACCATCATTCCAGGTTAAAATATTGTATTTTACATACTATCGGTAATGAAATTTGCATGTATCTATTGCGCTTGAGCAGTTCTCAGTCCATCCGTTTTCGATTGCTTCATGGGCTCATTATTATACTCGTTTTCTGCTTCTGTACTTTTTCCATGAGCTTTGGTCAGGACTTCTCCTGTGATGGTTCTTTTTATTTTGTGAGTACTGATCGAAATGGAGAAAGTACGTTTTATCGTCTGGTCATGAACTCTGTGGAGCAAACTTTTGAATATGTGGAAATACCACTCCGGTCGACGAAGAAAAGGCACATCACGTGTCTGGGATACAATGTTAAAGATCGGATGATTTACGGCCTGGATTTCAATAGTTACGAACTTTTACGCATTGGATCTGATGGATCGGTAACTTCACTCGGGGTTCCTGAAAACCTGGATACAACCTACGATTATTATGCTGGAGACATGACAGCCGATGGCCGAAGGTTGGTCGTCTTTGCCCACAATCCTGTTTCCGGCCTTGACGAGCGCGTGTACTCCATTCGGGTTAATGAACCTCCTGACTATTATGCTGGATTCTTTCCAGTCGTTTCGGATATGCCCGTGAAATTGACCGATATCACGGTAGATCCCTATGTCGGCGTGACCTATGGCTTTGATTATATTAATGGTCAGATTGTAGAAACTAACCGCACCGGTTATACAACGGCTAATCATTCTCCCTTTCCCATTGACAAGGTGAAGGAAGGATTTGGGGCTCTTTTCTTTGATCGATTTGGGCAACTATATGGACTGGGGAGTCCCGGACGACCTGGAGGTGATCAAAACACGATGTATCGCATAAACAAATCACGTGGAGGTACAGAAGAAATAGACCTCGCTGTGGGTGGCGAAGACACGGATGGTTGTGGATGTCCATTTTCGATCGAGTTCAGAAAAACGATCACTCCACGATCGGGTGTGGGCTGCCAGCAAGTGACCATCGACTATGTGATTGAAAATAGAGCAGGTATTGGGCAGGTAAATACCCGTGTCACTGATCTTTTGCCAGAGGTTATGACCATCAAAGACCTGGAAATGGAATTCCTATCCTCAGTCAAAGTAAAAAGTGGAATGGGTAGTAATATATTGGAAATTGATGCATGGACCTTAGTGCTTGGAAAAAATGAACTTTCAGTTGTAGCAGAGTTAGGTGCGGCAGAGCCAGGCTTTTATCAAAGTCAAGCTCACCTGAATAACCTTGCCCAGGCCTTCGGTGGCCAGATTGTATCAGATAACCCATTTACACCTGTCCCTTCTGATGCCACAGAAATTGAGATCCTAAACGTCAATGACATCAATATTCATGATTATAGCTGGTCTTCATGCGATCTGGATACCGTGTTTCTAACCGTACCGTTACCTGGTGATTTCCTGTGGAGCGATGGTTCTACCGACTCTATTTTACCTGTCCTAGAACAGGGAATGTACAGCCTGACAGTCCAATCAGCATGCTTCACTTTCATGGACTCATTCCAGGTGTCCCTGGACAACGAGCCATTGACAGTGGATTTGGGATCAGATTTATATGTACAGCTGGGAGATCAGGTCGAGTTGTCCTATTCTTCCAATGCGGATAATATTAACTCCGTTCTGTGGTCCACCTCTCCAAATATCAATCTGCAGTGCTTTGATTGTACTAGTCCAATCTTTCTGGCTCAGGGAAATGGTTCTGCACATTTGACGATTACAGATACAAGGGGGTGTACTGTTTCAGACGAGATTCAAATCTTCGTTGATCAGTCTAAGCAAATCTTTGTACCCAATGCATTTACGCCTAATAATGATGGAATTAATGACTATTTAAGGATACAGGGTACCCATGGGAAAATAGTATACTTTAAGGTATTCGATCGTTGGGGCAATTTAGTACACCAATTCAAAAATCTCGAAATGAAAGATCCAGCGGCGGCATGGGATGGGACCTATCAGGGACAAACCGTGTCAACAGGTGTTTATTTTTGGACGGCCGAAATATGGTTTCCCGACCAGAAAATACAGCAATTTGCGGGCCCTGTGACACTTTTTCGATAGAAATGAACCTTCTACTAGATATGCGATATGGCAAGATCCTTACATGTGTAATAAATAGGTCGTATACAAGAGAGTTATTTTGAAAATATGACGATTTAAGGGTCTATGAAAAGAATTGATTTTTAGTAACTTTAAGCATGCTGAGCCTTCGAACATTATGATACTGTGGGGTGTGTATGTGTTAGTCCAATTTGGTAGCTATTGATGTACTTGTCAGTTGTATGGATAGATTCAAAGACCCGATAGCTGACCTTCCATATGTGCCCACTAATCTGGAGGGGGATCAATGAATAGCATGATATGATAATGACACTTCTACACCAAAAATACATCGCTGTTGGTGTCAGACCTTTTCTGATTCCTTTATTAATTATTATATCAATTTATCTTCCACAAAATTCCTTTTCCCAGACTGTCCTGAATACGCCCATTACCGGGACATTTGATAATCTCACAGTGATTGAGTTTTTGGAAATTCTCGAAAATAGAATGGATATTCGCATTTATTATGACCCGGGGAAAATTCCCTTTTACAGACATTCCTATGTTTTTGAGAAGGAACCTCTCTACCAGGCAATGGATAAATTCCTAAGAGGAAGTACACTTGACCTCATAAAATACCAGGATCATTTGCTTATTGCCGAGAAGAGCCACATTACGGCAGAAATCATTGAGGAATTATTATCGAAATGGGAAGATGGAACTTTTGAAAAACCATTAATTTCCGACGCAGAGGTGATGCCAGTAATTTTTGGTGACTCTCTCCAACCAGACTTAGGTACGGTAACATTGAAGGGGAAAATTGTTGATAAATACACGGGAGATCCCATCATCGGTGCTGTACTGAAAGACCAAGAAAGCGATAACGGAACCACCACCGATGAAAATGGAGTGTACGAATTAATGGCAGCACCGGGTCGATACCTAATTGATGTCAGCTATTTGGGGTATCAGAATATTGAGTTGCATATTGGTTGGTATACCTCCGGCTCCCTGAATCTCGACATGGAAGTGTTTGCCTTGAATCTGTCGGAGGTGGTAGTGGAAGCTTCGGCAACACAGGACAAGGTCTCTGAAACCCAAATTGGCATTGAGATGATTAGTACCCGTGAGATTCGTGAACTACCTTCCTTATTGGGGGAAGCGGATGTCTTAAAAAGTATTGAAAGACTACCCGGTGTCAATACAGTGAGCGAAGCCAGTGCCGGCTTTAATGTGCGGGGTGGCAATATTGATCAAAACCTGATCCTGCTGGATGACGCCATTTTATTTAACGCCAGTCACGCACTTGGATTCTTTTCTATTTTTAATCCGGATGCTGTGCGAAATGTCACCTTACATAAAGGCAATATTCCTGCCCGATATGGCGGTCGACTTTCATCGGTCCTGAATGTAGACCTCAAGGATGGCAAAATGACCCAATGGCATGGGGGAGGAGCCATCAGCCTTGCCAGCGCCCGATTCACTGCCGAAGGGCCGGTTTCAGATAAAACCAGTCTGGTACTTGGTGCAAGGTCGTCCTACTCAAACTGGTTATTGAGCCTGTTTAAAAATCCTAATATTCGCAATAGTCGATTTTATTTTAATGACTTTGTGGCTAAAGTATCGCACCGTTTGTCGGAGAAAAACTTTTTGAGCCTTACCGGCTATTCTAGCAATGACAACTTTCGATTTTCAGATGAATTTGGCTATGAGTGGGCTACTCGTCTTGCTTCATTAAAATGGAGATATTTGATCAATAGTGAGGTGTCGATATCCAGTAATTTTTCTGTCGGAAAGTATCAGAGTGTCCAGTTTATTCCGACTGGTGATCTTGCATCCGATCTGCAAAATGGTATTGGCTATCAAAAATTATCTTCCAACCTCAGTTACCAGACAGAATCGCATTTTATTAACCTGGGACTGGAAGGAATCAGTTATCAAATGGACCCGGAGGTGATCACGCCCCGGAATTCATCATCTGACATTGCTTCTGAGGAAGTACGAAAAAATAAAGCCTTAGAATTAGCACTGTATGCTAATGACGAATTAAAACTTTCCAACTTTATATCAATATCCTACGGACTCCGGCTGGGTCATTTTATATCGCTGGGACCCTCTGAGTTGCGATCATATGATCCTGAAAAGCCTAAATCTGAGGCCTCGGTACTTACTTCCAAAACCATCGGCAATAATAAAAAAGAGAGCTCGTACACGACCCTGGAACCGAGAATTTCTGCCAATATAAAGTTGGGTGCCGACAAGTCTGTCAAACTCTCATATAATCGGGTCAATCAATTCCTTCATTTAATAAGTAATACAGTGAATCCCACTCCAGTGGATGTCTGGCAGCTTACAAATTCGTATTTCAAGCCCGAGATTGGTAATAACTATTCCCTAGGTTTTTTCCAAAATATTAATGAGAGCTGGAATTATTCGGTGGAGGGATTTTATAAAAGTATTGACCAGTTTCCACAATTCAAAGACTTTGCCGAATTGCAGCTCAATGATTTCATTGAAACCCAACTGATCCTCGGCAATGCACGATCATATGGAGTCGAGTTTGGCTTGGAACGAAAGACTGGTAATCTGACCGGTACTATTGCCTATACATATAGCCGAAGCGAAGTACAGACAACAGGTACCTTTCAGGAAGAGATAATCAATAGTAATGATTGGTATCCCGTCCATTTTGACCAGCCACATCAACTCAATTTTCAACTTCAATGGAATATTGATCCAATTCAGAAACTCTATGTGGGGTTTACCTATAAGTCGGGAAGGCCAATCACCGTTCCGATTGCGAGTTATCCGGTGCAGGATGTGTTGATTACGCACTATTCAGATCGTAACCAGTTCAGAGTTCCCTATTTTCAGCGTATTGACTTTGGCTACACCATTGATCGAAGTCAGGCTAAGTTAAAGGGGCTGAAGAGTACCTTCGCACTGTCATTGATCAATCTGCTGGGAAGAAGTAATCCATATACCATTTATTTCAGGAGAGACAATCTCAATATCCAACGATCTTATAAATTATCGATCCTTGGTACATTATTTCCCTCTCTGAATTGGAACTTTCATTTTTAAATCGAATAAATGCGTAATAAATTATTTTGAGAATCTATATATGCATATTTTTTGCTGTCTTTCTATGCTCATGCGTGGAGGAAATTCAGTTTGAAAGCAAGGATGAAGTGGGCACCCTAGTAGTGGACGGTCTGCTGAGTACAAATACCGACTCCAATCTGGTTTTTCTTCTGCGTACCAGTGATCTGATCAAGCAGGTTTTTCCTGCGGAAGAGGGGGCCCAAGTGGTACTGTTTGATGGTGAAGGCAATAGTGAACAGTACGAGGACCTCGGACAGGGAAAATATCACTTGACAGGAAAGAACATTGAAGTAAAAGTAGGGGGTACCTATTTTATTGAAATATCTACTCGCGATGGACAGCACTATCGATCTGAAGATGAAACTATCATATCTGTCCCTGAAATCGACAGTTTGGTTTTCGATTTTTCTATTGAGGATATTATCAACCGTGAAACTCTGGTACAGGAGAAGAGCTTTTTCAATATGTATGTAGATGGAAGAATACCAGGAGATAATGGTCAGACCTTTCTTAAGTGGGATGTGGAGCATGTATATCAGGTAGCAGAGATTGAGTGTTCTCCATTGGTTGCACCCAAACCCTGCTACGTCACACGAAAAGTCAATAATAATCAAATATTTACGCTTGACGGTGAAGAATATATCGGTGGTGCTACCTATCACATACCCGTTATCCACCAGGAGCTCGATTATGCCTTCGGGTTAGTAGCCTCTTTCTATGTGTCCCAAAAATCATTGACCCGGGATGCATATCAGTATTGGGAAAAAATAAAGCAGATACTGGTCAATGGCGGTACTATATTTGATGCTCCTCCTGCTCCTGTGGTGGGTAATGTAGTGTGCATTTCTGAGCCCGGACAGGAGGTATTAGGTTACTTCAGTGCCGTAGATGAAAAAAAGAAGGTCACTTTGATTACACGTGGAGATTTGGTGGACCCGTTTTACGAATTGCCTCTCTGTGGTAGCCTCGGAAATTTACCAGCCGACATTGACTTCAGAGTTTGTTGTAACTGCCTTACGTTAGACAATAGTACACGTACTCGACCAAGTTACTGGCCATGAAATTTATGTACTTGTCAAATATCCGTATCCTAATATTTTATCAGGAAGTTCGTCTTTGTGATACACGTGTGTAGGATTTGAGCTCCCGTTAATTCTACATGTATCGATGTTTCAGTTCGAAGCAATTTTTTCTAGGATATCTTCGCTATCTACATCTCTCATCTACACTAGGGGTTGGTCCATAGAATTCTAAGACGGAGCGAACAAACAGGGTACTCGTGAGGTTTGATTTTTACTTTTCTTAGCGTTGTATAAACTTTATCGGAAAATGATCAAGAAAGATCCCGTTCAGATAGTTGAGGTTTCTGCTTCATCCTGGAAAAAAGATATTACAGAGAAGTCCTTTGTTAGGAAAATCCTCCATGGTTTGATCTTAGTGCTTCCTGTAGCAATTTTGATATTTCTGATATCCATTCTGTTTAATCTCCTAATCGGGATATTAATGCCACTCAGTACTGTATTAAATGCGGGGAGTGAGGAACCCGGTCTTTTGATGCATGTAATTTCAGCTGCCATTCTCGTTTCTCTTCTTTATTTCCTGGGTGATCAAACGCTCGGACGAAAGGGCAAGGGAATATTTCACCATTTTGAAGAAAACTTCTTAGTGAAAATACCTCTTTATTCGACCATCAGAGATTTAGTTCGGCAATTTACCGGAGTGAAAGAGATGCCTTTTGCACAGGTTTGCCTGATAGATCCCTTTGGAAATGGAGTTCTGATGACGGGGTTCATTAGTGATCGCTATGAAGAGGATTTCTATACGGTCTTTGTTCCTACGGCACCAAATCCAACCAATGGAAATATTTATCACGTACCGGCAGAAAAAATAAGATTACTAGACATAAGTACGGAGACTGCGATGAGGACTATAGTGGGGATGGGAGCAGGATCATCTTGCCTCTATAATGTAAAGGGCATGAAGGATTTAAGCCTAACGTCGGCAGAAAGTAAATAACGAAAGGTAGTTTCATTTGAAAATGCCACAGCGGATTCTGTGATGATCTAAGCAAGAGAACAGGCAGTCAGGTTCTTTGATGTTAATGCGGTAGCGTTGCGAATTGTAAATAGGTCTAGTATGAAACGTAGTTATTTTGTGCCAAGACAATGAAGCAGAATCGCGCATAGCCGAAGCTGCATAAGCTTTCTGATGCCTTTCCCGCACTTTGCTGCGGGGATGAAGTATTGGTGCAAAAGAAACCAATTGATGCACTCGATTTAAATGTTACAGTCCACTAGGTGTCCTTTAGAGCTTTTGACACTGACTCGTTCTAAATAAGGTAATCATTACCAGCTTTTAAATTGAAGCAATGAAAGCCTCTTCAAAGGGGCAAGTTTGGTCAGAATCTTCGATTCTGCCAGCAAACTGGGGGATGATGCACCTTTTAAATCTGGAACAATGTAAGTAGATAGAAGTGAGCTTTCATCCTTTACCAATGTTCCCATAAGAAAACGAGTATTCCATCGTTTTCTACTTATACCATGCGCTACATCTCAGTACTAATAGTGTCAATTGTATGCTGTGGAGTCTTATGCACTCAGTTATTGGTTCCTAAGAATGTTGAAGCAGCATCCAGCAAGATTTCAGATTATTATTCATTCTTCGTTGCTGGTCACACATACGCCTGGAAGGGATTAAACAAAGGTTTCGTTGAGAAATTTGAGTACATAAAAAGTCGTCCGGAGATACAGTTTGGCGTCTTCACTGGAGATATGGTTGCATCGAATCCAAAGGCAAGCAACTGGGATCTTGTTGACAGGGATGTCAAGAAACTTGGCTTACCCGTTTTTTTCTCCGTAGGTAATCATGATGTGGAAAATAGTCTTCTGTTTGATGAGAGATACGGAGATACCTACTATAGTTTTTTCTTTGAGCGTGACTTGTTCATTGTGCTGGACCCTAATATTGATCATTGGAATATCAGTGATGAGCAGTTAGAATTCTTGGTTACTGTGTTGAGGAATTATGCATCAAAATCAAGACATATTTTTGTGTTCTTTCATCAACTGATTTGGTGGGAACCCGATACCAAATATGCTCAGATTATTCCAAATTCAATGGCAGGTAGAGCTGACAGTGTTAATTTTTGGACGGAAATAGCACCCCTGTTTCATGACTTATCCAATAGGGTCTACATGTTTGCTGGCGACGTAGGAGCAGGTGAATGGAGTAGTGACTTTATGTTTGATGAATATGAAAATATTACACTCACGGCTAGTGGAATGGGAGAGAGTGTTGGCGATAATTTTTTAATCATTAATGTGGATTCCAGTGAGAATGTAGGGTTTGAATTAATTTGTTTAAACAATCAAGTTTTAGATTGTTTTGGTGAAATAGAGAATTATAATCTCTCTGCTCTTAGTGATCAGGTAGAGCAATCAGAAAAGGTCATACGGGACCCATCTGATAGTATTTCCTCTGGGGAGAAAATGAAGAGTTCATGGATTACCGTCTACGGTTTGGCAGGTGAAAAGCTGGAATATGGTTCGGTAAAGGGAGATCTTGCCTCACTCATTTCAATCCTGGAATCAGGTACCTATATCTATATTATGGAAGATGAAGTCATAGATCAAATAGGACGGTTTGTAGTGATTTAAGTCAGTCAAATTATCAATTTCATGATCTAGATTGATCTAGATAGATAAAAAATAGGTCCAGCTACTCCTTCAAAATAGTATGCGAGTAAGCCTCCCCATTTTCATCCGTAATAATCAGATAATAAATGCCTGTCCGTAAATTACGAAGGGAAATATGCTTTAGAGGTACCTCGCTAAAGGGAGCATGACGCTGCTGTAAGACAGTCTGACCCGAGAGATTTATCAATGCGATGTGAATCTGTCCAGTACCTGCACGGGTCCTAAATATATGGAGTTCTTCCTTTGTCGGATTAGGAAAAATATGATAACCCGCATCCATATCCGCTTCCAGAGTAGGATCCGGATGTATCGTTACTGCATCTGTGCTCGAAAGTCCCAGGGGATCCGTCACGGTGAGTTTTATGTTATATGCATGACGCTCGGATTCACTACTGGGTATGGCATATAATGAAACAGCACTGAGTCTACTCGTGTCGGTAAACTCCAGATGGGAGTGATCATTGTGTATGAGGGTTACTTCCCAGTTATAAGAAAGATCCTCTACCTTGTGCTCTGCGTCTTCGACCTTGGCCGATAGCCGATAGAGAAGGAGGTCATTGGACAGAGAATATTTATCCCCATCCGCGATATTTAAGATTTTCGCATCAGGAGGTGTGTTATTTAGAGATATATGAACCCTTGCTATGTCCGTTTGGCCTTCGGCATCCGTGACAATTAATGTCAGTTCTTTATTTACCGGGCCGTGGTTTTCCGATTCGATAAAAATAGTGGTATCGATATTGTTTGAAAAGGGTTGTTGATCTATTTGCCATTGATAGGAGATAGTCTCACCTTGAGGATCAAAGGAACTTGCTCCTGAGATATTTACGGAGAAAGGAGGTGCCCCAAATAATTTATCTACTTCAATATTTGCAACCGGTTTTGGATTGCCTCCAAAAGAAATACGTCGTAACTGATTTGTGATGGGTGACTGGCTATAGTCTAGTGTGAAATAATATAATTTTCCATCAAATGGATTAAAACGAAGGTGCACCAGAGGCCCAATACTATCATTAAAGCTAATAATGTCATGAATTTCGTCCAAACCGTGAGTGTCATATCGAAAGCCCTTCAGCCAACCGAAGTAGTCACCGTGAAAATACACATCCTGGTACTCGGCCGGGAAATTAGACCCACGTACAAAATCACCGGTAATGCTGCTATTTCCATGAAAAGGATTTACTCGAATGGGAGAGGAGTGTTCTATCGATGAGACCCGGGTTAATTCTCCTCCGGCAGCATAGGTTGGGAAGAATGTCTCCTCTTTGTGTTTTGGCTCATTCCCCCAGGTGATGGCCGGCGCCTCATGTGTGAAAAGAGGTAGGCCTTCTCCTAGCTTTTGTGTGGAGTCACAGGGATTGGTCCATGAATTAGTGTGCTGGCGATTAGGTTGTTTCAGGAGGTCATTAAAGGCCAGGTGTTTTTCCGGACAACCAGCGGTAGCAGAAAGAGGGTTGATGGCATCCGGGTTGAGGGTCTGTTGAGGATAATAGTCTTTGTTCGAAAGGATACCTTCGTAGGAGGGCCATCCAAAATTCATGGCAGGGCCTTGCACGATATTTAACTCCTCGTAAAAATAGCTACCCACATCTCCGAAATAAATGACACCGGGCTTTCCATCCGCTGGATTTTCACTGCCGGATCCTGGTCTGACCACCATGCGGTATGGATTTCGGATGCCCAAAGACCATATTTTGCTTTTTGTCGAATTTGGGTCTGAATTATCATAGAAAGGATTGCTTTGCAGGCCGGCACCGGTTTCTGCATCTATTCGTAAGATTTTTCCTCCCAGGCTGGAAAGTGATTGTGCCCGGTAAGATCCCAGATTGTGAGACTCACTTACAAATCCTTCTACGATACCCATACTGTCAAAGCCATTCCGAGGGTAGTCCTTACCCCCCGTATAGGCGCCAATCCATGAATTGCCATCACCGGTCCCGACCAGCAGGGTGCCGTCGGTACCAAATTCAAGTCCTCCAATACCATGTGCCGGTGCAAATACGGGGATTCCACTAGTCTTGTCTTCACCTAGTAGTATTTTTCGCGAGTCGAGGTCGATACTCGTAAAGGACTCAGTATCCATTGTGTATCTCGTGACTCGACCGATGGTCGCGTTTCGCCGCCCCAGTTTGGACCGGTTATAGTCCGGAGTACCCGCGTATCGTAAATGATGTGGATCCACGATGTAAGCCAGGTATATGTAACCATTGTCTTTGAAATGGGGATCAATTGCAATATCGATCAGTCCATGATCACCAAAATGGGCTACTTCTTCATTGATATCCAGAATGGGCTCATCCAGTAGCTTCTCATCAATGATGCCCCATAAAAGACCTTTGCGATCCCAGACATACCAAAGGCTCGAGTCCACAAACTCGATCCCAATCACTTCGTCCAAAGCATCCAATACCGTTTCGTCTGTGAAGTCATCGGGAAGCTGGGCTACAGTATTCCCGACAGTGATCAAGACAAAAAACAGGGTGAGACAGTATCCCAGGAAATTCCAGGACAGCACTCGAAGCAATGGCAGGTAATTCAAATCTAAAGAGTGTTTTGGTTACTTCCAAAGATAAAGAACTCACATAAAACATGTGTTAAATGTGTGGCGATCCTTGCTGACAATGTTGCTGTAACCGATGGCCTTGTCTCAGCATCATGTAGAGTCTATAAACTAATTAAAGTACCAAGATCAACGAAAAATAAGCGTATAGATCACTTGATTACAGAATGCTGATTTTCCTATATGAACGGATTGTGGTAAGATCTGAACGCTGCGTGTTAATGACCTATAAATAGCTTCCCTAACTTAGTAATGTTAGTTTCAAAGTTCAATTCTTCTAATAATTTCTTAATCTAAAACCAAGTAAAATGAAACACATTTCATTAGCCCTTTTTATGGCCTGTATTATCCAGTTTTCATGCACTAAAGATGATACATTCATAAAGCAAGAAAAATCAGTGTCCGTTCAAAATTCTGGATTCACTACCCAGAACATAAGTAAAGCTGCAAATCGAACACATGCAAGTGTGGTGAATTTTGCAAACGGTGGTCAAGTTGTAGGCGATGCCACATTGGTCAGAAGCCCTAAGGGTCTCAGTTTTGATTTCTCCGCAAATGATTTAACGGAGGGTTACACGTACACGATCTGGTTCGTAATCTGGAATAGCCCAGGAGAGTGTACAATTCCCAATCAATGTGGAGAAGGTGACTTAGGAAATGCTCAGGTACAAGTCGAAATTATGTATGGCACCGGTCATGTAGTCGGCAAGTCAGGTGTAGGTCATTTTGGAGGTCACTTAAAAGTGGGTGATGTCTCCGGCAGTGCAAATGACCTTTTTGGATTGCCTTCTCCCGGCGGATTGTTGGACCCTATGGCAGCGGAAGTTCATATCGTATTAAGAAATCACGGACCAGCAATTCAGGGTGAAGTCAATGAGCAGATTGGTTCCTACGTTGGTGGTTGTGATAATTCATTCCCTCCCTTTACACAAATTCCAGATGAGGTGGGAGAATGTGGCGATACCCATGCCGCAATATTTGCCCCTCCGGCTGGATAGTTTAACATGGGTTGATGACGGCTCGGCAGCATCGTCGGGCCGTTGTATTTGCCCTTCTTTTTTTTAGAGTTTGTGCTGACGATGCTGACGATGCTACATTCGATGCTTTGCATCTCATTTCGCATGTCAGCATCTTGTAGTAAATGAAAATCCCCGTTAGCAAAAGCTAACAGGGACATACTGAAGGTTTAATGTCTTAGCGAGGATCAATGCTGACAGGCGCAGCCTCGTCAGTAATGATCCCATCAGCATCCAACCTGATATACGGACTAGTTAAGAAGAGTTTCATACGTCGTTCACACTGTGGAAAATCATCCAAAAGACATACGGAAAAGATCCATGATACGATGCAAAGTATCACATTAGATACGTGTCGGTATCTTTAAAATAATCGTCTTCACCCAATCAAATGCGCAGACAAAAAGCTTTGATTTGTCCCCTTTTGCAATCTAAGATGAAAGCAAAGACGATACCCTTCTTTTAAATTCTAGGCGATGCTCAGCCTTCGGAACTCTGGAGCCTACTTCGTCCCAAGGCACGAGTTTCTTCATCATCCAGAACAGGAGTGACTACAGCATCCAAAATACTGTTCCAATTTAGGGCCCAGTTGGCCATCGCCACGGGATCATCCGATTCGTAGATGGCCACACCGGTAAATTCCGCAATGTTATGCCAGCGACCAATAAGGCGAACTGAATCGCCCATATCTGCTGCATCGTCCTGGGCTGTCATTTGAGCAAAACCTGCTAGTGCATCTTGTCGTTTATCCGGGTGGACTTTCCATGATAACATGAACTTCATATTAAATAATTTTAGATTGATTAATAATGATATGAACTCGGTAAATGGGACAAAAAGAGGCATGCTATTAATCGATATACAAGGTCAAAACTGACGTTGATTATTGATATAGCGGTCTTATACTAAGGTAAGCAGTTTCATGGACTTTTGCTGCCGATGCTGACGATGCTACATTCGATATTGCGTATCTCACTTCACATGTCAGCATCTTGTATGAAATGGGCACGAGGGAGTAAATATCAAATGCTGAAAAGACTGGAAACTGCGTGTGAGGCAGTGAGGGAAGAAGCGAAAAGCGTGACAAACCTGCCTGTGGAATGATTGGAGCTGGCTGCTGTGGTCGAGAGACTTGGCACAACTTTTTGCCGAGCGAACAGTGCCGAACTCCTTATAACAACAGAATAGAAACAGGTATATCTCGTGGACAATCGTCATACTACTTTACATTGCGCTGACTACCAGCATCGAGCGCTCCGTTGTATCATATAGTTAAGTTGATAAATCGTCAAAAAGCCCTAACAGCTCGCACTCGATAGTCGTCGTTTTTAATACCACCGCTCTGAGTACCATCGTTGAATTGCTGCGCCCAGGCAATGAATGCTTCTACCTCGGAAGAACTCCAATACCAAATATCCGCAAACCCGCCGATATTTGTATTTGGAGTTGCGGCTCCTTTTCCTATCTTTTGGTACATTTCGTTTAATTCCTTGGCTGAAGGCAAAAACCAGTCTTCATATTCACTAAGTGACAAATTCGCACAAATGACAGCGGCGTCGCCTGGTACTGAACAGCTAGCTGTGTCAATGCCCACCGTATTGGTAGCACCATCACCAATTTCCGCACCCTCTCCAGATGGACCACTTGTTACATTAGGAATGGGCAAATCCGTTCCATTACAATGCCAAGGTATGCTGAAATCACCTTGATAATCCTGATCTTGGGGGGCAGCTACCAGCCCTTTCATTCCCGGAATAGTATCCTGATCATCTAAATAAAAGATCAAACCGCCTTGATACATTTTACCCATCAAGCTGTCTGGATGCGCTCCAGCTGCCACTATGTCCAACGGACAGATACCTGCATTCAATAATCCCTGGATACCAGCAGATCCCAGCGGAATTCCAAAACTCAGTAGTATCTGATCTACATAGGCTTCCAAATAGGCCTTTGTAACCGCATCCTGTGGATCTACCGGATCTTTTACATTTTTGATTTGCCCCGATGCTTGTATCTCTACTTCCTGCCCATACACTGAAGAGCAAAACGGAAATAAGATCAAAAGGAAAATAATAGGCCTTGTTGTGTGAAGAATCATTCTCTTTAGGTTTCTGCTCAAACGAAGATACCAAATTTATATCTCATCTTAATTTCGGCAATTCACTGGTAAGTGACTATAATGCATTGTATCTATTCATCCATAGGAATAGATTTTTTTCTGAAAGCAATGTTCTGAGTCAGTTTAAAGCTTATAATCAGATTGCTGATTTGATGGATTGATAGTGAATATTATATGTACATTTTAATAAGTGAACTGTATAGAGGAAATTTACTGAGGTATAATATTTTTAAACTGAGGTATAATTTTCTTAAACCGGGGTATAGAAAAAGTAGACGATCTCAGCGTTGGAATTTTGCCCGAAAAGCCCTTAATCACCTCCAGCAGTTTGGCAGGGAGTTTCACCTAGAGACAGATTATAACCATTTTGACGAAAGCAAGGACTACAACTCTTGCTGGATCCCTGATTAGTCATCCTTATCTGAATTTCATTTTAATTTTTTACTTTATCTAAAAGTATAAAGTCATGCGAGTAGCAGTCCTGTTAATCCTGTCAATCTCTTTATCATTCCTCTATGCTCAGGAAAAAGAACTTGAAGTCGAAGGAGGTATTAAGATAGGCGATGTTCAATCTAATCCTGAACCTGGCACTATTAGGTGGAGCGGTCTTGACTTTGAAGGTTGGAATGGTGAAAAATGGGTCTCCTTAACCGACAGACAAACGGGGCCTGTCACTTATATTCAAGGCAATTCCTATTCGACAGTGAGCATTGGAGATCAGATCTGGATGAGTGAAAATTTGAGGGCGACTTCCTACAATGATGGCACTCCAATTCCAAAAATTGAAGACAACATCGAATGGGCTATGATGAGTACACCTGCATATTGTTATTATAACAACGACTCGACAATACTTATACCTGAGGCAGGTGCTCTATACAATTATTTCACGGTTGCCGATACCAATCAAAGGAATGTATGCCCGGCCGGATGGCATGTCCCTTCCAATCAAGATTGGACTGATCTAACTGATTTTCTGGAGGAAAATGGTTTTGGCGAGGGAGGAAGTGGAGATGACATTGCTGGTTCGATGAGTTTTTACGGATCAAACAAGAGCGGATTCTCGGTCGATCCCAATTTTCCCTATCGAAAGTTTAATGGTGATTTTGTATTGATAGGAATTGAAAGCCGTTTTTGGACCTCGACAATTGATCCAGACAATCTCCCAGGTTTTCCTTTAGGAACTGCATATTATAGGAGTTTTGGTGTTGGTAGTGATTTTGTGGAACCTCGACCTCCAGAAGGAACACCAACTACCGCTGGGAATTATGTACGATGTATCAAAGACTCTTCCCCATAAATCATTTCGACGGAAGAGAGCCAAAAGCCCCCTCTCGCCGATCATGGTTCAGTAAAAGTTAAGAGGCTCGTTTAAGAGCACTCTCTGCCAGTTCCTTGATGGAACTTTCTTTCTCTACTGGTGCATCAACGTAAAACCATCGATGTGAAATCTTGATCGTCTCTCCATTGTCCAGTTCGTAATCGTAGGGTTCTTCCTCCATTCATTCCAGTTATTCACCTGCAAAGCCAATAGAATACCGATCATCACCAAGAGAATCTCTCCCGCTGCATAGAGCAGGTACTTTGATATTCGACCACTATCGAGTAGATCCTCTCTGATCCTCCTGAAGAATGTAATCATGCAAGAAGATACCAAATAAAGGTGGTTGGATCTGGAAATACACTCTTTTATAAGAACTGCAAACAGGTAGCAAGTTGTGAACTGAGTATTTTCCTGATCTACTCTGCTGATGGATTCAGTAGTTTTTCCAGTGGAATGGCATACACTGGTCGTACGCCCTAGTTTGATGTTGTCTGAAAAAGTAAAGTTTAATTTTAAATTCTGGTTCTTGCTGTGTTCGATACTGACGATGCAGCGCTCGATACTGCGTATCTCACTACGCATGTCAGCATCTTGTACAAAATGAAAATCCCCGTTAGCAAAAGCTAACAGGGATTACTGAATGTTTAATGTCTTACATTGTCAGTCAATGCTGACAGACGAAGTCTCGTCAGTAGTGACCCCATCAGGACTCGAACCTGAAACCTGCTGCTTAGAAGGCAGCTGCTCTATCCAGTTGAGCTATGAGGCCATTTTTTCAAAAGCGAGGGCAAATTTACTCCATTTTGTAAAAATGAACAACCTTCAGGCAGGAAACCATATATTTATTATCGATGCAATTTTTCAAAGCCTATGCAGAGGCCCTATAAACAAAGATGAGTATACAGATAGAAGATAGCTGGAAGGAAGCACTGGAAGATGAATTTCAGCAGCCCTATTTTGACCATATCCGCAAATTTCTGCGGCAGGAGAAGCACCAGGGAAAAGTGATCTATCCCCCGGGACCATTGATCTTCAATGCTTTTGACACAACGCCATTCCATGAGGTGAAAGTGGTAATCCTGGGACAGGATCCCTATCATGGACCCGGTCAGGCGATGGGGCTTTCATTCAGCGTGCCTCAGGGTATTAAGCCTCCACCCTCCCTAAAGAACATCTACAAAGAACTACAGGCTGATCTGCAGGTACCTATTCCTTCTCACGGTGATCTCACGACTTGGGCACAGCAGGGAGTCTTCCTGCTCAACGCTATGCTTACCGTGGAGCGGGGTAAGGCAGGATCGCATCAAAAGATTGGATGGCAATCTTTTACGGATGCGGTGATTCGCATTTTAAGCGAAAGGAGAGAAGGGTTGGTCTTTCTCCTATGGGGAAGATTTGCACAATCAAAGATCAATCTGATTGATCAGATGAAACATTATGTCTTCCAGTCGGCCCATCCATCGCCATTGGCTGGGAATAAGTTCTTCAACAATCATCATTTTAGTCGTACCAACGAAATTCTTCTTAAACAGGGACTGATGCCGATTGACTGGTCTTTACCGGAAGAAGAGATTGAAGATTGAATTGCTATGACCGGACTTGTTTCCGCACTTCGATGAAATTTTCCCAATTTACCGCTCAAGAAACTCAGATGTCGAGAGTACGGTGCTTTAAAAGAAATTACCGGATACTCTCTGGTAGCCGAAGCCTTTGGAGTAGGTTGCGGATAACGTTCTAAGACGGAGGCGGCCTTATTTATTGATTTTTTCCAAATGAAAATATTCGATGATCTGGTCTGCAGCTTCCTCAGCTGTCATATTACCGGTATCAATTTTTAAATAATCATCTCCTGAAAATTCATCCTCCAATGTACTGGTGCGATGATGTTCAAACTCGTTCCGCAATATTTTTTCAGATAATTCCAAATTGCGTTTTAGGGGTTTTTCATGCAGACGATCTGGAAGTATATTTCGCTTCAGACGGACTTCCAGGGTAGCATAAAGCTCAGCTATAACTGAAGTCCCTCCTGCAGCATCAAAAATGCCACAAATTCTTTCGATGTATTCCTTGTCTTCAGGATCATCAAAGTCGGGTACCATTGTGAATATCAGTCCGGGCAGATCGCTAGATGCTACTGCCTCGAAGATGGAAAAGCGTATGTCTTCATCGAGCTTTCTAAAGGGAGGTGTACCAAAATCAAAGAAGTGATTTACTAAATCAATTGACATGTGATTGTGAAATAATTTCAATCCAGTCTTGCGAGCAATATGTTTACCTACCGTCATCTTACCAACAGCAGAAGGACCGACTAACATTAATAATTTCATGATCATGAAATTAATAAGATCTAGCTATTTGTCTGCTAGGTCTTCAGGATCAGCTGAATACTGAGTAGCTCGTTGAATTCTTGGTCACTATGAGTGATTCTTACAAAATACAAACCAGAAGGAAGGCTGCTGATATCAATTGTTACCGTTTCGGTCACTTCATCAATGGCATCATATACATTGCCCGATTGATCCAAAATTTCGATGGTGTAGCCGGAAATCAACCCTCCAATAGTGAATGTGGAGGTTACTGGATTGGGCCATAGTTCTATGGCTTGACTTTTTAGGAAGATATCGACATCAGGAGTGCTCACCAGCTCATCCGCTCCAATATCGGGCATGTTGTCTGATCGGACTTCGCAGTCAAAATCATCGGTCACGTCGGGGAGATTGATCCCGGCATTCGTGATACCCTCAGTGGGCCCAGTCAGATGATAGTCATAGCTGGTCGCATTGGTAAAGATTTGAAAGTCATTGATCTGCACATTGGATTCGATCGAACCGGATGATCCACTGCTGCGGTCAGAAATGGATCCGTCAGTGTTATTATTGGCGATATGTACCCCTGATGTCGTTGCAAAGCGATACTCAATGGATCGGGGATAATCACCAGTGATGACGGTGTTATGATACACTTTCGTGTCGGGTGATCCTTCTAGGCCGATCCCCACATCTCTACTGGCGTGTACAAAGTTATTTCGAACCAACCCTCCAGTGTGTCCATCCACTACGCTACCTCCCAGGCCAAATCCAATACCACGGTCGCAATTGATGATGGTATTATTCTCTACCAGGGTGCCGGATGATTCCCGCCAGAAATGAATGGCATGCTCCGCCAGATTAGTCTCTGGACTGCGGATGCCCATGAAGGTGTTGTTACGCACGATCCAATCCACGGACCGATGGGCGTCAATACCTCCGGTGTAGTATTGGTAGGATGCCGGCGGTAAATTCAAAAACGCAGCATTGTACAATACCCCGGTCTGAGTACAGATCTTCTCCTCCAGATACCTTTAGTAGTTGTTCCTTGGCATCCTCAAATCGTACATTCTGGATCAGGCAGTCGTCGGCATCATTGACGCCATCATTATTGCTGTGAATTTGTACCGGGTGATAATATACATGACCGATGGTCATATCAGCCAGGGTAAATCGATCAGCGGCCACATTAAATATATGGGTGACGCTGTTGTCGTTCCAACCCTGTCCTTTTACGATCACATCTTCGGCATGGCCCGTGCTGCCGCGGATCGTAAGATCAGACATATTAGCCGAAATAAAAAGCAAGTTCGTATTCAACACATAGGTGCCCGGCAGCAATATAATATTACGTTGACCATTGCTGCTATTGGCGGCACTTAGAGCAGCCTGAAGTTCTGCTACGGTACTTACAGTATCAGAAGGAAATGTATTTTGAGGAAGTGGTGAACATTCACATTGTCCGAAGGTGACATGATGAAACGTGAGTATGGAAAGCAGCAAAACGATAATTAGCCTCATATGAAAGGGATTGCAAATCGTGTGCCGCCTGTCTTGTCTTATTCAAACGATCAGCAAGGAAATAATTGTGCCTTGAGTGATAAGTGTTTTTATAGAATTTCATGCATTTTATCGAGTGTCCTTATATTGGTGTTTGAAATTGCGTCTGTATGACATTAGAATCGGAACAGCCTTATAAACTTAAGCTGAAGGACGCGTCTCCAGAGGAAGCACCTTCTGATGCGGTTAAGATTGTCTGCCCAACATGCCACGCTCATATTAAGGCTGATGATATTAATATTGATGACAAGATTGCCAAGTGCAGCGCTTGCGACCGTATTTTCTCCATCCACGATCAGGTGAGTAAGTTGTTACTTCGAGAAGATCCAAAGCATGAAGTCATCCGGCCGGAAGGTATCGACTTATTTGAGTTTCGGGATGCGCTTGAAATCTCGGTGAAACAACCCTGGACCGTACTGGAAGTTATTCCTGCCATTATCCTTCCTTTTCTGGC
The DNA here is from genome assembly GCA_050298535.1 of Saprospiraceae bacterium. Classification (GTDB taxonomy): domain Bacteria; phylum Bacteroidota; class Bacteroidia; order Chitinophagales; family Saprospiraceae; genus JABDMH01. The sequence goes on from JBNKUI010000038.1 coordinate 52,900, forward strand.
GGTGATCTTTACCATCGCATTTTTTAAGAAGGGATTTAATTATGTATTTGCAGTAGCCTCATGGATCAGTACGGCAATCATGATTTTCCTCTTAGCACAGCGGAAAAAACATTGGATCTATATAAACATAGATGATAAATACTTATCCACTTTTTGGCGACCGAAAAAATTACATCAGGATAAGCACTTTCCCATCGAGCAGGTCAATCAATTATATGTGCGCGGTGTCAATGGTGCCTGTTCACTCATTGTGGTTTTAGATACACCAGAGGGTCAGAAACATATCAAATTGATAAGGGATATGAGTTCGCTGTCTAAAGCAAAATATTTGGAACAAGAAATTGAAAGGTACCTGAACATCAAGGATCGTAAACTGCCAGAAGAAGCTTAGAATTTTAGGGTCTAGTGTTGATCTATCAAGATAGGATTTCCGTCAGGATCTGCAATAGCAAATGAACAAGGCCCTTCGCTATTTTCCATTCCCATAGAGAAGGTAGTTTCAATCCCTTTCTCTTTTAGGACCGCTACAATAGATCTTGCATCAGCGGGATTGAAAGTCAGTGTGTTGGTAGGAAACTATTCCCTGAAATAAACCAATTTGTGCAGTGCCATTGCTGAGTAATAGCCACTTCTGTTCAACAGATCCTGCGTTGGCGAGGGGCTCAAAACCTAGTTTTTCATAGAACGCAAGTGACGCATTGATGTCCTTTACTGCCAAAGACATAGAAAAGGAACCAAGATCAAGGGATTTGATACTTTCGGGTGCGGTAGGATCCAAACTGACATTGGTATTATGCCCGGAGCCATCTTCCATCACAGCCATGGTGAGGGCTGAGACGAGGAGTGAGTAGATTGCAAGGAGGCTAAACTTTTTCATAAGCTGTATTTATTCCATGCAATGATACAATGTGTCCATCATATCAAAGTTGATAAATCCTGCTATTTAGAAATCTGTTTCAAATCCCATCCTTTCGTTATCTAGCATAGTCTTGCCCAGGCAAATCTATTAAACGTGAGTATCTGGGACTTGCCCAAAAAACACACCGTAAGCGAGGAAATTAAATGCGGGTAAAGTAAGGACTGGGGTAAGGGTCAACTTCCGCTACTATTGGGTCGGTACCGCACATATAGCAGAAGTAGAAAGGATGCCAGCCCAATGGTCACCAAAATAGAAAAGGGTGAGTGGTCTGCAGCGATTGGTGTGGTGTCTCCAAGTAGCATAAAACTACTCCAGTAAAAAGGATCGGCAGCCGTGTGATCCGAATGGTCAAGGTAGTTAAGTTTGGCATCTTGAAGCGCCACCTCTTTCGAAAGTCCCTCTTTGAGCCTTTGGTAGTAATGATCCATGAGTGAGCTGGTGCTTCGATCATTTATACTCCAGAGTGTACTTAAAATACTCTTTGCACCCGCAAAGGAAAAGGCACGTGCAAGACTTATGACTCCTTCTGCATTCCTCAATTGCCCATAGCCGGACTCACAGGCAGATATACTCACCATGTCAGTATTAAGCGAGAGATTGTAAACCTCCGGAATAAAGAGCTTAAAGTCCTGACTATTTATGTTAGAAAAGGCAAGGAAGGAGGCTTGTTCTTCGCTGGCCTTTCCATGCATGGCGAAGTGAATCATGCTGAAGTCTGAGGCAGTGGATAGAAAAGCCTCTTTTGTGGCATCGGCACCCTTGAGGGCAACTCCTCCGAAATGGTGTATGACCTGATCCACTTCCTGTTCATTGTAGGCTAATGGTTGCAAACTGCTTCGCATCGCATAGGTATTTTCCATGGGGGTGGATATCTGCTGATAGGAGGGAGCAATTGCCAGGATCTTTTGGATATTCATACGCTCCTTCTCATTCATTTCCATCCATAGGGTGATGGAGGGACTGAAATGCAAGGCTCGTTCCTTAAGTAAGTAGGCATACGACCTATAGTGCAAGGGGTTTTCAGGGAGTTCTTTCAATAATAGATCGAAAGGAAGATATCCCAGTGACTTGTGCGGACTTATCAGAACTCTAGATTTTAGATAGGGACTTACAGGCTCAATTAATATCTGATAAAGTTGATAGGATGATTCTGATAATTGTTTGCTACGGACTCTGATTGCTTCGTCAGATGAATGTGGTGAAAGATGGAAATCCAAAAGCACATTGCGTAATCCTACTATGAGTGAATCAAGTGTGATATGAGATGGAATATTATTTTTTTTCAAATACTGTCCAGCCGCATTTATTGTGATAGAATAGATAGTGGTATCACTGACAAAGTATGTAAGCACCGATTGATCTTCTGATAATGTGCTTTGAACTTCTGATAATGTAGCTACGCGAGGATGATATAACAGGTCATGATACTTCGGGTGATTTTTTCGAATCTCATCTTGCCATTGATACATGGATTCTTGAGCTGTATTTAGTTCTTGAGTTAAAATTTCAAGGGTGTCAGGATGGGCACCCACTCGTGCGATCTCTGCCTGTAAATTATTTACTTTGTAAACCAGCTCTGCCTGATGTTTACTTAATTCTTGATGGAGCTCCAGTTTGTCTACTTTGTCGCGTTGAGCAGCATATAATAGATCTAATGCTTTAAATTTTTCGAAATATTCAAAAGTCTTAGAAATAATAGAATCTTCCTGAAAAAACTCAAAGGCAAGGAACTGATTTTCTATTATGGTATTTATATAATTTTTATGTTGTCCCTGAAAGATGTCCTTTGAGATACTATTTTTTAAATAATCATAGGCATAGTCCATGGTGTACATGAAGTCCTCTCCTCTAGAGAGAGCTAAATTGAGAAACCGTTCCTCTCCAGTATCTAAAAACTGTGCCCTGGCCAGGAAAATGCCCGAGCCTATCATGGGAAATACATCTTGCATATAGGCATTGACAGAGGGATCATCCCGGGACCACCCTAAGACTTTGAGTAGCTCCATTCCCTTGGTATAGAAGTCGGTAGCTTTTTCGAAGTCTTCTTGTTTGATGCAGGTAAGAGTCAGGCTGATATAAGGTAGTAGGAGATCTGCATGATTACTTCCATGGTGTGCTTCCAGTATTTCCAAAGATTTAAGTCCATATACCAAAGCACTATCTAAAGTACCGGCATACCGGAAACAACTACTTACATTGTAAAGTCCGGATCCGATTTGATCCATGTATTCAGGTCCCAGAAATCTATAATGATGGATCGCTTTGTTCATGTAGTAGATGGCACTGTCATACTCCAGTAGGTCCTGGAAGCACAATCCTACATTATTAAGGACAGTTCCTACCCAATTTGATCCAGGATCTTTTTCGTTGAGATAAGCCAGAGTTCTGTGATGATGTTCGATGGCTTTTTCCGGCTGGAAAGTGCGTCGCAGCCCAATCCCTATGCCATTTAGAATATTTAGGCGGAGTCTGATTTCCTCTGGAAAGTGGGTGTCTAAGTAGGAAAGGGCGCTTTCCAGATAGGTAAGCAGGCTAGCTTGATCGTTTTGGATGTATGCGAGTCGGGCTTGCTCATATTCTAAAGAGATGGCCAACCTCGTCGGGGAGCCCAGCAGCTCTATGTTCTCACGCATTGCATTCAAATGATGTTGCATGGAATCTTCCTGCAAATCATGTCGAAAATATACGGCATAGTGATATTGTATTCGGGCGTTTACCTCAAAGTCGGAGGGGGAATGAATATCAGTGCATGATTCTACTTGCCTTAGATATTCCAAACGTTTTGATAAGTCCCAGTCAAATTCAAAACGCTGATAGTGATCAAGAAGAAAATTACCCACATTTAATGTCGTGTCCCATTTTGCGGAGCAGTTCGAAATGATATTCCAAACGATGGAATCAGCAAGTTCGTAGTTGTCGGAATCTATGGCAATATTATAGGAAGATTCAATGGTCGGATTTTGGGCCTCGATATTTTGAAGTGCATAGAGAAATAGTAAGAGTATGAGAGGACTCCATGATTTTTTGGAGATAAAAAAATGCATTTTAATTAATTTTTTCCTGAAGTGTGAGCGCTTGTTGATGATAGGAATGATCAGGGTTTTTCAATATTGCATTCAAAATGGTTTCAGCCCGCGTGTCCCAGGTATCAACCGAGATTAGGATGCGATTCCACTGAGCCCTCTCCATCCAAATGACAGACTGGGCATCAATGATTTTATCAAAAATTAATTTAGCAGCGCTGATATTTTTGTCCTGATAGTACAAATCAGCAAGTGCAAAGTTTGCATTCCAGTCCTGGGGATTTTCTTCAAGGTAAGTCACCAGGTAATTTATAGCATTTTCTCTGGAGGAGTTGGTCAGGTTTTCTTCCCATGACGCCGGATTCTGAGCATCATCTGTTCGGGTTTGTTGTATTTGATACGTCACATATTCCTGGGAAACGAACTTCTTTAGACCCTGGGTGTCGGAGAGAAAATAATTAATGCCCAGGCCCAGAAGCAAAGCCAACGATGCTGCCATGATAATGTGACTCCATGTTGGAATCTGAGGTGTGCGTATACGCTTTTTTGATTGCTGTGCTAATTGATCAAGCTGTGCACGCAAGTCTTCTTCGATGTCTAGCTCGGTAGCATCATGAATGGTCCGCATGATCTCTACCTCTTGCTGGAGATCAGGATTCACCGCCATTTCTTCCTCAAAACGGATTGCATCTACCTTACTCATCTTTCCAGCGAGATAGGCCTCAATGTTCTCCAAATCTTTCATACATCAGCAGTTTTAGAATATCGGGTCTGGCTTTGAGTGCAATCATCAATTTCTTCATGCATCGATATCGGTACTTCTTCGCCATGCGTGCGCTACTCAGAGAAAGTTGTCCTGCAATCTCTTCCATGGTGTAAGAAAGCTTCCAGAGCTTAAGTATTAAACGGCAGGAATCATCCAGCAGTGCCAGTGCTTGGCGGAGGATGGTCTTTTTTTCGGTGTCGATGAGTGAGATTTCGGGAGTAAGGGTTTCTGTTTTTGCATGTGAAGTTTCATGTACAATCTTGTTCTGTTTCCGCTTTTGATTATTCCATAGGAAACGGCAAATACTGTATAAGTATCCCTCAATGCTGGACTCTGACCGGAATTTACCTGTGCGGATGTTTCGATCCAGGACTACGATCCCATCATGAAAGATATCCAGAACATCGGTCTTTTGTCCTCCATGTTTGATGACATAGGAGGCCACTCTCGATTTTAGGGTGTCACGTTGGTATATGCACTCTATCGCCTTTTTGCGGGAGTCAGGATCTTGCGTAATCATCGCAAGAATCTGTGCGTCACTATATTGCTCGCTGTCGGAAGACAATTTGACTATAGTATTTATTGACTTTAATGTAAGGATTAATCAGGTAAGTTCTCATTCCATCTCGAATCAAAACGCATAGTAAAGTACCGGATCAAGCATCACAGGATGCGATCCGGTACGAACTTGGGTACTAGATATTTGTAAAGGGTAAAGCGGCCCGGAGACCACCATACCCTATGAAAACTGAAAAAATTATTATAACTCCTAACTCCTAACTCCTACAATAAGGTGACTTATCTTTTTGGCATCTCAGGTCTTTTTATAGAGATTTGACCAATGTCTGTCGTCGTTGCCGTTGGCAATTTGTGCTTAACCTTGTAATCTTCCAGCCCTTTTCTTTTACAGGAGACCATATAATCAAAGCTGTAGGCACCCTTTCCTCTTTGTAGTTCTTGGACTTTAAATCCACCTGGAAATTTTTCTACTACAGCTATTCCTTTGGATTGGGCTGAAAGGGGGGTAATTGTCACTGTCATTGAGTTTGGATCAGCAATGGCTTGGAAATGATCAGGACATAGTACTGTTGCTACACCCTCTGTGAGAGTGGCTGTACCTCTTGTATAGGCTGCTGATTCGTCTCCCACTAGTGAACCATATACGTATTCTGCTTCAGGACCTGAAGCAACTCTGGCCATAACATTGGAGCCATATACGACGCCTTCACCTGCTTCATTAATGTATATTCCTGCCTTGTTTTCATTTTGAGCATTTAGGAGTAGTAAGTATCCATTATTTGGATTTTCGGCCAAGCTGGTAATTTGAATATTGGTGCTTGTCGGACCATTGAAAAGAGCCGTCCCTGCTTTGTCAGCGTTAGTCCCTTTGAAAGTGGTAGCAACGGGTACGTTTCTTGCTGTGTTTTCTACTACTGTAATTACATCAGTCGAGGATATGATGACACCGTTATCAGGGGTCTGGATTGCTACTCTTCCATCCGATTCATTAGCAGACATACTTGCAGTGACTCCCGGTCCTCCGAATGCTGTGGAGGAAGCACCCATCTCAGTAGCATTTTGTACCATGCACATTCCATTTGCTAAATGTGAAAGAACATGTAGAGTTGCAGAACCCGCCAAGAAATCAAATGCCATATTATAAGCAGGTGTGTAATTGTGATCACGATAGTTGACCTTGAATCCACATAGGTTATCCTCCTCGTAAGTTCCGGCCAACATATTGTCCCCATCCATGTCTCTTAGTTGCAGGTTCTTCGGACCGAGGAGCAGCTTCAGATTTTCCTCAATTGTGAGGAATTCCAGTTTGTTAGCAGCAAAGGAACTCTGCATACCTTTGTCATTGTCAATAATTTGAAATTTGCCTAGTTGATTATGAAAGTGATATCTTGAACTAGTACTTCTGGATGTATTTTGTAAGTCAAGTACAAATCCAGTATCCGTCTTCTCCCAATAATTGATAGCATTAAGATCCACGCCCCCCATCTCACTGATTTTCAGACTATCTCCCTCTGAAGAAATGGATTGTAACTCATTATCAGGGTCCGCGTCGGCATCTTCCCCATACAAGGCAAAAGGTACTCCCCCTACTTTCGAGCTACCCACGTCCACTATGTTTGGCTCGCTGGGAAGGGATGCCTGAAGCCGTAGGCTGAGATCCCGAATGCCAATGATTTCCTCAAAAATACCCTCTTCTACGGTGCCGGTTCCGATGAGCGTATTCAGCATGCCCAGATCATTGGTGGTCAGGTCATGTCTCTCCTTATAAATGAGATCTCCGGTACTATCATCAATCAGACTAAGGATCAGTCCGACATTTTCTCCGGGCATAGGATTACCTGCCTGGTCTCTAAGGACTGCCTGATAGTTTATGCCGGGTGTCTGGGCGATGATAGTTAGTGACAGGAGTACTCCCAGGAAGGTCATTAGGTTTTTTCTAGTTTTCATGGTATGTTTTTTTGATGTGATAATTAGATAAATGGATTTTGGGGAGAGTGCGAGTTGCCTGGGCTTAGTGCTTATTGATGAGCAGGCTTTTGACCATCCGGTCATCCGCTACGAAATAGATTGCATATGGCCCTGCGGGTAAAGCACCCACATCCACGGCGTGCTGCTGACTCCAGATCCCTTGGTTGATCAGTTTTCCCGAGAGGTCGACGAGCCGAAATTGAATCGGCCGTTCGAAATCTGTTTCCAATTGCAAATAGTCCATGGTCGGATTTGGATACACCGATAGCATTGCCTCAAACCCAGGGTCAGTGAAGGCTGTGCTTAGCTGGAGATCAGGTTGCTGAAATCCTTGCGTCAGAACCACGTCGCCCGATTGTAACGGGTCCACGATGGGTTCTCCTATGGTCCAGCTAAGACTCATACCGCTGGGTGTTTTTTCGAATCCTCCGGCCACCGAGATGACTGAAGATGACAAAGATTGGCTTTCCGCCGAGAGCACACCCAGCAGCATGAGTGAGAGTAAGTACAGGTTTTTTGTCTTCATGATTTTTTCTGTTTTCTGCTTCTATGTGTCTGAGGCAAAGCAGTGGTACCCAACTTCATTCACTTTTTTTTACAATTAATAGAATCCGGTATTACGGAAACAGCACTCTAGGTGACCGGGGATCCTTGAATACAAGAAGTTTTAACGTGTCAGATTTGTATTTGAGAGGCGTTTGTCTCACTTTCACATTAGAGAATAATAGATGTATGAGGAAGCGATCTCCTGCTTCATATAATCGGCGAGAAAAGAAGAATGCTAGACATTCTGGGAGAAGCAGACTGCTTGCAAAAAGGAGAATTTCCCGGATTTTTTGGATCTCTATCGGCCTACTGGTCTTCTTGCAGATTGCCAGACTACTGGGCGAGGATATCACACCCAACGGAAATCTCATCAGTAACCCTCGTGTGTTTTCTCTGCTTACTTATGGGACCTTGCTCGTCCTCATGTTGGGGTTTGTGACTTTATCTTTTCTCCATGTGCAGAAGGGACACCCTATCATTTTAAGAAGGATTGGAATCATTTCCGTAGCGCTAAGTTGTATGCTCGTGACCGTATTGAGCTTCAATCCCAGGCTGGCTCCAAATGGTGACAATGCCGAGTATGTGATCAGCGCAAAATCTCTGGTGGATTATGGATCGGTGAAACGTTTATATGTCCCGGACGAGCCAACAAATTCATTGGCTTCATTGGGCTTACCTTTGATGCTGGCCCCCATTTATTGGATTTGGGGCATTGATATTCTAAAAATGAAAGGCCTCATTTTTATCTTGAGTCTGGTAGCAATCCCATTGTTATTCTTAATACTTAGGTCGATTGAAGGCAGGTGGTGGAGCCTCCTACTTACACTGGTAGGGGCGACTTCTCCATATTTGATTTCCACTAGTTCTTCGATAATGACCGAGATCCCTTACTGGTGTTTCTCTCTGGCTACGCTCCATGCGGCTATACATTATCACCGTAGCTCTAAATTCAATGTACTGCTCTTCCTTTCGTTATTGGCCCTATGTTTCATCAGCTACCTGATCCGCCCAGTGGGCATATCGCTAGTATTGGCAATTGTAGTTTTTCAGCTTTTACAAATTAAGTGGTCAGAGAACCTACGGACATTCCTGATAGGACTACCGTTTCGCAAATTGTTTTTCTTCTCGGCTGTCTTATGTGTGGCTTTTATAGCATGGCAATTTAAACAAGCACAGGAGGGATTGTCACAAACCAGTTTGTTTTTTACAGGATCGATGGTTGATCGGTTTTTCGAAAACGCTTTTGCACTATCCAATGTCTTACCTCAGATGATAGTGAGTAGTGATACCTTCTTATGGTTTAGGAATGCTCCTGATGTTACTTTGCCTCCCAGAAATATTTTTTCATTGATTTTATCTGCGGTTACTCTCATTGGCGTAGCTAGGGGTATTTTAAAAAGGCATCTGATCGCTTTCTACGTGCTATTTTTTCTAATTATTACTTTACTTGCCAGTTACACTCCGCAGGAGCGAGTCATGGTTCGCTATTTTAGTGTAATACTTCCTTTCCTTATCTATTATTTCGTGGAAAGTATCAAATTCATTCTCAGTCCTTTTCTGCCCCTTCCTGGTAAGAAATTATGGGGTGGACTTATTGCTGTGATTTCACTCGGTTTGATATTTATCGTGAACTTATCGGGAAACCGTCACAATATGCTGGTAAAAAGTGCAGTATATAATGACTACTATGATAGCTTTTTGAGGGCCGCTCACTGGTGTGGGAAAAATCTGGACCCTGACTCTTATGTGATGTCCGTAAAGCCACGAATTGTATATCTCTATTCAGGTCTTAAAGGTGTGGATGTGATAGGAGATCGGGATGTATATTCTGAAGAGTGGGCACAAGCGCGACTGACAGAGATCAGGGAGCGTGGAGTCACGCACATAATCGTAGATGTGATTTCGAAAAAGACACAAGAAACTGTTTTTCCATTGCTACAAAATAACCCCGCATTTTTTAGACGCCTGGATGTTCCGGATCTCGATGAAAAGTGTACCGTGGTCGAAGTGTTGCGGTGATCGTTAATCACAGTTCAACTACTTCTAGAGTCTTGCCAGTAGATCGCTGCGAAAGGAATTTGATACTGGTATTTTAATGTCATTGATGATCACCTGGTTGCCCTCCATGTATTGCAGGTAGTTTAAATTGATAATATACGAACGATGAACCTGGATAAAAAGATCAGGCAGCGTGGCAGTAAGATTTGTAAGCCGATCTTTGCTGAGGTAGGTTTTTTCAGCCGTAAATATTTTCACATAATCTCCATATGCCTGCACATAAAAAATGCCCTCTGTAGAAATTCTATAAATTCGTGACCCCTCTTTGACGATCATCCAACCATGATCTTCACCTTTAGAAAGAATTTCTCGTGCCCGGTCTATGGCTTTTATAAATCGATCCAGCGATATGGGTTTCATCAGATAATCTACCGCATGTACAGAAAAGGCATCCACCGCATACTCAGCATACGCTGTTGTGAAAATGATCAGCGGGGCATTCTTCTGAATTTTGACAAAATCTAGCCCACTTAATTTTGGCATATGAATATCCAGAAGTATAAGGTCAACATCATGTTCTTTTAAATAGTCACTGAGGTCTAACGCATTGGGAAGAGAGGCAAGAATCTCCAGGTCCTTGATGTTTTCGGCATGGTCCTTAAGTGTCTTTCGGCCGATGGGTTCGTCATCTACGATTACACAACGTATCATGGGTCCAAATTTACAGATAGAAAAGTGTGATAGTAATCTCCCTCTTTTTTTTGTGAAAGTGCAAAATTGTTATCATAGAGAAGCTGCAATCTTGTCATTAAGTTTTGTATCCCGATGCCTCCTTCCTTTTCGGCACCGGAATGGATCTTGTTTCTCGTCTCCAGGGTCAGCTTATTGACTTCTTGTTTGACTAATATTTTAATCTCTGGATTCTCGCCATCACAGTGTTTGAAACAATTTTCTACTTGTGGCAATAGCAATAAGGGTGGAATAAGATATCCGTCAAAACGTCCTTTCTTCTCAAAGTTAATTTCTTCTGCTTTATCAAATCGGATCTTTTCCAGGGAGATATAGTCCTCGAGATATTTTATTTCATTTGTTAAAGGGATAAGCGGTTCATCGCTTTCATAGAGCATGTACCGTAACGTATCTGATAATTTTTTGAGATATTTTTTGGCAGGGGAATGTTCGCTCCCCATACTTCCATAAATGTTGTTCAAACTATTAAATAGAAAGTGGGGATTTATACTTTTTCTGAGATGCTCCAGCTGTGATGATTTCTGATCGGATATTTTTCGGATGTGTATTTCTCGTAAACGTATGCCTTGCCAGGTGAAGAATAAGAGAGTTGTCAATAAAATATATGCAGTTAGAAAAATGCCAATTTCAAACGGAGAATAGTAGGCTATGAAAAAATATCCTGGCAGGATAATGTCTGCCAGGATATTAAAGATTAGGTAATAGAGTAGTATTCCCGGAATAAGTAGCAGGAGTGCGGTGAGCAGATAGATGAAAACTCTGTTGTCATTTAAATAGCGCCCGCACAAAAGCAAATTACCATAAGCTACCACGAATAAGGGAAGGTGAAATAGCAGGGTGTAATAAACATCTGAGGCCCCCAATTTATAGTCTGCGCTAAATATGTTATACAGGATGATATAAGAAATCACCCAAAATATAACATGCGGCAAAACTCGAGCTGGAGAAGACTTCATTGCATCATGGTTTGAAAATTCCAGGATGATTCATAAAGCCTTTCATCTTCTGCATATTTTCCAATGAATGCCCGAAGATCTTCGGTCGAAGCCGTCAACACAATGTCCTCTCTTGCGGTAACCTCATGTTTAAGACGAATTCTTTTTGTACGGATCAGCTCCTCAATATACTCGGAGTTGAAGGGTTTAATGATCAATTTCCCATTGTCCACCTGGATGCCACCAAATGTGTGTGCAGAAATTATATTGGGATAGAACAGACTAAAGGCTTCCAAATTCTCACTTCCTTGATAGGGTTTGAAATCCACAAAAGTTTCTCCACCAATAGCGGTTAAGTGCATGATAATCTGATTGGTCAATGTATCTCCTTTTTCAATACTGACCTCTGTGAGAAAATAGTAGGGCTTTTCATTCTCACTAACGACAGAGGCATCTGCAGGAACCATGGATTGTGCGCCTTCTATCAGTGTGGATTGGTGTTCAGACCCGTTTTTACTGATGGTATAGGTGATATCTGCCGCTCGCTCTATGGTCCAGATTTCGACCTCATCATCGGCTTGCTCCTGATGGTCTCTCTCCCCGGATATTTGTATGGTGGCCAGTCCTCCGTCACCCATTTCCCATGTGCCCAGTATACGATCGTCTATCAATCGACTCTCATCGGTGACAATACCATGAATCGATGGAATACAACCGACTAGTACTAGGATATAGCCTGTTACGACGCATAATGTGAAAACTCTCATGATGAATAAATTTAGAATTTAGTGATTGTTCCTCAAATTTGCAGGGCTTTCATCAGGTCTGCAAAGGAGATCGGTGAGTGAGCGGGATTCGTCGTTCAGTTGGGAGAAAAGTGAGTTCTCCAGCGCACGAATTGATGTTTCGCTAGCGTTAGAACTAGCAAAATTTTGATAATTTACACATCTCAAACTGCGTATTAAAAAATTTCAAAGATGGATAGAAGGACGGTTTTGCGCTATGCCGCATGGTTCTCCGGTGCGGCGGTAAGTGCTCCACTTGCAGGTGTTTTACTGTCAGGATGCAGCACTTCCGTGGAGGAAGAAGCGTTGGGTCAGGGACTCTCTTTTTTCAACCAGAGTGATTTCGATCTGGTGACATCATTGGTGGATGCCATATTGCCACGTACTGATAGTCCCTCTGCAACGGATGTTGGGGTACATCGTATGATTGATCACATGGCTGGGAGGGTGTTTGATAGTGCACATCAGGAGTCTTTCGCCGATGGTTTTGCAGCATTGCGGTCATTTCTAGAGGATGAGGGCTTTGAAGACAAGGGACCCGAAGATCAATTGTCGATTCTGACCTCATTAGATCGTGGAAATGCGCCTTCCAAGAAGATTGAAGCTGCGTACAGAGATTTAAAACAACAGGTGGTGGCATACTATCTTACGACGGAGGAAGTCGGCACGAATTTTTTAACTTATTTACCCGTACCCGGAGAGTATCAGGGATGTATCTCTGTGGAAGAGGCCGGAGGAAAAGCATGGGCGCTATGAATTATATAGGCAAAGGAAAGCAAGAGCAGACATTTGACGCGATTGTGATTGGTTCAGGTATCAGTGGTGGTTTTGCTGCGATGGAATTGTGCAAAAAAGGTTATAAGACCATTGTACTGGAGCGCGGCAGGATGGTGCGTCATGGCGAATATCCAACCGCCAATCTGGATCCGTGGGATATACCCAACCAGAATTTGGTGACCCAGGAAGAAGTTGCCAATCATTATTTTAAACAGGATCGTCTGAACTGGTGGGTGCGCGAAGATCATAAGCACTTCATCAATAAAGATGATGAATATCCCTATGATGAAATCAATCGTTTTGACTGGATACGTGGACACCATGTGGGAGGACGATCCATCATGTGGGGGCGCCATTGCTACCGGTGGAGTGATATTGACTTTGAGGCAAATGCCAAAGAAGGGATAGGAGTGGACTGGCCCATCCGGTACAAAGACATTGAGCCCTGGTATGATTATGTGGAGACCTTTGTAGGTGTAAGTGGTCAGAAGGAAGGTCTAAAGCAGATACCGGATGGTAAGTTTTTACCTCCTTTTGAATTGAATTGTGCCGAGCAACACTTTAGAGAATCGGTAGCTAAAGTGTATCCAGAACGTGTAATCACGCCGGGTCGGGTGGCCAATCTTTCTCAATATGACCCTAATGTTCATAAAGGTACTCGTGGTCAATGCCAGACTCGTGGACGATGTGTGCGGGGATGTCCTCTGGGAGGATACTTTAGTAGCCTGTCTGCGACACTGCCCGTTGCGCAAGAGACCGGGAACTTGACGATTCGACCGGACAGTATAGTGCACGAAATCGTCTTCGATACGGAGACGGGACGTGCCAGTGGTGTCCGAGTGCGTGATCGAGTCACAGGTGAAGATGTAGAATTTTTTGCCAGAATCATTTTCTGTAATGCCAGTACCGTGGGTACTACTGCCATTCTTCTGAACAGCCGGTCTGAAACGTTCCCGGATGGACTAGGCAATGCCAGCGGTGAGCTCGGTCACAACATGATGGATCATCATTACGGCATGGGTGCCTCGGGAGAATTACCCGGATTTGAAGATAAATATTATAAGGGTAGAAAACCGGTGGGTTTCTATATCCCCCGGTTTAGAAATATTGATGATGCTACGCGCAGATCCGATTATGTGCGGGGTTTTGGATATCAGGGATCCGCAATGCGTGCCAACAATGTACCGGAAGGTGTGGTGGGTGCAGATCTGAAGAAAGCAATTTTTGCACCCGGACCCTATCAGATTACTATGACCTGTTTTGGAGAATTATTGCCATATCATGAGAATCGAATGTTCCTGAATTTTGACAAGCTCGATCCAAACGGTATGCCTACGATCACCTTCGATGCAAAGCTTCGCGATAATGAGCATGCCTTGCGAAAAGACGGTGTCCAATGTGCCGAGGAAATGTTAGAAGCGGCGGGCTGTAAGAATATTACATCCTACAATACGGCAACCGCTCCAGGTGCCTGCATTCATGAGATGGGTACTGCGCGCATGGGGAGAGATCCAAAAACCAGCGTACTGAATGGACATAATCAAATGCATGAGGTTCCTAACGTGTTTGTCACAGATGGCGCCTGTATGACAAGCGCCGCGACACAGAATCCAAGCATCACCTACATGGCGCTGACGGCCAGAGCAGTCGACTATGCCCACAGGATGCTCAATAATAACGAGCTTTAATTCGATACCTGGTTTTAAATACCGTGGCACCATTGAAAAAACCAACTTGTGCTGATCATTGCGTTGATATCTGGTGATTTGTAGAATTGTAGTTGTTCCACTTAGAGATTGCTTCACCTGTCAGGCACAATGTTGCTGCTGAGTGTTTATGGCGGTCATTAATGGCTTCCTGGGGAAGTGCAACGCTAGTGGGGGCTGCCATATTTCCTCTCGTTTTTTAATTAAGTTGACAAAGCGGGCTTTCCAAAAACATATTGGGCTGCCTGATGCATATAAAATTAATTCCCTCATTTAACAGCATGGAATCATCGCCATACAACAGCACTGAACTCCTCTATAGGATTTATGGATGGCGGTATTACTCGACATGATTAAAAGTTTTTCACCTAACATGGGTATATTGAACGTCATGTCTAGCACACTTATCTAACTAGATATGCATATTATGGGGAAACTATAGCCACTGGGCAATGCGCTAAGTGGCTATCGGTTACCTCGTAATTATTACGAGGATCGACGTATAGAACGAACAATTTGCAGATGTAGATCTTACACAGATAGGAATGGATTAATGATAACAATAGTCATGCAGAAGATTGCGCTGGATCATTATGCGAATCTTGAAGATGATGTATCTAGCGCTCAATTAGGTAACTCTATTAAAACCAAACAGATTAGATAGGAGGGGGTATGTATTTTCAAAACCGTAATCATGCCGGGCAAGAATTAGCCAATGCCCTGCAAAAGTACAAGGGAGGTCAAACAATTATTTTAGCTATTCCCAGAGGTGGATTGCCAGTCGCTAAAGAAGTGGCCGCACATCTACAAGTCCCCCTGGATGTGATTCTCAGTAAAAAAATTGGACACCCGGACAATGCTGAATTTGCCATTGGTGCCGTCAGCGAGGAAGCAGCAATAGTCAATCCGGGATTTGCCGTGCCCTTGGAATTTTTAAATGAGCAGATTGAGAAAATTCAGAGCGAGCTGGCACGAAGAAGAAACATTTATCTAAAAGATGCAGGACCTCTAGAAGTACGCGACAAGATTGTCATCGTGATTGATGATGGAGCAGCAACGGGTTTTACATTGCTATCTACGATAAAGTTAATCCAGAGATTGGGACCGAAGGAGATCATCATCGCTTTACCCGTAGCGTCTTCGCAAGCACTAGAAAAACTAACAAACCACCCGGCTGTTTCCGAGGTGATTTGTCTTTACTGTCCCGACGATTTTATAGCGGTGGGAAGCTACTACAGAGATTTTGAACAACTTCGCGATGAAGATGTGATTGATATTCTTAAGGAAAGCAGGTCGGGTAGTTAGCAGGGACAAGAGGCTCGCTACATAAATAAAGCTTGCACTTTTGCTGGAGGCAGAACAGCCACGCTTTCTATTTCGGTGAGGGTGTCCAACAATCGATCGAGCCAATCTGCACGCATAGGACCCCAGCCCTCTCCATCCAGACCGTGCGTATTGTAAATCAACCAGCCTTCGGGCTTGGCCAGTAGATCATCGATTTGTTTTTGCAGATGCATTTCAGTGCTATGAGGACCGTACCCTGTACAGGTTAAATGTTTTTTGAAGGCAAGTGCGTTGTCTCCGTTCCAACCACTACGACCCGTACGATATGACTGTACCTTGTCGCTAATCCAGGATTCTAACTCAGGTGTAGAAGCGTTATAAGGGAAGTGGAAAATGGACTTTTTTGCATCAAAGTCATTTAAATGCTCTCCGAAATAATCCAGGCAAATATTAATCAAATGCTTAGCCTCTTCCAGAGGTACCTGTGCCAGATTGGTATGTTTATAACTGTGCGGCATCACCTCGTGTCCGGCTGCCTGAAATTCATTCCATAGGACAAAATCACCTTTAGGAGTTATTTGGTACTCGTCAGGCTGTTTAAAACTTTTAAAATGTCCTGAAGCCACTACGTTGAAGGAAGCAGACAGATTATATTTATCAAATATACGGGCCGTTTTAATCGAAGATTCTAAAAACCCGTCATCCCAGCATAAACTGATAAAGTGTTTTTTATCATCATATTGAGGTCGGTGAGGAATAGCTAAAGGAGTAGCAGCCAGGAGTGTTACTGTACCTATCGTCTTTAAGGCTTCTCGGCGAGATTGTGTCTTCACTTCTAATATTTTTAATTATTCAATTTTATAATCCAGAGGCATCCCTAGTTGTTTCTAAAAATTTTATGGATAAGTTTAGTCACCTGTTATTGTACTAATTACCTTCCAGGCTCTGAAATCATCAGGATCATAAACTGCGGTTTCGTTCGGTGGGGTTGGGACATATCGTAAGGTAAGTGCAATACCTCTAAATATGTGATCAAATTGATCCATATCGTTCCAAAGTGCCATCATTTTAGGATCCATCAAATTCCTATCTGCCAGACCGGTCCTATCCATACCATCGGAAACGTCAGCTACCCGCAATCCTTCATACAGCGACAATAAATCTTCGTCCGTCACGGAGGATTGCCCCCTTAGCATCCTATCAGCACTACAAATTAAGAGCATAACCATCAGGAATGTGCAAAGATTCCTGGGTACAAAAAACTTGAATCTAATTGTGTTACGTGTCATGGCCCGTGATTTGTTCTCGAATATAATTTCCTATCTTTTGACCTTGGTGAAACAGGCTCACTTTGAATATAAAAATTTTCATGCATGATTATAAATAGATCATCTGATCCATCATGGATCAGGTCTTTTGTCTTTTTCGTATTTTTATTGTTAATAATAGGGACTGGTGGTTGTGGTGATTCGGCAGCATCCGGTGACAGTGATAGTTTTCCAGCCAGACCCATTACTTTTCTGGTACCCTGGTCTGCAGGTGGAATGACCGATATTAGTTCCAGAGCCCTGGCAGCCGTTTTGCAGAAAAAGATTGGCACGACCGTGAATGTCATCAACCGGACCGGAGGTGGGGGAGTGGTAGGACACCTCGCACTCTCACAGGCGCGACCAGACGGTTATACAATAGGGGCCATGACAGTTGAAATCACTATGATGCACAATATGGGATTGACACCGCTCACCTATGAAAATTACACGCCGTTGGCTTTGGTGATAAACAATGCTGCAGGCATCACGGTGCGTGCGGACTCGCCTTATCAATCTTTGGAAGATTTGTTGGCTGCTATAAAATCAAAGCCTGGAGAGTTACAAGCTTCTGGCACCTCAAGGGGCGGCATCTGGGATCTGGCCCGGATTGGATTCCTCAATGAGGCAGGATTGCAGGATATCGATATGCCCTGGGTGCCCAGTCAGGGTTCAGCACCTGCGCTACAGGAGTTGATCGCAGGAGGCGTAGATGTGGTCACTGCCTCAATTACCGAGGTAGATGCTCTGCGTCAGGCTGGGCAGGTACGTACACTGGCTGTCATGTCAGAGGACCGACTTAAAGCTTTCCCGGAAATACCGACCCTGAAGGAGAAAGGCATTGATTATGAGCTGGGTGGTTGGGTAGCCGTGGCAGCTCCGGAAGGTCTCGATCCTCAAGTACGCGAGAAACTCACTTCTGCCATTAAGGAAGCGATGGAAGATCAGGAATTTATTGATGCTTTGACACAGGCTGGAAGTAATATTCAATTGTTACAGGGAGCGGCTCTGGATTCATTCCTAAAATCGCAGCACGATCAGAATGAGCAGGCTATGCAAATTGCTGGTCTGGCTCAGTAAAACACAATGATATGGCTATGCAACACAAGATCTATGGCGGCGCGATCGCAGCTGTGGGATTGGTCACCGTATTAATGAGCAGATCTTTTCCTGACTTGCCAGAAGGCTATCCCGGCCCGGGATTATTTCCCTTGATAATAGGAGTTCTACTTACGATTACGGGGTTAGTTATTGTTTTTGCAAGAGCTGCACACGATGAGCGGATGAAGGATGCTTTCAAAGGGCAATGGGGAAAGATTTTGATCCTTCTTGTGACAATTCTAGGCTTTCCTATACTTCATCGATATGCTGGATTTATTCCCACGATGATCATTATTGGATTTGTGGTAGCCACTCTATTGAGAATGACCTTTTTAAAAGCTGCGCTGGTTGCCGGTGGAAGTGCGTTGGTGGTCTATCTATTATTTAGCCAATTATTACATGTGCCTTTATGAGTGATATATTTAGTGTTCAGGGTATTCTTGCTTTATTGCTCGGAGGACTGTATGGATCTATCTTTGGGGCTATCCCGGGACTTACTGCGACACTGGCGGTTGCACTCTTTATTCCAATTGCCTTTTTTCTTGATCCGGCCATTGCATTACCTGCGATCATTGCTATATCATCAGTTGCAATCTATGCAGGAGATGTAGGCTCAACGGTGGCACGTATTCCGGGTACTCCTGCGAGTGCCGCGTATTTTAATGAGTTATTTGGATTATCACGTCGCAAGGGACCTATGTATTCTCTGGGGATCAGTGCATTAGGTTCTGCGGTGGGAGGTGTGATTGGTGCAGTACTTCTGATGGTTAGTGCCTCTTTAATCGTACAGTTAGCAAAGCAATTTAGTTCTTTCGAATATTTTTGGATTGCCATTCTGGGATTGTGTGCTGGTGTTTTTGCCTCGGGTGGTTCCACCATCAAATCACTAATCTCTCTTTTATTGGGATTACTTTTTTCCTCAGTGGGTATTGATCCTACGCTGGGCTTTCCTAGATTTCACTTTGGGAGTCCACAGCTGATGGGAGGACTGAATTATATCGTGGCTATGATTGGTCTGTTCGGATTTAGTGAGGTCTTAAATCATATATTTCGACCAGGTACTGTGATCGAGGCTCAAGTTGAAGCTCAGGGTAGTACCAAAGCCTTTTTTAGCCAGCCCCTCCAATTGATGCTTAAGAAGAAATGGTTAATCATTAGATCGTCACTCATGGGTGTGTTGGTTGGTTTCTTGCCCGGTGCCGGGGCGGATATCGGAGCCTGGGTATCCAGCAGCCTGGAGAAAATGCGTCAGAAAAGATCTAACAAAGAGGCAAAGGACGACGAAATAATATTAGCCGGTACCAGCGCAAATAATGCGGCTGTGGCCAGTGCCTGGATACCCGCGCTTTCTTTGGGACTTCCTGGTGATACCATTACGGCGATCGTGCTAGGTATATTTATGATGAAGGGCATTAATCCTGGTCCATTGCTTTTTGAGCAGCAACCTGATCTAATCACAGGTCTATATTTGACCTTTATTATTTCGAATATTTTTCTACTTCCATTCTACGGTTATCTCACGGCCTTGATGGCAAAGCGACTGATTAAAACCCCGATGCCTGTGCTACTCACCGTCGTGACCATCTTATGCATGGTGGGTGCATACGCAATCAATAATGATATCTACGATGTCTGGATCATGGCAGGCATGGGATTTATAGCTTTTATCTTGAAAAAAGGTGGCTTTCCACTGGCTCAAATTGTTCTCGGTATGGTCCTGGGACCGATCCTTGAACAAAATTTTATGGTGAGCGCTATTAAATCCCGATGGGATCTGATGAGTTTCTTTGAGCGCCCGGTGGCTATGATCTTGATGTTAGCCACGGTGGCGATTATTTATTTGGGTTGGAGATATAGCCGTGGGCTCTCCAGGCAATCCTCTGAAGAATAACTTAGTGCAACAGGACAATTTTCTTATATTTCTGCAACTATCCAGGGAATTGTACATCACTATAACTGACTTATAGAAAATTCATTTTCGCATATAATCCTCCATTTTCAGCTATTTCCACAAATTATTTCTCATGAATAAAGCATTGGTATTTTCACTACTTATCGTAGTTAATTTTTCACTTTTCGGACAAAGCGTTGTACATGACGATCTATCCATGCATAGTGATATCCTAGATATGGATCGTAAGTATGCCATTTATTTACCTCCGGATTATAACTCTTCGCAACGTAGCTATCCCGTTTTATATTTATTACATGGTGGGGGCGACGACCAGACGGGTTGGGTGCAGTTTGGTGAAGTGAAGCACATTACCGACAAAGCTATTAAGGAGGGAGTAGCAACACCTATGATTATTGTAATGCCGGATGCCAATACGGGCCAACGAGGATATTTTAATAGCGTAGACGGCGAGTGGCGGTACGAAGACTTCTTTTTTGAGGAGTTGGTACCCCATGTGGAAGGTAAATACCGGATAAAAGGTGAAAAGCGATACCGGGCAGTAGCGGGCCTTTCAATGGGTGGAGGAGGTTCATTCATGTATGCGCTTCATCGACCTGATATGTTTTCTTCAGCCTGCCCTCTCAGTGCCAGTTGCGGACCCCTGAGTCTGGAAGCTACCAAGGCTTGGCTCACTCGTAGAGGAGGTACACTTGATAATGTATCAGAAGAACAGATTCAAAATTATTATGAGCAACACAGTGCGGTAGAGTTGGTAAATGCCATATCAGAAGATGACCGTGCAGCAGTGCGTTGGTACATTGATTGCGGTGATGATGACTTCCTCTATGAGGGTAATTCTTTGGTGCATATTGCCATGCGAAAGAAGGAGATTCCTCATGAATACCGGGTTCGTGACGGGGGACATCGCTGGTCTTACTGGCGATCAGCACTACCCGAAGTACTTCACTTTATATCGCAGGCATTTCATCAATATTGACATTGTAGACATTTCATTCGTCTTGATCCTGATGATTTTCATCTGTGAAAAACAGGCGATTCTCTAAATAAAGATCCATCTACGAAGGCTTTCGTGGATAAGTACTAACTTGAGGCGTGCATGCACCTTGAGGACACATGCTATTGTTTAAAAAAAGATGGATCATGCTGAGAAATTACCTTCGAATTGCTCTTAGAGGCTTTAAGCGACAGCCTGGATATGCATTATTAAATATTGTAGGCCTTTCCATTGGAGTGGCAGCTACCTTGTTTATTTTGCTGTACATCACCAATGAAATGGCCTTTGATAAATTTCATGAAAAACATGAACGTGTCTTTCGCGTTTCATCGGATATCACAGAACCCGATGATGCTTTTCGATGGGCCAATACACAGGTGCCGCTGGGTGCTCAGCTCAAAAATGATTTTCCTGAAGTAGAAGAATTTGTACGCCTGATGTCGAATGGTCGTACACCTTTTCAATACAACGATCGTCAGTATTTTGAGGAAGATATTTTTTTCGCAGATTCGACCTTTGCCGATGTTTTTACATTCGATTTTATTGTGGGCGATCCGGGCTCGGCACTTGACGAGCCCAATGCCATAGTGCTCTCTGAGGAGGTGGCGACCCGCATATTTGGTGATAATGATCCCCTGGGAGAGGTAATTAAAACGCAGGAAGATCAGGAGTATAAAATCACGGGAGTATATCGTAATTTTCCCCCCCAGTCACATATCATTCCAAAAGCACTGATTTCTGCCAGTTCCGTGGACTTTTTTATGAATCCCAATGCTGGCGCCTGGGGAAGTTTCGGCATTTATACATACGTCTTGCTCCGGGAAGGAACCGATCCGGCGCAATTTGAATCCAAGTTATCAGAAATTATCGACAATTATGTGGCCGTTATTTTTGACCAATTTGATATCAGTATTAAGTACGAACTCATTGGACTGGCTGACATTCATTTACAGTCAGATTTCGAAGGTGAACCTGAGCCCCTTGGAGAAATGGGGTTCATTTATATTTTTGGTGCGGTTGCTCTTTTTATGCTCTTGATCGCGTGCATTAATTATATGAATCTTTCGACTGCGCGGGCCACTAAGCGCGCCATGGAAGTAGGTATCCGCAAAGTATTGGGGTCCGAGCGGGCTCAGCTGGTGGGTCAGTTCTTATCGGAGTCGGTCATTTTTTCTCTCTTGGCCATGGTACTAAGTTTTCTCGTAGTTTTGATTACACTACCCCTTTTTAATAGCGCTTTCGATTTGTCACTGGATCGCAGTTTATTGCTTTCCCCACAAATTCTCATAGGTGCTTTATTGATTTTATTAATCACCGGCATTTTAGGCGGAAGTTATCCTGCGTTTTATTTGTCAAGTTTTAGACCGATTAAGGTGTTAAAAGGAAAACTTGCCAAGGGCGCCGGCAATCCCAACTTGAGAAAAGTATTGGTGACTGTACAGTTTGCCATTACCTTATTTATGATCATTGGTACGGGAATTATTTATGATCAGATGAATTATCTACGTACTAAAGAATTGGGATTTGACAAGGAACATATATTACATCTTTCTTTAGAAAGTCGTGCCGATCGTGAGAAGTACGATGTGCTGCGCGATGAGTTATTACAATACTCTGAAGTATCTAGCGTGGCTTCAGCTTCTACATCACCAGGCAACGGCTTTAACAAGCAGGTCATGTCAGTGGAAAATGATGAGGGAGTTATGAATGAGTACGGTGTGGATAATTATTATGTGGACTACCACTTCTTTCCCACTTTAAATATTCCTTTCGTAGAAGGTCGGAATTTCAGTCTTGAATTTGGTACAGATACAGCCTTTGCCGCGATAGTAAATGAGTCAATGGTCGACCGTATGGGCTGGGCAGATCCGATCGGGAAGCGTATTCAATTTCAAGGTAATGATACCTTGCCCATGGCACGGGTCATTGGAGTAGTCCGTGACTTTCACCAGCAAGCATTGTACGAACCGATAGCACCACTGGTGTTTAGACCCTTTACACAGGGACTGAGCCAGGTGCATGTCAAGTTAAATCCCCAGGACGCGAATAGTCTCAATGGTGTCATTAC
This sequence comes from Saprospiraceae bacterium, assembly GCA_050298535.1. Classification (GTDB taxonomy): domain Bacteria; phylum Bacteroidota; class Bacteroidia; order Chitinophagales; family Saprospiraceae; genus JABDMH01. Next base: position 76,261 of record JBNKUI010000038.1, read on the forward strand.
CCATGTTGAGCGTGTGTGGAATGAAGTTTTTCCGGACACACCCTTCGAATACGAGTTTGTGGATGCGCAGTTTATGGATTTGTACCAAGCCGATCAGGTTAGAGCTAAGATATTTACCCTCTTCAGCCTGATGATGATCTTCATAGCATGTCTGGGGCTATTAGGACTGGCATCATTTACGGCGGAGCAACGAACTAAAGAAATCGGAGTCCGCAAAATTCTGGGTGCAAAGACTTCGAATATTGTCGTACTACTCACCCGAAATTTTGTGCTATTGGTGGCTTTGGCATGTATTCCTGCTTTCATTGCCGCATGGCTCCTGATGACACGATGGTTGGATTCATTCTCGTATCATACAGAGATGAACTATGCATTGTATGCATTAGCTTTCTTTATGGTGGTCTTGATCACTCTCTTGACGACAGGATATCATGCCATGAGAGCAGCTGTGTCTAATCCCGTAATGGCGTTGCGGCACGAATAACAAGCAATCTGGCGATCGATATTTCGCTTTTTTACAAGACATTGGTTTTTCGGTTGAGTTTCTTTGTTTCTTTTTTGAAAAAAACATGGAATGACAATATGGAAAACCAGAAGAGTAGGAATGCAATTTCAAACTTTAATATTCCTGTGGTTGATTTTGATCGGGCGGTGAAATTCTATTCGGAATTGCTCGATTATGAATTGCAAATTATGGAATTTGGTGGTGCCAGGTTAGGACTTTTCCAGTATGATCATGCCCAAGGAGGATTGGGTGGAGCACTGCTGTGCGACGGAAATTCCAAGCCTTCCACGACGGGTACCATTGTATATCTGGTCGCAGGAGATGATTTACAGCAAGCACTGGATCGAATGCCAGATCCCTCCAAAGATCGTTTGGCACGAATCGTAGTGCCAAAATCTAACCTGGGACCGGGAATGGGATATTTTGCGATTATCGATGACTCAGAAGGAAATCGAGTAGGATTATATTCACCCCAATAAGTATGAACTATACAAATTGGAAGAATAGTAAGCGGATCTTCTCTGGGGGTTCAAGATGTATTCTGTGAATTCTGCTGGAAGCATACCGGTTTGACTTCTGACATCATGAATAAAATGTGACTGGTCATAGTATCCATCCGGCACAAGCTTATCCAAGTGTGTATCAATAAGTAATTCAAAGGTATAGTGTTGCATACGGACTACCTTGCTATACCTTTTTGGACTAAGTCCCACCTGTAGCTTAAATAGTTGTTGCAATCTTCGGGGAGACATGTTTACTTCCCGGGCCAAATCAGGCACCGTTATGCTACCTTTTGACTGTATCACTTTTCCTATAGCGTGAGAAACTCTAAGGTCAGGAGAAGGTTCGGTCAAATAACTGGAAAGTATTTGTGAGACTTTCTCCAGAACTGCTTCACTGGACAACGTACTATTTATTAGGTCCCGTAAACGATTGTGTAACGGAGCAGATAGCTGATGAATAGGGATTCTTTTTTCGGATAGTTCTGCTGCTGATATTTGGAAAAGTGCAAACAAACTCTGAGGATGCAATTGTACCGTAAGGGCTCTTTCAATACGATGCATCCGCAATTCGAAGGGATGATATGCCATGCCTGAAAGGTAGCAATCGGTTGTGAGCCGTTCTTCGTCACCTTGTATGATGAACGGGTAGCCCTGAATCACATTGAGATATGGAAATCCTGTAGGAAACGACTGAATACGTATATTGTCCCCTTCCTGCTCTTCCACAATCCACATGCTCTTTACAAAGTAGCGGAGAATTGGGCTGAGTTCACGTGAGATGATGCGCATGGTTATAAGATCTGGATATAAAGGTAGGAGAGTTTGGTAATTAGGTATTCTGATTTTTTACATAGAGATTTGTATTTTCTACCTGCAAAATCTTGAAATGGCTGCTACAACACCCATCACAGTAAATGGAAAAACATTCGAGAGTCAGTCAGATCCGGCGACTCCTTTATTGTTTGTACTTCGCAACGAATTGCATCTGAAAGCTCCCAAATTTGGATGTGGGCTGGGACAATGTGGTTCATGTATGGTCCTTATCGATGGAAGGACTATATACAGTTGCCAGATTCCTATCCAGCGTGTAGCTGGCAAAGAGATTACCACCCTGGAGGGTATCCAGGTAGATAATAAAAAGCTCCACGCAGTACAAGAAGCTTTTATTGAGTGTAGTGCCCTGCAGTGCGGATACTGTACCAATGGGATGATCATGGCCTCAATTGCTTTGCTCAACCACAATCCATCTCCCACGGATGATGAAATTAAATCTGGCCTTCAGGGAAACTTATGTCGCTGTGGTGCGCAGGCCCGTGTGATTAAGGCCATTCAAAGAGCCAGTGAAATATTAGCAAATCAATAATTCAGAACAGGTGACAGACCGAAGATTATTTCTGAAAAATATGGGTTGCCTGGTGGTAGGTATACCCTTGCTGAATGCTTGTGGAAATGTCGTTGCTAGTGTCCCCATGCAGGATCAGCTTCCCGGCAGTCTACGCCGCGATGCTTCCATTGATTCATGGATTGAGATTTTAGATAGCAACCAGATTCGCGTATTTACGGGTAAAATAGAACTGGGCCAGGGCATCACCACGGTCATCCGTCAGGTAGCAGCCGAGGAGCTGAATGCCTCACTAGATCAAGTAGAAGTGATTACCTCAGATACTGAACGCACCCCTGATGAAGGATATACCGCCGGTAGTGGATCAGTCAAAGGGAGTGCTATGGCAGTCCGATACGCTGCAGCGGCAGCGCACAAAAAACTACTCGAGATGGCGTCGGATCAATCCGGTATTGCAATCGAGAAGTTACGGCTAAAGGAAGGGGTTGTTTCGGATGAAAGCAAAACCTATCAGGGTACGATGGTCGATCTATTGCAAGGCCAGCGATGGGAGACTGAAGTACAGTTACCGTTACCCTTGAAATCACCAGATGCCTATCAGTATGTGGGTAAAGCCATTGCACGGGCAGATCATCAAAAAATCGTTAGGGGAGAGCCCTTCTTTGTGCACGATCTTGAGTTTGCTGACGTGTTACATGCCAGAGTGATTCGCCCCTCATCCTATGAAGGAGTTTTAGAATCTGTTCCAGATGTCGATGTGCCGGATGTCGATGTAGTAAGGGATGGTAACTTTTTAGCCGTAGTAGGTGCGAAAGAATACGATGTGGTAAAAGCAGCAGTGCACCTGGCCTCGGCTACGAAATGGAAAGCTACCAGGGAACTTTCGGACTTTAAATCCCTTAAACAAGATCTGCCAGGTATGGTAGATAATACGGAGACGGTAGAGCACAAGGGAGAGACTGTCGTCGAAGGAACTCGTTTTTCGGGATCTTTTTATAAGCCCTACATCATGCATGGCAGTATAGGTCCCGCCTGTGGAATTGCATTATTTGAAGAGGGAAAATTTACGATCTGGACACACAGTCAGGGAGTGTTCCCGTTTCGATCAGCCTTGGCCAGTATGTTAGATGTGGAGGAGGACAAAGTGCATGTGATCGGTCTGCCCGGTGCCGGATGTTTTGGTCATAATTGTTCTGACGACGCAGCCGCAGATGCTGCCATTATCGCCAGAAAATATTTGGGTCGGCATGTGCGGGTACAATGGAGTCGCATCGAAGAGCATCAATGGGAGGCTTTGGGGTGTGCTATGCGCATGGATGTAGAAGCAATACTGAGTTCTGACAATAAGATACAAGCCTGGTCAGCGGAAGTCTACTCAGACTCACATAGTACGCGTCCCAATCGTGACGCAGGCACGCTTCTCACTGCCCGATATCTGGAGGATTCCACGGCACTCCAGGGGAGGGGATATCTGGGTGGAGGGCATCGAAATGCAGCACCTTATTATAGTATTCCCGCATTGGATGTAAAGGCGCATTTCTATCAAGGACCACTGCGGGTGTCTTCCCTTCGTAGTCTGGGTGCGTACGCTAATATTTTTGCGATTGAATCTTTGATGGATGAAATGGCTTATTCCCGTGATATTGATCCATTTGAATTCAGAATCCATCATTTGGAGGACGAAAGAGCAATCGGGGTGATCCGAAAGTTACAAGAGATGATGAAGGGTACCATGATAGCATCCGGACAAGGATTAGGCATGGCATTTTCTCGGTATAAGAATTCAGATGCTTATTGTGCCGTTGGCGTGTATTTGGAAGTGAGTCAGGAAGGGGAAGTTTCTTTAATCCAAATGTGGGCTGCTCTGGATGCCGGCGAAGTGATGAACACCGATGGATTAATTAATCAAACCGAGGGAGGTATGATTCAGGCGGCGAGCTGGACCTTACGAGAAGAGGTCGTCTTTGACGAAAATCAAATTACATCCTCGCACTGGGGATCCTATCCCATCTTTCGCTACAATGATATTCCCCGGGTAGAGGTAGCTTTGGTACGTCCACCCGACGTCAGTCCTCTGGGAGGGGGAGAGGCTGCAACACCACCGACACCGGCTGCCATTACTAATGCGATTTTTAGGGCTACGGGTCATCGGATTTACAATCTTCCAGTAGATCCGAAAAAATTGCAGTCTTGAAATCCAACTCGAGACATATTTTCACCATCCTTTTAACCGGGATTTTACTTTTGGGTCTCATTTCATTCAAAAACTACGAAGAGGGTAAATGGGGTTTTTATGCCCATCGACTGATCAATAGAATGGCTGTATTTACATTGCCACCTGAAATGCTAAAAGTCTTTAAGCCAAATATTCAATATTTGGAAGTGCATGCAGTTGATCCCGATAAAAGAAGATATGCTACCGTTTTTGAGGCGGTGCGCCACTACATAGATCTCGATCATTGGGGAGCAGCACCGTACACTAAAATGCCTCGGCGTAAAATGGAAGCATTTATTCGACATACGGATATCTCCATACTGACCAGCGATTCCAGTGAGAGGCTGGTAATTGATGGTGAATCCATATGGCAGACATTTTTAGAAAACAAAAGCTTTGTCACCGAAGTTTTTGATGGAGTATGGGAAATCGGAAAGAGCGAGTACTATGATTTTTTTCGTGAAAGAATAATGTCTAATTATTACGAAGAAGTCTGGAAATTACAATGCGAAGATTTTTTACAGTTCTACGTTGGTCCAGACATTTCATGCATGGAAATTCAAATAATTGATAGCCTTTCATTACATGGCATATTGCCCTTTCATTTGGTCGATATGCAGCACCGACTTACCGAAGCATTCGTATCTGAGGATCTACAAAATATACTGAGAGTGTCTGCGGACATGGGACATTATATCGGAGATGCTCATGTCCCACTACACACCACCAAAAATTATAATGGGCAACTTACCAATCAGATAGGCATCCATGCATTTTGGGAAAGTAGAATTCCTGAATTGTTTGCAGAAGAGGAATATGATTTTTTTGTGGGGAAAGCTACTTATATCTCAGATCCTATAAAGCATTATTGGGAAATTGTTTTGGAAAGCAATAGTTATGTGGACAGTGTACTTCGGATAGAGAAGGCATTGAGTGAAGAATTTGGGTCAGACCGGAAATATTGCTTTGATGAACGTCTCAATCAAACCATTCGAACAGAATGTGAGGAATATGCCAGGGCGTATCAGACACGTCTTGCCGGCCAGGTGGAAGATCGTATGCGAAAAGCCATTCATGCTATTGGTAGCGCCTGGTATACAGCCTGGATCGATGCTGGACAACCCGATTTTGAGCTCGATATTTTGCAATTAAATGATACAATCTCTCCGGAAGATGCTGGAGTGTCTTCCGAAGTGCTAAATCGCTTTTCGAAGCGTGTCCATGAGTAAGGGTGAATAGCTAATTTTATGTATTTTCAGGTCCTAACAAACAAACAGATTTTTTTCAATGACTTTACAGATAAAATCATACTCAGAGTATAAGAAGGTATATAAGAACAGCGTAGATAATCCTGAGAAATTTTGGGCTGCCCAGGCTCGTACATTCACCTGGATGAAGAAGTGGGATGAGGTGGTAGAATGGGATTTTAAAAAGCCGGATGTAAAGTGGTTTGTGGGGGGCAAATTGAATATTACTGAAAATTGCCTGGATCGTCATCTCAAACGTAATGGGAATAGGACAGCATTAATCTGGGAACCGAACGACCCCAGTCAACCCTACAAAACGTATACATATAATGAACTCTATGAGGCTGTATGCCAATGCGCTAACATGCTGAAAGCAAATGGCATTAAGAAGGGAGATAGAGTATGTTTCTATATGCCTATGGTACCCGAACTCACCATTGGTGTGTTAGCTTGTGCCAGAATTGGTGCGGCGCACTCAGTGGTTTTTGCAGGCTTCTCCGCTACGGCACTGGCCGATCGGATTAAAGACGCCGAATGTAAAATGGTCATTTGCTCGGATTATAATTTTCGGGGTGGAAAAATCATTCCCGTGAAGGAAGTGGTGGATGATGCATTGAAGCAGCGCTGTAAAAGTGTTGAGACTGTGATCGTTCACAAGAATGCAGAGGAGAAGGTGAAAATGAAGAAAAACCGGGACAAGTGGTGGCATGATGAAGTACCACGACGAAGAAAAACTTGTCCGGCCGTGGAAATGGATTCAGAAGACATGCTCTTTATTCTCTATACTTCTGGATCTACTGGCAAACCTAAGGGGGTAGTCCATACTTGCGGAGGCTATATGGTATACACCTGCTTTACCTTTAAAAATGTTTTTCAATATCAGAAGGGAGATGTCTATTGGTGTACCGCCGACATTGGATGGATCACTGGACATAGCTATATCATCTATGGTCCGTTGCTTGCCGGTGCCACTACAATAATGTTTGAGGGAGTACCCACGTATCCTGATGCAGGACGATTTTGGCATATCTGTGAAAAACACCGTGTCAATCAATTTTACACCGCGCCTACAGCTATTCGTGCACTGATGGCCCAGGGCGATAAGTGGCCTTCACACTATGATCTCTCTTCCATTAAAATATTGGGAACCGTTGGAGAACCCATAAATGAAGAAGCCTGGCACTGGTACGATGAGAAAATAGGAAAGGGGAAAGCTCCTATCGTAGATACCTGGTGGCAAACTGAAACGGGAGGCATTCTCATTTCTCCACTTCCGGGATTGCACAAATTGAAGCCCTGCTATGCTATGCTGCCTATGCCAGGTATTCAACCCTGTCTGGTAGATGCAGACGGAAAGGAAATTCGAAAAAAGGAAGCCGAAGGTCTGCTATGTATTAAGTATCCCTGGCCATCCATGATCCGCACGACGTATGGTGATCATGAACGTTGCCGTCAGGTATATTTTTCTGCTTTTGAAGACAAGTATTTTACGGGAGATGGTGCCAGACGTGATAAGCAAGGTATGTACCGGATTATCGGTCGGGTAGATGATGTGATCAACGTATCGGGTCATAGGATCGGAACGGCTGAGGTTGAAAATGCTATCAATGAACACGAACAGGTGATTGAGTCCGCTGTCGTAGGTTATCCTCATGATATCAAAGGGCAAGGTATTTATGCCTACGTCATCACAGAAGGTGAAATAACAGACCCAGTTGCCTTTAAGAAGAGTGTCCACGAGGTCGTCACAAAAGTAATCGGACCCATAGCCAAACCGGATAAAATCCAGATTGTACCCGGTTTGCCAAAGACAAGGTCAGGTAAAATCATGCGGAGAATACTCCGGAAAGTAGCTTCCGGCGACATGGACAACCTTGGAGATGTCTCCACGTTGCTGAATCCGGAGATCGTAGAGTCAATAAAATCCAGTAAGGACGAGGCGGTGTAATAACTCTGGAAAAGGATCCCATAAGTATTTAACATATCAGGTCAGACTAGCTGAATCTAGTATCCGTATTTTTGCAGCTATATGATTCAACGGATACTGGTATTGTGTTTTCTAATAATGAGTGGATTGACAGGGATGGCGCAGACAGAAATTCCCGATTTCTACCGAAATATATTCTCCAGAGATGGATCATTACACATCCTGGTCGATACCGTGCTATTAGCAGAGCAGTCCTCTGACGGAATTAATTTAATCTCACCGGATGGAAATCCATTGGGTTCCGATGTAGGATTGATCTTTGACTTTGGTTCGGGTTTTCAAGGGCAACTGGTCTGGCAACTATGTGTGGGAAAAGAGGAGCTGGAATGTCTGTCCAAAGAGTCTCCCATTGAGCAGGGTATCGCCGAAGCAAATATTCTTAGCATTATTGATTCTTTGGCTGCGTACCCGGGTTTTGGCCTGGTTCATTACGAAGTGAAGGATGGGGAAGGTCGTGTCGTCACTCAAAGTAAGATCAATATCGAAGGAACGGGTCCATTCAAAGCCTTGCATACCATTGTCGAAGGACCTTTTGTCAACCAGCTACATCCACATGGAGGGACAATTTCATTTAAAACTAATAAGCCCGTGCTGGCCCAAATTTCCATTGGCGGTTTGGATGTGGAGGATATACGCGAGTCAGAAGATCACGACTTCCATATCAACGGACTGGAAACGGATAGTGTGTATCACGGTGACATTATGCTGGAGGATCAGAATGTTGTATTCACCCTTCAGACACTTCCGCGAGACGGAACGCAAAGGCCCTTCACGTTTGCGCTAGCTCCCCCTACGGGCAACGTGGACACGGTTGATGTTGGAATATATGGAGTGGGCGAAACATTGCTATCCCAGGTACTTGCAATTGCAGAAAGTAAAAATGCAGCCTTTATCCAGTTTAATGGAGACTTGATTACTGGCAATTCAACCAGTCCGGAAGATCAGGCATTGCAAATCTCAAACTGGAAGAAGATCTATAGTGCAATGTCCGGTATCCCGTTTTATGTGACGTATGGCGATGGGGAAGTTATCACCCGCAATTTTATGGACACAATCCTAAACAGAGGGATAGGTATCAATTATTTCCCTGTTCGACAAGGAAATTCGGAGTCTTATTTTTCCAGTCATTTTAGCCTTCCTGATAATGGAGCCTCTGGTGAAGTCCTGGATGATAAAAGTAACCCACTCCGATATAACCAATCCGTGTATTCCTACACATATCTCAACTGTGCTTTTGTCATCTTAAATACTGAGTTTCTTACTAACAGGAATTATAACGCTGATTTTTCTACGGATGGAAACCTCAGCGGCTATATCATGGATGGGCAATTGGATTGGTTGAAAAGAACACTATCATTTTACGAGGGAGAGTCTCACATAGATCATGTATTTATTTGCCAACATAGTCCGGTGCTTCCCAACGACTCTTCCGGTGGTATGTGGTATCGCGGCACAAATTTGAAGCCCTCTTTTGGAGGTATCCCACTGCGGCAAGGCATACTGGATAGAAGGGACGACTACCTTACTATTTTGATGGATAATTCGTCAAAAGTGAGGGCTGTTCTAACTTCAGAGGAAGGAAGTTATTATAAGCTTCATCTTACCTCAGAAACTCCTTTGTATCCGGAAGATTATCCCGGTGAAGCAGTGAGACTTACAAGATCTTTATATCAGATCAATAACGGAGGGTGGAGTACCAGAGAGCTAGAGATGCATCCCTGGACATCTTTTGTCAGTAATTTTAATACTTCTAATGCGATGGTATTTTTTGAGATGTATGGCGCACAAATATTTGTCACTGTGATCGATGTGGTGACAGAGGAAGTCCTCGATCAATTTATTCTTGTGGAGGGAAAGCGGTGACAAGTATTGGTAGAGATATTAGGATGCATGTACTGGGCTTACTCTTGCTAAGTGTAACGCAAGTAATGTATGCGCAGAAAACGTGTCTCTCACAAAGCCATCAATTCTCATCAGGACTCAGGAGTGTGGATTTGATTGAGTTCGTCTCTATCCCAGTCGTAGTCCACATACTGTACCGAACGGAAGAGCATCGAATCTCACCTGAGCAGGTACAGGACCAAATCCAAAAGCTAAGTGCGGATTTTCGGAGGCAAAATGCAGACACACTTCAGACCCCAGCCATTTTTCAGGAGATAGCAGTTGATACAGAGATCGAGTTTTGTCTGGCCTCTAAAGGACCCAATAGTGAAGAGGCTGGCGGTATTTATCAGCTGGCCACCGAAGAGCCTGAGATTGGTATCACCGACAAATTCTATCAAACACGGGAAGGAGGCCAGGACCCCTGGGATGCCGGGCAGTACCTAAATATTTGGGTCTGTGAGATCCTTGAGGATGGCAGTATTGCCGGCTTTTCTTCTGTCCCCGGCATAGAGAAAGGTTGGGACGGAGTAGTGATCGATTATCGGTATTTCGGATTAGACAGTATGCGCTATCCCCATCACCTGGGACGCACACTTACACATGAGGTGGGCCATTGGCTGGGACTGAATCATACCTGGGGTGATGAGGATAATTGCAACGTGGATGATGGTGTGGAGGATACCCCTTTGCAGCAGCAAGCGTATCGGGACTGTCCTGTCGGTGATCAGTTTTCCTGTGGCAGCCAGGATATGTACATGAATTTCATGGATCTGGTCAATGACGACTGTATGAATTTATTCACCAATGGTCAGAAGATACGAATGCACGAGACCATTGATCAGTACCGAATTACGCTACGATCCAGTCAGGGATGCGAGCTGATCACGTCGACGCAGGTCTCCACCCAGAAGGCAGTCCTTACGGTTTATCCCAATCCTGCTCAGGACTACATTCAGATAGAGTACCAGGATGATGAGCTATCTAAGCCTTCACGGGTCTCAAAACTCTATGACCTACACGGTCGTCTCTATCGCGCATCTACTTCTGGAACCATAGATGTCCAGGATCTTCCGAAAGGTCTTTACCTGCTAAAGGTGAAGATCGCGAGTGGTGTACTTACAAAGAAAGTATTAATCCTTTAGTGACGATTTACTCGTGCACATGACCGTGATCCAACTCTGATTCAGTGGCATCACGTACTGTGCGAATCACTCCCGTGAAGTGCAGATCTGTTCCTGCCATGGGATGGTTGAAGTCAACAGTAACTGTTTCTGTCGTGTGAGACTGTACCACACCACGATAGGTTTGGCCCTGCTGATCCTGTAGTTGTAAGGGACGTCCTGGTTTGATGTGTTCGGGATCTACCTTGCCTTCTACTTCAAATTGCTGCATGGGAATCTCTACCACCGCATTGGGATCATGTTCTCCATAACCCTGTGCTGCTTCGATTAAGAATGCAAACTCGTCACCTTCATTCTTAGGTTCCAAATTCTCTTCAAAGGCGGGAATCATTTGTCCAATGCCATATATGAATTGGAGAGGTTGTGATCCAAAGGTTTCTTCAATCAAATCTCCGTCCGGACCTCCATTTTGCAATTTGTAATCTAGTATTACTACTTGATTTTTAACAATCGCCATCTTTTCTATGTTTTATTTTGGAGTCGCGAAGGTAATTAAATCTAAGTAAGTCACCTTCCATACAATATTTAATAGCCTCTAGACTCTACATATAGAGGTTAATAAAATCTTTTGATACATTTATAATCGCTGCGAATAAACTGCAATTATGAAAAACAGTCTGCTATTTCTCTTGGCCATGCTATGTCTATTGGCCTGTAATGATAATTCTGTATCAAACAAAGTTCTTGTATTCTCGAAGACAGAAGGGTATCGTCATGCCTCTATTGAAAAGGGTCGTGAAGCCATTGTCCAGCTGGGCGCTAAAAATGGATTTGATGTGGATACCACCGAGGATGCCTCATTCTTTTCGACAAAAGTCTTGAAAGACTACGCTGCCGTGGTCTTCCTAAATACTACGGGAGACTGCCTAGATAATGGTCAGCAACTAGCACTGAGGCGATTTATCCAGGCCGGAGGTGGTTTTGTGGGCGTACATGCTGCAGCTGACACCGAATACGAGTGGCCATGGTATGGTCAGCTAGTGGGTGCATATTTCAATGGCCATCCCTCTGATCCCAATGTACGGGATGCCGAAATTCAAAGGGTGGATAGTGATCACGGTTCTACACAACACCTGCCCGATCGATGGCCCAGAACTGACGAATGGTATAACTACCGCAACATTCAACCCGATCTCAATATTCTACTCAATCTGGATGAATCTACCTATGAAGGAGGGACGAACGGTGATAATCACCCAATAGCCTGGTACCACGATTTTGATGGAGGCCGGGCATTTTATACCGGAGGAGGGCATACCGATTCCTCCTTTGAGGAGCCGGAGTTTTTACAGCACTTACTGGGGGGTATTCAATATGCCATGGGGTCTATGCCGCTCAATTTTGAAGCTCCCACCGTCAGTCCGGAGGAAAATCGCTTTCAAAAAATTGTGCTGGATGAAAATCTGTACGAACCCATGGAACTGGAAATGCTGCCCGATGGTCGTATTCTTTTTGTCGAAAGACGAGGAGATATTAAACTCTATGATCCAAAAACGGAGGAGACTGAGATCATTCAGCATTTTGAAGTAGATCATTCATTTGAGGATGGATTATTGGGAATGACCATTGATCCCAATTTCGAAGCAAATAATTGGGTATATCTATTTTATTCGCCCGTGGGTGACATTCCCAAGCAACATATCTCGCGATTTAAATGGACCGGTAGTCAGCTTGATGTATCTACCGAGCAGGTGCTGATTGAAGTACCCACACAGCGCGACCAGTGCTGTCATGCTGCAGGATGCCTGGAGTTTGGCCCGGATGGAAATCTCTACTTTTCTACGGGAGATGACACTAATCCTTTTGCTTCCAATGGTTTTTCACCTAGTGATGAACGGCCAGGACGAAGCTCCTGGGATGCACAGCGATCTTCAGCCAATACCAATGATTTGAGAGGCAAGGTGAATCGAATTCATCCGGAGCCCGATGGCTCCTATACCATTCCAGATGGAAACTTATTTCCCAAAGACGGAAGTCAGGGAAGACCGGAGATTTATGCAATGGGTTGCCGAAACCCATTCAGATTGTCCATCGATCCTCATACAAATTACCTTTACTGGGGCGATGTCGGTCCGGATGCAGGTGAAGATTCAATTACACGGGGTCCAAAGGGCCATGATGAAGTAAATCAGGCACGTCAAGCCGGATTCTTTGGATGGCCATTATTTGTGGCAGATAATAAACCGTATGTGAAGTATGACTTTGCTACCAAGACATCAACATTCACTTTTGATGCAGAAAAACCCATAAATACATCTCCGAATAATACAGGAATGCGGGAATTACCACCGGCGCAACCCGCCTTCATCTATTATCCCTATGATGAGTCAGAAGAATTTCCCCTGGTGGGGACGGGAGGACGTAATGCCATGGCGGGTCCCGTTTTTTATGTGGATGATTATCCTGAAAATGAGCGACGCTTTCCAGCTTATTACGATAAGAAATTGTTTACCTACGACTGGATTCGGGGATTTATAATGGCGGTCACGATGAATGAGCAGGGAGATTTTGTCAGCATGGAGCGATTCATGCCCAGCCATACATTTAGCAATCCCGTTGATATGATTATGAGCCCACAGGGAGATATCTATATGCTTGAATACGGTACCACCTGGAACGCCAGAAATCGAGATGCCCGATTAGTGCATATTAAGTATATACCAGGGAATCGGGAGCCAGTGGCGCAAATTCAGGCTAGTATTACAGAAGGTGCGACGCCGCTTTCCGTCAAGTTTATGACGGAAGGTACCGAAGATCCTGATGGTGATGACCTGAAATACAACTGGTCGTTCGGTGAGGGAGAAGGCACCTCCAATGAGATAAATCCCACCTATACATTTGAAAATCCGGGTAAGTTTGAAGTCACCCTCACCGTTACGGATGAAGATAATCTCACCAATAGTCAGTCACTTACGATTTATGCTGGAAATGAACCACCGGAAATAGCATGGGATATCAGTGGCAACAAGACATTTTTCTTTCCGGGATCTACCATTGAATATAGTATCGACGTGCAGGATAAAGAAGATGGTACATTGGAAAGTGGCGTGGCGGAAGATGCGTTGACCTTATCGATGGATTATCTCCCCGAGGGTATGGACTACAACTTGATCGCATTGGGACATGAAGAAATGGCGACTGCCTCCAGGATCCATGTGGGAAAAGAGCTCATGGATGCATCGGATTGTGCTGCTTGTCATAAGGAGAATGAAAAGTCGATTGGCCCCATGTATAAGGAGGTATCAGAAAAGTACAAGGATGATGCGGAAGCCATCACCTACCTGGTTGATAAAATCAAGAATGGAGGAGGAGGCGTTTGGGGCGAACAAGCCATGGCGGCTCATCCTCAATTGGATGAGGCTGATATTGAGCAGATGGTCGCTTACATACTGTCACTTGCACATCGCAAGGATCCTACCTCCGACCCGCTCCAGACCAGTGGTCAATATACTTTCAAGGAAGATGATGAAGTGGGTGAAGATGGTTCTTATGTATTGATTGCTTCCTATACTGATAAAGGGGCCGAAGGTGCGGAACCGATTTCACGATCGCAGCGGGTTGTACTACGTTATCCTCGGATTGCGGCAGGTGACTATCAGGAAAATAGTGTGGCAGCAAAAACCACCGTACCGGCCCGACGTATTGCCCGTCTGGGATTCACCCAAGACACGGAAGTGTTGATGGCTCGTGACAGCGGATATGTGGGATATGCAGACCTTGATTTGAGCGGTATTTCAAAGATCACTGTCACCTCCTATTCTCCGCCTAATTTCACGGCGGGTGGCAAAGTGACCGTACATTTAGATTCGCCAGATGGACCTCAGATCGGAGAGATCGACATCATCCAGCGACCTGTTGAAGCCGGATTGCAGCAGTTTAGTACCCAAATGGAGCCTGTTTCAGGTATCCACGATCTCTACCTGCGCTTTGAAGGAAATATGGATCGCATGTTGGGCATGATTTTTTATGTGGGTTTCGAGGCGGATGGTCCGGCTCTTTGATTGACCTGGTATCCGGTGGCCGGTATCCGGTATCCGGTATTCGGAGTGTCCATTGTCCATGCCTAAATAAGGTTAGTAGTGTGATATCCGTCATTCAAAGTAAGTCAATGACAAGTCTGGCTCAGCGCGACCCCCGCCCCCTGTTTTCTCACTTCGTTCCGAAAACCCTTTAGATTAGTAAAGATCAATAAATTGATATATAGTTATTATCATCATATATATCTTTCTTTTTGAATTTCTACGTTCAACCAAATTTGTATAGATATTTTTTCTATGTATAAGCCATTAGTTTTACATATGGGGTTCCACGTTTAATCGTAGTAAATACTCGTTGCACTAACTTATTCTTCACATTGTTCATCACTAATGCCTCCGTCTTTCCTTCAGCTACCTTACGCAGGAAGTATTCTCTTAATTGAGGATCGTGCAGTATTGCTGATCTAACGGCCATACCGAGGAGACTCTTGATTTTTTTATTAGCCATATGACTTACTTTGTTTCGTCCTGTTTTCACTCCTGATTGATCATGAAGAAAAGGTGCTACACCTATGTAAGAAGAAAACTTTCGGGCACTAATAAAGCGTGTGAAGTTCTCAATCGCTGCAATAAAATACGCAGATATAACTGGACCTATACCAATGACAGACTGAGCCAGTTTATCGTTTTTCTTCAGCGCTTCATTTTCAGTGTACAGTTCTTTGATTTTTCTCTCGATGTCGCTTATCTGTCTGACTAACACCTTTAGTATTTCATCATTATGAGCTGCAAACAACTCTGCGGTCTCGGGACAATCAAATCTCCTGGTTTCCGAGACAGATACTGAAAGTGCTTTCTTATGTTTAACCAGGAGGTTTCTTCGGGAAAGCAGTCTTTTAAGCATCTTTATCAGTGGGTTACAAAGACTTGAAGGTTCAAGACTATCACGCTTTTCGTAGGCATATAGAGAAAGAAACTTGGCATCTGCTTTATCGCTCTTACCCCGTTGCATTCCGAGTGACTTTTTGACTTGCAATGGATTCTCTTCCCTGAAAATAATTTGACAGCTAGCCAGATATTCCGATAATGCTTTGGAGTAAAGACCCGTATTTTCAAAGCAAACAAACCAGCCTAAAGGATCAACTCCTGTCAGTTCTACCAGACGTGTTTTCATCAACACAAACCCATCTACATCATTGGGGAATTGTCCAATGTGAATCGGTTTCTCTAAATAATATGCGACATCAATCACATTCTTGGAGACATCACAACCAATAAATAAATCATACATTTGTACTAAGTTTTAAAAGATTAACACTATCACCTTTAATAGGCCGCGAACCTAAATTTCTACATGGTGATTAATCTACTGATAGCGGAGGACTGATTCAAAACATGAGCCTTCAAGCTTAGCTTCTTTGCTAGTTCACCTCCGCTATTTTTCTTTAACTTATCAACAAATTTGGACTTATTCACAAAGAAAAAAGAAGCAAAAAAGAAACACATTATGAAATGTGATGATATGTCTAAATTTCTTCTATTGCTAAACTAAAGGCTTCTTTTTCTTTGTTAAACTAACATTGTATGTGTTGATAACTGACCGAAAACCAAGTGGGGCATTTTAGGCGAAAACCTAGGGATCAAACCCTATTCCCCGTTTTAATTCCCACTTGGTCCATTACTGCTGCGAGATCA
>JBNKUI010000039.1:0-126055 GCA_050298535.1 Saprospiraceae bacterium
GACAATTTTGATGCTCATCGTGATGAGGACCACGCTTGCGCGTCAAAATCATCGCGGAGCACCCTATTTTTTTGATCTTTCAACCCTCATGACGAAAATCCAATGAATAACCCGGGTCCAAACTTTGACCCTTCAAAGGGGTTTTTGAGGAAACTATGTTTTTATTTTCGGCTAACCTATGGTGACCATACCTTCAGCGAAGATCACTGTCCATGGTCTGAAGCTTTAGCGTGAGACCCTTTTTCTCGGTTAACCGTAGCTATGCGAAGGTCGCTCACTGCGTTCCGGAAGCAGGGAGTCCCACCCGCAGGTAAGAAAGAAGGTAGGACGTCGGATTCAAAGTGGCCCAGGGGCAAAGATGGCATTTCTCAGGAAGTAATTACAAAAGATGTAATATTCCCAATGGGCGATCCATGGTCTATATGCATAAAATAATATTTAGGTACATGAAAACATTGTGTATTTTTAAAAGGCCCAATACCAACCCACTGATTTTTGATCTTTTAACGACACTTTTTCATTTAAATAAGGTGCAACACGATGTTTGCCCACACAGGTAAAAATAAATAATCATGTCTAATATCGCATTCTGGTCCCTGATTTGGCTAAGCCTTTCTCTGTCTACACCTCCATCGTATTACGCAGTCGATGACTATGCCTCGGTAAAGAAGGCTGACGTACATGTGCACATCCGCACCCAGCGGCCAGCCTTTGTGCATCAGGCCCAAAAGGACAATTTTCAATTAGTAAATATAGTGGTAGATGGTGCGGGCACCTGGAAAGGGGTAAGAGACCAGTGGAAATATGTAAAATTTCAGGGAGAAAACTTTCCCAAAGAATACGCTTCTGTCACAGCATTTAGTGTCGAAGATTTTCATGATCCAAACTGGACCGAAAAGACCATTGCCTGGATGGACAGCTGCTTTGCCCAGGGTGCACTTGGTATCAAAGTGTGGAAAAATATAGGCATGGTGCTAAAAGACAAAGACGGCAGCAATGTGATGCTCGATGATGATCGCTTCGATCCTATCTTTGAACACCTTATCAAACACAACAAGTTGGTGGTGGGCCATCTGGGAGAGCCGCTCAACTGCTGGCTACCACTGGAGGAGATGAGCACCAACAATGATAGAGACTACTTTAGCAGAAACCCTCAATATCATATGTATAAGTATCCCGACCTACCATCATACCAGGATCAAATGGATGCCCGCAACCGCCGACTCGACAAACATCCGGAGCTGAAGTTTATGGGTGCCCATATGGCCAGCATAGAATGGAATGTTGATACCCTGGCAGTCTGGCTGGACAGATATCCAGACGCCACCATCGACCTCGCCGCCAGAATGGGGCAGGTATTCCACCAGACTATCAGCAATCGAGATGGAGTAAGAGATTTTTTCATGAAATACAGCAATCGCATCATGTATGCTACCGATGCTGGAGATCGTCTGATCAACACCCCAGAAGAACTGGGTGAGGATCTGCATGATACCTGGATGCGCGATTGGACATACTTCGTTTCTGATCAGGAAATGAGCAGCGATCTGGTCAACGAGTCATTTATGGGACTCCATCTACCTAAGGAAGCCGTAGACAATATTTTTTATAACACCGCCAGAGACTTTTTCGGATTTGAATAAATAAGAAAAGAAGGCTCTTAGCCAAATTTAGTGGATTTAGGAATTTAAGGATAGATAGTTATAAGTAGATATGGTTGGTTTTTTGTCGTTTTTTCCCGCCTTCAGAATTGGGCGAGCGTCACACTTAATGTTTAGGAGCGGCCATGGCCTATACTGTATGAGCAAGGTGGATGAATAGAGTGAGTAGAATGCAAGGAACCTAGAGAAATCGACGCATGGCCCCTGGGATACGCGAGTTTATAGGGCATAGCGGAAAAATATTTAGTGTGACCGACCAAGTCTGAGAGCGGGCATCCCGATAATTATCGGGATTGCCCTCCCGATAGATATCATCGGGACTGCAAAAAGTTGGCCGCCGGAGGCATTTCAAGGCAAGAAGATATCTAATAGAAGGACTAGCGTTAATATCTCATGATCAATATTGAGAAGTTTTTGTACTTCATAGTGAATATAAACCTTATTGTTCAAGACCCACTATATTTGTCCAAGACCCGAAAAGAAAATGCAACGCTCAGGCAAGGCCACAAAAAGTGGCTTTTAATTTTATGCGAAAACAATAGCCCAAGGCTCTGGGGTCATTCAAGCGCTATACCCCAACCGAACTGTCGTGCTTGGTCGAGCCTTGCGTTACGGCAGAGGGCACAGGCCTTAGGAAAGGTAGATCAAACATTATCTTTTATTTAAGCGTTTAGCATTAAATGATCTTTAACATCACATACGAAAAGAAAGATATCACAGACGAGATTAATAGTCTGGTGGGCTTACCTTATTCTTTTATGACCCGACTAAGAAAAGGCGGGATAGGTTCCGAGAAGATGATGGTGACGGACGCCAGTCCCTTAATTGAAGGTCTGCTTCAATTTGAGAATCAACCCAATTTTTGCAACATGGAGTTACGCCCGAAAGGGGCCATCGTTTATTTCAAGTACCGTGCAGAGATGTATGCCTGGACTATTCCATTTGCCAAACTTTCGCTTTTTCGCTCAGAAGACAGTTATCGAATCTATGGAGAGGCAGAATTCATTAAAGTCACCAAAGCTATGAATAGTGACGCATTGAGACAATTTATGAATAACTTGAGAAGTCACCGGGCTACCTATCTGCATTCAATTGCCGGACCCAACTAATCACATAGTAATTTATGGTAAAAAAAGCTGTCTAGGTATGTGATCTGAACAGGTTTTCTTAGAAGACAAAGCGTCTACTGTGCTTAGATTTTCTGTTTCTTTTTTCTTCTGCAGTCACTGGATCTCCTCCTGGACAAATACTTGCATCTTTCATTTGAATCATCCAGCGTAGCATTAGCCAGATGGGTAAATTCAAGGGTTTGATCATATTAGTTAGGATTTGTGGAGCTAAGTACGGAAGGCAAGATCATTAAGGCAGCGGATAGAGTTTCTGTTCGATACGATGGTGCCCGAATGCAAGCAATAGCCGATGAAGCAGAAATTAACAAGGCGATGTTGCACTATTCTTTTCGATCGAAAGAAAAACTTTTTTCAGCAGATCGTACAGCGGAAGATGAAAGCCTTTTTGTCTAATATTTAGATGATCGTGAAGACAAAGGTACCTAAAACCTCTTCTTATAGAATGATTATTATAGGATAGTGATTATTTGTCAGCTGATCCTTAGTTACCCTGAATAACCTTATTAATATGCCAGAGCCCCCATCTAAATAATGTGATCCTATTTACTACCTTTTCTTAAGAAGGCAAAATTGAAAACTTTGGGTGCCTCCCGAAGGGGTATGGTGTGTTTCTTTAAAACATCTAATTTTTTTAAAGAAGTCCTTGAAAGTTAAGAGCATTTTTTCCTCGGAGTATTGTGTGATGTCTAAACCACTGCATTTAGTAGGTCCATCATCCGAAAATGTGCCCAATAAAAAGTACCCTTCTTTCCTGATAGAATCAGCACAAATCTCAGCGTAAGTTCTAATTTCTGATGGATCCGTCAGAAAGTGAAATACGGCCCGGTCATACCAAAAGTCATATTTTCGGGTTGGGTGAAAGGATAAGATATCTTTCTCGATCCAGTCGATGTATTCAGCATTGGCTCCCAATCTTTCTTGTGATCTTTGAATAGCTCGGGACGAAACATCCAAAACCGTGATATCGCTGTAGCCCAGTTTGAGCAAGGTATCAGGTACGACACTGTCTCCTCCACCTATATCAATAATGGATCCGTCTTTGGAGAATTCTATGGAACTAAGACATTCAACTAATGCCTTTGGGTGATTTTGAAACCAGGTCAGTTTGTCCTGTGGTTTTGTACCGAATATTTCTTCCCAATGGGATTTATTTGCATTCATTTAGTTCTGTAGTTGTCTGCCAATGATTTAAAGGGACCCAATGACTTTTTGCAGCTTATTTCTGACTTCCCTTGCAATTCCTTCCAGATCATCATTTTCAATGGCACTCATAGAAGCAGCGGGGTCTACTGAGGAGACTTCGACAATGCCGGGTTCTTTTTCCTGGACAATCACATTGCATGGCAACATAGTACCAATCTTGTCTTCTGCCTGAAGTGCCTTGTATGCAAAAGTAGGGTTGCACGCCCCCAGAATCTTATAATTGTAAAAGTCAACATCTAATTTTTTCTTTAATGTTGATTTAATGTCAATTTCGGTCAATATACCGAAGCCTTCTTTCTTTAGCTCCTCCGAGACGTTCTTGATGGCTTCATCAAATGTGCTGTCGGTTAGTGTTTTTTTAAAGTAATATTCCATGATTTACATTTTTTAATGTTACGCTTTAAATTTTTAACCAGTTAAAGATTGAAATGTTGGTCTATCGTTGCAGTTGGGGGTGTTCTGATTTACATAATATATAAGTTTCCTGTACTTATTTTCCAATACAGAAAGTAATTATACTTGAATATCAATGACTTATAAGTTTTAGGTACATATAAGGTACAAAATGATTAGAAATGCCACTCTGAAGAGGCAATCTCAGGTTTTGTATTTGACTTAGATTTAAGCTAAAGAAGATCTTATTGAGCCTGCACGTTTAACGCATTTTGCACACTGAGTACTACGTCTAGGCATTAAATTAGAGGTGTTGGAAGGGTCTCCACGATTTGTCACTCAAATATCGTGGAGACCATCTTAATTTAGATCTAATTTGTGAAAATGGCTACTATAGCAATCATCGCACAGATAAGACAAGTGATTACCAGGATAAGCCAGTTTGGAGAATTTCTAAAGATCACTTTCAAATGCTCTCCGAAGGAGAACTCGAAGGATGAATTCTTTTCCCTTGCACAAGGACTTTTAGTTTTCATAATACGACGGATTCAGTTTTTGAGTCGGAGGTCTCAAGATTTTTTGCACTAAACCTTGGCACAATTCGCAGAGAAGCATATCTTACAGACTGCGAGCTAGTGCTCCTTCGATTGACGGACAAAATCAATATCTAAGGCACGACTCGAAAATAATGCCACATTCGACCTAATGAATGTGGCTTTTTGTTTCTTACTAACTTTATAAAAGTATCTGATCTCTCCCTTATTTCAAAGAAGTAGATTCTTTTTTTTAAGTAAATATTAAAAATTTACTTTTAAAAATTACTGAAAGTCAATGAGTTATGGGTGATTTATTTGGCAACAGCATTGTTATAAGTACTGAATTAGTTCAAGTTACATATGATAATTTTATGTACTCTGTTATGAGGCTCCGTTATCAATGGTCTAATAAAGGATTTCCGCTAAAAATCCTGAGAGAATGATAGTTAATCGGCTAAAATCCGACTCGTTTGAGAACTTATCGGTATCTTTAATTGGTAGGAACCTCACCAAAATTATTACCCATGCCATTGGAAGGGAAGTGCTTCATGATGATGCCTATCACCACGCCACCTGAGTTAGTTAAGGAGTATGGTGATGATGAGAATCATTTCTTTCACGTAATGGAAGAGTTGTTCGAACCAGCAATTAGAAAAATTGGGCTTGAACCTATCAGGCCGATTACTCAGGGGGCAGATCTCATTCATGCTAAGATAATTGAGAACATCGAGAAATGTGAATTCGTATTGTGTGATATGTCGATACACAACCCAAATGTTTTCTTTGAATTGGGGATAAGAACGGCCTTAAATAGAGTTGCGGCAATGGTTGTTGATGAGAAATCCGGTCGTATTCCATTTGATAATGCTCCTATTAATTGTCACAAGTACAGTCCTGACTTGCAATCATGGGTAGTAAAAGAGGAAATCGACAAGCTTGCCAAACATCTCAATGATTCATTCAAAGAGCCTGAAAATAAGCTGTGGAAGTTCTTTGGATTAACTAAAGAAGGAACAGCAAATCCACCTTCCAGCATGGATGAAAAACTCGACTTCATAATAGGTGAATTATCAAATGCAAGGATAGATCCGAGAATCCAGGGACTAGGGGAGAACCAGGTCAATGATCTAATTTCATGTATTTCTCTAATAACCAAAAGAATTCCATCTTGTGAGCTATCATACAGAAAGCCATCCGATGATACTTCTCTTTATGGAGTAATCCGAATGGAAAATTGGTCAGAGGACGATCCAAATTTAAATTCACTTTCTAAAGAAGTTGCCACCTATTGCGCAGATAAGGGTTTTACTTTTGCTCTTGTACGTAGAAGACCAGCGTACTGAAATGGTAGAGCGCCGGGAAATTCTTCACCATCAAGACTTAAAACAACTTTATCGGGCGTTTCCTATAATCTGAAACAAAATCAAATATTGTCTCATTTCTTTGTGCTCTTTTACCGCAAACTTCACAATACTTATTCCCTAGGTTTTTTCTCCATTGCTTTACCCCAACCTTCCCAATTTAATGGTAGAGGCGTGGGTGTCGGTGTAGGCATACTACTTGAAGCAAAGCTGGTCACACCTTTCAGTGTAAACACTTGTTCAAACCTATCTTTCTCCTCAATCAATTTATTTTTCAATTCCTGATCTTTTGCATTGTCAATTTTTCTAATAAGATCCTTGTACTCATTTATTTTATTTACATCAGCAAACTCGTAATAATTTTTCCAATAGTCCATCAAGTTAATTAATCCACGGACTAGTGTGAGGTCATTGGAATGTATCTTGGAATCCTGTGAATTATCAATTACACTCTCGATCAAGAGGTTGATATTACGAACATTATACTCAGCAATTTGCTCTAGTTTTTTCCTATCATTTGCTTCGAAATATCTTCGCGTCCATAGATTTACACCAGCACCTATAGCAATGGCTGAAAACCAGAGAAAAATCTGATTTAATTGAGATGGCTCTAGAGTCTGGTGGGCAAAATAAGTGCATACTAATCCAACCAATAGTGTGAGTACAACATCAGGATACAGAACTGAATTCAAGATTCTTAACCATTGCTCTTTAGGAGTTCTCATTTGTTCAATTTACTTGTCTGTATAATAGGTTTATCCGGGGAGCATCTCAGGCTATTCCCTGAATACTATTGGAAAGCTGAAGGACAAAGCCTGATATAGAGGCAATGGAATCCGATACGCCAAGCAGTCTGCTAATACTCCATCTTGGCTTCTTACCACCACCAAGTTCAAGTTTGATTGTTTCGAGCAGGTCAACAATTTCTTCACGATCTTCTTGTTTTAGGGTTGCATCATGTTGCAGAGCTCGTTCAATTTGCTCGATCAAATTGAATTGTCGAGAAGTGCTTTGATGAATCCTTACATCAGTAGATCCCTGTACAACATTGATATTAGTGCTATCACTAATATTTATGGATAGCGCTGATTGACCAGGATGACTGAAGGAGTCACCCTCAATGTACGCAACCCCATTGGATGTAATAGCAACAGAAACATTGTCTTTGTTAGGAATAAAATTAACGAGGCCCTTATTTGACAATAGCTTCGCCAAAGCAAACGCCTCTTGATGTCCCACTATGACGTCGTGCGCTTCTAAAATTTCTATCAAATTATAGTGAGAAGTAAACTTCTTGTCGTATAAAAATCTTAGCACGATGTCTAGCTTTTCTGATTGTTTCATAGTTTAGGTATTCGTAAACATTGCGTGGAAATGGAAATCTTTAAAGTACTGTCAATGTCCAGTCTAAAATCTTGCAGAACATCTTCAATAGAAGAATCAGCTCAACGAAGCTTTAAAAGTCTAGTGTGAAAGATAGTAAACAAATTGTTCTCCCTCCAAATCACATTCAAGTCCCGAGAATAATTTATCGCTGGGTATATTTGCTTTTTATTTCCTTAAACCATACCCATGGATAAACATTATTGGAAAGACGCTTATAAAGACTATTGGGAAAAAGCCAGTAAAAAAGAAGAATATATTAAGAAGATTATTGAAGATGAAACTGGGTTCACAGTGCATGAAGTGGGGCTTGGGGCTGGATCGATCGAATTCATAAGCGGTAGTGCGAAGGACAATAATCTGAAAAAAGGTGATGCAGACCTTTACGTTGATGAACCGGAAGCATTTATCGAAGTTACTGGCCCCAATATCCCCTTAAGCTTCCACCAACCCTTATAGATAAGGCCAGATAAACTTTCTAATGCAGAATTGAAACTCTCTAGAAGTGAGGGGAATGTTCATGTTGTAGCCCATATTGTAACGGAAAAAGGTACAAACGAGAAAATCATAAGAATAGTCCATTTGGATCAAAAATTCTTCAAAAGATTGAATAGCGGTGAATTTCCTCTTGTAAATCCTGAAATCCGTGGTCGTCGAGAGACTTATCATGAAATCCCTGCTGAAGACGACTGTATCATGAACTTAGAGGACTTCATCGATCTACTTAATTCATACGCTTGAGAAAAGCTTTCTAGACTACAGGGAGTCCTGATTCGTAAAGGTTCCTTTATAGTCATCAGAACTTATTACCGTGTCGAAAAGTCCTATGTCTTCTCCGTCATGCTTGTTGATACCCGCATAAACTAAGCTTAATAGGAGTCCTCGGTTTTTCAAAAATATAAAGACCTAAGAACTCACGTCGAGTCGGTTCACCTGTTTCGGGGTGTGGTATTGGAGGGTAGAAGTCCAGGTATAGACTTTTGCGTCCCTTGGTTATCTTTTTCTGTCTTAGAGTCGTCTTAATTGGCATGAATCCGATTTGATGCTCTTAAAAAATAGTTTATCGATCTCTCAGCAGCCTGTCAAGTGCCGAGCGATTAATAAGGGTACGGCTTCTGACCTTTATCTTTTTTAGGTCACCGTACTCAATCAATCGGTAAACCGTTCGTCTACTAATTCCAACTAGCTGACATACCTCATTGATACTTAGAAACTCTTTGGCCTTGAGATGCTCCATGGGCTCTTGTTTGATCCTTGAAGTTTCAATGTTTGATTGTTTAACCTTTTCGGCTCGCTTACGGGCTTTGTATGCTGCCTTACTGCATCTGTCCGAGCAGTATTTAGTTACTGTTGTTCGGGCAGTAAACTCTTCGCCGCAATGCTGGCAGATGCGCTGTATTCTAATATTACTGCCCAATTTGTGTCTGTGTCTGTCTAAGTATGACCTTGTGTGTCTATGTGTGCCATAAGTACTCTAAGAAAACGTTTTGGGGTACAAACAGAACCTTCAAAACGTATTGAGGTACAACTAAGGTACAAAATTGATCCTAGAATATCTAACTATATCATCAGAGAACAGAAACGACGATGCTGCTTAGTAGCAGATAATCAGTTGTCTATACAGTATCTTTATTAATACTTTGTAATTCTTTGCATGAATTACTTTCCAATACAGAAATTCCGAAAAATATTATCCAATAAATCGTCAGTACTAATCTCCCCCGTGATCTCTCCCAGATGATGAATGGCTTGTCGCAAATTCAGCGCGATTAAATCGCTGGTAATCCCGCTACTAAACCCTTCGAGGACTCGTGCCAGCGAATCCTGTGTCTTTTGCAGGGCATCGATATGTCGACTGTTGGTAACTATAGTGTCCTGCTGATCGAGCTTGTGGCCGACGGTGATATCGTAAATGCGCTCCTTCAGGTATTCAATATTCATATTGTTTTTGGCACTGATAGGGATGAATTGATCCCGGGGAAATGATGCGGGTATAAACTCTTCGGCAGTACCGTAGGGATTTCGGTCCATTTTATTGGCAATCAACAGGAGTGCGGTATCCACGGCAATAAAATCGACAAGATCCTGAGCCAGAGATTCCTGGGTTGCCTTTTCGGCATCAAAAACATAGAGAGTGATGGCCGCCTGGCTGAGTTTTTCACGAGTTCGCCCTACCCCGATCGCTTCTATCTGATCTTGTGCATCCCGGATACCGGCGGTGTCTGTTAGTCGGAAGGAAATACCTTTAATATTTATGACCTCTTCAATGGTGTCGCGGGTAGTTCCTTCGATGTCGGAGACAATGGCGCGTTCCTCATTGAGGAGTCGATTGAGGAGTGTGGATTTGCCGGCATTGGGTCTTCCGGCGATTACGGTATTTACCCCTTTTTTGATGGCATTACCCAGTTTGAATGAGTCAATCAACTGCGTTATCAATGTCTGAGTGCTTTCGATTAATTTGATGAGATCAGTGCGATCCGCAAATTCCACATCTTCTTCACCAAAGTCCAGCTCGAGCTCCATCAGACTGGCAAAATTGATGAGCTGCTTCCGCAAATCTTCGATCTGATTGGAAAATCCTCCCCGCATCTGCTGAATGGCGAGTCGATGCGAACCCTCGGATTCGGCAGCGATGAGATCAGCAACTGCCTCGGCTTGGGAAAGATCCATTTTTCCATTGAGAAAAGCACGCAAAGTAAACTCACCAGGATCTGCCATGCGCGCTCCATGTGCCAGGCATAGGTCCAGGACCTTTTGAAGGATCCAGGGTGATCCATGACAGGATATTTCGGTGATGTCCTGCCCGGTGTATGATTTAGGTCCTTTAAAAAGTAAGACCACCACCTCATCGATCACTTTTTTCGTAGGATCCACTATTTGACCAAAGTGGATCGTGTGACTTTCCTCACGGGTGAGCACCGCCCCGATAAAGATGGTATCTGTGATCTCAATGGCCTTTGGGCCAGACAGTCGTATGATTCCTAGCGCACCTTCTCCAGAAGGGGTAGCAATGGCCACGATGGTATCTCCCGTTCCTTTCATCGACTAAGATTATGCTTCAAATATCGTCAATCTCATGAGTTCATCTACAATTGCTGTATTTTAGGGTGATCACAAGTTGTCAATTTTAACCGAGACAAAATGATACAGAGCCTTTATATAAAAGTGACCGTATTACTTCGTCAAAGTCATATGGATCTTGGTACGAATAATTTGAGATACTAATTAATCTTAATATTCCTTTGGATGTCACCTTAAATAGTTCAATACTCAACTCTTTTCTACTATACCTGTTCTATTGGAGCGTAAAAAAGAATAATTATGGGAGAAGGATTACTTTTCTTACCGGATATCAGTGGTTTTACAAACTTCATCAATACTACCTCCTCAGAACATAGTAAGCATATTATTGCTGAATTGCTGGAGGTGCTTATTGACCAAAATGAAATAGGTCTTGAATTGGCGGAGATTGAGGGCGATGCGCTTTTTTTCTACAAGGAAGGACCATTGCCCACGCAGCAAGAAATCTTAGCACAAGCCCATAAAATGTATACGGCTTTTCACAGTCACCTTTTACTATACGACAATCTGAGGATCTGCAGTTGTGGTGCTTGTAAGTCTGCGGTGGATTTAAAGTTGAAATTCATCGTCCATGCGGGTCCCCTGGATTATATCGAAGTGCGGGGATTTAAAAAACCACATGGAAGGGATGTGATCATGGCTCATCGTCTGATGAAAAATAGTGTGCCGGGAGATGAGTATATTTTAATGTCAGATGCCGTGCAAAGTGGGCGAAAAGAGGAGGAGCATTCGCTGACATTTAAGCAGTTGACTGACACATACGATAGTGGGAAGGTCGATTATAGTTACTCCGATATTTCTCTGTGGCAGTCAGACGTCACCGTAAGTATCTCAACACCCATAGTCTATGAAGAGAGTAATCCATTGATCCTGGTAAAGGACATTGCGGTTGCCCCAGACGAAATCTTTACGTTGATATCCGACCTGCGTTATAGATCCCTATGGAATAAAGATGCATCTTTTAAATATGAAGAGGATCGGGTAAATCGAGTGGGTTTTGATCATTATTGTGTGATAGACAATCGTGATATTCATTTTAAAACGGTCATCAAGCAAGCAGGTGAAGATCAGCTGGTCTACGGCGAGAATACGGGAGATTTTCCATTAATGAAGCAGGTCACCAGTTACTTTATTTTGTCACCCTCAAAGCATGGTACAAACGTGAAAGTGGAGGTATATTTGACGCCTAAAAACGTGATGGGAAGATTGATCATGCCGATTCTCAAGCTTAAGATTTTGCGGCAGTGGAAGATTCTGCTCGACAATCTCAAGTCGGTAGCCGAACAAAGTCCAATGATCAGTGGTATGGTGGCGTAGAAGGTGGAGAGTAATCACTCGTATGGGAAGATTCAGATGCCCCCACAAAGCATTAGACTATATTTTAATATATAGTTAACAAAATGTTCATGTACCGAACACAAAATCTATTTGTTAAGCCCGCAACAAGTGATATCTTTGCCGCTGTTAACATGCTGTATGACAGTGCGTTAAGTATTTGACAACGACTTTGGGTCTGACAAAAGCATGGGAAATATTATATGGTACATTGTTTTCTAATGTATTTCTTTACATTTGTGCCCTCAAGACATCCGGGGGTATACGTTTGATAACATAAATTATTCAATTATTATGAGCCTTCAGAAAAAATTTCTTAAGTCAAAACCTATCTGCAAAGTAACCTTCAAGCTTGATTCTGACACTGCTATTGATGCTAAAAAAGCGGCCATTGTAGGTGAGTTCAACAATTGGGATCCGAAAAAGGGAAAAATGGAAAAGCTAAAAAGCGGACCGTTTAAAACAACCCTTGATTTGGAAACAGGAAAATCATATCAATTCCGTTATGTAATTGACGGTAAGGTGTGGGAAAACGACGAGTCGGCTGATGATTACGTACCAACGGGAGTCAGCTTGGAAGAAAATGGCGTTGTAGCCGTTTAGGAATTAATACTATACCGAAAACCTTCTTGTAAATGATACCTCGCGCTATCGGGTTTGTCTACCTTCTGGTAGATGCACATCTCACTGTCGCGAAACCAAAAACCGGCCAGTGGCTTGCTAATTTGTAGTGGGCGCTGGCTTTTTTATTCTCGGTATCCGGTATCCGGTTTATCCATACCTAAATAAGGTTGACCGGTTTTCAATAACAGACCCCCAGCCCCTGTTTTTCTTTCGCTTCGCTTCAGAAGAAACCGGGGAGCGATATGAAAGACTGCCCAGTAACCTTCGCTCGAGGCTTCGGTTGCCAGGCTGCAAGACTGCTTACTGATCAACCTCCCTCAAGAAGTCGTTTTACGTTATTTTTATAGGTCTGTCCGATAGGAATATTATGTTTTCCAATCACAATTCTATTTCCTTCTATTAGACTTATCCAATCTATGGCAACGATAAAGGATTTGTGGACTCGAATGAAATCTGATGCAGGTAGCATTTTTTCTAGGGCAGAGATCCTTTGATGAGTCAGTACATTTTCTTCACTCAGGATAATCTTAGTATAGTTTCCTGCTGCTTCGATGAATAGGATTTTGTCAGTGTGTATTTGAATTACTTTTTTATCACCCTTAATAAAGAAATTGTTTTTTTTCTTGATCTCATGACGTGATGGGATACTAGCTGGGTGATCGACCACCTTATTAATAGCTTGCAGAAATCTACCAAATGAGAAAGGTTTTAATAAGTAGTCAGAAATGTTTAATTCGTATCCTTCAAGGGCGAATTCCTGGTACGCCGAGGTCACAATCACTTTGGGAGAATACTGCAATGTTTTCAAAAGTTCAAATCCTGAAAATGCGGGCATGTTTATATCAAGAAAGATTAATTCGATCGCTTCTTGGCTAAGTAACTGTATAGCTTCAAATGCATCGTAGCAATTTCCTGCTTTTTCGAGATGGGGTAGTTTTTCGCAATATCCCTCGATAATTCGATGCGCTATTGGCTCATCATCAATGATGCAATATCTCATAGGGTTTTATAACTCAAGTTTTAGCTCAACTTTATAGGTTGAATTACTTTGCTCTATTTTAAATGAATGCCTGTTTGGATAATAAAATGCTAAGCGCTTCTTTAGATTGTCAATACCTATTCCGACCGGAGTAGTTGCCTGCGATGGGTCAAAATTATTTTCACAAGTAAAGGAAAGTTTATTGATATGAGTTGCCATCCTAAGGTGAATGTAGGCATTGCTTCTCATTTTTTCCGCTCCGTGCTTAAAGGCATTTTCTACTAAGATGATGAATAGCAATGGTGTCACCATGACACTCTCTTCAATGTCATGGGTGAATTTAATATCCACATCTTTCTTATATCGGAGTTTGTGTAGTTCTATATAGTTTTCGAGATATTGAATTTCATCCTCCACAGAGACTAGATCTTTCTGACCATTATACACTGAGTACCTCATCATTTCGGATAGTTTCAAAATGACTTCGGGTGTTTTTTCGGATTTCTCTACGGCCAGGCCATATAGATTATTCAAGGTGTTGAAGAAAAAGTGAGGGTTTATTTGACTTTTTAATAAGGTCAATTCTGTCTTTACTTTATCAGCTTGTAAGGATTTAAGCCATCGCCATTGCTCATAAACCCACAAAGTGACGAATACTGGAATCGGTATGAACATGAAAGTTACAAAGTTCACGCGATGCTCTATCGTATATATAGGTGTCGAGTAGAAATTGAAAAAGTGATAAGAAATCACTAAGCCATATACCGAAAAAATTAGTTTTTTATACTTCTTGAAAAATTGAGGTATCAAGAGACTTGCGACACCTATCCAGAAAAGAATAATGAGTGGAATAGTAAGGGGATTCTTGCCAACGTTGAGATATCGTTCGGCAAGCGTGGTTGCGAGAAGAAATGCGATGACAAAGAGTATTCGGAAAAGAGAGTACTTGTTTGACAGGAAGGATAAAAGTACCCAACAGGTGACGATGCTGAGAAAATTTAGCAAAAAGTAGATGGGTGGAGATACCAGGTTTGATTCTACAATCATGAGTCCGGATCCCTTGAGTATTATGTACAGTGTGCAAGTTAGTAGAGCACCTTGAATTATTGCTTTATAGTGTTTTTGAAGATCAACGGTCATGTGGCAAAAATAATGCAGAACACTTTGTATTGCAATTAACTTTATAAACACTACCATTTTCATTCCCAACTATAGCTTTTTCCCTTCGAATGGTATTGATGGTGTGCCAATCTGTTTGTGGTGCATTTTCCGAAGGGGTTGTCAGAATTATTTACCAGAGGCAGTATATGAAGGTATGTTTGATTGCAAAGGAAATTCAAAAATGATATTATGAAGGTTGCAATCAAAATTTTGAAATGGCTGGTATTTTCAGTACTAATACTTCTGATAGTGGTTGTCCTATCCGGTTTGGTCTTTCTGTTGGCTACACCTGCTGCAAGTGCTCCCCAAGGTAAGTTGATCGATATTGGTGGATTTAGGTTACACATAAATAGTGCTGGGGAAAAAAGTGCTAAACCTACTCTGGTGATTGAAGCAGGAGGAGGTCTACCCACCGAATTCTATTACTGGATTGATCAGGGACTCAGAGATAGTATGCGGGTAGTGCGTTATGACAGGGCGGGACTGGGTCATAGTGATCCATGCCGCTCGGCACGCGATCCTGAGACAATTGCACATGAATTGCATCAATTACTTGAGATAGCAGGAGAGTCTCCACCCTATATCCTGATGGGACATTCGTTGGGAGGTCCGTATCTACGTGTCTTCGCTGAGTTGTATCCTGAAGAAGTAGTAGCTATGTTTTTCCTGGATGCCACCCATCCCGATCATGTCGAATTGAATAATGCACCCAAGCAGACAGATCTTATATATAAACTCTATATGGTCAGCATTGGTGTCGAGGCGTTCCTTGCGGATGTCGGTGTCATAGCACTTTATGACAAGATCTTCGGTACACCATATTTTGCTGAAGGTCTTCCTGATGAAAAGAATCGACTTATCAAGGAGTTTCTAAGATCAGGCAAGTCATTTCGGACCTACAAAAAGGAGATGGAGTACTACTATCATACCTTAGAGCGATCGGGTGAGAAGGAGGATTTTGGCTCTATGCCCATCAGAGAATTTTCTGCAGTAGATAAAAAACGGAGGCCTGGTACATTAAAAAATGATTCTGACAGAGTGAGTAAGCATAAGAGATATGCCCAACTTTCGACAAATGGAAAGCAAATAGAGATTGGAGCCAATCATGTTACGATCTTTTCTAAGAAGGAAAATGCCGCTATTATTTGTGACGAAGTGCTTGATGTCATGCAGGAGCTCGATTTGTTTTAAGGCCTAGTTCAGTTCTCAGTCTAGCAGTATGCAGTTCTCAGCCCTCAGTATATATCCACCAATCTGAAGGCTGCCACATAAGTTAAGCACGAGACTTCGGTTACCAGGCTGAAGGACTGCCCCCTGCTGACTGCTAACCGTCAGACTGCCAAGTAACCTACGCTCGAGGCTTCGGTTACCAGTGGGTGCTGTGGTTGTTAATGTGTTTAATATCCCTTTTAGATTGATATCCATTATTTCTATGGGATTTTCCTTTTTAGCATAGAGTTGACCGGTTTTAGATAACAGACCCCCAGCCCCTGTTTTTCTTTCGCTTCGCTTCAGAAGAAACCGGGGAGCGATATGAAAGACTGCCCAGTAACCTTCGCTCGAGGCTTCGGTTGCCAGGCTGCCTGAATGAGGACTGCCGGACTGACATTAGTGATCTAAATCAGAGCACTACTTAGCGGTGATCATTATTTTATCCAAATCGATATTGAATATTATGGAGTAAAAGAATGTCACCATGTATTCGCAAGTCGATAAGTCTTGGAAATACCTTTATAGAATAGGTGGAATATCTGCTTGGTTATATGTAATCGTGGCTTTGATAATCCCATTTTTTCTCTACGTTGATAATACGGCCTTAAGTCATATGTACCGAGGTGAAGATATTATTCACCTTATTAATACTAAGGGACATCTTTGGTGGATCGTTTTGCAGACCACCGTTCTATGTGCCAGCTTTTTTGCCATCATCACTTTTACTGCATTGTTCTTTTCATTGAAAAACGTTCAAAAGAGTTATGCCATCGTGGGTTGTATGCTAGGGATCGTGATCCATATTTTATTCGTTGCTTATTATCCTGTTTTATTGGGTTTGGGCTATATAGCAGATCATTATATGATTGCAATTGAAAGTGAAAAAGAGGAATTATCGGCTGCGGCAGCCAGCCTCATAGCCATAAATAACGCATTTAACCCTTTATATGAATCTGTATTTGCGGTAAGCATATTTCTCGTGTCGATTGCTATGTTGAAAGGGGTCTTTCGGAAACTCGAAGCTTATCTAGGTGTGTTTACAGCAATATCTGCATTTGTTGCCTTATCTCTATGGGGTGTCATAGGCTTGGGGTATTTCTGGTGGTGGGTCTTCTTTATTATTTGGTTTTTGATAGTAGGGTGGAGACTTTTTAGGTTAGGTTTGGCAAAGTAATTAAACGATGTATCGAGAAGGATTTAATAAAGCTATTAAAAGAATGGTGATGGTCCTAGGAGTTATCTGGGCCATATCGGGTCTCCACCATGGATTTTTTGAAATCCTTCAAGGGTGGAATCCTACGGATGGATTGATAATTAGCTCCATTGGTCCTGCACAACAGAGATGGATTCATGGCACTGATGAGGCATTTACCATTATTCCTAATTTTCTTCTGTCCGGTATTTTATCGGTACTGCTAAGTTCCATTATCATATACTGGTCCACTAATTGTTTGTACCAAAGAGATGCAGGGAGAGTATTCCTTTCCTTATTTTTTGGTCTATTTTTAGTGGGAGGCGGCATAGGATTTGTTCCTTACTTTCTTTTGACCTGGTATTCTATTCGATATATTCGAAATCCCATTCCTGGTTGGATACACAAAATTCCTGTGGTATTCCAGCGTATCATGGATGAGGGGCATAAGCCGTTACTTTTTCTTACGGCTATATTCTTTTTAATTGGACTAGAAATATCGGTATTCGGATTTTTTCCCAACGTGACGGATCCAGATCAAATACTTAATATTTGTTGGTCTTTCCTGGGCATAAGCCTTTTCTTCTTACCGCTGACTATTTTGACGGGCCTGGTTTCGGAAATAAAAGGGCAAGACTTAAACCATTAAGTTTCACTTTACCCATAACCCAAAAACACTGCAGGCTGAAAAACTGCAGACTGGAATACTGCAAACTGAAGGACTGCCACTGACTCACTGCAGAGTGAAAGACTGCAAAACTGGAAAACTGCCTATTAACCTATGCCTGAGGCTTCGGTTACCCGGCTGCCAAACTGCCTACTGCCAAACTGCAGACTGAATCACTCCTCATACTTCAGCGCAACCATGGCTAACGGAGGAAGATTTAGTACAAGAGATTGCTCCTGTCCATGATAATCTTTATTTGTAGTCTTTAGTGTTTTACCTTTTAGGTAACCACTACCACCATATTTTTTATCATCAGTATTCATGGCAATAATCCATTTTCCCTTAAAAGGAGCTCCGATGCGATATTTGTCGCGTGTTTCAGGAGTGAAGTTGCAAATAACTAATATTTGATCTTTCTTTTTCTTTCCTTTTCGGCAATGCACAATTACAGACTGCTCTTCATCAGAAAAATCGATCCATTCAAATCCAGCCGGATCGTATTGCTGTTCATATAAAGCAGTTTCTGACCGAAAGAAAAGATTCAAATCTTTGACCAGGGTCTGTAAGTTCCGATGTAGATCGTATTGTAATAAATTCCAACTTAATTCTGTCTCGTAATTCCATTCTCGTGTATCGGCAAATTCATTTCCCATAAAAAGCAATTTATTACCGGGGTGCGTATATAAGTAGCCATACAGTAATCGCACGTTGGCAAATTTTTGCCATTCATCGCCCGGCATTTTATACAACATGGGTGATTTTCCATGCACCACTTCATCATGTGAAAAGGGAAGGACATAATTTTCAGCATGCGCGTAGTACATGTTGAATGTCAACTTACCCTGTTCGTACCTTCTGAAAAATGGATCTACGGAAAAATATTCCAGCGTGTCATTCATCCACCCCATCATCCACTTCATGCCAAATCCTAACCCTCCTTGATGAATCGGATGAGTGACCATCGGAAATGCGGTGGATTCTTCGGCTATGGTCTGCGTGTCAGGATAATTCTCGTAGACAGCCATGTTGAAGTCCTTTATAAATTCAATGCCTTCCAGGTAATAATTTCCCCCATACTCATTGGGAGTCCATTCACCTTCTTCCCGGGAATAATCCAGGTGTATAATGGAAGCCACGGCATCTACCCGGATACCATCGATATGATAAAACTCAAGCCAGTATAATGCGCTTGACACCAGGAAGGAGCGCACCTCAGGACGTTCATAATTAAATACATGGCTTTTCCAATCGGGATGATAGCCTTTCTGAGGATTGGGGTGCTCATACACGCAGCTGCCGTCAAAAGTGGCCAGTCCATGCCCGTCTGCTGGAAAATGTGAAGGCACCCAATCCAGGATTACTCCGACTTCAGCCTTGTGGAAAGCCTCGATCAATCGCATCAGGTCATGTGGATCACCATGTCGGCTATTGGGGGCAAAGAAACCGGTCACTTGATATCCCCAAGACCCACCAAAAGGATGTTCCATAACAGGCATAAGTTCTACATGGGTATACCCCATCTCACTGACGTATGGGACTAGGTGGTCTCTGAGTTCATCGTAGCTGTAGAGCCTCCCATCAGGATGCATTTTCCACGACCCTGCATGTACCTCATAGATGCAAAATGGGGCATCAAGACTGTTGTGTTTGGCCCGTTTTTTCATCCATGTCTTGTCTTTCCATTTGTACTCCTTTTTCCACACAACGCTGGCCGTCTTTGGTGACTGTTCCTGAAGAAATGCAAAAGGATCACTTTTAATTAAAACCTTGCGATCGAGCTGAGAAACAATGTGAAATTTGTAGAGGTCACCATGACCCACACCGGGGATGAAGCCTTCCCAGATGCCCGAGGTATCCCATTTTACATACAGAGGATGTGAGTCAGTACTCCAATCATTGAAATCACCTACGACATGGACACTTTGTGCCATGGGTGCGAATACGGCAAAGTATGTGCCTTTCGTGCCATTCACCTCGATGGGATGGGCACCAAACCTCTCATATAATCGAAAATGCTTACCGGCCTGAAACAGCGAAATGTCGAATTCACTGAATAGTGTATGTGGAATAACAGTCTGACTCATACAAGAAAGGTAATGAAATTTTGTATTGAGTCCGGATTTGAAATTTCCATACGTTGTGGAGGGTTTTTTATCCCCCTCCATACTTCGGCACTAACCGTATTTTCTACTGCAACTATGGATCAATCACTTTTTATCACTTTTAGTATCCCTACCTTGTCCTTACTAATCAGCCGTATGTGATAAAGCCCAGTGGGATATCGTCCCATATCAATGGTGGGTGCTTCCCTGAAGATTCCCTGATCAAGGATTGCTCCGGTCGGGGAGGTGATGGTAAAGTGTACTTCACCCGCCGACTCCGGTATGTCGATGTATAGTGTTTGACGTACGGGGTTGGGGTAAAATCCTACATCCCAGTTAGGTCGATATTGCTGGCTATTGACTAACAGGTCACAGTCGACATCCGGGTCCTTCTGATAAAGACCAATAATATCATCCCGGTAGCAGCGAAATTCCTGCGCATCAAAGGGTGCAGAAAGTGTACTAGAAAGGAAGTCCCACGGTAAAAATGAATAATAGATGGGGCCTATACCTTGGACGATGGTGTCCTGGTAAGAAAGTGCATCGTTGGTGTAAATATCGACTGCCAGGTAATCACGTGTGTATCCTTCTACAATTTCTATTTCCCCAGTGCCGGTCACCTCATAGCGATGGATATAACCCTGTGGTCCCATCAATTCCCAACTGTCTCCGATCCCGGCATTGTACCAAATCAATGTGTCGATGGTCTGGTCACTCGTATCAAAATAGGATACTACATCTCCAAACTCAGGAATATTTGGACTAATATAGGTGGGAGGTAGTGTATCATAAGATATTCCCTGATCATATTGAGTTACAGCAACCTTTCTAAGTATGTTTAAATAGAAATCATTAATGGTGGTATCTCCAAGGCGACTTACTTCGAGATATCCAGAAAATGTTTCCAGATTTCTCGCATAGGTCCACACCGCATTTGGACCTCCGTAGGCCTCGGAGTTATAAATGAAGTCGCAAGGTACGTCTAGATCTTTTTGGAAGAATCCGATTTGATCATCTTCGTAGCAACGGAAGGAATATCCATCATGATCACCGTCCACAGCGGTAACAAAAATTTGCCATGGCTTATAAAAGTATCGATAGCTACCTATCCCTCTAACTAGCGTGTCTGTATAAAATTGACTTGGAAACCACCGACTGCCAATACGCACTTCCAGGAATGGAGTTTCCTGGTCATTGATTTGCAAAGTGCCTGTGTTCGTTACTTCATAATAGTTGGTGTCTATATAATCATTTGGTGATATAATTTCCCACGTATCCCCTATAGATGCTCCAAACCAAAGCAGTGTATCAAATATTTCTAGATCTGGATTGTAGTAATAAAGTACCTCACCCTCCTCATACATGAAATCAGGTGGCAATTGGTATTCCTTGAGAATATTTAATGAACAGACCTTTTCAGTGACTTGCTTTACATATTTCTGACATATTTCGTCATTAATAACGGTGTCTTTTTCGATGGATATTTCTACATACCCATTATAGCAAAAAGTAAAACGATCGAATGTCCACTTTGCGTTAGGTCCTCCAAAGTATTTTTGAGGAATGGTATCCAGAAAGTCACAGTCGATATCCGGGTCCTTTTGATAGAGACCAATAATATCATCCCTGTAGCAGCGAAATTCCTGCGCATCAAAAGGAGCAGAAAGCGTGTTAAATAGGAAGTCCCAGGGTAAAAATGATTTGGAGATAGGCCCAATACCATGGACAATGGTGTCCTGATAAGAAAGAACATCATTGGTGTAAATATTTACCGCCTGGTAGGTCTTTGTATGGCCTTCAATATCAATTTCACCGATACCAATGACTTCGTATCGATTTATAAAACCCTGGGGACCCGCGAGCTCCCAGGTATCACCTACGTTAGCACCATACCAAATGAGAGTGTCAACACTTTGATCGCTGGTATCGAAATAATATATGACATCAACCCCTTCATGATCGATATGAATGTAGGTGGGAGAGAGAGTGTCATATACTACATTTTCCCCCATTTGCATGACCGCTGTTTTTTGCAGTATATGCAAATGGAAATCATTAATAGTGGTATCTCCGACATTTGTTACTTCTAAATATCCCTGGAAAGGCCCCAGTTGTCGATTGTAGGTCCAGATGGCTCCCGGGCCTCCATAAGGAGCGGAGTCGTGTATGAAATCACAAGGTATATCCGGATCCTTTTGATAGAATCCGATTTGATCATCTTCATAACAACGGAAGGAATAGGCATCATGACCTCCATCTATTTGTGTGATCATAATTTGCCAGGACTTATAAAAGTGAGTGAGCGTACCAATACCGGGTACAATTGTGTCACGATAGGTAAAATTGTCCTGAAACATGGCACTCGTAATTTCAATTTCCAGAAAGGGATGAATTATATCATTTATCACTATCTGTCCAGTATCTGTCACTATGTACGTTAAGGTGTCGAGGAACTCACTCTCGGGTGAAGTCAGCTCCCATGAATCTCCAGATGAGGCACCAAACCACAGCAGTGTATCAAATATTTCTAAATCAGGATTGTAGAAATAAAGTACCTCACCATCCTCATACATGAAATCAGGGGGTAGTTCATTCACCTGAACCACATTTAGAGAGCAATTTTTCCTCGTATTTATTTTCGAATAAATCTGACAGGTTTTTCCGTTAATGACGGTGTCACCCGAGACCGATATTTCTGTATACCCTCGAGAGCTGAAGCTGAATCGATCATATGTCCATTTTGCATTAGGACCTCCGAAAAGAGTAGGTGCCGGTGGAATGAAGTCACATGCAAGTTCCGGATTTCGTTGGTAGAGACCTAACACGGTATCTTGGTAGCATCGCAATTCATTGGCGTCAGCTGGCCCATCCAAAGCGCCAATTCCATAGTCCCAGGGTTTGTATGAATGAACCACGGGTCCAATGCCTAGATAGATTGTATCGGAATAATATGCCTCACTATTTCGTAAGATATCTACAGCCAGATAGAATCGGCGCTGGCCATTGATTCTGGTTTCTCTGACATCCTTTACTTCATATGTATATATTTCTCCATCAGGTCCATTAAGATCCCATGATGCTCCGGTACCAGAACCCCAATAGAATAGGGTGTCAAAAGATTGAGATCCTGTATCAAATAAGTAAACCACATTGTTTTCCTGGTCATTGGTAATGAAGTCTGGGTATAAAGCAAACGAATGGATGCCGTCATCATATCTAACTGTTGCAGTCTTGGATAATATTTTAGCATTTCTGCCATCCAGCAATGTATCTCCTGTAAACGTGTTGGTCACATAACCTGGTGCCGTATATTCGTATCGTGCGTAGGTCCAAATGGCTCCGGGACCTCCAAAAAGAGTGAAATCGGGAATGTAGTCACAGTAGATGTCTGGATCTTTTTGGAATACTAATGAGTCGTCGAAAAAACATCGAAAGTTGTTTGCTTCAGGGCTAGTATGGGTTGTGATGATTAAAGATTGCCAGGGTTTAAAATAGTAATTTATGGAACCAATACCCGATATCAAAGTGTCCTGAAAAACCCAATCTGATCTTCTGATCTCCACAGCTTGAAAGTCCTTTGGGACGCCATCGATAGTAATTTGACCAGTGTCAACAACTTCATAATACAAGGTGTCTCCAACATTATTCAATGAATCAGAAGCAGGGGGAATTATTTTCCATGTGTCATTTAGGCTTGCTCCAAACCAGATCAGGGTGTCAAATACTTCTGTGCTGTGATTGTATAAATACAGAACACTGTTCTCCTCTCTTAAAAAGTCGGCTTCCAAAGTATACGATCGGAAATCTAGTAATTTATTTTTCTCAAAAATTACTTTTTGATATTTCTGACATAAAAAGTCTCCTATGAAAGTGTCTTTTTCAATTGTCATCTCGAGATATCCACCGTAGTCAAGAATATTTCGCTCATATGTCCATTTTGCATTAGGACCTCCAAATAATCTTTCCTCTATCGGCGCAT
Source organism: Saprospiraceae bacterium (assembly GCA_050298535.1). Lineage (GTDB taxonomy): Bacteria > Bacteroidota > Bacteroidia > Chitinophagales > Saprospiraceae > JABDMH01. Next base: position 24,000 of record JBNKUI010000039.1, read on the forward strand.
TAATTACTTCACAATCCGTCGATGGGTCTTTTTGATATAAACCCAGATTATCATCACTGTAGCATCGAAATATGGGGGACTCAGAAATTAGTTTTTCCCATGGTTTTATCGATGATGAAAGCGAACCTATGTCCTCAACAAGTGTATCTGTAATTCCGCCATTGTAACTTACAGCGAGAAATCGAAGTGGATTGGAATTTATGATCAGGCTACCTGTGTCAATTATCTCGGTGGTAAATATCTCGGACGAATCAATCGGGGATTGAATCTCCCACATATCACCGGGTATACCCGCAAACCAAATCAAGGTGTCGAAGTTTTCAGTCTGTTGGTTGTAATAAAACAAGACGCCATTTTCCTCGTACATAAATTCATTGGGTCGTTGGAAAATCTGGGTGTCGCGAGTTACTAAAGAATATTCGTGTACTGTGGTACGATAGGTTTGCACGGTTTGATTACTGAGGATTGTAGTTCCTATTAGATTTGTCTCAATGTATCCTGTGGTTGAGATATTAGAAATTCCATAAATCCATTTTGCAGAAGGACCACCGAACATTTGAGCTTGAAGAGACGAAAAATTAATAAGGGAAAGGCATAGCCAGATGAAGAGGGGTAGATGTTTCATAGGATAGTTTTTCCTAATATATCTCAACTCAGAATAAGAGTCAAATCTCAAATGTTAATGTTTCAGTGAGATAGGATGGCAAGGAAAACTCGAAGCCAAAGAGCAACTTTGTATCTTTGTATCAATAAAAGAAACTCACATGAAGAAGATTGGCATATTACATGGAAAGGAGCAGTCGTTTCCACCCGCATTTGTAGAAAGAGTCAACGCCAAAAAGGTAAAAGGTGTCAAAGCGGAGATAGCGCATGTAGAGGAAGTGATGCAGGCACGTTCAAGTGGATATGCGGTTCTCATCGACAGAATATCACAGGATGTGCCTTTTTACCGTGCATATCTTAAGAATGCTGCAGCGTGTGGAACCGCTGTTATTAATAACCCTTTTTGGTGGAGCGCTGATGAAAAATTCTTCAATAATGTCCTGGCTGAAAAAATAAATGTGCCGGTTCCCAAGACGGTATTGTTACCCTCTAAGGATATGCCGGATGATACCGATGCCAATTCGTTTCGCAATCTGAAATACCCCCTTGAGTGGGAAAATATGGTCGAGTACCTTGGAGGATTTCCGTTGTATATGAAACCACATTCCGGTGGAGGATGGAAGAGTGTATACAAAGTGCAAAACTTTGAAGAGCTGTTTAGTGCCTATGCCGAAACGGGTCAGCTGGTGATGATGCTACAGGAGAATATTGACTTCGAGTTCTATTTCCGCTGTTATGCCCTGGGACAAAAATATGTGCATGTGATGCCATACGAGCCAAGAAATCCCCATCATTTGCGCTATCTACAGGAGCCACTGGATTATCCCAAAGGATTAATTAAAAAAGTGGAGAAGATGGTACTTAAGATAAATAATGCACTTGGGTATGATTTCAATACGGTAGAGTTTGCCGTAAAAGATGGAGTACCCTATGCTATCGATTTCTGCAATCCGGCCCCGGATGCAGAACTCACATCCATTGGAGCCGACAACTTTGAATGGGTCGTTGAGCATGCGGCTCAGATGGCCATTGAACGGTCGCAGACACACAAAACCGGAAAGATGAATTTGTCCTGGGGCACCTTCATGCAAAAGGCAGTTGCTGACCATAGCTAAGGACCAATTAGCTGCGGGATTTTTACGATGGCTACTGGACTGGAGATTGTCGCCGGTAGCTCAGAAAGAGCATGATGAGAAACAATAGCAGGACAAAGCTGTAGGCAACTCTAAGGCCTTGCCAATCTGCCAGAAAGCCCAGCACGGGAGGTCCGATAATAAAACCTGCATATCCTATCGTTGTGACCATACTGATACCGGTGCCAGGATCAATACCCCTGATATTGCCGGCCTGGCTATAGGTGATCGGTACAATTACGGATAATCCCATTCCAATACACAAAAATCCGAGGATGCTTGCCATAGGATGGAGTATCGAAAGTACGGTCACCAGACCGACAATGGCCATAATGCTACAGACAAGCACCAACCACTTGTCACCATAGAGGTGGCGGGCCTGATCCCCAACCAGTCTGCCAGCCAGCATGGCAAGCGAGAAGGCAGATAGTCCAATCGGGGACAATAGATCCGAAGCGTGAATCACCTCACGCATATAGTTGGTACTCCACTCCGCCATAGCCCCTTCTCCAAGCATTCCACAAAAGGCTATAATGCCAATGGTGATAACAGAGGGAGCTGGAAGGTTGAAGAGCCTCGATGATGTCGGTTGTCCTTTCTTTGGACGGTCTTTTACCAGAAAACGATAGAAGTACAAGAATAGCAACCAGGAACCTATGGTCATACAAATCAAGTGTACTATCAAAGGATGTTGTAATCCTATGAATAGTCCGGCTGTCATACTACCGATAAACATACCGAGGCTAAAGGCTCCATGAAAGGATGCCATAATCGGTCTGTTCATGGCTCTCTCCACAATAATTGCTTGCGCATTCATAGAAACATCTAAAATGCCTGCAGCGGCACCTATAATGAAAAACACAAGTAATAGCACCACGAAATTGGGAGAAAGCATAAAGAAGGCAACCGACAAGCTATAGGTTACAACAGCAATAATACAAACCAGACGGCTGCCAAATCTCCCAATAATACCTCCTGTGAAAGGCATCGCAACCAAAGAGGCAATGGCAGATGAAAGCAGTACAAACCCGACTTGTTGATAGTCCAGATCGAAATGAGACTGAATGTCTGGAATCCGGGCAATGTAATTGGCAAACAAAAACCCATTGATGAAAAATACAACATTGATGGCAGCTCTGCCCCTGCGTATACTCAAATTAGATTGCATGAGAGGTCATTAGCAACAGTATGTGGCGGTCTCACGGATCGGGTATATTATTGCCTGACAATATAATAGAATAGGGAAAACAATCAACCGATTCAGGAGACTTTGAAGGCTGGAATCGAACCAGAGAGGCACCTGAAAAGTAATGAATGCAATAAAAATTTGGTATCTTTGAACGACGGAACGTGTAAGATTGTTTTCTCAATTAACATTTCATATCACAATTCGGACTTAGCTAGATTCGGGGATCCCAGGTTATGTAATTAACCGAAAAAAGCTTCATATGTACATCATTAAGTATCAAGCGATTCAATTTGCATCGACACTGTTGTTGCTTTTATCCGCGATGGGGTGTGCAGAAAAAAAGGAAGAGATGCAAGAAGAGGTTGCTCCCCCGGTCACTTTGATGACGGTAGATCCCGGACATTTTCATGCCGCTGTCGTGCAAAAGAATATGTATGCTGATGTAGATTCAACAGTGCATGTCTTTGCCCCAAATGGACCGGATGTAGATAGTTATCTACAATCAATAGAAGCCTACAATTTACGAGCAGAGAATCCTACTCGTTGGAATGAGAAACTTTATCTGAGACCCGACTTTTTCGAAAAGATGCTTCGAAAAAAACCAGGAAATGTGATGGTAGTTTCTGGTAATAATGGTCGCAAGACTGAGTACATTCATCAGGCAATACTTGCTGGTATTAACGTATTAGCGGACAAGCCGATGGTGATTCATCCCGATAAATTTGAGATGTTGTTGGAGTCGTTTAAGCTCGCTGAAGAGAAAGATTTGTTGTTATATGATATTATGACCGAACGGTTTGAAGTGACTACAGGTTTGCAAAAGGCTCTATCACAAATGCCGAATGTATTTGGAAAACTTGAGCTGGGGTCACCCGACGAGCCTGCCATCACAAAGGAAAGTGTGCACCATTACTTTAAATATGTCAGCGGTAATCCTCTGAAGAGACCCGCATGGTTTTTTGATGTCGAGCAGCAGGGAGAAGGGTTGGTAGATGTGACGACCCATTTGGTAGATCTGATTTTTTGGGAATGTTTCCCTGACAAAGCTATCGATTATAAAGAAGATATTGATGTGTATGGTGCGAAGCGATGGACAACCGACCTTACACCAAAGCAATTTGAAACGGTAACTCAAATCGAGGCCTATCCCTCCTTTTTAAACAAGTATGTAAATGAAGATTCCATTCTTCAGGTATATCAAAATGGAAAAATACATTTCAAGGTTAATGGTGTCCATGCTAAAGTATCTGTTCGATGGGATTATGAAGCACCCAAAGGTGGGGGTGATACGCATTATTCTATTATGCGAGGTACCAAGGCAAATTTGGTCATTCGACAGGGTGAGGAGCAAAAGTATAAGCCGACCCTTTACGTGGAGCCTGTTGTAGATGATGAAAACATGACTGTTGCTCTTACAGAGGCACTTACCGAACTTGAAAGCACCTACAGCGGATTATCCTATAAAAAGGAAAAATCAGGATATAAAATTCAAATCCCAGAGCAGTACAAGGTAGGGCATGAGGCACACTTCGCCCAGGTGACAGAAAAATTTCTGGAATATATGAAAGCAGGTGATTTACCCGACTGGGAAGTGCCCAATATGATTGCCAAAAGTTTTGTGGTACTGGAAGCCTATAAAATGGCGCACCAGGTGGAGCAGTAGGTATTTCCTTCCACATATGAATTCAAGAAATCAAAGTTGCTGATTTCTTTTCCATAAATCATTAAAAATTAATAAAAATGAAAAACCTCTTACTGTCGATGGTATTGCTATTGATCATTGCATGCGGTAATAGTAATACTGAGAGTGATTCTACTAATCAAAGTGAGACAAGTAGTGCTGCTCCTGTTATTCCAAAGCTGGTCAAAAAATGGGAGACTGACACACTACTTACCACTTCTGAATCCATTGTGTTTGACTCGGAAAGAGGAGTGTACTACGTTTCCTGTATTGGTGGGGTGCCTCCAGGCGAAAAGGATGGTGATGGCTTCATAGCTAGAGTCGATCAACAAGGAAATATCATTGGTGAGCCCCGGTGGATCACAGGTATGGATGCCCCGAAGGGACTTGGATTAGTCGGAAATACTCTGTATGCCACCGATATTGATGAGGTGATCATGGCAGATGTACTCACCGGCCAGATTACAAATCGCATTACTATCGAAGGCGCAACATTTCTCAATGATGTGGCTGTCGGACCCGATAATTCGGTGTACGTCACAGATACCGACAATAGTACAATTCATAAGGTAGAAGAAAATTCATCTTCAGTATATCTGGTGGATGAAGAAATTGGAGGTCTAAATGGAGCATGGTTTGATGCCAGTAGCATGATGGTAGTGGGCTTCCAATCAGGCCAATTTAGAAAGTACGACCTAGGAGCTTCGAACGGTACAGTTGTCGCAGATTCAATATTCGGAGGTGATGGGATCGAAAAAATGGGAGATGCATTTTATGTGTCCAGTTGGAATGGAGAAGTATATCACATCGATCAAGATGGAAATAAATCATTAATTCTGGATACAAAGGCTGAAGAAATTAATGCAGCCGATATTGAAACAGTAGAATCCCAGAATTTGCTCATAGTGCCTACTTTTTTTGGGAATACGATTGCAGCCTACGAGGTGACAATGTAGTTTCTAAATAAATATTTGACTTTCTGTTTAAGATGATGTCAGGTGTCAGGTGTCAGGTGCCAGGTGCCAGGTGTCAGGTGCCAGGTGTCAGGTGCCAGGATCAGGTGCCAGGTGTCAGGTGCCAGGTGTCAGGTGTCAGGACGTGAGGACTAATAATGTTTCCTGTAATTCTGGTTGTGAAAAAAAATATCTCGGACACCGTTTTAGAAATTTATTTTTCACCGTTCATTTCCGCAAAAAATTGATCAAGAAAGATTTGCATGAATTGATGTCTTTCTTCGGCGATTGCTCTTCCCTGAGGGGTGTTCATTCGTTCTCTGAGGAGCAATAATTTTTCATAGAAGTGATTTATTGTCGGACCGTTTCTTTTTTTATAGGTTTCCTTGTCCATAGATGTAACAGGAGAAATATCCGGATCATAAAGAGGATTTCCCTTATGCCCTCCAAAACTAAATGCTCTTGCTATGCCGACTGCACCAATTGCATCGAGACGATCAGCATCCTGTACGATTTCTAATTCGGGGGAATTAAAAGAACGGCTTTCCAAATCATTCTTAAAGGAAACATATCGTACGATATTGACCACATGACCAATTATTTCCTGAGGCAAATGCAATGACTGTAAAAAGATCTGGGCTTTCTCGGGTCCAACATTTTCATCGCCACCATGAAATTTAGAATCAGCTATATCATGCAGTAATGCACCTAATTCAATAACCAGGGGGTCGCTATTATTTTCTACCGATTGGGCAATCAATTTACTGTTCTGCCAGACCCGATACGTGTGCCACCAATCATGTCCGCCTTCTGCTTTAGAAAGTTCTTTGCGAACAAATTCTATGGTTTGATCAATAATCTCCTGATGTGTCATGAGAATTATATAATTCCAAACCTACTGGCGATCTGAATAGCTTCCTGTGCATTATTCGCCGACATTTTGTCCAGAATCCTTTGACGATGCGTATTGACCGTATGCACGCTAATATTTAATTGATGGCTGATTTCTTTACTGAGAAGGCCTCTTTTTACCAGACCGAGGACCTGGCTTTCTCGTGCGGTGAGTTGCGGCCTTTCTACATCATCTTCCCAGGCAAAGTTTTCACCGGTGCGGGCATTGACAATCTGGTGGAGTACCGAGAGATCGGTGTTTTGATTGGGAGACAAATCGACCATGCTAAGAGATAGCCACAACTTATTATTTTTGGCCGTTGCAAAAGCTTTGTGTTGCTCCACCACACGTACATATTGATCATTATTACCTCGCAGTCTGTATTCATTGATCAGTTTGTATTGCATTAATTCAGTTCCCGCCATATCAAGAAAGTACTCAAACGATTTCACGCCAATTTTTAATAACTGAAGTCTATCCTCAGGATGAATTCTTGCATCCATTGCATCAGAACTTAGGGCGTGATCTGAGGGAATGTCAAATAGAGTACTGAAGCTATTCGAAGCATAGATATGCTTTCTGGCAGAGAGATCGAAAATGGAAATCGCACTATGATCAAGCACAGCGAGTTGATCCAGGATTGGAATTTGTGTTTGAAACCATTGATAATCAAGGTCTCCATCGTCAAACGAAAATTGACTTAGCAGCGACTGGTAAGTGATCTGAAGCTCGATAAATTCGTTCATGTCCTCAAAAATACTGATTAATCAGTATTCCTCTGAAATCCATAATTGACTCTATTTGCATACTGAATGTAAATATTACGTATGCGAGTACTTGGATTATTGCTCATTGTCAGCAATTTATTTTCTACTGCGGTATCTGGACAGATCTTGCAGTCGGTTTCAGGAAAAGTAGTGGATCTTCATTCTGGACTGCCGATTTCCTATGCCAATGTTCAACTGCTAGGCGCCACGATTCGTGGCACGGTCACCAATGAAGAGGGAGTATTTCAATTTGAAGAGGTTCCCCTTGGTCGCTATGAATTAATGATTTCTTATGTGGGTTATGAAACTATGTCTTTGCCCGAAATCCTTGTGCAATCCACTTCGGAACCACATGTGGTCGTAAGCCTGGAGGAATCGGCTTTTGAGCTAGATGAGGTAACGGTCAGACCGCAGATTAACAAGAAGAGGGCACAGAACTCCATGGCACGTGTCAGTGCACGGACCTTAAGCATGGAAGAGGCCTCCCGATATGCAGGAGGATTTGATGATCCGGCAAGGCTTGCCAGCGCATTTGCTGGGGTGAGTAGTAATATTGGTAACAATGGTATTGTAATCCGGGGTAATGCCCCAAAATATTTACAATGGAATCTGGAAGGAATGGAAATCCCAAATCCAAATCACTTTGCAAACCTGTCTGTGCTGGGAGGAGGTGGACTTACAGCCATTAGTAGTTTTTCATCCGGTAATGCAGACTTTATTACGAGTGCGATGCCCGCAACGTATCAGAATGCTCTGTCTGGTGCATTTGACCTTAACTTACGTCCAGGGTCTGCCAAAGCCCATCACCACAATGTTCAGGTAGGTGCCCTGGGAGTGGATTTGTCATCAGAAGGTCCACTCGGTGAAGGCTCGGGAGCTTCATACATTTTTAACTATCGATACTCTACCCTTGCCCTGCTTCAATCTCTTTTGCCAGAGGAAGCCCGGGGTATAGCTTATCAGGACCTCTCCTTTAAACTGAGGTTTCCCAGCTTGAAAAAAGGTACACTGGAAATTTGGGGGCTGGGATTACTTGACAAATCGGGCCAACCGCTCTTTGATGATGCCTTGGAGCGTCCCTATGAAACGGATCGATTACAGGCCGACATCAGGCAGGGTATGGGTGCTCTGGGAGCCAATTATCTAAAATCGTTAGGTAATAAGACATCACTAAACCTTAAAGTATCCACCACCCGGGATGCCACCCATCAATTCACCGAGTTATTAAATCCTGATAGGATTTTAGAACCCTATAATCAATTGACAAATGCACTAACTACGGTAGAAGGTGTGGGCTATCTAGCTACTAGATTCTCGAAACGCACAAATGCTGAGATTGGGGTACGATATAAACGATGGCAATATGATCTCCTTGTGGCGGATGCTCCTAATACGCCCGGCAATCTGGTATCCAGTGTCGATGAACGTGGTTCGTTACATACAGGCTCTGTTTTTACAAACTTTGCACTTACGCTGTCTCCCACCTGGGAAATGGTAGCAGGGTTAAATGCCCAGCTGCAGAGCTTAAGTGGACAGATTGTGCTGGAACCCAGAGCTAGCATCACTAAGCGTTGGTCGGATAAAATTCAAATGGGACTTGCCTATGGACTTCATAGCAGGTTGGAACCCCTGCACTACTATCTCATCCGTGATGATCAGGGTAATCTCATTAATCATGACCTCCCTGTGACCAAGGCTCATCATACCGTATTTAATCTACTTTGGGCACCCCACTCAGACTGGTTGATAAGAATAGAGCCGTATTATCAGTATTTGTTCGATGTACCTGTGGTAAACAATTCAAGCTTTTCATTTATAAATCTAGAACTGGATTGGTTTTTACGACAACAATTTTCATCAGATGGAAATGGTAAGAATTTAGGAGTAGATTTGACAGTCGAAAAATATCTGAGTAAAGGTTTCTATACTTTGTGGACAGCTTCACTATTTAAGTCCACATATCGTAATAATTCTAAATGGTTTTCTACTCGGTTTGATAGACGTATTATTTCTAATGCCTTATTTGGAAAAGAATTTCAAATTGGAAAAAATCGTCAAAAATCCCTGGGATTAAACATTAGCTTCACATATCAGGGAGGACAACCCTATACACCTATTGATCTTGAAAGCTCAATCGAATCCCAGGATGTAATATTTGATAAAAGTGCACCCTTCAGTCTTCGCTTTGATTCTTCTTTGGTTTGGCATTTTACGATTAACTATAGTATTTCACGGCCTAAAGTCAGTCATCACTTTTCCTTGAAGATGCTGAACGCCGGGGGATATAAATCCTTTGAGGGTTTTCGGTATAATCACAAGACAAATGAAGTGGATGCATACAGGGAAGCACTGGTGATACCCAATGTGAGTTATCGGATTTCATTTTGAAATCCTCGTATTATCTATTTCTCATGAAGTAAGATAGCTGGATTTTGTTTGGTTGCAAACCTTGACTCAATATAAATGAGAATGATTGTTAGACCAATCACACCCATTATAAGCAATGCAAATTCAAGGAAGCTGATATGTGCTTTGTAGGCAAATGTATCAAGCCATTTTGTAGTCAACCACATCGAAACTGGTAAGGCCATCAAGCACCCCATACATACCAATGTCAGAAATTGCTTAGATAATAAAATGAGAATATTGCCAGGTGTAGCACCGAGGACCTTTCTGATACCGATTTCTTTTAGTCGTTTTTTCATGGAAAATTGCAAAAGACTGAACAGGCCCAACCATGCAACAGTGATTGCAAATAATGATCCTATTTGGACAATTGATGACCATCTTTGTTCATCTCTATACCGAGCTTCGATCGTGTCGTCAACAATTGAATACTGAAATGGTCGATCAGGAAATACGGATTTCCATTCATTGCGTAGTGATTCGATGACATCGCCAATCGAACGGTCTTTTATTTTTAAAATAATTTGGTAGAGACTAGGAGGCCAGACATATGTGGATAAGCCAGTGATTCCAGATTTAATTGACCGATCATCTAAGGCCAGAATAAGTGGTTCGATTTGATGATGCAGGGACTCAAAGTGAAAGTCTTTCACAACACCAATAATTTCATGATCAAGCCCCAAGTTCTTTCCCGGGATATGCTTACCATTAAAATTATTCCATCCAAAATATTTAAGTAGAGACTCATTTACAATAATATATCGATGATTGTCTGACGTGTCGGATTGAAAACCCTTTCCATCAATAAGCTGGAGATTCATGGTGGCTAGATAATCTTCGTCAACCTGATTATAATATATCGATCTATTACTTCCATCATTCTGTTCGATTGTCAATTTAGTCCAGGGCTCCTGATGACTATTCATCGTTGCTCCAATGCTGGAAATACTTGTCTCATAGCGTAAGGCATTTTTAAATCTATTGACCAGACGCTGGGATTCTTCCAGATTTTCAGTCTCCCCTAGAGCAAGTTCTATGAGAAACTCTGAGTCATATCCAAGCTCTTTTTCTTGTATGAACTTCATCTGTTGATGTAGGGCGTAGGTTCCAACAACCAATATTAATGATAGGGCAAATTGAATTACGATGAGACCACGTTTCATAAATAATTCTCCCCTTGTGTTTCTACTAATGATACTCTCCCCTTTTCCTCTATAGGACGACTGGATAATCCGCATCTGTATCAGCCCAGCAGTTAGTCCCGTACCAATAAGGATAGATGCCAGGAATATCCAGGTGTAGAAGTCTAACTGAAGGTCTATCGGCAACTGCAATATTCGCGTGATATATGGAAGTGAAAAATGAACAACTGTAAGTCCTAGTATGATCGAAATTGTTGAAACCAGAATCGACTCGATAATTAGCTGCGATCTGATGCCACCTGAAGTGGCTCCAAGTATTTTTCTCAATGACATTTCATCAAGTCGATCTAGTACTTGCGAGAGACTTAGATTAATGAAGTTAATATTTGAGATAATTAGGACGACAATGGCTAGCGCCAGCGATATATAGACCTTCCTAGGATTGGAGAATGATGCATTTCCTACTATTCCATTACTCATATGAATTTCTTCCAGGGATTGGATGCCCAATTTGATCATTTCTTTTTCATTGGTAATGAATTTTTGAATTGATGCAGAAATTAGTGTCGAGAATACTTCTGGGTCAATGTCATCGTATGTTTGAATGTAATTTTCGACAATGCCAAAGTTATGGGAGTTGAACATTTCATTTCCTACAACCGATTCATAGTTGTCAAATGGCATCAGCATTTCAAACTGAATACTTGATTTGTCTGTTTTGGGATCAATAATAGCCGTCACCAGGGCATCAAACATCTGATCGCCGATTTGACATTTGATGATTTCACCGACCGCATTCGTTTTATTGAAGTATTTATTAGCCAATTTCTGTGACAGTACTATGGATCGAGGATCGGAGAGTGCCTTTGATTTATCCCCATAGAGTAATGGAAAGTCAAACATATGAAGAAAGTCACTATCAACAAATGTATAGACCTCACTATAGTGTACATCTTCTACAATTATATTTCCACTTGAGCTCCCAACCCTCGAATATCTTTTGATTTGAGGAATTTCACTACCCAGATCCTTTCCCAGAGGACTTGAGGTAATCGCACTTTCCCTGTTTTTTTGTCCTGTTTCGAGATTAAAATGAGATTGATATACTCTCCAGATATGATCTTTGTCGGAATGAAATTTGTCAAATTGTCTTTCAGTCTTGATATAGAGGAATGATAATATTATAAATGCGGTGGACAAGCTCAATCCGAAGATATTAATCGAGCTAATGGCTTTTTGCTTTCTCAGTGTTCTAATGGATAGTATCCCCTGATGGCGAAGAAGAGCAAGAGAAAATCTTGGTGACGAATTTACTCTCTTTACAAGGAGGAAGGGATGTGTAAATCGAATGATACCCCAAAACAGAGTTAACTTTGATTTCCAATATCCCTTTCTGTTTAATCCTGCTTCGTATTCCTCCAAGAGGTCTCCAATAATTCCTTCGTCAAAACCGGTGGGTAAAATCCATTCAAGGAATCGGATAATCCATGAATCTTTCTGGTTATCACACATCTTTTAGTTATTTAAATCCGGTAGGAGCTTCCATAAAATCATCCGTTGATCTTTCAAATGTCGTAGAATAGCTAAGCCGGCACTTGTCAAATGAAAATATCTTTTGCGTCGACCTCCTCGCTGAGAGGTCGCACCACCGTATGAGGATGTTACATATCCCTTTTCCTCCAGCCGATACATGGTCATATGTACAGCACTGAGATGCACTTCACGATTCAGGTGCTTTTTGATCTCCTGTTTAATCGCATTTCCATATGCTTTATCTCCCAGAATACCTACGACCGTAAGCAGTAGTTCCTCGAATTCTCCCAGATAGTTTTTATGCATAACTATAAAGATTGTAAAACAAATTATGCATAACTATAAAGATTGTAAAATAAATGATGTGAATGACTCACACTTTGAAGTTTAGCGACCCTTGATATGCTAAGAATTGCACAGGAATGCGAATTAGCGAACCGTCATAAAACTGTCATTTTAGACTCAGCATGCTGACTGTCAGTGTCTTTGATACGTTATCTTCATAGGTTTGCATTTCTTAAAAATTGCAAGTAGATCTATGAAATTTTCAGCACGTTTCTTAAGCCTGACATTGATACTCGGAGCACTTATCGTTTTATCGTCTTGTGACAAAGATGATGATCCGGTCCAGGTGATTACCATGGGAAAAATCATGGGTACGATCACCATGCAGAATAATGATGTCTGGTCCACCTGGGTGGACAGCGGTGAAGTACAGGTGACCATCTTTCCGGAATTTTCGTTGAACCCACCTGCTGGTTGGGGCATGATCGATGATGAAGTTTTAGGACCGGGTGTACCTGGAGGTACCTTTGCTATTGGTGCACCATACAACTCGCAGAATCCTGTTATACTTGAATATAATCCAACCTCAAACTTGTATTCTTACGAACTGGAAGTTGATCCTGGAACCTACTCCGCTTTGGCAGTGGGTTTCAGACATGACTTTATTAATGATCCAAGTAGGAAGACAGCCACGTTGGGTGTGCACTGGGACAATCCAACGGGGATCAGTCATGGAGTTTGGATAAAGGTCCCTGGGCAGAATGGATTTATTACCGTCATCAATGAAATTCCTCCCGAACCAATTACTATCCAGGCTGGGGATGAATTGGTTCTTGATATTACCTGTGATTTCAATTTTGTCAATCGTTGGTATTAGCCTGAGAAAACAGATCTACCCACATGTAAATTTCAGTATATATGTCTAGACGGCATAGCATCTTGTTCTTCATTTCAGGATTGACAGGTTTGCTATGGTGCGAGGCTCTGAAAGCACAGACAATAGATCTTCATAGCATATCCGGTCAGATAACCAGTTCAGATTTACAGGAGGGATTACCCTCGGCACATATTCGATTGATACCTCTTAATCTGGGAGTTACTTCAGATAATGAAGGTTTTTTTGAGTTTGTGAACGTGCCGCCAGGTACCTACAAGGTAATCGCCACTTACCTGGGATACAAGGCGGCGCAATCAGATCCCTTTGAATTGGGTGATTCCTTATTTCAGGTCGTCAATATTCAGATGGAAGTGGGTTCTTCCAACATGGAGTCTGTTGTGGTGACAGCAGCGAGGAGACCTCAGACTGCACTTAATGCACCGGCCTCCGTACAAGTCCTGGATCAAAAGGAAATACAAAGTCAGAACCTTAGCACCTTTGATCAGGCGTTGGACCAGGCTGTGGGAGTACAGGTCACGCGATCGAGTGGAGGGAATATCCAGGCCGTATCGATACGTGGAGCCTCTGAAGTCGCCGGAGGTGGTATTGGAAACAGAGTCCTTCTGCTCATTGACGGTCGCCCTGCTCTTAGCCCGGAATCAGGTGGAGCTCTTTGGAATTTGGTGCCTTTACAATCAGTAGATCGCATTGAGATTGTGAAGGGTGCATACTCCTCCTTATTTGGAAGTAGTGCAATGGGAGGGGTTATCAATGTGATCACCAAAACTCCTGACAGACCCTTTCAGTTTACGGCTCATGCCAACCACGGTTTTTTTAGTAAGGCTCCTGTATACACAGGATATGATGCCCATGGTGGGTTTTATAACCTGTCGGCAGGCCTGGGTGGTCAGAAGGGCAATTGGCAATATATCCTGGATGGAGGCCTACGGTCAAATGATGGCCACCGTGAGAAATCAGGTTTTGATATGGTCCAGAGTTTTGGAAAATTGATCTACACACCGAACTCAAAAGATACATGGACTTTTTCCGGAAATTTTAATCGGATAAAAAATGATGCTCCCGCTACCTGGCTTAGCACACGACAGGCCTATCAGGTGGCAGACCACCGAAAGGATGATTATCAGGATCGAAGGGAGTTTAGTGCAGATCTAAATTATCAGTCAATTCCGAGTGCTCGGATTCGACATTTTGCACGAACATATTACTATTCTAATTTTTCAGAGTTTTCGTTTAATGATGATCCTGACGATGAGTCAGACAGTAACGTCAACTTTGGTAAGCAGTCAGTAGATATCGAAACGGTGGAAACCCGACGTTGGGGTGGAGCCTACCAGATGGATCTCCATAAGGACAGACACTACTTCTCTTTTGGAGCCGATCTGAAGTCCGACTATGTGGATGGTGTGCCCGATACAGTGCTGTACGGCGAACATAGATCTTGGACAGCAGGTGTATATGTGCAGGATGAAATCAGTCTGGGTGAATTGTTCAACATAACTCTGGGCGTCCGCTATGATCATTTTGATCTTGAAAACTCCTTTAACGAGTCTCGATGGAGTCCCAAGATTGCTGCCGTTTATCAACCGACCGAAAGTGCTAGCCTTAGAATGTTGTTTGCACAGGCATTTCGCAATCCCTCTATTGCTGAACGGTTTATCAAGTTTGAACAGGGTGGAGGTTTGCGCTTTCGACCCAATCCTACTCTAAGAGCAGAGAAATTGAATTTTTCCTATGAAGCGGGCTTTAAGAAAACGTGGAGTCCCTATCTGACGACCGACCTGGCGTTGTATTACAATAAGTACCGTGATCTGATATCGTTTCGACAGGTGGCCACGCCCGATGGAGGCCTCGTCTTTGAAGTGATCAATCTGAATGATGCGGTCATGCAAGGAGTGGAGTTTACTTCCTTATTCGATATTCCGAAAATTGCAAAACTAAGGTTGACTTATACCTATCTGGACGCCAGGGATGTTTCCGAAGGTCGACAGAATGACTATTTGGCTTACAAATACAAGCATGCATTGAATGGACTACTTACCAGCGAGTGGGGACCTGTCACATTGCAGGTCAATGGTCGATATCGAAGTGCCATAAAGGAAGTGTTCATTTATCCCGGAAATGAACCGTCAGCTTATGCACTATTCGGGGGAAAGATTACCTATGCCTTCAGTGATATGTTTTCAACCTACTTTTCGATCGATAATATCAACAATACGCAGTACGAAGAATTGGAGCGCTATCGGATGCCGGGACGTAGTTTTACACTGGGACTACGGCTGAGCCTGTGATTCTATTTTTTCGCCTCCGCTCAATTGCTTAAACATTCCTATACCCAGTAGGGCGATAGCAGGTGCCACCAGAAGATTGACCAGGGAGAGAAGTTGCCAGTGCCAGTAGTCAGCAAAAGCAACACCCAAAGTACTGACCATGAAGATGGTTGTGGGCGACCATGGTACCAGACTTTCGAACATCGTACCGTAGTCTTCCAGTGACCTGGATAGGACACGGCGAGAAAGACCCAGTTGATCATACTTGCTTTTGAATGCATCACCCACGATAAAACTAGTGGCATATTGATTGGACGTGAGAGCACTTGTGATGGCCGAAGAAAACAGGGATGCCAGGACAACACCACTCCTTTTTTTCACAAACCCCAGGAATCGGTTTACAATCTGCTCCATAGCACCTATTACGTCAATGATTCCCACGTAGATAAACACCATTAGAGCTATGATAATGGCGTCATTTAGGGCATAAAGGCCACCCCGGTTGAGAAGTGTGATCACATGAGAAGGTAGCGCTTCACTTGTGGCCATTCCCGTCTCAAATCCTTTGTATAAACTTTGTGACACATCTTCGATCGTAAAGTGTTGTATCAATAATCCAAGTATCGCCGCCACTAAGGAGGATGTCACCAGCGTAGGTAGTGTGGCTTTTTTCTTCAGTGACCCGTAGAGTACAATCAGAGGAGGTAAGAGTAGTAGAGGGTTAAAGACAAAGAGCTGATCCAGGGCTTCCAGTGTTTGAGATACTAGCGTAAAGTCAGATTCGGACTTTGCTACAGGATTAGTAAATCCGACAACTGCATATATGAAAGCGGCAATGAGGGCTGAAGGAATCGTCGTGTAAAACATGCTGCGTATGTGGTCATACAGATCCACCTCGGTGGCGAGGGCTGCGATGTTTGTGGTATCTGAAAGAGGAGACATCTTATCTCCGAAATATGACCCACCTATGATGGCCCCGGCAGCGATTCCGGGATTTGCCTGGACACTAATGCATACCCCCATGACCACTACTCCGATGGTACCTGCACTACCGAACGAGGTGCCGGTAAAAGAGGAAAACAAGGCCGGTACGAGAAAAGCCAGCACATAAATAAAATCCGTGTTGATACTCTTGATGCCGTAATAGACAAGCATCGGGATCGTGCCACTTACCATCCAGGAGCCAATAATCAGACCGATGGCAAATAGAATCATTAGTGTGGGAAACGCACGCAGAATCTTACCCATGATTGCCTTTTGAATTTGATCCCAGGTATATCCGAGGTAGAATAACTGTGCTACAGCCAACGTACTGGCAACAATAAATATGATTTCCAAAGGCAGTGGATCATCAGACCAGACTAATGGCCGTAGTATCAAACCATAGCTGATGAGTGCCAAAAGACAAACCACAGGAAAAAGAGCCTGTTGTAGGGTGCCTTCCTTGGATGTTTTATCCCTCCTTTCAATTTCCTCATTCATATTGATGTCGTCCAAGGTTTATTCCAGAATGGCAAATTAAAAGGCTTTTGCAACCTATGCCCGACTCCCTTCGTCTCTTAAAAAGACCACCAAAGTTCACGTGATGATTTTTAACTACCTGAAGATAGCATTCCGGACCATTCGTCGAGATAAGTTTTATGCAATAATCAACATCAGTGGTCTGGCCCTGGGATTGGCTATTTCGATCATTATCATGCTCTTTGTAAAGGACGAGCTAAGTTTTGACAAACATCACTCCAAAGCGGATCAAGTGTATCGGGCGATCATGGTGTGGGGAAAGCAAAACGGCCAGGGACAGAAGATGCCCATTGGTCCTTATCGCCTCAAACCAGCACTTGATACAGATTTCCCGCAGATTGCCAAATCAGCTCGACTGGTGGATTACTCAGGGTCTCTCATCACGTACGAAGAAAAAAACTATGTCCAGGACCATGCCTTCTTCGCTGATCCCGAATTGTTCGAAATATTTGATTTCCATTTTGTTCATGGTGATCCCGCTACTGCTCTTTCTGAGCCTTTTTCGGTAGTGATATCAGAATCAACTGCCCGGAAGATTTTTGGCAGCAAGAATCCCATAGGCGAGTCCCTGGAGTTTCGATCAGAAGGATTCCTAGAAGTAACGGGAATCTACAGAGATCTGCCTGGCAACACGCACCTGAATATGGAAGCATTGGTATCCATGGCCTCAGCACCAAGAGTCTTTAATCAACTGGTGTTAAATAATTGGGGAGAAGGTAGCTCTTATACATATATGCTCCTGGAGGATGCAGAGATGGTGACCAGCATCCAAAGTCAGTTGCCCGATTTTATTGAAAAAAATCTGGGAGAAGGAGCATCAGAGGGTGTGGGAATTGAGCTTCAGAAAATGACAGATATTCATTTACATTCCAACCTGCCCGGGGAAATTCAGGCCAATAGCGATATAAAATATATCTATATCTCGGTGTCTATTGCCCTTTTTATCATCCTCCTGGCTTGTATCAATTATATGAATCTAGCCACTGCTCGATCCATTAAAAGGTCACTGGAAATCGGTGTGCGGAAGACATTAGGGGCTCCCCGGGTAGCACTAATTAAGCAATTTCTCAGTGAATCAACTCTCATTTCTTTCCTGGGCCTGTTATTCGCCATTTTACTGGTACTACTGACTTTGCCCGCCTTCAATAATTTTGTCGAAAAAAGCCTGAGCCTGGATGTCAATCAGAATTATGATATCCTGCTGGGGGCACTTATACTTACTCTGGGAGTAGGATTACTATCAGGAAGTTATCCGGCATTATATCTTTCAAAATTTGGTGTGACTCGAGTTTTTAGAGAAAGCAAAAATATGAGCCAAAGCGGTACCCTGAGGAAAGCACTGGTAAGCTTCCAATTTTTTATTTCTGTCACCCTGATTTTTGCAACGGTTGTTGTCTTTCAACAGTGGAATTTTCTCAAGAATAAAGACCTGGGAATTAATCGTGAAAATCTGATCATGGTACCTATACCTGAACTGGATCAGTATCAGGCTCTAAAATCTCAATTATTGCAGGACCCTGCTGTATTAAGCGTAGGTGGATCAAATAAACAATTGACTGGCAGACTGAGTAGTAATTTAGGCTTTAAGGCCGAGCAATTCGAACCCGATCCCAACGGAAGAACGAGCATTAAGATCGTCACTACCGATTATGATTTCTTCAAGACGCTAGAAGTAGATTTTACAGCAGGTCGCGACTTCTCCCGGGACTTTGGTAGTGATGATACGTCAGCATTCATTCTGAATCAGGCAGCTGTTGACTTTTTTGGTTGGGATGATCCCGTGGGTAAGCGATTCGAAACCAGTGAATTTAATGATGGTAGCTGGGTGCCCCGTAGGGGTACTATCGTCGGTGTGGTGGACAACTATAATCATGAATCTTTATACAATACGGTACAGCCGGTGGCATATTTCATTAGTAAAACATGGCTCAATTGGATGACTATCCGTATCAGTGGAGACAATATGAGGGAAACACTGGCAGGTATCAAGGACAATTGGACCCAGTTTGCCTCAGAAGAATTGTATGAGTTTAATTTTCTGGATGACAGGATTGATGAAATGTATCGAGCTGAAGAGCGATTTTTCCGAATATTCACATTCTTTGCCATGATGGCTATTTTTATAGCAGGTATTGGCATCTTAGGATTATCTGCTTTCATGGCAACTCAGCGCAAGAAGGAGATCGGAGTGCGGAAAGTATTAGGAGCATCCGTATTAGATCTTAGCTTTCTACTGATTAGGGAGTTTGCTATCCTGCTTTTGGTGGGATATGTCATAGCGGTACCAGTCACCTATTATTTTCTGCAAGAATGGTTGGCACAGTTTACGTATCAGATACACATCGGATGGGTGCCCTTCATACTGGCAGCATCCGTGGCTCTTATTATGACATTGGTTTCGTCAGGTGGGCAGTTATTGAAAGCCGCTCTTGCAAATCCGGTAAATGCCTTGAGATCTGACTAGGATCTATTGCACCAGCATAATCTGACCAAATGCAGAAGGTACATGGAAGTCAGGTGACTTGGTCTGTGGGTCCACCCAGCTGATCCACTTTACACTCGAATGCTTGCCGGGAGATCGGTGATAATCACCTCGGAATAAGCCGACTTTCATCATATTTTCATTTTGAAGCACACCCAGATTCCTAAGAGACTCCATACTGATACGACCCTCCACAATGTACCCGTCATTCGTCTTTGAGGCCTCTACTTCGAAGGAGTTTTCAGGCCAGATCCACGTAAAGTCGAAATCCCGGTAATGTCTCGCTACATAGGCAAGCGTATTCCCTTCTGCACCCATTTCCAGGCAGTAATAGGGATTCATGGTGCCATTGGATTGCAGAAATACTTCAATGCGATCTGTAGGAATTGTGCCCCGATCTTGAGTCACCGTAGGTGGGACGATATTATCATCAATCACATTGTAAAGAAAATAAAATTGATCATTGGTCCAGAAAGCACGGAAGGAGGTAGGCTGGGCTATCGCATCGCTCCAATATAGTTTAAAATCTGTTAGAACAACGGCCTCATTCCACACAACATCATCATCCAGTCCATCTATAACAATGCTATCGGTGAGCTTACGAGCTTCATACACTTTTAGAGGTTCATTCTGACTAACACCAAATAGTAAGAGTATGAGTACCGGGAGTGTGATTATTTTCATGTCTTTCCGACCATGCATTTATAAGTAGTCATCCAATAATGACAGAAACGTCTTAAATATAAATTGTTTGAGTGATGTCCTGGTTCCTGAATAGGAGAATAAAGCGTTTTTATTTCCTAGCTTTAAGTGAGATGATTTGAGCGACTTTTTTAAACTGATTAGACAAAGAAAATATTGTGCCCCAGGAAACAGATCAACCGCTGTTATGAAAAAAAGGTTACGTTCTCTGGATTTGTTTCGTGGTCTCACTATGTTTTTGCTCATGGGTGAGGCCGCGGGTGTTTACCATACATGGTCTGCCAACGCCGGTAGCTCTGGTCTTGCTTTCGAGCTTGCCAATCAATTTCATCATCATCCATGGAATGGACTTCGATTTTGGGATCTGATTCAGCCCTTCTTTATGTTCATCGTAGGTGTGGCTATGCCATTTTCCCTCAAGGGCCGAATGTCAAAAGGAGGTACTTACGGGGATGCATTCAAGCACATTCTAAGGAGGTGTGGATTGTTACTGGCCTTTGGTGTAGGACTGTATTGTGTGTATAGTCATCGCATCGTATGGGAACTATGGAATGTGCTTTCTCAATTGTCTTTCACGATCCTGGTGACTTTTCTCCTGCTTCGGAAAAACTGGAAGCTACAGTTTAGTATTGCCTTTCTCATGTTATTGATTGCAGAGATTTCCTATCGGCTGTACCATCCCGGAGATCCGTTTTCTCAGGAATTCAATTTTGGTAGCTACACCGATATGCTACTAATGGGTAAAACCAATGGTGGGGGATGGGTGGCCATCAATTGCATATCTACCGCAGCCCATACCATTTGGGGTGCCATGTGTGGAGAACTGTTTCTCTCTAATCGAGATGCGAGGGATCGGATTCGTATCCTTATCGTGGCGGGAGGTTCTTGCCTGCTGATCGGATATTCTCTGGACTGGCTGCATATCACACCGATTATCAAGCGCATTGCTACCACCAGTTTTGTGATCGTTTCTGCGGGATATTGCTTGTTATCCTTGGCACTGGCGTACTGGTTGGTGGATGTGAAAGGCAAAGATGGCAAATGGGTCACCTTTTTTGTTATAGTCGGCATGAATCCAATTTTCATATATCTCTTCGCCGAAACTGTAGGATATCAGTGGTTTAATGACTTCGTCCGTATTTTCAATGACGGCCTCTTTCGAGCATTAGGTTTTTCAGAAGACCTATTGCTAATCAGTAATGCGTTACTGGTTTGGTTTTGTCTCTGGTATCTCTGCTATTGGCTGTATCGCAAAGGCATTTTCTTTAAGATCTGAAAATATGAGTGTACTTACTTAGTCTTCTGGCGGAGTAAGCCCTCCTGCACCACGGAAGCTACAAGGGTACCATCTTCTTTGAAGATACTGCCACGATTGAAGCCGCGTGCACCACTTGCACTGGGACTATCAATAGCGTATAAAAGCCATTCATCAGCCCGGAAGGGTCTGTGAAACCACATAGCATGATCAATAGACGCCATCTGAAGTCTTTTGAAATTTACTTCATGCTGATGAGGAAGCAAGGAAGTCGTGAGTAGATTGTAATCTGAGGCGTATGCAAGTATACGCTGATGCACTACAGGATCATCGGGAAGAGAGCCACGGGTACGAAACCAGACATGCCGCAATGGCTCACTTTTTTTACGTGCGATATAGTCGATCGGCCTTAATGGTCTAAATTCGATGGGACGCGTAACAAAGAATCGTTCTGCTCCTGCCGGCAACTGATCCTTGAAGTTTGCAACTAATTCACTATCTGATAGCAGCTGGTCAGGCTTTTCCACAGCCGGCATTTCAATCTGGTGATCAAATCCATCCTGCTGCAATTGAAAGGAAATGGCGGTGATAAAAATGTCCTTGCCATATTGGACTCCTTTTACTCGTCGTGTGGAAAAGCTTCCTCCATCACGGACTTCATCTATCATGTAGATAATCGGTGCGTTGAGATCTCCCGGCAGTATAAAATAACCATGCATAGAATGAACAAAGCGATCTTGAGGCACCGTCAATTGAGCGGCATGCAAAGACTGAGTAAGTACCTGACCACCAAATACGTGATGAGCTCCGATGTCATGATTCTGGCCTCGATATATATTTTTTTCGATTTGTTCCAGCTCCAGAGCTTCAAGGAGTTGCTCACTATCTATAATGTCCATATTCAATGTATTGACAGTGTAAACCTACATTTTTTGAGTTGATTGGTCTATCAAAGTACTATTTTCGGGCTTGAGTAAAGTGAGCATGGAAAAGTTAAGCAACAACGCACTAGGTAATCGAGCCATGAATCCTCCCCGCATAATACAGTTTGGTGGAGGTAATTTCCTGAGGGCTTTCACCGATTGGATGGTTGAGCTGATGAATCAGCAAGGACTCTTTGATGGAAGTATCATTGTTGTGAAGCCTACAGCTGGAGGTGATTATCAGACATTGCGAGATCAGGATGGTTTGTTTCACGTAGCCATTCGTGGGTTTGGTCAGGGAGATAAGATTCAGCAAAATCTGCTCGTCCAATCGATAGGACGGATTGTGCATCCCTATATTGAGTACGAGTCCTTTCTTGAGCTTGCCGGTCTGAAATCTATACGATTTATCGTCTCCAATACCACGGAGTCAGGTATCACACTAGATGAAGGAGATACCCTCAGTGGAGTTTGTCCTCCATCGTTTCCCGCTAAGCTCACTGCATTTTTATATCGTCGGTTTATTCACTTTGACGGTGATGCCAGGATGGGAATGGTTGTATTACCCTGCGAGTTAATAGAATCAAATGGTGACCAACTTAAGTCATTGATCCTGGAGTTAGCAAAGCGATGGGACCTGGAGGAGGAATTCGTCTCATGGATTCATGATTCATGTACCTTCTGTAATACGCTCGTAGATAGAATCGTTCCAGGATTTCCCTCAGATCCCGCCCCTTATATGGGAGAGATCGGCTATCAGGACGATTTGCTGGTGACAGCAGAGCCATATCATCTGTGGGCTATTGAGGGACCCGATTCTTTGGAAGACGAACTGCCACTACGACAACTAGGACTTAACGTCCATTTTACTGACGATTTGAGCAAATACCGCACCTTAAAAGTTCGAATTCTAAATGGATCGCATACCTGCATGGTCCCAGTAGGGGTGCTCGCAGGTATTGAAACGGTAGGCTCCTTTATGGAAGATGATTTCTGCTCCAAATTTCTTCTTCGTCTACTTTCCGAGGAAATAGGTCGTACGCTCCCCTACGAACATGATACTATTGAGAATTACACGAAGGAGATTCTGGACAGATTCAGAAATCCCTTTGTCCAACACAGACTATCAAGTATTGCACTAAATTCCATCGACAAATTCAAGACCAGAGTACTACCCAGCCTGGTAGCATTTTATGAGAAGTTCGGTGAATTACCACCGCGCATGGTATTGGCTTTTGCCGCACTGATCAGACTGTACGAGGGAGGTTTCTGGCAAGGAGAAGAAATACCGTTGAAAGATGATGAAATGACGCTTCGATTCTTCCGGGAATTGTGGTCGCAATATCGAATGGATCTGATGGGTCTGGAAGAAGTAGTGGAACGGATCCTGGCAAAAGTGGATTTTTGGGAGCAAGATTTGAATCAGATTGCTGGACTGAAGCGGGAGTTGGCAAACAACATCCGAAGTATCGAGCAGGGAAATCTTACAGATCGGTTGAAAGATCTCGGCGCATAAAAAAACCAGCAACTGGTATAGCTGCTGGCTTGTCACATCAGACCTTCGCCAGATTATATCTTAAATCCTATCGTCATTAATAGCTGACTTCGGTTGATCTTGTTATCTACAACTTGCTGGGGTGCTCCAGTCACTGCGTAAGGTAGGTATGCTTCCTTCTGATTGTTGTAATTGAAAGAAAGGTCAAGAAACGCCTTATTCCCTCGCACACCTGCTCCCAATGTAATAGTTGACTGCATCGTATTGTCATCTACAAATGGGCTGGTAAGCAATTGTACACCGCCTCTCACCCGAAAAGCATCTACCGCGAGCTCACCTCCCAGGCGCACATTCACAGCACCGCCATATATGTCTTTAATTTCCTGATTTACGATGTCCTGATACTCCCGATCTTCAAAGCTGTCACTATTTCGTGTGAAATTGAATTTGGCAGTACCATAATCTACATATTCTACATCGGCACTCACAAACCCTGATTTACCGATAATCATGGCTGCGTTAGCCACCGCTCTCCAGGGTGTGGTCAGTCCATACTCAAACTCTCCGTCCGGTCCGGCAGAACTAAATGATTCATTACCAGATCCCTGATCAAAATCATATCGTAAATCAGTAGTGAAGCGATCGGTGAGCGTCATAAAAGTGGGGGAGTGGAATGCAGCACCGACACGAAAGGATTTATTTATCTTGGCAATGGCTCCAATTTTCACGTTGACTCCTCCACCTTCGGTGGTTAAGTATTCACTAAAAGACAGCTCATTGAAGGCTGGGATCACATCCGTCGGATCCGATTCCAGATAGTTCTTTTCTGATTCGTACATGATGAAGGGTATCCCGACAGATACTCCCAATAGGAGCTGGTCTTTGAAGTTGCCTCCAAATGCGATCGACATCTCGTTGAAATACCCACTGGTAGTGACAAATTGTTCTTTATTGAACATCTCAGATTCAGATCCCACGAAGTCTGTTTCATAGACACCATCACCCTGGATGTCGTAAATTGCCCCTGTCTCAAAGGCTGGACCTGCTTCATAGGGGTCTAGAAAATCAGGATCAATGATTCCTGTTGCAAGCCCGGCAAAACGATCAGTTATACTTCCGCTGGTCTCTCCCTGATAGTAGAACTCCTGCTGAAAACTTGCCATCTTATTGATCCCAAATCCCAGGCTCACACTCTTCCAGGGACCACGCTGTGGCGTATTGGCAAAAACAATTCCCAGATTGCTGATATTGAACTGATTGTCGATTTGCTCCGACGAAGGATTTTGATTGAGTGAAGAGATCGTTTTGATATTGGAATAGGCAGGCGTAAACATAAATTCTGACTTCCAATATCCAGCAATTCCTGCCGGATTAATAGCTACCGAAGTGAAGTCACCACCTAACGCACCCATAGCGCCACCTACTCCCATCGCACGGGCAGTCCCCTGCGGATTCAGATATGAATATCGTAAGGCATCTGTCGAGTTTTGAGCAAATGATACGACGGTCGCAATCAGACTGATGCCTAGTATTTTTAAAATGCTATTTATCATGATAAGTCTCCCTTTTTTGTTAAGACGTTCTCATTGTACTTGGTTCAGGGGCATAAAAAATGGGTGGAAACTTGTAAGTCCGGCCCCACCCATCAAATATTTTATACCTACTACAGTAGGATTAATTTTCTATTCTAGTTTCTTCTTGGTGAAGATCTGGTAGTGGATCCAGAAGATCGAGTACTACTACCTGTTGATCTTGATACTCCACTTGAACTTGGAGTGTAACTTCTAGTGGGCGAACTACTTCTACTCGGAGTATAGCTTCTTGAAGTCCCACTTGATCTTGGAGAATATGTTCTTGATGAACCTGAACTCCGTGGTGTATAACTTCTTTGCGAGGTGGATGTCGAAGTCCTTGCAGGTGCAGTTCTTCTTGTCGGTGTCATGGACCGATTTATAGAGCTACCGCTCCTCGAAGGAGTATATGATCGTGTCGTCCCGGTTGAAGTCCTTGGGCTATATGTTCTAGTAGTTGTCGCTCTTGTACTACGAGTCCCTTCATAACGCTTAGTCTGCACTCGAGGACGTCGAATCGCTGAAGCTGTTCTTGAGTCAGTCACAGAAGATCGTCCTACACCTGCTCGATTTACATTGGCGCCTGCACGAGTGACGTTTGTTCGAGGACTCTGAACTCCGTTTCCTGTGGCTACCCGAGGTGAAGTCGTTCGGGGTGACCCACCGATCACTGCAGATGGAGCCGCTTTTACAGCACCGCTCCTTCGTGTGCCATAGTAATGCCCTCTGCTATTATTGCCATATACGGGCTGATAGATATCGTACCCATTATTGCGGTAGAAATTATTGGTCGTGTAAAAGTTATTTCCAAATCCATAGTATCCACCATAACCGTAAGCTCGAGCATATGGATTTGCGTATCCAAAATAGCAAGATAAGTAGCTGCCTCTTCTAGAACCATAGAAGAAAGGGTCATAGTAGAAAGGATCATAGAATCCAGCATATCGGTTCCAACTGTTAAAACGATTCCATCGATTCCAGCGATTCCAGGGTGATCCAAAGTTGAAAGAGATTAAACTTCCCCTACTGAAAAATGGGTCATAGTAAAATGGGTCGAAATAGAAGGGATCATAAAATCCAAAAGATGTGACTGGTCTATTGAAGCGTCTTATGCGCGATGTATAATAGTAATCATCCTCCTCGTAATAGTCATAGTCATCATCGTCGTAGTAGTAATCTTCGGTTACATACGTATCTCCTGACTCTTCATAGACATCTACATACAAATCGTCAGCCTCCGGATCGAAGTAGATATCGTCAAATTGCGCCATAGCAGCCATTGTGGCTAACATGGTCATCAAGAAGACTGAACTGATTTTTAAAATGTAACTTTTCATCTGTAGTTGTTTTAGCATAAAATTACCCTGACGCTCTTTCAAAGTCTAATTTATTACTTTTGCCTCGATTTCCTGTTAATGATCCTTTAAAGTTTGAAAAACAGGCTGTTAAAAGCAAAATCATCGAGAAGTATTCATTAGTAAAGACAGGTTTTCAAAGGGAATAGTTTCGTCTTAACACTTTTTTAATCAAAGAGTTAAGTACAACGCAAAAACGGATATAACAACAAATATGGCCAGGGAAATAACTCCACGATCGGAGAACTATTCGCAGTGGTATAATGACATTGTCAAGAAGGCAGGATTAGCTGAGCATTCGGCGGTAAGGGGATGTATGGTGATCAAGCCCTACGGCTTTGCCATCTGGGAGAAGATACAGGCTCAATTGGATAAGATGTTTAAAGATTCAGGGCATGTCAATGCGTACTTTCCGCTTTTCATACCCAAGAGTTTTTTGAGTAAAGAAGCTGATCACGTCGAAGGGTTTGCCAAAGAATGTGCTGTGGTGACACACTACAGACTCAAGCAGGATCCTGATGGACAGGGTGTAATAGTAGATCCTGAGGCCAGACTAGAGGAGGAATTGATCGTACGTCCTACTTCGGAGACCATCATTTGGAATACATACCGGGACTGGATCAATTCATACCGAGATCTTCCGCTCCTTATCAATCAGTGGGCTAACGTAGTCCGCTGGGAAATGCGTACCCGTTTGTTTCTTCGCACTGCTGAGTTTCTTTGGCAGGAAGGCCATACAGCACATGCCACCGAAGCTGAAGCTGTGGAAGAAACGCTTCGTATGCAGGGCATTTATGCTTCGTTCGCTGAAGACTTCATGGCGATGCCTGTCGTTCAGGGAGTTAAGACAGAAAATGAGCGATTTGCAGGAGCCGTTGATACCTATACAATTGAAGCCCTAATGCAGGATGGTAGGGCGCTACAAGCCGGAACTTCTCATTTCCTCGGACAAAACTTCGCCAAAGCCTTCGACGTCAAGTATCTAAATCAAAATAATAAGGAAGAGTTTGTCTGGGCCACATCCTGGGGTGTTTCTACCCGACTGATGGGTGGACTGATCATGACGCACTCTGATGATGATGGACTCGTGCTTCCGCCAAAGTTAGCACCCACCCAGGTGGTGATTGTGCCCATACCAAAACCGAGTCCGGAGATAAACGAGGTAGCTGACAAGATTGCTGAGGAATTGAGAGCAAAGGGTATCACCGTCAAGATCGATAATGATGCGAAGAAAAGACCGGGATTCAAATTTGCAGAATATGAGATGCAAGGTATTCCAGTCAGAATTGGAATTGGAAAGCGTGATCTGGAGCAAAATCAAATTGAAGTGGCTCGCCGGGATACCAAGGAGAAATTTCAGGTATCGCTGGACCAGGGAGTAGACACGGTAGTTGATTTGATGGATTCTATCCAGAAGAATCTCTGGAACAAAGCAGTGGACTATCGGGCAAATCACTGGACAGTGGCAGATGATTGGGACGATTTTGTAAAGGCTTTGGACGAGAAAGGTGGATTTGTGAGCGCACACTGGGATGGGACCCGAGAAACGGAAGTTAAAATTAAGGAGTTGACAAAAGCTACCATTCGATGCATTCCAAATGGGCAGCCCACTGAGGATGGAAAATGTATTCTTACAGGGGAAAAATCTTCTCGAAGGGTGCTGTTTGCCAGGGCTTACTGATTTCTAGTATCTTATTTACGAGCCATTATTGGGTTGATGCATATTTTATCAAATTCATTTTCTTTAGAATTTATATTCGCATGATGCTTGTTTTGTAGTATTTTATTTCATATTTTATCTCAATTCAAGATTATTCGATATGAAAACCCATCAAAGAGAAATCTTAATCTACTACAATCCCGAAAATCGATCTGATCGACAAACGGTAGCTATTGCAAGAAGTGTCAGTAAGCATGTGCGGACGTACGCTTATGGACAAACCCCTTCCACAGAAACAAGTTGGAAGCGCATTCTACAAGCTCTTGAATGCCATCCTAAGGATTTACTCAATAAAGCACATCCATACTATCAACTGCATATCAGAGGTCGTGAGTTTGATGATGAAAGCTGGGTCAAAATACTACGCTTTAATCCAGATATTATTCGATCTCCGATAGCCATGAGTGGAAGAAAGGCGGTCGTATGTAAGACACCCTCTGACGTATATCGAGTGACATAACTTAAGTGATAGCCGAAAAATCCACAGCTCTTTCCGTTTTGGTTGCAGCCGTTGCATAGAAAAGATGTTATCCTTTACATTCTGTCCGACTTCATGCTCCTTACTGTTAGGCGACCCAAAGTGTCAGGAAGGGACCTTGAGTTAGCCACCTACTTAGACCAAGTCCTCTCCACCGAGGTAATGATGTCATTCTATCAAAATCGATTTTTGTACGGTCTGCTGGATAAATTCACACACATGTAGGTTTTTTGTATGACAATTATTTACATTTGAGGCTCACCAAGTAAGTCTAGTAACATGTCATTTGAAATAGAGGGGAAGCTCCATCGCAAGTATGATACAGAAAACAAGACGGCCACTTTTCAGGCTCGTGAATTTGTCCTGGAGACAAATTCAAACAACTATATGCAGTATGTCAAATTTCAATTGACGCAAGATCGATGTGGTCTCATCGATCCGTATAGTGTAGGTGACCGGATGAAGGTTCATTTCGACTTGAGAGGACGTGAGTGGAATGATAAGTATTTCACTAATCTGAATGCCTGGAAGATTGAAAAGTCGGGTGAAGATGTAGTCATCGTACCACCTCCGTCTGACGATGCTTTTCCTGATGCGACCACAGAGCCTGTGTTCGACGATGGTGGGGATGATGACCTGCCTTTTTGAAGACGGCGTCCAGATTTCCCAGAGATTTACCATCCATTATCAACGTTGGTAAACTTTTCCTTACTCCATATGATTTATAGGGTATGAGCAGATTGATTACGGTCATGCTATGCATACTTTTTTTGCCATCCGTACAGGCACAGGATATTGTGGCTATGGGCACTCGTTGGGATGATTCTTTCGCAGAATGGGTAATGTATGGTGAAGATGAGTCGCTCGTCGGAGAAATCTCGATTCGCTGGCCTCTGAAGGGAGATTGGAGTGAATGGGACTTCAGATATGGAGAACTAAGTGGAAGTATCCAGGTGAAATGGAAGGGTGATCCTAACTTGTGGGAACTCCGTGCTGACAATGAAGTGATCACCATTCGGACGGTGTGGAAAGATGACTGGCGACAGTGGGAAGTGAAATCCGAAAAACATCGATTTGATGTTCAAAGCCGATATGGAAATATATTGGAAGAATGGTCCCTCAAAGGGGATCGATTTGGCACACTGGATATCTATACGGCCTGGGAAGGAGATCTGAGAGATTGGATCGTGGATGACAGACTTGACGAAGAGATCTCGCTACCCACTAAGATTGCGATGATTTTTATTCCCATTTTTTACTCCACACCTAAATTCTAGGTTCTACCCGCGTCTACTGTAGTATTTGATCTGTGTGAGCTTTCGTCTTTACTTTGGAAATCACCTCTTCAATCACCCCTTCTTCGTCAATTACGAATGTGGTACGTAAGATGCCGTCATATTCTTTCCCCATAAATTTCTTGCGTCCCCAGACTCCATAGGCTTTTATCACAGTATGATCCTCATCTACCAACAGAGGGAAGGGTAAATCGAACTTGGCAATGAAATTTTGATGTTTCTTGGCAGAATCTGCACTCACACCCAGCAGCTCATATCCATTCTCCAGAAAACGATCATAATTGTCTCTCAAGTTGCAGGCCTCTGCGGTGCATCCTGGAGTATTATCCTTCGGATAGAAAAACAGGACCAGTTTTTTACCCCGGTAGTTGATCAACTCCCGGACGTTTCCCTCCTGATCCAATCCCTTAAAGTCTGGCGCTTTGTCTCCTTTCTGTAAATGTGTTTGACTCACTTCTTATCACTTTTCTTTATCGGTATTGCAATTGCCGAAATCCCCCTCTTAGGGTAAACTAAATGCAAAGGATTTCTCCGTGGCATTTCCTACAGGATCTTCAACACGAAATATGGCGGTATGTTTGCCAGGGCCTATCGAATTTGGAATTTTTACTGTGATCCTATTTGATTTTGCATCCAGGGTACTTAGCCACCACATATCATCTATACTTACCCTGTGAGTGAATGATCTGACACCTCGATATTGAAGGTCATCATCTGCTTCGATCACGATTTCATATCCATTGACGGTCTTGCGTTGACTGACTGTCTTGATTGAGGGAGGGGTCGTGTCGATCTTCAGAGCGAAGATGCCCAGGCTATTTGTCTGCGCTTCTATATGATCGTTCTTCCACTTTCCTCCGATAGAGTATTCTTTATCACCAATCCGCTGCACTATGTATACTTTTTCCTCCATATTTTGGATCGAGTACGGTCTATTCAATCGTATCAAGATACTTTTTTGCAATGCTGCCCAGTAAGGGCTGATCTCAAACTCGTCGCTGATCTTACCGGCCTGATCATGTCGTTGAATATGGCAGTAAGTGTCCTCATAAAAGGTTTCGGTCGGGATACAAGCTGAGAATCCGTCGATATGTATTTCATGATCTTTATCGTATGGTATCTCGTAGTCAAATCCCTGGTATTTAGGGCTCTCAACCTTTTCTTTTCTTTTAAGCCAGAATACTCTGGTGGAACTATGGCCCGCAAAGTCACGGATCAGAATATCTACCTTCTGAATCTTATCCAGATATAGGGGAATCACCCCATTTAAAGCAACATGGCGACTACTCTGCACAGCATGACAGCGGTAGATATGTCTCTTGTCCAGTGTCAATGCTTTAAAATCGGTGTGAGCGGTATGCCGTTGGAGATCATATGACGATAAGGTGTCAAAACGTCGATAATAGCTTGTGTCTCCATCGACCTTTAGTAAAATGCTATGAATGCCATTCCGATTTACCTTGCCATTGAAGAAGTCAACAGCTTCAATACCAACTCCACATCTCCATGCATCGACCTCAATCGTGTCTGGAATATTATCTTCCAGCAGGTTACCAATACCCGTTTGATGGTATGTCCGATATTTATAGTCAAGATGATTAATGCTGATATCCTGTATGACAGGAGCAGTTTCGTCCTTCACTTTCCAACCCAGCAGCAATGGATTTAGCATGCTGCCACTCGATGATTCAGCCCATTCGAAATGAAGATGGGGTCCGAAAGAATATCCGGTTGAGCCCAGTATAGCAATTTGTTCTCCTTGTTTTACAGGAAGGACTTCAGGATCCAGGTCAATAGTCACTTCAAATCGTTCTTCCTGAAATTGCTTTGTCAAGACCAGGCTGTCCAACCTAGTTGTAAAATGTAACAGGTGTCCATATAGAGAAGTACGGTCCTGTTGTGGGTGGCTTACCAAAATTGCATTTCCATATCCACCACTTCTTACTGTGATCCGCCTGATATATCCATCATCAACTGCATATATGGGTGTCCCAACCCGGCCATTGGGTGATTTGATATCAATACCCGTATGGTAGTGGTCGCCCCGTAACTCACCGAATGTACCAGAAAGTCGCAGGGTGCCATCTACAGGAGGGATGGGTTGAGCTATTGATTCCCAGCCAACCAATAGAAATGTAATCATCAGCCAAAGTCCATATATATTATCGACTCTGCCCATTAAATTTGTTTAGAATGAGTTGAATGAGATGTTCTGCTTCATGAAGGAAGTTGACTTCATCTTTTTGAAGATTTTGGTAAGCCTCTTCCCAGGCATCCTGATACAAGGCTTTTATCTCCGGCAGCAGCCTATCTCTGATTTTTTGGTCCATCCAAAATGCATCACGTCCTTTCCGTTGCTCGATGAGGGCAGTGTCATCAAGTCCAGACACGATTCCCCATATATTCGCCATCCCTTTCTGTTGTGTCGAAGAAGTGGCGATTACAGGTGTATCCGGATAATTAGAATCTGAGATGGCAGTTTTCAATTGATGCACCGTTCGATTTCCTTCCCTTAGTAGACTACCATCCACTTTGTTCACTACGATCACATTAGCCACTTCCAATATGCCTTTTTTAATTGCCTGGAGCTCATCACCCATCATGGGTTGGACCACAAGAATAAACACATCACCGAGATGTTTGGCTAATACTTCCGACTGTCCTACGCCGACGGTCTCCACAAATATTATATCAAATCCAGAAGCAGCACAAAGCAGGCTTGTCTCATAGGTAGCTGGGTGTAGTCCGCCCGAACGAGTTTGGTCAGCTGAAGGTCGCACATAGGCAGATTTGGATTGACTTAATTGGGGCATCCGGGTTTTATCGCCCATAATACTACCTCCCGAAACAGGACTAGATGGATCTATGGACAGTACCGCCACCCGATGCCCCTTTTCAATGATGAATGTTCCAAGGGCTTCAATCAAGGTACTCTTGCCAACACCCGGACTTCCACTTATGACGATATTGAGAGACTGCGTTTTTTTTCTTCCCTTTTGACAGATATCCAGCAATTGGATACTTGACCTACGATCTTCTTCGAGATTGCTTTCCAGCAAGGTGATGCCTCTGCTCAATGCAAATCGGTCACCAGATAGAATCTTGTCAGCTAATGCGGGAATATCCTGGGATTTCATAATGTTAAAATCCTTAACCACTTTATATTACTAAATTAAGTAATGTGTATATGCTTGATTTAAAATTATTTGCTACGCAGTAAAATTAACATAAAGATCGATACTTTATTCTTTCCGTTAAAGTTGGTTAAACGTAATCTGAAGTCTCGAAGGGGCAAGCACAGCGTCAATTATTCCGATATTTTCGTCCTGATTCTTTAACATTCATTGTATTTGATGGGAAAGCAAAAGGGGATTCATCAGAAATCAGTATCGATATACAATTGATTACTTATGACGCTCAATTTCCCCTTTTGGCTTTCCCTACTTTTGCCCAGGCAGTTTCCGCTAACCTTCTTGTCACCTTTTCTATCCAATAACTGCCCACCATGGGATCCTTTGTCCTATACCAATCACTCTCATGCTGCAATATCCGTGGTATCATGGAATGGCCGTATAACAGATCAGAATGGGAATAATCCAGATAGGAAGGAGCCAGGACGATACCATGGACTACTCCAGCAGATGCTGCCATACATTTGGTTGTCATCTCGATAAGGCCTTTTTCAGGAAGTCCGGCCTCAGTTTCTGCAACGACGCAGAGAGCCTGTACAGCAGGCTTGGATTGATTACCTAGATCGAAATCTTTTTGACTCCACAAATGATCAAGTAAAATATGCAGCGCCCTCAACTTAGCTATCTCTACTGGATAGTTTAGACCTATCTCTATCAGCAAGTATAAGCCACGTGTATCCCGAAAGCCCTTATTTGCCAGCTCTATGAGATCCAGTATGATTTCTTTAAGTTGATCTGACGGGGAGGTATTGGAATCATGGTGGAACGCACGGCCATTTGTTGAGCTTTCAAATGCTGATGCTATAAATGCCGCACTGGCACCTGATAATAGAATCGGGCTTATGCCAGAAATCAGACCAACATCACCAAACTGAATCTGGTACGGCAAATTATCGAAATTGAAAGCTTCCATCTCCTGCACATCTTCATTTGTATGGAAAGTAATATGGATCTTATCGAGGGCCAGGTCCTTGAGATCTTGCTTTATTCTGTGGAGGTGGTCTGAGGGGATGGAAAGGAGCACTTCTGGAGGCTGTGGTATATGATCTACAGGTAAGGCAATGGGGTCGGGTGCATTGTCTGAACTATATAGCGGATCCACAGTCATTCCGGGCTCGACCTCACACTGGATACCAGGTCGGTCAAGCTTTCGAAGAACCCCTGAGACGGCATTTTCCCATGCTTTGCGATTGGCAGAAATAGATCTCTCTTCGATATTCATATAATTATCTGCTAAAGGGTTGAAACAGTGAAATATAGGATCAAAAAATGCGATCTAAAGAACAAAACTAGAACATTGATACCAAATAAACTTTTTCCAGGGGAAAGCGTTATATTTGCAGCTTAGAATAAATCTAAATAAATACAAGAGATAGATGTCACAACGCTTGATTTACCTGGACAATAACGCAACTACCCCTGCAGACCCACGAGTTGTGGAAGCAATGCTTCCGTACTTCTATGAGAAGCCGGGAAATGCAGCATCAAGAAGTCATCCCTTCGGTTGGGAAGCTGAAGAGGCCGTGGACTATGCCAGAGAGCAAGTTGCCGCACTTATTGATGTTGATCCTAAGGAGATCATCTTTACCAGTGGAGCTACCGAATCTGATAATTTGGCGCTGAAAGGTGTATTCGAAATGTATCGGAGAAAGGGTAATCACATCATCACAGTAAAGACTGAGCATAAGGCTGTTTTGGATTCTTGTCAAAAGCTAGAGCGTGAAGGGGCAGAGGTTACCTATCTTGACGTGAAGTCAGATGGTCTGATTGACTTGGCTGAGTTAGAGGCTGCCATTAAGGATACCACAATATTGGTGTCCGTGATGTGGGCTAACAATGAGACCGGTGTCATCCAGCCCATGAAGGCGATCGGAGAGATCTGTGCCAAGCATGGCGTACTTTTTATGAGTGATGCGACTCAGGCTGTTGGGAAAATTCCAGTTTCTCCTAAGGAAGTAGGTATTCATTTGATGGCGTTTACAGGTCATAAGATGTATGGACCTAAGGGTGTGGGAGCTCTATTTGTAAATAGGAAGCGCCCCCGGGTAAAAGTAACAGCCCAAATGGATGGTGGCGGACATGAACGAGGTATGCGATCTGGTACGCTCAACGTGCCCAGTATAGTAGGATTTGGTAAAGCCGCTGAGATCGCCAAGAAAGAAATGGAGAAGGATGCCGCGCACGTGAGCAGACTACGGGACAAATTGGAACAGGCCCTGCTGAACGGTCTTGAAGAGGTTTATGTAAATGGTAATCCTGATCATAGAATGCCACATGTGAGCAATCTCTCGTTTAAGCATGTTGAGGGAGAAGGTCTTATGATGACTTTCAATCAAAACATTGCATTGAGTTCGGGATCGGCATGTACATCCGCTTCTCTTGAGCCTTCCTACGTGTTGATAGCAATGGGGCTGGGTGATGATCTGGCACACAGTTCTTTGCGGTTCAGCCTGGGACGATTTACTAAAGAGGAGGACATTGACTATACGATCAAGGCCATTACAAAGGGAGTGAATCATATGCGTGATCTAAGTCCAATCTGGGAAATGTACAAAGAGGGGGTAGATCTAGAGACCGTTGAGTGGAGTGAACACTAGGAGAAATAAGAACGTTTATCTAATAAGACTTTATCTAAAATAAGTATTTCAATATATCGATTATGGCATATTCAGAAAAAGTACTCGAGCATTTCAAAAATCCCAAGAATGTGGGAACATTGGACAAGAGCAAAAAGAATGTAGGCACTGGTTTGGTTGGTGCTCCTGAATGTGGGGACGTCATGAGACTTCAGATTGAAGTAGACGAAGAGACACAAATGATCAAAGACGCTAAATTCAAGACATTTGGTTGTGGTTCAGCTATTGCCTCCTCTTCATTGGCTACAGAGTGGTTGAAAGGAAAATCAATCAATGAAGCTATGTCTATTGACAATATGGACATCGTGGAAGAATTAGCGCTTCCTCCAGTGAAAATTCACTGTTCTGTATTGGCAGAAGATGCAATCAAAAGTGCGATTAGTGATTATCGCAAGAAAAACAATGTGGAAGTGCCTCAGGAAGGTGAGACACAGAGCGCATAAAGAACGTATTTTTATCTAGTTATGATCAAGGTAGCAGAATCAGCGAAGGAGAAGATTTCAAAATTGATGGAATCAGAAAACATTACCAAAGATCATTTTATCAGAGTGTCGGTAGTAAGTGGGGGCTGTAGTGGTCTCTCCTACAAAATGGATTTCGATACCGAAGAACAGGATAATGATCAGATCTTTGAAGATAATGGAATCAAGATTGTCACCGATCTGAAAAGCTTCCTATATCTCTTTGATTCTACGCTAGAATTCTCCGGTGGCCTTGACGGGAAAGGGTTTTATTTTCAGAATCCAAACGCTACGCGGGAGTGCGGCTGTGGTGAAAGCTTTGCTGTGTAAGTAAGGATCATTCGCTCCCTACATATTCCCATGTCAATGCATTAAATCTGATAAGCCCTCAGGACTAATCCGGGAAGGATTCCACAACTTATTATCAAGGTAGGATAGATATTCCGCTCTACAGACATAGGTTTGGCACGAGATCAATCTTCCGTCAGTAATTTTTACTTCAACGCATGTACGTTCGTACATGTCACCTTCATACACATCGAGCTTTTCCAGATCCTCTTCACTGAGATTTTTATATATCACACCTGAGACATTCGATTCGTGGGCAGCAACAATGGCAGGATAGATTTGATGTTTCACTTCATAACATGCATATCCATCTAGCCGTCCGGGGATGGAACTGACTTCTCTCTCTATCAATTGACGGACCATACTAGGTATCATCAGGGTGCCATAAGCAAAAAGATGTATTTGATGTGACATGATCTTACTTCTCGTATACATAAAAGTAAAAACTGCAAGCGGGAAGATGAAGTCCAATGTGACTTACATGTTCCCGATTACAGTTTAATTTATCTTACCGTACTAATCCTAGCTTGTAATCAATTCTTCGACTTGATTGATCCTGAAAATCCAGAATCAATATTTACGCTTTGAGGCTTCCCCATATAGGTGATGCTACCTCCAGAACTAGCCTCCGCCGAAAGCTCCTTGGTGACTGTGAAGTTCGCCACGCCACCACTGGATGCATCTGCATCTGCCGTCATACTGGTGAGGTCATAAGCTTTAAACATACCACCTGATGATACATTCACTTCCAGGTCATCAGTACTTCCCTCTATATTGAGTATACCTCCACTTGAAGCACCAACTTCCAGCGATCTTGCTTTTATGGTTAGCTCCATCATGCCCCCACTGGACCCTCCGAGCTCCAGGTCATTAGCTTCAATGGTATTATCAGCAGTCAGATGTGCTCCTGACGAGACGTCTATGGCCTCCAGTGTGCTGCTATATTGAACAGTCACTGTTGCTTTTCTACCTCGGGTACGCATTCCCAGATTGCTTTTGAACTTTACTACGAGTTCATCACCTTTTACTTCGGTGATGACATCGTCGGGTGAGCAGTTTTCGACTTCGATGGTAGCCTTATTCTGTGATCCCGATACTAAGATCACCTTTACTCCTGCTTGTGCAGATACTTCGTCAAAGGGTTCGAGATTCCGTGTTTCCTGAGCATGACATAAGACCACAAAGAGCAGCGATGCCAGTATTATGGTTAGTTTCTTCATTTTGATATCAATTTTTAAATCTTGGTTTCATCACTAATAGACGATGGTCTTTGCAATAGGGTTGCCCCTTTTGCAATAAACATATTTAGAGCACCTAGAAATTCCCCCAAACACATAAAAAAAGGTCCTGACCTGGTAGGTCAGAACCTCATATCTTTTGACTATCGAAGTCCTATTCAGCGGTTTTTAAATAGGGTTTTTGAGCAGATACTTCTTTCCAATCTACAATACGCATACATAGATAGGAAAGCACCAATCCTATTGCTGTACCTTCCGCCAGCACAATTAGTCCGGCCGTGAATGGATTGAGATAGGATGCAAATACCGGAAACGCTTCCTGAAGGGTGCTCATCATAGCTGGATTAATGGATAGATTAATCATCTGAAATATGGCAAAAGGTATCACTCCAACCAATGTAACCAGGATGCCTGACATAGTGCCTGAAAGGTAAGTATATTCATCGGGTGTACTCTTAGCGTATTGTCGGACGCCGAGGTAGACGATCACACTCTGTATGACAACATTAAAAATCCTGAAATCATATCGTTCACCATATCCCAGAACTTGCATAGCCAGGAAGAATGCCATCAGGGCTAAGAATAGATAGATTCCGTATTGTAACGCTGCTTTTCTCATTTTCTTCATATCTCTCGAATTTTAAATTCTCTTAACTTGTTCGTCACTAGCCTTACTAGAATTCTAAGCTATTTGTTCGACAGAAATGATTGATAGTAGGGAAGGTCCCAATCTGGGAATTACAACCTCCACTGCCATTATAGGGTTCGTTTATGTCCTGTAGCTGCCTAGTTACGAAGGACTTACGTACTTCTGGAGAGATTTCTGTGCATAAGCAGACAGGAGCAGTTTAGCACTTAGTGCGGCTCGATCATCAAGTAGGTGAGACCAGTCATTGGTGCCTTCCCACAGTGCAGTCTTCATTGACCTTAAACTTTCCGTACCAAAGGACTTGTACTGACTGAGCAAAGGCACTAGGTGATCTTCCAGAGAAACCATGTCCTCATATACCTTTTGATACAAGCCTACCTCCTGACACCACTCAGCAGACTTCCATTCAGTCGGATTTAATGCCAGATTAGAGAGATGAGCTATGCCAATTTTTCTCCTGATGACGGGTTCTATCACAAACGGACCTATGCCTATGGAGACTTCACTAAGTTTTACACTTGCCCACTTGGTTGCAAATATATAGTCACAGGCTGCAATGATACCCACGCCTCCTCCCACTGCCTTCCCCTGTACACAGCCTATTATGATCTTTCCACACGTTCGCATGGCGTTGATGACATTTGCAAATCCTCTAAAAAAAGTATAACCAGCCTGCTCCTCTCTTATTCCTGATAGTTCTTTGAGGTTGGCACCGGCACAGAAAGTCCGATCACCGCCACTTCGCAATACAATAGCTTTGATCGTTTGGTCCTGACCCAAAGTCATTATTCTATCTGCTAGTTCTTGCAGCTGTAAGAGGGACAGTGCATTGTGATTTTCTGACGAGAAAGATAGTGTGGCAATGCCATCGGTGATTTGATGCTTGATTTGGTGTCTATCCATGGGGCAAAATATATAAAAAAAGGTGCTACCCTAGTTGGAAGCACCTCCTTGAATATTTCTGATGGAGTTTAAACCTCTAGTCTCTATTCATGAAAATGGCCAGAATTCGGAGTATCTCTACATAAATCCATACCAATGTGATGAGTAGTCCCATAGCGGCAAACCACTCCATATGTTTCGGTGCCCCGTATTCCTCCCCTTTTTCAAAAGTGTCGAAATCAAGTAATAGATTCAATGCTGCAATTCCCAGGATTCCCAGACTAATCATCAAGCCCAAGGGAGAAGCCTCGTGGAGGAACGGCATATGAATTCCAAAGAAACCAAGTACCATCGCTATAATATAGAAAATGGCAATTCCTCCAGTGGCCATCATAATGCCAGTTCGAAATGATTTGGTCACTTTGATCAATCCAGATTTATATATGGCCAGCATGGCAAAAAAGACGGCAAAAGTTAAAGTCACTGCTTGCATTATGATGCCTTCGTAAGCAGTCGCATAGAAAGCAGTTATTCCACCGACGAATAAACCTTCCAGTACGGCATATATGGGTGCATACATACTGGCTTTCGCCAGATTTCTAGATGCTATAAATACGATGATCAAACCACCGATAGCCCCTCCAAAGGTGAGGATTGGACTGGTAAATGTAAACGAAACACCGGCAGCAGCCATCATGATCATGCCTAGTAAGAATGTCTTATTTACTGCACCTGAGACCGTCATCTGGTCATCATCTGTGATCGCATAAGATCCACCCCCTTGCTGCATGAAAGTCTCTTCTTTCAGATATGGATTAGAAGAATCAAAAAGGCCTCTTTTTTTGGACCGTGTTCTCATATTGTTTTTATTTTATGTATCGAATATATAACAACATTTGAGGTGCAAAAAGTTTACTGGACAGTTCCCTGATATTTTTCGATTGCTGCTCTGATTTTTTCGATTCGATTTTCAGGGTCTGGGTGAGTGGAAGAAAACTCCGGCCTACTTTGTCCACCGCTGGCCTCTTTGAGAATACGCATGACGCCCACCAACTCTTCGGGATTGTACCCGGTTTCGATCATTAGTCTCACTCCCAGATCATCCGAT
The DNA here is from genome assembly GCA_050298535.1 of Saprospiraceae bacterium. Lineage (GTDB taxonomy): Bacteria > Bacteroidota > Bacteroidia > Chitinophagales > Saprospiraceae > JABDMH01. Next base: position 65,059 of record JBNKUI010000039.1, read on the forward strand.
TGAAGTTCCTGATCGCGACCAAATTTCATAGAAATGAGGTTAGAAATGTATTGGGCTACTTCCGCAGATCGCTGACTGCCTGGATTAGAGGGATCGTATGTCGCCATGACAGCTGCACCTGTGAGGCCCTGATAAAGTTCTTGCTTGGCCATACGTTCTGCCGAGTGACGTGCCACCACATGTCCAATCTCATGTCCTAATACACCAGCTAGTTGATCCTCATTTTCCAATCTATTGAAGAGCGCTGCAGTAATGAAGATTTGACCACCCGGTAGTGCGAAAGCATTTACAACCCGCTGATCCCGTAGCAGATGAAAATCGTACCGATATGGCGATTGGCGGGCTATCGAATTGGCTACCAATCGATTTCCGACCTCCTTCACCAGCGCCTGGGCTTTCTGGTCAGGATGCAATCCACCGTGCTGCTGTGCCATACTGGGAGCACTTTGTAGACCGATGGCAATCTCTTGCTCCACAGTCATGTTGATATGCTGTGTCTCATTGGTGATGGGATTGACCTGTGAGGAGCCATAGTACTTACATAGAGCAAAGCCGGCCATCACAATCGCTATGAGGAGTCCACCTCCAATCGTATTTCTCCTTCTGGGATATCCTCCGTATCCCTGTTGTGGTGTCTGGCGTCGGTAGTATGTCATTGTGATCTTTTTCCTTGGGTAATTTACAGAAAACCAGTATCCGATCAAACAGTGAGTTTATGTCTCAGGTTCGCTTTTATCGGAGATGCATTCAATCTTGTGCTGAGATCGACGATTGTACCAGGAGATCGGGGATACCCAAAAAACGAAAAGGCAAGTGACGAATCAACTTGCCCATTCAAAGCTATGTATCTTGATGCAGAGTATCCTGCAGATTATAGAGCAGCTACGTGCTTCTTAAGTTTTGACTTTAGGTTAGCAGCCTTGTTTTTATGAATGCTGTTGCGTTTTGCAAGCTTATCAATCATACTGACTACTTTGGAAAGAAACTTCTCAGCTTCTGCTTTGTCCTCCATGGATCGCAAATTCTTGATCGCAGTCCTGGTAGACTTCTTATAATATCGATTGCGTAGACGTTTTTTGGCGTCTTGTCTGATTCGTTTCTGTGAAGACTTATGATGTGCCATTGTACAGCTCTTAAAATTTAGGAGTGCAAAGATAAGAGTCTTCTTTTATCTATCCAACTAAGTTTGCGGGAGTTAGGAGAGAATTTTTCAAATAGGTAAAAGTTGCCAATGGTATTGAATAGTAGGAGCTTATGGAATGCCAAAAAGCAGAAAAATGCATGAAACGCAATAATGACGGGTAATTTAGCCCCTTTTTTAAGTTAAAAACTTGTTTGAGAAGGTTGGACCGCCTACCTTTACTGCCGTATTATAGTTTTCATTAATTTAAATTATATAAGATGAACAAAGGAGATTTAGTTGATAGTGTAGCAACTCAGTCAGGATTGAGCAAAGCGGACTCAGCTAGAGCCGTAGATGCTGTTCTTGATGCCATCACTGGAAGTCTGATGAAAGGTGAAAAAGTAACTCTTCCTGGATTTGGTACATTTTCAACTTCCAAGCGTGCTGCTCGTACAGGTCGCAACCCATCAACAGGCGAAACGATCAAGATCAAAGCGAAGACTGTTGCCAAATTTAAGGCAGGTTCCAAATTGACAGACGCTGTCAACTAAGACCAAAGTACCCAAAGAATACATTTCAAAACGGGAGGTTGTCTGTCAAGACGCCTCCCTTTTTTCATCTACGATCTCAGCTAATGAGAAATCTGACAGAAAGGATATCTTTACAGCGCCTTAATTTATATAAGTCTCATGAAGTTTGAAACAAAAGTGATTCATGCTGGTATTCACCCCGATCCTGCTACCGGCGCCATTATGACCCCTATTTATCAGACATCGACCTATGTGCAGGATGCACCGGGCAAGCATAAGGGATACGAGTATGCCAGGACGCAGAATCCCACGAGGAAAGCGCTCGAGGAAAATCTGGCTGCACTAGAGAATGGAGTAGATGCAGTCTGCTTTAGTTCAGGTCTGGCAGCTATGGATGCCGTTTTTAAGTTATTGAAGCCTGGTGATGAAGTGATATCCACCTATGAATTATATGGCGGATCCTATCGTCAGATGGTTCAGATCTTTGGCCCATTTGGCATTAAGTCGCATTTTATCGATCTTAATGATCGCAATGCCATTAAGGATCTGATCAATGAAAGGACAAAACTGATCTGGATCGAGACTCCTACCAATCCCATGTTGAGTATTCTGGATATTCGACAGATCTGCAACATCGCCAAGAAGAGCAACATCCTGACGTGTGTTGATAACACATTTGCGACACCCTATCTACAGAAACCGCTTGATTTAGGTGCCGACCTGGTCGTGCATTCAGCTACCAAATACCTGGCAGGTCATTCTGATGTCATCCTGGGTGCCGTGGTTGCCGCAGACAAGGAACTCGCAGAGAGACTGCACTTCATTCAGAATGCCACGGGTGCTGTCCCTGGCCCGCAGGATTGCTTTCTCACCCTGAGAGGTATCAAGACCTTGCATCTTCGTGTACAAAGAGCCTGTGACAATGCAGTCGAAATTGCCGCTTTTCTAAAGAAAAACCGAAAAGTAGATAAGGTGTTTTATCCAGGTTTCAATGACTTTCCTAATCACGAAGTGGCTAAAAAACAAATGTCTCATTTTGGGGCTATGGTTTCTTTCAACCTGAAAAGTGACACCAAACGATCCGCTAACAAAGTGCTAAATAAAACTGAGATATTCAGTCTGGCTGAGTCTCTGGGAGGTGTAGAATCACTCATCGGTCATCCTGCGAGCATGACCCATGCGTCTATTCCAAAGAAAGAACGTGTAAGCATAGGGCTTACCGATAGCCTTATTCGACTGAGCGTAGGTATCGAGCATGCAGATGATCTTATATCAGATTTGAGACAGGCTCTCAAATAGTGATCAATAATTTATTGGAGAATAGGGGATTAAATATCATACATACTTGATTGATTATCAATTTTATACACCTAAAAAGATTATTCTTCTATCTTTACGTATATCCTAAAAGTACTTCGTAGGTGGCCAAGAAAAAGAAATCATCGAGTAAGAAACCCATTTCTGGAAAGCCAGGGAGGTCGGCAAGGAAAAAGAAGAACGTCACCGGAGTAGAACGGGATGTGAGTGGATTCTGGAGTCGGGATGTGGGGTTGGATCCCTCTCAATTAAAGTATCTTCGCTATATCGCGATCGGTCTTTGTCTTATCATGGCCTTGCTATCTACCCGAGTGGGACTCAATGGAGATGATGATGTGCAGGCCAATTATTCTAACGATTTACCCTCATTTTATACATCATTTGGATCCGATACGACTTGCTTTGAAAGCGGTGCTGAAATCAAATATTACGGAGCACTCTTTGAGCTAATCACCGGTGCGTCTAATAAGGTGTTAGGTTTCGAAAAAGATGAACCCGCATACTACAGCGTTCGACACATATGGAATGCCATCTTTGGTGCTATCGCCATGTACTTTATGGCCATGCTACTGGGAGAAATCGCTGGTTTTCGGGCTGCGTTGCTGGGCCTTGGAATGATCTTCTTCAGTATGCGATTTCTGGGGCATTCATTTTTCAATCCTAAAGACATTCCCTTTGCCGCAGGTTATATGGTCAGCGTTTACTATATCTACCTATTGGTAAAACATATGCCCGCTCCGGGTCGGAGGATCTGGACGGGTGTGGCAGCAGGAATTGCGATGAGTGTGGGTGTACGGGTGGGCGGTGTCCTGGTCATTGCGTATTTAGGGCTCTTTTTGGGACTTTACTTCCTATACAGACATGGATTTGGAGGGATTTTTAAGGATACAGATCGCCTGAAAAAGTATGTGCTATCGCTGGTGGTGCCCAGTGCGGTAGGATTAGTTGCCAGTCTCCTGGTTTGGCCGTATGGATTAATTAGTCCATTTGAAAATATTCCTGAGTCCTTTGAGGCCTTTGCCAATTTTCAGACCGCCATCAAAGTATTATTTGCCAGTGAAATGGTTTGGTCGGCTCATATTCCTTTTCGATATATCCTCACCTGGATGCTTATTACATTCCCCGTTTTTAGCTTGGTGGGTCTTATAGGTTTTCTAGTCTTTAGCAAGGGTATCTTCACACGATTTAATCCTTTTGCCGTAATCATTGCATCCTTTGCAGCTATATTTCCTATCGTATATGTTCTGTTGAAGGGATCGGCACTTTATGATGGTTGGCGTCACTTCTTATTTGTATATCCATCGATTGTTATCATGGTGACTCTCGCCTGGGAATATGCATTGCAGCGCTTTGGTACGACAGAAAAAATGAAATATGTGGTGTTTGGATTGTTGGGCCTTACAGCTCTGGACTCGGCTCTATTCCTGGTGCGAAATAGTTCGCTACCCTACGTATATTTCAACCCGACGGTTGGAGGGATAAAGGGTGCTACAGGAGATTTTGAACTTGACTACTGGGGTGCTAGTGTAAAGCAAGCCATCGAATGGATGGACGATGAAGGCATAATTGGTCCGGATATGACAGATACGGTCACCATCACCAGCAACTTCTCTCATGCTGCACAGGTTTACACCAAGAAATATGACGGTAAGGTACAGGTCAATTACGTGAGATGGAGGCAACGGAATGATAGGAAATGGGACTATGGAATCTTCATAAATAGATTCGTGGATGGATCATACATCCGAAATGGATATTGGCCTACCTCAAAGACCATCCACACGCTAAAGGCCAATGGTGCCCCTATCGCTATTATTGAAAAGGCTGATGATCCCGATTTTGCGTACCTGGGATCAGAAGGGATCCGTCAGCAAAATTGGCAGGCGGCACTTACCAATTATCAAAAGGAAGTGGAAGCACATCCAGACAATGAACTAGCCTGGACGGGGATAGGTATGGCCTACCTAAATATTAATCAACCCCAACCTGCAAAGGCTCCATTGGATAAGGCACTTGAGATTACACCGGAAAATCAAAATGCCCTTAATTTTTTAGGCTATTATCACTTTGTAACCAATCAGCATGATGAAGCTCGAACTGTGTTAACCCGGGCTCTTGACCTGCATTCTACTAATGTCACAGCCATGTTGTATTTGGGCAGGATCGAAGCGCTGGCTCAGAACTATCCGAAAGCGCTGGAGTATGCCAATGACTGTATCAATACCAACGCTAATTTTGGGCAATGCTACCAGTTGGCTGCTGATGTCTATGATGCCATGGGCGACCCGGCAAACGCTCAGGCATATCGCAATGCATTGAGTCAGCTAGGAGGAGGCAGGTGATAAACCTCCCCACTCACCTCTTTAGAGTATAGACCTATCTTTAGAAAACATGGCATGGCCTTCCATCACGGAGTAGCTTTCCCATTGATAGTTGAAAGGTATTCCTGAAATACGTATCTTTAGAATAAAAGTACGTATGCAGACTAAATTGACATTATCGATTGATAAAGTCACGATAGAGAAGGCGAAGATATATGCAAAGGCAACCCAGAGAAGTTTATCTGAAATAGTGGAGTCCTATCTGGATAAGATCACAAGTCCCGAAAAAGAGGATGCTGACAGTGAGTTCGAAGAGATTGTGGGAGTAATTAAATTACCTAAGGATTTTGATGAAAAGTCAGCCATCCGAGAGATCCTTCATGATAGACATACGAAGTGAGAGTCTTTCTGGATACTAACGTCTTGATTGATATCACTGCTAATAGAGAACCTTTTTCAAGGTGGGCCATCAAATTGTTTAAAGAAGCCAAGATTGGACGCTTCGAATTATTCACTTCAACACTGTCCATACTAACCACTTACTATTTGACTGAAATGGCTCTAGGTGCTGAAAAGAGCAAAAGAGTTATTGGTATTATTCTCAAGAGGGTACAAACTCAAGACATAGATCATCAAGGTTTATTAAACGGCTTGACTAGCAGATTCAAAGATTATGAAGACGCTATGCAACACGAATGTGCCAGAAGAATCTCAGACATAAAGTACATAGTCACTAGAAATAAGAAAGACTTTAAGCACAGTTTAATAAAGGTTGTCAGTCCCGAAGAACTTTTTACCTAGGGTTTAACTGTCTTTAATCCTACCGTGAGAGGATGGCTATTTCCGTAAATTCTCAATAATCATCGCGGAGGCTCCTCCCCCTCCATTGCAGATAGTGGCCATACCATATTGGGCGCGATTAGTCTGTAAGACATTGGTGAGGGTCGTGAGAATTCTAGCACCAGAGGCTCCCAGGGGATGACCCAGACTGACGGCGCCTCCATGCACATTTACTTTCTCAATGGGTATCTCCAGCATTTTCCCAAATGCCAGTGGAACCACAGCAAAGGCTTCGTTGACTTCGAAGAAATCGATAGCGTCCTTGTCCATCTGGGCACGGTCGAGGGCCAGGGGGGCGGCGAGGGTTGGTGCCGTGGTAAAGCGATTGGGCTTATGTGCAGCATCCGCAAAGGATACAATGCGAGCTATAGGATGCAAATTGTATTTTTTGACCGCTGCTTCAGACGCCAGTAGTATAGCCGATGCACCATCATTTATAGTAGATGCATTGGCAGCTGTGACGGTACCCTCCTTGGTAAATGCCGGTCTCAATTGCGGTATTTTCTCAAAGTTTACCCGTTTGTATTCCTCATCTTCTTTGATGATTAGAGGATCACCCTTTCTTTGTTTCACGGATACCGGCGCAATTTCACGAGTGAAGACTCCGGCATCGGTTGAGTTCTTGCTTTGTGTATATGATCGTATCGCATATTCATCCTGGTCGGCTCGTGAGATCTTGAGCTCTTCGGCGGTGTCATCGGCAAATTGGCCCATCGCACACTGATCGTACACATCCATCAGACCATCCTTCTCTAATCCATCCATTAGTGTGGCACTGCCATATTTGTAGCCAAAGCGAGCCTGAGGCACATAATAGGGTATCTGAGACATGTTTTCCATACCTCCCGCCATGATCAGGTCTCCATAACCCAGCATCATTTGTTGTGCTCCGATCATCGTGGATTTTAACCCTGAAGAACATACTTTATTGATGGTAGTACAGGGCACGCTATCAGGAATTCCGGCGCCAATGGCTACCTGCCGTGCCGGCGCCTGTCCCAGGTTGGCTGAAACGACATTCCCCAGATACACTTCCTCAATATCAGCAGGATCTACAGAAGTCTGATCAAGTACGGCCTTCACCACTTGTTGTCCCAGTTCAATAGCGGAGGTCTGAGCAAACATACCACCAAAACTTCCAATAGGAGTTCTCAAAGCCGATACGATATATACTTCACTCATGTCGTTGCAGTTCATTAGTTTTATATCTAACATAAAGGTACAGTTAACTGTTCTTATTTACTCTACACACGCCATGAGTTTACCTGCCAAGCCATCCCCCTCTATCAAGGACTGGTCTGCCGACGATCAGCCCCGTTTCAAATTAAAACATCACGGATCTCAGGTTCTGTCCAATGCTGAGTTGCTGGCCATCCTGATAGGTTCCGGCTCCCGAGAAGAGTCAGCCGTTGATCTCTGTAAGCGTATCCTGAAGAGTCTGGAAGGTGATCTGGACCGCCTGGCCAGACTGTCGTTGACGGAATTGCAGGGATTCAAAGGCATTGGGGAGGCAAAAGCCATCACTATCAGTGCTGCACTGGAGCTCGGAAGACGACGACAGCATACCTCAAAAGAGCAAAAGCATGTGGTGCGAGATAGTCGGTCGGCCTATCAGGTCATGGCAGGAATGCTGACCGACAAAGTCCAGGAAGAGTTTTGGGTGGCATATCTGGATCAGGCCAACACCGTGATCAATCTGCAGTGTGTTAGCAGGGGAGGAGTAGCTGGCACGGTAGTAGATCCCCGGCTGGTCTTTAAAGAAGGACTACATCTGTTAGCCAGCGGCTTGATCTTATATCATAACCATCCCAGTGGTCAATTGAAGCCCAGTAAAGCGGACATTCAACTCACAAAAAGACTGTGCGAGGGAGCTAAAATCCTACAGATGCGTGTACTGGATCACATCATCGTAGGAGGTCAGCAGTACTTTAGTTTTGCCGATGAAGGGATGCTGTGAGATCATTTACGAACAATGAAATCATAGGTCGAAATACTTCCTTTACGGATCTTCACCTGTAGAATCTAGAGACCACTTGGGAGATCGCTGACATCAATTCTTTGGCTAACATCGATATATTGTCCAGCAGCAAAATGGAATGAAGTCATTAGAATAGACGCGAGAAGAGTCCTTTTTGAGTATGATAAGATGGTTTCTGTTGATTAAGAATTAATAGGTTGAAGATAGGTGAACCGTTTTTAAGTTTTTTCAACTTGCCAATAACTTTTAGAAACATACCTTTATGCCAGTTGTTAAGCTTAAGTTGGCGTTTCTGACGGCAGCGAGGGAGAGCACTTTTTATGAGTAATCAGGAGCAAAAAGGATTTGACTATCAGATATTGAAGCGGATCATCCGCCTTGCCATGCCCTACAGAGGGGTGTTCATCGCAGCAGGTGTGTTGGCGGTCCTCTTGGCTCCCGTAGCATCGCTCCGTCCGTATCTCATCAATGTGATGGTCGATGATTATATCATCAATTTCGATCTAGAGGGGATGCTGATGATGGCTGGCATTATATTCGGCCTGTTGATTCTGGAGTCGTTTATGCGATACGGATTCATATATTCAACCAATCTCCTGGGGCAGTCAGTGATTCGGGACTTGCGTGCTGCCATTTTTAAACATATCGTATCCCTGCGATTACGTTTTTTTGATCAGACCCCGATAGGTACCATTACGACGAGGACGATCAATGATATCGAGTCCATCAATACCATTTTTGCGCAAGGAGTGATCACCATCATAGCGGATGTTCTGGGCATCGTTGCCGTCCTGATCATCATGCTAAAGTCCAGCTGGCAGTTGACGATCATCTGTCTCACTACCATGCCGTTGATGATCATTGCTACGTATATTTTTAAGGAGAAGGTGAAATCTGCCTATCAGGTGGTAAGGACGCAAATCGCCCGCATGAATGCCTTTCTCCAGGAGCGCATCTCCGGGATGCGGATAGTGCAGATATTTACGGCTGAAGAGCGGGAGTTAGAAAAATTTAAGAAGATCAATCGCCGATATACACAAGCTAACCTGGATTCTATTCTCTACTATGCCGTCTTTTTTCCGGTCGTAGATATCATCGCTGCCATATCGTTGGGTTTGATGGTCTGGTGGGGTGCAAAAGGTGTGATAAGTGACCAAATTTCATTTGGAGCGCTAGTGGCCTTTCCAATCTACTTAAATATGTTGTTTCGGCCACTTCGATTTATCGCCGACCGCTTCAATACGCTACAGATGGGTTTGGTCGCGGCAGACCGGGTATTTAAAGTATTAGATAGCAAGGAGCAGATTGAAGATAATGGTGCCGTGAAGCCAGATCACCTGGAGGGAAAAATTGATTTTGAGGATGTTTCTTTTGCCTACGATGGAGTCACCGAAGTACTCAAACACATCAATCTTACGGTAGCACCCGGTGAAACGCTTGCGCTGGTGGGAAGTACGGGTAGTGGGAAATCCACGATTATAAATCTACTGAGTCGATTCTACGAAGTGAAGCAAGGGGTGATCAAGATAGATGATCGAGACCTTAAGGACTATGATCTTATGGCTCTCAGAAACCGCATATCCATAGTACTGCAGGATGTCTTTCTCTTTGCCGGCACCATTTATGAAAACATCACCCTACGCGATAATAATATCAGTAGAGCAGAAGTAGAAAAGGCCGCTAAGATGATCGGAGCACATGATTTTATCATGGCTATGCCTGACGGATATGATTTCAAGGTCAATGAGAGGGGATCGAATATGTCCATGGGTCAACGACAGATTATCTCGTTCATACGGGCACTGGTGTTTAAACCCGATATCCTGATCCTGGACGAAGCCACTTCATCAGTTGATACAGAAACTGAAGCCATCATTCAGTATGCTATTGAGCAGCTGATTGATAAACGTACATCGATCATTATTGCGCACCGATTATCAACTATACAGCATGCTGACCAGATCGCGGTTTTGAGCAAAGGCAGAGTTGTAGAGTATGGCAAACACGATGAGCTACTTACCATTGAAGATGGGTTTTACAGAAAGCTTTATGAGATGCAGTTTGCTGAAACTACGGCATAGTAAGGCTTTCAATACTCAGACTACACTAATTGTTTAAATTAAACTAGCTGTTGACGAATACCAGGTAAAGTACCTGAACAAATCGAGCGAATCCGCCGTTTGATCTTTAAAATGAGGCATTGGTTCGGGAGAACCTTATATTTATACAGCATCAGAGAGACTAAGAAATGATTGGCAGAAGAAATCGGTTCGAATTTAATACACAGAATACCATTGTCGCGATTGTTTTCCTCGCAGTGACATTCTTTGCATTGTTCTGGATCGCCCGGGGTATTTTTACAATTCTCACATACGTTGCCCCCATTCTTCTATTGGCCACTCTTTTTATTAACTACAAGATAGTAGTCAATTACGGCAAGTGGCTTTGGAAACAACTGCAGAATAACCCTATCATGGGTGTTATTGCCATTTTGTTGACTATCATTGGATTCCCGGTAGTATCCTTTTTGCTCTTTGGAAAAGCGTTGCTGGAGCGCAAAGTAAAACAGGTAGAAGAAGAGGTGCGTGTGGAGCGTGAAGGTAGCTTTGCTGATTATGAGATCATCGAAGAAGAAACCCTTGAATTGCCTCAGATACCTACAGAAAAAGTGGAAGTGCGGCAAAAACCCACTGATGACTACGAACGATTATTTGATTGATGTGGATTTACTTTGCCATTAGCCTATTGTTGGCTTCTTTCTATCTGATCCTTTTACACCATTTCACAACACATTGGCAAAAAATACCGGAATTCTCCCGGGGAGAGGACAACCGTTCATACCCTTTGATTTCTGTCCTCGTATGTGCGCGGGACGAAGAAGCTAGTATAGAGTCTTGCGTGCAGAGCATACTTAGTCAGACGTATGACAACCTCGAGTTACTGGTTCTGGACAATCACTCCTCCGATAGAACAGTGGAGATCGTAGAGTCGTTTGATGACTCAAGATTGCGACTTCATAAACTCGACAAGTACCTGCCCGAAGAGACAACTTTCAAAAAAGAAGTACAGTCCTGGGGTGTTGCAAAGGCACATGGGACGTATCTTGCATTTACTGATGCGGACTGTATCGTTCCGGCAAATTGGCTTCACCATCTTTACCACTGTATGGAAAGGCGAGGGCTTGATCTTGTCGTTGGGCCCATCAGAATATCGAATGGTGTGGGATGCCTACATACCTATGAGTCACTTGATGTGGCAGGATTGTCCATTGTGACCGCAGCTGGACTCCAGACCTCACTTTTGAGATCCGGCAATGGTGCCAATATGTTGGTGTATGCAGAGACATACGTTGAGGCGCAAAAATCTATCCAAGGGAAGGGCAGAGCGTCGGGAGATGACATTTTTATGGTGCAGGAGATTATGGTAAGAGAGGACTCAAACGTTGGTTTCTGTAAATCGTTGGGAGCTCAGGTGTGGACATCCGGCACAGCGACATGGGGAGCTCTCATCCAACAAAGAAGACGATGGGCTTCTAAAAACGGAGATTTACCGCATATTCCGAGCAGGATGATCAGCTTATTGGTCTTTATGAATTCTCTATTGCTTCCCATGCATTTGCTATTGGTGCTTCTGTGGGGAAGTCCCATGATATGGTTATTCCTTATGCATCTATGTATCAAATCTATAGCCGACTTCAGACTGCTATCAGAAGGCACAAAATTCTTCGAAATCGACGTGAAACCACACCACTGGATATTTAGTTTTCTGATCAATCCATCGATGGTTGTGATACCTGGTATCCTTTCCTTTTCCCCCAGGTATCGGTGGAAAGGAAGGACGACTCGCTAGAAAACTTCTGCAAGACCCAGCTTGCGCTGGTCGACAATGTAACGACTCTATTATTAGAAAAATCCAATCGTTCTAATGCCCCTGCTATGGCGATCTCCCTACCTGGCAGGTCACATGCATCATGGTTGCTTGGGTGACGGGGTAATCCGGCATACAGGGAACGTCGGCTTCCATTGGATAGCCGCCTTTGATCTTGACTTGTCAGGGACAACGATCTACAGTTGCAGCATCAACTATAGATTAGACATCTACCTTTGCGTACTTCGCATTGCGTTCGATAAACTCGCGACGTGGTGGAACATCTTCACCCATCAGCATCGAAAATACACGGTCTGCTTCGAGTGCATCTTCAATAGTCACCTGGCGCAGCATTCTTTCTTCAGGATCCATCGTAGTTTCCCAAAGTTGGTCGGCATTCATCTCACCCAGACCCTTATAGCGTTGAATCTTTATGGATGAATCACTGCCACCCTGACTATAGGATTCAATAGCTGCTTTCCGCTCTTCTTCATTCCAGCAGTAGACGCTCTGCTTGCCTTTTTTCACTTGATAAAGAGGAGGGGCAGCAATATATATGTAACCCTGCTCTACCAGTTTGCGCATGTATCGGAAAAAGAAAGTCAGAATCAGTGTGGTGATGTGACTACCATCCACGTCGGCATCTGTCATGATCACAACCTTGTGGTATCGTAGTTTTTCGATATTCAGGACTCGTTCACCGTCTTTATTTTCAATGCTCACACCCAGTGCAGTAAACATGTTCTTGATCTCCTCATTATCATAGATCTTGTGTTCCAGTGCTTTTTCTACGTTGAGGATTTTACCACGTAAGGGCAATATGGCCTGAAAATGTCGGTCACGACCTTGCTTGGCTGTACCGCCGGCTGAGTCTCCCTCCACCAGGAAGATTTCCGACTCAATGGGATCTTTAGAAGTACAGTCGGATAGTTTCCCCGGAAGTCCTCCTCCAGCCAGCACATTCTTTCGCTGTACTGATTCGCGGGCTTTACGGGCAGCCTCCCGGGCAGTGGCAGCTAGTACCACTTTGTTGACAATTGTCTTGGCTTTCTTGGGGTTTTCCTCCAGATAATGTTTGAGTACATCACCGACACACTGAGACACAATCGCGGTCACTTCGGAGTTACCCAGTTCTCCTTTGGTTTGCCCTTTAAACTGAGGTTCAGGCACTTTCACGGATACTACAGCTGTGAGGCCTTCGCGAAAATCCTCACCAGAAACTTTGAACTTTAGCTTGCTAAAGAAGCCGTTTTCTTCACCATATTTCGAAAACTCCCGAGTAATAGCACGCTTGAATCCACTTACATGTGTACCTCCCTCACGGGTGGATATATTGTTCACAAAGGAATATATGTTCTCTGAGTAGCTGGTGTTGTATTGCATGGCAACCTCTACCTCTACATCATCTTTTTTACCCGTCATGAAGATTGGTTCTTCAATGAGGGGAGTGCGACTTTCATCCAGATACTGAACAAATTCAACGAGACCACCTTCAGAGTGAAATTCTTCCGATTTGAAGGATCCGTCTTCTTCAGTCTCCCGTTCGTCAATGATGGTGAGTGTCAGTCCCTTGTTGAGGAACGACATCTCACGTAATCGATGGGCCAGGGTCTCATATTTGAAGATTATGGATTCAAATATTTCTGGATCGGGTTGAAAGGTAATGAATGTGCCTGTCTTTGATGAAGTTCCCACTTCTTCTACAGGAGTGGTCGGTATCCCCTTGCTATATGATTGGGTAAATATCTTCCCCTCTCGATGGACCTCAGCGGTAAGTTTTTCAGACAAGGCATTGACACAGGATACTCCTACACCATGTAGACCCCCTGAAACTTTATACGTGTCCTTGTCAAATTTTCCACCTGCGTGCAATACCGTCATCACAACTTCCAGTGCGGACTTTTGCAGTTTTTCGTGCATCCCCACCGGTATCCCCCGTCCATTGTCCTTGACGGTCATTGAACCATCCTTATGGATCGTCATTAATATCTTGTCACAGTGACCAGCCAAATGCTCATCAATGGAATTGTCTATAACCTCCCATACTAAATGGTGCAAACCCTTGACATCGGTACTTCCGATGTACATACCGGGGCGTTTACGGACAGCTTCTAAACCCTCGAGTGCCTGAATATTATTAGCACCATACTCACTTTTCTGCGATGTCATATATTCGTTTCTATATCTGTTTATTTAGCGGTACAAAGATACGAAATATCAAGGGTATAGCACAGTTACACTCTGATCTTAAAGCATTAATTTTGAGCGGATTTCATAATTATTTTTTAACAATAAGTTAATATCTGAGATTGTTTTGGATATTGCCGAAAGAACAAGGGATGACAGAGCAAAAAATCGAGTATTTGATCTCTTCTGAAGAGCAATTGCATGGCGTGGTAGAGGAGATGGTGCCAAAGTTGCAAGGGGCTATGGTTATCACCTTCTCAGGTGATCTGGGTGCAGGTAAAACCACGCTGATAAAGGTACTTTGTAAGGCCTGGAATGTGGTGGACAATGTAGCAAGTCCTACCTTTTCTATTGTCAATACCTATACTACGAATGAGGGAAAGGCCATTCATCATATGGATCTGTACCGCCTGGAAGACGTGCAAGAAGCACTGGATATTGGCATTGAGGAGTACTGGTATGATCCAAATGCCATCACGCTGATCGAGTGGCCAGAAATCGTGGATCATTTTTTGCCAGACAATACCTGCAAAATAGAAATTGAAGCAGATGAAAGCGGCCAGCGAAAAATTGTACTTTTATATTCGACTTGACAAATCAATATGACGGATCCTAAAAGGATATCGGTGGAAGAATACCTCTCCATGGGTCGATATGAAACCAAGGCTGAGGTGCTGGATGTGAAACAGGGTCAGAAAAAGCTCTTTATAGGCATTCCGGTGGAATCCACATTACAGGAAAACCGAGTTGCCCTCGTACCCTCTTCGGTGTCTACACTGGTATCGCACGGGCATCGGGTGGTGATTGAAAACGGAGCAGGTCTCAAGTCAAATTTCAGTGATAATGACTACAGTGAAGTAGGTGCTGAAATAGCCTACAGTCGTGAGGAGGTGTTTAAAGCAGATTGCCTCATCAAGGTCGTACCACCTACGATAGATGAGATCGAACTGCTGCATCCTAATCAGTTATTGATTTCTCCCCTTCATTTGCCCTATATCACTGAGGAATACCTCATGCGGTTGAAGCATAAAAGAGTCATTGCGCTGGCTATGGAATACCTGCAGGATCGAGATGGTTCTTTCCCTGTGGTCGGTATCATGAGTGAAATTGCAGGTCTTAGCGCCATTCTCACCGCGGCCGAACTTCTGGCCTCGTCCGGTGGAGGAAATGGAGTATTATTAGGTGGTATCAGCGGAGTACCCCCTGCTCGAGTCGTTATTCTTGGTGCCGGAATTGTCGCAGAGTATGCTTCCTCAGCTGCACTTGGACTTGGAGCGTCGGTACGTATTTTTGATAATAACATTTATAAGCTCATGCGTATTCAAAATCGTATGGGTAGAAAACTTTTTACATCGGCCCTCAATCCTATTTATTTGGAACGGGAATTAATAGCTGCTGATGTCGCTATTGGTGCCATACACTCCAAGTCGGGTCGGACACCTGTAGTAGTCTCGGAGGATATGGTGCGGAAGATGAAGCCCGGCTCCGTCATCGTGGATGTGAGCATCGATCAGGGCGGATGCTTTGAAACCAGTGAAGTCACCTCGCATGAAAATCCCACCTTCATGAAGCATGATGTGATCCATTATTGCGTACCTAATCTATCTTCTAAAGTGGCCAGAACTGCCTCTGTAGCGGTGAGTAATATACTCGCACCTATACTAATGCAGGCAGGAAACACCCAAAATATCGAGCAACTACTCATATCTCATCCAGGCCTTCGGCATGGCATCTATACCTACAAAGGTTGTCTGACAAATGAATATCTCTCTAGAAGATTTCATATCAAATACACCGATCTCGATCTCCTGCTGACGGCCAATCTTTGAAATTTATTGATCGTAATCACTCTTGAAAAATTCCTGGAAAGTCTAGTCCAGAAGCCAAATTTGTAAGTGCGTCTTTACATATTAAATAATATTAATATGTTCAAAGAGCTGATTATCAGTGTTAAAATTATTACGAATATATGTAATATATAAGCAATTGTTATATATTGGGTCTTAATAAAAAGATTAGGTCCATGAGAAACTACATCTTCAGGTCCCTCTGCCTGGCGTTGATGTGTAGCCAGGTACACCTGTACCTACATGCACAGGAGCCCAACTGTTATCCAGACATGGAATTTTCCGTTCAAGCAGATGATTCTGCTACTATTTTTGCGATGTCTGTCGTCAGAAATGTCGATGATGCACTCCCGTTTATAATGCGTGTGATGAATAAGGGAGGTGGTGTGATTGCCGTACTGGTAGCAGATGATCCTACCGATTTTGTAAGAATTCGGGCATGTCCCTATCTATTCTCTGGCATTAATGTGATGGTGCAGAATGGAGATGGGAGTTGTACTACCGAAGCCACATTGTACAATGATCAGTTGCCGATCATCGAGCAGCGTGCAGACACAGTCTACTGCATGGATAGCCTGGTACAGGGAGGCCACATAGGTGGATCACCCCCAGTGGCCCAGATTCCCTGTGGTGGATCGATGGATGCTACACTGGTGGGCGATTGGGTCGAAACTTTTAACTGTGTGGCTGATCAGGAATTAGCTAAGATTATATATCGAGAGTATACGGCTGTTGGCAAAGATGGCCGACGCGGCTCAGGTGTGGATACGATATATGTGTTGAACCTGCCACCGGTCTCTCGTGAAAATCTGTATTGTGCCGAAAAAGATACCGTCTACTGTAGTGATGATTCTGCCGAATTCGGACCTTATATGGTATTACCCGTACCAGGTACGGACGAATGCGATACGATCTATCTGCTGAATGCTGATGGTACGGCAAAAGATTTTAAGTGTGGACTCTCTGTATATGTGGACCAGGTTACTTTTCCATCTACCTGTGGGTCCCTTATTCAGTATACGGTACAGGTAAAACAACCTTGTATAGAAGGCCCCTCTTCCGGAGTATGTACCGTACCGGATGATGAAACCAATCTGTTGGAATCTGCCGGTGAAGGATATTGGATTTGTAATTTTTGGTATATGTTGACAGACACGACACCACCTCTTGTGGATTGTGGTTCAGATACTACCTATTTTTCCACCTCACCCTTTGGTTGTGAAGCCTATATGGCTATCCCTCCTGTTTCTGCTGTTGATTCCTGCGGAGAGGGTGCACTCAAGATGGTGAAGGCTAATGTAGAAACGGTAGGCTATTTCCTCCTGACAGAAAATGGAAACCAATGGACTTCTTCGCAGGGCATTGTACTACCGATAAGACCAGAACCCTACCTGATCATATATGAGGCTATTGATATCTGCGACAATGTGGGATATGATACCTGCTATGTGGTGATGGAAGATGGTATTTCACCTCAAGCTGTTAGTTATAAGGAGGTTAATGTCTCGCTCTCCAGTAAATTGACCTGGTTGGATGCCTCCACTATAGATAATGTGAGTACTGATAATTGTGAAATTGCACTGGTGTTGGCCAGAAGATCTGATTGGCAGACAGCTGGTGTTGAGTTATGTGATGATGTAGAGTTGGCCAGCGTTGGTGCGAATGATGATTCACTCTACCGCGTGAATCTAAGTCTTGACAAGGCGGCTGATCCCGTTGAGTTTGGATATAATGAGAATCTCTTTTATCTCAGTCAAGATGATACTACATGCGGCAATATGGTGGCTGAAGCATGGAAATATGCATTATTGGAGTATGCCACTTTACAATGCGAAGCATCAATGGATGAGTTGACTTTCTCCGAAGAAGTCAAAGATTTGCTTGATCCGCAATTTGACCCCTATGATCTCAAGCAAATAGGAGGAGGATGGTCTGAGAAAGTGCCCATCCTTTGTAATGATGTTTGCTCGACAGTAACTGTAGAACTGCTGGTAGTAGATTATTGGTGTAACTGGAGTAAGAACTGGACAAATGTGATTGTAGAAGATAAATCCACGCCTGTGGTAGCGAAGGAAATCACGGACAATATTGAAGTGACTTGCAAAACCTTTAACGAGGATAGATATCTACTTGATGGTTTTCCCGCCAGTGCCCAGGATCTGGTGGACGCTGCAGAAAGCGGTAATGAAGAAGCGCTGGAAGCACTCAATGAAATATTTGGTACATATCACAAGGTATGGTTGAATGATTTGGGAGCGTTGGTAGATGCGGAAGGTAACGAACTGGTTTGTGAGATTCCTTTTGAAGATAGTATCTGTGATTATGGAGATGATATTATTGATTTTCTGGCTGGAAACTGGGAAGAAGTAGATGCATCTTCTTACTACATGGTACAAAGGGATACATTCCTGCATGGTGCAGTACTGGTAAATTGTGCTCAGAATGTACAATGTGTACAGGAGATCGATGCAGACCTCGATGACTGTGGGCAAGGTGTAATCACAAGAACCTGGAAAATATGGAAGGAATGTACTAGCAGCACATTGATGCATGTGCCTGACACGTTTGAGCAAACACAAGAGATATATGTGGTGCAGGGATGCGGGCTTGCTCCCTGGATGTTTACAGTACCAGCGGATGATACCATAGAAGTTTGTGTATTGCGATACAATCCTGACGGATCAGTAATGGGAGCCGGAGATCCTGACAGCACGGGTAGACCTACTTTTATCGGAGATCCGTCCTGTCGACAGGTGGGTATAGGATACTATGATAAAGTCCTTGACGAAGTAGAGGATGACACGTACTGTCATCGAGTGATCAGAACCTGGTGCTTCACCGATTGGTGTGAAAACGACGATCTGTCCGCTGACGATTGGGTGGGTGATCTGGAATCTGACAATGTCTATAAATACGAGCAGGAAATATTGGTGATCTGTACTTGTACCTGCTTCCTTGAATGTGACAATCTAAGAGATACCAGCTTTGTTTGCGATGATATTCCGGCAGATGTTACGGATCTCTACATTTACTTCAATACTCCGGTCATTGTACCTGAAGACCCCGAAGTGGACTGTACTGGCTTTAGTATGGAAAGTATGACAGTCACAGACACTAATGAGTGTGGATTCGGTTCAATAGTCCGTACTTGGTACCTCCTCGATGAAGAAATGATTATAAAAGATAGTTGCAAAGAAACCCTCTTCCTTTCATCAGGTGAACTTCTACTGAATTCTACTGGCTCCTCCTATCAAGGTGATTCGGAACCCTCAAACTGTGAAGCCATGATTATCATGCAGCCCATCAATGTAGTTGGTGAAGTTTGTCCTCGATTAGGAGCGATAACAATTACTAATAATTCAATAGTTGCAAATAACAATAGCAATGATGCCAGTGGTATATATCCTGTTGGTGTACATTATATTACATATAAGGTATTTAGTGAATGTTTAGATACGATTTACCTCGTTGATACAGTAACTGTGATTGATGATGTACCACCTCAAATTTCAGGGTCACCAGATCCTTGCATATCATTTACAGAATGGGAAGATATTTTTGATAGCGATCCCATGAATCCGATGATCATGATGCAGCTCGATATTGGTGCTTTTGATCGATGTGAATTGGATACAATCCTACTAGTGGATTTAGATTCCATATTTTTCCCAGACCCAGTGATACGGGATTCAATATTATATGTTTATAAGTGGCAATCTCGGGACACATCTGGAAATTTATCGTCAATATTGGAATTGACGTTGTTGGTATCAGATCAATGTGGTGTAACTAATAGAAGGATTATAAGTGCTTCTGAGCAAATCAATGAAGTCACGGTAAGATCGACGTATGACAAAGACAAGAATGAGGAAACACTTGGTAGACCAAAAGATGTGGGAAGTTCCAGAATTGAAACTTGGCTGAAATTGGGTCAGAATTATCCGAATCCATTTGACGCACAGACGAAAATTCCGTTTGAGTTAAATTACCGTAGTGAACTGACATTGACCATTTATGATGTAACTGGCAAAACACTGAAGGAAATAACCGGTGAATTTGGAAAGGGATATCATGAAGTGGAAGTAAAGCGAAGTAGTCTACCTCATGGCGGGATATTGTACTACAAGATTGAAACAGAATATGATACCGAAACAAGGCGTATGATTTTAATAGAATAATAGGACGTCTGAAAACGATATGGAAAAGGGGGTGTAGCAATACATCCCTTTTTTTATGTGTTAAGTTGACGCATTTATACAATGATTGACCTAAAAGAGTTTGCAACTTTAATTTGAAAATTTAAAAAAGAGTAAAAATGAAAGAAGACAGAGTTGCACAACTTACACAGATAGCCAGAACATATGTGGAGGAAGGTCTGGGAAAGGGTGATTTTGAAATTATTCCCTATGCTGAAGAGATTTCTCTCCGGGCACCACTCAATCCGGGAGGATCAGAGAGTCCGATAGTTGGAAGAGATTTACTTAAAGACACATGGTGGAAGCCATTACCTGAACTTATAGAAAGCACGGAGTTATTAGGCATTTATGTCAACGCAAAGCAGGATGCAGTGGCAGCAGAATTTTACTGCCATATTAAATCTCCAAGTTGCAGGTTACGAATTATTGATCGATTCAAAGTAGATGAGTCTGGACTCATCACGGATCAGGAAAATTTCTTCGATCCCAGACCTGTGACGGATCCAAATTAAATTCTCTAATAAGTAACGTGAATCATGGAAAAAATAAACACACCAGGTGTGCATCATATTACCTTGCGATCATCTAACTATGAAAGGGCAAAGAAGTTCTATACTGATGATCTGGGGTTTGAAATTATTCTTGAGAAAGAAAACCTATTTATATTTTTTGCCGGAGGTACTGCTATCGCAGTACGAGGTCCGGAAGAACAAAGTCCGGCAAATGATCAATTTAATCCGTATAGAGTGGGTCTTGATCACCTGGCACTTGGTTGTACTCAGGAAAGCGATCTGCATGACCTGGAGAAAAAACTAAATAAACTTCATATCGAGAATACCGGAGTCAAGACCGATGAAACCTTAGGGAAGAAATATATTGCTTTTAAAGATCCTGACAGGATTAGTTGGGAGTATTATATGATCTAGCATTTTTATTGGCCAGAACTACGAGGATCGTAGCAGCGATTATTAGAAAGCCGATATAAATAAATACAGGCTTAGATCCACTCTTCCAAAGAGGAGTAAACGAAACCAGGGCATTTGCACTGAAGTGTGTGAGAATTGCAATTACTATATTCTGACCTGATTTTTCATACAGATAGCAGATAATAATCGAAATACTGATCAGATATAAAATGAAGCTGCAGAAAAGAGGGAGGGTAAATGTCCAGTTACCAATCATGAAATCGAAACTGTGCCAGGTTCCCCAGACTCCGCCTACAAGGATGGATGCTGTACCAAGACTCTGCTTAGCTCGTAAGTAATCAAATAAGAATCCGCGCCAGGCAAATTCCTCAGTGAGCCCAGGGAATAGTAGCAAAGGGATGGAAAGTCCGAGCATATGACTCCAGGAAGGGAAATTCCACGCAATGGAATTGGGGAAAGCCAGTGAAGAGATGAACAGTGAAATAAATCCAAGCAGTGGAATGAGAAGCGTGGCAAGCAAATACCAGTAATGTGGGGTGGATCTGTTGAAGAACTTTGAAAAAACAGTCTCAAGTTCAATTCCTTTAGATATAATGCCCACAATAAAGAGAGATAGGAGCGGTGTGAGTGCAAACAGTATTTTTAATGGCTTAAGGGATCCCAGTGGTATTCCTATGATCCAGCAGATGCCCAGAATAATGTAGATAGGCAGAATTGCAATACATATAAAAGATATCGCCGGATATTTTCTGATCATAAGTGATTCATTGGCTCTATAGATGTTTTGCGAGAAAACCTAATGCCGCCTTATAGACTTCGAATCGGTTTTCCTCATTGTGAAATCCATGACCTTCGTTGTATTTTACCATATAGGGCACATCGATATTCCGCTCTCGTAATGAGCGTACGATTTGATCAGACTCGTCAATGTTGACCCGAGGGTCGTTGGCCCCTTGAATGACAAAAAGTGGTGCTTTGATTTTGTCAACATGGTACACGGGTGATGCTTCCCTCATTTGCTCCGTATCCTTTTCTGGATTACCTACCATTTCATACATCATGTCGAGGTAGGGTTTCCAGTAAGGTGGAATGGTTTTCATAAAAGTGAATAAATTACTCACCCCTACGTAGTCAATCGCACAGCAGTATAATTCCGGTGTAAAGGTTACACCGGCCAGTGTGGCATAGCCTCCATAGCTTCCACCATAAATGGCGATCCGGTTAGGATCGGCGATCCCCTCATCGATGAGCCATTGTACTCCATCAGATATGTCATCCTGCATTTTTTTACCCCATTGTTTAAAACTGGATTTGAAAAATGCTTTACCATATCCAGTACTCCCGCGGTAATTCATTTTAAGTACCCCATAGCCTCGGCTGGCAAATAATTGCACTTCAGGATTGTAACCCCAGGTATCCCGTACCCATGGACCTCCGTGAGGATTAATGATAATGGGTACATTTTTTTTCTGGCCTTTAGGAAGTGCCAGATAACCATGAATAGTCAGACCGTCTCTACTTTGGTATTGTATCGGGGTAGTTTCCACTAAATCCTCCTCATCAAGCCAAGGGCTTACATCGGTTATCTTAGTCAGCTCATCGGCCTTGACATCGTAGAAATAATAGGATCCCAAGGATCGGTCGGATGAAGTTCGTACAATGAATTTGTCTTCTTCCTTATTATAGCTCGAAAATCCAATCTGATAGCCAGGTAGTTGTTCCTTTAACTTTTCATAGGTTGCCATTGACCGGTCATCGAGAAAATACCGGTGCACCTTGTCGGTCACATAAGTGATTACAGTCAAGACCTTTCTCTTTTTGGAGTACCGGAGTCCACTGACATCCACTTCTTCGTGGCTAAAGAGGACCTCTCCTGTCTCCTTGCCAGTATGCATATCAAATTGGGTGATGACGCTCTTATCCCGTCCGAGGTTGGAAGCAGCATATACAATATGTTCCTTCTCAAAATCAAAGAAAAGTGGAGTCATGGATTCTGTAAAGTCCGTCTTGAGGATCTCCCGGAAAGGCTCATCCTCATGGTCGCGATACATTAATACACTATTAGTACCGTCCTGCACCTTGGTGGCAATACGTAGCCGGCCCTCATGATCGGTCATCCAATGATCGATGGGCTCCAGCACATTGTCGTTAGTGGCCAGTTGAGTGAGTTCACCAGTATGGACATTCAATCGGTAAGGTTCGAATAGTTGGGGATTGTTCTTATTCATACCTATGATGATCTCTTCTTCAATATCTTCCAGGATGTCTATGATCTGTATCCTCACACCTTCGAACGGTGTAAGGTCTCTTGGATTGGATCCATCACGATCTACAGCATATAGCTGAAAGTTTTCGTCGCCTCCGGCATCCTTAATATATAGTAGGCGGGTGCTATTTGCCCAACCATAGCCACTGATATCACGGGCTGTCTCAGAAGTCAATCGAATCGCTTCCTCACTTCCTATTTTCTGCACAAATATATTTCGACGGCGTTCGTAGGGTGCCATAAAAGAAAAAAAGGTGCCATCTGGAGATAGCTGGTAGTTCGTCTTATCTGGGTTTCGGAAGAAATCTTCAACAGAATATTTGAAGTCCCCTGACTCAAATGCGATCAATTCTTTTAGCTCCTCTTCACTCGATACGAGTGATGGGTCTCCTGGTAACTCTTTGTTTGCCATTAGATTATACGATATCGTGTTTGTAGAAAGGCTGAAATTAACAAATTTGATAAAGGTTAACTCCTCGTTTATCAGTGGATCTTCCTATTTAGTCTATCTTTTATAACATGATCAATACACCTTTTTTATATATTGGTGTCAGCGTTTTAATAATATCACACCTCACACTTGGAGTAATTCACTCAGGACTACTATTAATTAATCTAAAAAAGATGCTAATGAAAAAGCTCTATTATGCCGTATTGGCATGTTTCTTCACTATTGTCAGTTGTCAAAAGGATCCTGTGGATTTTAGTGATGAATCTACACGATTGGATGTGGTGTCTTATGATTCTGAACCAATTGATAACCAGTATATTGTGGTCTTTGAAGATCAAGTGGCTCCTGCCGATAGGAGCAGGAATGTTAATAGTATTTTGGCACGAAAAGAGGCTGTTGGTAAGACCACATCAAATGTTCTCAAAAAAGTAAATGCGGATATTTCTCAGGTGGATTTTATTTACAGTTCTGCGGTCATTGGTTTTGCAGCCAGGTTGAATAAAGAGCAAGCAGAGGAGCTAAGTAAGGATGACAGAGTAAAATTTGTTGAGCAGGATCAAATCATCGCGCTTGGTCCAGGAATTGAAGTGGGTAAGCCTACCAATCCGGGTAATGGTGGTGGTGGAAGTCAACAAGGACAGGAAACTCCCTGGGGTATAAACCGTGTAGGAGGACCTGTGAATTCAAATGCTACTGTCTGGATCATTGATACGGGTGTGGATCTTGATCATCCTGATTTAGAGGTTGATGCAGCAAAATCAGTGACTATGGTATCAACCGGACAAGATAGCAAGAGTGCAGATGATTTGAATGGTCATGGTACGCATGTTGCCGGGACAGTGGCGGCAATCGATAATGAACTTGGAGTGGTCGGTGTTGCGGCTGGAGCAACTATAGTTGCTGTAAAAGTTTTGGGTAGAAATGGATCTGGTTCTACCTCCGGAGTCATCGCAGGGGTAGATTATGTGGCCGAAAATGCATCGAATGGAGATGTGGCTAATATGAGCCTGGGGGGAGGTGCAAGCACAGCCATCGATAATGCAGTGGCTGCAGCAGCTCAGAGTGGTATTAAGTTTTCTCTTGCAGCAGGTAACTCCGGTGATGACGCCGACAATCATTCACCTGCCCGAGTGAATGGAAACAATATTTACACAGTTTCAGCAATGAACAGCAATGACTTTTTTGCGTCCTTTTCAAACTATGGAAATCCCCCTGTAGACTATTGTGCTCCTGGTGTTTCCATAAAATCAACCTGGAAGGGGGGAGGCTATAATACAATTAGTGGTACAAGTATGGCAGCTCCTCACGTGGCTGGAATTCTTTCTATTGGCAATATTTCATCTGATGGGACTGTATCTGGAGACCCTGATGGGAATCCGGATCCGATCGCACATCATTAATTAATGGCTAAAAACCTATAAAAAAGTTTGGGATGAATACCGATTTGGTACTCATCCCTTTTTTAATTCTGGTGGTGATTAGTTTTCTATCCTATGCTTTGCAGGAGTGTAGACATACTTGTTTTTTCCTGCAAGATGGACTTAAGTCCATTGATGGGTATCCTTTCTTGCTCCAGTGTGTCCCGATCGCGGATAGTTACTGAATCATCAGTGAGTGTATCGAAATCCACAGTCACACATAATGGAGTACCGATGGCATCCTGTCTTCTGTAGCGTCTTCCGATCGCATCTTTCTCATCATATTGGCACTGAATCTCAAACTTCAGGTCATCAAAGATTTTCGTTGCTTTTTCAGTCAACTCAGGCTTATTTTTCACGAGAGGTAGGATTGCACATTTGATGGGTGCGATGGCTGGATTGAGCTTCATCACGGTTCTCGTAGAATCTTTGCCAGATGCATCAGGTACGGTTTCTTCCATCAGAGCGTTGCTAATCATAGCGAGAAACATGCGGTCGCAACCTATGGAGGTTTCCACCACGTAGGGTACATAATTCTTCTCCAGCGCAGGATCATAGTACTGGATCTTTCGTCCGGAAAGTTCCTGATGGCTGCTTAAGTCGAAGTCTGTTCGACTATGTATTCCTTCGAGCTCCCTAAAGCCAAAGGGAAAATCAAACTGAATGTCTACTGCGGCGTTGGCATAATGGGCAAGATTGTCATGATCGTGAAATCTCAATTTTTCAGCAGGGGTTCCTAGCGCCAGATGCCATTTAAGTCGCATATCTTTCCAATACTCATACCATTCCATTTCTTCTCCGGGACGGACGAAATACTGCATTTCCATTTGCTCAAACTCACGCATTCTAAAGATGAATTGTCGTGCGACTATTTCATTTCTGAAGGCCTTTCCAATTTGTGCAATACCAAAAGGAATTTTTTGACGGCTGGTTTTTTGCACATTCAGGAAATTCACAAAAATACCTTGAGCCGTCTCTGGTCTCAGGTAAAGCTTTCCTTCTTCCCCGGCGATATTGCCCAGCTGTGTAGAAAACATGAGGTTAAACTGCCGTACGTCGGTCCAGTTTCGTGAGCCACTCTCCGGACAGGCAATATTGAGTTCCTCAATCAATGCCTTCATATCTTCGAGATCACCTTTCTTCATATCATCAGCTAACCGCTTGAGGATGGTGTCCCGCTCACCCAGATACCGCTTCACACGATCATTGGTATTCATGTACTGTTCTCGGTCAAATGAGTCCCCAAATCGCTTGGCAGCCTTTGCTATTTCCTTCTCGGCCTTAGCCTCCAGTTTGTCCGCATATTCTTCGACGAGCACATCAGCACGGTATCTCTTCTTGCTATCCTTGTTATCGATCAGGGGATCATTGAATGCATCGACGTGACCACTCGCTTTCCAGGTCTTTGGGTGCATGAAAATGGCAGCATCTATACCCACTATATTTTCATGTCGCTGCACCATGGATTTCCACCAGTACTCTTTAATATTATTTTTTAATTCTACTCCATTTGGCCCGTAATCATATACAGCCGCTAGAGTATCATAGATTTCACTGGACTGAAAAATAAATCCATATTCTTTAGCGTGTGAAACGACCTGTTTAAAATCCATTAGAGGTTGTGATTATTTTTTAAAATTCAGAAGTGAAATGAAATTCAATTTTAGGAAAGTTTTCCTGTGCCATTTTTAAAGCCCAGGCGGACTCCGCCATAAAAACCAAATTTCCATCTTTATCCCGTGCTATATCTTTTTTACGTTGTGATACGATTTTTCGGATTGCTTCACTATCGTCAGAAGTTATCCAGCAAGCTTTATGCAATGGCATGGGTTCATACGTGCAGGATGCACCATATTCGTGTTCAAGTCGGTATTGTATCACTTCAAACTGCAGTGCACCAACCGTACCAATTATTTTTCGATTATTATCTTCTTTTACAAATAACTGTGCCACACCCTCTTCGGTCAGTTGCTGGAGACCCTTGTCCAACTGTTTTGATTTCAGGGGGTTTGCATTGTTGATATATCTAAACTGCTCGGGTGAAAAACTGGGTATACCCTTGAAATGTAAATCTTCACCATCCGTAAGGGTATCTCCAATTTTAAAATTTCCGGAATCATACAATCCGACGATATCACCTGGATAGGCCTCATCTAGAATTGATTTCTTAGAGGCCATAAATGCTGTCGGGTTGGAGAATTTCATCTTCTTTCCTTTCCGTACATGCATGTAGTTTGTATTCCTTTCAAATTTACCGGAACAAATGCGTAGAAAGGCAATCCGGTCGCGGTGCTTGGGATCCATATTGGCATGAATCTTAAAAACAAAGCCGCTAAAATTGTTTTCATCGGGTGTCACCAATCGTTCCTCCGTTTGACGGGCTTTCGGTGGTGGTGCAATTTGGATAAAGCAATCCAGTAGTTCTTTTACTCCAAAGTTATTAATGGCACTGCCAAAAAAGACCG
Organism: Saprospiraceae bacterium; assembly: GCA_050298535.1. Classification (GTDB taxonomy): domain Bacteria; phylum Bacteroidota; class Bacteroidia; order Chitinophagales; family Saprospiraceae; genus JABDMH01. The sequence continues at coordinate 92,791 of JBNKUI010000039.1, forward strand.
GTGAGATATCTCCGGCCAAATAAGCGTCACGATCAAACTTGGGATAGACAGTTGTTACGATTTCAAGTTCTTCTCGCAGTTCTTCTGCCGCTGATGCACCCACGTGAGCATCAAGCGCTGGATCAGAGATATCCTTAAACTCAATGACCTCTTCCTGTTTTCTCTTGCCATGTGGCTGAAAGAGATTCAGCTTCTGTTCGTATAGATTGTACACCCCCTTAAATCGTTGCCCCATGCCAATGGGCCAGCTTAGCGGTTTCACAGTAAGTCCCAGCTTCCCTTCGATTTCATCCAATAGATCAAAACCATCACGACCTTCCCTATCCAACTTATTGATGAATACGATGATAGGTGTCTTGCGCATCCGACAGACTTCGACTAGCTTCTCGGTCTGAGGCTCCACCCCTTTCGCTACGTCGATTACGACAATGACACTATCCACGGCGGTGAGTGTACGATAGGTGTCTTCCGCAAAATCCTGGTGACCAGGTGTATCCAGAATGTTGATTTTCAGACCTTCATATTCAAAAGCCATGACAGAGGTGGCGACAGAGATACCCCGCTGCCGCTCAATATCCATAAAATCAGACGTGGCATGTCGCTTGATCTTGTTGCTTTTGACCGCACCCGCCTCCTGGATGGCACCCCCAAAAAGCAGTAGCTTTTCGGTCAGGGTAGTCTTACCGGCATCCGGGTGACTAACAATGGCAAAGGTTCGTCTCTTTTGTATCTCAGAAGTCAGACTCAAGTGTTATCTCTTTTCAAAACGGCTGCAAAGATAGTAGTAAAATGTACAAATTGACCACTTTAAGGGGCTAAGTATTAATAGCTTAGCTTTGTTCCAGGAAAGTTCTATATTCAGTGATGCTGATAAACATGCAATGGAAAGAGATTGGCAGCAGATAATTGTCCGGAATTGGGCCATTTCACTACTGGTTGGAATTAAGCTCTTTCTCCATTTAATGGCAATCAAAAAATATGGATTTCACAGGGATGAGTTTTTGTATCTCGTGCAGGGCGATCATCTTATGTGGGGCTATCTTGAAGTACCTCCCTTCATTGCCGCAGTGGGCAGACTAGCTACAAGTATCTTCGGTACAGATATTGTAGGAATTCGTCTATTTCCGCTTCTGGCATCCATCCTCATATTGGTTTTAATCTGGCGGATGGTAAAACTGCTAGGGGGCGGTAATTATGCAACATTAATTGCAGGGGTGGCTTTTGTATTCAATCCAGCTTTTCTGAGGTCTGGTTTACTATTCCAACCCGTGGTTTTTAATCAACTGTGGTGGGTGCTCTGCTCATTTTTTCTCATAAGGATCATAAAATATGAGAAGCGATCAGATTGGATAAAGCTGGGATTCATTGCTGGTATCAGTTTTCTGACCAAGTACTCGATAGTCTTCTTTCTGACTGCCTTGATACTGGGTGCACTTCTAAATCGGAAATATAAATGGTTTATCAGGCCAGAACTATACATTGCTTTGGGCGTAGCTACTCTAATAGCCCTTCCCAATTTGTGGTGGCAATACGATCATAATTTTCCGATCATTCATCACATGAAGGAGCTTCGTGAAACGCAGTTAGTGAATGTAAGTACGTCCTCTTTTATCGTGAGCCAATTAATCATGTCGTTTGGTGGGTCGATAGTTTGGATAGCGGGATTGGTTTATCTTTTTCGTCGTGAAGTAAGGTCTTTTCGCATGTTTGGCTATGGCTTTTTCATACTTATGTTTTTCCTGATCATAGGGAGTGGGAAGGCATATTATTCCCTTGGCGTTTATCCTATGCTCTTTGCATTTGGAGGAATGGCATGGTCTGAGTGGTTGCTCAGGAAGGTGCCACAGTGGAATTTTATCTTAGCGGGTTTTGTTTTTTTTCTGAATATTTGGATTCTACCCTATGGTTTGCCAATTCTACATGTTGAGCATATGAAGAGCTATGGTAAGTGGATGGCCGAAAAGTTTGGACTTTCGATGCCGTTGGTATGGGAGGATGGAATACAAAGAATTCTGCCCCAGGATTATGCTGATATGTTTGGATGGGAAGAAATGGCCCAGAAAGTCTCTCGTGTATATAACGAATTGGATCCCGAGGTGAGAAGAAAAACAATATTATATGGAGGAGGTTACTCGCATACTGCTACCTTAAACTTCTATCGAAAGAAGTATCTCTATCCCGAAGTATACAGTTTGAATAACAGTTTCGTCCTTTGGGTTCCCAGCGATCTCAATTTCGAAAATCAAATTGAAATCGATGATCGCTTACATGATACCTCACAGTATTTCAATTCAGTTGTACTCATGGATAGTATCGAAAATTCAAATGCTCGTGAAAGGGGGTATATATATCTGAAAACTGATCCCAAAATGGATTTACAGTCAGTTTGGAAAGATCTTGTGAATTCCGAACGTGCTGTTTTTCAAAGTAGAGACTAATCCATATCAAAGAATACTCCCACTTCGTAAGCATTGGCAGCATACGTGATCTCACCACGGACAGGTGATGAAATACTGGCTGATATCCCAAGCTTTTCTGTGATATAGTAATTGGCTTCCACCTGCAGAGAAGTTACTTCTGTGTTATTCGCAAAAATGCCGGATGTGATCACCTGAGAGGCATCTTTTCCATTCTTAAATGATTCGATCATGTTTAACCGTCCGATGAGCCACACACGCTGATTAAAAAGATTTTTTCCGACCTCTACATGCAGACGAAATTCATCGGAGAATCCCTTTGTACGATTGTTAAAACCTGAGGTCACTTTGCCATAAGATGGAGAAGAGCCAGATCCCAGGCCAAACCCCACCTCCAGCTGCAACATTTGGTTGAATTCGCCATCACCGGTTTGGAGCGCACCGTCGATACCTCCTGCGCTTTCACCCAGGGGAAGTCCCAGCGTAAGGATCGATGAAAGCACGATGCCCCGGTCCACAGGCGTCAGGCCAATCTTTATTCCCACATTCGGATCACCTATACTATTGATTGCTTCGCCGCTTTTTAGAGTTTCACCGGTAGTGCCTGATATTTGATTATTGAAGTAGTTTCGGCTGAACACGGGAAAATAGACAATACCAGTGATACGGTTAGAAAAGCCATACTCTGCATACATTGAAGTGGTAAATAGACCGGAGGTAATATTTGGATCTTTAAGTCCCGTATCCGTATAATGCTTGTCTGCAATCATCCACCATTCAGAAATCTTAAAGTATCCTTTTCCTTTCGGCTGAGGCCACCCGCCTGCCGATAATGTTGGCAGGAATAGAACATTTAACAAAATGATCGTCAGAAAATATTTCACGGATCTCATGTGAGAAATTATTTATTTAATCATTTATTTTTCCATCACCCACCTTCACACGAAAAGGTTTGCAGAAATACAAGAGATATCCATAGTCCTGGATATCTACATTTTCGATAAGGTACTCATGTGCGCCATTAAAAACGGTGACAGGTGAAATTTCCAATGAACCGTCTATGGTATTTGGATTATTAGTGAGATAGAGTACGAGACCTGGCAAGCTGGAAGAGGCACGATAATCATCGGCAATTTGCAATGTCAGATCATCCCCTGTCTGTTGCAGAGTAAATGAGCCCTCAAGTACATAACTACTGGTGGTTTTTATCGTACCCGATTTACTGTCATTATTCAGTACGGTACTTTCGCCTACTACAACATCGGCCTGATCTATCAGCTCGACCCCATCCACCACCGCAGTGACCTGAATGGTGGCACTGCCGGATTGCAAGGCATTGGCGTTGCCATCTTGAGAAATTTCAATTACCTCTGGATCACTGCTCTGCCATTGTACATCTGTTACTTGACCTTCGCTACCTGTCTCATCCAAATATAAGTACTCGAAAGGGTACTCACTATTTAGGGCCACGGTGTCTGGCGCATTCGTAATGCGGATTGTTTTTACCACTTCGTCAAAAACAATATCATCTCCGATACAACTAATGAAAGTGCCTGACAGGAATGCTGCAGAAATAATGCATGCTGTAAATATTTTTACCCTCATGGATCTTACATCTGGTATTAGACGCAAAGTAAATGGCAGAGTATCACAATTGTATCACAGAAACAGGTGCAAAGCACTGTCAAATAACGCATGGACGACACTTGTGGTAAGTATTTCAGCAGAATTTCCCGGCAAAATCGATATCATCAATCGCTAGAATACGATCAAGTCGAATTTCTTCCTGCTGACTGGTGATGAGGTATTCTTCTTTGTTTCTGGTAACTAAATCAGAAATCTTTGTCCTGATTTCCAGCGGACCCTGATCTCCCGTATAGTGTAAGGATATTTCTTTTCTTTGAGTGGCCATGGCTTCCAATACATCGTATAGATTACAATCTATGGGTGTATATTTATTCTCCATTTAGCATTTTTTGACCCAATTCTTCAATATGATCCAGCAGCCCTTCTAAAATTGATGGGTTGCTAGAGGCATTCATGATCACGATACGAAGATATCTTATGTCCCGTATTTCTGTAGAGGTAATGTAATATTCACCTTGGGCTACCAAAAGTTCCCGTAACTTTAATTGATTGAGGCGCTCGGGGTAATATTGAAAACATACAATATTTGATTCGACGGGGATGGGACTGTAAAAACCTTCACGTCGTGAAAGCATTTGATGAAATTGATGTGCCAGGTCATATACGGCGTCAACGTATTGAGCCATTCCTTCTTCACCTTCCATAGCCATGACCAGAAATAACTTGGTAGCGAGTCCACTTTTAGTGCATTCGATTTGATAGGGAATAATATCGAATCCGGGATTTTCCTTCTCGTGAAAAAGATAGCTGGCTTTCTGCCGCAATGTCTGCCGCATGCTTGACTTATCGCGATAAAGCAGAGCAGTAGAGAGTGATCCTGTCCGCATCATCTTATGTGCATCCCATACCATGGAGTCAGCTAGTTCAATACCGTCTAGGTGAGATCGGTACTTGCTGGATAGGAGTGCAGTGGCACCATGGGGGCTATCGACATGAAACCAAATCTTCTCCTTTTGAGCTATGGTCCCAATTTCCCTAAGCGGGTCATGTAGTCCGGTGGAGGTGGCACATGCATTGGCTACAATCGCCATGATGCGCTTACCAGCTGCTCGTACTTCAGCAATTACCCTTTCGAGAGCTTCCGGAATAATCACTTCATTTTCGTCCGTAGGAATACCCATAATGGCTGATGAGCCCAACCCAATGATACCTATAGCTCTCGCAATAGAATAATGAGCATTTTCGGAAGCTAGAATCACCAGATCGTCAGGCACACCTTTCTCCCACGCATCGGGAGCAATAACTGCCCTGGCGGTCAACATGGCATGTATATTGGCGAGCGAACCGCCATGCGTAAACACTCCGGATCCATTGGCAGACCATCCTATTTTCTCTAACATCCACTTGACCATTTCCAACTCTACAGTAGCAGCTGAGGGTCCCATTTCATATATGGACATGGGGTTAGCAATCACACCATGAATCAAATCGCCCATCATACTTCCCACATGAGGCACCGCCACCTGGTGACCCATATATTTGGGATGATGCATATGCATGGAGAGCTGCAGATAATTTTTCAAAAAGTCAGCCATTCCTTCCGGACGAAGTCCTCCGTTTCGGATATATTGTGGCAGCTCGAGAATGTCAGAAATCTCTTTCCAGTCTCTGAGGTCGACCACCGCGCCCTCTCCTTTTTCACTGGAGGTAAGGTAGTCAGATAGTTCCGCGATGGTTTCCCCGGCTAGTGTTTTGAAATCAGGTGCTTTTCTGTGTGTCATCTACTTTGCTGATCTAGATCGGTCTAAATTCCGAAATATTCGCGACTAAAATCCTGTTGGCATAATGAGATTAGTCTTTGACATAAATTTTCTGTCGATCGATGGTAGATTTCCGTACTTTGATGGTAGTGCGGCGAGAGTTTTTTGGACATCTGTTGTTTTGGGTTGTACTCACCCTCACCTACGCCATATCCGACTGGGGTCACATGCCCGGTTTGGGGGATGCCATATTATATGAGTTGATCTATCTGCCAGTGCGCCTATTTTCCGTGTATATAAATTGGTACTTGCTGATTCCACGCCTCTTGTACAAGGGTAGAATTACCGTCTATGTTGCTTGCCTTGCTTTACTCCTTGTGGGTAGTGCCGTGGCTCAGCGGTTCTTTACTCTCTATTGGGCTTATCCTGTCTTCTTTCCTGAGTATGTCACTAGTCCTGTCAATCCTTTTGAGTTCATTCGGGTAGTACAGAGTATTGTCGTCATTGCCTCTTCTGTTGCTTTTGCCACAGGTATCAAATTATTCTTGGATTGGTATGAAGAGCGGAATCGCAATCGAAAACTGGCACTGGAAAAGCGGGAAGCTGAGCTCAAATATCTTAAGGCACAGATTAATCCCCATTTTCTGTTTAATGCACTCAATAATATTTATGGTCTTGCCCTGGAGCGTTCAAGAAATGTGCCTCGTCTTATACTGAAATTATCGGAGTTGCTTAGCTTTTCCATTTATGAGTCTTCCTCAGAGTATATTACCCTGAAGCAGGAGATTGAATTAATAGAGGGCTATATCGAACTGGAACGGTCACGGTACGAGGGCAAAGTGAATATAAAGTTTGATATAGCAGAGGATCTCGACCCAAAGATGAAAATAGGGCCCTTGTTGCTAATGCCATTGGTTGAAAATGCATTTAAATTTTGTGATACATCTGATGCCACGCCGTATGTACATTTTTCCATGAGTGTCAAGGGAACGGTGTTATTTTTTTCCAGTGAAAATTCAATAGTGGATGAGCTACAAGAAAGTACAGATGGAATCGGATTGAAAAATTTGAAAAGACGATTACAATTATTGTATCCCGATCATCATACACTGATCCTTGATAGAAGGCCCCATGCTTTTAATGTAGTTCTTCAAATTCCGGCATATGCGTAAAATCCATTGCCTTATCATAGATGACGAGCCGGTCGCCCGTCGTATCATAGAGGGCTATCTCGCCAAAAATGATGCATATCAGGTACTGGGTAGCTGCGAAAATGTGGGTGAAGCACAGTCGGTGTTGAGGAATCATGATGTGGATCTAATGTTTCTTGATTTGGAAATGCCCAGGATTCACGGATTTACTTTTTTAGAGACTTTAGAAGGTAGGAGACCGGAGGTTATTATTACTACCGCACACAGAAATTATGCGCTTAAGGGTTACGAATTTGAAGTGCTCGATTACTTATTAAAGCCGATTAGTTTTGAGAGATTTTCCCGAGCACTGGCAAGGATGGATCAGCGGATGCATAGCGCAAATGCATCACGCGCTCTGGTATCGCCAGACAAAGAGTATCTGTATGTAAAAGTCGATCGGAAAATGTTGAAGCTGCCCCAGGATTCGATTTTATTTATCGAAGGTATGAGCAATTATGTTCGAATTTACAGTGGCGATGAAAAGCACCTGGTGTATTCATCCCTGCAGGAAATTATGAAAAGTTTACAGAGTGATTTTATCCGTGTACATAAATCGTATATCGTCAATCGGAGTAAGATTAATGCCTTCAGCAGGGATATGATCGAGATCGGTACCCAGCAAATACCCATAGGTTCCACATATAAAGAAGTGATCGAGCACCTCTAACCATAAGCTGACTTATTTCTGACACTCTTTCCATCGAAAACAATCCATCGTATGATCATTCACCATACCTACGGCCTGCATGAATGCGTAACAAATAGTGGATCCGATAAATTTAAATCCTCTTTTTTTCAGGTCTTTACTGATTTGATCGCTAAGGTCTGTTTTTGCGGGTACTTCTTGGATGCTCTGCCAGTGGTTGACGATGGGTGTACCATCCACGTAATCCCATAGATATTCATCCAGTGTCGTGCCTTCTTCTCGAAGGGTCAGATACGCTTCTGCATTAGTGACGACGGCATGCACTTTCAATCGGTTGCGTACGATGCCCGGATCCAGCAATATTTTGGCAATTCGTTTGTCCGAATATCGAACAATTTTCTGCGGGTTAAATGCATCAAAAACACGTCTATAATTTTCCCTTTTATTTAGAATGGTGATCCAACTCAGTCCGGCTTGAGCACCCTCCAGATTGAGCATTTCAAAAAGTATTTGATCATCATGCTCAGGGACCCCCCACTCATGGTCATGGTAGTCTTGGTATAGGGGCGAATCTGATACCCAGGCACATCTGTTTTTCTTCATTTTCATTCTTTAGAGTGAAGTGCGAGACGGTTACCTTCCGTATCCTCAAACAATGCCATGTATCCAAAATCGGGAGAAATCAATCTTTTTGAGATGATGATCTTACCTCCATGCATGGCTATGTTTTCTTCCACAATCGACAGATCAGGATTTGCATTCAGATAGATGACTGGGCCAGCCGTCCCGGGAGTATAGGCGGCACCTTGACAAATGGCACAGCCATATTTCTCCGAGGGAAAGATTCCCATTTTCAAAGCACCTAAATCATGTACATATAGACTGATATCAAAAATAGACTCATAGAATGTTTTTGCCCGATCGAAATCTGTGACAGGTATTTCAAACCAATTTGCCCAATTCTCTTTCATTTGTTTTTTGCGGAAACTATGATTTTCAAAATTCTAAATCGATAATTTTATTTCAATTGCAGTTTTTGCGATGTCAACGAACAGCAATGGTATCTAGCAGCGTGCCATCTTCCTTTTCTTGCCCAACCGACCTGCATTTTTTACTTTCTCAATATACATTTCTGCCAACGGCACTTTGCAGGCAGTACCACCCATTTCCACTTGAACTTTTCCTATTTCTTTGGCAATCTTTATGGCTTTTTCAGAAAGCTCAGGGATATAAGATCCCACGGCTATTACAAAGCCATTCATAGCATAACGGACTCTGTTTGTTGCGGTGTGGATATTATTACCTACATGCTCGAGAAGCACTTCGATTTTTGTGTTGTCCAGATCCTTATTAGGCCATACTGAAAGGCAGTTTCATAGCGTCGACCAGCCACCGGCAGAGATCATCTCGTCCTCTGATTCAATCCATTGTACACCTAGCTCCCAACCATGCCTCGTATCGGCGGCAGTTTGGGCCACTATGTTTTCACTGAGCATTGACCAGTAAGCCTGTGACATCCAGGCCTGCAATTGTTCTTTTGTCATACGATCTTCGTCGGCGATCAGCCCGGCAAAGTACATGGCATCTGAATTGCCAGTATGATAGAGCTCAAGGGCCAGTTCATGATCTTTCTTTATTTTTTTGACCAGATTCTTCATGTCACCAATTTTCACCCCAAAGAATGGCTCCTTGGCACCATGGCGTGTGAGAGTCTTCTTGGTCCCCGGATTTCCCATCATTTCAAGTGCTTGCATTACTTCACTTGCTGTCATAGGTTCAGAGTTTTATTCAATTAATCCCAGTCGCTTGGCTCTTTTTTGCCATTCAGACCTTGCAAGTTTTTGTAGGTCTGTGACAGTGTCTGTCTCATCAACGATTTCAATTCCTAGCAATGTCTCTAGGAGGTCTTCCATGGTTACCAATCCTGCCACTGAGCCAAAGTTGTCATTGACAATTGCCAGGTGCTCCCTTCTGCGGGTGAGCATCTCCAGGAGGTCAGGAAGAGGCACATTATCCTGAATAAATGATATGGGAATTTTTAATGCGGATAGCGTGACTGAGTCATTGTCCTCAGCCAACTGCGCCAGGATATTATCTTTCAGCACCATGCCTGTAATATGGTCTTCTTTACCCTCATATACGGGAACACGGGAGAAGGGACTGTCGGAGAAAGCTTCATAATATGCCTGACAGGTCAGGTTTTCATCCAGCACGGTCAATACCGTTCGTGGAGTCATAATGTCGCGCACCGTCAATTCTCTCAGACGAAGGAGATTTCGAATAATCAGTGACTCTGATTTCTTGAGGGCTCCCGATTCTTCACCCACTTGCGTCATAGCTGCAAAGTCAGCCCGACTTAATACGCTCTTTCCCTTATCCTTCTTGAGTCGCTTGGTAATCAACTGACTTAACCAAACGAGAGGGTATAATATCAAGATCAAAACTTTAAGCGATCGAACCGTTATGGGGGCCAGCTGCCTCCACATATTCGCACCGATGGTCTTAGGAATGATCTCGGAGAGAATCAGGATAGCCAGCGTCATCAGCCCGGCAATGATGGATTCGTAGCCAATGTGCAGCCCCAGTATATCCAGATCATCGTTACCAAAGACAATGCCTGCCTGAGCACCTACACCAATGGCTCCCACTGTATGAGCGATTGTATTCAGCGTAAGAATGGCGGAGAGAGGTCGGTCAATATCCTCTTTAAATTGCTCCAGCAATGCACCAACTTCACCCCCTTCCTGTACCTTTCGCTTGGCATATGAAGGGGTGATACTGAGCAGTACCGCTTCCCAAATCGAGCATAGGAATGAAAAGAGGATTGAAATCAGAAAAAAGAAAACCAACAAGGCCATTGTATTCAGACTTTTGCGGCCATTTCTATTAACCCAGGATTAATGATCGATGGCTTTAATTTGATTAAAAGTAAGAGGAATTTTCGATATCAATCTTACCGAGGTGTTATCGAATGAGTATCAGTTTTTTTCTTTTCCCCATAGATCCGCTATTGTGGACAAGAGAGTAGAAATACACGCCCGAAACAAATGTACTCGGTAGCTCTATCGAGTTGATACCCGGATTTACTTTTGTAGACCACAGGGGGCTACCCATCATATCGTAAAATGTTAGGTGGGAAATCCTGTCCGCCACCAGGTCGACATAGATGTGGCCATGACTGGGGTTAGGACCCAGCATCAACTGAGGTCCGTTGTTTTCAGTCAGATCCGTAGTCACATTCAGCGATGTAGAGCAATCCTCAAGATGCACTTGGTGGCTCGTGGTATCGATAATCATATCTTCATCTCCCGACTGATAAACACTCAGGGACAGGAAGAAGATCATCATTTCATCGGTGGTTGCTTCACCCACTGAGACATCCTGTGGGATTTCCTCCGGAAGGTGAGGATTGCTCACTGTATTATTATAGGTTGCTTCACCGTGTAGCGTGGCTCCAAAGGGAATGATCACGGGCTCCTTAAACTGATAAAATCCCTGCCATTCAAAGTCCCAGTGGGGTATGTCAATCAGTGGAATGGTATCTCCCTGCAAGGTAGTAGCATAAGCTTTCATTGACTCACATATCAGGTGTGCATGGGGTGCTATTCCTGTGACCGTCACCTTGAGGGGTACAGGACCAAATGTTTGTTTAAAGCTTTGCCGGGTGTTGGCCGGGATAAACAGAGGTCGATCCATGCCCATGAAGTGATTGAGTGCAGGGAGATTTCGGATCCTCCTAACATCATTAGACTCAGAGAATTTTAGATTGATCAACGTGCTGTCAACTTCACCAGCAGATCCTTCCGGATAATGGAGTTGTACTATCAGATGGGCACCTTTAGGCAGAAAGATTCCCATACCTTCCGGGGCAAAACTGGCGCTGGATCCAGGGACCCAACCTCCGATCATCGACGCTGAATTGACTCCTACTCCTCCGAAACAGGTATAGCCAGGCTCAGGATCCGCCAGATCGAGTTCTAACGGGATGGTTGAAGTGTCTTGAAATAGTAGCACATGGTGTACGATACTGCGGTTTCCAGGTATTATTTCGACTCCGGTAATGTATCGATCTTTTTCTTCATTCGTTGGGATTACAAAGCACCGATAGAGATCCAGCTCCCGAAGGTCCGGTACAATGAAGGTTTCTAGTCTGTGCGAAAAGTCTGGATCTGCAATTTCAGTACTTGAAGTGAAGACGGGAGGTCGTATTGTCCCTATACCACCCTGAGGGGCTCCTTCTTCCACCCATTGCTTGAAAAGTTCGATTTCTTCTTCTGAAAGTGAGCGGTCCTTTGCAATTGCACTATAGTCACTGGGTGGCCACGGTGGCATAAGCCTGCGGGCGATATAAGACTCCATTAAGAACCGTTTGTCATACGCTTCTTCATAGCTTTCGAGGCTAAAGGGAGCAATTCCTTTGTCATTGTGACAGGGAGTACAGTGTGAGTAGACCAGGCATCCAATTTGGTCAGCCCAGGATATTTGGTCCTGAGAAAAGCTAGGTAAACTCCAGAACAATAGGAAAACCACCAAAGCGGAGTGAGTAGGTATCAGTCGGCCTGACAAATTCTTAGTCTTCCTTTTGGATTCATTACACTTGATCTGTCGATTGTATCTCTGCCTCATACTCACTTAATCCACATGTCCATGCATTTGTTTTATAGAAACTGGAGAACATCTGTAATCGTCTCCAGCTTTTGAAAGTTGGGATGTTCAATATTTGATTCCACTTTTTCGTATTCCCAGGTTGTGTGGAAAGGAACATGAAATCCGTGCCCGCCGATCTTGAGAACAGGTAGTATATCGCTTTTTAATGAATTACCAATCATAAGAAAGTGGGAGGGAGGAACATCCAGGTGTTGAATTAACTTCCGGTATTCAGGTTCTTTTTTTTCAGAGACAATTTCAATATGATGGAAGTATTTTTCCAATCCGGATTTTCTCAGCTTTTTTTCCTGATCCAATAGATCACCTTTCGTAGCCATCACCAATCGATACTTACCTTGAAGTGATTGCAAAACCTGTTCCACACCTTCAATTAGCTCTATGGGCTGGTCTATTAATTCTTTTCCCAAACCAATGATCCGGTCGATTACGTCAGGCTTTAATCGATAGTCAGAGATCTTCAGGGCAGTTTCTATCATAGAAAGTATAAAACTCTTAATGCCGTATCCGTAGGTGGTCAGGTTGTTTATTTCCGTTTTTAACAATTCTCGGGACACTGTATGATGCGGAAGGAAATTTTCCATCATGTCACAAAACTTCTTTTCAGTATCCTGAAAATAGGGCTCATTGATCCAGAGAGTATCGTCTGCATCAAATGCAATCACTTTTATTTCTGACATGGATACTAATTTTTTGGCGCTACGTCACTCCAGAGCCATTCCAGAGACTCTGGCAGAATAGCACCTCCATGTCTGCCACTGTGGGACCCCACCCCTCCTACAAATCTATATTCATACTCCTTAAATTTCAAAGCAGCTTCCATTTGCAAATTACTTAGCCACCAATTTCCATAGACATTATCTAGGTCATTGGATCCATCCTGGAGAAATATCTTAAGATTTTTTCTGGCATTCTTCCGAATCATTGCTGGGTACACATGACCACCACGGATATTAGTGAAACTGCCGATATGACTCAGCACTTTATGGAAGTAATCCGGCCGTTGCCATGCTGCAGTAAAGGCGCAAATACCACCTGATGATAAACCACAGATCGCATGCATTTTGGGATCTGAGGAGATATTGTAAGTTTCGCCAATGTGTGGAATGAGCTCATTGATCAGAAAACTGGCATATTGATCACTCATGACATCATACTCTTCTGGACGATTACTATTTCGAAAGGGGTTTTCGGGAAAGTCTTCACTCCGGTGTCCAGGATCTACAAATAAGCCTATAGTGACAGGCATCAGTCCATCGTGTATGAGATTATCAAACACTACGGGTACCCGAAAACTTCCCTCTTCACTTGCATATGCATGACCATCCTGAAAAACCATCAGGGCTGCCGGTTGATTGGCGTCATATTGAGCCGGTACGTACAGATGACAATTTCTATAGTTATTGTACTCCGTACTGTGCCAGACAAATTGGGTGATTTCTCCATGAGGAATCTCAGATCTCACCATGGATTGTTCTCCTAGGGTATAATCTTCATCTCTTTCCTGAGCCGATGCAATCTGTACCAGGAGAAGAAGGGCGAAAATAGAGAGGAACTGCTTCATATCTTTGATTTGAAAAAATTAAGTTTATAAAAAAAAGTGCCTAACAAAATAAAAAAAGGGTGGCTAAATTAACCACCCTTTTAAAATTTACAATCAAATCTATTTTACTCAAATCAGTTAGTCTTCTGGATTCTAATGACCTCCAGATGATCATCCTGTTTTATTTGTACAAAATATACGCCGGCAGCTGCATCCTGAAGTGCTTCAATTTCAAATAGAGATTGAGTATCATCTGACAGGATCATTTGCCATATGGACCTACCCAGTACATCGACGATGCGTATTTCTGTGCCCTCCTGATATTGTGGGGCGATATCCAGGGTAAAGGTATTGATGATCGGATTTGGGTAAGCTATGGATTTCCCATAATCCTTTTTCTCTTCAGGGTTCGTTTGATTGACAACTGAAGATTCCGTAAAAATTGAGTTGTTCCTTGCATCTGCACTCAGAGACACATCTGAAATACAATATACAATGTCATCAATGGCCCCCGAACCACCAAGTTCTATGGTCATTCGACTTACCCCCCGTACATTGAGCGAAACTATTTGAATGGAATTGTCGCCATAGTTCTTAAGGTCGACTTCTTTTATTTTCTGTTGATTGGCGTTATATAATTTTATTACTCCACCTTTTTCCTCTATGTCAATGGCGGTTATTGATGTTAAATCAACCATTTCCGTAAAATCGAATACGATTAAGCCTCCATCTCCATCATCATCAGGAGTATCGATGAGGCCATCTTTATCCTGGTCCTTTGAGTTTTCTGCAATAATGAACAGTTGTCCAAGTGCTGCGTTGTTTTCACCGATCTTACCGGCCTGACCTCCGTTCCCTTTTCCTGGGCCTCCAAAGTCTTGATTGGGAGTACCTAGATCCAGATCTTCAGTACTGGGATCAGAAGAATTAAAAATGGTCCCGATATTGGGTCCTTTCTTATTAAACACTCGGACTACAGCGATTTCCAATTGACGATCCAACACTGTACCCGTCGGTAAATCATTAAAATCAATGACATCACATTTTGATTTGTCCACCACAACTTCTACGGAGGCAGTTCCATAACAGCCGCCCTCAAATTCGACTTCGACCGTTAGTGTTTGACTTTCTTCAAAGCATATTTGAATACCTGGTGTCGTTTCTCCTGTACTCCACAGGTATGATCTCACGGGGCCCGATATCTCTGCAGTGACATCAAAGCACGGTTCTTCATCAGTGAGTGTTATAGATTCCGGCAATGTGATTCTGCTATCACTGGATACACTGGAGAAAATATATGATCCAATATCATTTCCACTCTTATCACCGATCAATAAATAGCAAGGTCCTGTTGATTCGAAAATACCTTCAAATTTGACTTTTGTAGAACTGTATTGTTCCACCATTAATTGACCATCCTTATTATACATGCGGATATAGGGCTCAAGGGGAGCATCTATTTCCTGGAGTTCGAAAGCATAGGATTCACCGGCCACACCATTGATTTGATAGGTTTTGAGTTGAGAAACTGCGTCCAGTGTATGTTCAAAGGAATTTTGAGAAGTGCAGAGAAATAGTTCGCTACAGCGATTATGGGTAATAGACTCATAGTGCATTCCATAGGGCCCCAGATCGTTGCCATGCTGATCCTGTACTATTACCAGATAGGTAGCCTCTTCAGCACTATACATTTCGGCATCGATCATTTTATCGGATCCCGTTTTAGTGGCAATCTGATCTCCCTCGATGTTGTAAATCTCATACGATATTTCAACACTTGGATTGGGAGATCGCATTTGCAATAACCCTGACTCATCACTATTCATATGAAGCAAATAGGGATTTCTTGCCGCCAGATGCTCTAATTCACCGGTTTCAGTTTCTCCGCAAACTACACGGTTGTAGCAATCGTGGTGATTTAATAATTGAAGAGAAAATCCAAATTCGTCTTGATCATTTCCACCTTTGTCCGTTACAAAAATGAAGTATCGGTCTGTTGCTGGAATGTCAATTTGATATTTGGCCATTCTACCATCACGCTCAGAGGTAAATAGCAATATTCCCTCAGAATTATACACAAAGTACTCAGATTCCAAGTGCTCCGTGAGCGATCGCATTTGGGTGTATAGTACATCACCCTCCTCAGCATCAAAGTGATAGGCTTTGACTGCTGTGTGCGATGTAATTTGATCGGTGAAATTAATGTGACAGGGCAGGAATGTACTATAGTCTGGGCTATTTATTTTTTGCAGGGAAAGTCCATAATCCCCGGTCTCATTATTCGCATGATCGAAGACATTCAGGTAAAATATGCCTGACTGGGGTAGTACGAGACCTTTTATTTCGGCCAAACCACCATCATCATACTCCTCCAGGAGCAGTTGCCGTCCTGCATCATAGAGCTTGAAATGTGAGTCTACTTTTGAGACATCACGCATTCGGATCCAAATAACATCACCCTCATTACCTGTAAATTGGTAGGCATCCACTTCTTCCAATTGATTTATACTTGCTGTTATGTTGTCACCGTACCTGAGATCGATCTGGGACATGACTAGGTTCTCTACTGCTAAAAGCAGTACGAGTAGAGTTATCGTTCTCATCTGACATTACATTTACGTCTGCTGCTCATATATCAATAACTGAACCAAACCTGTACCACCTACAGTAATTCGTGATTATTCACTGTATTTTGTTCAGTCAGTGATTCTTTTGTTATGTCTTTGTGTTAAGACACCTTAATATGCCTTATAAAGGAGTATTTTAAGGGAATGAAGGATCAGTTATTAATTAAGTTTTATCAAGCTTTTCAAAGAGGAGATGCAGACATGATGGCGAGTTGCTATCATCCCGAGGTTCAATTCCATGATCCCGCCTTCGGTCATTTAAAAGGTAAGGAGGTGCCAGCCATGTGGGATATGCTTTGCACCAGAGGAAAGAATCTCATTATTACTTTTTCTGACATACAAGCGGATGCAAATGGAGGCACGGCACACTGGGAGGCAACCTATACTTTTAGTCAGACTGGAAGAACAATTCATAATATCATCGATGCCACTTTTGCGTTTCAAGATGGATTAATCATCAACCATCAAGACGATTTTAACATACATCGCTGGGCCGCACAAGCCATGGGGTGGAAGGGATGGCTACTGGGAGGTACGAGTTTTTTCCAACGGAAGTTACAAGCACAAACGCGCAAAGCGCTGGAGCAGTGGATGACAAATGACTAAATAAATACGACACTTGACATAATGGTGTCTTTATCGTATTTTGCATCTAACAAAGAGGCAGTCATAGATGAAAGATAAAATACAAGAGCCCAGCTCAGCTTATGGTGTGTCTTCAGGAGATGTGGTGGACATCATGGGGCAAGTACGGGATGGTATAAGCTATGAGGCGTTTGAAGGGATTGCTGATGGATTGCCTCTTGACATAAATGATTGGTCCCGTATCCTGCACATTTCTGACCGTACCTTACATCGTTACAGAAAAGAGCAAAAAACATTTGAGATTACGCAGTCAGAAAAGATTCTGGAGATACAATTCCTTAGTAGGTTTGGAGCTGAGGTACTGGGAGATATGGATCGGTTTGGAAAATGGTTATTATTGGAGAATGTAGCACTAGGCGGCGTCCGTCCGCTTGATTACCTCGATAATTCCTTTGGCATACAATATATCAGAGATGTGCTTATTCGTATTGAACATGGGGTACTTGCATAAATAGAGATGCGTGTATTTCGCATTTGCAAAGAAAAATATGGTACAGATTTATCAGGTACCGGAGCGCGCCTTGCCGGAGGTCGCTGGAATAGTAAGGGTGTACCGTTAGTTTACTCTTCAACCACCAGAGCGCTTGCTGCTTTGGAAGTGGCCGTCCATTTACCCCTGGGATTAAAACCTGTCGGATATGTCATTGTAACCATCGAGATTTCTGAAAAAAGTAAAGTCCAGGAAATTAATCACAAGATTCTTCCTGACAATTGGAGTCAGATACCTCCCTCAAGATCGACACAGATCATTGGAGATTCTTTTTATTATGAGCAAGAATCTCTATTACTAAGGGTGCCTTCTGCCATCATTCAGGGTGAATTTAATTTTCTTATTAATCCTTCTTTTCATTCCTTTCAAGATCATGTCCAGGTTTTAAATGTTGAACCTTTTTCTTTTGATACGCGGCTTTTTACTAAGTAGATTTCTTAGTGATTTTTATTTGCTCGCGCATACCCCAGGCCTCTCTGGAATCTGAAGCCCTGAGGACGAAGGATGCCTGTTTATCGCGCTAATCGAAGCCGCGCAAAGGTTAGTCGCTACGCTTCTAAACCGGGGAGCCCAGCCCACATGAATTTCAGATCACGCCTTCTCCTATTAAGCTGTCAATGCAATATTGGTATCTACACACCAGACACCCCCACACCCCACACCAAAATAAATGGAGACGAAATATCTATAAAATTCCCGGCACCCGGCACCCGGTACCAGGCACCAGAATAAACAGAGATGTAATATTTTTTAAAACCCCCTCACCGTAATAAATCAATTCCCTCGCCCTCGAATAGCCAATAAATATTTCTCTAGTTCGGCTTTAACTTTCGGAAATAGAAATAAAAGTCCAATCATATTGGGAAAAACAAGCGCCAAAATCATAGCATCCGAAAATCGGATAACCGCATCCATCGTGACTGCAGAGCCCAAAACCGTAAAGAGAAGAAATAATACTTTGAAGGTCAGATCGGCACCTTTGCTTTTTCCAAAGAGATATTTCCAGGCCTGTAAGCCATAATATGACCACGATAGCATGGTCGAAATGGCAAACAGGATCACAGCGATGGCTAAGACATAGGAAAAACCTGGTATTGCGCTGTCAAAGGCCATCGATGTCAGGTTTACACCTCCAATACGGTCCTCGGTGCCGATCAGTAGTGCTTCATTATTGACCACATCTCCGTACTCGAAAACTCCGGGTACATTGAAGATAATGATCACTAATGCGGTCATCGTACAGATGACGACGGTATCAATGAAGGGTTCCAGTAAGGCCACGAGACCTTCTGAGGCCGGAAATTTGGTATTGACGGCAGAGTGCGCAATAGCGGCTGAGCCGGCACCCGCTTCGTTTGAAAAGGCGGCGCGACGGAAACCCTGTATCATCACACCAATAATTCCTCCGGTAAGGGTAGCTCTAGGCATAAAAGCTTCGGTGATAATTAGTGAAAGGGCATCATCTACAAAGGATAGGTTGGAGAGAATAATAAAAAGAGCAGCGCCTATATACAGCACCGCCATGATGGGTACCACTTTTTCGGTAACGGTAGCGATCCGCTTGATACCTCCGATGATGACAATACCCACTATGATGGCGAAGATAATTCCCAGTATAGTGCCCGATGCAGAACCACTCACACCAAATCGTCCAATGATCTGGGCAGCGGCTTGATTAGATTGAAAGGCATTGCCGCCTCCGAGCGATGCACCTACACATAAGATCGCGAATGTGACTGCAAGTATTTTTCCTAGCCCACCTTTTCCATCTTCCTTTAGACCTTTGGAAAGATAGTACATGGGGCCCCCATAGACCCGGCCGTCGCTATCAATATCGCGGTATTTCACACCGAGCGTACATTCCACAAATTTTGACGACATACCCAGCAATCCGGCAATAATCATCCAGAATGTAGCACCCGGACCACCGATGGTGATTGCTACCGCTACCATCGCTATATTCCCGAGCCCTACAGTTCCGGAGACCGCAGTAGCCAGTGCCTGGAAGTGATTGACTTCGCCATGATGACTCTCATCTTTTATCGTGTCGACTATATCACCCTCTTGCACAGCGACCGTATCAGTGGTCACAGGAGTGATTGATTCCAGATCATCGTACTTCCCCCTCACTATCCCTATCGAAAGAGGAAACTTGCGAATATTTACAAACGAGAAATAGAGAGTAAAGAAAAGTGCACCTCCAATGAGCAGGATAAGAATAAGGGGTATATCCTGTCCCCCTATCGGAATGGTAGTAAAAATGAGATTTTCCCACCACACAGCTACGGGCATGAATCCATCATTTATTCTTTCGTCTAAACCTTGTGCTGAGGAGGTGACAAAGGGTAGAATAAAAGCAAGCATCAGTAGGTAACGTCTCTTTTGCATCTGGGTTGTGATTTGATTTTACCCTCAAAATGCTGGGAGATCTTTTCTGCTTCGGTATTTGTCTGAACAAAGATTGAATTGTCTGCTCCTGCATGTACTGACAAAGAAGTGAGCTTGGATTTGTCAGTAAGTTAGGCTTTGATTACTAGGGTGTTATGTGGATGTTTCCTTTAGGAAGTCGTAGCCGGATTTTTCGATCCCGGTCCTGTGACCATTCGAATAAGGCGTCCTTCAGTGGTTCTTCATGTTGGTTTCGGGTCCAGTTTCCTTTCCCAAATAGTCCATCCAGCAAAGCGTGGATCAATCTTTTTATTTGATTATAATCCTGGATATCATACGTCCGGTTGCGTACTGAATTTTTCGGTTTTACTTCCAGCCATCCATGAGCGTCACTTTTTCTTTTATCAACAAAACTTGTCAGTAAGTCATAAAGCGCGGGTGTAAGGTGTACCGATCGCTGCCCATCTCCGGGAAGTCCTTCGATATATGCTATATGAGAAAATTTTCCATCATCGTGTCGGGTTCTGGAAAGTGAAAGTGAAAGCAATTCAGCGGGTGGAATGACATTTTCCATCAATTCTTTCACCCAACTAAGGGCCAGGGCAAAAAATATCATGATAAGAGCGCTTTTGAAGATCGCGGAAAAAAGCAAGGCTTCTGTCGGTGAATTGCTGAGTTTGAAGACCTGCGCTACGAATGTGATCATGATAAAAATGAGGGAAAGCCAGGCTAAGATTTTTAACCGTCTTTTTTCAAAGGAAGTCCATAATGTATATCCTAAAAAAGCCAGCGTGAGGATGGCATAATAAACATCCAGTTCGCTAATGAGACTGGGTTGACTGGCCAGGAACAATTTTCGAAAAGTGGGCAGGAGCGAGAATAAAAAAGGAAGTCCACAGATATAGATCCAGTATTTGGACTTAATTATGGGCTCCAGTTTTTTAGGAATATAGCGAAACCAGCTTAGAGCCAGCAAGATGAAAAAACTGTTAAACAGAGAAAAAATACTGCGCCATCCCGAGAGTTGATATTTGAGTTGATCCGTTTGTTTAAGCCATGATGCGGCCGACAACGTGCCCTCCTTCCATGCCGCCATAGCGTTAGGAACGACGGCATTTATTTTTGAGGAATAATATAATTCGACCGCGCCGGAAAGACTCCAGCAGAGTACCGAGAGAGCCAGCCATACCTGCCCAAAGTCTTGTTGCTTTCGGCCAAGATGCCACCAGATGGCCATCAGCGCTATAAATGAAAACAAGCAAACAGCCATCTGCCACCATCCATAGAATGGTATCAATACTTGCTCATTCAATGAAATTAGTACTTGTTGGTCGAGTGACAACATACCGTGAAAGTACTGATTTCACAGATTATCAACAGACTATCTGGATGAGATCACATCATCGAAAAACCGATAACCTTTGAGGATTTAATTTCCTCCCAGGATGCGAGAAGCATTGTCAAGATAGACTTTCTTCAGCACCTGATCACTCAGCCCATAGCCATGGAGGGGCCAATGGTAATTGCTGATTGAGGAATAAAAATGCTCATCCACCGACTCCATGATTCGAAAAGTCGCCTGGTACATTTCCAAATCGGTTCCCATGTCTGTCCCATAGAGCAAGCGATCCTGATAATTTTCGAAAAATCGATGGACTGTGCGAGGGATCGGTGCCGTTTCACCAAATCGAGCGCCAATATCCGCATACAAATTAGGATACTGATCAAACAAGGTCCCTAGAATGCTCAGATCATAGCTACAGTTAGCATAATGGCAGGCTATGAAGGTCGTATTAGGGTGTGCTTTGACAGCATTTTCCAGCGTTTCGATCATTTCTCCATGCGTCTTTATCCCCTCTTGATTATCGAGTCGCCATTTATAGGCATTCATCAATCCATCATTGGACGCGTCCATGGGCAGGTACATCCAAATGGGCTCCGCTACATGGATACTGATGGGAATACCCAATGCACCACAACGATCCAATACGGGCTTCATCCGGGGATCATCCACGTGCATGCCATAGGCTGGCGTGGGCCTGGAATAGAACAAGCCTTTCCCTTTGTCACCCAGTTCTCCAACGCCTCTGGCCCCTTTGGCCGCACATCTTTCTAACTCAGCAATAGCTCGGGTACTCCAACCCGGGGATTCATATCCTGTGTAATCGATCCCGCAAAATATAATGAATCGATCACCATATGAGGAGTACAAATCATACAGTGAATCGAACCGCATCCCGGTGGCATAGGTCATCACAACGGTCTGAGCGATGCCCGCTTCATCCATAGTCTCCACCCAGGCATCAATTTCCTCCCTGGATGCAGCATACGGATGAGAGTGAAAGTCGATGGCAGGAAATTTTGCCTGTTCAATCATGGTTTCCGTAGTGCGGTAAAAGCTGACAGGTTGGTAATCATCCAGTTTGAGATCCTCGACACTGGGTTGCTGCTGTGCCACGCAATGTAGGGCAAACAGACTGCAAAAAAGGGCAATAATATTTTTCACTTGATCTTCTTTGTTGAGAAGATAAGATTTTGAAATTTATCTCAATCATTATTCTCGAAGTACTTCTGCGGGTTCCCGATGCGTAGCACTCCAGGTAAGCCAGGAGATCGATGCGAAACAAATAAAAATACAGACGACGAGCGCAAAGACCACATGATACCAGGCGGGTGATACATGATAGGCAAAATCTGTCAGCCATTTATTAGTGAAAAACAAGGCGGTGGGAATGCCCACTACAAATCCCATACTCATAAGAAGTATATGTTGCTTATTGAGTTGAAATACTAAGTGCTCAATTCCGGCACCCAATATTTTTCGAATACCAATTTCACTCTTCTTCTCTTCGATATAGAATAGCATCATACCATATAATCCGCTACTGGAAATTATTGTTAATATCAATGATACTGCCGAAATGAAGGTGCTGAGTTGACGTTCGTTGCGGTACTGCTCCGCTACCTGTTCGTCGAGAAATTGATAATTAAAGGCACCTAAATCCATAGCATTCCAGGCGTCTTCGTATTGACGTAAAGCGGTTTTTATGGGCCCGGAAAATCGTATGGCATACACATTTTTAAAACCCTCAGGTACCACTTGCCATACCATAGGCGCTATTGATTGGTGCAAGGAGTGTGCATGATAATTGGCAATGACTCCAATTATTTGACCGTAGGAACTATCCAGAGTCGTCTTCAACATACGCCTTTCCAGAATGTCCGTATATGAGGTGTAGCCTAATTCTTCAGCTGCGGCTTCATTAATAATAAAACTACCTTCCACATCATTGGGTACTTCTTCTGAAAAGGCTCTTCCTGCCAGTAGTTCACTTCCATAGGTCTCTATAAAGTCGAAATCAACATGATTAAGTTCCATCAGAAGTGCTACGTCACTGGTGTCATCAGGTAAGCTAAAATTTCCCTGCGTATGCTGGCCTTGTATACCCGACATGGAAATACTGCTCGACACCGTAGCGGGCAACTGATCTATGGTGCTTTTGATTTCTGTGATCCGATCCCAGGTCTTTCGACCCTGGGTATTTACAATCAATACCTGATCCTGATTGAAGCCCAGGTCTCGATTCTTAAGAAAACTGAGTTGATCGTAAATAATGGTGGCACCCAGTATAAAACAAATAGTGATGGCAAACTGGAAAGATGTCAGCAACCTTTTTAAATCCCAGGTATTTCCATAGAGGTTAAATTCTTTTTTAAATAAATCGACGGGTTTGATTTTGCCGAGATACAAGGCCGGATAAGAGGCGGTCAGGACAATCAGTGCTAGTAGAAATACGGGAAAAATGTAGAGAACTTTTTGAAATGGAATGCTGCTGGTCAGTAAGTCAAAGTCAATCCAGTTGCTGATTTTTTGCAGGCTATAAAAAGAGATAACGAAAGCCAGAATAATGACCACCATAATCGTGATAGTGGCTTCGAAAAAGTACAATCTGGCTATATCATTCTTTGACGAACCCAGGACTTTTCGTACAGCGATATCCTTGGCTCTTTTGATACCAAGCGCCGTAGATATATTGACGTAATTAATGACAGCGATTAGTAAGGTGAGCAAGCCCAGGGCCAGGAGGCCAATTAATGTACCATAGTTACCCTTTCTTCCAAAGTCAAAAAGATAATCACTGCTAAAATGCAATTGAGCAATCGGCTGTAATTCAAACCGCATGACATTCTTTAAGCCTTCCGGTATCTGACTATTTCGAAACTCCTCCAGGCGGTCAGATACATGCCCGATAGATGATCCTTTGTGCAAAAGAAAAAAGGTGGAGAGTCCAGGGGCAAGAGATGCGTAGGTGGGACCAAACCCTGATGCCATCTGACGAATGTGTGCTACGGTAGTAAACTGAATGCTGGAGTTCTCCCGGGGATTTTCTATTATGGCTTTGATCTGAAGATTTTCATTATCACCCAGCTGGGGGATTTGCAGGAATTTTCCCAGAGGATCGGTATTGTTGAAATATTTCTGAGCGATTTCCTCGGTGATGACAATGCCAAGTGGATCCCTGCGGAAGTCATCCAGCGAACCAGCCAGCACCCTGTGATCAAATACCTCAAAAAAGTTAGAATCAGCAAACAATGTGAAAGACTCCTCCAGGGGTTGATGGTCGTACTCAATATCAATTGCCATACTACGGACCCGGACCTGACTTTCAATCTCCGGATAGTATCGTGCGATATCAGGTCCGATAGGAAATGACGATGCTGCATACTTGTTGGATTGGTCGGGCGTCTGAATCAACGTGTTGAGTCGTGCAATCCTTTCGTGATGGGAGAAGTGCTGATCAAATGTAAGAAAGGGATATACATAGCAGAGTAAAAGCATGAATACCGTACTACCGATCAATAGTCCTCCGGCACTGATGATGGTGGAGGGTAGGTGCTTTCGCATACTCCTGAGCGCCAGCTTAAGTTGGTGTGAAAACATAGGTCTTTAATTTTGTGAAGAACCTTCTCACAGATAACTAAAGATGTAGGTGAGAGAAGGATTGGTGTATTACCAGGGTTTTTATTCTAAGGAACCATGATACATATATGGGTGTTAGATGAATGACTCCTGTGATAAAGATTTACATTTCAGGCGATTAACAACTATATTGTGGTGCCATTTGACAAAGCAGGTACCAATTCAAGAAGTAACATGGTGGATAATAGGGCAGAAAATCAAGAAATTGTCAATGCATTAAAGGATTGGCAAAAAATCGTAGCAAAGTACTCCAGACCCGATAAAAGAAAGGCAATCATCCAAATCATAAACACCTTTGTTCCCTTTATTGGGCTATGGGTGCTTATGTATTTCAGCCTGGAATGGTCGTATTGGATCACACTTTTTCTGGCCTTAATCAATGCATTCTTTCTGGTCAGGATCTTTATCATCCAACATGACTGCGGACATCAGTCATTTCTGAAAGTGCGAAAGACTAATAATGTCATTGGCATGATTTGCAGCCTGTTCAGTGCCATACCGTATACCTACTGGGCAAAGTCACATAATTTTCACCATGCCCACAATGGTCAGCTGGAAGTACGTGACATTGGAGATATCCACACATTAACGGTTCAGGAATACAAAGAGATGTCACCACTGAAACGCTTTGGATATCGGATCTTCCGTAATCCTGTCGTCCTTTTCGTGGTGGGACCGATCTACTATTTGTTGATCAATGTGCGTTTGCCTATGATCAATCTGAGAGGATTTGAACGAGTAAAGCTTCAGCAGATATACAGTAATGTGTATATGATCCTGGCTTACACACTCGTGGCTTTCATCGTGGGATGGAAGAAGTTTTTCATGGTACAGGTGCCGATCCTGGTGCTTTTTGCCATTATTGCTGTCTGGTTCTTTTACGTACAGCATCAGCACGAGCAGACATATAAGCAATGGCGGACCAATTGGGAGTACCTCCTTTCTGCCATTAAGGGTAGTACCTACTATAAATTGCCTCGCATGTTCCAGTGGCTTACCGGTAATATTGGATTACATCATATTCATCATCTGAATCCCAAGATTCCTAACTATCATCTCACCCGATGCTACAAGGAAAATCCGGTGCTGAGTAAGTATGTGACGACGATAAGCTTCTTCGGTAGCCTTAAGTACATGTTCAATCATCTCTGGGATGAGGAGCAACAGCGTATGATCAGCTTTTGGCAGTTTAAACGGCTGGAGAAAGCAGGTATGCTGGGATAGCTCTGATATTTCCTTTCACTCATTTAATGAAACGGCACTAAAGTCACAATCTCCCGAGTTGTGACCCGATGTATTTGTAGATCCCCGGTCTTGAGTTTCCCTTTCTTTATATGTAAATTGATTGTGAATGATCAATTTGACATCTTTCGTTGTTTATGGAGTAATATTTGTTTACATTAAGTTAACATTGAATTAATGCTGGATTAATGTTAAATTTGGGATTATGAAATATGCAATCTTACTATTATTCGTAAGTCTATTGGGGCCAGGACTTTATGGAATGAACGCAACAAATGGAGATCCTTCCGACGATGACCCCAAGTTGACCCAGGTTAGGACATTGGAAGTATCATTTCATTTAGCACAGCTGGGAAGTCGTCCTGTATACACTGAGGTACATGAGATGGCAGGACTCAGTGAGGACTTAAGATTAGGAGAAGGGCAAGTGATTTCGGGAGCATGGAAAGATGTGGAGTGGAAAAATCAACTCGTATACATTCAAATTGCCGAAAGGTCAAATACCGGAGAAGAGTACACTGCTCTTTCCATCATGCGATATACAAATAAGGGATTGAAAATCAAGAAGGTATTCAATGATATTCCTGATATGAACCTTGATTTCTTTGCCTTATAAGAGCTTCGAAAGTACCTCCAAAGTTCGGTCCACTTCTGCTTGAGTATTGTAACCTACGATACCCATCCTTGTAACGCCTCCTTCTTTGAGCAGGTCGAATACTTCCATAGATCTTATTGCGTAAAAATGTCCATCCCAGGCACAGATGCCATGCTGCCCTAATTGTTTGCAGATATCTTGTGGGGTGTGTCCCGCCAGACTAAAAGAGAGAGTAGGAGCACGATCAGGTGTGTCAGCCGGTAGTCCATAGATTTTTAGCCCTGGCAGCGAGGAGAGGCTATTGTACAGAGAGGTGAATACTTCCATTTCATGTGCATGAATTTGTTGCATACTATCATGCAGCTGCGTGTTCAGATCTTTCCCCTCACCCCACCTGGCAATAAAATCAATGGCCGCTTCCACCCCTGCTATGGCTGCATGATTCAGCGTGCCGGTTTCTATCTTGTAGGGCGCTTTGGGAGATTGCGTCCTCAGTTGGTCTGTGGTAAGCGTATCCAGTATTCCGGGCCGACAGTACAGTAGTCCTACATGAGGACCATAAAACTTATAGGCAGAGCAAAGCAAGAAGTCACAATCCACTTCCCTTACATTGATCTTAAAATGAGGAGCATAATGTACCGCATCGACGAGTAGTTTGGCGCCTACTTGTTGGCAGCCTCTGCGTATGCGCGCGATGTCATTGACCGTTCCGAAGATGTTGGAGGCATACCCGATGCAGACCAGTTTTGTCCGATCATTCAGTTTGCTTTCATAGTCCTCGTAGTCCAGTGTACCGTTGGGTAGAAGATTTATTTCCCGAATGACAATACCGTTTTCTTTGAGGGTAATCCAGGGTCCTCGATTGGATTCATGGTCCAGGGCACTGATGACGATTTCATCACCAGGCTCCATGGTCCGTAGCAATGCCTTACTGAGCGAAAAGTTGAGTGTGGTCATGTTCTGACCAAAAGAAATACAATGACCTCCTTCCGCTCCCAGAAAGGCGGCCACCTTCGCACGTGTCCTCTCCAATAGATCATCCGTCCTTTGCGAACTCACAAAGAAGCCGTGGGAGTTGGCATTGCTGGTCTGATAATAATGGCTGATGGCCTCGATCACCTGGTGAGGCACCTGTGTGCCGGCCGGACCATCCAGATAGATGGCATCGTAGTCGTGATGCTTCTCGCGCAGGGCGGGAAATTGAAATCTAAATTGCTCAGTATTCATGAAACTCGAAAATATGGAGTCCTAAGGTAAAGATCCTTCCTCTAAGGATGAAAAAAAATTAAACCGTCTCCAATGTCAAACAATATGAATATGTGAATATTACATATAGTAATAAATAAAATGTGAATTTTTTTATTCTCCTTTTGTGGAATGCTGCCAGTAATCACTCTTTATATCAGAAAATGGCAGTAGATGATTCCGAAGCAACAACAATCCAGATTCCCAAAATTCCCGCTTCGGAACAACCCCGCACTGAATGAAAGCATTCAGACGAACCCTCAAGACAATGTCGGAGGAGTGGCTTTCCCATGAAGGTGCTTCTCCACATTTTCGGAAATACACGCATAACCGTTAGAGCCTTAAAACCCCATTCACCCATTACCGATGGTCAGCCTTCAAAATCATTCAAAGGATTGGAAGAGAAGGTATTTATCATTCTATCATTCCTGTACTTCGAAGCTTTAGCAAAGAAGTAACCTCTTCGGGGCACTGTTCCGGGGAGGTTTTTATTTTTCGGATGACTGGTCAGGAAGGTAACTAATATCATCACCCACTCGTATCGCCCCACCCTGAATCACGGTAGCTGTAATACCACCGTGACCTCGCATCGCATTGTATCCGCCCAATCCCAGGTTTTCCTCCATCCGGCTGCATGGTTGGCAAGGTCCTGTGGTCTGTAATATGACATCCGATCCGATCTTAAATTTTCGATCACTCAACGAGAGCAGATTGATGCCGGAAACGACCAGATTTCGACGCGTCATGAAGGGGTCCACCTTTTTTTGCAGCATATCACCAACCGCTTTTAAGTGTTCAGCCTGAATAAGTGTGACTTGTCGTTGTCGGCTTTTGCCACTATAATGATCACCGACCAACCCTTCTTCCACCGTGATAGAGGCATTGTCCTGGGATTCGACGGGTGCTCGTTTGGCGCTTCGGATCCCGATGAACTCTAGCTTTCCGGGATGTGCGTACTTCTCGAAAAGGTCCTTGATGTTTTCAGCCATTTTCTTCTCTTTTATGAAGCCCAGATGCTGGCTCTGATTCAAAATTAGGACAATTATTGGATTTTGTTTTTGATACGCGGGAGTAAATATGATTAGTCGATGTGGCTGCGGGATTGGTATAATTAGATCCTCAACAGTGATTGCAAATCCAATCTTTGCGGGCGTGAACAATATTCACTGGACATTCGTTAGAATTTCTTGCAAAGCCCGAGTTCAAAACATATGAAGATTTTAAATTTTCTACTAATTATACTCATTCCTTTCACCTCCCTATCTGCGCAAGACCGATATACTTTAAGCGGATATATCAAGGATGCTGAGAATGGAGAGACACTCATCGGTGCTACTGTCTATCTAAGCAGTGTGGACAAAGGGGTAACTTCAAATGAATATGGTTTCTACTCGATATCGGTAGAGTCAGGTACATATGAGGTTGAGTTTGGCTACCTGGGATATCAAAGTGCCCGGGAAGTGGTGATGCTGGATCAAAACCGCACATTGAATATTGAACTCGCCATTGAAGCAGAAGAACTAACGGAAGTGGTTGTCGTATCGGAGGCTGAAGATCAAAATGTGCGTGAGATTGAAATGAGTGTGAATAAGATGGATATTCAGACCATTAAGAATATTCCCAATTTACTGGGTGAAGTAGAGGTCATACGGAGTCTCCAGCTTCTACCTGGAGTATCTACGGTGGGAGAAGGAGCGTCAGGATTTAATGTTCGGGGTGGAAGTATTGATCAGAATTTAATTCTACTTGATGAAGCCCCGGTATTTAATTCCTCGCATTTATTTGGTTTCTTTTCGGTGTTCAATCCGGATGCCATCAAGGATGTAAAGCTGTACAAGGGGGGCATTCCTTCCCGGTATGGTGGACGATTGGCTTCGATCCTGGATGTTCGCATGAAAGAGGGAAATAGTAAGCAGTTTAGTGCGGACGGGGGCGTGGGATTTATCTTCAGTCGGTTATCACTCGAAGCTCCTATTGTGAAGGACAAGGCTTCTTTTATCATTGCAGGTCGTCGTTCTTACGCAGACGTACTTGCCAGGCCTTTCCTGACGGGTGGATTGGATGGATCTGTCCTTAATTTTTATGATCTGACCTTAAAGACTAATTATAATATCAATGATAACAATCGGATATACCTCTCCGGTTACTTTGGCAGAGATAATTTCGGATTTGGTGATGCCGCCGGATTCAACTGGGGTAATAGTACGGGTACCTTCCGTTGGAATCATCTATTTAATGACCGGCTTTTTAGCAATTTGACCGTCTACTTCAGTGATTATGACTATGAGATAAGTTTTGGCAATGATGCCACCAATAAATTCGATTGGAATGCCAATATTGAGAATTATAGTGTGAAGCCGGAGTTTACCTATTTTATAAATCCGCAAAATATTTTACGATTTGGAGGGCAGGCCATCGTCTATACCTTTGAGCCGGGTAATGCCGTAGGTGTTAGTGAGGGAGAAATACGGGACGTAAGCCTGGCTAATAAATATGCCCTTGAAAGCGCTGTGTATATTGAAAATGAGCAGGATATTACTGAACGCCTCAAAGTAAATTATGGAATCCGGCTTTCCCATTTTAACTATATGGGCAAGGGCAACGCTTACACCTTTGCAGATGCGGCAGTACCTGGGCAAAGAAGAATTCCCACCGACGTTCGATCCGTGGGACAATGGGAGTCAATTCAAACCTATTTAAATTTCGAACCCAGGTTTTCTGCAAAATATCAGCTGAATGCCACTTCCTCCATCAAGACAAGTTACAACCGGACTACGCAGTATATCCATTTAATTTCCAACACTACCGCCTCTACGCCAGTGGACGTGTGGACACCGAGTACTAATAATATTAAACCCCAGCTGGCAGATCAGGTGGCTTTGGGGTATTTTAGAAATTTTAGCAATAATACCTACGAATTTAGTACTGAGGTGTATTATAAGAAAATGCAAAATTTAGTCGATTATATCGATGGGGCAGACCTTTTGTTAAATGAATTTATTGAAGGTGATTTATTGGAAGGAGAGGGTCGTGCCTACGGAGCCGAATTCCAGCTCAAGAAAAATAAAGGCGACTTTACGGGTTGGGCCAGTTATACCTTAGCTCGGACAGAGCGTCTGGTCGAGGGTGTAAATAATAATGAATGGTACCCCTCCCGGTTTGATCAACTGCACAGCTTTAGTCTGACTGCTTTTTACGAGCTAAATGAAAGATGGAGTTTTGGGGGGACGTTTGTATTTAATTCCGGAACACCCACTACGTTTGCCACATCCAGATATGAGCAGCAAGGCTATGTGGTACCGCATAACGGATTAGATGTGCGCAATAATGTGCGGATTCCGTCCTATCACAGACTGGATCTTTCGGCCACTTTAAAGGGCCGCAAAAAGTCAGAAGTGGATCGCTGGGTGGGGGACTGGGTCTTTTCTATTTATAATGTGTATAACCGTAGAAATCCGTTTTCTATTTTCTTCAGACAGGAAGCGGATCGTCCTATCGTAGATCAACCCATCATGACGGAGGCTATCCAACTTTCGGTGGTCGGAAGTTTTATTCCTTCGATCTCCTACAATTTCAAATTTAGATAATGATGAAGGACTGGATTAAATATATAGTCGTAATTCTCCTGGGATCTTATCTGGTATCTTGTGAGGATGTCATCGATATCGATACCGATAATGCAGATGCTTTACTTACAGTCGATGCCTGGCTCAATGATCTTCCTGAAGATCAGGTCATCCGACTGACAAAAAGTCAACCTTATTTTCAAAATGAATTTGCTCCGGCAGTGATGGGGGCTTCCGTTAGCGTAATATCCGATGACGGAGAGGAATTTATTTTTGAAGATCAGGGAGATGGAAATTATATCTGGTCAGTAGCCGGAGATAGTACGCTAGGAAAGTTGGGGTCTCAATACACGCTCATGATCGATGTGGAGGGACGGCAAATATCTAGTGTCACCTCAATGCAGCCCGTCCCAGTGATCGATAGCATAGTGCAGGAATTTCGCGAAGATGAATTGGGCGGTCCCGATGGGATCTATGCTCAGTTTTTTGCCCGTGATATTCCGGGACTGGGAAATACCTATTGGATTAAGACCTTTAAAAATGGGCTATTTCTTAATAAACCCGACGAAATCAATTTAGCGTATGATGGAGGCTTTGACGCCGGTGCTGAGATTGATGACATCATTTTCATACCGCCGATACGTGAAGCGGTCAATCCAGTACCCGACAGTGCAGAGGCTGAGAACGATGTGCCACCCTACGAGGTAGGTGATCGGATCCGGGTAGAGATCCATTCCATTTCGTTGGAGGCTTTCCTTTTTCTGGAAGCTGCAAGAGATCAGATCTTAAATGGATCTAATACCATCTTTGCGAGTCCTATTGCCAACTCACCCGGTAATGTCTACAGTGTATCGGATGATCAGGAGGTGTTAGGAGTATTTTGTTTGTCCTCCGTATCCAGTCTGGAAAAGCAAATCGAATAGAGTCTTTAGGTGCAGAGTGTTACTGATCAA
This sequence comes from Saprospiraceae bacterium, assembly GCA_050298535.1. Taxonomy (GTDB): domain Bacteria; phylum Bacteroidota; class Bacteroidia; order Chitinophagales; family Saprospiraceae; genus JABDMH01. Next base: position 125,334 of record JBNKUI010000039.1, read on the forward strand.
GCTTTCTTTAGCGCAAAGCCAGGAACAATCATAGATTATTGTACGTTTGTACTTCCAGGAATGTTTTGAAGAACTTCCTAGCTGGAAAGCCAGCTTAAAACTTTCAATTGGGGCTGTATTGGAATCGACAGGAAATGGCACTGATTGGTAAGCATGCCGAGGTATGATGTCTCATCTTCGTTAAAAACTGGACATTAAACAATTTTTATATGGCAAGTCTAACTTCGCCTTAGCTGCATAATTCTAGGAATTAAGTAGCTTTTATGCCGTGCGCTTGACGTCAGCTACACAGTGTGCCGCATATCAAAAACCCGCTGACTAGTGTTGATGGTTGTCTCACCTGATGCGCGAAATCTTAGAGGCTATGGGTCAAAGCAGCAGGTCGGCAAGCGTCTTTGATCCAGACAATCAAATAGTCGACTAAGCATGTAGAAAGCTCTTTGGTACTTTCTCTGGACCCGGGTTCGACTCCCGGCAGCTCCACAACAAAAACGGTATCCGGTATCCGGTAGCCGGTGTGTAGGTGCCGATATATGTTGACCGAAAAACGAATAAAAAACGGTTAACAAATGGAGTCAAAGAGGGTTTATCCACAGAACAAGTCAAGTAATCCACAGAATCATGTACGAGTCTTCAGTGAGTCGATGAAACGCAAGAAAGTCAGAGAATACGAACAAGGCTTGGTTGGAGTGTCGGAATTAAGTCGCAGTTTGGAGGTGAGT
>JBNKUI010000040.1:0-171035 GCA_050298535.1 Saprospiraceae bacterium
GACAATTTTGATGCTCATCGTGATGAGGACCACGCTTGCGCGTCAAAATCATCGCGGAGCACCCTATTTTTTTGATCTTTCAACCCTCATGACGAAAATCCAATGAATAACCCGGGTCCAAACTTTGACCCTTCAAAGGGGGCTTTTACAAACCTATTTTTTAAAACTGGGTGGATTAAAGATAGAAGTGCTTATTTATTCACATCATTCAAAAATGATAAAATCTTTTCATCTGCTGCTTGTAGCGGCATCGATAATTCAACTACATCGACCCCAAAGTCATAAATCCATGCACTAAGGAGTTCATCTACCTGTTCACGCAATATGGGAAGGTCCACCGCCCCACTCTCCATAATATCGGGATACCCTATCCGTAAGAAAATCAGTAGATCCAGACTTGACAGACACTCCTGGACTAGATCGTAGTGAGTGGCCACATGTTGCTCGCCACCGAGAGCTTGTACGTAAGCCAGAAAATCAAGAGGTGATCGGTCGAAGATTACATCTGTGTGTTTTTCTTCCATTAATTTGATGGAATACTCTAACTGCAATAAAAAATCATCTACTGTAGGTTCTTTGCTAAATAGTGCACCTTGTTCTTCCAACCTATAATAAGGCTCCTGGAAAAACTGATAGTTGTCCAAGCGTTCCTCAAGGAATCCGATGAACGTCGTTTTACCTACCTGGTGCGTGCCGGTTACTGCTATTCTCATCTTATACCAGGTGACCGTCTACCCAATTTTGAGAGAGGTCATACTCAAGGATCCTCCTAATGGTTGGTCATTAAATAGGGTTAATTCTTCCTTTTTCCCTTTTAATGCCAGTGTATATAATAGGGGCAGATAATGCTCGGGAGTGGGAATCGAAAGATCGAAAGCTTTACCGTGATTTCTAAAATCTATGAGAGGCTGGTGATCGTCATCGAGAATCCACCCCTTGATTTTTTGATCCGCTTCCGCTGCCCAATCATAGGCATAAGGTTCGTTTAGTTTGTCCCAGGCCACTCGTCGCAGGTTGTGGATGATATTTCCACTCCCGATGATGAGAATCCCCTTGTCTCGAAGTTTTTCCAGCTGCCGTCCCAGTTCATAGTGATATTGTGCAGGCTTGGTGTAGTCTAAACTCAATTGAATCACGGGAACATCGGCTTCGGGAAAAAGGTGTTTCACCACGGTCCAGGCACCGTGGTCCAGTCCCCAACTGTGGTCTGGTCTTACGGTATTTGCAGGTTGTATCATTTCTGAGATTTCCGCTGCCAGGGAAGGACTACCCGGTGCAGGATATTGCTGGTCGTATAGTTCACGAGGAAATCCTCCAAAATCATGAATGGTACGCGGACTCTCCATGGCAGTGACAAAAGATCCATCCGTTTCCCAATGGGCAGAAACTACCACAATAGCCTGCGGCTTGTCCAGTGCTTTTCCTTGCTTTCTAAATTCCTGCACAAACTCATTTTCCTCAATAGCATTCATCGGCGATCCATGGCCCAGGAATAAGACCGGCATCCGATCTGAGTTTTCCAAAGATTCCGAAAGTGATTCGAGTTTCTTGATAGGTGAAATCATAGGTGCAGCAAGCGTTGTTAAGCTTAAGGATTTTAGAAATTCTTTACTTAGCATGAGAACAATCTAGTTGAAAAATAGATGACCTCTGTTGGTTTTATTTACACAATTTTCTCCAGGGCTCGTATTTCAGAGACAGTTCATTATTGGCTTTGCAGCAGACAACCGGAGAGAAAGGAACCGGTCTGTACAACTGCCATTCATTGTCACATTTGTTGTTTTTACTGTGTCACCCATGAAATTGTTTACATTTCGTACACTATTGTTTGATAATCACTTGTTTCTCTTAGGAAGAAACTCTTACTTGCTGGATATAGCATCTTTTCATTTTACAATTTGACTAACTTTAAAGATAAATGGCAGTTCTAGACCTAAATATTAATGGACAAACCCAACAGGTAGATGTAGATCCCACCACTCCTTTGCTTTGGGTACTCAGGGATCATTTAAATCTTGTGGGGACAAAATATGGATGTGGAATTGCCCAGTGTGGTGCCTGTACGGTCCATATAAATGGATCCGCTATGCGATCTTGCAGTCTCCCGGTTTCCGCGATAGGCGATAAGGAAGTAACGACGATAGAGGGCCTATCGGAGGAGGGAGATCATCCTGTACAACAAGCATGGATAGAACACGATGTACCGCAATGTGGATATTGTCAGGCAGGTCAGATCATGAGTGCCGCCGCCCTTTTGGAAAGTAATCCTAATCCCAGCGATGAGGATATCAACTCGGCCATGAATGGAAATATCTGCCGATGTGGTACCTATACACGTATCAAAGCGGCCATAAAAACAGCGGCCAAGAAGTAGACTCTCTCTCTAACTCTTATCACTTTTTCATCGGATAAAACTGTATAATGACTCTTATTAAAACATCATATAATCGACGTTCTTTTTTACGATCATCTGCGTTAGCCGGAGGAGGCATGATGCTGGGCTTTAGCTGGTTGGCATCCTGTGCATCCGCAGCTGAGGAGGAGGTATTGGTGATGCCAGATGAGTGGTTTGATATCAATGCGTACCTGAAGATCGGTGATAATGGAGTCGCGACGATCATAGCACCCAATCCGGAGTTTGGTCAAAATGTAAAAACCTCCATGCCCATGTTGATTGCGGAGGAGCTGGACATGGATTGGAAGAAAGTGGTGGTGGAGCAAGCCAACTATAATGCAGAAAAATATACCGCCACCGGACAGTTTTCCGGAGGTAGTGCTGGCATTCGCAGTGCGTGGAAAAGCTTGCGAATGGCCGGAGCCACCGCCCGATATATGTTAGTCGCTGCCGCCGCAGAGGCATGGCAGGTACCTGCAGAAGAGATCACTACCGATGCAGGCATGCTATATCATGAAGGCAGTGGAAAATCTGCACATTATGGGGAAATGGCCTCAGCCGCCTCGCAGATTCCTGTACCCGAAGAGGTACCCCTTAAGGACGTGAAAGATTTTAAGATCATTGGTACTTCACGCAAGAACGTGGATGGTAAGAAAATCGTAACAGGAGAGTCCATGTTTGGTATCGATCAGCAGGCTGATGGAATGCTGATCGCTATGATCGTCCATGCCCCGGCATTTGGAATGAAGTTGAAATCTTTGGATGCAGAATCCTTAAAAGCGATGCCAGGTATCAAAGATGTATTCAGCATGGAAACCCTTCATGATGACTATGAGCGTCAGGGATTTGATGTCAATGCATTTCCAGATATGGTGGTGATTGTCGGTGATTCCACCTGGGAAGTGATGAATGCCAAGAAAGCGGTGAAGGCAGAATGGGAACCCTTTGAGGAGCATTCTTTCACCATGAATGGATGGGGTGGTAAGCAAACGGTGACGGTACCTGCCGGACTGGAAAGCACCAGTGCGCATCAGCAGGAGATGGTGAAACTTGCCTCACAGACAGCAAGAGTCAGTCGACGAGATGGTGATCCCGAGGCCGCATTTGCTAATGCAGCACAAGTGATTGAAAGAACGTACACAGCGCCTTTCCTGGCACATAACTGCATGGAGCCCATGAACTTTTTTGCCCATGTGCAGGGCGACAGAGCAAGGTTGTCAGGGCCCATCCAGGGACCCTCGGTGATCCAGAATACGGTGGCTGAGCGAATAGGTATACCCAAGGAGAACATCGAAATAGAACTGACTCGGATGGGTGGAGGATTTGGTCGTCGTGCGTATGGACACTATATCGTGGAGGCGGCTGTGATTTCGCAGAAAATGAATGCCCCTATAAAGTTGATGTACACGAGGGAAGATGATATGACTTTTGGTATTTATCGTCCCGCATACTATGTGACCTATCGTGCTGCACTGGATGAAAATGGCAATTTGACCGCTTTTCATGTGAAAGGGGGTGGAGTACCCGAAAGTCCGGTATTCGCCAATCGTTTTCCGGCGGGTTCTCTTGATAATTACTTAGCTGAAGAATGGTCTATTGACTCAAATATAACGATAGGGGCCTTCCGTGCACCCCGGTCCAATTTCATCGCAGGTGCCGAACAATCCTTTATGGATGAGGTAGCGGAAGCGGCAGGGAAAGACCCCATCCAGTTTAGACTTGATCTTTTGGAAAGAGCACAAAATGATCCTGTGGGTGAGCGAAATGATTATGATGCAGCCCGATATGCCGGCGTGCTGGAGTTAGTGAAAGAGAAATCAGGTTGGGGTGAATCTCAACCTAATGTATATCGAGGTGTCTCAGCCTATTTTTGCCATGCGACTTATGTAGCCCATGTGCTTGATCTCGTGATGGAAGAGGGTACGCCCAGAGTGGAAAATGTTTGTTGTGCCATTGATTGCGGTATTGTAGTCAATCCGGATGCTGCCGAAAACATGGCCGAGGGTGCCATTACCGATGGCATCGGGAACGCATTCTATGGTGCGATGACTTTTAAGGAGGGTGTACCCGAGAAGAAAAACTTCGATACCTATCGTATGATTCGGATGAGTGAAGCGCCGCGATCCATTGATGTACATTTTGTGCAAAACGAAATAGATCCTACAGGTATGGGAGAACCTCCGTTCCCACCGATCTTTGGAGCAGTAGCCAATGCGATGTACAAAGCGACGAACAAACGATCCTATCATCAGCCATTCCTGGGAGAGCAGCCGGTATTGGGATAAGGGCTGTCAGGTACCTGGTGCCAGGTGCCGGGATGTCCATGCCTAAGTAAGGCTGCCCGGTTATTCACCGTAAGGCTCTACAATCAAGCAGCGTAAATGCGGGACGGCGTGGTGCTTATTGGCCATGCAATACGGGATATCCTTGATCTGCCCACACCAAAATGCCTTCATCTAGTATGGCAGTGAAATTAAATCCATGCTCCTGCAGTGTGCTTACCACTCTCTGTGAGGCAGCATGTGGACAGGCACAATAAGCTACAATCCAGGTACTGTCTTTGGCAGATCCTGCACAAAGTCTTCGGGTTCTTCATAGTAGGGTACAGGGATAGATCCGGGAATATGCGTTTGCCTCCAGGCAACCTTCGATCGGGCATCGAGTATAACGAGTCGTGAACTATCCTGCATTGCCTGGTGCAATTGTTCTGCCGATAGATAGATTCCTGCACGTAAATCAAATTGTGCGTTATTGCTATCCGGATTTAAAATGTATTCTTCAGGTGTTGGGAAGTGAATCGAATCTGCCGGTGGTGCATTCCAGCCTGATGCCCGACTTCTCAAAAATGCCGTGACGTCATCTATTTGTGTACTACTCAGACTGTCCTTGAAAGATGGCATCGGAGTGCTGTCTCTGCCTTCAGAAATTGCATGACGCAGAAAAGCATCCGTTGCCGTTGCGAGGAACATACTCCCACCAATGGCTGGGGCCGTAATGCCTTCTCCATTTTCACCGTGGCACACCGCACACTTTTCTACATAAATTTGGGCGCCGGATTCTACATCTCCAATGACTGGCTCTCTGGAGAGTTGAATGGGAGCTTCAAGTCCACTTGATTCATCAAGCCATTTCAACAATAGTTCTATCTCAATATAGTTTAGTGGGCCCCCCTGCTCACTATAATATCCGGCCATGGCCGTCCCGGATCTGCCAAACTGAACCGTGTAGCGAAGGAAGTTCGTGCCCCGCGAAGTGCCCAGTAAGGAGTGAGACCTCAATGAGGGAGCAAAATCAGCTGCATAACCTTCGCGGTTTTCGCCATGACATAAAGCACAATATTTCAAGTACAGAGCTTGAGCGTGTTCTGAAGCTGTGCTGTCCAGTTTTGAGCCAAAATTAAGCGTCAATTTCTGAGCTAGGTCGGCCTGATCTTGAGGTTCTTGAACAAATTCTAATTGCACACCAAAGGCATGTTTTGGCATTATCGTGAGACGGTTTTCTAAAGAGTCAAAAACCAGACTTTCTTCTGGCAGGTTTGTGCTTAACGTATCGTAGGTAGACGGTAAGTCTATGACCTCAAATTGTACTCCATACACCCCGGACCCCCTGCTATTCAGTATTTCTGAGAGTGGATCATCAGGACCTTGAGGAGACTTAATATGTATTTGTTGATGTCTCTTTACGTTAAAGAATAATGAATTTTCAGTACTGATAGAATCAATTTCAGTCAGGCCCATTGCATTAAATTTCGATCGAGCTGAGTCTAGATCTTCAACAACAATCAAAATTGCTGATGTGCCCAGAACCCCATTTGGATGCTTAACGAACCCCCTTTGCATATTGTAAAAACTGCTCCATTCGTGCAGTCGATCATAGGGGAAAGATGAAAACTCAAGAAATCGTGGAAGGTATGAAGGTGGTGCCAGGCTATCAAAATCAAGAAAAAAGGCTTGTGATCCTGCTTCGTCCCAGCCAGAAGCTTCTGGAGAATTCATTGGCATGCTCTGCTTTCGTACCGAATCCATACGAAATTCCTGTGAGGTGAGCCAGGCAGATGTGGAGTCAACTGAAGAACTGGACAAAGAATAAAAACCAATTCCCTCATTCGTTTCTAAAAATTCTGATACAAATTGCTCCGAACTTGATGCTGTATCATCTATCGAAATAAACTCAAGGGACGACATGTCCGCAAAGTATGTTTCGTAACTCAAGGTCCCATCAAAAGCACCTTTTTTGGATTCACCCTGTAAGGCCATATTGAAACCGAGTGTGTCGCTGAAGTACTTTTTCACCTTCTCTAAATCGTCAACAATTATAGTCGATACTCCAATACCATATCCAGATCTCATTAACGCTTGAGAACCATCCACTTCTTCTGTTTCTTCGTGCATACAGGATGTAATAATCAGTAAGAGTATTATGCTGATGGTGGGTAGATGAGTCAAATTGAAATAAATACAATTTGAGTTTTGAGTGGTCGGCTTTTTCATTTGGATCATTTTACCTTCAGGTGCAATAAACTCTCGAAATTGCTCCCGTATCTCGTCTTAAGATAGCTTTTTTGGTAAATATGTCGATCTTTAATTTTGAAGTATGGAAAATGACTCCTGCTGGAGCGGTTTTATTTTGAAGGAAATTTCTTTTCCGAGGTGGTTGGTGTCAGAGAATCACTTGATAATTAAAATTACAGAGAAGACTAAATAAGCTACTTTCTAAATGATGAATTTTTGAAGAAATTCATTGTTGTAGCATTCACTCATATTGACACAGGGTAATTTTAGATCGAATAGTTGTAGTAGGGGATGAGGGTTTTGAAAGCTAGCATTGAGTCATTAATGATCTTTAAATAACACCTGGTCATTTAATATCCTCTAGAATACACTTGTCCTCGTGCAGGTATATGAAAATGATATGATTATCGTAGGGTGAGGAAGGCATTCAAAAAGGAGGTTCTTGGTCATATACAGTGGGTTTTGTAAATATGGAGTGAATTCATGTCATATGTTAACGTATGTTCAAAATGCTAGATTGGTTAAATATAGGGTTAGTTAAAGAATTGAAATGATTACTCCAGTTGCCTCCGGCGGCCAACTTTTTGCAGTCCCGATGATATCTATCGGGAGGGCAATCCCGATAATTATCGGGATGCCTGCTGTCAGCCTTGGTCGGTCACACTATATGCTTTTCCGCTATGCTATATAAACTCGCGGATCTTACTCCCCTGCCACTGGTTCTCAGAGGTTAGTTCTTGCAGGTGCTCCGCTATACCTCTTACTTTGGCTCATACAGTATAGAGCATGGCCGCTCCAAAACATATGTGTGACGCTCGCCCAATCCTGAAGGCAGGAATCTAACCCTTAAAAGTCGGGCAAAAAACTATAAAAACCTATCACTAAGTCCTTAGACCCACTGAATTTGGCTAAGAGCCAAGAAGGATCATAACAATACTGCTTTGAGATTGCAAAAATAGATACTGAAAATAGTTGTCTATATTCGCACATTCCGCAGCCGTAACGCATTTCCAATCACTGATACCGAACTGAAGCTCATAGCCAGGGCCGCTATCATGGGTGATAAAAGAATGCCAAAAAAGGGAAACAGGATGCCGGCCGCAATGGGTATTCCTAGAGTATTATATCCCAGGGCGAAAAATAGATTTTGCTTGATATTTTTCATGACACGAGTGCTAAGATTTTTGGCTTTTGCAACGCCACTCAAGTCTCCCTTTACCAGAGTGATCATAGCACTTTCAATGGCCACGTCCGTACCGGTGCCCATGGCAATACCCACATCACTCTGAGCCAGTGCCGGGGCATCATTGATACCATCTCCCGCCATGGTTACGACTTTGCCCTCCTCCTGAAGCTTTTTGACGGCTTGTAGTTTATCGGCGGGTAGCATACCTGCTCGGAAATCACTTAAACCTAGTTCTGAAGCCACTGCACTGGCCGTATTTTCATTGTCACCGGTCATCATGATGACATTGATTCCGTTTTCTTGCAATTCTTTTATCGCTTTCGCGCTGGACTCTTTTATCTGATCTCCAATGACGACATAGCCTATTGCTTCTCCCTCAACAGACAAAAGAGAAACTGTCTTACCTTTTTTCTGAAAAGAAATTATTTCTTCTTGCATTTCATCGGTAATACGGGTTCCCACGTGGTCCATCATCTTTAGATTACCCAATGCTACTTTCTGGTTCTTCACGGTGCCTTCCACACCTTTTCCGGTGACCGCTGCAAATTGCTCACTCTGTATATTGGTGACCCCTTTTTCTTTACCATATTGGACAGTTGCCTCTGCTAATGGATGTTCACTGTTTTGATTTAATGCATTGATAAATTGAAGAATTGCATTTTCATCAAATTGCTTATTAAAACTTCCGACTTTTTCAACGGATGGTTTTCCTTCGGTGATCGTACCGGTCTTATCGACGATAAGGGTATCCACCTTATTCATTTTTTCTATGGCTTCCGCATTTTTTACCAATACACCATTTTGGGCTCCTTTACCTACTCCGACCATCACCGACATGGGAGTTGCCAATCCCAGGGCACAGGGGCATGCAATGATTAGGACAGCTACCGCATTGACCATGGCATAGACGTAGGCAGGCTCAGGACCCCATATAGCCCAGACTGCAAAAGTCAGGATAGAAATAATCACCACCGCCGGGACAAAATATGCGGATACCTTGTCTGCCAGATTCTGGATAGGAGCGCGGCTCCGACTGGCATCATTTACCATATGAATTATTTGAGAAAGCAGCGTGTCACTGCCCACCTTTTCGGCTTTCATAAGGAAGGAATGGTTTCCATTGATGGTACCACTACTGACCTTGTCATACTCTCCTTTGTTCACTGGGATGGGTTCTCCAGTGACCATCGATTCATCAATAGAGGATGACCCACTGGAAATAAAACCATCCACCGGGATTTTCTCACCGGGTTTGACCTTTAGTATATCTCCTACTGCAATTTCCTCAATATTGACCACGACTTCCTCATCACCTACCATCTTCGTAGCTGTATTAGGCGCCAGCTTTAGCAATTCCTTCACTGCTTCATTAGTCTTTCCATGGGCCCTCGCTTCCAAAAGTTGACCCAATAATACAAGAGTCAATATAACGGTGGCTGCTTCAAAGTATACGTGGACAGTTCCGCTTTCCGTTTTAAATTGATCGGGAAAAACATTCGGAAATAGGAGTCCGAAGAAACTGAATATCCAGGCTACTCCGGCACCGATCCCAATTAGGGTAAACATGTTGGGACTTCGTCGGCGTATACTGTTGTAGGCTCGTTCGAAAAACATCCAGGTAGCATAAAAAACGACCGGTAAGGAAAGAAGGAATTGAATCCAATTCCAGTACTTGAGATCCAGTGCTTGAGTTAGGGGATTATTAGGAATCATCTCACTCATAGCAATGATAAAGATGGGTAGGGTGAAGCCTGCGGCGATCCAGAACTTTTTCAACAGTCGGCGATAGGTCTTTTCTTCTGCCGTCAGGTCTGGTTTCTTCGGCACCAGATCCATTCCGCAGATAGGACATGAGCCAGGCTCCGACTCCACTATTTCGGGATGCATGGGGCAAGTCCATTGCTCATTAGACGCAGTACTGAGATTTTGTTCTTCGACCAGGTCCATGCCGCAAACCGGACAATCACCGGGTTTGTCGTAGGTTTTATCTCCTTCGCAATGCATAGGACAGTAAAAAACACCGGTACCCGAGCCATCAGGCTGCTTCTCTTTTTTTCGACTATCCTCCTTCGGTCGATCCTGCAAAGAATGAATGCCGTAATGCCCTCCATCATCTTCCAATGCCTTTTGAAACACTTCAAGAGCTACATGAGATTCCATCTCAATGGTAGCTTCCGCGTTCTCCAGATCTACCTCTACACTACTGACACCTTTCACGTTGGAAAGGGTTGTTTCTACATGATTTCTACAGCCATTGCAGGTCATGCCTGATATATGATAGGTATGTGTCATAATCTCCCAACCTTTTTAACAAAGTTAAGTTCAATGAGATGAAAGAGTATTACACAATTTTGGTTAAGACTTGTAATATTTAGAGTTCATCAAGAGATCGTCGCCTGACAGGGCCGATTTTTTTGAATTGACCGGGTGTCAATCCCGTTACCTTTTTGAACTGATTACTCATATAGGCTGCAGAAGAATAATGCAGTTGATCGGCAATTTCTCCCAATGACATTTCATCATATACCAGAAGTTCTTTGACTTTTTCTACCTTTTGCAGAATATGATATTTTTCAATAGTAATACCCTCAACTTCTGAGAAGAGCTTACTCAGTGAACTGTAGTCCATTAAAATATTACGTTGCAAATAGTCTGAAAGATTTCGAGATATATTATCCTGCTTATTTTGAATCAGGTCCGTAATTAGATTTTTTACTTTTTCGATTGTTCTTGATTTTTTATCGTCAAGAAGTTCGAATCCCAATGACTCAAGTTGATTCATAAGGTTGTCCTTAGTATGTTCAATGTCTTCTTCCTGTATGACCACTTCGCCTAATTCAACATGCAGCGGATGTAGCCCGACTTTTTCGAGGGTGTTTTTTACCACCATTTTACAGCGGTTACATACCATATTTTTTATGTGTAGCTTCATAGGAGCATGTAGAGTGCAACACTCAATTTATGCCATATCTCTCAAGTGTATGGCCTAGGTATCTTCTCAAAAATAAGTAATTAAATCTTCATAACTTAATGATGTCAAATCAGGGATGATGGTCTAGTGAATTGTAGGGATTCTTTGGAGACTTAAAGGGCAACTGTAACTATGGCAGAAAATGAGCAGAGATTAGGTATAGTATGGAGCAATTGGCTACTCCTCGTACCCTTCCTTGGAGGTGTAATAACCTTGATTCCCACTGCTTTTGTTTTTGAGAATCTTTGGCAAGGTTTCCCAAGTATTGACTTTCTGGAAATTGACCTGCAAGAAGTTTCATTTTTCATTTCAGATATGGATGCTCAGACTTACCTCTTTCTGTCGCAACTAATATTGGCGGTAAGTAGTGTTGCCACTATATTATTTCTGGGATATGTTATTGCAGTTTCTTTAAATGTTATATCTGGGATACGCCTTGCATTGCTATTTGTGATATTTTTTTTAACGATACTGATCGCCCTATCTGTAGATACGAATCAACATTATCAAGATCTCTTTCTGCCTTTATTTGATCAGATAAGACAAATTGAGTTAACTCATGATTTTCCAGACCCGCGATTTATTAGTAGAGTCGAGATCCACATGAAGCTGATCAGTGCATTGGTAGTGATTGGAATTATCATGATATTGGGTGGGTTTGTTACATCGATATATACGCAGCGGGTCAGCGATACTTCACTACTGCAGCAGCTGATGTCACAGAGGAGAAGAGTTTTGATGGCGCTCTATTCTGGTGCCATTTTATTGGTGTGTGGTGTCATCGCTACATATGCCTATGTGAGAATCCCTGCCGTGTTTTTAGCAGATACAGACTATACTCCCTACATGCATAGCATTTCTTCCTCAATTACCCTCACATTCGGAATGAGCTTTACCATATGTCTGGCAGGGGGGTATTTGCCCACTTCCATGATTCTATCTAACCGTGCCAGAAGCCTGGCGGTTGGTATGAAAGGGGAAGATCCCGAATTTAACGTGAATGAATGGCTCAAGGAGCAGAACCTCACAAATTCATTAGTTCAAAACGTAGTTAGGGCAGTAGCTATTCTCTCCCCATTTCTGGTTTCACTATCCCAGATTTCTAAGTTTTTTACTTAATTAATATGGATAGGATTACCCGTAGATTTCAAATTTCATGATTGTAGTAAGAGAGATGGATTGCTAATCTGCATTTCGCAAAGATATTAAGAGGCTGCTTTTCTTAGCGCTTTCCTCTGCAGGTAGTGCTCTTTGCTTGCTATATAGATTACTTTTTCTATTTGGGCATATACAACTCCCTTTGCATCTATGAGGTTTACGTGAAGAGTGAAGTCTTTTTCCTTATGTAGATTGATTTCGTTTATTATTTCTTCAACTAATTCATTTTTTATGAGGAATTCGGCAAAGAGTGTTCTCTTGGCAGGTTTTCTGAATCGAATCTGAGCCGATTTATCCCAGACTACATACTTATTACCCAGTATATTAATAAGCTGAACCATATAGATGCCATCAACACAGCTATACATATGCCCACCATAGATCGATCCCACGTAGTTCCTTGTTTTATAATTCAGCGGGATCTTTATCTTGACAAACTTTAAGTCGTCACTTACAGTTATTAGTCGTCCTCCTGTCCTTCGATACATTGGAGAAATATTAAATAGAAATTTGAAAAGGCGTCCCTGACCGAGGATGCCCGAAGTAAATTTGAATAATTTTTTCATGTTAATATTAGTTTTTATAGCTTTTCAGAACCTTATGTTGAAAAGTGGGCTCCTGAAATCTGTGTGGTATGAAAGGGTGAAAAGACCATTTTATAGATTCAGTAATTTGCCTGTTAGATCGAAAAGTCCTTTATTTACTTTATTGCCCTACCTCGAATCTGAGGTGTAATGGGTATAAATAGTGAGTGTAAGTTGTAATCCTCAATGTGTAGGGAGCTAAATCCTGCAGAGGCTAGCAGGGACTTTGTATCTCGATTTGTATGACACCCTTCGAAAAACCAATGCCACGGTTTATGAAGTACTCGTTGGACAAAATCCAATATTGTATGTTCCCTTGCCCTTACATGTTCAATAAAAACAAAAGTACCTGAGGGTTTAAGTATACGCTGAATTTCATTTATGCAGGCAATCGGATTGTTTACAGTACAGAGAACTAAGGTGCTGACTACGAATTCGCAGCTGTTGTCCCGCAGATCAATATCTTCTCCACTGAGTGTTTTGATCTCTAGCTGAATTCCGTATCTCTTTGCATTTTTCCTAAGGTTGCTATGCATATGAGTATTAGGTTCGATTGCTATTAATCGAGTACCTTTTTTGAGATATCGCATATTGGCACCTGCCCCAGGACCAATTTCAACTACTGTTTCGGGATGATTATTAAACAGCTTTCTTTTTGTTTTTCCAAATAAACCATCCATATAGTCTGATAGCTTATTGAACAACCAGGAGTTAATGGGACCTCTGACCGAATTGACTGGAAAGTAATTAGACATTTTGATTCTCTTTAGATACATCCCTAAATTTCAACATGTCAATTATCCTCGAAGAAGCTCCATCATAGAATCCAGTTTCTTGCTGGTAAGTTTTTGGGTTCCTAAATGTTCCAAAGAAAATATCTATCAATGGCAGGTCTGCGTAATTGTACTGGTGAATTGCTCGGCCGTGATGGATCGAATGACTTTCAGGACGTTGAATTATATAGCCTATCCATCTGGGTGTTTGAATGTTTGCATGTTGAAAAAATGCAAGGAAGTTGACAATCAATAGTACAATAGTAATGGATGCTGGCGATAGTCCTACCAGCAAGGATAGACATAGACTCCCTGTCAGAGTAAATCCCACCATATCCAATGGACTATGGAAGAGTGCTCCAAAGGTGTCTAATCGTTCGGCACTATGATGTAATTGATGAAAGGTACGCCAAAGGAAGTTGACCTTGTGCATAGTTATGTGGTAGAAATAAAGGCCCAATTCATAAATGATCAATCCAACCAATGCGCCAGGTAGTGTTCCCAGAAAACTCAAGTCTATAAGTTGAAATTGGATTAAATATGGATCTGTTATTAGAGGTAAGTAAGATGCTACATAAAAGAAGAGTATGAAAAATGTGAGACCCTTAATCTTCCAATATTTAACGAATGGTAAAGGCCTGGCTGGTGCATAGGCCTCCCAGAGTATCAAGAGTGAGTAAATACCTAAGATAATTAGAGAAAGTGGGTCTAGTAGGATTTCCAAAGGACTGGGTAGTCCTGAAATGAGATTTTGCATGATTATTAGATTAATACTATTAGAAATTTTTCTCAATGCAAACCTAGGTGCATTACGAGTATTAAACTAATATTCGGACTTGATCTATGTTAGGTAATTTTCTTTCGGATACGGCTTAGGCTTTCGGGATGGATGCCAAGATACTTCGCGATCTTGTTCACTGGTATGCTATTGATGTACTGCGACTTAGACTGAAACATTTCGCTATATCGTTCCTCCGCAGTTTTTGTTAACAGGTCCTTTTCGCGATTGGACTTTCTTATGTATCCCAACTCAGTCAAGATTCTTCCAAATTTGTTTGCATTAAAAGAATCCTCGTATGCTTTCATCAAGTCATCACGTAAGATCATTTCCATTTCGCAATCTGTTAGAGCCGTTATCTGCACATCTGTTGGAAGTTGATTTAAGAAGGAAGTATATGCTGATACCAATTCTTTTTCAAAGAAGAAATCGATAATTTTTTCTGATACATAGCTTCTGATTGTCATTTCGACTATCCCAGAATGTATGAAATACAGCGCATTCTCAACCTGATTATATTTCGTCAAAATGGTTCCTTTAGGCACTTTGATTTTTTGTATCGGGAATGGTAACTCTAAATCTAGAGAATGAGACTTGTTTAAGACGGTATTATAGAATTCTATAAATAACATGACAAGTAAATTCCAGATAAAATAAAGATCAACTTTAATTTTTAGAAAATAGGACTAAGTTCAAAGTATATCAATGGTTTCAAGTTCGTAGATGGTACCTTGCACAGCTCCCGATAGCTTTGATCCTTCCATACTCCGCATATTATATTTTATTTCGATAATCCAGGTGGGTGAGAGCTCATTTATGGATAAGATAATCTCTTTTTCGTTTTTGACATGAATTTCGTCAATCGATAGGGTTCTTACATTGTACCTTTTCGAGCCGTAGTTGTGTGTGCGTTTGAGGTCCCACACATTAATTTCATAATTATCGATGTTTTCCGCCGATTCGCGGTCGAGAGATGTCGTGAAGGTCATATGAATCTGATCCTTATAGAAGGCGGTTTGGGTAGGAATGGTCAATGCCTGGCCTGTATATTTAACCCGGTATAATCCACCCACCTGAATCATCTGGTTGGTGGCCCAGGCAGACATGCCACAAACATATAGTTGACCATCAATCGGATTAAAGCGGCCCCGCATGATGCCCGTTGGAAATTGAGGGATCGGTAGCTCAACCATGGATCCCTGTCGACCCTGACTGGTGAGCTGTGGCATTACTACGTAGATTTTACCATAGCCATAAGAGAGATTCAGAAGAGCACCCTGTAAGGGACCCCAACGATCACTATTGGCCCAGAGTAGCTCGGCAGGTGATCGGTCATAACGACTATCGATCCAGCATAAGGGTTGGATCATGGCCGCATCGGAAGTATCAGAAGGCGCGCCATACCCATACATATTGCCATAAAATCCTCCTTCTTCTACCCAATTAATGCGATTCATGGGATTCCAGTATCCTTCCTGGTCTGTCACGATGAAAGAGCCATCTGGATTCAGGCAAACACCGTTAGCCGCCCGAAAACCGTAGGCGATTATTTCTGAAGTACTGCCATCGGGACTGACTCGTATCAAGGTGCCGTGTTGTGGCACGAGGGCATCACGAGCATGGCGACCACTTTTAGCGTAGTAAAAATTGCCCTTTTCATCCACCTGGAGACCCATGGCAAATTCGTGAAAGTGCTCGGTGACCTGGTGATCACTATTGAAGCTTTCATAATAGTCGGTTTCGCCATCCTGGTTCAGATCGTGTAGTTTTACAATCTGGTCCCGGCAACTTACATAAATCTCTCCCTGATGGTATTTAATGCCCAGGGGTTGAAATAATCCGGTGCCAATTCGATGCCACTTGAGTTGTCCCTCCGTTTGTGTCACCCCTTCCACACGATAAACCTCTCCGTCAATCGTGCAAATCAGAGCCTCCTTTCCATTTTCAAGGAAATCAATACCTGTAGGTCTGAATCTACTTTTCCAAATATTATCAAAAGGTAATGTAAGAACATCTACAGTATAAGCCCCTGATCCCGGGTTTTGGACAATTTGGCTGGTGAGTACTTCGGGATACTGTGGATTGGCACCCTTTAGGAGTGAAGACAAGTTCGATGGAGGAGTACTAACGATGGACTCGATATCAGAAGACTGATTTCCAAAATAGATTTTCGTCTGTGCTGAGGTGCCTGCAGGAAAGTCAACATAGTAATTGCCATTTTCAGATACCAAAGTTCCATCGCCTGTCAATCTGACATTTATATTTTCCGGCCCGATGTGACATCGAAGTGGCCTATTTATATTTTTTAGTTCGATGGTTCGGGAAATAACTGGATTTTTACTCTCCTTCTCCAAAGTGTACAATTCCCATATGATGGAATTTCCAATGGTATAATGTATAATAGCTTGTTTATTGTATCGATAGAGTCCCTTGTAATGACCCCATTCCCTGGGTAAGGGACCAAATTTTCGACCATCTACCGCGGTAAATCTTGGATCCTCTAGTGTGCCGGTTTCAGGATGTGCCCACCCGGGCACGACCGGTGTTTCAACCTGAATTTCTCCTACTGTGCGAGGATAAATATTATGGACATCGTTTAGCAAGATATCTTCCCAGTCAATAAATCCTTCACCGGTCCAAAAGCCGGAGAACCGAAGTAGATCATGGTCGAAAAGGGCAAAAACACGGCCAGTGGCAATTCCACCTTCTCCAGGATCCAATCGCATGGCTATGCCCTTGTACGTGAAATTCTGATCGCGATAATCTTCGTTAGGCAGAGGACTACGTCCACCGGATATCTCTCTGGGTGGATCGCTGCTATTGGCCAATTCATACGTGCGCATTAGCACATTGCCATAGTCCATCTCTGCCCAGGGGGCATAGTCAGTAGGAGGAGGTCCCAGTGTATCTCCCTGTGGCAGGCTTTTTATCCATGATTCGGTGACGGTAAAGTACTCGTCTGGATTCTCTTCCTTTATAAATTCCTCCCGGATAAAATGAATCACTTCATATTTTTCCCGGGGAGTTAATTGCACTTGAGGTGGCATCAAGCCATAACCTCTCGTGATGGTCTGATAAAGGGAATGGGGGTCGCTTCCGTTTTTGAATGCTTCCTTCCAAAACTGCCGGGAATTGGGTATAGATCCCGGTTGATGTAAATCCCCATGGCAGCTGTAGCATGCTTTCCGGTACGTGATCATCCCTTTGTGATAGAATTCTTCAGAACCCATAGTGATCAATGAAGCATGATCGATCGATTGCTCATATTCGGGTAATTCATCAAGGGATAGGATGTATTGTGCAGGCGTAGTTTTCTCGGTACCTTTCGGACTACAGGAAGCGAGCAGCAGAGAACAGACAAACAATACCAACAAGCTTATTTCACCAGCTTGCCCATTACGTATTCCACTGCCATATTTCATGATCTTAATCTAAGGAATAATTCTGAATCTCTTTGTGTGGTAGGTATTTAGGAAACCTTGATTAGAATGTATTAATCCCGTTGATTTTTATTCAGGGTAGCTTATCAGACATCAGACATCTAACTTCCCACTCAAACTTACTTCCGATAATCTGGATTTTCCATCGGCATTTTGGCATGTTTGGATTTTTGCCAGGTCTGGAGTTTACTAAGGAGAGCATCTGCCTTTTCGGGCATTTTGTCTGACAGGTCATTTTGTTCGGCGATATCATAGTCCAGGTTGTATAGCTCGACAGCGCCTGTTTCATAGAATGTAATTAGCTTCCAATTTTCATCACGTATGGCTGCTCCCGGTCGCCATCCACTCCCGTGATAATGTGGGTAGTGCCAGTATAGAGTTGTCCTGTCCCAGGTATTTTTGGTCCACAATTGAGATAAATCTTTACCTTCAATTGATTCACTATTTGTATCCTGAATATTTGCCAGAGAAAGCACCGTTGGATATAGATCATGTCCAATGACCGGCGCTTCAACTTTTTTTCGGGGTCCATTATGGCCTGCCGGTTTGATAATTAAGGGTATACGAATACCCCCTTCATATAACCATCCTTTGCCTCCTCTAAGAGGAAGAACAGAAGTAGGTGCAATTCGGTCACGCCCGGACAGTAACGTGGAGAGCCCTCCATTGTCAGAAGTAAATATTAGTGTGGTATTTTCGTACAAACCTTCCGCTTTTAAATGATCGATTATTTTCCCCACGTTTTCATCCATGGAATAAACCATAGAGGCATATTCTGGATTTCGATGATTTATGGTAGTTTGATAGTCGGTACCCAGTACCGTTTGAGTAATGGTGTCAGGCAGTGATTTTAGCTTTTGCTTAAACCGTTCAATATGAGGACTCGGCTGAATAGGGGTGTGCACGGTATAAAACGAAAGGAAGGCGAGAAATTTTTCCTCTTGTTCTGACTGTCGGGTAATGAAGCGCATAGTTTCTTTTGTCAGTCGGTCGGTCAGGTATTCCCCATCTGCCCCATCCTGCAGCTGTGGATTGTCGTAGGGAGCATAGTAGCCACCTTTGGGTTGTCCGGTATGATTACCGCCGATGTTGATATCAAAACCTTGAACATCTGGAAGAAATCCCTCGCCTCCCAGGTGCCATTTGCCAGCAAAAAATGTTGCATAGCCATTTTCTTTCATGACTTCCGGTAGCGTCCTTTCGGATAGTTTAAGTTCGTTCGCGTCGGTTGGTCCGAGTAGTGCCCGGTCTTTGGGATCTGCGCCTGGAATCCAATCAGTAATGTCTACTGAGACAGGATACTTACCTGTCATGATGGCTGCTCGGGAGGGCGAACAGATCGAGCCGGAGGCATACGCATTATTAAATACGATGCTTTCTTCACTTAGTGCATCCAAGTGGGGTGTTTCGTGAAAATCATTACCCATGAACCCCAGATCTGCCCATCCTAAGTCATCCACCAAAATGAAGACCACATTCGTTGGTTTTGGTGATGAACAAGCAGATAAGAGAATGGCAGATAGTAATATGATTAGAAGATAAATACGCATAGAGGAATTTACAAAAATGACGCTATGAAGCCACAGGATCGGACAGGTACTACTGACCAACTTTTCAATACTTGAAACTTTTTGTCCAGGTTACCCGCACCTTCTATTGAGAAATATTATCATCTTCATTCTGGCGAAAATCGGGAAAACCGGATTCGGTCCATTTAAAAATGCGGGCTCTTGTTGCTCGGTTAGGATCATCCAGTTCATGTCCTTCAATTTCTTTGTAGTTGCGAGCATGATAGATCAATACATCTGCACTGCCGTCGGAGGTGGTGGTGAAGCAACTATGGCCAGGGCCGTATCGTTGAAATGTTGCATTGGAGTAGAAGACAGGACCCGGAGATTTATTCCATTGTGTGGGATCCATAATGTTGGCATCTTCATCGATCCAGAGTAGTCCCATGCAGTAGTTGTGATTGGTAGCACTTGCTGAGTAGGTTACAAATATTCGTCCATTTCTCTTAATTACTGCCGGCCCTTCGTTTACGTTGTATTTTATTCGCTCCCAGTTAAATTCAGGACGCGTGAGCACTATTTCTGGACCAGTAAGACTTGTCGGTGATTCCATCTCAGACATGACCAGGGCGGTACCCTCCATGCCTTCAAGATTTTGGGCCCAAATTAAATATCGCTTACCAAGGTGCTCGAAAGTAGTGGCATCCAGTGAAAATGAAGACCTGCTAGTTTTGATTTGACCTTCCTCGACCCAATCACCTTCCATGGGATCCTCCGCATCATTCGAAAGAGCCCACATTCGTATATTCCAGATATTTTCAGCTTCTCCGGCTGCAAAATAAATGTACCACTTCCCTTCAATCCTGTGCAGTTCAGGTGCCCAAATATGATGGCCCATGACACCTGATGGATGCTTGGTCCAAACTGTTTTTTCAGTGGTAGTTTTTAGGCCATTGATGGTCTGCGCCTTCCGGATTACAATTCGATCATATTTGGGCACAGTTGCAATGAGATAATAGGTGCCATCATCTGTTTTTTCTATCCAGGGGTCTGCTCGTTTTTCGGCGATGGGGTTGTTAAATAATAATTCCTGACACCATACCACTTGATATGGCAGTAGGCATACTAGTAGTATAAATAGTAAATGTCGTTTCATCCTGTGGTTAAAAAGAATTAGCCTCGAATTGTATTATAAAAATACTTTTAAATTCCTGATAAGAAATAAATATTTGTCAGTTACAGCCTTGGAAAAGAACCTCAAAAGACCAGGGAGTAATTAAGCGCCTGAATAGAAATTCTAACCTATTTGGTGGTTTATCAAATAGTACGTATATCCTACAAATACCATCAATAAAATGGCTGCTTCCCACTTATCCAACTGCATTTGTACCCCAGTACGCATTGATAAGATTAATAGCCCGGTACCGATTGCCAGTAAATAGATCTCTGTGTTAAAATTGGTCGGGTAGTCTATGGGAGCAACCAGCGAGCAGATACCAAGAATCAGAAATATATTGAAAATGTTGGAGCCAATCACATTGCCAATGGCTATATCACTTTTTTGCTTAAGCGCAGCTACCACGGAGGTCACCAACTCTGGAAGTGAGGTGCCGGCTGCCACTATGGTTAGCCCGATGACCTTTTCTGAGACGCCTAGTTCTGAAGCAACCAGGATACTGTTATCCACCACCAGTTTGCCGCCCAGGATTAATCCAGCCAGTCCAAAAACAATCATGGCTACCAGGTAGTAGCCCGATAGTTTCTGATCGGTGATATCGGCAGGGATTTCCTCTTTCTTCATGCTACGGAAAATGTAGTAAAGGAATGCACCGAAGAGCCCCAGGAAAACTAATCCGTCTAGCCTGGAAAGTACTCCCTGACTTCCCATAAAGAAATTGTTGGCTAGAAAATATAGAGTTACCAGAGCCAGAAAAGAAATGGGTATCTCGCGCCAGACGGTCGAACTACCTGCTTTGATGGGATATATTAAGCCTGCCACACCTAGTATTACGAAAAGGTTGAAGCTGTTACTTCCCAGTATGTTGCCCAGTACTATTTCATCATGACCATTGGTCTGCGCTACCACATTTACAATCAGTTCTGGAGCTGATGTGCCAAATGCCACAATGGTAAGTCCTATCACCAGGTCGGAGACACGATACCGCTTGGCCAATATGGCTGCCCCGTTCACTAACCAGTTGGCACCCAGGATCAATGCAGCAAAACCAAGGACAATATACAGTATCCAGAATATCATGGTAAACGTTCAATATACCGACTGATAACCATGAATTCCATTTTTCCGTTCTATTCTTGTCCTATATTTTGAAGAAACATTTAGGGTTTGGTAATAGCCCTAATATTACTTTCTAGCTTTTCACCGGTCATTTGAAGTTCATCAGCGTTGTAGGATTTCGTTGAAGTAATATTATTTGTGTGATATTTGGAGAATTCGATATTATTTTGATTTGTGCTAGGGGATATAATTGATATACCTTTTCCAATCTCGAATGTAGAATTTGTTGAGAATTCTCCCTTCATTTGAAATTAACAGGCATTCAGAACTGCTATAGGCATCACGATAAGTCCGGCTAAATTGCTCATTGAATGGATCCTCGGCATTCACCATGTTATCTGGTAGATGTTTGCTAATGCCAGATTCGATAGGAATTACTTGCATACGTCCATGTAGAGCGGCAGCCATTTCTCTAAACTGCTCGTATGTGTCCATGGTGCAGGCAGTGACATTTGCTAAAATCGTTGATTGATCACTCTCCTTTTTCAGAATTTCACCACTCACTGTTTTTACCTGAAAATCGGGGGCGATCATACCCACCTGAGTGCCGACATAATTTCTAAAATTATTATCCTTGACCAATGTGACTTTTTTGCCTGTATTGCTAATGTGGGTAAATCGATAGTAGTTATCGCCCAGCAAAATGAATTCTTTGAGTTTTACTATGTCATTTTTTGATACAGTATCTGTAACAACGGAATCGCCTATGGTAGTGAGTACCAACTCTGGCCTTTCATAAGTAAAATGACTGGCTTCATCGTGGATAACTATTTCATATTCGATGTCATCTAAATGAAAGACAGCACGTTCATATTGAGATACGTGAAGCAGGTCTTCATCGAATGATACTCCTATGTTTAGCCAACTGGTGTCCCTAATGAATTGTTCTCCTTCTCGAACCTTGTAAGTGCAAGGATAGAGGGTACTAGTTCCAAACCAATCTTTTGTTTCGAAAGGATAGATTGGATCGTTGCTGAGGTCTTGATCCTGGTTGCTGTCGACTATTAGTATTGTATCTCCTTTAATCCTCCCCTTCATAATGATGATGGATTGTGAGACCCAATCATGAGGTTCAATGATGGAGCTATCCATATTAAATCTTCTGATTTCGGAAGTGTCCATCATACCATTCATGATACTCTCCTTGATAAATGGCTTAATATCAGTATGCGTGGTCGATACTCTCATGTGGGTTATTCCTTCTGGATATTTAAATGGAACAAGACTATCTACATTCACTTCCCAAAAAATAGATCCCGCTCCGTACCGAAATCCCGGATATTGACCTTTCATGGTTTGGGTGTATATTACTAATGTATCTTCTGAACTTCCAAATCTCTGCATAACGGGAGTGACGTCCCTTTGACATCCAAAGGTGAGTAGAGCAAATACCAGGATTCGATAATAAAATAGAAATTGATGGCTCATATGTAATTCTAAGTATAGGGTGCATAGAAGATAGCTAAATTTCTACGTAATATCCAGATGATCTATCGCAGCCTGCTCTATGGCAAATCCCTTTATATATCGTTTCAAATAGGTTAAAAAGTCATTTACTAATTTAAGGTCTGGTGTCATACGAAGACCCTCATTATTATTGAATACTTTTTTCGTAAGATAGTCGGATAGGCTTTCCTCTGTTTCTTTCTTAAGCACGTACGATGCAAGTACCGCCATGCCCCATGCTCCTCCTTCTCCAGCCGTCGACATCACGGTAACCGGGACATCTAATGCAGCCGCACAAATTTTTTGACCTACTACGGGTGTTTTAAATAATCCACCATGGGCCAGAATATTGTCGATGGCAATTTGTTCCTCCTTTCTCAGAATGTCCAGACCTAATCTTAATACGGCAAAAGCAGAAAACAGGTGACTTCTCATGAAGTTGGCAATATTGAAGTGACTTTTGGGAGAGCGGACAAGTAGAGGACGACCTTCTGAAAAACCAGCTATAGGCTCACCTGAATAGTAGCCATAACTCAGTAATCCTCCTCCATCGTCATCTGCGTCCAGTGCTGCATTAAATAGTCGGGAGTAGATCTCATTACGATCAGTTTGTACCCCCATTGTATCAAAGGCTTCTCGAAATAATCCAATCCAGGCATTGATTTCGGTAGAGCAGTTATTGGCAAGCACCATGGCCACCGGATTTCCATCCGGCGTTGAAATTATATCGATCTCTGCATGAACTTGCGATAATGATTTATCTAAAACAAACATGGCGAAGATGGAAGTGCCCACCGACACATTACCCGTTTTGGTCTTGACGCAATTTGTGGCAACCATTCCCGTACCCCCATCACCCTCTGGTGGGCACATGGGAATGTTCGGCTGCAGATCACCCGAAGGATCGATGAGTAATGCCCCTTCCTGGCTGAGTTTTCCCGCCACTTCACCGGCCATACACACATTTGGCAAAATGTCTTCAAGCTTCCATGGGTAGTTATTTCGATCGACCAGTTGATTGAATGTATGGATCAGCTCCGTATCATAGGTTTGCGCTTTCTGGTCAATGGGAAACATTCCGGACGCGTCACATATTCCGATAGATCGATGACCGGTTAGTCTCCAATGAATATACCCTGATAGTGTGGTGATGTAATCGATCTTTTTGACATGTTCCTCATCATTGATAATGGCCTGATAGAGATGCGCGATGCTCCACCGTTGAGGAATTTTGAAATTGAATTCTTTCGTAAGTTCCTCAGCCGCCTCAGTAGTTGTTGTGTTTCGCCAGGTACGGAAAGGAACCAGCAGCTGCCCTTTTTTATTCAAGGCAATATATCCTTGCATCATGGCTGAGCAACCTATGGACCCAATCCGGGTCAGTTTTATTTTGTACCTATTCTCTACCTGCTGTTTTATACCCTCATATACTTCTTGTAGACCCACTATTACTTCCTCCAGGGGGTATGTCCAGTATCCATCTAAAAGTTGATTTTCCCAGTCATAGATGTGGGATGCTATCGTTTTAAAATGGCTGTCAATTAATACCGCTTTGATTCGAGTCGAACCAAATTCTATACCTAATGATGTTTCACCATTGACTATTTCAGTCTTTATGTCTTGACTCATTATTTGATTTATTTGGAAAGTTGAGATGTTGTTATCTCAATATTTACTGAAAGAAAAGTTCTGGTTAGGACAGTAATTGACCCCTGCTCTCGCACATCTTAGATATTATGTGTAGGACTACGTAATCCGATATCTTAATAGCATTAGATCCCATCCCACTGCACGTATTTACGCCAGTTATGCTGCTCTTTAAATCCGAGCACTTCGCGGATCTTTCTATTAGAAAACAGTGCTTCATGTTTCTCAAGGTCTCGAGAAATCGGGACATTAGGAAAGAAGCGTTTAGCCAGTTCCATACTGGGAATGACCGCGCCATTGTGATCATTGCCGGCATTAAAGACCTGATATCCCAGGCCATCTTTTTGTAAACATAGATCTACAATCTGACCTAAGTCGCGAGCATCGATATAGCAAAAAGCATTTCTTCTCCTTACTTCAGGATTTTCGAAGTAGTGGGGGAAGAGCTCCGCATACTCATGGGGTTCAATAACATTTCCAATGCGAAGGGCATAAATATCGATACCGGATCTACGTTGAAAACTACGGGCCGTTTTCTCATTGACCACTTTCGATAATCCATAGCTATCCATAGGATCCACGTCATAGTCTTCCTCCAGGGGAAGCACTTTGGGATCTGTCTGACCATCCGAAAAACAGATTCCGTAAGTCGTTTCTGAGGAAGCAATCACAATTTTTTTGATTCCAAGTTTCACGGCCGCCTCTATGACATGGTACGTGCCCATGGTGTTTACACGGAAGGTTTCATTGTCAGGATTGATAAGTATTCTGGGTACTGCGGCAAAATGCACTACCGCATCAAATTTTGGAACGCCATGTCCGGGTTCTAGTTCGTCTAATCCAGCATATGAACTCATGGCATTAAACATCTGTCCTGAGTCTGTGATATCTGCGATTAGATTGTCGACTCCGGGATAATTCAAAGGCACGAGATCCACGTTCAATACCCGGTGACCTTGCTCGAGAAGGTAAGGGAGGACATGTTTACCCGCTTTACCGGAGCCGCCA
The DNA here is from genome assembly GCA_050298535.1 of Saprospiraceae bacterium. GTDB lineage: Bacteria > Bacteroidota > Bacteroidia > Chitinophagales > Saprospiraceae > JABDMH01. The sequence goes on from JBNKUI010000040.1 coordinate 25,702, forward strand.
GTAAAGAAGATTCTTTTGGAAGTCATTAGCTTTCTAGTTTATTCTGATTTATGTAGTTAAAAGTATCGCAAGGGTATTCTTTAGAAGCCATTAATTTCGATAAAATATTTGTAAAGGTTAGAGAGAGGGGAGTTTCCTTGTATCAGAAAACAGGAGAATTCTACCATACACCTAAGAATCTGATTTTTAAGAGGGTCTTTTGATTCACTTAGCCCCTGGATTCTTAAAAGCATCCTCATTGGGGTGGGGACCTGGAGATAAAGCTTTAGGAAATGGACCTGCATTTAAAATATAATAATGCAAGCTCGTATCGGGTTCAATTCTCAGTATTTTATAGTGAATGGATGTGTCAGGTAACAGGAGCCGCATTTTATAGTCACTCTCGGCCAGATCATTGCGATACTCCATGGCCACAATAGGCTTGTTTTCACACTCAACTTTGCTGGTGCTCTGGCAAGAACTTAACCAAGCACAAACCGCAAAAAAAATGGTTGGTTTTTTCATCGAAATGACTTACTAATAAATAACTAGAAGTCATTACTTTCTGCTGCCTGCCAGTGTCTCATCGATTATCCTCATATTTTTATGTTGGAGGTGACAAATGTATTAAGTGCACGAATCGTATCCACATGATTAAATTCCCATTTATTGACTAAGGCAAGTATATTTTAGCATTCGAGCTGAAAATCATCAGTATAGTTCCTTTTAGAAGGCTCTAACAACGGACAAATGGAAGCGCTTGATCATTTACACGTTTCTGAATGGTAATACATTATTTTTCTGCTCTCAAACTCAGACCCATAGCTGCATACCATCTCTTGCCAAAATACAATTTGGGAACTCTTTCTGGCACTTCTTTTCCATCTTTCGAAGAAAATCATCATCATGATCAGGATGATGATGTGTCAGTACAAGCTGCTTTACCTGGGCTAGTTTTGCCAGTTCGATGGCCTGTGAATAACTGCTATGTCCCCAACCGCGGTGCGCTTCTAATTGTTGATCTGTAAAGTGTGCATCATGCACAAGGACGTCGGCTTCTTCGCAAAATTTTACTACTTCTGGGTTGATAGGCTGCACATGTTCTATATCTGTACAGAAAACTATCCCCGTGCCATAAGCATCAAAACGATAACTAAATGCACCACCGGGATGATTATGCAGTCTGTATGAAAAATCAACCAATTGCTGTGCAGAGATTTCACCAATGTGCTTAGTTTTTGTGAGGAATTCAAATCTGGCACCCATATCTTTTAGTTGTACTGGGAAGTATTCTTTTTGTGTCTGTACTTCAAAGATGTGTTTGAGTTCCTTCTTTTTCATTTTATGATGGGGGGAGAATACTTTTATTCTTTGCCCACTTTCATATACGGCATCAAAGAAAGGCAGACCCTGGATATGATCCCAATGGAAGTGCGTTAATAGTAGGAAGATCGTCTCAACATTGGGTATAACTCCATTCCCAATTTCCTTTCCCAGGTTTCTTATGCCGGTTCCGGCATCGATAATCACAATCGCTTTGCTCCGGTCATTACGTAGCAGATCCACGTAGATGCAGGTAGTGTTTCCTCCAAACTCCTGAAATCCCAAGTCACAGACAGGAGTTGATCCTCTGGTGCCATAGAACTTAATATGCCATGTCTTTTCATTCATAGTTGCCAACATATCTTCACATCGATCATGGTACATCTTGACACTTAAGATGCCCATTGGAAGTCAGTGAACACAAATCGAAAGATAGTGATCTATATTTTAAGAATGAACAGGACTTGTTTGAGTTGACTTCTGCGATATTTTGATTTTATTAGATTGATGTTAGATAATGGAACCATATGAGTCGCCTGCTTTCTTTCTTCTTATTTTTTATTGTCGCATGCCGACCTTCAACTTCCGATCAGGATAGTCTCGGGACTCCCAACATATTATTTGCTATCAGTGATGATCAATCTTTTGCTCATACCAGTTTTGCAGGAGCAAGGTTCATAAATACACCTGCTTTTGATCGAATAGCAGAGACGGGAGTCTATTTTCGAAATTGTCTTTCCGGGTCCCCGGGTTGTGCCCCCTCACGTAGTGCCATTGTGACTGGGCGATATCACTGGCAAAATGAGCAGTCGGGACAACATGCCTCCGGGTGGATGAAGAAGTATGTCCCCTTCGTGGATTTGTTGCAAAACAATGGCTATCATACAGGGTACACAGGTAAGGGTGTAGGGCCCTTCAAATATGGAGAAATTGACTCACTCCGAGTGGAAAATGCGGCAGGTAAGTCCTACTCATCCATCAAATATGAGGAGGGTACACCCCAGGATGAACGACCCGGTCGATTTATTAATGCGACCAACTATGCGGCCAATTTTGAAGATTTTCTGGCTCAACGTGAAAAGGGAAAGCCTTTTTTCTTTTGGTACGGTGCCACCGAACCGCATCGTGATTACGAGGAAGGTATTGGACTGAAGCAGGGAAAACGGTTGGAGGATGTTGATGTACCTGCGTTCTTTCCGGATGTGGAAACCGTACGAAGCGACTTGTTAGACTATGCGGTGGAGATTGAATGGTTTGACCTACATTTGCAACGCATGTTGGAGCATTTGGAATCGATTGGTGAGCTGGAAAACACCATTGTTATAGTTACATCTGACAATGGTATGCCTTTTCCACGAGCAAAGGCCAATGGATATGAATATGGTGTTCATGTTCCGATGGCTATCAGCTATCCCCGGGCATTTCCGGGTGGACGCCAAGTAGACGATCTGATTAGTTTCGTCGATCTGGCACCGACCATTTTAGAAATTACCTCGACAACTCAGGAGGGTATGTTACCTATCGCGGGGAGAAGCTTCCTGAATATTCTCACCAGTGATCAGGAAGGACAGGTAGATGCCACACGACAGTATGCATTTAATGGTCGCGAACGACATTCCTCCTCACGATACAAGAATTTGGGTTATCCTCAACGCATGATCAGAGATGGTCAATACCTGTTGACCTGGAATTTACGACCTGAGCGTTGGCCGGCAGGTGCCCCTCAACGTATTCAGCCTGATGCAGACGGTCAGCTGTGGCCCATGTATGGACTGGATGAGGATGGAGTACACCATTCTGCCTGGGCGTTTACTGACGTGGACGCATGTCCTACCAAGTCGTTTCTTGTGGAGAATTACGAAGTCGATAGTATTCGTCCATACTTTGATATGTCATATGCCAAGCGCCCGGAGTTTGAATTTTTCAATATTGAGGATGATCCCGATTGCCTCCACAACTTAAGTGGGCAGGCCGAATTTCAGGAGGCCGAATCTCGACTCTTTAGGGCTTTGGAAGAAAAATTGAAGGAAACGGCTGATCCACGCCTTGTTGGATCTGATCCGGAGGTTTTTGACTCGTACATGCGTTATAGCCCTATGCGGGAATTTCCAAAACCGGATTGGTTACAGATCAAGGACTAGCATGATTTTCAGTTTAGCAAATTAGATATTTCTAAGATGAAGCTCATCCTAAAACCTGAGTGTTTGCAGATGTTCCTCTTTTCCCACTCAATGGCATTTTTATTGACAGTCCAAGGAATTATCATATGATAGCCTCTGGATACTTCTTTTGCGTCCAAGCAGCTATCATGAAGATTAAGGATGGCACGAGTAGAATAATACCGGGGATGATAGCTTTCAGCCAAAAAGCAAATATTGAGTTGACCAGTACCCATATAGATAAGGTCAACAGTATAGCATAATTTGGCTTTCTCCTTACCGTTAGGATCCCGATGACTCCGAGTCCAATGAGCTGAACGGAGGGTAATAAAAATAAGATGGGAAAAATATTCTTTACTAGGGATGATACATTGGACTGCTGGACTAAGTTGTTAACGTAATTGATGCCACTGCCATGAAATATTCCCACGATAAGAAGGAAGATGCTGGCGGCTATACAAGAAGTTTTAATTTTCTTTTCCAATTGCATGTGAAGAACTTTTTCTTGGGTTGAGAGCTAAAAGCTGGATGTTGCCGTACTTTTCTCAGTATTGACTCTTTAAGTAGATGCCACTCTCAAGTTCCAGCGCATCAATTTTTAGATGATCTAGTAAGTTCAAGAGCTTGTTTTTTGTACTATCTCCCATAAGAAGATTGAGCCCCATTTTAGGTGGTCCAAATTCTTTCAATCGTGCTACCAGCGCCTCAAAAAACTCTATACCGGCTTTTGTTTCACTCCTTTTAGCTGTCTTTTTAAACCCTAACTCTCTGAGAATTTTTTGCATCTCGTGAGTCTTAGCGAGGAAACTTAGGTCAGATGTAGAAGCCCAGGGCATGGGATAGGTAACTTCCTCATCGTTACTTTTGAAGATGTCATAATAGAGAAAGAAGCCACCTGGTTTTAGTACTCGATGTATTTCCGAGTAAAATTGATGCTTATCGGGAATATTCATCTGAACATGTTGGGTCCATACTGCATCAAAAGAACTGTTCTCAAAAGGCAGCTCTGTGGCGTTACCGACTACAAATTTGGTCTTGTGATCAAGTTTAACCAGTTGAGAAAGTTTTTCTGCCGTACTAACAAATTCAAGAGAAAGATCTAATCCGGTAACATCACAATCATACATTTCTGCCAACATTCTGCAAGGGCCACCCAATCCACATCCTACATCAAGGACTTTAAGTCCTTGCAGGTTAATCTGCCCTGCAATTTCTCTGGATACCGTAGCTCCCCGGACATGGAATTCATCCACACCTTCAATATCAGCCCTTCTGACTGAATCTAAATCAATGTTCAGATCTCTTAACCGATTAAGAATATCTTCGTAAAGACCTTCCTTGTAGTAATGTTTTTCAAGGTTTTGATTTAAGTTTTTCATCTATTAAATATTCTGGAGTTTTGAGAAGATGTCAACTAATAGTAGCAGATCCCTTGGCATCTAGTGAAATACTTGATGTATCAATATGCACCATGATCATAGACCTCAAGAAAATAAAGTTAGACAATTGGCTAGCATCGATGATACATCATCCCAGGTTACGCTCAAAATGTAATTATGCTAAACTTTCCGTAGCTGTCCTTTATTCCTACTTCCCAAAATATGTCGAAACCTTTATCATGTACACTCCTAATTTACATGATCCAGACGGATTTAACCACAAATCTTTAATTCAATACATTATTCTTTGATAAACGGGATGGCATGTTCATCAATTAGCAAAAAGTATGTGCCGGATATTAACCGCGAAATATTGATTTCACTTTTACCGAATTCTTCGAGGGTAATTCGACCGTACATGTCAAATATTCGAATTTGACCTATGGGCTTTTCGGACTCAATTCGTATGTAATCAGATGCTGGATTCGGATAAATCAATTCATTAGCCGTCACTTCTGTCGTATTAGTCACCAGTTCTTCAATCACTGTTCCTAGTCCCTCATTATAATAAGAGCCAGAGCGGGATGAAAGAAACGACACGGGTCTCACCATAAATGCGGAGGCATTTTCCTTCAATATAGAGAGGTTGTAATTGGTTTGTTGCATGGGGCCGTCACCTAGCAAGGTCCAGTTGGAGTCTTCATATTTTGCGTATAGTGTATAAGCATCTACACCTTCTTCCGGTGAAGCGTTCCAGGAAAGTTCGGTCCCTACGACTTGTACATCAGTCACGGGAGCATGATAGTACATTTTTAAAGAAGGGTCTCCCAGCAGACTCACACTCGAAAGGAATTTTCCAAATGGACTGTAGTAATTACCATTATTATTAATGGTATTAAGGAGTACCTGCCCCACGGGTTTGCCCATCGCCATGTGATGGAAATACCAGATGGGACGTCCACTCCAGGCGTTGATCAGGGATGTACCCCTGGCCAGGGCTGCTCTTAGTAAATTGTTTTGACTGTCCCAGTCACCAAAGTAAGATCCAAAAATGGTAGTGAATATAGATTGAATACTGTCGGTCACCAGATTATTGGTTGAAATAATTCCTCCCGCCCCCTGATAATTTCCACCACCAGCGCCGAAGGCAAATAGATAGTCCTTTGCTGTACACTGCTTAAATTCATCGTAATTTATGCTGTCCGGCTCAAGGAACGTATGAAAAGATTTAATGGCGCCCTGTGCAAATCCTTCTGCCAGGTTAAAATTATTATCAATGATGGCTCGATTGGCCACCTTGATTTTTGCCAGTCGATAGTCGATGTTGCGTTGTAGATATCGTCGGGTAAGCTCTATTTCCGACTCATTCAGTTTTGGCAGGTCTGAAAAATCCACTCTGCCGACAGCAATCTCTATGGTGGAAGGAATGGAAGTCTGATCAAATTTGCCATCACCGGGAATGTTTTTATTTGCATCCCGACTAGCATCCGTATTATTTACCGAGACATCTGTCCAATTGCCATCTATATCACCATAGTAAGCATCCGCAACCCAGGCTCCTTTATGATTGTCATGACCGTCTACGGCATAGTTACCTGCATAAGGAACGGGGATGTGTCCCACCAGTAATAAATAGGAGAGGGGTGATGATGCATAGGACTCCAAAACTTTTTCTTTTACATCCGGTACCATCATATCAGACTCTATTACCCGCACCTCTGTGCCAATCAACTCCCGCGCAAGAATATCTCTGTATGTTTCAATGAGATCTTCTAATGCATCATAGATAGAATCTGTCACCAGGATCAGCATTTGCTCCTGTTGATCTGCATCGAAGTATTCGTTACCCGCTAGAATGTATCCCGTGGCATAGTCCCCACCCACGGTCTCTATAAATACCTCAACGGGCTCCGTATAGATCTCGGAGAAGGTATAAAAGGTGTCTGTCACCTCTGATTGGGCCATAATCCATGAGGACTCAAGATTGGTTCGATAACTGATGCGATAGCTATCGACTCCATCCTTAGCATTCCAGGATATCGTAAGGTCGCCACTCTCTGTGAACAGGGCCTGGCTGATGATCGATTGTTTAATATCATTGGACCGCTGGGCCACGGTTGAAGTAAGAAGCAAGACGAAGAGGATAGACGTAAAAATGAATTTCATATTACCTTTTTCTTGATCAAAAACACTATTGATTGGTTTAAGGATGGCTCAAGGTTTGCAGGCTATTGATAAGAGACACTATCATATTGTCCAGAGCCATAACAGTTTGAATGCATACACCATGCCGCATTTTAAGAATATATGGTGGACAATTCTTTGAGCTATTGTTCTCTCCAAAGCGTGGTGCTACTGCACATAATGACCCGTAAATAGGTGTTCTATGGGCTAAGTATTGTGCGAATCTTTTCGATCAGAATTTCGTATGACCAGTAGGTAATAAATTAGCTTACAAGATTTTCTGGTTGTGATCTTCATATATTATCACACAAATAATAGAAGTACTTCTTCCCGCTGAAATTACCCTAAACATTGACGCCAAAGAGATAGCCAACTAAAGCAGAGAGTCCCATGGCAATGGTGCCCCAGATGGTAATCCTGATGATTGCTTTCAGAATGTTTGAACCTCCGGTTTTGGCTGCTGTCGCTCCCAGAATAATTAGAAATAAAGTGGTGAATCCATAAAGCCAGTATTCCATGCCTACAAAAGGAGCTAAGAGTACAACTATCAGGGGCAATAGTCCACCAACGGTAAATGCGGCACCTGATGCTAAGGCTGCCTGGATTGGGTTTGCTTGAGAAATTTCATTGATACCCAGCTCATCACGAATATGAGCACCCAATGCATCGGCTTCGGTCAACTCTTTGGCTACCTGCATGGCCGTTGTCTTCTTGAGCCCTCTTCTTTCATAAATCTGCGCAAGTATATGTAATTCTTCCTCTGGCATATTCTCAAGTTCCTGTTTTTCCCTTTCAATATCTGCCTGTTCGATATCCGTCTGTGAGCTCACGGATACATATTCTCCCGCTGCCATAGAAAGGGCTCCGGCCACCAGGCCCGCGACAGTTGCGAGCAATACGGGCTCTCGAGTAGCACTTGCTGTGGCCACACCAATCGCGAGGCTGGAGATAGAAATGATGCCATCGTTGGCTCCCAGCACAGCGGCTCGCAGCCAATTACTTCGATGTATATAGTGCTTATCCAGGTAATTATCTATCGTCAATTTTTCCATTTCTCTTTTTTAAGTTGAAAGATCAGAGAACTAGTAGATCACCTATTCCTTTACAAGGTACAGTGATGCACCTTAAAAATAAGAAGTGGAAAAACTTTTATTCAATTTGATGATGAAGTTTGTATCGGCCGTTTCGATCATTCATCGGCCCTACTCATCCCACGGGCCACTTTGTGTGACGTGAACAAAGGATTCACCCTCCAGGCGATAGAGACCGCCACCACCACCGACCCAAATGCGTCCCTGCTGATCCTCAAGAATGGCCTGAACGGCCCGGACGCCTAACCCTTGTGCTTCACAGAAGTTTGTAAAATAACCATCATTGGAGTTTGAAGGTGAAAGGCTATATCGATAGACGCCATAGCCTTCAGAGCTTAGCCAAATATTTCCTTTTGAGTCTTCATAAATGTCGCAAACTTCATTATTCCCGATACTGTCATATTGTGTATAGTTTACAAAGCTTTTACCATCAAAGCGACTTGCCCCACCATGTCGGGTTCCAAACCAGACGTTTCCACTGCGATCTTGTATGATGACATCTACACTGTTATCCGCCAGCCCATCTTCCATAGTATATTGAGTGAAAACTTTTGTCACCGGATCATAGGCAAATGCACCAAAACCATTGGTACTAAACCATAGCATACCCGACTGGTCTTCGTATATAGACCAAGCTGTACTTTTCGTAATAAATTCGCCACTTATTTTCTCAGGGTAGGGAAGTGTAAATGGCATCCAGTTGAGACCATCAAATCGATAAATGCCAGACACTCCTCCGGCCCATACATTGCCTTTGCTGTCAGCAAAGACGCTCCAGAATCTTTGACCCTCAAAGTATTGATCACTGGGGTAGTTACTAAACTTTCGTCTCCCGTCAGCAGTGGTCTTCCAGGCATATTTAACAATACCCTGATCGGTGGCAAACCAAATGTTCTTTTGTGGGTCTTCAGCAATACCGGTGATCTGCTGACCCGTAAAACCCTGTGAATTGGAGTAGTAGGTCAAGGTATCCCCATCATAGACGGCAACACCATAACCGCCTGTTCCCAACCAGAGTTTACCATTCTTGTCCTGGAAGATATGTCGGATGTATTCAGCGATTTGTGTGCTATCAGGATTTGGGGTCGTATTTGAGACACTTTGAGTATTATCATTTGATGCACTTTGTCCCCCACAAGCAATGAAGCATGTGAAAATTAGCAGGAAAGGAAAGCCAATTAGTGTTTTCATTATCAGTATTTACTCCAAAAGTATAATCTGATAGACCCTCCACATGCTAATGAATGTAAATAGATGTAAAGTGAATGTAAAATGGTGAAAAAGTAGTGGGTTGCGGACTAATAATTGGTGTCTACTTAGCGCTTTCCATATTTCAAGATGATGGCCAGCTGTCCCGCGTGATGCACCGTATGCGAGACAATTCTTCCGAAGGCTTCTGCTTTGGTTTTGGTACCAAATTCCCGGGTAGAGATCTCGGTTTCCCAGTCCTCATCACGCTGTTTTAGCAAAATGGAATGGAGCTTTTTACGCGAAAATGAAACATACTCCTTCAGCGATTCTAAATCGGTCCATTGTCCGGTATCTCTTTGATCCATGAGGGTCTTGGCTCTTACTTGTACCGATTGGTCACCAAACACATTTTTTGCAAAAAGTAATTCTACATCACCAATATGTCGAATGAGGAATCCTACGGTGTTAGGTGCATCACTTAGCTTTTTCTGCAGGTCACTTTCTGTCAGGTTTTCCAATAGGTTTGAAAATCGGGTCCGAGCTTCTAACCAGAGCTCGAGCAGTGTTTCTGTCTTTGTTTTCATTTGGTATGATCTTACGCCGAAAAATACATGATCAGTGCTACTATCTCGCTGATTTCGATCAATGTGGAGATAGTAATTATACCTTTTACAATTTAAATGTAGGATTCACTTCAAATGATCTGCCCCATGGTGAACTCAATAGACCATATTTTTGAAAAACCAACAAATATGAAAGTCTTGGTTACTTGCGTAAATGTATTATCAATGAATTTTTAGATGCACTTTACCACCTATCCACTCGATAGACACAGCTTATGATTGACTGGCCCGGTATTAAGCACTGGCTGCGGGTTTAGTTTTCTTTCTGATCAGGCGATATTTTTCTAATGCCCGATACGCTGCCACTATCGCGACATACTCCACGGCAATCAGCCAGAATCCAGGATCAGCAAAGAAGGTCAGGTGATTTCCACCATGAGGAATGATGAATACCGGAACGGTGATCACAGCATCCAGGATCATGGCACCCAAAAACATCACGACTCCCAGGAGTATACCATGCGTGTCATGACCTTTTCGATAGTATAGTCGGGCTCCCAGGATCGCAGCGGGAATAATGGCCAGCATGAGTACTAAATTAGCCTGATAATCAGGATCCTCCATGATCGGGACGAAGAATGATCCGATATAGGCCATGATTCCGATAAGATAAACTACGATCGAACTAATAGCAGCGTGTTTGAAATGTAGATGGGTCATACTTTTACTTTTTTGATTTTTAAATTAAATACCATGTAAAAGTGCATATAAGAGCCTGGGGATGCTTGACACTTTACGCCAATGTTTTGACATATTGAGTCAGGAATACGTAACCGCCCTGATAAGTATATTAGAGCTCAGAACTTTAGGTATCCTTTTATTCCAAACTTTATCAAGTGAGAGCTAGAATTTATCCGATTCTACGGATATCATTATGATGATGATTTCAATTTTTAAATAAGGGGGACTTATTGTAATCCTGCATCTCTCAATTCGAATTTGTGGAATATAGTCAGGATTAGTAGCACAGATTGGATTCTTAGATTTGTTTTCATAGATGATTAAGGATTGGTATATTGATTTCAATAATAGCAGTTCATATAATTGGGTCAGGACAATCAAAATGGACCTTTCTGGCCCTTTTGACAAGATCCAGGGGAACTCCGATCCTAATTAAAATAGATCTGAAAATTGGAAGTATGAATTTGCATTACCATTAGAAAGACTTAACGGCACGCACATGCTTTTCCAAACTCTTATTTAATACCGTTTGGGATCCGTTTCCAAAATTTCGACCAACGGCCTGGGTGTTATTACTTTGAGTCGAACTCCAATAAGAATCCCCATCGACTGAAAAATTTCCAAATCCCTTAAGATGAAGATTAAAGTACATTTGTTGCAGCTCATCACTGGATGCAAGGAACCAGCTCATACCGTCATCGAATGCTCTGGCTTCTTCTGCGGCTGTGGTACCCACAAGGCAATTTGCAATAATGGCATCGGTATTGGGATCACCGCATCCAATACCGGGACAACTGGCTGGCGGGATATCTGTACCTTGACATCCCCATTCCCGGTCCGTCAAATCGGATTCATTTACTACAAGACCTTCCCCGCTGCCTGTATTCATATAGAATATCAAACCACCCTCGTAGACCTTACCATAAAGAGAATCAAGAAGTATCCCTTCATCATAGAGCTGTTTTGGTGTGGCACCCAGATCCAACCTTTGCTGCACCGTATAGTTGGCGACGGACAGTCCTGGAATAACCACAAAATTGCCGTTATTGATAAATAATGTGTCATCCAAAACGGAAACAGAAAATGATTGAATCTCATTGGTATTACTACTGTCAACGGCTACTTTAAGCGTAGAACCGCCCTCAGTAACGGATAAGGAATCACCTACCACATCCATAGCAGTTATTATTTCATTGGTTGGATCTGCGTCTGCATCATCGCCTCCGACTTTATCCCAAAAAGACCCGTTAAAGTAGTAGAATGAGGAATCGGAAGTCTGGAATATTAATAGACCTGTTGCCGGCATATGGGCTGCATTTATGGTAGCCGTATCGGTTCTGGGAACAAGTATTCCCTGTTCGGTACTCTCAAGATCCATTATGGCGCTTGGGTTTTGAGAATATATACTACCGAAAATACATAACGAAAAAACTAGTATAGAGCAATATTTCACGGATTCTTGTTTTAAAAGAGAAGTCTCCTAAATTACACCAATAGTTTGAGAATCCAAGGAAGTGAGCTCATTCCTGAAATCAGGAGATCGTTAACGTCGATACAAAGAAAACTGAATGGACGCACCTATGAAACATGAGTCTTAAATGCCGGAATTTTCTTAAACCTTTAAGTAATTTGTTGATTTGAAACGAGTTAGGATATTTATTACTCCTAATATATTTCTTGTCGATGTGTAAATAATATACTTGAACAATATATTTTCTGATATATTTTTATTTCAATTTCCTTAAAACTGTCTTTGATGGGTGATTAAAATCATAAATATTTGGGGCCTCACTCATAGTCTCGCTTAAAAATGAATGGGAAGCTCTAAATACAAGATGAAGATCAAAGTGCAACCGCATATCAATAGTCTGCCCCTGTCAGACTATTGAGTACCGATTCCTGCCAGGTTTTCATCTCATTTTTCATTTCGTCAACGATTTTGGGATATTTATCAGCAATATTTATCTTCTCTTCTCGATCGCTTTGCAGGTCATACAATTCGTATCCGGACTCGCTGGGTGATTCACCGTCTAGAATAAGTTTGAATCTGTTGGTTACCATGGCTCGTTCACCCACATAGTGGTCGAGAGAGACTTGAGAATAGACATAATTTCGAAAAGAGCGAGTGTATTTTCCGTCCATCATTTTGACTAGAGGAGTAGTTCCCTCCTGGAGAGCCAGGTCAATATAGGGTTCCGAATCGTCATGAAAGGCACTACCGGCATCAAATTGCCAAAAGAAAATGGGCTGTGTCCTTTCAGTTTGTGGATTTAGCAGGAAGGGCATTAAACTTATCCCGTCAATAGGCCTATCGGGAATCGACTGATTTGTAATCTCTGTCAGGGTCGGAAAAATATCACTGGTGACCGCTATATTTTTGTTGATGGCTGCTTGTTTGATTACAGCCGGCCATTCCACAATACCGGGAACCAATATTCCACCTTCGTATAGAGAAGCCTTTTCGTTTCTAATAGTCATCCCGGTTCTGCCTGCACTGGCTGGGGTGCCATTGTCACCACAGTATAATAAAAATGTATTATCCTTTAGATTATTCTCTTGTAGGTGATTTCGCAACGCTCCAATGGCTCTATCCATGGCCGTAATTTCCGCATAGCGTTCCCGCAAGACATCCCTGAGGGGTCGATCCGTAGCCTGGCCTGTTTCATTGGATGTGAGTCTGACCGTATCTCCATTTAGTGAATCCGGCAAATTCTGGTAGAGCGCCAGATCTTTGGGTAAGGCAGAGTAGGGTTCATGCGGTGAGCCAAACCATACAACGATGAGAAATGGTTGTTGCTTGTCCCTTGATTGGTCAATGAATCGAATTGTCTCATCAATCAGAATTTTTGAACTTTCGCCTTCGATTTTCTCAGGGTTTTCCCCATTTCTGGACAACACCGGATCCAACTCGAAGAAGTTGTCATGAGAAAGCCATTCATCAAAACCCATGGCACCCGGACTGGTTGGAGATTCTTTTTTTACAGGACCCACATGCCACTTACCAAAATGTGCCGTACGATACCCTGCTTGCTTGAGCAGGTGCGCGATAGTGATTTCCTCAGGTCGCATAGACCAGTTAGGTGTAAAAGTGCCACAGCGATTGGGATGGCGACCAGTCAAAAAACTGACGCGCGTCGGCGAGCAGGTAGGATGACCTGCATAAAAACGGTCAAAACGCATGCCCGTATTTGCCATTTCATCCAGCACCGGTGTCTTTACAAATGGGTGCCCATTATAACCGACCTCATCCCATCCATGGTCATCTCCCATCAATAAGATGAAATTGGTAGGGGAAGTATTTTCTTCTTGTTCATGCAGTTGAGACTGGTTACAAGAAAAGAGGATGGCCATGCCGCAGAAAAAGATTAATCGTGAAGGTTGTACCATATTCTATTTTATCGGATCATTGTTGTAAAGTGTATTAATTTATTTTGACATCAGTGAAGAAATTCAAGGAAATAAAGATTTCACCTTTAAGCAAAAATATTCTCATGACCTGAGTCCTTAACAAATAGACAGGTGGTATCTATCTCCTGACAAAGCTTATGATAGTGCTGCATGTCTTTGTCCGGAAATATCCCCAGAATATTTAGGTCAGCCAAAGGAGCTTGAGAAAACTTATCGGTAAATTTTCCCTGGAGAACGACTGTGGCTTCAATGGGTAGTCTGGCGAGTTGTATCAGTTCTTCCAAATACTTTTCGGCCTTCTCCTTTTCCTCACCGTTTTCCACAACCGTCACAATTGTAATTTTCGCATTCCAGTTGATTTTAATTTTATAGGAAATAAGCAGGGCCAAATCATGCGTTTCGTAACCCTCCTTAAAACGCCAATCAGGACTTTGCTCTCTGATCCAGACATTTATCATTTGCTGCTGGCCAAGCATTGCTCGTGGGTGCGGTGCATAAATAATCACCCCTAGTTCCAATTGCTGGGCTTCGAGAATCACAGATGGAAAATCCCGGACGGAGGATTCTTTTTCTGCTAAATTGAGAAATACAATATTGGGTTTGAAGAACGCAGCACCCAAACCCTGATTTCCAAAATTCACTCCTTCGGCAAAGCGTTCTGTGCGCATCATGGCCACTGATGAAAATACATTGTCCTTCTTGAAGGATTGCGAGACATAGTGCAACTTTTCCCTTAGATCTTGGTGGTGCTCTTTGGCAATGCCCATAAGTACAGCTGCTCCTTTAGGGTAGGCAATGTCTTTAATCAAACTGAAAGAACCCTGAAGTGCCGATGGGTCAGTGACAGGTATGAGCAGGTTGGGTTTCCAGGAGCGCTCTTGCTTATGTGCGGTGTCCGCTGTATGTTTGGCCGCCCACTCCGCGAAGGAAGTAAATAATCCACTTCTTACATCTTCAAATTGCGTTTCCAATTTTCGTTGGCTCAGAATGCCGTAGACAATAATCATCAGGGCTATTGAAATCAGACTAACCGTTGGATTGATAATAAACATCACAAGCAGGCTCCCTATAAGACCCGCCCATGGAATAAGTTTATGCACAGTAAAAAGAGGTCTAAAACTTACTAATCCCAGCTTTTGTTCGATAATAACCACGACATTAAGCATGGCATATGTGATGAGAAAAAACATGGTAACCAGGGGTGCTATGGCATTTAGATCCCGTAGCAACATGCTCACAAATACCAGAAGTCCTGTGACGATCATTGCATTTCGCGGTTGACCTATTTTGTTTTGATATTCCAACCAATCTCCATAGGGAAGCACCCGGTGATGCCCCATGGCAAAGAGAATCCTGGAAGAACCGACCATAGACGCCAGCGCAGAGGAAAAAGTAGCACCCAGCAATCCAGCAATCACCAAAGGCGGAAAAATAGAACGTTCAATGATGATGTTGTAGTTGTACAGCAGTTCGTACTCTGTTGCTGATCTTGCTACACAGTAGGCAAGTGCCAGGTAAATCAATAAACTCACCCCGATGGCCCAAAGTGTTCCTGCAGGAATGCTTTTACGAGGGTCTTTCAATTCGCCTGACATATTAGCGCCGGCCATAATACCCGTAGCGGCTGGGAAAAAGACGGCAAAAACCAACCAGAATTTCTCCCTGGACCCACCTTCCACCCCACGGAAAGTACCCCATCTCACTACTTCTTCTGTAGCAAACTGCATGGAGCCATAATAAGAGGCCAGGACAATTGAAACCAATGAAAGAAAGATGACACCCATGATAATAAACTGGGTCTTAATGGCAAGATCCGCACTCTTGTAGGCAATGCCATACAGAACGGCAAAGACGATCAGGTCAATCACAAAAGGAATATGGGTTGGGAAAATGGATAACCACCCTTCTCTGAATCCAAAAATATACATGGTCACGGCCAGACCCTGCGAAATATATCTGGGGATACCCAGGCTGCCACCTACCTCCAAACCTAACGCCTGGGAAATGATCGCATAAGCACCTCCCGCACCAATCCGGATATTGGTAGTAATAGAGGACATGGAAAGAGCCGTGCAGAGGGTAATGAAATAGGCTACAAGAATGATAACCCACGCACCCAGCAATCCCGCATTGCCGACAACCCAGCCTAGCCTCAGGTACATGATTACACCCAGTATGGTCAATAAGGTAGGTGTAAATACCCCGCCGAATGTGCCAAATTTCTTAGCTCCTTCCATACAATGCCATTTTCTGTGAGTCAATAGCTTTTAGATTTAACTGCACTGGCTTTGATCATCAAAATAAAACATTCGTTTGGCTTGTCGTAGGCCTAATTTACAGATCCCCTAGTTGCTTAAATTTAAACTTCTCATTCTCTGCAGGGACATGTTCCTGTTTCATTATCTGCTGGATGCTGGATATAATATCCGGATGTTGATCTGAGACATCATTTTTTTCCTCTATGTCAGTTTCAAGATCATAAAGTTCGATCTGTAGGTTTCCATCAAAAATATTCTTTCGGATACCCTTCCATTTTCCCAGGCGGACTGCCTGCTGACCCTTGTAACTTGGAAACTCCCAATACAAGAAGTCATGTTGCTCTTGCTCCTTACCCAACAATGTGGGTTTAAAGCTTAGTCCATCCGTAATTTTGGAAACATTAATTCCTGCAAGGTCACATAATGTGGGCATGATATCGTAGAACGCAGATATGTGATCACTGCTAGACCCCGATTTTATTTTCCCTGGCCAACTTACAATGAGTGGAACCCTGATTCCTCCTTCATATAAAAAACCTTTGGTGCGACCATAGCCATTCGAAAAGGGTTTGGAGCTTTCGAAGAATTCAAAGTCAACACCCCCTAAATATGTTGGACCATTATCACTGGTAAAGAAAATGATGGTGTTGTCATAGAGGCCTTGCTCTTTCAGTGTGACAATTAAATCTCCCACTTGGTCATCCAGATAGGTAATCATTCCAGCGTAGGCGGCCTTTGGGTGTCGATTGGGGAAATAGGAGTCGTTGCCCGTGTAGGGTTCTTCTTCTCCCAGGGGTTCTCTATATTTATCCACATAGCCTTTCGGGACTTGCAAAGGTAAATGCGGAAGGGGAGAGGCATAGTACATAAAGAAAGGTTGGTCCTGATGATCCCTGATAAATGAAATCGCTTTCTGATGCATTTTTTGCGGTGCATATTCATTTTGTGAGAATTTTGCATAACTCTCCTCCTGGTACGGGTCAGCCGTTGAATCCAGCTTGACAGTCGGTGACACAAGTGCATTGTCCAGCAGTATTTTTTTCTCATTCTCCCAAAGATGCGAGGGGTACAAGTTGTGCGCTTGCCGTTGACAATTATATCCATAGAAATAATCGAAGCCTTGTTTATTGGGTACACCTGAGGTATTGGGTGCTCCTAAGCCCCATTTACCAATTATGCTGGTTTTATATCCTGCTTGCTGAAGTATATGCCCAATGGTGACGGTGGTATCTGGAATAGGCCTTTGGCCTTCAAGAACCGGATTATGAAAAGCAGCTTCGTAGTCCCAAACATTTCCACGCTCACTCCACTCGTCGTTTCCTCGGATGTAGGCATGGCCTGTGTGCAATCCCGTTAATAGCACATATCTTGCAGGTGCGCAGACCGGCGCTCCTGAATAATGCTGTGTAAATTTCATTCCGCTATTAGCCAATGCGTCTATATTGGGAGTTTTAATTTTCTCTTGACCATACACACCTAACTCACCATAGCCCAGATCATCTGCCAGAATTACGATGATGTTGGGTTGTCGATCTCTTTCCTGCGCCTGGCCTGGCACCCCGATGAAGATTAGTAGAAGGAGTAGGAATGTGTTTTTTAGGTATGTAAGCATAGTAGTAGCTGTTTTTTAGACTTTATAATCATCATCTCTCATATAGGTCCCAGTCTTATAGTTTCAAAATACAATGAAGTCTTCTGGATCTGGGAAAGATACTTTTTTCAGAGACCTCGGACAACACGGTGTAGCTTGGAATGCAAGACGAAGGATGTCCTGTAGGTTGCTAAGAAGAGGTCCATTTTAGGAACTTTCCTATTTTTAATCTTAGACAATGATCCAGATGAAGCGTCTACTGACAGTCTTATTGGGGGTTGCCATTTTACTTTTTCTCCTTTCCTGCTCGCGCATGTACAGGACTTCCCCCTCTGTACCCAATGTTTTATTTATTGCCGTGGATGATCTGCGCCCCGAACTGGGTTGCTATGGTGCAGGGCATATTCATTCGCCCAACATTGATGCTCTGGCTCAGAGAAGTACGCTTTTCGAAAATGCATATTGCAATATACCCGTATGTGGTGCCTCCCGGGCCAGCATAATGACGGGACTGCGACCCACACTACATCGATTTAAATCCTACCTGACACGTGCTGATGAAGATGCACCGGGCATCACTACATTACCTGCATTATTTAAAGCCAATGGTTATACGACGATCTCTAATGGGAAAGTTTACCATAATCCCGAAGATTCCAGAGAGGGTTGGGATGAAGTATGGAGACCTTCCGCTTTGTCAGGAAGGGATTATGTTACATCCGGCAATATTCACCTGGATACCGTTGGTGACACCCGTGGTTGGCCCTATGAAAAGGCAGATGTTCCAGATCATGCTTATCGAGATGGTAAAATGACGGAAAAATCAATTGCTGATCTAAAGCGTTTGAAAAAGCAAGACAAACCGTTTTTCCTGGCAGTGGGATATCTGAAACCTCATCTACCTTTTAATGCGCCTGCCAAATATTGGGACCTTTACGACTCCTCCGACATCCAGCTTCCTGGTAATAGTCAAAGACCTACCGATGTACCGCGACAAGCACTACATAATTTTGGAGAATTACGTCATTACAGTGGAGTGCCCTCAGAAGGTCCTGTGTCGGAAGAAATGGCACGGAAGTTAATACATGGATATTATGCGTGTGTAAGTTACACGGATGCCCTCATCGGGGATCTGCTAAGTGCTCTGGAAGAGTTGGATCTCGATGAAGAAACGATCGTGATATTATGGGGTGATCATGGATGGAATTTGCTGGAGCATGGACTCTGGTGTAAACATTGTAATTACCGCACATCATTAAAAGTACCACTTATATTAAAGGTGCCGGGGAACAAAGGGCAGCAGAGAAAAGAGATGGTGGAATTTGTAGACATTTATCCCACCTTGCAGGAGCTTTGTCAATTGCCAGATCCTGGTCATTTACAAGGAAACAGTCTGGTGCCACTGCTCAATGCTGATAATACACCTCCCTGGAAGGAAAGTGTAGAGTCAGTTTGGCACAATGGCTTTACCTACACTTCCCATAAATATGCCTATACTGAGTGGCGTACTGAGTCTGACTCCGTACTGGCACGTATGCTGTTTGATCATCAATCTGACGGTCGTGAAAATAATAACCTCATCGACGGAAGTAGAAAGATCGAGTCAGTAGTCCGGGATATTAAGGCGGGCTGGTATCCGTAGAAGCTTCTTGTAAAGTCGTCAAGATTAAACTCTGGAGACACTGATCGGCATAAAATATGGAAAGGTTGTATGCAAAGTTGTATGGGAGGCCCTTGCAGAAAGACTTGTAGTTTACAATGAAACCTACGATAGCAGAAATCATTTGAAGGGGTAGTATAATATGGGGGTAATGGTGGCAACTACTCCTACCGAAAACAATAAGCCATCACTGGGAAGGAATGGAAATAAAATTACGCCAGATTCCAGAAAGAGTATGAACTGGATAGCATAGGTAGTACTGTTAGCTTCAATACTCTGAAGTAAAAAATCATCGGAGTCATGCTCCCTGGCTAAATGTGAAGTGGATAATCACCCAAAAGCATGATGTTAGACTTTCCAATTTACCATAACTTACGTTGCTTCTATTCGTATCTAAACCAAGACATATGTCGAGAGTGTCTGTAGTGACCATACTTTTATTTATATTTCTTTCCTACCTGGATGGACAGGAAATAGTGACATGGGTGAAATCGGGCAATGGATCATGGGCCGTACCAGGGAACTGGGAAACGAATGCAGTTCCTCCGGTCAATAGAGTGCCGAATGTGCAGGATACCGTTATAATTGAACATGATTCGGTAGTAATTCCCGCGGGATTTAATGCATTCGCCAGAAGAGTGATACTTGGCGTCCCAGGTGGATCAGGTACGGGCTTAGGTGTGCTCGCCAACGCTTCGTTAGATATTGATGATCAGTGGGTGAGTGAATCCACTAGTAATGCAGGTTTACATATCCAGTCTGCCTCTTTCTATAATAATGGTATTGTAAATATTAATGATTCGGAAATCGGAATTTTAGTTGAAGAAGGTACAATCGATAATTTGATCGAGATCAATATTCAATCATGTGAAACAGGGATGTCAAACAATGGAACGATTACCAATGAGGTGGGTGCCAATTTGAAGATTACGAATATTTCTGAGCTTGGGGTTTCTAACTATGGAGCTATCATAAACTATGGAACAATCACATGTCTGCAGATGAAGGATGTATTTCTTAATGATCAATTTGGTATTATAACCGATAGTCTTATCAATGAAGGTTTAATTGATATCCAGTCCATTAATGGTAGAGGTTTTACGGATATTGCCATTATCCGGAACCTGGGAGTGATAGAGATGCAAAATATTAAGGTGGGTTTATCCAGTACTTTTCAAGGGAGCATAATCGATAACGACGGTACTTGGTCAATGGATGAGATTACTGATCAAGGTATAATTGGGAGCTTGGAGATAGTCAATGACGGCACCCTTCTTATTGAACATTTTATGGGGCCGGGGATAATGTTCGGTGGAACGTTCACACAGAATGGATTACTGATTTTGAAGCATTCGCTAGGTACCGCGCCAGCGCTTTGGAATGATGGAGATATTGATAATTATGGCACCATTGACATTGACTCCACTGTAAGTGCTGATGTAGCTTTGATTAATGACAATGTCTTAAACAATTATTTTAGATTGACTATTAATGTGACAAAGAACGGTTTTACAAACAGAGGAGACTTTAATAATCCAGGCGGTGTACTTTCTCTAGAAGAAGGTACGGGAGTGGGTATTCATACAGAACAGAACTTTAGTAATGGCTCTGGAGGTTTGGTCGAGATTAATAGTTTTTACCAGGGGGTTAGGGTTGAGGAGGATTTGCTGATAAACCAATTGGGTGGAACTATAGAGACTTCAAATATTGCCGATTCACCGCTTGAGGTTTTGCTCGGTGGTACCGTGGAAAACGATGGGATCATGGACTTTGGTCTCTGATCAAGGCTGACCTGTTCAAAAAGCTCATTATCTCTTTTACAGAGCTTAGATCTTGCTATGTCCAATACTGAGTCTATTTTGTTGTCCAAAGGACTAATTAGATTATTCCATAAATCATTGGAGAGTGTAAAAGTATGAAAATGATCAATCCAATGGGACTTATATATACGAATCTATGAAAGGAAGGTAGAGATAACCAAGGTAGAGTAGGGCCAATAATAGAATGATCAGAATTACTAGATTACTTGTTTTTTTGTTTGCATGATGGTTTAAGATTATGGTGAAAGTATTTCTTCCTGCATTAAATACAGGTATGATGCAATATGAAGTATGCGTAGGGATCCCAATCTGAAATTATTATGAACTTTAATTACTCAATAATCTTTTTCTTAAAGGAATTGACAAAAAGTATATTACCCAGATCATCATATCCTTCAAAGGTGTTAGTGTCCAAATGCCGTAAGCTGTCTTCGTGAAACCCTATGATAGTTAGTCCAGCATTGAATGAATGTGAATTAATTATTGATTTGTAGGACTTTCCTGATTCTATAACGAGTATTTTTATATTCTGTAAGGTAATCGGTAATCTACCTTTTTCAATCAGTTCGTTCATTTGCTTTTTTACTTCAGAAATTTCCTCTTGTCTGCAAATATCAAAGATCTTGATATCTGAGTTTTTCCAATCAGGATGACCTAGCAGAATGAAGCTAAGGATAATCATAAGATTTGCATTCTCGGAGTCCGTGGTCTTTATCCAAATGTGAATTCCATTCTTGTATATTACAGGTTTCCGACTGGAAGCCAGAATACAAACATCAAAATTATTGGAGTTGATCAGTTTAAAATTATCAATGATGTCTACGAGTTCATCAGGTTTTTCCTTGTCATATTCCAAAATTAGCATATTATTCTCCATGCCTGATATACTAGGTATTTGGATGGCCTGTGCAATCGCAGATGTGTATGAGGGTGAAATCACGGTATCAATGTATACATGACTGTCATCACCATAATTATGAATTAATCTGCCCAGTATTTGCTCTGATTTCTCAAAGGAGCTTTTAGAACAGTAATCTTCAATTCTATGCAAATAGGTGCCAAATCCATATTTGTAAGAGATCCAATTGGTTAGTTTGAAGGCGTTATCTCTTTCAAATGAGTTTTTGGAAAGACAAATGACACTGGGACGCCAGTCAGTTGATGATTTTACCACTTTACTCTTTTGCAGAAATAATTGAAGGTTTCTGTTTACTTGAAAAATAGTATTGGTAAAGATTGACGAAAGACCCTTCCTGGTCTTATGTACATAATTAATGTAGATATACAGTAAAATCATTAGGGAAAAAGCAAGCAGACTATAGGCTGTACTGATCTTAAACATCACATATACTGAGGTGACAAAGCCTATCAGTGATATGAACCATTTCGATTTGAATGATGGCCGGTACGATGGAGATGATCCAAAATGATTAAGCACTGAAATCAAGCAGAGTGATCCATAGGTGATCATGAAGAACATGGAGATTATTTGCGCGACCATGTCTACATTTCCCAAAGCCACAAAAATCAACGCGATTATGCAGGTGATCAGGGACGCGTTTACAGGTTCAGAATCCTTTGCTCTTGCTTGCCTCAACCATCGGTTGATTCTTTGGACGGGAAAAGATTTATCGTTTGCCAGTGCTTGTAAGGTACGAGGAGCCACCATTACCGAACCCAGGGCGGAAGAAATGGTGGAGGCAGCAAGCCCCAGGGGTATAAAGATCCATCCCCATAATGCGATTTTGCTCATTACAAATTGATCGCCGATCAAATCTTCAGGAGTTGCTGAGCTGACCAACTTATAGGAAATGAAAAAGTAGAGGATCATCCCCAGGACTGTAGCGGTTACTGTACCCATGGGAATCGATTTGGAAGGATTCTTAAGGTCACCGGAAAGGCCTACGCCGGCCGTCATACCGGTGAAAGCGGGGAAGATAATGGCAAATACCATGTAGAACTGTTCGGAGTTCCGAAATTCAGCATTGCCGAAATTAAAACTGACTTCATTGACAATCTCGGTGCTTCCCAGGAAAAATAATACCAGTGATAGGGCAAGTATGGCTACGACAAAATATAGTGCCTGCACACCCAGATTTGCACCTTTTTTCAGAATCAGGGTGGCCAGCAGAAGCATGATGGGTATACTTATGGCCTGGCGGGGTAGTGTAAAGTTGTATGTTGCATCAATGTATTCAAAGAGAAACTGAAATGTTTCTGTAAATGCGATCACATAAAAAGCCACACTAATGGCCTGCGAAAGATAAAGAGCTATTCCGATCGTTGCCCCGATATTTAAGCCAAATGATCGGGATATTATGAAGTATTCGCCCCCACCTTCTACTCTTTTATTGGTCGCGAGTTCCGAAATGGCCAAAGAAGTTGGAATGGTCACCATATGACCTAGAATCACTATGAATATGACACCGATGAAGCCGACTGTGCCCACTGCATATCCAAACCGCAGGAAAAGTATCGCACCCAGGATTGTAGAGATAGCAGTAAAGAATACAGGTGCGGTACCAAATTTTTTTACAGAATCACTCAAAGCATATTTCGTTTAAGGACTTCATAGTATGCATGATTCCTAACATTTTCCTTAGGATTATCCTCCTGACTGTTACCGGTTGGGTCAGAGAATGCGGTTGGGCGTTAGGCCTCATGAAAGATTGAATAGAGTCACTTATAAGTAAATGACTCTTTCCATTCAATTGTCATCCCCCTTTTTACATTCCTCCTGGAGGATTGAAAGTTGTAATGTTGACGGTACTGAATGTTCGTAATCGCTTCCTTATGCTCTGTACCTTTCCATTAAATGTTGCCATTGCATCACTCGAAAATGCTATATCCGTATACTTTAGCATAGATGCCATATCAGGAGCAGAAATCGTGGCAACATGAGTAGCTCCCATCTCATTACCTGAAATGAAAGAGTGTAGTTGTACTCCAAGCTTTCCATCTGACATCTCAATGATTGCATCGCGAAGATCCGTGAATGCAGTCAAGTATGCACCAGGATCTGAAACTGATAATTCATACACTGTAGTGTACCGATTGCCAGCAACAGGTTCACCCAGGATAGATTTTCCCAAATAGCTTGCCACGCCAACTGTTGCTTGATCCATTGTAGCTCCAAACATTTGAAATTCAAGTTTACTCTGAAGCTGACCAGAATACATTTCTCCAAAAGCATTTGCATCCTCACTGAAGAACACCACCTGGTGGGTCCATTTGTCCTTTGAGCTCGAAAACATACTCGCTTCAAAATTTGCAGGAGGTAAAGTCTTACCCACATCTGAGCTGAAAAATTTGGTCATGGCTGCCATCACGTCATCTTCTTGTCCTGGCTTTACTTGAAAATGATACACTGTCCAATATGTGCTTTGTGCCACCAGAGATGTAACCAAAAAAAAGAATAAGAAAAAATAGGTGAGTCTTTTCATGATATTACTTTTTAGTTTAATATTTAAGTGGTTTATTATATCTATAAGATACAACTATACTTTGATTAATAATTTATTTTCAGCTTTGATATCATGGCATATCGGTTTCATTTTGGTGAAGCTCAATCTTTCTTCTGAATATTTCTAAACCATGGAAGTGCTAATCCAAGAGTGCTTCTTAGGATCTTTGATTCCTTTGGGCCCCGAAGAATGTCAGGGTTCTTATAAATAAGTTCTCCTGGTCCAATCTTTTATTGCTACGGGAGCTTTATTTACACAGTGTCTTTCGGGCAAACAAACTTGATAGTTGAACCCGGTATGCTTTATGTCATTGATTTGGTAGTAGCAATGACATACCTGAAGAGGAGATTAGATAAGTCGTCAGGGCGTAATGTATCATCTTTGGGAAGAGTTAATCTCAGGCTATCAAGGTGTTCTGATAAATATTTTCCAACTCCTCATAAATGAGGATTTGGCATACTTCACCCTTAATGATGAAGTTTCAGTAGTGGTATGATTCCATCTTTGTACTGTACAAATTAATCATACTAAATAACAATAATCATGAATTTTCTATCGACAATCTTCATCACTTTAATTATTGCTACTCTGGCTATCTCTTCATCAGCTCAGGTTGGTTTTACTGAACAGATTGGGGGATCCAAGGGTTTGGACTTTATCCTTCCTTCCACAAGATTTGATGTCCTCTCGACTGAACGAATTGAAGGCGTCGCCATTAATCATTCCAATCGAGTCGAGCAAATTCTAATTGAATATTCAAATGGCCTGGACAGCCTCCAGGTTGAATCAGTCGGAAGCGATGCTGGCGATTGGAGTTATTTCGAGCTCGAGGATGGAGAATTCATTACCTATATTACAGGCAGAGCTGGTACTCTAATTGATCAGATCACATTTCATACAAGTTTACGCCGAACTTTTGGCCCTTTTGGTGGGTCTGGAGGAGAAGCTTTTGAAATATCAGTCCCCTCAGATGCAATGGTTATTGGTTTTACAGGAAAGGTCTCTACAAGTATTCAGCAACTGGGTCTTATCTACTGCAGACCCCAAGAATCAATTACCGATAGGAATAGATATCGGGGAAGGCGTTATGAGGAGGCCACACAAACAGTCTCTTCAAGTGAGAAAACGGTTCGAGACCACAGAACGCCTTCAGGGGCCACACAAACTTCTTCCTCTTCCAGGGAAACCATTCGGGACCACAGGCAACCATCGGAGACTACCCAGCGTCCGTTTTCAAATAAGAGAACGGTTCGAGACCACAGAACATCCTCAGGGGTCACACAAACTTCTTCCTCTTCCAGGGAAACCATTCGGGACCACAGACAGCCAGAGCAGACTATCCAGCATCCGTCCTCAGACAAAAGTTCAATTCGGGACCACAGAACACCGTCAGAGGCCACACAAACATCATCCTCAAATAAAAGCACCATTCGTGACCACAGAAAACCATCAGATTCCAGGCAGACTTCGTCCTCAAATCAGAGAACGGTTCGAGATCATCGAAAGAAGTCCTAACGGGATTAATACCATTGGATCAATGTGATTATGAAGTGGCATTCAGCCAAGGTTTCACAATAATGCTGAATCCACAGAGATGCAAGCATCTGAAATGGATAACTATGAATTGCAGTCTCTTATATATTTCGATCTAATGGTTGATGTGATTAATTTCTTACGCAGAGATGAAGAACGAGATACCGGAAATGTTAAATATTTAATCATCAGCATCTAACAATCCAAACTCAAAAGCTTTCTTTACCAGACCTGCGACGTTTTTAGCATTTAGTTTTCTGAGCAGACTCTTACGATGGGTGATGACTGTAGTTGGGGAAATAAAAAGTTTGGCAGCAATTTCATCTGTAGTCATCTCTTCTGTAATTAATTGTAGAATTTCCTTTTCTCTCCTGGTCAGTTTCTGTATGAAATCAGAGGTTCTTGGTTTCTTTTCCCTCTGCATTCCAGAAACCAGTGAATCCGTTACTTCTTTACTGAAATATCTCTCTCCTCTCATGATTGTCTGAATAGCAAGAAGTAATTCCTCTCTGCCTGTGTTCTTCAATAGATAACCATCAACGCCAACTTTAATCATTTTGTTAATATAACCAGCATTACCATGCATAGTTAATGCAATAATCTTTGGAGCCGAAGAACTACCCTTCAATTTTTTGCAGATCTCAAAACCTGTAATGTCAGGTAAATTGATGTCTAATAATATTAAATCAATATTCTCCTCTTCGGCGATCTCAAGAGTTTCTGCACCATTTTGTGCTTCGTACAGCATTCCAATTTCTGGCTCATCTTCAAGAAGCCCTCGTAATCCGTCAATAATAATCTGGTGATCATCAACCAGGAGTATATTTATCATGCCGTATGTTTTAGTTATTGATTCATTGGGATCTGTATGGTAAAGGTACTACCTTGATCCGAAACAGAATCTACTTCTAGAGTACCATTAAAATATGCTGTGCGAGATTGAATGTTTTCGATCCCTATTCCTTTATGCATTTGCGTAGTGTCAAAACCTTTTCCGTTATCTTCTACGACCAGGATAATTTCCCCGTCTTCTATGGTCAGTTGAACTATGACCTTGGTAGCTTGGGCGTGTTTTGCAATATTTTTCAATAACTCCTGCACAATCCGATAGATCGAGACTTTGAGTACACTATCTAATTGATTTTCATCACCAAAAGGTATAAAATCAATGACATGCTGATTTGAAAAATTCATACACATTTCTTCAATAGCAGGAAATAGTCCCTGTTGTTCTAGTACGTGCGGCATCAAGTCATGTGATACCTCTCGCACTGTTCTACAAGCATCATCAATCAAGGTTTCTGCTTTTAAGTAAGTGCCCGAAGATTGAACTGCTGGAAATTTGTGAACGATACTACTTATCTGCATTTTGACAGTGGCTAGCACTGCTCCCAGACCATCATGTAATTCACGTGCTAATCTCTTACGTTCTTTTTCCTCACCTTCGATTATGGCTTTCAATCTTTGAGTTTCTTGCTCTTTCACTAATACCTGTATCCGCTGCTGGTTTATTTGCTTGTTTTTATTGTAGATGAAGAACAAGAAAGCCACTAGTAATGCTAAGAATCCCAGGCCTCCAGCCAATAACAATAGTTGATGGTTTTTACGGAGAAGCGTCAAGTTTTGATCTCTGAGTACTTCTTGTTGCTCTGCTATTTCTTTGTCTTTCTTCTGAGTGGTTACTAAGAGATCATATTTTTTGACTGCCTCAGCCTTCTCTACAGACAGAAGGCTGTCCTTTATGGTGCTATACTTTTGATGAAATTGATAGGCTTTTCTATAATCACCTGTATGCGAGTATGCCTCTGAAAGTAATAAAGATGTACGACCTATATTTTCCGTGTCGCCCATATCACTAAATGCTCTAAGGCACTCTTCACCGTATGATATCCCCTTACGATAGTTTCTGAGCTTAATTTCGACTTCCGCAAGTACGAGCTTCGTTGACCATATACTCATCACATCCTGGGATTGGGTGCTGGCTTTCAAAGATTCCTGTAATAAATCTCTCGCGTTTTCCAGTTGCCTCTCTTTGTTGTATAAAGGACTTAGCTGAATTAGTATTTCGGCAATATTTACTTTATTATTCAATTGAGTATATAGTGCCAGGGAAGATTCATAATACTCAATCGCTACCGAAGGCTTTTTTTGTAATATTGAAATGTTACCTAATTTCTTTAGGCAAGATGCTTCCATAAAGCGACTGTTTTTCAGTCTGGCCAACTGAATAGCTTTGTTGTAATAATCTTCTGCAACATCCCAAATATTCTGGATGGCGTAAATGTCTCCCAGCTCCGTATAGATAGTAGTCGTTGAAAATGAATCCTTCTCATCTTCAGCAATACGTAATGCTTCCATCAAATTGACCTGGGCTTTTCTATACTCACCACA
The DNA here is from genome assembly GCA_050298535.1 of Saprospiraceae bacterium. Taxonomy (GTDB): domain Bacteria; phylum Bacteroidota; class Bacteroidia; order Chitinophagales; family Saprospiraceae; genus JABDMH01. The sequence goes on from JBNKUI010000040.1 coordinate 54,437, forward strand.
TTCCCTGAATAAGTTACCAAGTGCACTATAATCGCTGATTAATCCACCAGGGTCATCCATTTCCTTCTTAATCTGTATTCCTCTTTCAAAATAATGAATGGCAGAGTCCAGTTCTCCAAGAGAATGATAATTGGTCGAAATCTGATTGACGATGCTAACCGATTGATCATAATCATTCGCTGACAATGCATAGTCAAATGCTTTCTTCAGATTTTCGATTACCCCGATTGGCGATTGGATGGCAGCGTCATTATGGGCTTTTTTTTGAAAGATATCTATGAGCACTTCGTACAGATCCAGGTCAGTTGCAAACGGAATTGCCAGGTCGTACAATGATTGAGCAGTTTTGTAATCCTTAAGATTTGTAAAAACATCTCCCTTCTTAGCATATACTAGCGCTAATCCTTTCTTATAGTTGTCTGCCATGAAAAGTCGTATGGAATGATCGTAAGATTTGATAGCTAATTCACTTTGCCCCATTGCTTCTTCAGCTAAACCTCGATAGTAATTTGCAATCCCATTTATTGTGGGTGAAATGTTTCGATTAATGATATGGTCAGAAAGGATAAAAACGGAATCTATTTCATCTTGTTGAAAGTATCTTGCGATCGATGATACGGAAGGGTAATCCCCTAACATGTAAGGATCATTTTGGCCTCCTCCTTCAGTTACCATGAAGATGGAGAGTAATAGGATAAGATAACTTAAAGGTTTCTTCAATTCATCCAATTAATAATGAGCTGTCAATACAAGGCGAAATGTGCCTTGTGTTTTATTCCATGGCTTACTGTCTACTTGTTGTGTGGAAACTGCCACTCTAGCCAAGAAAGAGCTGGATATATGATAACCAATTGCGATTGAATGCCGCATCACATTGTTATCCCAATGTTGAGAGGTACTGCCATCAAACTTACCAAAACCCAGATAGTCAATTCTATATGCCACGTAGCTCCCTTGTATTTTTGGGACCTCATATTTTATATCTAAATAGGAGCTTACATTACTCAGCTTCAAGGGATGATCACTTTGGCTTATTATAAAGGAGTTTGTTTCATCATTGAAGTGAGGTACCTGATAGAAGGCACCAATAACTTCACCTGAAAACTCAAAAAACCCCGATCCTAACTTAAAATCTGTGCCTACAAGAGATTGGGTGTAGCTTGCCAAATCCTCCAACTGGTCGCTGAATTCTGACTTTTGCATAAAGGTTCCACGGCTGAAGGATATTCCTTGTTCCCAAAAGTAGGTTGGACGGATTTTCAATTTACTTACTACACCAACTTGTATTGGCTTCCTCAATCTCCCGGTTACATTAGATGCACCATTGACCACAGCAATTTTCCAATTCACCTTGCCAGGATTGATATTCCAACTTAGCATAGCACCAGCCGTATAACCACCGTAATACAAACCTGAAGACCCCCATTGCACTTCATTGTCAACAATCACTTTTGACACATCACCCATGTCGGTCAAATATCCAATTTTGGGTGAAATATTCGTATAGTAAGAGTACGCCAATGGAAGTCCTACAAAGTTCCGTTCCGTCGATAGCTGTTTCTCGTTAAATGATCCAAAGGGATTGATAAATTGTCCAATAGTAATTCCAATTTTCCGTTTATTGGATAACCATTGTAGATTTAGTTGAGGTAGAGAAAAATTCTTCAGTTTTTGTCCTTTTTCCCGATCCAATAATAATCGAACATTAAATGTCCAGTTGTTGTGAGTCAATTGTCCAATCAAATTCAATTGACTCAAACCCATTCGAAAATTGCTATTATCCTGATCAATTTCATTGTAGTAGTAATGCGATTTTTCACCGGCCTTAGAGACTTCAAGATCTGCAATCGCATTATATTTTAACACGGTCTGAGTATATAAGCAATGAGGATTTGAAAATATTAAGCACACGATCAGGAATGTGATTGCATTACTTATTTGTATTCCCCGTTTTTTGGCCATCTCATACATTCTAAGCCTTGTCAGACAGGTTATACTTAAGCTCAAAAACTTTTCCACCCTGAATGCTAATCTCTTCTCTCATGTCATTGCAGGTAGGATGAAATATCTCTAACCTGTATTTTCCATCGGGAAGATTCTTCAGGGAGAACGTTCCATCATCATTCATACGACAAAAATATGGAGTGTCAAAAGAAAGAATCTTGGCGTTCATATGATCATGGATATCACATGTCAAATCGATGACACCTGTTCTCTTGATCTTGATACTATAGGATATGCCTGGAGCCCGTCTGCCGATGCTGAACCGTGATTTTTGTGTATAGGATTGTACATTGTGGAAGAATTCATCTTCATTCAAAAAGGAGACTTTAGAGCCAACAACAATTGGCAAGACATTAGGGATAAATGTTTGTTGGCTTTGTGAAATATAAGCATCTTCTGTAAGCTCTAATGGCGGTTCAAAATCAAGTGGATGAAGACTAATAATTACATTTCTATTGGGTTTGGCCATGGGGTCATCAGAGTGCATTATTTCCGTGCCATCTTTGTTATAGCCACTTCCCTTCACAATGATATCCTGACAGTTTGAGATGGTAATCCTACCTCTGACTTCATTATCGCCCTGGATCGGAGCAGGTAGATAAGTAGATATGGAAGAAATAAGGCAGAAAAGAAACATCATTATTTGCTGGTGTCGAACTACTTTATCTATCTGAAGATCATGATGTAATCTCATAATTTTGCTGCGTTTAAGAAGTAATCTTCTGCTCTGGGTGAAGGAGGAGAAATCCTTGAAAGATAATACTTTAAGTCAAGCTCGCAAACTTTAAAATTCCATTAGCAAGACTCTCTAGAACCAGGAATAGGGCTTCGAAAACAGACCATTCAGGTAGCCTCAGAGTATTATCCAAATATTCTATTTCCAACCCACTTTTATTTGAATTAATTCTCTCCCCCTCATAAATGAGGATATTGTCACAACCCTCAATTAGGTGGATTTCTGCGGCTGCAATATCATGCATCTTTGTATTGTAAATTTTTTCTAACTACACAAAATAATTTTAAAATGAAAAATGTAATTATTCTATTTGTTTCTTTATTTACTATGGTAAGTTTTAATGCAAATGCCCAGCTTGGATTTGTTAAGAAAGTGGCTAAAAAGGCCAAAAGTATCACAGTTAAAACAGCGAAAAAGGCAGGCAATGCCACTAAAGTTGCTGGTGAAGGAATTATCAAGGGTGCCAGTAAAGTGGGTCAAGTGGGTGCAACAGGAGTGTTGACGGCTGGCCAATATGGCGTAAATGGAGTCAGAACCGTGGGAAAGGGAGCAAAAGCATTTGCTGACGGCAGTGTCAGAGGAGCCACGAATTTGGTCAATAGTAGTGTGGGAAAGGCTGTCGTCAGGAGTGTTTCTGCCCCCGCGAAATCACTCTACAATACGACCAATGTGGTTCGAGGGAAGTCCGGGGTGAATTCCATTTACAGACCCTATAAAGATGCTTTCAAGGGAAATGTCAAGGCAGCTACTTCTGCGGTCAGAACTGTGACGACACCACAGCGGGAATTGCTACGTAGAGCTAGAAAGATCGTAAATTAAATGCTTTTGATTATATGGCCCGTTGTAAGAAGTGATGTATAATTGGTGGATAATCCCAAAATATGGTCGTCTACTAATTATACATCATTTTTATTTACGGAAGCAATTGTACGGCAACATTGTTTTATCACCTTGATTGACTGCAGTTCCAAGATCGAATCAATAACCTCTCTACAACTACGCGTTTTGGTCTTTCATATTTCATACAATGAGTAGTTTCGAAGCTGATTCTAACCCAGACAAGGAATCGCTCAGCCTAGATCCTAAAGATCCAGCTTCATTTTCGACCCTATGATCTTAGTAGTATACAATTTCTGATCTGTGGATTTGAGCCTATGATGTGGCTTGTACCGAAGAGGGTTTCCCAGGTGATTCCACCATCTTCAGAAATTAATAGATCCCAATTCTCGGTGTTATGCGGTACCGTAGTAAACCATTCGATTTCAAGAGTATTATTGGAAATAAAGGATTCCCCTCCTGAGGATATACAAGTTCAACATGTGCTTGCAGACCCGTATAGAATAATGAATGTGAAACTCAACAGTCTTTTCAAATTAAAGAGTGTGATTTCGAAGGGAAAGAGATCAGTGTGTGGGACGCCTTAAATTTATAGCGTTGATTCACATGATATATTTTTTTCCTTGACCAACTTCCATCAAAATAGATTCCAATTCAAACCTCGACTATATTGGGATTGTCCGGCTGATTCTTAAGAAGATGGGAAGCAAAGTTGAACCACTTTGGAACACGATCTAGTATCCAGCCATCTGAGGTAATGACAACGGCGCTACTAGCTGCTAAAATTTTATCGGGGTCAGTTACTAGTTCCACTTCCCAATTGAACTGGTTCTTTTCAGCTATCTCAAGGAGTTTTATTTTTAGTCTACCGCTATTCGAAACGGGTCGGTCAAAGTACCATTTGACGGATCGAATCTCGAGAGCTTTTAAGGTATCTCCTACCAGCACGATGGCATTTTCTGTTTTTACTACTCTCTTATACGATCCATGGACACTCGATATATCCCTGTAAAGTCCATCTCTACCCTTGAAGATATAGGCACCCGAAAGTAGACTTTCCATGAGTATTAACAGATTAAATCCATCGATTTCTATTACTTTATTCTTGAGAGAATCCGCTTCGCAAGTTGCTTCTGCTCTTTTGGCCACTTGTTGGTCGCTGCAACTGATTCTTACAATGGCTTTCCTTTGCCGTTTATTGAGTTTATACCGATCACCAACGACTTGGATGGCAGAGTTCTCGGCATATCCTCTGGTATAAAGGTAACAGAGGTCATCCACCGCTTGCTTAAAAACCGGATGCCATCGTGGCCCAAACCATTTATCATCGTTCGGTTGTTTTCCCCTGTTTCTCGCTGTCAAAAGATGCTTATTAAAGGTCTCCCGTATGGTGCAGAGTAGTAGATCTAGCGAAGCGAATGTAGGTATTTACGGATCAAATAATTGTACTTACTTCGATAATTAATTGATTTGGCTCAAAGAATGGATTCAGTTTATCATCTTTCTAACAAAGGGCTCCAGACCGCTAAAAAAGAACTCAATCGCAATGACCATAACTACCAGTCCCATAAGTCTTATCAGGACATTAAGGCCTGTTTCTCCCAGCGCTTTTATGATTCGAGAGGAACTCAATAAAATGAGGTAGGTGATCGACATTACAATAAAGATCATAACCATAAGGATAACCTTTAGCTGAATGGAGTTGGCATCTTCCATTAATACGATAGCATTGGTCAGAGCACCTGGTCCACAAATCATAGGGATGGCTAGCGGCGTGACGGAAATATCATTTACATACGTCTTGATTTCGTCCTCTCGCACTTTCACTTTTCCGAGTCTGGCTTGCAGCATATCCATGCCCATCAGGAAGAAAATGACACCTCCTGCTATCCTAAAGCTATCGACAGATATTCCAAAGAAGTTGAAGAGAACCTGTCCTGAGAAGGAAAATAGAACAATAGTGATAAAGGAAACGGTGGCTGCTTTTTTTGCGGTGGCGATCCGATGAGACGAATCCAACTCTGCAGTCATCGTCATAAAAATGGGCATTACTCCCATGGGATTAATTAAGGTAAAGAAGGATGTGAATGCCAATAGTCCAAAATTAATTACTTCTGACATGACTTAGTGCTTTTTTACTCTTGATTGTATTTAAACCCTGGTTTAAATCCCAAATCAGATCCCGACTGTTTTCTAATCCTACAGAAAGTCGTACAAGATTTTCTCTAATCCCCATACTGAGTTTTAGTTCGGGACAAACTCCGGCATGCGTCATAGAAGCCGGATGCTGCACAAGACTTTCTGTACTTCCCAGACTCACTGCAAGCTTGATTAATTGAAGTTGGTTCAAGAATTTAAAAGTCTCGATTTCAGACCCCTTGATATAGAAGGAAATCATGGCTCCCGCTGAGTTGTATTGTTTTTTAAATATTCGATATGATGTAGATGATTTATCAATGTTCCCTAAATAGCAGACTTTTTCTACAGCAGGATGAGAATCTAAAAAACTGGCGATGTCACTGGCATTCCTTGCCTGTTGTTCCATCCTGATTTTTAGGGTTTCCAGACTTCTGAGCAATAGCCAGCAAGTATGTGGACTTGGCATATTTCCAAAAAAGGTACGGAGAGTTTTTACTCGCTTGATCAATTTGGAGCTACCCAGGACTGCTCCTGCGATTACATCACTATGCCCTCCAATATATTTCGTGGCAGAATAGATCACAAGATCGGCACCATGCTGCAGTGGATGAGACCATAGTGGCCCCATAAAGGTGTTGTCTACCGATATTTTAATTTCTTTTTCGGGCGAACTGAAATAATTCGCGATTTCCCGGCACATTCTTATATCGACTAATTCATTAGTGGGATTGCAAGGAGTCTCAATATAAATATGACTCAGTCGGTTTGCATTTCCTGTAGCCTCTATTAGTTGCATTATCTCCCACTGAGTTTGATGGGGATGAAATCCAATTGATTGCACTCCAATCTTTTTAAGAAAATGATCTATAAAATGATGCGTCCCACCATAAGTCGGAGAACTATATAATAGTAGATCCCCCGGCGAAAGGAACTCCAGAAGTGTCGTACTGATGGCTGACATTCCACTTTCGAAAACTGCACAATCATCCGCCTTATCCCAAAGACAAAGACGAGTTTCAAGGATCTCCAGATTAGGATTGTTGATTCTACTATAAATCAGTCCAGGTTTTTCCAGGTGTTTCTTTTCTCTTAATCCATATGCCAGTTCAAAAAAAGATTTTCCCTCTTCTGCTGTTTTAAAAGTGAAAGTGGAAGTTAAGAATAGGGGAGGCTTTGCGGCTCCTTCCGACCATTCGGGCTTGTAGCCATGCGTCATCATCAAACTCTCTGGAGATAGAAAATCTTTCATTCGATTGTCATTTGAATTATTTGGTAAAATTACATATTGTGGGAATGTGTATTAGTTTATTGTAATAATTCCTATAAAATTCCTTAAATATGTATCATAGAAGGAAAATGTGGGTTAGTTCGAATGTTAGATAATCTTAAACAGGAATTATTCCTATGATAAAGCTAGATGCGATAGACAAGCGCTTGCTGGAACTGCTGCAACGAGACTCGAAGGCTAATATCAAAGAAGTCGCTGCTCAATTGAATATGACCAAAACTCCGATATACGAACGCATAAAAAGGTACGATCGAGAAGGGATCATTGAGAGATACGTGGCGGTACTTAACCGCAAGGTAGTAGATACCTCCATGGTGGTGTTTTGTTCCGTATCATTGGAAAGTCAGAAATTGGAGGAAATTGAAAAGTTTAGTGAGGCTATCGAGAATATACCGGAAGTGATGGAATGCTATCTGATGGGAGGTGCCAATGACTTTTTGCTAAAAGTGGTCGTTTCAGACTTGAATGCATATCATCAATTTTCTTCAGGTAAGTTGGCTGCCTTACCGAATGTAGCACAGATCAAGAGTACATTTGTCTTAAATGAAATTAAGCGTTCGACTGTTTTTCCATTAGGATGATGTAATGCCGTGTGATTTTGGGTTACCCATTCCATATTATCCTATACATATAGTAATAGTGAATTTGATGATTTAAAGGGTAGGTCAATCCCGTCTACCTGCGATACCCGGCACATAGCCAATGTGCTGGCAGGAAAGCGATTTATTAAGAAAAGGCAATTGGGAATTAATCTGAGATACCAATCTGCACCTCCGTTTACCCCGTTCGACCTCGCCACCAGCTACCTGGTTCACGTTTGGAATTTAAATAGAGAAGGTATACGAGACTTTTCCCAACTCAATTCTCTTCGAGGCAAGCCAACCCTATTTATCGATGTGCGTGCCGACAAGACGTGGGATCTTCCCTGGGGAAAATTGACATTTTACCTGGATCTTGAAAATATTTTGGCTGATGCCGACAGTCAGCAGGTCCTAGTTTTGGATAAGACGGATACCAATGGAAATCCCAGCAGTGAGCCGGTGATTTTGAATCCTCAGGATGGACTGGGTGTACAACGCTATAAGCTCAAAGAAATCCGTAACGCAGAAGGTGTATTGATCCCTACGTTCGGGTTGATTCTGGATTTTTAATTCCGTCCATGAATACCAGCGATTGAATGTTGGCGCTGCTGAAAAGTGTATTACTCCTTTTTGGTTATTCCCGTACTCTGCTTTTCTGACTTGAGTGACTTCACATACCTATTGATTTATGAAAACGTAGTCATCCGGACGAAACAGACTACCCAATACCATGGCAATACAACTGGCTAAGATCCCATAAATGGTTGGGTGTATAAGCGTATCCATATGGTCGGTAACTATCCAGACTAGAGCTCCTGATGTGATGGCCATCCAGGCACCAAGTATTGAGGATTTTTTCCAATAAAGACCGAAAGTCAATGGTGCCAGAAGGCAGACCATGACAAGGACGGCAGAAGAAACCACCAGACCATGAATATTGGTATCATTTAGGGCAAAAAGACAGGAAACAAGAGCTATTACAATCACGCTTATTCGCGTTAAAAGGAGTAGCCGTTTATCAGAAATATCTGGTAGATATGGTTTTAACAAATTCTCCCCAACAATGGTTGCCGGTGATAGCATTGCCCCACTTGAAGTGCTCAAGATGGCGGAAATAAGCGCTCCGAAGAAAAGCATTTGAAGGGGTACGCTAGTATACTGGGCCACCATATCCGGAATTAAATTTTGTCCATGATCCGAGTTCATTAATTCGGGGTGCAGCTTCGCGGACCCCAATCCTATGATAAGAGGCAATACCCCAACAGCAAATAATAGCAGGGCACCTAGAAACACTCCATTCTTTCCAGCATTTTCCGATTTCGCTGAGAAGACACGTTGATAGAGATCTTGAGCCGGAATAACTCCGAGACCGAACGCCATCCACATGGCTATATAGTTTGTCCAATTGTAAAGTCCTCGTTCTGGAAAGAAATTATAGAAACCCTCCGGTTGGCCAGATAAGATGGGCATAAGTCCACCTGTTTCATCCAGAACATTTGTAAAGATGACGATCAGACCGATGACTATCAGAGTACTCTGTAATAAATCAGTAAAAGTTACTGCCCACATACCGCCGATATAGGTATAGATCACTACTATGGTAGCACCTAGAAATATTCCGCTTTGGATAGAGATGCCTAGTATGGATTGGAAGAGAATGGCTAGGGCAACAAATTGAGCGGCAATCCAGAAGAAATAGGTGTAAATGTAAATGATAGATGTTACGAGTTCTATAGATTTACCGTAACGCAATTTGAAAAAATCACTTAATGTGACAATGTTCATTCGATAAAGTTGCCGGGCATAAAAAAATCCTACTAATAAAAGACAAAGTAACGTCCCAAATTGATCCGTTATCGTACCCATTACCCCTTCTTCCACAAAAAGCCCGGGAAGACCCATAATTAATTCCGGTCCAAACCATGTGGCAAAAATTGTTACACCCACTAGTATTGTGGGAAGACTCTTTCCGGCAAGTGTGAAATCTTCTGTGGTCTTAACCCTCTTGGATGTCCAAAAGCCTATGGCGAGGGTCAGGGCAATGTATACGAGGATGGATACAACAAGCATAAGTGTGTAAGATAGATACCTGAAGATAGACAATTGGGTTGTTCGATTAACAAAAACCCTTGCAAGAAGAACGTTGCAGCCTGGACAATAGAATCCATTATTTTTTGCCCTACTCGGCCTGGATGCATTAAAAATCTGAGAAATTACCTAACGTGCACTTGATCCAACATCTTACTTTTATAGTATTTCAACAACTTCACTACTTCGTTGTAGTCTCCGTTTTTGACCTTTATATCGGTGAGCCTTGGTAAATGTTGTGCAAAGTATATTTCATTGTTGGCCATCTCAAACAAGTTGCTGGCAAAAGAATGAGGGTAGGGAAAGTTTGGATTTATTTCAAGAATCACATCCGCTACCTTTTGAATGAGTGCTTTATAACTGCTATAAAACCCCTGCTTATTTTCTTCATCAATATCTTTCGTATGATATGACTTGGCAGATTCGGCAATAATAATTCGATGCAGAATTTTTTCATTCACAAAATCAACAGAAGGATTCTCTTTGGTAGCATCTACAAAATTGTCAATGATCAGATCCAGCTTTCGATTTGGATCTGTGATGTTCTTCGTGTTGTAATCTATCAGATAGCTCACCCAGTTCCAGTACCAGACAACTAAGTACAGTAGTAAGAAGTGTTTGTTTTCAAAGTATCGGTATAGTGACGTCTCATTTGATCCCATTCTGATGGCTAGTTTCTTGAAGGTAAATGCTTCAAATCCTATCTCATCCATGAGAGGGATGCTGTGAGTGATGATACTTCTCCCTAGCTTACTTTGTAATGGGTCCCTTAAAGACAGACCCGTCGGAATAGATATATCCGTCAAAATAATCATGCCTTAAAGGTAGAGAATAGGTACTGGTATTCATAGTGTAGCTACTAATAGATTAACTACCAAAACTTACTAATGAAAATTAAATACTAATATATAGGTAAGTAATACTTATATTTAGTATTTTTACATCAAAGCTGTGGCACATGAGCAAGTACTTCCTTCATTTACGAAATGACATTCCTGCCAGTATAGTGGTATTCTTTGTGGCCATACCTCTATGTCTGGGTATTGCTCTGGCAAGTGGAGCCCCTCTTTTCTCTGGCTTGATAGCAGGGATCATTGGTGGAGTCGTAGTAGGTTCTATAAGCGGCTCTCAGGTCGGAGTGAGTGGACCTGCAGCAGGACTGGCAGCAATAGTTCTAGCGGCTATAGCGAGTCTGGGGGGGTATGAGAACTTTTTGGTTGCTGTCGTGCTGGGGGGAGCCATTCAAATACTATTTGGTGTTCTTCGAGCCGGCATCATCGGCTATTATTTTCCCTCATCGGTCATTAAAGGTATGTTGACAGGTATTGGGATTATCATCATACTGAAGCAGATACCACATTTCTTTGGCTATGATTCTGATCCCGAGGGTGATTTTGCGTTTGTTCAAATTGATGGAGAGAACTCTTTTTCAGAAATTCTGAATGCGGTCAATCATATTAGTCTGGGACCTTCCATCATTGCGATCATTGCATTAGGAATATTGATACTATGGAATACGGTTCTAACGAAGAAAGCTAAGATATTTCAATTGATACAAGGCCCCTTGGTAGCTGTTGTGGTCGGGATAATTTTCTATGCAATAACGAGAGATGGAGGTACTTTTGGCTTTGATGCTGAGCAACTGGTCTCTGTGCCTGTACCTGAGGATGCTGCATCTTTCCTTGCACAGTTTAGTTTTCCAAATTTTGGAGTGATTACCCAAACAGATGTGTGGGTAGTGGCGTTTACAATCGCTCTGGTCGCAAGTTTGGAAACTCTACTATGTGTCGAGGCTACAGATAAACTTGATCCAGAAAAGAGAGTTACACCAACCAATAGAGAGCTCCTTGCTCAGGGAGTGGGTAACATGATCTCTGGTATGATTGGAGGTCTTCCAATTACTCAAGTTATTGTTCGGAGTTCTGCCAATATCCAGTCTGGTGGTAAAACCAAGATGTCCGCAATAATACATGGAATATTCTTGTTGGTATCCGTCATCCTTATTCCACGGATTTTGAACATGATTCCGCTGTCTGTCTTAGCTGCCATTCTTTTCATTGTCGGATATAAATTGGCAAAGCCTGCGCTATTCAAAACCATGTATGAGTTAGGTTGGAAACAATTTATTCCATTCGTGGTCACAGTCGTGGGAATTGTGTTTATTGACTTATTAGTGGGTCTTGGACTGGGGTTGATGGTAGGAATAGTAGTGGTGCTTATTAAAAGCTATCAAAACTCTCATTTTCTTCATATTGAGGGTGAAGACGTGGATGATAATACGATCAAAATGACACTTGCTGAGCAGGTAACGTTTTTTCATAAAGGATCAATTTTGAAAGAGCTGGATAACCTGCCCGACAACTCATACCTTGAGCTTGACGTCCGGCAGACACGATATCTTGATAATGACATTATTGAAATTTTAGATGATTTTTCTTATAAGGCCAACCTGAGGAATATTACAATTAAATTGATTTCTGAGAGAGGTATTGTCGAAAACCCCCCAAGTTATTTGGAGTTTTTTAGGCTTACTCCGAAAAAGGAGCTTTATAAGACACTCAAGAGTGTCTCAAGGTAATGAGGAGGAAGTTTTTAGCGAAGTTCATTAATAATTATTTTCTATCACGCGATTAAAGTTTGTTACTATGAAAGGAGGTTTGAATATTTTTGATTTATACAAACTACTAGCAGAAAAATTAAAAGCTACAAAGAATTCTTCTGAGGAAGAGGAGAATGCGATTTATACTCCTAAGTACATGTATAGAAATGAGTAGGAAGGAGCAAGATTCTGTTTGAACCTTTGATCTGTGAGTATTTGAGTGAGAAGAGCACTGTAAAAGGTAGAAACAGTATGAAGGTCAAATTTTGTCACTGATCTATTCCTTGTTTTCATAAGAGAGATCGATAGTGCGAGTCTTGCCCCAAAACTGTGGTTTTGCTTGTCTTTGATAATGATTTCCGAATTACTATGTCATATGACAAATGATGACTATGAGTTGTGACTATTTAAAATTCCTTTCTATTCTTGAATCGGGAATAATCCATAATATGGCAACAAGAACATAGATCGTCACACTTGCGATAGGTTCTATAAAAGCCAAAACCACTCCAGTAGCATAGAGAGCTATTGAGTGGTACTCCTTTTTGTTTTCTTGAAGTACGCTGCCAACTATGGAATCATTTCCTTCACTTTTGACAAGGTAATATGATAGAATTTTGTACGATATGGCGGCTAACAATAAAACTACCCCATATAGTGCTACTGGATATTGCTGAAAATGATTTTCTCCCATCCAGCCGGTAACAAAAGGGAAAAGCGATAGCCAAAAAAGTAAATTTAAATTAGCCCATAGAATTTGACCATTGACTTTATTGGTGGCTTGCATTAAGTGGTGGTGATTATTCCAATAGATTCCCAGATAGATGAAACTTCCTATGTATGTAAGAAAGACTGGAATGATCGGTAAAAGTGATTCAACTCCTGTCCCCTTAGGTACTTTCATTTCTAGTACCATAATAGTAATTATGATGGCTAATACCCCGTCGCTGAATGCTTCTAATCGTCCTGTTTTCATCACATATATTTAAGGGTTAGCAATGTATATTAATTCTGTCAGAATGGCCATATTCTTGGCAAAATGCATTGCTTCCAATAGTTTTTCTTCTCTGGTATGCTCTTTCCAGAATTGGTGAATCGTAAATGAAGCGAGCACCAGGAATATTGAAAGTCCAATAATCCCAATTGTCATCAAATAACCGGAAGCAAGAGAGAGTCCACCAAAAATAAGAGCAACACCACTTACTCTAACCATTAGTTTTGGAGATATTAATCCCTTCTTTGTCGAGTACTCTTCATATATCCTGGTGTTTATTAAATGGCTTACACCATTAAGAATAAAAAAGAGACCCAGTAAAATTAGTAGTATAGCCTTTATCATAGGAAACATTGTTTAAAGGAATGACTGTAATGGATTTTATTAATATTCAGCTAATGATAGAGACTATGAGATGTGTGAAAATAGTACAAATATCCTTTTCGATAAAGAGGCTAGTATCCATGCTAAGAAAAGTGCGAAGATACCCTAAGAAATGAAAAAAATGTTGGTGTCATATTCAAGAAAAGATAATGACAGAGAAGATATATGTGTCAGAATTAGATATGCATATGTAGTATGGCGCAGGATAAGGTATTAGCCTTATTTTACTACTTTGGGATCACACAGATTCAGGTATATGAAGAATAGACGAGATTTTATCCGTGATGCAGCTTTGGGAGGAGTAGGACTTTCTCTAGTATCAAGCAAGGAGAGAAACAGGTCTGATCGAACTTTGCCTAATAATCCTCTGGTGCTGTTTGACAATTTTCATGTAGGTCAGGGACGGTCATACAGTTGGAAGTCCAAATTTGCTGCTGCAAAGCATGCAGGGTTTGATGGTTTTGAATTTGCCGGACAGGATCCGACTTCCGATAGCTGGAAGGAAGCGATGGAACTGACGGAATCAACAGGTTTTAAGGTTTGGGGATTTCATATGACTACCCAGGCAGTGATCGATCGAGTGTCCGAGTCCATTGATGACGAGATAGGACGTATCATGGAAAACGTAAGGATTTGTGGTGAATCAGCCTTGAAGCCCTATTGTACATTGTCTTTAAGTGGTACAGCCGAGCTGGATGGGCCTACGGTGGCTGAACGTGGATCAGCCAAAGCTCAAGATCGGCACTGGGCCAGAGCCTACAAGATCATATCAGCATTTGATGCGGCCTGTCGAGAGCACGATGTGGTAGGCTCCCTGTATCCACATATCAACTGGATATGTGATACACCTCAGTCGGCCTTCAAAATACTGGAGGGTGCGCAGGCAAAGACTATAGGAGCTGCTTTCTGCTCTCATCATTGGTTTGGAAACAAGAATTCTGATGATATTGACACGGTACTGGCCAATTTCTGGATGGAGCGATTGCGATATGTGGTATTGACGAATGGTCGTTTTAGTGATACGGGATTCCGGGCAGCCCGGTTCAATGAGGGAGATATTGATATGGCCTGGATCCTGGCAAAACTCTATGCCTTTGGTTATGACGGTCCCATATCATCGCAGGGATGGAATATCGGAGGGGATCCCTTCATTGCATGCAAGGCTTTTGTGGATGGAGTACATGCTATTCGACGACGGTTTTTTGAGCATCCGGAGATGAATCCCCTGGCGTAGTTCTGGGCATCCAATAAATAGGTTTGGAATCAATCCTGGCAACTCTTAGGGTTTAATCTTCACTTTGAGCACAAAGGTATCCGTCAGTTTGTCTGGATCCTTTACGGTATTATCTCCCCAGTTGAAATTGGCAAATTGACTATTGGCAATATAGTATGCATAGCCATCATGGATATCTACGGTAGTTGGTATGGCCTGAAGAGGATGGTTGATAACTAAAGGATCTTCCGGGCCGAGATCCGATCCGTCTGCTGACAGCCTAAAGCGGACCAGTCCATGCTTTTCCAATGTTTTTCCTCCATAATTATAAACCGCGTATAGCCATCCATCACTTATTGATAAACCGTCGATTCCTTTGTTTTTAGAATCCTCATGAGGCGGATTGATGATTTTCTTAGAGGCGATATCGATGACACGTATGCCGTCCTTATTCGAATTGACATACAGTTTTGACTGATCTGGAGATATGGTAATGCCGTTAGGTCCTGTCAGATTTTCGTCTTCCATGAAGAAGGAAATCGTGCCGGAGGCGTAGTCCAGTCGATAGAGTTTGTCAGTATTGGAGTCGGTGAAGTATGCATTCAGATCCTGATCCAGTGTCAGATCATTAAAGAAAGCGGAATCTCCCTGAGGAAGTCGGAAGACGTTCACAATTTCATGATCATCTAAAGAAATCTGAAGTACCATGGGTCGTACCCCACGATCTAGTTTTCCACATGCGAAGAGATAGTTTTGGCCTATCATCATACCAGTAGCGAATGTAAATCCATTAACACCACCTTCGATGACATCCACCGTGTTTTGACCTTCAGCATCTGATTTCGTAATCTTATTTAGACGAATGCTTCCCACATATATCTCTCCAGTTTCCGGATGTATAGCTATGCCTTCCGGCATAGAAGAGCGATCGATATCCACGATGATTTCATGTACTTCCTGACTCAATCCAGATATGTGAAAGAGCAAGATCATGAGTAGGGTGCCAGTTGAATGGTGCATCTGTTTCTGTTTGTATCTGAAAGTACTCAAAATTCTGAAATGGTTGGTTCTAATATCTGATTTGGTTCGCTACTGTAGTTCGGTTGATTAAAAGTAATTCAGGTTATTCGGGAGATCCTACTATATCTATATATTGTTACTTTCTGTCTCAGCGGGCACTAGGTGAGGGTGGTAAGCCTCCTTCTAAGTTCCGGAGGGGCGTCGACCTTGCTGAAATTACAATAGACAAGGTATACATGAAGTGATTCTTGTGAAAATGCTAATTTCAATGGGAAGTTACGGCTAGCAAGAGGTGAAGATGTTTTTTTCCATGATGTGAAATTGCTCTCAATGAAAAGATCTTTTCAAAGTCTGGTGACTGTTCTGGCTTTTTCGCCATTTATTTTATGGGGACAAATGGATTATCGTGCGGTGGCAGATACAGCAATGGTACATGGCAATTATCTATTAGCTGATAGTATGTACAGATTAGCGGTAGAACAAGCCGGTGAAGATGGCGTGACCGAGGAGATGCTGCTTCATATGTCCTACTGGACGAGGTGTAAAATGTATCTGGGAGCCAGTGACAGGGCCTATGAGATGTTAGAAGAGGTTGCTCAATTGGCCATTGAAAATGATATCCCTGAGATGCAGGCCAGTGCATATAGTAATCTGGCCACTTTTCACAACATGCGGCAGGAATTTGCAAAAATGAAGGAACTTTCTGAAAAAATTCTCAAACTGGAAAGTGTGGATTCGATTTGGTATTCTAACGCCCATGGTTTTATCGGATTAGCCTTAACGAGTGAAAATAAACTGGATTCTGCGCTCTACCATTTCAAGATCGAGCACGAGATTGATGTAGCACTTGGGGATTCATCCAGTTATGGATATAGTACTATTAATCTCGCAAATGCCTATGGAAACTTGCTGATGATTGATAGTGCGCAACATTATTATTTTGATGCTATAGCATTTGCCAAGTCACAAAACGAGGGGTACAAACTGGCAGGTATGTATAAAGAATTAGCAGATCTTTTTCTGTCTATTGGATATACATCGAAAGCCCGCGAATATGCGGACGAATCACTGCAGATGGCTAAGGAATTTAATATGCCCCGAAATAATGGCAATTGTCAGATTATATTGGGTGAATGTGCATTAAGAGAAAAGAAGTTTGTGGAGGCCAAGGAGTGGTTTACTCGAGCTATAAATACTGGAGATGGAAATACCAATCAAAGCTTTGTAGTGGCTGGTATGTTGGGTCACCTCCGCGTTCGTGTGGCAACTGGAGAAGATTCTAATGCAATGGAAAATGAATTTACAGAGCTGGACCATCTTGTCCAGTCCTTTGAAAATCCAGGACTATCGCAGCAACTGATGATGATCCAGACTGAATATTATTTGTCAAAAAATCAGCTGTCAATTGCCCGTGAGAAATTAACCACGCTAGAAGAGACGACATCTTCCCACAATATTTATCGACAGCAAAATCTTCAGAGGTTGATGGCTTTATATTACGACAAATTGGGAGACGCAAGACAGGCACTCCTCTATACTCGTCGGTATCATCATTTAAGTGATTCTATTGATGCATTGGATCGAGAAAGAGCTTTGCTTAATATGGAGAGTAAATATCAAAAGAGTGTTCAGGATTCTCGCATCACAACGTTGGAGAGTGAAAACGCACTCTCTAATCTTCGCTTAAAGAATATTCAGCAAAGATTTTGGTTTCTGGCCATTGCTTTTCTGGTCTTTGGAGGTCTACTTTATTGGGTCTATCGATTGCTACAAAAGACAAAATCCCAAAATCTAATTATTTCCAAATCGTTGAAAGAGAAGGATATATTGATCCGGGAAATTCATCATCGGGTAAAAAATAATCTTCAATTTATTTCTTCATTATTAAGTCTCCAGTCGGAGTATGTCGTTGACCAAAATGCACTAACAGCTCTTGTGGAGGGTCAAAACCGTGTACAATCCATGGCGATGATTCACCAGGACTTATATCAAGGTGAGAATTTCACAGATGTCAGTTTGGCTGTTTATATAGAGAAATTAGTGGCAAATCTTTTTGCCTCCTATAATATCTCTAGGAATAAGATTTCCTTAGAGATGGATATTGATGATATACAATTGGATGTGGATTTATTGGTTCCACTGGGCCTGATCATTAATGAATTACTAAGTAATGCGTTGAAACATGCTTTTCCAGACAATCGGCAGGGTATTGTCTCATTATCTTTAAAACAAGATGCGAAGGACCTTATTCTGGAAATTAGGGATGATGGGGTTGGTTTTGACCCCCGTGATGTCAGAAATGAGTCTTTTGGAGTCCGACTGGTAGATGCACTAGTGACACAGGTTGATGGAGCTTTGACGACCATTGTTCAAAATGGCACACAAATCAGGTTGAGGATTCCCCACTACAGAGAGGCTGCCTGATCCGGTGGCTTTCAGTGCGGATTGTTGAGCGTTCTTTCTCTCTGAATCCATTTTGTACTCCTTCGATTCTCCCGATGTCACAAATAGTAGTAGAATTTCTCGTGGTTTAAAAACATCAAAGAAATACTAAATTACCTGCCGTCAACAGAAAGCAAATCAACGAGTCTGAAACCAGGAACCAATTTTTTAGACGAAATCTTGGTGTAGGAAAGCTTAATTTCGGCTTCTCCAGATCCACTACCGTACAATAATCGTTGGATACTTATCATTGCGGTCCAAAAATGCTTCCGTGGTACTACCGATGAGTAACCGCTCTAATGGAGAATGACCCTTCGCACCCATAATGATCATATTTGCCGATATGTTCTCGGCTTGCTCCAGGATGCGCTTAGATATGCCAGGACCTTCGGTTTGAACTAAAATTCCTTTCATATTTTTTTCCCATCCAGGAAAATGCTCATTCATGTATTTTTCAAATCCTTCACGATGATTAATGGCAGTTTGCCGTTCGAATTGTTCGGCTGTCATATCAAGCTCGAAAGCCATTAAACTAGGTCGCTGAAATACATTAATGATATGTAGCTCAATTGCTTCGTCAGTATCCTGTTGCATGGCACTTGCCATTTTCAGGGCTTTTAATGAATTTTCAGAAAAGTCGATAGGAACAAGTATCACTTTGGGAGATTGATGAAAGGTATCCGGAACAATCATCACGTCTGCGTCCACATTTCTAATAAGATTCTTGGCCTTTATTTCATGATACTTGTTTTGACTTCTGCCGATGACCACAAGATCCACACCTTGTTCTTCACATAGAGCCACTATGGACCGAAGTGGATCTCCTTGCGTTACTAGATAACTGGATGCTTCTGCTACATCTGCACCCAAATGATCTTTTACGGTATTCTGCATCACTTCAGCTATTCGATTTTGCTCTTTTTGATGTAAGTCCAAAATACTGTGAGGATAGGCTGGATATAGAGGATCGGCTGAATTGTACTTTGGGATCACATGTGCAAAAGTCATTTGACGAGCTGCTACCACAGGCTTTAAATCCTTCAACGTTGATAGCATAGTACGATCCGGAGCGTCCAACTCCATGGCAATCAATGCATTTGAGTAGCCGATATGCTTTGTATTTTTCATAGTATTCTTTTTACTTGATGTAGTTTGTTTCATGTACTCCTAAGCTATTGTCAATTACCTTATCCGTTGTTGATCGTCATCATCAGAGATTCTGATCTTCATCAAGGTGATTTGCGGTGCTCAAAGGGAACTTTTGATACCTGAACTAAGTTTATATCTTTGTATCGGTCTTTCTACTGATCAAAGTGGGTGTGCCTATTCTAAGCTGATTTTCCTTCGCTTAGTTCGGACGTTCAATTCTTAGTATTTTGAATGTCCTTTCTCTTGTACTCCCAGATCAGTTTCGAAATCTCTTCTCATTTTGATAAAATGCTGAGAGCCTCGTTTTGAGATCAATTGTGAACTCTTACAGTTCACAGGACAGAAGTATATAATTTTTTAATTAAAACCACATTGTGTATGATTATTATTGATGTAAAAGACACTGAATCCATTGACAGAGCCCTAAAACGCTATAAACGGAAGCACCGACGTATCGGCCTTATGAAGGAGCTTCGCAATAGAAAATATTACACCAAGAAATCTGTAGAGCGCCGAAACGAGATTTTGGATGCAAAATATCGTTTAGAAAAATATGGCGATAGCTAGTGTAAAGTTATTTTCGAATAGTTCACCAGAATCATTACATCTCAAGGAAGAAATACTGGCTTTCCAAGCTTTACCACATATCGAAGTTCATACGACTTATAAACTTCGATGTGTGTCCTGAGATTTGTCCGTTCTCCTTTTAGTTTGGATATTTCTTTATCCGGTACTATCTATCAGGTATCCTTAGTCCTATACTCATTATTTTAAATAAATTTCACATCTTCAGAATTATCGTGCACTAACGAAGACTAGTTAGGAGCAATTCCCGATTTGAACTGGGGGACAAAAGTCCTTCTAAAGAATGCATTATCAAGTGAATTGACATCTTGCATTGCCTTGAAATTGGTGTGGAGAAATGCCCGAACAACGCACCATTACGGGGTCATTTGTCGGACTTCATCAGCGGATGATTTCAAGAAATTCTATTCTCAGCCCAGGATTTGTCTGCAGGGAGACTTGTTAAATCTTAATAAGTGAAGGGCAATAAGTGTGTACAAAAGACTGGCAGATTATTGAATTCAAGCATTTCTCTTAATTTCACCCTCACTTAACTACCCGGATAATGAAATGGTCAGCAGAATTTGAGGCTAAGTATGTTCAAAAATTATCAAGGCACCGACAATTGATACAACGCCTCAGTATGCATGTAGCAACTGCAATCAAAGGACAATTGATCGATAATGTTAAGAACACAAACCCAGATCGATTGCGATCAGCAACAAGTGTGGAGGATCGCAAGGACTTGATTTCAAAAAACCTGGAATTTTTTTCACTAAATACGTTAATCTGATGGATGAAAGACTCAATGCTTTTAGGTCTGAAGTCCGTGACGAGTTAGATCGTATTCTGGCTTTCTGGTCAGAAAGTATGCCTGACAAGGATAGAGGAGGCTTTTATGGCAGGGTCGATGGTACTGGTAAATTATTTCCAGATGCCAATCGAGGTGTAATATTAAATACGCGCATCCTCTGGACCTATGTAGCGGCTTTCAGTCAGACAGGTATCAGTGCTTATCTGAGGTTAGCCCATGTCGCCTTCGACTATATTATACGACACTTCTGGGATGAGGAAAATGGAGGTGTATTTTGGATGGTAAATTGTGAGGGTGAAGTAGTCGACACACAAAAGCAGATTTATGCTCAAGCCTTTGCCATTTATGCTTTTTCGGAATATTTTGCTGTTACCAAAAATAATCTGGCAAAAGAGAAGGCAATGCATCTCTGTCATCTTATAGAACGACATAGTCGGGATAAGGAACTTGATGGTTACTGGAATGTGTTCAATGTAGATTGGACTTTGAAAGAAGACCAAAAATTGGGTGAAAAGGATGAAGATCAGGCAAAAGTCATGAATACGCATCTACATATTTTAGAGGCATATAGCAATCTTTATCGGGCCATTCCACATGATGACTATGCCAGGACATTACGCCGAATTCTCAATATTTATTTGGAGCGATTTTGTGGTGGTAATGACGGACACTTACTACTTTATTTTGATGAGCATTGGGATCCGTCTTCCCAGGAAATTTCTTTTGGCCATGATATTGAAAGTAGCTGGTTAATCTGGGAGGCTGCTGTGCGATTAAAGGAACCAGTCCAGATTGACACAGCAAAGGATCATGCATTAAAACTAGTGAATGCGACCATCCGTGATGGTCTCGATCATGAGGGGGGTGTGTATGAAAAGGCAGGAAGAAATGGTCAGGAATTTGAAAAGGAGAAGCATTGGTGGCCACAAGCTGAAGCAGTTGTAGCATTTTTAAATGCATATCAAATGACTGGGGATGATAAATACCTATCTCATATGTTTAATAGTTGGGAATTTATTAAGAGATATTTCCTAGACCTGGAGAAGGGTGAGTGGCACTGGTTAATAGATGCAAAAGGCCATCCCGTCCTTTCAGAAGACAAAGCAGGACCTTGGAAAGCACCCTATCATAACTGTCGGATGTGCATTGAGGTTTTGAAGAGGTTAGATTGATTTTGATCCAAGCTCTAAGTTGGAAGCCGGATAAATTTACTCAGTATGGCGTCACCTTTCTCTGGTCTCCGAATCTAGTTTCTTATTGACCTCTGATACACAACTTTCGCATACATCGTTTTAAGAGTGCGTAAATAATTGAAAATAAATATTACGCACTTCAATGTACATTGTTTCTAATTGTACATTTTCTACCCATTCTTTTTGCAGTCAGATCTTTTTCTCCCTTGTCACAGAATGGAAAACTAAAAAAGATAGGTTAGGGAAATCCAAATAGAGGACTCTGCTCGTAAATGTGTTGACAGGTGATCATTTGAGTCATTCTGTCAAGAAACAATTGATCTTATGGCAATTAAAATTTACACTATGCAGACCTTAACGCGATGGGCCAGAGTACTCCTGCTTTGGTCATTTTTTATTTTGATTTTTTATGTTCAGTCCGTGGCTTCCAGTCACCGTGAGGCACCATTGATCGCAAGTGATCCCCTTGCAGATAATGTGGATTTATATGCTTTTAGAAGTCCTGATCACCCTAATTCTGTGACGATCATTGCTACTTATGTGCCGTTGCAATTACCACATGGTGGTCCTAATTACTATTCATTTGGTGAAAACATACGATACGAAATTCATGTGGACAATGATGCCTCTAAGTCAGGGGATGAGATTATTTATCGATTTACTTTTAGAGTGGAAAATGAAGATCCTACTACATTCTTCAATATTCGTCTGGGAAAGCAGAATCAAAAAAACCTGTACACCATGGAACGCAGTACCGATGGTGGTAAAACGTTTATTCCATTAATTCAGAATGGTGTGGCTGCTCCCTATAACGTAGGTTCAAGATCTATCGAATCACCTGTGGGACTAAACACTACCTATGAGCAATTGATGGAGCGGGCAACGTACAATACAGTGCTTGGTGAGCGTGTGTACTGTGGTCCTATGGATGACCCATTCTTTGTGGATTTGGGAGGTATATTTGATCTGGGTGATGCACCTCGTCAAAATGGAATGCCGGTTGATGGTCTTGCCTGCAAGAATGTCAGCGCTATAGCCATCAAAGTTCCTATCAGCACCCTGGCTAAAAATGGTCGATTCCCATTCAATGAGGAGGATATGTTTAATTCTGATTTTGTCATAGGTGTTTGGGCATCTGCAAGTCGACGAAGTATAAAGACCCTGACACCAGGTGGTGAAAAGCACGAAGGTGATTGGGTTCAGGTTTCCAGACTTGGTATGCCACTGACGAATGAGGCAGTTATTCCCATTGGAATGAAAGATTATTGGAATTCATTAAGTCCATATGAGGAGATTAATGACACTATCCTCGATAAGTTCTTTTACAATCCAGAACTTGCTTTATATATGGACGATGAACTCTTCGGAGGAGCAGTTCCCGCGATGAGTCCTTTGAGGATTCAAAGAAATGCTTTGCAGGCTTTTGATTTTGGTAACGGGAATGATGGTCTATTTAGTCTAAAAGGATCCGAAGCCGTGGCAGGTACAGCTCTCGATGATGCAGTGTTTGGAAATTTGTTACTTCCGGGTCCTGGCATGCCTCGTTCTGTGGATTTGTGGCCCGCTTTTCATACAGGAGTACCCAATGTTCCTCCATACCAACTTGCTACCGGCAAGGAAGGAAATCCTCTTGCAGCAGGTAAGCCATTTGTAAATAATTTCTTACCCAATGGCGGAGATATGCTTCGCTTAAATATGGGGGTACCACCCACACCTCGCGATCATGCAGATTTCAGTTCGCTAGGTTTAATCCAGGCTGCAGTATTAGGACTCACAGATCCGAGATTTAATCAGACGATTGATCCCCAGTTTATTCCCAATATGGATGGGTTTCCCAATGGTAGAAGGTTGGAGGACGATGTGACTCGTATTGAGCTGCAAGCTGTGTCTGGAGTCGTATTAGCTGCCATTGGATTGTGGTATGATGACTATACGGCGGGAGGCGCTAATCCGGTCACGCAAGATTTGATCGATGTACTCACTTACACGACAGGTGTGGAACAAAACGATACAGAGTTTTCTTCAAGTTTTCCATATCTGGCGCCACCCTGGGCAGGTGATGGCCCCTGCAGTGGTATTATAGCTGAAGAGCCAGAACCCATGGCTAAGATTTCAGGACTTGGCCTGGTAGCTCCTGTAGTAATGACTGAAGCAAAGGTTGTTGTATATCCCAACCCTTTCCGGGGCTACGCTAAATTTCAAATGGATTTAGAGAATGAAGCGAATGTGCAGGTCCAGATATATGATGTGCGAGGTCAATTAGTAGGTAGTCTGCAAAGCCAGCAACCTGCTGGATTATCTGAAATGGCCTGGAATGGTGAGACACTTTCCTCGGGATGGTACTTTGCAAAAATTTCAGCCAATGGCCAAACAATTCAAACAGTGAAAATTCTCAAACAAGAATAAAGAGAAGGAATGTACTTTTAAGTAATTTCCGGGATGTATGGTAGTCAATATGTCCCGGATTTTTCTTTTTCGGAGGTAGGATTAAAATGCAAATGATTTTTGTTTCAGTGTTTAGTCGTTTTAATTATTTAGATGCTTTTGCTTAGATAGTGACGCAACTGGTGGTACCTGGCACCTGGAATCTGAGACCTCAAATCATTTCATATAAAATACATCCAGTAGCGGAACGGTGACTGGAGAATTATCATCATTAGTATCCATGATGTCCGCCATATATGCCCACCATTTTTTTACGATCGGATGGTTAGGGATACGTTCGGGGTCAAAATCGTCTGTGACTTTGTGGGAGGCAAAAAGTATATGGGTTTCTTTATCCAAATAAATGGAATAGTCACGAATACCTGCTTCGGTCAGGAAGGCTTGAAGTTCCGGCCAAATTTCGTCATGGCGTTTTTTGTATTCTTCCTCAAACCCCGGTTTAAGTTTCATCTTGAATCCTATCCGTTTCATGTTTATGGATTTTTTCGGATTACGAGTTCATTTATACTAATGCTATCCGACGTGGATAATTTCTCCAATGATATTTTTACTTTTTTTGTACCATGTATCGGTAGCTTTCCAAAAGAGAAATACTCCCAATTATGCGTATTGAGTGGCGGTAGGTTTTGGGATAGGGAAGTATCACCTACTAAAAGCGTTAAGGTAGACTGAGAAGATAGGACTTTACCATTGAGGTTGATCCCGATTTCATAAATTGCATCCTCCGTAAAATCTATTTGATAAGACATCGCATCACCCACATTTATCCAGTTTTTTGTCCAGTCACCGTCGACGCCACTGGGGTGGACTCCGAGACGCTTATTCTCTGTGCCACGATATCCTACAAATTGTACACTGCCAGAAGCCTGTCCATGATGGGCTTTTATTCCCACTGGATTTTCTTCATCAAATCCTACGGTGATAGGCCTGGGATTGTATCCAAAGCGGGCATAACTATCTTTTTCAAAATCCCTGAAAGCGTGTAATAATTCTGATTGTTTTTGAGGGTGCTGATCCTTGATGTTTTGATTTTCGCCAATGTCATTGGTGATGTGGTACAGTGCTGTGTCCGATACGATTTTATAAGGAAGGGAGATGGCAATACCCCCTGCCATCGGTGATGGATTCTGTAAAGTCTGCAGATCATATTTTTCAAAGTAAATCCGATCAATACTTTTACCCATCCTCAGGGATGGAGATAGGTCCAGGCCGTCAAATTCAAGATCTGTATTTTCAATGCCCAGAATGCTTGTCAAAGTAGGTGCTACATCAATATGTGCTGCCACGGTTAGTGTATCCAATCTGGGGAGCCAGTTATTTTCCCATTTCCAAAAAGCGGCAGTCCGAACACCTCCTTCAAAAATGCTGAATTTCTGATTTCGTAGGCCTGCATTGTAGCGCATTTTTTCCTGAGGCACCTGCCAACCGCTGATGGGACCATTGTCACTGAGGAAAATTATGATAGTTTCCTTCAGTATACCATTCTCTGTTAGACGGGCCATTATTCGTCCAATATTTTCGTCAATGTTTTCGATGAGTCCATAGACCCGGGCTGTTCTATCATCAAGACTTTCTTCCAGAAATTTTACAAAATAGCTTGAATCAATTTGCAATGGAGTGTGCGGCGCATTATAGGACAAATAGCAAAAGAATGGATTACTACCGGACTGCATGAAGTCAAGAGCACGATCTGTAAGAATGTCTGTAATAAACCCTTTGTGCTTTTCTTCCTCACCATTGTGTTCCAGGACAGGATCAAAATAATGGTTAGTGTGGCCTGTACGGAATCCTACAAAATCATCAAACCCCTGCGCCTGAGGTATCGAAGGGTAGTATTCTCCCAGGTGCCACTTACCATAGATTGAAGTACGGTAGCCGGCAGCCTTCAAAATTTCAGCAAGAGTAGTAGCATTCGGATCCATGGTTTCAAAGCCATTCGTGACACTATGGACACCCACTCTCTGGTGATACATACCTGTAAGTAGACTGGCTCGTGTCGGAGCGCATACGGGTGACACATAGAAGTATTTGTATTCTACGCTTTCTTTGGCCAGTTTATCCAGATGCGGCGTATGGATATAGGGATTGCCGTGGGTTGACAAATCGCCATATCCCATATCGTCGACCATGATGAGGAGTACATTAGGTGAGGAATACTCTTTACCCACCTCCGGGGATTGGCACCTAGTCAGAAGGAGTAGTGCAAATAATAAAGTTCTTTTGGTGTATCTAATCACTTTGAAACCTGAATTAATTCATCCAGTATCGCAGTCCAATTCATTTGTTGGGATTCATCGAGGGATTCCCAAAGGTTTTGCATTTCACGCGGATCTTTTTCTAAATCATATACTTCAGCATATCCAAGATCCGGGTATCGCACATATTTACCATCCTGCCGAATGATACCTTCACTCTTTGGTATGCGATTATGCTTGAACAAATGTTCAAATAGGAATTCAGTGCGCCAGGGAGCAGGGCTATTTTCCTCATAAAGGTCTGTCAGTGTTCTGCCTTGCATCACTTCGGGTGGTGTAATACCCGCCATAGTAAGGATGGTGGGAGCGATATCTATATTCAATACCATCTCGTCTCGAGTCTGGGGCGTTGCATTGGGGTCATAAATGATCATAGGGATCCGGATTGAGGGTTCATAGGCATACCACTTGCCTGCCAGCCCTTTTTCTCCTAAAAAGAATCCATTGTCACTCGTGAATATGATAATCGTTTCATTTTCAATATCAAGTTCGCGCAAAGTCTTTCGAATATTTCCCAGCACTTGATCGACACCATAAATGAGGCGATAGTAGTCTTTTACTGATCGCTTATGATGTTCCTCATCTGAGAATCGCATATGCCAGCGTAGTCTGGCCTCATTAGAATCAGCAAAAAAAGTAGGATAGGCATCAGGATCTGGTGGGGGAGGGATATCGACGTCCTGCAGTATATCAGCATATGCACTGTCGATAATGAACTGTCGGGGATCGTTATCTTGAACATGTGGTGCTTTAAAGCTTACGGATAAGCAAAATGGTCGATTGACATCACGCGCACGCAGGAATGTATCGCATTGCATGCCCAAAAGTTTAGTCAGGTGAATGGGCTCTCCATTTTCATCTGTTTGTTCATATTTTGGTTGTCCGGGTATGCCACGCCAATACTCGAAAGAGGATGCTGGCATGCTCTCTGCTCGACCTACTCCGAACTTACCGATAAACGCATTTTCATATCCCGCTTGTCGCATGAGCTCTGGATAGCAATCCTGCCAGGTCGAGTCTGAAAACATGGTGCTAAATCCATGGATGCCATGCCTGCGAGCATATTGCCCTGAAAAAAAGCTAGCTCTACTTACTGCGCAGATGGGAGTCGTCACATATGCATTCTTAAATATGATCCCCGGTCCAGCCAGGAGGTCAAGATTTGGAGTTAATATCTGGTCATTGCCCATGGCCCCCAGAGCGTCCCATCGCTGGTCATCGGTAAGCAGGAATATTATGTTGGGTTGCTTATTCACTTCCGTTGTATCCTCACTTGTCTGACAGGATGCAAGAAGTATCATCAAGAGCAGATAATGATGTAATTGCATTTTCTTTTATAAATTCAAATTTGAGTAGAAGATACCTTTTTTAAGCTTCTTGATCATGATGGTAAATCTTAGGGACTTTATAATACAAAGTAATCTTTTTAAGACAATTGATGTACCCGATCTATTATTGGTCCATTATCAGTGCTTTGTAGAGGAAGAGGTAAGTGAGATATGGTCACACGAAAGCTATATAGCATATGTACTGGGGGGGGAGAAGATGTGGAAATCCTCAGATGAAGAAGTGCGAGTCACTTCAGATCAGGCTATATTTGTCAGCAAAGGTGCTACCACGGTCCATCAGTATTTTGATGAGCCATTTATGGTTTTATTTATATTTTTTAGTGATGCTCTGGTCATGAGTTTATTGCAGTCAAAATTAAATCAGCTATTATCGCGTGCCAGGGAAAAGAGCAATAAAAATATTATTAGACTACCTGCACATCCATTGCTCACAGGCTATTTTCACAGTCTGTTAATGTATTTGTCAAATCCCGAGAAAATAGATCCCATATTGGTGCGACACAAAGTAGAAGAATTGCTAATTTTTCTCTGTACCCAATCGACATTCAGTACAATCGTTGCACACATACTGGATAGTGCCAGCAGTCGCAATCTTCGTCCACTTATGGAGGCTCATTATCAACTGCCGCTGAAAGTAGCAGATTATGCAAGGTTGAGTGCCAGAAGTGTTTCTACTTTTCGCCGGGATTTCGAGCATGAATTTGGAATGTCTCCTTCCCGATGGCTGCTCGAAAAAAGACTGGACCTAAGCAAAATTCTTATTGAGTCACTTAACGAGCCCATTGAATCCATTGCAGAAAAGAGTGGTTTTGCTAATCGGACGCATTTTAGCAGGGTTTTTAAAGAGCGATTTGGTGTGGCGCCTTCTCAGGTTCGCTAATTTCTCAACCTTGCGATATTCGAAGTATGAGGGCTGATATTTTTTAGCTTTTGATCGATTTAGCAACAAGGCTGGTTGACTGAGAAACATCCATTCATCTGAGATCTTTTTTATTTGGAAAAAGTCTCAATCCATGTCTCTCTACCGAATAATTTCTTTGTTCTTATTGGTGATACCTGGGAAACTTAATGCCCAATTTGACCCTGCGGATATTATACATGATCTCAATAAACTGACCTATACGATTGCTGATCAACATGATCACTTTTACTCATTGAAGGGGATTCGGACATTGACGATCGTGCATCTGGCTGCACATGATATCATGCAGACGAAGATGGATACTTACCAACCCTATCTTGTAGATACCACAATACCAGACTTAGATGTCGCCCCTGCCATAAGTGCCATGGCCAGAAAAGTTCTGACGGATGGGTATCCCTTAAGACGAGATACCATTGCGTCGGTTATTAAAGGCTGGATGAAGTCTGGCAGAGAAGATCGGGAAAGTGTGAACTTTGGTCAATTCGTGGCAGATCAGTATTTAGATCATAGAAGGGGAGATGGACATGAAAAGGAAGGGGACTATACCCCTATGTCAAAACCCGGTGACTACCAATATACCGATGGATGGGACGAATGGGTTTTTAAGCCGGACTTTAAGGTGGCCAGACCTTTTTCCTTTGAAGAAATAACTGCGTTTCGTGTTTCTCCCCCACCCTCACTGGAAAGTTCGAGGTATGCCCGGGACTATAAAGAAATATTGGAATATGGGGGTAAGTCTTCTGAAAAACGTAATGCTGATCAGACTCACTTTGCGCATTGGTGGGCAGAATTTGCGGAGCATAGCTGGAATAGGATCGCTCGAATTATTTGTAAAAAAGACGTGAAATCAGCCGACAGACAGGCACGGTTGTTTGCCCTTATTAATATGGATATTTATGATATTTATCTGGCATCGCTGGAAAGTAAATACTATTATGATACATGGCGTCCGGTCACTGCAATTCATCATGCAGATACAGATGGAAATGATAAAACGGTGGGGGATCAGGCCTGGCAACCAGAGATGATGACGCCCCCCTGGCCAGAGTATCCTTCGGCTCATGCTGCAGTAGCCGCAGGAGGTGCCGAAATCGTTATTGAAACACTGGGAAGTTCGAAAGTAGATATTGAAATGTCGTCTGTCACAGCTCCCCGGGATCGACCCCAAAGAAGGATTAAAGATCTTAGGGCTGCTGCCGAGGAATGTGCCACCTCTCGAATCATGAATGGATATCATTTTCGATTTGCCACAGAGGAAGGCCTTCGTCAGGGACGTACAATTGCAACTCATGTTCTACAGAACTTTTTACAACCTACATCGGATACGAAATAAGAGGAACATATCGAAAACCTTTTTCGTATGAAATCTTTGTGGATTTTAGATATCCGCAGAGCAATAATTATTTTTGTCTTTCATCTGCAATTACTCAAGTGCAATACAAAAAAAATAAATATTGGAGAGACGGTCTTCGAATTTCATAATAATTGGCTGGGTGAAGAAACTGTGATTGTGGATGGCCAGATCGTCTCGAAGAAATGATCTATTATGGGTACTAGCCACTATTTTTCAGCTATGGAAGAGGGCCATCTTGCACGCTACATTCTTACTACTCGAATAAATGACATGATGCAGGTCATAATTGATATCAGTCGCAATGGTCGATTACTGCACGATGGATTGAAGGTGAGTTATGGAAGTAGACCCCACGAACTACCCAACACTGACAAGCAGAATGGATTGAAGTATCTGCGGGAATATGATATGGACGACGCTTGTCATCACCTGGAAAAGGCACTGAAAAAATTTCCTAAGGATCCGGAAATATATTTTCATCTGGCTTGTGTCCATTCCATCGAAGAGGAGGTCGGAGAAGGATTTAATTGTCTGAAAAAGCAGTGGCACTGGGTTTGCAAGATCATTAAATGATCCTTAATTACGACATGCTTGCTTATTTGAGAGTGCACCCAGCTTTCGAAACCTTTCTGGCAAGTGGCTTTAGTGAGTATGATTTGGAAGAAGAGCAGCATGACTCATATTTCTGCCTGATCTTAATTATATTAAGACCTATTTGAGCATAAATAGCTTCTTGTTATGCAATCAAAGTTCAATCAATCCATTGTAGTATTGCTACTGTTGTGGCCCATGTCCATTTTTGGGCAGTCTTTACATTCTGAATACACCTTCGAAATTGATGCGTTAGATCAGGTTGGTCCTTTTGATCCTGTATACGCATGGTTTGGCTATGATGAGCCAAATTACACCTATATGCAGGATGGTAAGAAACTATTAGGTGAGATTGCTGAGCTTAGTCCCGTACCCGTATATGTGCGAACGCATAATATGTTGACTACTGGAAATGGTGAAGCGGCTTTAAAATGGGGATCGACCAATGCCTATACTGAAGATGGTAATGGAAGGCCGATTTATGATTGGACTATTGTAGATAGTATAACTGATACCTATATATCATTGGGCATGAAGCCCTTAATGGAGATTGGTTTTATGCCTGAGGCTCTGTCGTCCCAGCCCACTCCCTATAAACATAGCTGGACCCCTGAAAATCATTACAGCACGATCTTTACTGGCTGGGCCCATCCTCCAACGAGCTATGAAAAATGGGCAGAATTGGTATATCAATGGGTATTGCATGCCGTAGAAAGATATGGTGTGGAAGAAGTAGAAGACTGGAAATGGGAACCCTGGAATGAACCCAACATTGGCTATTGGCAGGGCACGACCGAAGAGTATATCAAACTCTATGATTATACTGTGGATGCGGTGAAACGTGCCTTACCGACCGCTACTGTGGGAGGGCCACATACTACCGGACCTGCCTGGGATAAGGCCGAGGCATTCCTGAGGCAATTCCTGGAACATTGCTTGACAGGTACCAACTATGTTACAGGTCAAAAGGGTTCTCCTCTGGACTTCATTGCTTTTCATGCCAAGGGTAGCCCTGAGTATGTGGATGGTAGAGTAGTAATGAACCTCGGTAAACAACTGAGGGATGTTTCACGAGGTTTTGAAATAGTCGCTAGTTATCCGGAGTTAAGAGAAGTGCCTATCATCATTGGGGAGTCAGATCCAGAAGGATGTGCTGCCTGCTCCATGGATGTTCACCCGCATAATGGTTATCGCAATGGGACGATGTATCCAAGCTATACGGCGGCTGCGTTTGCTCGGAAAATCGATTTGGCAAGGTATTTTAAAATAAATTTTGAAGGTGCAGTTACATGGGCCTTTGAGTTTGAAAATCAGCCGTGGTTTCATGGTTTCAGAGATCTTGCGACTAATGGAGTAGATAAACCCGTATTGAACGTATTTCGCATGTTTGGTATGATGGGAGGGAATCAATTGAATGTGCAGGGGGACTGGAACTACGACTTCCTCTTGGCAAGAGATAGTAGTATTCGTCGAGCCTCAGATGTCGGTGTTTTGTCCACCAGAGACGATGACGGCCTCCAACTACTGGTGTGGCATTATCATGATATCGATGAAGCATCATCGGCAGAAAAGGTGTCGCTGCATCTTTCAAATTTACCTGTACAAACCCTGCAATTATTCCACTATCGAATTGATGGAGAAAATAGTAATGCCTATACATTGTGGCAGTCCATGGGGCAGCCACAAAATCCCACTAAGGATCAGTATCATGCACTTGAAAAAGCGGGTCAACTGACCTTGCATTCATCCCCTGGGTGGAGGAAGGTAGACAACGGTAAAATGAAAATTCAGCTTGAACTACCAAGACATTCTGTTTCACTCATTGATTTAAGATGGTAAAGTCAACGTTTCTATTTAGAGTCTTGGTTCTGACTTGCATGGTGACTTCTTTCAATTGCCAACAACCTCCGGAGCATCTGACCTGGCCCGAGGTCGATCAGAACACCCGACCTTGGACCCGCTGGTGGTGGCATGGAAGCAGTGTCACTCCAGAAGGAATTACAGCAGAATTGGAATCATTACGAAATGCCGGATTTGGAGGAGTTGAGGTCACTCCAATTTATGGAGTCATTGGTGACGAGGAGCATTTCGTATCTTATTTATCCGATCAGTGGAATACTCTTCTGAAACATACAATTAATGAAGCTGCCCGGTTGGGGCTGGGTGTCGATATGGCTACAGGTACAGGTTGGCCTTTCGGCGGTCCCTCTGTTGCAGATACGGATGCAAGCAAGTACTATACTTCGGAGCGGTGGACTATCGACGGAGGAGAAACCGTACAAATCCCACTGTCAAAGACCCAAGAGCCTGTACTTAGGACTGTAAATAATCAGGTATATCAACTCTACAGTATTTTGAAAGATCGTGATGAAGTGGTAGAGGGATCTCAAACCTCACCTCCACTGTTAGAAAATGTCACTGTTCCAAAGATTGAGGAGATAAAGCAGCCTGTCAGCTCAAATAAGAATCTGCAGGCGCTGGCGATTGATCAGGTCCGTTTTGAGAATCCGCTGGAGGTGGTAGCTGTTTGTGCTTTTACAGGAGATGGAAGATACGAGGATCTCCTGACGAATGTGGATGATTCAGAAGTATTGAACTGGGATGCGCCGGAAGGGAAATGGACGCTGTATACGATATACCAGGGGCTGCATGGAAAAATGGTAGAGCGAGCCGCTCCAGGTGGAGAAGGTTTAGTAATTGATCATTTTTCAGAAGAGGCTACACAAGCTTATCTAGACTATATCAATGATGCGTTTGGGAGTCTTGATATTTCAGGCCTACGGGCATTTTTTAATGATAGCTATGAGGTCGATGATGCGAGAGGTCAAGCGGACTGGACATCTGATTTTTTTGACTCTTTTGAAGCACTGAGAGGATATGATATTAGGGAGTATTGGAACATTTTCCAAGAGGAAAGCCCTCCTGAACTCGCTAATAGAATTCGATCGGATTATCGCCAGACACTATCAGATTTACTATTGAAAAAATTTACGGAGACCTGGACTGACTGGACTCATCAGCAGAACGCCATCAGCCGGAATCAGGCCCATGGGTCACCGGCAAATATTCTGGATTTATATGCTGCCAGCGACATTCCAGAGACAGAGGGTACCGAACTATTGCGCATTAAGTTTGCATCGTCAGCCGCTCACCTCACAGGAAAAGCATTGGTGTCTGCAGAAGCTGCAACCTGGCTTGATGAGCACTTCCTAACGGATTTTCAAATGCTAAAGGAAAACGTAGATCGATATTTTGTGGGTGGTGTGAATCACATTGTCTATCATGGCACTTGCTACAGTCCTCAAGAGATGCCATGGCCCGGAAGGTTATTTTATGCGGCAGTACATGTGAATAATAGAAACCCTCTCTGGCATGTATTTCCTGAGTTTAACAAATATGTCGCGCGCGTTCAGTCTTTTATGCAGGAAGGACAGGCCGATAATGATATCCTGTTATATTTTCCTATTCACGATAAATATGCTGAAAAAGGGAATGCCAGTATTCAGCATTTCGACGGAGGATCAGAAGAAAATCCTGTTAATTTTAATCAGGCAGCTCATCTATTAGATAGCCTGGGCTATGGATATGATATTGTTTCTGATGCACTATTGCAGACCATTCATCATAGAGATTTTAATTTGGAAAGTCATCACAAGGAATATAAAACACTGATTATCCCGCAATGTGAGTACATTCCATTTAGTACCTGGCAGCATATTTTTATTTTGGCAGAATCGGGCGCTACCATCATTGTAGAAGGAAAGTTACCTCGATTTAGTGCAGGCTTCTATAATTGGGAAGAGCACGAGGAAAAACTTGGAAAAACATATGAGCACATCAATCAACAAATGCAAAATGGGTTTGCTGAAAGTACTGTCGGCCGTGGTAAAATAATAATTGCTTCCACATTGGATCCATTGCTTGGAGACCTGGGCATAGATCAGGAATTGATGACTTCACATGGATTAAAATTTCATAGAAGGATACTTCATGATACTTCCATATATTTTATCTCAAATGGGCGGGTCAATGATGTGGATGAATGGATCACCCTGGCGAAAGAAATGGAAGCAGTTACTTTCTTTGATCCTGTCAGTGGACGGATAGGAACCGCAGATTCGCGAAGAGTGGGGGCCAGGTTCGAAGTTCGAGTTCAATTGAGGAAGGGTGAAAGTATCATTCTTAGAGAGGGAATGGCTGAAGATGTATGGTCTTACTCTAATTCTTTTTATGTCGAAGGGAAAAAGATCTCAGGACCATGGAATATCTCATTTCAAGGCGGTGGACCCCAACTGCCACCTGTGCTGACATCAGACACTTTACTAGCATGGACATCTGCCCCGGGTGAGAGCTTTAGGAGCTATTCAGGGACAGGAATTTATCAGACAACATTTACAGCAGATACTATCTCCTCTGACTATTCGATCAGCATTGGGAGATTTCATAATGCAGCGATAATGTATGTAAACGATAGCCTGGTGGGTCCTGTATTTGGACCATCGAATGTCATACGAATACCTGAGCGTTTCCTTAAGAGAGAAAATGAATTAAGGATCGAAGTCTCAAATCTGATGGCCAATAGAATAAGAAAGATGGATTTGGAGCAGGTTTTCTGGAAAAGATTTTACAATGTTAATTTCCCCTCAAGACGGGCCGAAAACCGGGGACCCGATGGATTGTTTACTGCCAGGAATTGGGATGTGAGACCTTCAGGTTTGAAAGGGCCTGTTCGGCTGATTAAGGAGGATTGAGCTCTCAGAATGTTGTGGGTACAAGATCCTGAGAGCCCTATTTTCAAATTTGTGTTGTATTATTTGTTGTAAGTTGGATGGGCGTTGTAGATCCTCTTGCAGATCTATCATTATCATACTATAAATTTAGAATACCTAGCATTAAAATTTGTCACCCTTTTGGGTGATTTTTTACTCCTTAGATAGTATTTTGAGCTAATCAACCAAAATCTCTTATGTCGAATGTCTCAATCTTAATTATTGAGGATGAGGTGATTATTGCTCAGGATATTGCCAGCAAAATTCAAAAACTGGGATATGATGTGGCAGCTATAAAGCATCACAGCGAAAAAGCGGTCGACTATCTAAGCTTCCATACACCGGATCTTGTCCTTTGTGACATACGGATAAAAGGTCCCAGGGATGGTATAGAGATCGCGGAAATTGTCAGAAGAAGCAAGGGCGTACCGTTTGTTTTTCTCACTTCTCTTTCAGACAGAGGTACTTTGGAGCGTGCTAAAAAGACTCTACCATATGGATATATTGTCAAACCTTTCAATGAACGAGATCTTCTATCGGCTATAGAAATGGCTTTATACAAGCATTCGGTTGAGCTGGAATCTCTCGCTTTGTCCAAGGAAAAAATCGATAGAATGGCCACAATCGCCCTCACCGCCAAGGAATATGAATTACTCCTGGATATCACTAAAGGATTGACCAATAATCAGATCGCTGAAAAACACTTTATTTCTGTCAACACAGTCAAGTTTCACATGCGGAACATGCTGAATAAGCTTGAGGTGAACAATCGTGCAGACGCCCTGCATAAGATTATTGATATGCTTACAAAATAGTTCTTTGTCTGAGACCTTTGATTTTAGACAAGACCTTCTCAGCTCTCTCAAAATCGTATCTTGACTTGCTAGACCGCTTTACAGTAACTTTTACTATGAGACAGTTATGTGCCTTTATGGCTGGCTTCCTTTGCATTTTCTTCTCCGCATGTGGTGCTGGTGAAGGAATAGATGAAAGCAATATAAACCGCTACGAAGTAGTTTCCCGTCACAATGTGCATCTACATGCTGTGGATACCTTGGGGGCTCTTTCCGTTGGAAATGGGGAATTTGCGATGACAGTGGATGTTTCAGGATTGCAGTCTTTCCCTGAGATTTATGAAAATGGAATAGCATTGGGCACACAATCGCAATGGGGATGGCATGCCTTTCCACCGGAGAAAAATTATCAGACGGAGGATGTGGCCGTGATGTATGAATCCTGTAATGGCCGACAGATTCCATATGCGATCCAGCACAGTGATGGGTATAAAGGAGAAGCTACGAGCTGGCTTCGAAGTAATCCACACAGACTACATCTTGGCATGCTGGGTCTTGTTCTTCATAAGCAAGATGGTACTAGGGCAGAAATCACCGATCTGACTGATATCGAGCAAAGGTTGGATCTTTGGGCTGGACGCATTGTGAGTACGTACATGGTAGAAGATCAGCCTGTGAGGGTGCAGTTAGTGGCACATCCGGATAAAGATATGATTGGTTTTAAAATCGAATCACCTATGGTAGGACAGAATAGATTGAAGCTTACCATGCGATTTCCCAATGGGGCAACCTGCCATGTCTGTCCATCCTACGATTTTGACACACCAGATGAACATGAGAGCAAGGTCATCGCTCAAAGTGAAGGTAAAGTGCAGATAGAACGTATCCTTGATTCGACGTCTTACTATGTGCAGATGAGCACTAACCAGGGCGATTGGGATCTGGAATCATCTCATCTCTTTGTGTTAGATTCCCTGTCTGGAGATGTAGTGGAAGGTAGTATGTGGTTTGGACAACAGCAGAGATCAATAGTAGATGAATTTGAGACGGTTGAAAAGGCATCAGCCGATGCATGGGTCAGCTACTGGAGTGACGGAGCCATTATGGATTTCAGCCAGTGCACGGATCCCAGGGCCATCGAATTGGAGCGGCGGGTGATCCTTTCTCAATATCTCACGCGAATACAATGCGCCGGATCATTACCACCCCAGGAGACGGGATTGACCAGCAATAGTTGGTACGGCAAGTTTCATTTGGAAATGCACTGGTGGCATGGTGTCCATTTTCCCATGTGGGGACACCCTGAGTTATTGGAAAAGAGTTTATCCTGGTACGACAACATCTTACCACGGGCAAAAGCTGCTGCGGCCTGGCAAGGATTTGATGGGGTAAGATGGCCCAAAATGACGGCAACCGATGGACGGAGCAGTCCCTCTGGAGTGGGAGAATTTCTGATCTGGCAGCAACCTCATCCCATCTACTTTGCTGAGTTAATGTATCGGGAGAATCCCACTGGCGAAACACTCTCTAAATATCAGGATGTAGTGATGGAAACGGCTGCATTTATGGTGTCTTTTCCTGTATTTGACAGCATAGATGGTAAATATCATCTTTGCCATCCCATCATTCCAGCACAGGAAATCTTTCACGCTACAGAGACCGATGACCCTCCTTTTGAATTGGCCTATTGGTGGTTTGGTCTGGAGACATCGCAGCTATGGAGAGAACGCATAGATATGCCTCGGGATACTTTAGTCCAGCGAGTTCTGGACAACCTGGCTGCATTGCCGTTTTTCGAGGGATTATACCTGCCAGCGGCCCGTGCGACTGAGGCATATACGGATGATGACAATCGAAGAGATCATCCCATTGTCCTGGGTGCTTTGGGCATGTTACCAAAGACACCACTAGTCAATGAGGATATCATGGATCAAACTTTTACGGAGGTCCTGAAAAGGTGGAATTGGCAGACTACCTGGGGCTGGGATTATCCGATGATGGCTATGACGGCAGCCAGGTTAGGGCGTGGGACGGACGCTATCGACGCACTATTTATGGATACTCAAAAGAACACCTACCTGGTCAATGGTCACAATTATCAGGATCAGCGATTGAAGCTCTACCTGCCGGGCAATGGAGCCATCCTGATTGCTGTAGCCATGATGGCAGCTGGTTGGGAGAACGGGCCTGATGTGCATAATCCGGGATTCCCTCAAGATGGTACTTGGGATGTGCGTTGGGAAGGTCTGCAGAAGATGCTCTGATTCGTGATATTGGAGGTTGTTTGAGGTAACTCAGCTTGTTTCACATCTTTTATTAATATTTGTGCCCTGAGAACAATTACTGCTATGAAACATTTGATGCTATTCGCCGGATGCCTCTGTATGTGGACCCCTCACATTTTTTCTCAGTCACTGGTAGAGGAAGTCGATACCATTCAGGTGACCACCACCCAGATTCCCCTCAAATCATATGAAACGGGGAGAAATGTGACAGTAGTCACAGGTGAGCAGCTGTCTCAGATGGCAGCAACATCTATTGACGAAATGCTCCAGTTTCTACCAGGTGTTGAAGTCCAAAGTCGAGGAGGATTTGGCGTACAGGGAGATATTCTCATGCGTGGGTCCACCTTTACTCAGGTATTGGTGCTCATTGACGGCCTTAAGATGAATGATCCTCTCACTGCTCACTTTAATAGTAACATCCCGGTAGCACCAGGAGAAATCGAACGCATCGAAGTATTACGAGGACCTGCCGCTGCCATCTATGGACCGGATGCCGTGGGGGGAGTCATCAATATAATTACAAAGGTGTTTTCAGAGAATAATCCAGAGACTACGCTGGAAACAGAAATCGGACTGGGTTCCAATAATCACATCTTCGGAAATGTCAGCGGCTATCATGCTATGGGTGATTTCGAAATAAGTGGTGGATTTAATTTGTCGCAATCGGATGGTGCTCTTTTTCCTGAAGAAAACATTGACGGTACCCTATTAAGTCCCTATAGAAATGATTTTGATGTTAAAACGGCAGGACTCAGTCTAGGATATAAAATGTCCAATGGATATCATCTCAAATTTAGAAGCGGCTATGATGATCGTGACTTTGATGCCCGGTACTTTTATACCACAAGTACATTTGACAAATCTAGAGAACATGTGACTAATTGGTTTAATGCCTTGCGTTTGGATAAAGTCAGGTCTAATTCCATCACAGATTTGCAGGTATCCTACAAGCGCGGTACGGATGAGTTCATTTTTAGTCCGGATTTCCCCAGTACCAATTTTCATACAACAGATTATCTCAATGCTCTTTTAAATCACCAGATGGTGTTTTCTGATAACTTCAGCTTGAAGGTGGGAGCTCAATTTGATCAGCGAAGTATAGAGAGTAATGATCGCGGTGACCATCAAGATACTCATTTGGGTCTTTACATGATGGGTGTATTTCGTCCTGATGACCATTGGAATCTTTCAGCAAGTCTGCGAGCTGACTATGACCAGAACTACGACTTTGAAGTTTCCCCTCAGGTTAATGCTTCATTTGTAACTGATCAAGTTATCATCAGAGCATCTGCCGGTCGATCCATACGGGCAGCTGATTATACCGAGAGATATGTCTCAAATAACCTCACGAATCTCACCCCGGGTAGGAGTCTGGGAAATCCTGATTTACTGGCAGAGCAAAGTTGGTCAGAGGAGGTGGGGATTGATGTATTTCTATCCCGGGAATGGACCCTACGAAGCACTGCTTTCTTTCGTCAATCATCTCGTTTGATCGATTATGTACCTACTACCGCTGATGAAATTGGAGATGTGGGTGATCTGCAGCAGGGGGAAACCTATTTTTTTGCACAGAACATTTCAGATGTAAATACCAGTGGCTTCGAACTAGAATCCCACTACCGCAAGCAGCTCGGGCAGCAAAGTCAACTTAGTATTGTAGCGGGTTATACTTATCTCAATACTTCCAATGAGCAGGACGTGATTTCTGTTTACCTGGCGAATCATGCGCGTCATTTAGTGACGGTATCGGCAGGTCTCAGAGCTGGAATTATTGACTTTCAACTGGATGGTCTCTTTAAGCAGCGAAATGAACGAGTAGCTCAAACCATTAATGCAAATTTGGAGGCTAACTACAGCGTTTGGAATGTCCGGGCTGGTGTCAATCTCAATCAACATTTTGGACTTGATCTCAAGATCCTGAATATAGCCGATGCGCAGTATCAGAATATTCTGGGTGCACGCATGCCAGGTAGATGGTTTATGTTGAGTGCAAGGTATAGGATGTGATAATTGATGCATGCGTCAGCTGACATAACCTTCACATCCTGTTGGTTTCTTTACTTCTTTATTAGTACATTCAAGATGTTACTAATATGCCTTAGACTGTGATACTCCTATTAGGTGACAATTCTGCTGAGATTTATCAGTTTACGATTATTCTAATTTTCGTTGTTGCGTTGATATTCTTTGTATCCATGTATTGGTATTCCATTTCACTGGAGCGGAGTGTCCAGGAACAAATGAAGACAAAGGAATCACTGCTTGTTAGTTCACATGAATTGCAGAGTATGCAGTTGAAAAACAGAATCCTCGAAGTGGAACGTGCTGCTAAAGACGAAAAGGCCCTTCGCCTGGAGCAAGAAATTACACTAAGAAATAATGAGTTGGTCACCTCTACGATGATGATAAATCAACAGCGAAAACTGATGGAGGAAATCAATGAAATGATTAAACAATTGGAGAGAGAATCCAATCCATCCCGGACGGTGTTGCGTAGGCTGGCAAGACTTACGAACGTAAGAAGAAGTTCAGAGAAAAATTGGTCGACTTTTCGAAAGCAATTTGATCATGTACACCCTCGCTTCATCGAAAGTATCGATAAGAGATTTCCCAAATTGACTCAAAATGATTTGCGCCACTGTGCTTATATCCGCATGCGACTATCCACCAAAGAGATTGCCGAACTAATGGCAATTAATCCTACCAGTGTACAGATTGCCAGAGTGCGATTAAAGAAAAAAATGGAATTGTCTGAAGATATTGATGTCAAGACATTCATCATTAATTATGAGCCCTGATGACTGATCTCGGAATATCATCCATTGACTCCACGATTCTGATAGGATACTTCCTGATAGTACTTCTCATAGGGTATGTGTTAGCTCGAAGAATCAATACAGTCGATGATTTCTTTCTCGCAGGTAGAAGCTTGCATTGGACGGTTATTGGATTCTCATTATTTGCATCAAATATTTCGAGTGCCACCATTGTCGGACTGACAGGTCAGGCTTATGTTGGAAATATATCCATTGCTAATTATGAATGGATGGCCACAGTTGTTCTGGTCTTCATGGCGCTTTTTATTGTACCTGTCTATTTAAGAAATAAATTAATTACGGTACCTCAATATCTTGAGATGCGCTATAGTTCTTTCGCTAGAAAGTACTACTCTTTTGTAACGATCATTCTCACTATTATCGTTGATATTGCAGGTTCATTATTTGCCGGAGCACTGGTCATTAATGTGTTCTTTCCCAATATTGATGTGGTAACGGCCTGTTATGCAATAGCTCTGATCTCCGGACTCTATACGGCTGCAGGTGGTCTTGCTGCGGTAGTATACACCGATGTATTACAGGCTGTTATGTTGTTAATTGGATGTGCCATTGTGCTGTTTGCGGTACTTGGACAGTTCGATTTCAGTTGGGCAAATGCCGTAGCGGATATTCCTGTTGAGAAAACTTCATTGATGCAGCCAGCGGATGATCCTACATTACCCTGGATCGGTACTATTTTCGGTCTGCCGATTTTGGGATTTTATTACTGGAGTACTAATCATTATGTAGTGCAACGTGTATTAGGGGCTAAGAATGTGGCGCATGCTCAGTGGGGCAATTTCTTAGGTGCATTTTTAAAATTGTCAGTGCTCTTTTTAATCGTGTTTCCAGGTGCTATCAGTCTACAGATATTTCCAGGTATCGAAAACTCTAATATGGTATATCCAGCAATGGTAGAAAATCTATTACCACCGGGAGTAAAGGGGATCGTGCTTGCAGGACTTATTGCCGCTATTATGTCCAGTGTAGACTCCGCATTAAATGGTACTTCAACCCTTATTGTCATAGATTTTATCAACGCAAACAGACCACAGCTTGCACCGGTTCAATTGACAAGATACGGTAGAATAACTACACTGATTGTGATGACAGTGGCCGGCCTGTGGGCACCTCTAATTCGAAATTTTGAGGGATTATTTACCTATTTACAACAAATACTTTCATTTGCAGTACCACCTGTAGTATGTGTGTTTCTGTTTGGATTTTTCTGGAAAAGGGGAAGTGCGCTTGCCGCAAAATACACGATGATTTTTGGTCATTTACTCTGCTTCATCAGTATGATACTAATCAATCTGGAAATCATAAATATTCATTTTACCATTATGGCAGCTATCTTACTAGTTTGCTGTGGTATTGGATATGTATTACTTAGTCATTATTACCCAGATGAAGCTTTACCGTCATCAAACGTTTATTGGAATTGGAAGCAAAGCATTCGTATTGAAGGTCAACCTTGGTTCGTCCAACCGATTACACTGGCGACCGTCCTTATATTTATCACTACCATCATCATCATTGTGTACTGGTAATGTCGTACTCCTACCAAAAATAACCTACCAGCATTGCCGTGATGAGAATGAGTATTACCGACAATATGCGGTAATTATGATACCAAGGGATTCCCTTAAGTTCCTCTGACTCTTCCCTTAATATAGACCGTGTCCAAATATACGGAGATGCACTATTCTGACCCTTGCCGGAAATCAAGCTCACCATGACATGAACGATCAAACATATAAGAAATAGAAAGAACGCCATGTGCAGGAAGTGAATATCATTAATTAAAGGTGCGAGATCATATGATTTTGAAAAGAGAAGAAATAGTGCGAGTATTAATCCAATCACCAGGCTATATATGGCACCGGTACCATTGGCTTTTTTCCAGAACAGTCCGAGAATAAATACAGCAACCACGGGTGGACAGATGAATGACAGCACAAGTTGGAGATATAGCCAAAGAGTGTCTGCAATCTTGTCAATTTGTGTTGCCCAGATGGATGCTAACACAACCAGGATCAGCGTGGAAATTTGACCCACTCGTACCAACTGCTTGCTGGTAAGTTTAGGTCGGAGAATACGCACAAAGTCCATCGTAATCAATGTAGAAGCCGAATTAAATGTAGCGGAGACGCTGGACATCATAGCGGCCAGCAGACCTGCAAGAACTAATCCCAAAATTCCCTTGGGCAATAGGGTGAAAAGCAGCAGGGGATAGGTCATATTAGGACAATCATTGAGTTCTTTGCAGACTTCTCCATTTGGCAGGATATAATTCATACCTGACAGATCAATTTCACGGAATAAAAGAATGGCAATCGTGCCAGGAATCACCATGATAAAGATGACAGGAAGTTTTAAAAATCCCGCGAATAAGGCACCCCACCGACCATGGTTGAGATCCTTAGCTCCCAGCACTCGTTGTACCATAAACTGGTTGTTGGCCCAGAAATAAAATCCCAGGATCGGAGCTCCTAGTAGCAGGCCGGTCCAGGGCATAAAGCTGTCATTCTTGGGTCGCACCAGACTTAGTACCTCCTCGGCAGATTGTAAGGTAATACCGCTATCCGGATCAAAGAATGCACCAGTAGCAGCAAGTGCGTCAATGCCGCTAATCATCCCAGTCCATCCTCCTACCTGATCCAGGGCGTAGTACGTAACAATACATGATCCGATGATCAGAAGAATGGCCTGAATTACTTCGGTTTGGATCACCGAGTTTAGACCTCCTGGAATGGTATAAGCTGCTGCTGCAAAAGCAAGAATTACGATAATGATCCATGAATCCATACCCGGAAAGATCAGCTTGAGGATGATGTTTCCCACGTACAGTGCGGCCGCTGTGTCTATGAGGACATTGCCGATAATGGTAATAGCACTGAAGTAATATCGGGATCTCCGGTCATATCTCTTCTCCAAGAATTCAGGCATGGTATAGACTCTGGATTTGAGATAGAAAGGAAGAAAGAAAATGGCAAAAAAGACGAGAATTACGGAGGCCAGCCACTCATAGTTGAAGACGTGAGTGTTGGTTTTAAATGCATCTCCAGCTAAACCTACTAATGTGGAGCTAGAGATGTTTGCTGCAAAAAGTGAAATACCGACAATGGGCCAAATCATGTTTCTGCCTGCAAGAAAATATTCCTCTGAAGAATCGCGCTTGGCATGATACAGACCATACCCGATGATCAGCACACCATATAGGATCATTATGCCCAGATCCAGTGCGCCTA
This sequence comes from Saprospiraceae bacterium, assembly GCA_050298535.1. Taxonomy (GTDB): domain Bacteria; phylum Bacteroidota; class Bacteroidia; order Chitinophagales; family Saprospiraceae; genus JABDMH01. Next base: position 99,316 of record JBNKUI010000040.1, read on the forward strand.
GACCTAAATCAATCATAATTTTGTGAGTTAAGACTAAAGAGTTTGTAGCATTTGCACTTGCTGTAAAAATCTGTGAAAAATTTTGTGAATCCACTATTTCAACAAATAAAAATCTACCGTTGAGCTATTACAAAAGTATTACACAGCTATATTGGCATTCATCTGTTTAGAAGGAACCTAAATCTTCGCAATTAATTATATATCAATATACTATAAGTGTGTATAATTTTATATGTGATCTTGGATCCCACCCTTAATTACATGTATGGGCCCTAATTACCAATGGATTTTATGTCAATCATTTCTTAACATTGCCAGGACAGAGGAATAGGATAAAGCATGTCATTGTATGGCTATGCAAGTGAATTATATGTATAGTTAGCCATGAAATAGATGGAAGTAACTACATATATCCCAATGTGAATCTTGCAAATAAATTTTTTACGATTAGTATAGAAAGATCTACGAGTTAATTATCCTTAAAGAGTATGATAAATATTGTTCTCCAATTGGTACAGTACAGAGAATAGTTGATCAAAGAGGAAGAATATTGGTAATTTCAGTTGGAGGATTAAGATCTTTTTGGGATTGAAAGTGACTCAGATTGCAGAAAAGTACTGTTTTGCATTCGATCTTGGTAATCCATACTCGTCCCAATTTTTCATGAAATTATGGCTATAGTTTTAGTAAAATGTGTTCTCAATATGGCTGTCTACGGACAGCCTTTTTCACATTTATCAATAAAATAAGAGTATTAGTAAGACTTGATTTTGAACAGTGAAGTTGAAGCTGTAGTGAAGTGTTTCATTGCAGCTTTTTTTATTGGGATGAATTTAATTCAAGGCGATACTCTACAGATCCTGGTATTTCATCCTCAAAATGACTGATAAAAATTAAGGTGTCATTTTCTCCGATCAAAGCTTCCAGCAAATGCGATGCCTTTAATCGGGACTGTTCGTCAAGACCCTGGTAGGGTTCATCCAGCAGATAGACCGGCACCTGCTTTATAAAGGCCCGAATCAGGAAAAGTAGTCTTTGCTGCCCGGTAGAGAGCCTGACATAAGGTTCCTCCAATATCGCTGATAATTCGAAGTAGGTGAAAAAGTGCTCCAGTCTTTTCTCCGCCTTCGGATCAGCTTTCTTGACAGTAAAAGCATCCCACAAACCGGTCAGGACTACTTCTCGTGCGGTCAGATTTTCTGAAAAATAGGCATGTAATTCAGGTGAAGTAAATCCGATTTTTTTCTTGATGTCCCAGATGCTCTCTCCTGTTCCGCGTTTTTTTTCAAAGAGATACACAGGATGACCATATGCCTGTGGATGGTCTCCGTACATGAGACTCAGCAAGGTGCTTTTTCCGGATCCATTTTGTCCAAAGAGCACCCATTTTTCGCCGGCTTTTACGGTCCAGTTCATATGTTCCATGACGGTTTTCGAGGGATATTTTACGGCGACATCCTGAAATCTAATGACTTCAGCGAAAGAATTATTTTCTCGACTGCCACCCATCTTTTTCAATTGATCAAGAGCATCCTCCTGATCATTTTTAAGATCTAATTGATAATTCTTTTTTTCCGCAGTCTGAAAAGGCCTGGATTCGATCAATTTTCCCTGCTCGAGACGTAGCTCATGCGTGATGCACTGAGGGACGGATCTGAAATGACCTGCCAGGATGATGGTTATTTGCAATTGACTGGAGAGCTTGTCTATAAAATCATTAATGCGCTTCCGGCTACTATCATCCAACCCAATATGCAGATTATCAAGAATCAGGATGCGAGGAGGTTCCAGGAAAGCTTTGCATAAAATGAGCTTGCGGGTCTGACCACTGGAAAGCTTGATCCGCTCTGTATGAAGTAAGGGGCTTAATTCAAACAAGTCCAGTAATTCCTGATGATTGGGAAGCCTGAGATCAAGCCCCCCGTCATTCAGGTAGTCTTTTACCGTCATGTGTCCGTCTGAGTCAAAGGTATTGTATCGTTGTTGGTAGTAATGTACGGCATTCACACTACGGAAAAGCTTGCCCGTATCCGTAAATGAAACCAACTTGATGAGTTGCCTCCTTCTTTGCAGATCAAACTGATCCTTGAGAAACTCGACCTGGCATTTGCCCTTGAACGTGCGTGTATCTCCGGAAAGTATTTTGCAAAACGTGGTCTTACCACTGGCCATGGGGCCGGTGATGAGCCAATGCTCTCCCGGTCGGCACGTCCAGTTGATATCCATCAAAATGGGAGTAAGTCCGATACCTGCTGTCAGGTCTTTGATTTCAACGATTGGTTCCAATGATTCTATTTTAATAAGGAAAGATACTGGCTGACAACTCGACATCCAAATACTACCCCTAAGGAGAGGTGACAGGACACATGCGGCATGTAGATTTGTAAATCAGGTCTATCTAGGATCTGAGATTACCATACTTAAAAGGGCTAATTACTATGCTTAAAATTGTGCACAGCCAGAATCGGTTGTCTGATCGTACTGTGTCGGACTCTCGTACAACAAAGGAAATGGTGGAATGGACAAGAGATTTCCTCTCGGATCTCGATGACCTTATAGAGGGGCATCTTCAATCATCATCAGGGGATCATTTTCCGGAAAAAGAAATCTGTCCAAGGGGTTAGGAGGGACTTTGTAGAGGTCTTTCTCTTGGTAAATCTGAGGCTTACTACCAACAAAATTCTTTATATTTGCCTCTTACTGCTATTTTCACGGGTAGAGGTTGTATGCTCTACGATGTTTATACGGAAAAGTGCAATCCTTTCATTTGATACCAAAGGAATGAACTGAATGTATTTTTTTGAGAGACAGCTTATTTCAATACTTGTGTCCACAAACAGCCTATAATTAAACTGCTATGCTAAAGATCTATGTTCTTGGCTTGATATCACTATTGGTCACTTTAAGTGCTTGTGTATCTGAGTCATCCACGGTTTCGTCTGATGTTAAACCAGCTGAAAATCGATTTACCACCGAAGTTATCACGGAGGGAATGGATGAGCCTATGGAAATGACATTCCTTCCCAATGACCGCGTCCTATTTGTGGAGCGAAAAGGAGGAGTGAAGATCGTCGACGAAAATTCCGGTGAGGTCAATCTGGTGACAACCATTCCTGTGAACACAAAGTATAAGAATAAAGAAGGTCGCGTTCGCGAGGCAGAGGAAGGATTGATGGGCGTAATCGCCGATCCAAATTATGCATCCAACAACTGGATCTACATGTATTATGCTGATCCTGATACTCCTAAGCACGTCCTTGCCCGCTGGGAACTAAACGGCACCACCTTAAATGATGCCTCAAAAAAGGTTCTGTTGGAAGTACCTACACAACGTGAGGAGTGTTGCCATACCGGGGGAGGTATGGTCTTTGATAAAGATGGAAATCTATACCTCACTGTGGGTAACAATACAGTAAATCCAAGGGCAGGAAGCTCAAACCTGGATGAACGGCCAGGTCATGAAAATTCTGATGATCAAAGAGCACCTGGTAATACGAACGATCTTCGTGGTAAAATCTTACGAATTCATCCTGAGGCGGATGGATCTTACACCATACCCGAAGGGAATTTGTTTCCGGAAGGGACGCCAAAGACACGTCCAGAGATATACACCATGGGTCATAGAAATCCATGGAGACCTACGCTTGATAGCAAGACAGGCTTTCTATTTTGGGGAGAGGTCGGTCCGGATGCTGCAAAAGACTCCATTTGGGGTCCTCGCGGATATGATGAATTCAACCGGGCAAAAGGTGCTGGCAATTTTGGTTGGCCATATTTCATTGGTAATAACTACCCCTACAATCGACATGATCATGTAAATGAAACATACGGTGAACCATTTGATCCAGCGAATCCGGTCAATGAGTCGGTAAATAATACCGGTCTGAGAGAACTGCCACCAGCAGAACCTGCCCTCATTTGGTACCCATATGGGCCATCAGAAGAATTTCCTCTGGTCGGAAGCGCAGGTCGTAGTGCAACCGGAGGACCAGTATTCAGAATGCAGGATTTTAAGGATGCAGAGCATCCATTCCCAGCGTATTATGAAGGTAAGTGGTTGATCACTGAGTTTATGCGTGGCTGGATCATGGCAGTCACCTTGGATGAAAATGGAGACTATGTATCCATGGAAAGGTTTCTTCCCGGCCAATTGTTTAGCAGTGCAATTGATATGGATTTTGGTCCAAGTGGTGACCTCTATGTCTTAGAATATGGAAGTGCCTGGTTTCGAGGCAATAGCAATTCGAGACTTGTAAGAATCCGTTATAATGCAGGCAACCGGGCGCCAAATGTAGTGGCGAGTGTAGATAAAACAGCAGGTGGCGTACCCCTGGCAGTTCAATTGTCATCTGAAGGAACGAATGACTTTGATGAATACGATAACGGGAAGTTGAAATATGCATGGACCGTATCCAATGACGCAGGATATAATGAATCCTTCAGTGAAGCGAATCCTAAGGTCACCCTGGAGCAACCTGGCACTTATAAAGTGACACTCAACGTGACAGACAGTAAAGGAGCAAGCTCCAGTAATGCATTGGAGATTGTGGCAGGAAATGAACCTCCGGTGGTGAACGTTATGCTGAAAGATGCCAATCGCAGTTTCTATTTTGGAGATAAGGAGCTCAGCTACGAGGTTTCGGTTTCAGATGATGAAGACGGATCTGTGGGCAGCGGTATTCAGGATGATGAAGTTTCCGTGACCTTTGATTTTATTCCACCAGGCTATGATCCCATTGAGGTGGCAAGTAATCAGAGTGGAGCAGATGCTGTTGCCAAAAATGCGATAGGTAAGAATTTAATTGCAGGTAGTGATTGTCGAAGTTGTCATCAGGACAATGTGACGAGCATTGGGCCTAGTTATCTACAGGTTGCTGAAAAATACGAGGCAACCGAGGAAAATATTGCCATGCTGATAAAGGGTGTGATCGGCGGAAGTAGTGGTAAATGGGGTGAACACGCGATGAGCGCCCATCCTACGCTGGATGAGGCTGATGCTCGCAAGATGATCGATTATATTCTGGAACTGGACGACGAACAGGCTACTGTCGAAAAATTGCCGTTGGCCGGGGTGGTAAAACCTGAAATTCCTGAAGATCAAAGTGAGGACTATGGTGGTTTTCTGTTGCGCGCCGCTTATGCTGATAAGGGTGCCAATGCACAGCCATCACTGGCAGGTGAGTCCTTCATCGCATTACGAAATCCACGGCTGGTTCCCTATGAAGCACCGATACAAAAAGGTACAGAGCTGCTTACCACGCCAAGGATTACTTTTAACGCTGTTGGTCCTGAGTCGTACTTTGCATTTGAAGCACTGGATCTGACCGGTGTTAAGCAAATCAATATCCGTGCAACGGCCAGTGTGCGATCTAATGCCGCAGGTGGTATAATCGAAGTGAGATTAGATAGTCCAACCGGACAGCTATTGGGTCAATCAGAGCAGGTTGTGCCAGAGCAGCGTAACTGGAGGGCACCACCAACTCCACCCGAAATGATTGAAATTTCAAACGTAGAAGGCGTGCACGATGTGTATTTTGTAGTGAAGAGCCCAGAGGCTTCAGAGGTGCAGACCTCCATGTCTATTTCATTCGTTGAGTTCTTAAATAAAATAGAAGAGCAGGAGTCTATGTAGTCTCCTGATATACGGAACCATGTCAATATCAAGATTATTATTTGTCACTACCATCATCTTGATGGTGGTGACTGGTTGGTCATGCAATAATGAGCCTGCGGCAGGAGCATCGTTCGATGTGTCTATGATCTCTACGGAGGAGCGCGTGATCAACAGTGGCAGGGGCACTTTTATGCAAGACTGTAGTGCCTGTCACAATTTTATCCAGGATGGAATTGGTCCACATCTGGGAGGCGTGACTTCTCGAAGAAGCTATGAATGGCTGAAACAGTTTATTGCAAATCCCAAAGCAATGGTAGACTCAGGTGATGAAGATGCCGTTGCTTTATACGATCGATATAAGGTTTATATGCCCACGTTCGGGATGTATTCTGCAGATCGATTGGATGCGATTATAGCCTTTTTACATAGTAAACCAGCTCCGGTAGTGACGGAGACTTCTGAGCTCGTAGTGGATGATCTGATGAATCCCATAGAAGAGGCAGTGGAGTTTTCCGGTATTGTAGTGGATGTGGAACATAAGTGGACTTTCCCACCTTCTAGTGAAAGTATTCCTGTGACACGTCTGGTCAAGATGGATTTTATACCAGGGACTGACCGATTGTTTATTGCAGATCTTCGGGGCCGCATGTACGAAATCACCGGTGATACTTTTGTTGAATACCTGGACATGAATGCCTTAGAACCAGACTTCATACACAAGCCGGGTTTGGCGACAGGTTTCGGAAGCTTCACCTTCCATCCCGAATTTGCAAAAAATGGCTTGCTGTATACGACACATACCGAACCTGCACGCAATAAACCCGCTGATTTTATGATTGAGGATAGTATTGAAACCACACTGCAGTGGGTTTTGACTGAGAGAAAGGTAGAAGATCCTCAGCGCCTTGGATTTGCCGGTACTTCGCGGGAATTGTTCAGAATTGACATGGCAACAGGTATTCACGGGATGCAGGAAATTCGATTTAATAATACGGTGTCGCCAGGTAATGCTGACTATGGCAATCTGTATGTTTGCCTTGGTGACGGTGGCAGTGCAGGCCGAAGGCTATTGCACCTGACCCAAAATCCTGAGAAGCCTTGGGGTACCATCGCAATAATCAATCCATCGGGTAACAACAGCAAAAATGGAATGTATGGTATTCCATCGGACAATCCTGACTTTGGAAATGGAAGCCCTGGTGAAGTATATGCCTATGGATTTAGAAATCCTCATCGTATTATTTGGGATCAACAGGGGAAGCTCATTGTCTCTTGTATAGGTCAGCATAGAATTGAGGAATTGAATGTGGTAGAGCCCGGCTTAAATTACGGATGGCCTAGGAGGGAAGGTACCTTTGTGATTGACCCTATGAAAAGTATGACTTATATTCAGGCAGCTCCCGAAAATGATGATCCAAAATACACAGTACCCGCATTACAGTTTGATCATGATGAGGCAAATGCGATTTCCGGTGGATATGTTTATGATGGAGACCTTTTAACCCCTTTGAAGGGCAAATATGTTTTTGGAGGCATTGTAAGAGGTCGACTGCTTTTGGTGGAAAATGCAGATCTGAAGCTTGGAGATACCCAATATCCATCAGAATGGAAAATCCGCTATCAGGGAGAAATCACGGATCTGCAAAAGCTTTGTGATCACGATCGGGTGGATATGCGATTTGGACAGGATCATGAGGGCGAGCTGTACATTTTTACCAAGACCGATGGCAAAGTGTACAAGCTAGTCTCTGCAGAGATGATGGATCAGCACAGTATTTGATTCCAGAAATTTAATCACCTTTTCAGGGCAGATCAGCAGGGCCAAAGGACAAGTAAAACGTTGTATTTGGACGTATCTTTTCCCTGGCGTGATATGAATTTTGGTCTATTAGGCGAAGAATACTGTCCACCGATACAATATGATATATTTCTGTTAAGTTACATCTATACACGGTGATAGTATTCTTTACTTTGCACCCTCTGCCAACCAGTCTGCAGACTTTGGACAATGAAATCCAATTTCTGAAGACTCGCGTATGGCACTAAAACAAAAGGTTAGAAAGAGAAAAAGAAGGGACAAAAAAATAAAGCGTACTCCCATGCGGAGTGGTGCAGGGTGGTTCTCTACTTATTTCACATCCAGCAACGTATTTCTTGTGCTCTTCACGTTGATCGCGATGAGCGCCTTCTTTATGTATCTCAATCACGATGACCTGAATGGACTACCACCCACCGTTTCAAGAAATGCGATCCTTATTCCACAGCTTAGCACCTTTGTAGTCCTTACTACAACATTTGGCTTCTTCGGCTATCATTTTCTTAAGGATAAGGCCGCCTGGACGAAATTGCATAGGATTGTACTGGGGTTGGGATTTAGTGCCATTTGCATACTCTACTTTGCTTGTTTCAGTCAGGAAATTTCATTCAATGGAGATAATGCTGAATACATGATCACAGCACAGTCATTGGTGGAAAGGGGTGGGGCATACCGCTTATACACACCAGCAGAGACGCGGAATACCCTGGCATCCATCGGCCTGCCGGCTATGTTGGCCCCAATATATGCCATTTGGGGCTTAGATATTTTCAAGATGAAAGTGCTGGTCATGCTTTTTGGCATATCGGTTTTTCCTCTGACATTTCGCTTGTTCAGAGAGCATCTTGATGGTAACCTGAGTGCTCTGCTGGCTGTCACGGTTGCTTCAAGTCCTTATCTGGTGGCTAATACCACCAGTGTGATGACGGAAGCTCCCTATCTATGCTGGTCCCTGCTAGCTCTGATTGGTGCATCTAGATATTTATCATGCAAAAGATTCCACGCAGGCTATTATGTCGCTACGCTCATATTCATTGTATTAGCGTATTTGACCCGGGCAGTAGGCATTGCCATTCTTGCGGCCTCTTTAGCAACATTGACACTTCGTATTCCCTGGCGTGAACTGCGTCAGGAAGGATTCTGGAATGGTGCAAATCGCCAATCCTTACTAAAGTTCTTTGCAGTATTTCTGCCACTGGTCCTGGGATTTGCCATGCTTCAAATTGTTAAATCCCGGGAAGGTCTTTCGCAACTTGATCTATTCCTGGGTAGGGATCTATATGCCTACTTTGACTCAAACATTCAGGCCTCAATGCATGTCGTGGGGCATATGCTCTTCAGCAAGGAAACCTTTCGATGGTACCAGATGTTGCCTCAAACTAATTTGAGTCCGGTGAGTCTGGGCTTTCTGCTTACCCAGGTCCTGATTTTAGTAGGCCTGATCCGAGGTTTGTTTTCGAAAGACATAAAGGCATACTATGCCCTGACTGCCTTGATATTAGTATGGTTAGCCAGTATGACTCCACAGGAGATGGTGATCATCCGCTACTTGTCCGTACTGATACCATTTTTCATTTTCTATTTCGTAGATGGTCTGGATTGGATCAGTAGGCATGTTTTTGACCGTCTCAAAATTGCATCCTTATGGCAGCCACTCGTCCCCGTTATGGCACTTGCCACGATCTTCATTATCGGGATGTCGGGCAATATAACGAATCTGGGGAGAGCCAAATCGGGCATAGGTCCTCATGGAAATGCATATCTGACCGCCGCATCCTGGTGTGGGAAGAACCTGCCGGCTGACTCATATATTATGTCCTTTAAACCCCGCATTACATATTTATATTCAGGTCTTAAAGGAAAACAAATTACCTCAGGCGTTGATGAGTATAATGAAGCATATGCGAGGGGAAAATTAGCAGAAATCGAACGGGAAGGAATCACCCATTTGATCATTGATGCGTTGGCCGGAAAAACGCAAAGTACGATTGTACCCATTCTTCAGAATAATCCACATCTGTTTGAAGTCTACAATATTCCGGAGCTGAATGGGATGTGTACAGTCATCAGGTACACGGGGCGGGACTCGGCAGGGTTGGATTAAATTGCTATTATCGACTTCGGGGTCCCGGGGAATTCTTGTGATAATTATACTACACTCCGGAAAATTATGTAGTGAAGCCGTAAATATTTAGTAAAGATTCTTGCGTTCATCTATCCACTCCATTGCCTGTCCAGTGTACCAATTGCGCACTGAATCAAGATTGGAAACCACCCTGGATAAATGCTGTATTGCTAAATCATTTCTGCCCTGTCGTTGGTAGAATGTGCCTAAATAGGTGTTAACATATGGGTTGTCTTTGTCTTTCGATACGAGATATCGGGCAATCGCTAATATTTGTTTGTCGAATCGATTCACGGGCATCAATTTTCGGGTATAACACACCTCTTTTATTTGACAAAGGCTATGCAATAGCGTTATATCTGCATAGGATAGATAATTGGGATGGGTTTGAAACAACTTACCTAGAAAATGGATACAACGAGGCAATGCTTTAGGCTCAAATGTTGCTTCATAGGAAAGTGCCAGAGCCTGCGATAATAGATGCTCAATAGGGGTGTATTCTATCTCGTGCCATACTTCTCTTAAAGGAGCAATGGATCCCCGGTAAAAAAAGTCTGAATTATTCAAGAAGTATTTAAAGAAGCATTGGGCAAATAGAGAATTCATAATATTGCCAAAATGTAATTTCGAAGCTTCAGACAGAACACTACTGTTTGAAAGTATTATAAGCGTCAATCCATGTTGTGGTATTCTAATAAAAAGACTGGCGTAGCAATCCATTTGGCCATAAGACCAAATTATTTCTTCTCCATGTACTTTCTGATACTTGCAGGCATTAAGCGCTGCGTCCTTAGGAATAAGTTCGCTGTCATCCCAGGCATTGCAGAGTTTATGAAAGTCTCTAACCGTACTTACAAGACCAGTAACTTCTTCTAATCCATACTCGATATGACCCACCGATACCTCTTGATTCCCAATGTGTGGACTCGCTACTGAGATAGGAATTTTAGGATAGTCAGATAGAAAATAAGTCGAGTGCATTTCCAGAGGATCGAGAATTTGTTCCCTCATGAGTTGTTTAAAGGGTTTTTTGCTGGAATGGGTCCGGGTGTGTAGTAGCAATGGGTTGGTGTCATTTTGATGCGAAGGGAAACCCCTGGTATTATTCCCTGGTCTTGAGATAACATCTTTGATCTCCATGCCTGAAACAGGGGATCTAGAAAATTTAAGTTCCTCCACGTTAATGGTTTTTTCCTGTGCCAGCTGCATCGCCAGGATCTCCGTAAATATGCGCGTGAGAGAACCAATAGGAAACTGTACTGTATCATCCAAGGGAGTTTTTGTTTCGATATCGGCTACTCCCTGATAGGATTCATTGATGATTTTTCCATCCTTTGAGACAATCGTTGCCAAACCTGGAATTTTGAAATAGGATCTCAGGGTTTCTAATTCATTTTCAAAGTTTTGATTGACCTTCCCGCTAAGTTTTTTTTCATCGGATCGGATTGGTGAAAATGGAATCATCATGACAGAAGGAATTGAAAATAGGTTCAATGGTTAATTTTTTTTAAAAAGATCGACTGCAGAATATATCTGCAGCCGTCTGTGAAACAGGTTGGAAAAATAGATCACTTGCCTTTAACTTCTTTTAGTTAAAATTCAAGTCTATAATTTAATACTGGAAAGAGTCCGGTATGGGTATCAAACTCTATGTTCTGCGTGGAAGCCCGATAGTATTGGCCCAAAGGATTGAGTCGGTTGGTCACATTTTGGATGTCCAGCATGATACTGTGCGTCTTAGATTTTTTGTTGATTTTATAACTTATCCCGATATCGAAACGGTAGTAGGTTCCGATGGATTCACCCAGGTAGTTATCAAAATCTCGAATACTTCGGTTTTCTTCACGTGATGCGGCCAAATCTATTGGAGTCACCCGGTTTCCACCATTTATGACGAATTTTCCATTGAGACCGAAAATTTTATTTTTTTCCTGACCAGTTACAAATTCTTTTCCTCCCAGGAGGTTTAGCTGATAGCCACTATTGAATCGGGTGTTAAACCATTTTCCTTCAGGAGTTTTAAACTTGGAACTGAAGAGGCTTCCTGTCATTAGGAAATAGTAAGATTTACTGAAGGTTTTCTCCAGTGTTAAATCAATTCCATAATTCCTGCCTTTTCCGCTGTTATTTGATTTACCAACGTCCAGGGCATCCCATACGTCCAGTACATTCAATATGGTGTTCAGATCGTTGCTTTCTTCTACCGGTACATCGTAGAGATGCTGATAATAGACCTCTGCTTTTATTCTTAAATCTTTGGAGAAGTAGTGATCATAGCCAGCCACCGCATGCAGTGACTTCAAATAGTCCAGGTTTTTATTGGGGAATGTACCTTCTCCATCAGATGAAACTGTTTCGGCCAGGTGAAATACAGGATGTTCCGGCTTTGAATGCATGCCGAGTGCCATATGGAAGCTCGTAGCATCATTCACCGTCCATTTTGATGCAATCCTTGGTTCAATACTCCCGTGCTTTGATAGGGCGTAGTAGTTGGCATGAATTCCCCCGGTCAAAGTCCATGATTCATTGATACGATGTTTCCACTGAATGAAACCCTGTAGCTGACCGGCAGAGCCGGTGTCTTGCAGATATGTTTCAAAATTAGTCCCTGCATCATAAAAATCGCGGGCAAAGAAATCATATTTGTGGTAACTAGCAATTCCACCCACCTCGAAAGTATTTCTATTGTTTAATTTCTTATGGTAGGTGCTTGTAACACGATAGATATAGTTAGAGAACTGATATTGAAAATCATCGATTTTTCGATAGTTGTCATTTTTATCCAGATAGTATTCATCATCATCTGACCGATCTACAGACGCCGCTACTACCGTATGCAGATAGCTATTATCACTTAGTAATAATCGGTGTCCCAGGCCTACGGTAGCTACTGTTTGTCTCTCCTCAAAACCTTCGTGATCATCATCATATTCCCACAATGTGGAGTCGGCATCTACATCAAAGGAAGCGATATTTTTACCCGCTAAGGCAAACAGGTTGAAAGTGCCGGCCCCTGTGCGTGGGAAATTTAAATTAAAAGATAGATCACCATATTCCGGCAGCACATCACCCACTGGATTGAGACCTATTTTTTGTAAGATGCCCAGTGTGGAATATCGGAAATTGACAAGATAGCTGGCACCACCTGGCTTGCCGAAAGGCCCCTCCGAGGCTACCTCGGTTCCAAGGATTCCCACCATGAGGGAGTGTTCTCTCTTCTGATTATTTCCTTTTCTCAAGTTAAGGTCAAAGACACCTGAGGTGGCATTTCCAAATTCAGCCGGGAAGGCTCCGGTGTAGAAGTCACTGGATGATAGCATACTACTGCTGAGCATACTGATACCTCCACCACTGTTGCCCAGACCTCCAAAGTGATTGGGGTTGGGTATTTCGATTCCCTCTAGTCGCCACAGAACACCCCGCGGGCTATTCCCCCGAACAATGATTTCATTAAAAAGATCAGAAGTGCCGCCTGTCGTGGAGATACCGGCAAAGTTTTGCGCCATACGGGCAGGGTCGAACAGGCTGGATGCATATCGCCCGGTTTCCTCCACACTAAAGGAGCGCGCACTGGCCACGGCCATTTCATTGATGGGGCGTGTTTTTTCATTTTCTGCGGTTACTACGACCTCATCCATGGTGACGAGTGATTCGGTGAGTTCGAATTCCATCACCACTTCTTTTCCGGTAGTAATTAGTATGTTGGGAGCTACCAGGGGTTCGTACCCTAAGTAGGAGATACTAATTGTTTTTCTACCGATGGGCACATTTTCTATCCTAAATGTACCGTCAAAATCGGTACTGGTTCCCAGCATAGGATCTGATTCCAGTATCATTATATTGGCACCAGTAAGAGGCATTTGACTTTCTTTGTCGACCACGGTGCCGCGGAAGGTTTGTACGTGATCTTGCGCATAGATTGTCCAGGAAGTGACCAGCATGGCCACTACAAAAATTATCTTTTTCATAGTGTTTTATTTCGTTTTGTAACGATAGCACCTGAGACTTTTAAGTGCTACCGGGAAGTTGATCTCAAATAGGTATTAGTTTTTTTCAACCGTTCAATATCATAGATGTGATTTCCTTGAGAAAACCCCTATACCGTATTCAAAAAAGTCAAAATATTTTTTCCTCCCTTGTGTCGAAATGAGCCATGTAGTATATTACTAACTCACAGTATTTCAATAAGTTGAGTGGGTGTTCCAGGTCTCATAGTTGCCATCATTTTTCTACATAAAATAACTGGTTATTATTGCTATATTCGTCAGGAACCAGACTGCTGTGTACATTTTCATCTTGACATTCATTGTAAAATATTAGGGTATTACTTGTCAGGTAGTAGCCACTACCTATCAATGAAGGCTGTCGGAAAATCTCAGAAGATTGGTCAATTTTTTTGGAAGAAACTTCAGATTCCCATTTTGGACTTTCTGAGCAGGTAGTTAATATTTTAATGTATGGAAAAGAAGAACAAAGTTTTTGTCTGGTCGGTTGCCGTGGCACTGGCAGGCTTCCTTTTTGGATTTGACACGATTGTCATATCAGGTGCAGATCAGCCCATTCAGAGACTTTGGAACACGAGTCCCTTGTTTCATGGCAACTTTATTATGGCCATGGCGCTTTGGGGTACTGTTGTTGGCGCACTGTTTGGAGGTATTCCCTGTGATCGATACGGCCGACGTAAGACCTTATTTTGGATCGGCATTTTATATCTAATATCCGCCCTGGGTTCAGGCCTGGCACCGGATCCGTATTCTTTTTCATTTTTTCGATTCATTGGGGGTCTCGGTGTAGGTGCTTCATCGGTGGCGGCTCCCACCTATATAGCTGAGATATCATCTCCCTCTAAGCGAGGACAACTGGTTGCGCTGTATCAGTTTAACATTGTCTTTGGGATCTTGGTGGCTTTTATTTCCAACTACTTAATAGGCGAATATGTACAGCACAATGCCTGGCGATGGATGCTTGGTGTCGAAGCTATTCCTGCCGCAATTTATTGCATTATGGTGTTGAGGGTGGCCGAAAGCCCTAGGTGGTTGCTAGCCAAACAAAATGATGAAGCGTCGGCCCGCGAGGTATTGAGCTGGATGTACACTTCAAAAGAAGCCATTGACAAGGTGATTGATAATGTGAGAAACGCGGGTATTGAACGCGCCAAGAGTAACCTATTCTCTGGAAAGTACAATTTAGCCTTGACATTGGCCTTCCTGATTGCCTTCTTTAATCAATGGTCTGGTATCAACTTTGTACTGTATTATGCACCCCGACTGCTGGAGGCGGCGGGGATTGGTGCCGAAGATGCTCTGCTACAATCGACCAGTATTGGCATCGTAAATATTGTTTTCACACTATTAGGAATGTACCTAATCGATAGAATGGGGAGACGTACCCTGATCCTCATTGGGTCAGTAGGATATATTATCAGTCTTTCTATGGTGGCCTGGTGCTATGCCACGGGTGCTGACCAAATATTGTTGCTGAGTTTTGTACTGATGTTTATCGCATCACATGCGGTGGGGCAGGGTGCTGTCATTTGGGTATTTATTTCGGAAATTTTTCCAACCGAAGTTCGTGCCAATGGGCAAGCCTGGGGTGCAGGCACCCACTGGGTTTTTGCAGCTCTGATTACCGCATTGACGCCTTTCTTTATTGATTTAGTGGGAGATAATCCATGGCCTCTCTTTGCTGCATTTGCCGTCATGATGGTATTTCAGTTATTGTTTGGGATTTTTATGATGCCAGAAACCAAGGGGGTCAGCCTGGAAGAGCTTCAGAAGAAATTGACAAAGTCATCCGCCAAAGCGTAAAAAGATATATGGATTTAAATTCTGTGCATTGCACCATGACATGGTATTATCAGACACCAAAGCATTTCCTCATGTTGCTGTGTCTGACATTCGTCTTTACTGCCTGCAGGGATCAACCCTCGGCGGTTGATTCTTCAGAACCCGTTGAAATACAAGAAGTAACATATAATGAAAAATATCGTCCTCAATTACACTTTTCGCCTCCGTTGGGATGGATGAATGATCCTAATGGTCTGGTGTACTATGAGGGCGAATATCATCTCTTCTACCAATATTATCCTAGTGGTATTCAGTGGGACACGATGCATTGGGGGCATGCAGTTAGCCCTGATTTGGTACATTGGGAGAATCTTCCCATCGCCATTTACCCTGATCCACTGGGATGTATCTTCTCAGGGAGTGCTGTGATAGACTGGAATAATACGACGGGATTTGGTGACGGGTCGGTTCCGCCGATGGTCGCGATTTTCACCCAACATCATTTCGACAAAGAAAAGGCAGGGACCAATGATCATCAAACACAATCCATCGCCTACAGTCTCGACAGGGGACGAACCTGGGAAATGTATGACGGCAATCCGGTGATCGGTAATGCTGGTATTCGGGATTTTCGCGACCCTAAGGTGCGTTGGCATGAGCCCTCCTCGCGATGGATCCTGACGTTGGCCGTTGGTGACCACATCCAGTTTTATGCTTCACCCGATCTGAAAGACTGGGAATATCTCTCCTCATTCGGTGAAAACGTAGGTAACCATGGAGGTGTCTGGGAATGCCCGGACTTGTTTCCGATGTCGGTGGAGGATGAAGAATTGGAAAAATGGGTGCTTTTGGTGAGTATTAATCCCGGTCAGCCCAACGGTGGATCTGGGACGCAATACTTTGTCGGTGCTTTTGATGGAAAGACCTTTGTACCAGATCAACCGATCCGGGAAAAATGGCTCGACGGGGGGAAGGATAATTATGCGGGTGTCACCTGGTCGGATCTGCCCGAGGGACAAGGGCCCATTTATATAGGATGGATGAGCAACTGGCAATATGCACAGCAAGTTCCTGCCTCCTCCTGGAGAAGTGCCATGACTCTCCCCCGTAAGCTGGAGCTGATCAGAGCCGAGGAAGATCTGTGGCTGACCTCCCAGCCTATCTCTAAGATGAATCAATTACGACAGGAAGCGGTGACCTTCAGTCGAGGTGACCTCCAGGCAGAATATGATTTGATCAAGTCCATCAATGATAAGACCGGGTTATATGAGGTACATCTGGAATTTCAGAAGCCTGCTTCTGGTCGGATTGTAGTGGAGATGTACAATGGGGTGGGCGAGACATTTAGCTTCGGCTATGATGTGGATCAAAATGAGTATTTCATGGATCGATTGTCAGCCGGAGATGGGTCTTTCAGTGATGATTTCAATGGATTTCATGTCGCTCCCTGCTATTACAAATCCCAAACAGTACAAATGGATCTCTATATCGATAAGACATCTATTGAGATGTTTGCTGATGAGGGCCGGACGGTCATGACAGACATATTTTTCCCTTCAGAAGAGTACACTGATTTTGTAATTCGGATAGACCAACCGGTTCACATGTTGAGAAGCCGATTGTATAGTTTGAATCCTATCTGGTAACTTCTCGGACTCATCACGAAGCGCTATCTTCGCGGCATGAAGATAGTATCATGGAATGTAAACGGCATCCGGGCCGCCGTCAAAAAGGGATTTAGTGAAAGCATGGCAGAGACCAACGCCGACATTATCTGCCTGCAAGAAACCAAGGCTCAACCGGAGCAGGTGGAAGAAGCGCTGGATGGTATGGAAGGTTATTCGGTATTCGCCAACTCTGCCGAGAAAAAAGGATACTCAAGTACCGCGATCCTTACGCGTACAAAGCCGGTACAGGTCATCGAAGACATGGGGATCGAGGAGCATGATAATGAAGGGAGGGTGATCACAGTAGAATACGAAGATTTCTACTTAGTAACAGTATATACACCGAACTCAGGAAGGGGACTGGTACGACTCGATTATAGAGGAATCTGGGATGCAGATTTTTTGAGCTATGTTAAGAAACTCGAGGAATCCAAGCCCGTAATCATCTGTGGAGACCTTAATGTAGCACATCAACCTATTGATCTGGCAAATCCAAAGAATAATTACAATAAGACAGCTGGCTATACCCAGCAGGAGATTGATGGATTTAGTGCCCTGTTGGATGCAGGGTTTGTAGATGTATTCAGATCTCGAAATCCAGAGGCTGTGGTATATACGTATTGGAACTATATGTTCAATGCCCGGAAGCGTAATGTAGGATGGAGAATAGACTACTTCCTGGTGAGTGAGTCGCTGCTACCCCGTGTTACGGATTGCCATATGCTTACGGAGGTTCTGGGATCGGATCATTGCCCTATTTACCTTCTCTTGGACTAGAAATGTTAAGGTTATAACGATTTCGATGCAAACGTTTACACGGATATTTCCCACCATCTATACAAATGGTAACAATTTAGACTCGACCGGACTAGATTTCTAATTTACGGTACCCTAAGCATTAATTTGTTTTCTTATATTTACGGGGTGTACTCAATGGTAAACAAACACGATACCGATGAAAATACTCCATGGCTTATTACTACTACTTTGTACCTCTTTCGCGCTGTCGGCTCAGACTACTTATTACGTAAGTAATTCTGGAGATGATGGAAACGATGGCCTGACCGAAGGCACTGCATATCAAACAATTCAATTTGCAATTGACAATACTATGGAGGGAGATTCCGTAGTGGTTTTGGAAGGCATTTATTTTGAAAGGATAGAATTCAATCAGTCGGGAGTTATATTGCAAGGAGAGTCTCTTAGTTCCATCATTGCTGGGCTGACATTCATTGCTTTTCCAGGAGCTCCATTGATCTCTATCCATGATCAGTCTGATATTACAATTCGGGGTTTGTCGATAGAGTCAAATGCAGGAAGTGGGGCAAGTGGTATCGCAGTTACAGGATCGTCTGAAAATATCTTGATATCTAGTAATGAACTAGTAGCAATCGATTATTATTTCTTTAGTGAAGATTCAGCAAATGCAGATGGAGCATCGTATCCCATTCTTATTCGTGGTGATTCGGTGAATCCTATTGATGCAGTTACAATCACTAATAATGTTATCAGAGAGTCAGAGATTGGATTGGGAAGTGGTATAGAGATTGTGGGAAATGTTACCAACTATTCTATTAGAAACAATGATATTTCAGCTTTGAGCAATTCAGGAGTTGCTGTAGTAGGAGGTTCCAATAATCCGAATAATGGTTCCATTACTGGAAATAATATTCGTCAGAATGCTGGAGAGGCTATCAGACTTGATACTGCAGGGAGCACACTAATTGAAAGGAATCTAATTCTTAATAATGCAGAGGCCGCGATTAATATCGATGCTGGAGATAATATAACCGTCCGAAATAATTTAATTTCTGCAAATGAGGGACCAGCTATCGCATTAGGGGGGACAGGGACAGTGACCAATTCTTTGATTAGAAATAATTCCACCTTTAATAATGCTCTTGATAGCACACAATCTGAACTATCCATTTTATCTGTCACCTCAACTTCTGTGATCAATAATATCTTCTCAAATGTTTCCGGACAACTTCTGTCAGCAACTTCAGCTGGTGGTTTGGTTCTAGATTACAATCTATATCATACAACTGGTTCACCGAGCTTTACCTATAACGGAACTTCCTACTCATCGTTGGAAGACTATAGTACTGCAGAAGCCCAAGACACCAATTCGATATTCGGAGATCCCGCCTATCAGGGAACAGGGACAGGCTCGTTAAACTTCCATCTGACGATGGCATCACCTGCTATTGAAGCGGGTGATCCTAATACGGTCATTGGTGTGGATGAAGTAGACGCATATGGTGATCTAAGGCTTGTTGGAAAAATTATAGACATTGGGGCCAATGAGTTCCCCAATGTGCTGCCGGTCACCTACCTTTCACCCTTTAAGGCCAATCTGATAGATGATGTAGTACAAATGGACTGGCATACGGCGGAAGAAATCAACAGCGATCACTTCCAGGTACAGCGATCCACGGATCTGGAAAACTGGACTACGATCGTATCCATGCCTTCTGTGGGTGAATCACATCTCTATGAAGCGACTGACCGCGAGCCATTGGATGGTACTACTTACTACCGGCTGATGCAAGTCGATCTGGACGGTAGTACCGATCTTTCGCATATCGAGATTATCTCAGTCAACAAATCCACCGAGACACGGATATTCCCGAATCCTGCGGCCAGTTGGTTGCGGATCGAGGCAGGTATAGGTGCTACCGTAAGTGAAGTACGTATCTTTGACCTCACCGGCAAGATGATCATGCGGTCCTTTGATGAAGGTACGAACGTGACCGTTGATCTGACGCAACTGAGTACAGGTACCTATGTGGTGCAGTATAGAACCAATGAGGGTATAAAAGCGGCTAAAATTCAGAAGAATTAGACTGATTGGCAGAAAACTATCTGAAAGAAAAATATAGACCCGGCGTGTACTTGTCGGGTCTTTTTTATTGGTATACAATGGTTGTACAATGAAGAATGAACTTCTCCGTCATACACTATCGACGATTCTGTATAGATTCAACAAGAGCGTAGCAAATTATAAACCTGCTTTCCCGGGTTTTAGCCTGGGAAAAGGAAGTAGGACCCCGACTGAGATTGTCCATCATATGAGACATGTTATCAGATGGACACGACTATTTATCGAGAGAGAAAGTAAGGAATCCTCTTCAGAAGAGATACTTTCATTAGATAAGGAAATCATGAGGTTTCTGAAAGAGCTTAAGCAATTGGACGAAGTGCTGAAGGCAAAGGAACTACCCATGAATTATTCAAAAAGACTCTTGCAAGGTCCTCTCGCAGATGTTCTCACACACATTGGGCAGATCTCCATGCTGCAACGTATGTTGGACAATCCGATCCGGGGAGAAGACTTTTCCAGCGCATCTATTGAGACGGGTATTTCATAAAAAAAGGACGATCAGGCCTTGCCCGATCATCCTCTAACCAATAAATCCGCTTAATTCTTCTGGCGAGATTTACATCGCTATATCTATAAGATTTAATTATCGTTTAAGAAGTCTCTTCGTTTGGATGCCCTCTTCAGAGGAGATTTGTACAAAGTAAATACCAGCCGTAAAATCAGAAGTAGGTATTTCCAATTGATCGATACCGCCCATGGTACGGAGGTTATATTGTTGTACTTCCTGTCCCAGCGCACTTACAATGCGTAATTGTTCTGGTTGGATCACCTGATTGTCCCACTGCACCTGTACATAGTCATGTGCCGGATTGGGACCCAGCTGCAAGTTGAAAGCCTGTGCAATCTGGTCCTTTGCAGAGGACACAATGGCCTCTTCAATGACGGCAAATGTCGTATCGGCTTCATCTCCCGATATATCAAAATTTGCATTAACGGCATTTCCCGCTACATAAAAAGTAATGGGACCTGAACCTTGGTCAGGTGCAGTCCATTCGATTTCAAAGAGGCCCTCTGAGGCTCTGGAGTCATGCTCTGGATAGTCGACGCCATTTACAGTGGTGACCTGAATCCCCTCAGGAGCTTCGCCATAGGTGCCGGCGCCAGCGTCCATGTTGTCCAGGGCTACAGCCTGAAATCCATAACCTGATGCTCCTTCGCCCAGCACCTGCACTCTCAATGTATATGTGCCACCGGGTACATATTCGGTTATTGTATCCCCTTCTACACCAAGCAAGGCCATTTGCACATCAGTGCCAAAGCTGCCACCGCTGTGACAGGCATTACAGTATCCAGGAGATAATGGTCCACCGGTTCTATCCACGCCCTGGATTTCTCCTGGACCACTGGAATTTGAGAACCAAAGACAAGTGGCAAAAGCCAAAGCAACCATTGTAAGTAAAGATCTAGTTTTCATATTGGTTAAATTTTTTTGTGTGAGGTGAATGAGTTCGCGGATTTTAAATCAAGATTTCATCTGATTTAAGGGCAAAATATGCACTTTATTTCAGATACATTACTCAATGTAATTCTAAAAATGCAGTTTTATATGTGCCGATGAAAGCTGGAATACGCAAGACCTTCTGAAAAGGACAAATTATCCGCTGAACCGGATTTTCAAGGCAAGTGGTACAGTAGCATTCACTGTAAAGATTCAATTCTTATACCAAAAAGAGTTAAATGAAACAAAAAGAATCTGGATATATCCATGGTACCCATAGGGAAGAGCAGGAGCGTTTAGCCATATTAAATCAGTTGTTAAATGACAGATGTCTGGCCAAGATTGAGCTTAATGGCGATGAGAAGGTGCTGGATGTAGGGAGTGGCCTGGGGTTGTTTTCCAGGCAGATTGGCTCTATGGTCTCACAAGGATCTGTTGTGGGTGTTGAGAAATCTCCCCAGCAACTGAGTACGGCACTCCGATGGGCAGAAGAGGCTAATGAGGCAAATCTGGTTGATTTTCGCGAGGGAAGTGCCTACGATCTTCCATTGAGATCCGATGAACTCAATACATTTGATCTGGCTTTTGTACGATTTCTTTTGGAGCACCTGGACAATCCAGATCTGGCGTTGAGGAGTATCCATGCTGCATTGAAACCAGGAGGTACCGTCTATCTCGTGGATGATGACCATGAAAACTTTCGAATTGCACCCTATACCCCGGCGTTTGACGCACTGTGGGGACCCTATAATGAAGCATACCATATCAGAGGCAATGATCCCTATATCGGGAGGAATTTGGTCACTCTTCTACATCAAGCAGGATTTGGAGAGTTTCAGATCGACTTTATCAAGTTTGGGAGTGCGGCTAGTGAACCCAACTTTCACCATTATGCCAATAATCTTATTGGAATCTTACAGGGTGCAAGAGAGGATATTCTGGACATCACTGCAATCACGGGTCGCCAATTTGATCAATATATCAGTGAGATCAGAGAATGGGAAAAAAAACCAGATGCTGCCTTGTGGTATGCCGCCAATTTTGCCAAAGGCCGAAAACCCGGCCTGGAATGAATATTGATATCAACGCAGAACCCCTGCAGTTTTAAGGGATGGAATAAATAAACTATCTTTTCAGGATACAAACTGTCTATTGATATGCTATCAAAAACTATGGCCTGTATGATGTTTTTCACTATGCTTTTGAGTACAGACCTTCCCGCTCAGTTGCATCGATCCGAAGTAAAATTCATGCACGACGAATCCACATCTACTATCCAAATCAGCATTGATGGAGCAGATTTTACCACCTACCACTATGGTGATGATCTGGAAAAACCTCTTTTATATCCTTTGATTACAACCTCAGGTACGGAAGTCACACGCGGCTATCCAATCGCCCCACGTCCTGGAGAGCGGGTGGACCATCCCCACCATATGGGACTTTGGCTTAATTATGGAAACGTCAATGGCCTCGATTTTTGGAACAACAGCAAATATATTGATCCGGAGAAGAAAGATCATTACGGAAGAATTGTACACCAGAAAATTCTGAAGATGGAGGATGGTGCCACCGGAAATCTGGTAGTGACCGCGCAATGGATTGATGTAGCTGAAAAACCACTCCTGGAAGAACAGACCGCGTATCGTTTTTCTCAACTGGGCAAACTTCGGATTATAGATCGAAGTACCACACTGACCGCCCTGGAAGATGTGGATATGCATGACAATAAGGAGGGTATGCTGGGAGTGAGAGTAGCCCGACAGCTGGAGCTTCCTGATGATAGTCCACAATATCTGGTCGATGCCTCAGGCAATCGATCTGAAGAAAAAATTGTGAATAAAGACGGAGTGAATGGCAATTATTTAAGCAGCAATGGCAAGGAAGGTGACGCAGTGTGGGGCACACGGGGCACCTGGGTGAAAATGTATGGAAAAATATCGGATGACCCGGTTTCCATTACAATTATCGATCACCCGGAAAATCCAGGATATCCTACCTATTGGCATGCGCGCGGATACGGACTTTTTGCGGCTAACCCTCTGGGGCAAAGTGCTTTTTCAAAGAATAAAGAAGTCATGAATTTCGCATTAAAGAAAGGTGAATCCACTACATTTAAATATCGAATTTTGTTACATGGTGGCGGTACCATTTCAAAAGAAGCTATTAAAGAATTGGAGAAGAAGTTTGCTGCCATGTAATTGCTCTTTTAAATGAAATCAGTTTTATTTTCTCTATTTATTTCAATTTCTTTTCTGGCTCATGCACAAAATTCACTAATTGATGACGCCTGGATCGATAGCTTACATCACTATAATGATCAATATGTAGGGACGATCTTACCCCGCCAAATGCTGGACCAAAAACATGAAAACTTTGGGGGCTTTCCCGATCGATATAATATTTATTATCCTAATCACACGGCCGAAGTTATAGAGCGTTTGGCCGCGGCATATGTAAGTGATCGTTCGTCTTTATTCTTACAAGATTCGGTCCTGCGACGTCTGCGATATGCCATCACTTTCATGCTAAATCAGCAGCATCCAGACGGTACCATTGATCTGCTGAGTACAAATTTTCACTCTACGCCTGACCTCGCATTTGCTGTAGAGCCCATTGCTCGATCATTTAAGATATTGACCAGGCAGGGTAGGAGCGAAACTGAGGCAGTGAGAGATCTGATGCAAACTTTTCTAAAGCAAGGTGGAGAGGCTCTGGTCAGGGGTGGTATTCATACACCTAATCACCGCTGGGTAGTCAGTATGGCGCTTGCCAGGTTGTATGACCTTTTTGGAGATGAACGATATGTGCAGCGTATTGATCAATGGCTTGCAGAGGGGATTGACATAGATCCTGAGGGACAGTACACTGAGCGAAGCACTGGGATTTATTCGCCGCTGACGAATCGATGTTTTATCACGATCTCAAGATTGCTTGGGAGGCCAGCCCTGTTAGATCCCGTCCGGAAGAACCTGGATATGTCGATATATTATCTACATCCCAATGGTGAGGTCGTCACCGAAGCATCCCGCAGGCAGGATCAATATCGACCAAGACTGCCGGTACCGTATTATTATTCTTATAGGTACATGGCATTAGAAGATGAAAATGATACGTATGGTGCTATCGCTTTCCAACTCCAAAATCAACTGGGGCCCAGGGTTCTCTCTGGCACATTAAGTCATTTTCTCGAAGAGGAGTCTCTTTGGGAAAAAATGCCATTAGGCAAGGTTCCTGTAAAGTATGAACGGCATTTTCCTGAAAGTGAGTTAGTCCGATTTAGGGATGGAGATTGGGACGCCACACTTCTGGCTAAGAATTCAACGCTCCTGACCATGCACCACGGCAATACCATATTGCAAGGTCTCAGGATTAGTTCAGCTTTTTTTGGGAAAGGGCAGATGATTGCGGATACGCTTATTGTACTTGATAGTTCTTATACGCTTAGTCAGGAGTTGAAAGGGCCCTATTATCAACCCTTTCACAGAGATTCAATTTCGGGCGATGGTATCTGGGAAAATATGCCTAGAGAAAATCGAGAGCAAAGCGAGGTGCAATCGATACGATATAAGGTGAAGGTAATACCCCATGGACTGGATAGTATGGTAGTAAAAATTCAAATAACCGGTACAGATCATGTGCCGGTTGCTGTGGAATTGAGTTTCCGGGAGAATGGAATTTTTAAAAATACCAGACCAGACAACGCAGATACCGATATACACTTTCTTGCAGAAGGTTACGGCAGTTTTGGGGATGAAGAATCCCGTATTTACTTTGGCCCAGGGCTGCACGAACATACATGGACCGTTCTTCGGGGTGCAGAAGAAAAGATAGCAGGAAAAAGTGTATATCTCACGGGATATACCCCGTTTAATCATACGCTTTATTTGAGTCCACAGCAACATTGAGTGGTCCGTACAGATAAATGCATTTTGCGTCTGTATTATTACTACTAGCAGCATTCAAAATGTAGAGATTTTTTTCGCAAAAGCACGGATTATTTTGAGATCTGTTCGTTTATATTACACAACAACTTTCAGATCGATGCATCGACGTGATTTCCTACAAACTCTGGTATTAGGTGGCATATTTTCATCCTGGACTCGCAGAGCATCTCTACCCCGTATCCTGATTCTGGGCGATTCTGTTTCAATGGGCTATACAGGTCCGGTAAGGGAACAACTCAAGGGTGAGTTCGACGTTTTTCGACCGATGCAGGAGGATGGTAAGCCCGAAAATTGTCAGGGGACTACAAATGCTTTAATTAACATGGACCGATGGATTGGAGATGAAAACTGGGATCTCATTCATTTTAACTTTGGATTGCATGATCTGAAACATGTAGATCCCGAGACAGGAAAAAATAGCTTCAGTCCGAAGGATCCCCAGCAAGCTGAGCCCAAGGTTTACAGGAAGAATCTAATGATGATTGTAGAAAGGTTGAAGGCTACAGGAGCGAAACTGATTTATGCCACGACTACACCATATCCCACCCCGGTTGATGGTCCTTTTCGAATGGCCGGTGAAGCGCAGAACTACAACAAGATTGCCACTCGGATAATGGAAAAGGAAGGGATAGCTATCAATGATCTTTATGCATTTGTGAAACCTCAAATGCAGGAGATTATGATTCCTAAAAACGTCCATTTTCTGGATCATGGTAATGAGATTCTGGGAAAAGAAGTGGCTAGAGTAATTCGGGAAGTTTATAATAATTAAAGTATCGGGAGCAAGAACCAGAGTCAAATTTTGACCTTGAGGTAGCTTCAAACTGAGAAAGATTTCTTGTTTTACCTTACCTTTAGAATATTTGAAACAATAATCGGAAACAATGAAAAGTGATAGAAGAGCATTTCTTCAGCGGGCGGGAATTCTGGCCGGAGGAGCGATGATGATGCCACAATGGGCATGTAAGAGTCAGGCTGCAGAGACTGCTGTTGATGCAACGGCAACTGCTGCATCAGAAGTTATGGGAGAGCCCAGTCTGGATAAATTTGGTATTCAGTTGTATACATTACGTGACCAAATGCCTGAAGATCCAAAAGGTATCATTACCCAACTTGCAGGATTTGGTTACAAACAAATTGAGGGTTTTGAAGGTGATCAAGGGATGTTCTGGAATATGCCCCATAAAGACTTCAAAATGTTTCTCGATGATTTAGGCCTTGAGATGGTATCCAGTCACTGTGGTATTCATGAAAATTTTGAGGAAAAAGCAGCACAGGCAGCGGAGATTGGCATGTCCTACTTAATTTGTCCCTATATCGGACCCCAAAAGAGTATGGATGCCTGGAAGGAAGTGACGGATCTCTTTAATGATTGTGGTCGTATTTGTAAGGAGAATGGCATTCGCTTCGCTTATCATAATCATGAGTATACATTCAAGGCTTTTTCTGGAATGATCCCGCATGATTTTATTATGGAGAATACAGATCCTGAACTGGTAGATCATGAAATGGATATCTACTGGGTAGTAACCGGAGGAGCCGATCCTGTTGATTTTCTAAAACGCTATCCCAATAGATTCCGACTTTGTCATGTGAAAGATCGGATCAAGGGAGCTACAGAACGTAATGCATCTTGTGACTTGGGGACAGGGTTTATAGACTATCCCCGCATTCTCAAAGTGGCTGAGGAAATGGGTATGCAATACTACATTCTGGAGCAGGAGCGATATGATAATTCTACACCGCTAAAAAGTGCACAAGCAGGTGCAGAATATCTTAAAAAACTGGTCTTTGTCTAAATGACATAGACTTCCCTACACATTTCTATGGGGGGCTTAATGGCCCCCTTATTTAATTCTGGATTCTATTCTTCTTTGAAATTCCGTACGAAAATCGATCGCATTCATGCTAAACTCCTCAACAGTATATGCGCTCTTTACTTCAAATGTTATGGCCATATCACTCTGATCCGAGGCCGAAGTTATTGCACTTTATGTGTCCTCGATCAGAGCAATCTTGCTTGTGAAGAGGGATCAATTCAGGCCACTACATTACTTAAGTACTACATGACATAGGCTGTGTTCAAAAGTTCGTAGACCTTTGGTCCTTTACGGGAACAAATCATTTTCCAGGAATGGAAAACCCTTCATCAGACTCGTCCGGTGTTTTCAAGACTCGTTGTAAGGAGAAGCTCATGACTACATTTTTTTTAGTTAAATACCTGTATCGATTTATTCCGTGACTTGGAATTCCGAAAAATGAGCATTACTATTGACTCACTATGTGACAATAAAAGGTTTGTCACTTCGGTTTTGGTCCATAGAAATTCTAAAAGATGAAGAAGAGACAGTTGGTTTTAATACAGATAATGGCTTTTTTTTTGATGACTTCGCTTTCTGGACAGTCAGTTAGTGAGGTAGTAGGAGTGACTGGAGGTCAGATCGAAGGGGTAGAGGACGAACCATCGGGTGTACACATTTTTAAAGGTATACCCTTTGCCGCACCACCGGTGGGGGATCTGAGGTGGAAGGCACCGCAGCCTGTAAATCCATGGGAAGGCATCAGGTCTTGCAAAGCATTTGGACCCAGTCCCATGCAGGCAAAACCCAGTCCTTTCATGTTTTGGTCGTCTGAGTTCCTAATTCCAGAAGAGCCTATTTCTGAAGATTGTTTGTATCTCAATGTTTGGACACCTGCTGAAAGCACGGATGATAAGATACCCGTGTTAGTGTATATCTATGGGGGTGGTTTCCGATCGGGAGGTAGTGGCTGCCCTATTTATGATGGTCTTGCGATGGCTCAAAAGGATGTAATCGTAGTGAGTATAAATTATCGGGTAGGAATATTTGGCTTTTTTGCCCACCCCGATCTTTCCGCTGAGGCTTCCTATAGCACCTCAGGCAACTATGGTATCCTGGATATGATTGCCGGACTCCAATGGGTGAGGGATAATATTGAATCGTTTGGTGGGGATCCTGACAATGTGACGATTGCGGGGCAATCTGCTGGATCTTTCGGAGTTAATTTCCTAACCGCTTCTCCTCTGGCCAGTGGGTTGTTTCACAAGGCTATTGGACAAAGTGGTGCCAGTTTCTATCAGAGCCCTCGGAGACCAAGCTTAGATCTCAAATCAGCCGAAGAGATGGGACTGGAGGTGTCTTCGTCGATCGAGGAGTTACGTGGCAAATCAGCTGAAGAATTAATGGGCATGAATAATGCCTTGTCCTGGCCATTTGTGGATGGCTATTTGTTGCCAGCTTCCATACTGGAGATTTATCAGAAAGGACAGCAAAATGACGTACCTATCCTGGTGGGTTGGAATGATAAAGATGTTTTGATGGGGGCTGCAACACCACGCGATGCATTCTTAAAAAACATTCAGAATCGGTTTGGCGAGCAAACAGATGACTTTTTAAAGGTATACCCAACGGCTACAGAGGAAGAGAGTGCGCAATCCCAGTTTGATATGAATCGGGATGAGTCGTTCGGTGTTCAGGTGTATGCATGGGGAAAAATGCAGGATAAGACAGGTACTCAGCCTGTCTATATATATAATTTCAATCGATCATTACCGGCATACACGCCCGAATCACAATTTGGTGCCTTTCATTCAGGAGAGATCGTATATGCGTACGACAACCTGCATACACTGGATCGTCCCTGGGAGGAGGTAGATCACGAAATAGCCGGAACCATGTCTAATTATTGGGCTTCCTTTATAAGAGACGGTAATCCCAATGTAGATGGCCAGCCAGAATGGAAGTCATTCTCCATTGATCGGCCCTGGATATTGAGTATTGCAGAACAATCAAAATCTGAGCAGTTACCCACGATGGACAAGTTGATGTTTTGGGAGCACTACCTCTCTAAGTAGCGGATCAATATTGCATCCATACTTCTATGGCTCCACCCTGGTTGACTTCCAGTTTAAGATATACTGCACTATAGTCGTCCAGCATATGCAGGATTTCTTTCTTCAGTATTCCTTTTCCTTTTCCATGCACAATGAGTAAACAAGGGGTTTTAGCTTCAATGGCCTCATCAAGAAATCGTTTGCAAGTATCAATTTGGTATTCCAGTGCCGTTTGCCATCGTGTGTTCTCAAAGGGTGGAAGCTTCTCCAGATGCAAGTCTATCTCCTTCCTGATCGTCTTTTTAGGCGGTGATTTTTTCTTCGGATGTTCATTTGTATCCGGTACTCCCAGGCCTAAGTCAGGATCTTCGACAGGTTTTTCCGGGGCGAGCATAATATTCGTGGCTCGTACCAGTATGATTTTGGTACCCACTTTTACACGGACCTTCCCTTTATTGATACCTTCATACGTGCCTACCTTTCCGGAAGATTTAATAATGAGTCGATCACCAATCCACAAATCGTTAATATCCATGTTTCGACTAACGAGATTGAAAGCTACTTTGAAAACACCTCAGGATTGACCAGATGCGGAACTGATTTGTTCTTGTAGAAGGAAATTATATTATTTGCGGCAAGCGTAGCCATCCGATCTCGTGCTTCTACAGTCGCCGATCCCAGGTGGGGCGTTACGGCAACTCGTTCCATCTGAAGAAGTGGATTATCCGGATGCATGGGTTCAGGGTTAGTTACATCCAGACCGGCGCCCCAAATAGTCCCGGCTTGCAAGGCTTCGATGAGGTCCTCTTCACGATGCACTCCTCCTCTCGAAGTATTGATGAAAATAGATGTATTCTTCATTTTTTCAAATGCAGACCTGTCAAAAAGCTCCCGGGTATCATCGCTAAGTACAGAGTGGACTGATAGCACATCACTTTCCTTCAGCAACGTTTCGAAATCAACGAGTCGGGCACCTAATTCCTTTTCAGCTTCGATGTTATGATTTCTATTGCAATAGATAATGTCCATCTTGTACGCTCCTTTACATCTTCGTGCCATTTCCATTCCAATCTGCCCCAGGCCAAATACACCCAATGTTCTTCCGGTTAGTTCTATACCGAGATTGGCTTTAGGTCTGAAATAATCCCACTTGCCTTCTATTATCCCTTTGTGCATGTAAAACATCCAACGTGAGACCGCAATCATGAGTCCAAAGGCAATGTCTGCTGTGGATTCGCTCATGGCACCCGGAGTATTACCGATCGGGATGCCCAGCTCTGTAGCAGTATTGATGTCCACATTGTCATATCCCACAGCATACTGCGAAATGATTTCCAAATGTGCACAGGTATTTAGAAAATGGGCATTGATTTTATCTCCAGAAGTGCAAAATAGGGCATTGACTTCTCTGGCTTCCCTTATCAGTTCTTTCTGTGTCATCGGGCGATCCTGATTCCAGATTTTTACATCAAATCCGGCGTCTGTCAAAAGTCTGGCACCGATATCCGGAAGGTCTCTACTAATAAATACTTTCTTGCTGGCTGTCTTCATAGTGGGTTACAATTTAGGGATGAATTTCAACTGATTATCTAAATAGTAATAATAACCAATATATTTACAAATCGTAAAAGGTAGGGGATGCTGACTTATAATTTACCCTCCTGATGATTAAACCCGCATCATGCTGCATATTCCTGGTTTATATATTGCCTATATAGAGAAGAAGGGAAGGTCCGTCTTCACAGCCCAAAATATACAACCTGGAGAGGTTATTGAAGTTTGCCCGGTAATCATGATACCCCCGGAAGATATAGACCAGGTGCATAATTCAAGTCTTCATGATTATTACTTTATTTGGCCGGACAATAGTGGTAGCACATGCATAGCGCTGGGATATGGATCCATCTATAACCACTCTTCAAAACCGAATGCCGATGTAACGTTTGATCTGGATGAAAGGTCGATCGTCATTTCTTGTATTAAGCCCATCTCAGCAGGTGATGAGATCCTGATAGATTATCAGGGAAATGTGAAGAATGCACCGGATCTTTGGTTTGACCCGGTAGATTAATGCATGGAAATTGTGGTCAAAACGGATTTTGTTACTTCAGTCGTAATATTTCGATCACTCTTTTTCCAACTTTAAATCTTTCGATTCTTGTATATAATTCACTCGTGATTTTCTGACGTTTATCATGAATTATGGCAATGATGGATTCAGTATCTATATTCATACGAATGTTGCTTAACATAGTATTGATACCACCGGCTCCATTCCAATCCACTAATTGCAGATACGGCACGTCAGTGATAATAATATCAGCGGTGAACGACGGACCGGGGTTCGTATTGGGAGATAATATATCTCTGTCAAAAACATGGAAGTCCAGGGGATGATCCAGGTCTACTATCATTTCACGAATCAACTCTATCGACTCAAGAGCTCTGAAATGTGAAATTTTTTGATACTGAGTGGCTAATATTACCAATTCCTCTTTCCTTTTTTCAAGACCCTGAGATCCAAGAAGTCCTAGGTTTCTTTGAGCAACATCGATGAATTTTACATTAATATCAGAACCCCAGATCGTGGCAATGCTTTTATGGTTGAGAAATGCCAGGGTAGTAAGTAAGTATCCTGTACCACAGCAGGGATCATAGATAGAAATATCACATTTTTTCTTTTGATAAACCAAACAGCGATTGTACACCTCATGAGCTAAACGGATAGGGAAATTTGGACTACCACTCAGACCATAAATTACATGTCCTGCTGCCAGGTGCTCGAAGGACTGATTTTTTGCATAGATATATTGCACAATGACTCTGGTAGATTATCAACTTGGAATTTCTGAATGCATTTCCTTCCCGGAAATCTAATCTCCTCCAAAAATAGGAATTCGCACAAGCTGAAGAACATATCCTTTCCAGGCAATAAGAAGATATTCACCATCGACCCAATTTCCAGGATTCACTTGAGTTAGTTCCAGGTGCTTGTTTTGCGATGGAATAAATATTTCTCTTGTGCTAGAGACTTCGCTGGTTGAGTATGCTTTTGATCCGTTCGGTCTCGAAGTAGGTAGGGATAGATACAAGTAGTGCGATGATTGAGATGAATAATGTCGTACTCTCAATGGCTCCCGATGTGAACATCTTTGACACTGCCGCTAAAATACCAATAGCCCCACCGATCCATATCGTATTGAGAGACAGGTTGTTTAACTTCTTTCTCTTATGTAGTTGAGGCGTAGTGAATGTTTCGAAGTCTGTAGAGATGTTCATGTTAATTAATTTTTATAAAAGATATCAAAGAATTGCCCCTCAAAGGACCTTCTTCAGAAGAAGCACCCTAAATCTTCGACGAAAATCAGTTGGAGGGAACAACTAGCCAGTTAGCTGAGAATCTCCCAGGCACTAGTTCTTTATCCGGGCAAACTCAAGCGCAAACGTTCTTACTTGATCCCAATCCGTATATTCATGATCAGTAGAGGTGTCAGTTGACTCCCCTTGCTTCTTGGCGATCATTCGCATGACCAGGCGCTTTAAGTAATCATATTGTGTGTATTTGAGTGCGCCGGCTACATGTGTCTTCATCGCGGGTCTCCAACCCGTTTCATATAGGAAGTTGGTGGCAATTTCTTCAGCTTCCTCATGCTCCTCGGGAATATCTGAAGCAACCGCCAGACAAACGCTGAAAAAACCGGAATGCTTTTGATTAAGTTGTGCCACGTTTTTGTTCACATAATCCAGAACGGATCGCTGATACTTGTGCATATGGATCGAACTCCCGATCAGAACAGCATCAAAGTCTGATGGTGAAGGTGGATCGTCTGAAGCATCAGCAATGACGACTTTATGATTTTCATCTTGCAAAACATCTTCCATAAATCGTGCAATCTTTCGAGTTTGTCCCTCACTAGTCCCGTAAATAATCAGAATTTTCATGATCTCTTATTTTTTGAATGAGAAGAGAACTATCAACTTTTAAGTGAAATTTAAGTTGGCTGTATTTTAATGCAAATGATGGTAATCATCAACCACGAAGACTACCGCCCGGACTGGCTTGATATGCAGATTGTAATTTTATTCTGAATGAAAAATTCGGGTCAATTATTTGGACTCATACCCGCAAAATGAATTTGAGTGAGTTTATGCATCTCCCAGCTACAGGTACTCAAATCACTATGATTAAAATCGGAGATATTTTTATAGCCACAGGAACGGGCAATGACTTTTATCAGGTCATTAGTAGCGGTCAGGAAATTACATAACTGCTGGGCGGAGGCATCGATGATGAGTCGATTTCGCAGGTGTTCCTTTTGCGTAGCAATGCCTACCGGGCAATTGTTGCTGTTACAGGCACGCATGCCTAGACAACCAATGGCCTGCAGTGCCGAATTAGCTACAGCAATTGCATCCGCGCCAAGCATCAGCGCCTTGGCGAAGTCTTCAGCGATTCTTAGTCCACCTGTGATCACCAACGTTACATCTTTTGCCTCCTTTCGGTCCAGATGTCTTCTGGCTCTGGCTAGCGCAGGAATGGTGGGTACATTTATATTGTCACGAAGTATAGTGGGAGCAGCTCCAGTAGCCCCGCCTCGTCCATCCAGAATAATATAATCGACACCAACCTCCAAAGCGAAGTCGATGTCAGCTTCTATGTGGCTGGCGGCTATTTTAAATCCAATCGGGATGCCTCCGGTTTTCTCACGTACTTTTTGTGCAAATGCTTTAAATGCATCAACCCCCTTGAGGTTAGAAAAGGTAGCCGGAGAAATGGCAGGTTCACCAGGTTTCAGACCACGTACTTTGGCAATTTCTTCTGTCACTTTATTTCCGGGTAGATGACCACCCGTTCCGGTCTTCGCTCCTTGCCCTCCTTTAAAATGAAATGCCTGTACTTTTTCAAGTT
Source organism: Saprospiraceae bacterium (assembly GCA_050298535.1). Lineage (GTDB taxonomy): Bacteria > Bacteroidota > Bacteroidia > Chitinophagales > Saprospiraceae > JABDMH01. The sequence continues at coordinate 133,355 of JBNKUI010000040.1, forward strand.
TATCCCATGAAAATCCAAATCCTCCCGAGGCCAATTCATAAAAGTATCGAGAGTTGTTTTCCTGCTCAGCTGGAAGCATCCCTCCTTCGCCGCTGCATATGCCGGTGCCTGCCATTTCAGCACCTTTCGACAAGGCAATTTTAGCTTCCCGGGACAGCGCTCCAAAGCTCATATCTGAGACAAAGAGGGGTAAATCCAAGCGGAGTGGCTTCTTAGCGCCGGGGCCAATTATTACCTGGGTTGCCACTTCTTCGTCATCCATCAGTGGACGTTTGGCCAACTGGGCGGGTAGAAATTGAATATTCTCCCACTTTGGCAGGGTGTTTCTGTCTACACCCATCGCAGCAGAGGGTCCATGATGTCCAAATTGCTTCAGTCCATTTTGGGCAAGCGACTTTATATAAGCGGTATGAGGTTCTGTGGCTTCAGGGTGAGTATCGGCATAGAGTCCCAGGTATTCATCACGATTGAAAGGCTGCGGATTTTCCTTGAGGTATTGATCGATTTCTTCCTCATTTATCCATACTTGATTCTCTCTGATTTCAGATTTGTATTTATATAGAACCTCACTATTGTTGTACTCACTCACCCCCGTATCATATCGGTAATCCCAACCATGCACACCACAAATCAAGTTGTCACCATCAATATGACCATCAGCCATTAAGGCCCCTCTATGAAGACATCGCCCGTAAAGAACGGATACTTCATTATCATACCGTATGACCACGAGATCCAGGTCCTTGACTTTTGCATACGTTGGCTTTCGATCTTCTAATTCGTCGAGAGAGATGAGTTTGATTCCTGTCATTATTATGATTTACCGTAATTGTCCTGCAAGAAATAATGCTGAGAATTTAGATAAAAGTCTATTCCTTTCTGAAGAATCCAGCACTAAATGAACTGATTAGATTCTAGCGGACATTGATATGAAATGTTTGATTTCACATTATACATGAATTTTGGCTACTTTCTCATATGTTTTAGGAGTCCTGACTGAACTGGGACACTTTCTTGATCTCCGCTCGTATGAAAATGATTGTCAGGGAAGTGTACTCCAAAATTTTCTACCACCTCTATTTTATTATCGCGGTATATTTCCTCTTCAATAATACCAGGATTTGATATTTCTATTATACCTTGCTTTTCTCTGGACCAGCTTCCCACATAGGATGCATTTCCAGAAATTATTGATTTTTTGAATGCTGACGAGTATTTACTTTCTGCGGGCATGACCAGAAAGTTCTGATTATTTGCCACCACGTTTTCCCGAAAAGAAAAGGAGTCAATTTCGTTTCCCAACCATAATGCACTTTCATAGGATTGGGTGATGATATTTTGGCTGATATTGAAACCGGTGACATTATTAAAGAGCAGGATCGCATTTCGACATTCGTAGAATATACAATTTGAAATATCTATACGTGTGCCATGAGCCCACACCGCGCCTTGTATTCTGGCTGATTCTTTGTTACCTACAAATAGACATTCCCTGATTATTAGATCGTCTAATGTCTGATCTTCTCTGGAAATCGGGTAGTAGTAGGGCACTACCGGACTTGGGTTACCCAAAAATTTAATTCCTTCAATGGTCACGTGATTTTCTGCGACCAGAATACCGGTTGAGTGGTTAAACTGAGTCGATGAGTTGTCTTCTGAAATAGACTGGATTACAGGGACTTTCTCCATGGTCCATTGGGTGTCAGAGGGCATCACCCTGGCTTGAATTGTGAAACGTGTACTATCTGAAAGCTGTCGGATGGGATTGACAATCAGCTTATCTTTTAAAGTGTAAAGTCCCGGTGACAGTTTGATTGTAATATTGCCTTGTCCAGTGAGATTGTTGGCCTGCATGACGGCCTTTTCCAGCGTCGCAAACGGTATCTGTGCTGATCCATCATGCTGATCATTCCCTGTTTGAGGATTGACATAATATACTACCGATTGAGTATAGAGAGAGATAGAGAATGAGAAGGTGAATAGAAGAATGACCACTCGTATCATAGATATTGTATTTTATGATGAGTGGCAAAACTCTTGATCTACACACGGTTCACCAATTTGAACCAAGCTCATTGGCAGGTCAAAGTGCGGTCATTCTTCTACTATACGGCGATATCTTAGAGAAGCATACCTCCTGATACCTCTATTCGTTGTCCCGTGATCCAGCGGGCTTCTTCTGAACATAGAAAAGCCACGACTCCGCCGATATCATCAGGTAGACCTGCACGACCCAAAGTGGTGAGGCTGGCAATTTGTGCATTCAGGTCTGCATTATCACGCACCTGGCCTCCCCCGAAATCTGTTTCGATCGCTCCAGGAGCTATGGTGTCGACATTTATGGATCGACTGCTTAGTTCTTTTCCTTGAAGGGGAAAAGCTATTCTAATTTGCTTAGTTCTACCTTCAGGTTTGGTAGAAGGGCATCTTGTTCTCCTGCCATAGGTGGCACATCTTCTAGATCGTACCATGTGTAGATGAATACGAGATCTGTGTCTTCAATCCCTGCCGTGACCTGATGCACAAAATTTTGGGGGGATTCTTCCTCAAAAATTAGGGCAAAAAAGTTACGTTGATGTATTTCAGATTTCTCATGGTGAAAAAATTCATTTCTACCCAGAAGGAAAATTGATTGAAAATTCACAAGTCCGGACTCTTCATTGACTTCCCTTATCACAGCCATCTCGGGGGACTCTCCTTCATCGACGGTGCCTCCTGGTACTTGACGACCAGCCTTTGGAAAATCGCGATGTTTGAAAATTAGTAGCTGCCAGCGGCCGTCATATTTTCGTACGATATAGGCTAAAACCTTTATTTTTTCGGGAAGATGATTCATTACAGTCAATTCTGGTCACGCTTATGAGGGATAGTAAGATTTACTATTATCGATCTTGCCATTGATACATTCCATACTGCTTATCCAAATATCACCCAACTGGGTGACAAAGGAAGTATCTGTCAAGCAATATTTTGAGTAAAAAACTAATGAGTCATATCTCAGTGCTGATTCGAACACTCTTGATTACTATTTCTGTATGTATTGTATTCGAAGTCACAGCCAAAACCACCAGCTGGCTGGGTGGAGCAGGTAGCTGGTCTGTTTCCACTTCCTGGTCTGATGGCCTTCCTGCTTTGGGTGATAGTGCAATTATTTCAGGGGTGGGATCAGATGTGATCTTGCCTACCACATTCATTGTCACGGTAGAGTACTTGGAAATACATGATGGGGCAACACTAGTAATAGAGAGTGGTGCGCTACTTGCAGTAAAAAGTGATGTAACAGAAGGAATATGGCTAGATGATGGCGGTACTATAACAGTTCAGGGACTTTTATCCATTCCTAAAAGTGGCTCTCACGGTATTTTTTCCGATGGAAATTCCAATATTATAAATGAAGGAACGATATCCATAGATAGTACGACATATGGAATATTTCTTACCGTGGAATCATCGCTGCAGAACAGTGGGGATATTTTTGTGGAGAATTCTTCTTATGGTCTAGTTGCAATTGCAGAATCAACTGTGGAAAATGATGGATTGATCGATATTTCAAGATGCTCTTATTCTTTAGATTTTCGTCATGTTTGCTATTTCGAAAATCGAGACTCCGTTTGTATTCGCAATGGATTGATCATAGGATTGACTAGCTTTGGTGAGGTAGTTAACAATGGCAGTATCTCAATGATCAATATGGAAAACCCGGGATTTTATGCTATCCAAAACGACAGTTTTAGCTGCTGTGATACCATCTACATTGGTACGATGACTAATAATGGTACAATCGAAATCACGAACTGTGATGGTGATGGATTAGTGTGTCAGCCGTCAACAACTTTCTTCAATTTCGGCGAAATACATATCACTAATTGTGACGAAAGAGGCATCATGCTTGAGCCACTGGCCCAACTCCGTGTTGAGGACGGCGGTATTCTTACCGTAAGTTCTTTGGAGGAGCCACTTGAAATTGGCGATGGGAGTAACTTTGTCGTGCGACTAGGGGGCACTTTTGATGCTTCAATTATTGAAAATTAGCTTTACTCTCGCAATGCAGGTAAGCCTACACCACTGGCACCAAACCCACCGTCTACAGCAAGGGTCTGCCCAGTTATAAAGCTGGCTTTATCCGAGCACAAAAAGTAGACTGTCTCCGCAATTTCTTCCTTGGTACCATAGCGACTCAGGGGCATCACATCAAAGTACGCTGTGACAATCTCCGGAGCATGCACAGATTCTGCTAATTTCGTTCTCACAGGTCCGGGTGCCACACAATTCACCCGAATATTATAATCGCCAAGCTCTAGTGCCAGCTGCTTGGTGAGATGTATGATGCCAGCCTTGGATGTGCCGTAAGCTACCCGCAAAGTGCTGGCCCGGAGGCCAGAAATCGAAGCAATATTTACGATAGATCCTTGTGTCTTCTTTAGTGAGGGTATGACTGCTTTTGAACATAAGAATGTCCCATCCAGGTTGGTGGCCATGATCTCTCGCCAACATGAAAAATCCGTATCATGGAGGGTTTTAAACTCTGCAATTCCAGCGTTATTGATCAGTGCATCCACTTGTCCAAAGGATGCCATGGTTTCTTTTGCCATTTTTTCCACCTCCTCAGGAATCGAAACATCATAAGGTAAAGCCAGCACATGATCCAGTTTATTAGATGCCTCTGTCAATTCCTTTTCATCTCGGTCCACCATGGCCACTTGCCATCCCTGTACAAGAAAATGTTGGGTGATGGCCAGCCCGATTCCCTGTGCGGCACCGGTGACGATTGCTGTCTTTTTCATGGGACTACCTTTCAAGATTTGCAGATCCTGCAATATAAGCATTCGATGAGCTTCCTAATAATCATCAATCGCAACAGCAGATTGCATCGCTATTAGCTTTCTCGATGCACTCTTTCCCCTCCTTGTAGGCAAAGTAAGCGAGCCCAAGTGTACCCAGACTGTCGATATATGGAATGCCGAACAGTTCATAAATGCCACTACTCACTAACAGAATGACGGACATGTACACGCAGACCATGGTACAGTTGGCATCCGCAAGAATGGGTTGAGAATCTAACTCTCTACCCACCTTTCGTTTCCACAATACCAGAATATACATCACCAGGATAGAGATTATGGAAATGATGACTCCCCAAAAAGTAGTGATGGGCAAATGCCCGACCCAAATATTGTATACACTGCTTAGGACCAGACCCACCACCAAAATGTAAAAAGCAGTCCCGGTTATTCGTAAAGCGCGTCTCTCAAAGTTATCTCTTCTACTGTGGGGATTTTGCTGGATTCTGACAATCATATGCACGATACCGAGCCCGGAGATCACCTCGATGAAGCTATCCACACCAAAACCAAACAAGGCCAGACTTTCATCTTCAAATCCCAGATAGGTAGAAATCACACCCTCGACAACATTATATACAATGGTGAAAATCGCAAGACCAAAAGCCACGCGAAAGAGGTACGAACTGCGGGTTGATAAAGTGGTATCCATGCCTGTACTAAACGTTCATTTAGTATTGTAATGATATTCCTGATCCGATAGTTTACAGATAGTAAGGAAGGATCAAGAGACTGATTGCACTAACCTATTGCCTGCAAGACCTTCTCAGGGGTGAAGGGTAGGTGCCTCAAATGCTTACCCGTAAGTCTCGAGAAAGCATTGGCCACCGCTCCTCCGACGATAGGTACTCCCGATTCACCAATTCCTGTGGGAGGTGCTTCGGAAGGAATGATCTCTATCTCAATGGATTCAGGAATTTCATCGATGCGCAAGATGGAGTAATCATGATAGTTGGATTGTTGGACTTTCCCATTGCTGATCGTGATACTTTCCTTTAATACACTACTGATACCCATTATGATACCACCTTCCATCTGAGCGACGACATTGTCTGGCTGAACGATGATGCCACCATCTAAAGCTGACCATACATGATGTACGCGTATGCCCCCTCGTTCATCTACGGAAATCTCACACACGCATGCCGCCAGAGATCCACTTCTTTCTGCAAATGCAATGCCTTTTGCACGACCTTCCACGGTACGGCCATGCCAATCTGACATCTTCGCGGCAGCCTCTAAAACCTTCTGAGCCCGTGGATGGTCTTTCATCAATTGTAAACGAAAATCGAGGGGATCTTTTTGCAGGTCTAGAGCTATTTCATCGATGAATGATTCGATGGCAAACTTATTGGGTCCATGACCGACTGCTCTCCAATGTTTCGTACGAATACCATGATCAATGTCATGTCGCCGGATACTTTGATGTGGGATTTGATAAAATGGTATCTCGGCTCCTGAGGATAAAAGTCCACCACCGGTACCCATGATGAGATGCTTCCACCCGGTAATACTCCCTTTACTATCGACAGCTGCTTCCAGTCTTTGCAGTGACATCGGACGATACATCCCATATTGAATGTCGTCTTCCCGTGACCAGATAAGCTTCACCGGCTTGTTTACCGCCTTGCCCAGGTGGACGGCCTCTTCAATCCAGTCCGAGATAGCTCTTCTACCAAAACCTCCACCCAGATATTGTCGATGGATTGTCACCTTAGATTCATCGATTCCCAACATATAGGCAATGGCTGTTTTATTTCGTGCGGGAGACTGTGTCCCTACCCAGATTTCAACACTTGAGTGATCAGCCGGAATAGAAATGACAGCATTCAATGGCTCCATCTGAGCATGACATACATAGTCATTCTTATAATCAGACTTGTACGTTTTTGAGGCCTGAGTAAATGCCTCTTCAGTGCTTCCTTTGTCGATTATGGTTCGGTACTCATATCCATCTGAATTAGCAACATCCAGATAGTGTTCATATTCCTCTTGACTGTTATGATTTTGAGCAATAGGACCTTCTGACCATTGGATCGATAGTGCGGCCTTTGCTTTGAAGGCCAAATCGATAGAAGAGGCGATAACTCCAATGCCATGTTCCAGTCTTACGATGTCAACAACACCCTCCATGTTGCGAATAGACGCTTCATTTGTTAATGTGGGTTTACCGCCATGAACCGGAGATCTCGCTATCATACCGTATGTCATATCAGGTAGATTGATGTCAATTGCATAATGTGCACTTCCATCCACTTTGCCGGGTATGTCAAATCGCTGTACTACTTTCCCAATCAATCGGAAATCATCGGGTTTTTTGAGCTTTTCCTTAGGTATTTCAGGGATTTCATCCAGGGGCTCTGCAAATTTTGCCACCTCCCCGTACGAAATTTGCCTACCACTAATAGGATGCATCACAACACCGGACTCAGTCCTTAAGGTATCGAGAGATACACGCCAGTGCCTGGCTACATTATCCAGGATCACATAGCGGGCCTGCGCTCCTGCCTGTCGCATGCTGTCGTAGTAGCTACTAACCGTGCGGCTGCCCACGGTCATCATACTATATCCACTCCAACCCTGAGATCCATATATCTCCGGGTCGACAGGTGAGTGTACAAGTTTTACCTTCGACCAATCAGCATCAAGCTCCTCCGCAAGCAGTACTGCCAGCGCTGTCATACTACCCTGTCCCATTTCATTGGTGGGATTGGCAATAGTCACTGAATTATCTAGGTTGATTTTTACCCAGACACTCAGTTGCTGTCCCTCAGTCTTCTCCATTATGTCTTCTTCCCCATTCTTCTGGGAGACCAGTGAAATCGGAGTGGTGACAAATATCAGGGCAGATCCTGCCTGTCTGATGAAGTTTCGCCGTGACTCTATGTGTGATAATGTGGATTGATTACTCATTTTCTGATCTTTTTTCCGCTACAGATTCGATGGCACTCAGGATTCTCATGTAGGCTCCGCACCGGCAGAGATTTCCTCGCATATGTTGCACAATTTCTTCTCGGGTGGGACTTTGATTTTTATCTAACAGGCTGGCTGCCTGCATGATCTGACCTGGTTGACAATAGCCACATTGTGGGGCTTGTTTATCGATCCATGCTTGTTGTAATGGATGTAGCCCTTCGGCAGACAGACCTTCTATCGTCGTCAAATCTTTACCCTCCACGGCCGAAATGGGGGTTACACAAGATCGAATGGGATTGCCATTCATATGGATCGTACAACTTCCGCATTGTGCCATACCACACGCATACTTGGTGCCCGTAAGGCCCAGTTGCTCTCTCAATATCCAGAGAATGGGCGTGTCAGGAGAAGCTTCCACACTTCTTTGCTCCTTATTCACTACAAAAGAAAATCTTGCCATTTGCCATAAATTTTTTGGATCCATCTGATGTAACTTGGTTTCGCTCAGATGGTTATTTAGATGAATAGAAGATACTAATAAACTCCACCATTTGCATAGTGATGTGAGTATCTTATGAATAAATCCGCTTTGGTCAACCCTAATGGATTTGTGTTTTGCTTATTAGTATTTTCGATTATTTTCGATTATTTTTGTTTTTGAGAAATAGAAGAGATATGCTACCTAACCTGCGTAGAGAAAAGATTTTGGAGTTATTGAAGGAAGATGGATCGGCCAAAGTGGTTGACCTGGCCCGCATTTTTAAAGTGACAGAAGTGACTATACGGCAGGACCTGGAGAAATTGGAACGTGAAGATTTGATCGTAAAAGAACATGGAGGGGCCTATCTTAAAAATGTAGAAGATCAGGTGCGGAATTTCAAGCTGGTTCATCAAGAAAACATGGATCAGAAGGCCTTAATAGCGAAAAAGTGCCTTGAATTCATTGAGAGTGGTGATACTATCATCCTGGATTCGGGGTCTACTACTACGGAGATTGCAAAACAATTAAAGGGCCTGAAGAACCTTACAGTAATCACCAATGCCCTAAATATAGCACTGATGCTAGGTGTGGAGCAGGGCATTGAGGTCATCGTGACTGGAGGTGAATTTAAACCACCCACGCTTTCACTTACCGGGCAAAAAGCAGCTGATTTTTTCAAAGGTTTGAATGTGCAGAAGCTGTTCCTGGCAACCGCAGGTATTTCTCTCAAGTCAGGATTGACCTATCCTTCGATCAGCGATCTGGTAGTGAAAAAAGCGATGATTGATGCAGCGGATATAACCTACCTGGTGGCAGATAGTTCAAAAATGGGAAAGAGTGCTTTGGCCAGTTTGGGGGCCTTGTCGCTTATTGACTATATCATCACAGATCCCGGTATTGACGATCGTCATCAAGTAGTCTTTAAAGAACATGAAATTGAATTGATCGTGGCTGATTAAAGAGATTGAGGGTCTTAAAATATGAAATGTAAGATTTTTAACCACTGGCAAAAAAGGAAATATAATGAGTAAATCCACCCTTGGAATTATAATAGGTAACCGGGATTTTTTTCCGGATAGTCTGGTCGAACGTGCAAGACTGGAAATCTTGGAGGTGTTTGAAAAACTGGATTTGAATCCTATCGTTTTACATCCCGAGAACACTAAATTAGGAGGAGTCGAGACGTACAAGGAAGCTCGAAAATGTGCTGAATTATTTAAGTCACATCGTGAAAATATTATGGGCATTATCGTGTTACTTCCAAATTTTGGGGATGAGAAAGGAGTTGCAGATACACTGAAGTTGGCCGGACTTAATGTCCCTGTATTAATCCAGGCATATCCGGATGATCTGCAAAAAATGAATGTGGTGAACCGAAGGGATTCATGGTGTGGCAAAATATCGGTCTGCAATAATCTCTATCAATATGGTATTAAGTACTCACTGACGACACAACATGTGGTGAGTCCCTCAGATCCAAAGTTTCAGGAAGATCTGATGAATTTTGTTGCGGTCTGTCGAGTGGTGAAAGGGCTGCGAAATGTACGAATTGGTGCCGTTGGTGCGAGACCCGGAGCCTTTAATACGGTTCGATACAGTGAAAAAATCTTACAAAGAAATGGAATAACGGTTACCACGGTTGATCTTTCTGAAATCTTAGGAAGGGCCGAGAAGCTTACTCCGGATGATGAGGTCGTGAAAAAACATCTGGAAAAGGTGACTTCTTATGCACCCACGGGAAATACGCCGTCCACAGCATTAACCCAAATTGCAAAGCTGGATGTTGTACTTGGTCAATTTATGGAAGAAAATGAATTAGATGCTACCGCCATTCAATGCTGGACTTCGTTACAGCAAAATTATGGCTGTAATGTATGCACCAGTATGAGCATTATGAGTGAAAATATGCTGCCCAGTGCATGCGAAGTAGATGTGACCGGTACGCTTTCGATGTACGCTATGCAGTTGGCCTCTAATTCACCTTCAGCACTTGTGGACTGGAATAACAATTACGCGGACGACGAAAATAAATGTGTCTTATTTCATTGTGGTAATTGGGCAAAATCTTTTCTCCCGGATATTCAAATCAGCAATGCGCCGATTTTGGGTACGTCCGTAGGAGTGGAAAATACGTATGGAGCACTTGATGGAAGAACGCCCGCCATGCCATTGACCTATGGTCGCATCAGTACGGATGATCCCAGGGGTATAATTAAGGTGTATTTAGGAGAAGGAGAACTTACGGATGATCCATTGACCACCTTTGGAAATAGGGCTGTTGCTAAAATAAATGATCTGCAGGGATTGATGCACTATGTGTGCAAAAATGGATTTGAACACCATGTCGTAATGAATGGCTCAAAGACCGCAGGTGTTTTGCAGGAGGCTCTGGAAAATTATATGGGTTGGGATGTTTATGTCCATTAGAAGGAAAAAAGATAAAAATGACAATTCAGGAATTAAGATTAAAATCGGTTAGATATCGAAAAAGTATACTTAAGTATATATATCATGCGAAGGCAGGTCATACCGGGGGTAGTCTTTCATGTGTTGATATTTTAAATGTATTATATAATAGGGTGATGAATGTCTCACCTGAGAATTTCGATAGACAGGACAGGGACCGCTATATTCAAAGTAAGGGACACTCGGTGGAGGCCTTGTATGTAGTGTTGGCAGATCAGGGTTTCTTCCCGGAGGAAGATTTGTTGACATTGTGCAGATACGACTCTCCTTATATTGGACATCCTACGAAAAAGGTACATGGCATTGAGCAAAATACCGGCGGACTCGGGCATGGTTTGGCACTCTGTGCGGGTGCCGCTATTGCCGCAAAGAAAGATGCCTTGCCAGTAAGAGTCTTTACCATTTTAGGTGACGGGGAGATGGCAGAAGGTTCCAATTGGGAAGCCATGATGTTAGCTTCGCATTATAAACTGGATAATCTATGTGCTATTTTGGACTATAACAAGCAACAAATCACCGGAGCTAATACAGACGTAATGGGTCTTGAACCCCTAAGAGATAAACTGGAGGCTTTTGGCTGGTCCGTGACAGAAACCGATGGTAATGATATCGAAGCCCTTTCAAACACACTGGAGTATTTACCTTTTACTCCGGGGAAACCCTCCTTCATAATCGCGCACACTACCAAGGGAAAAGGTATACGCTTCATGGAAGGTGTATTAAAATGGCATCATGGAGTGCCCGGTCCCGACCTGTATGAGCAGGCAATGCGTGAACTGGATGAAGCAGAGAAGTCACTATTGATGGAAAATATCCCGGTTTAGATAAATCGATTGAATGGAAATTTTAGAAACCAAAAGTATTCCCAACCTGATCGTTTTTTCTGAAACATTGCAGGAATTGGCCGGAAAAGACAGAGATATTATTGTGGTGACGAGTGATTCTCGGGGGTCTGGTAAGCTGGTACCATTTGGTGAAAAGTATCCGGATCAAATAGTGGAGGTAGGCATTGCGGAGCAAAATCTCGTGGGATTGTCAGCAGGTATGGCAAGCATGGGGAAGAAGGTATTCGCGGTGAGCCCCGCATGTTTTCTTACAGCACGTTCCCTGGAGCAAATTAAAAACGATGTAGGGTATTCCAATAATCCTGTGAATCTGATTGGCATCAGTGCGGGTGTTAGTTATGGCGCTCTAGGCTCAACCCATCACAGTCTACACGATTTTGCAGCATTACGGGCTATTCATAATGTGACTGTAGTGGCACCCTGTGACAACTTTGAGACAACCGAAGCTATCAAAGCCGCTGCAAAAGCGGACTATCCCGTGTATATTCGCTTTGGTAAAAAAGGACTACCTACCTTAAATCGAAGTCATGATCCCGTTTTTAACCTGGGTAAAGGGAGAGTGATCCGAAAAGGATCAGACCTCACATTTGTCGGCACGGGAGAGACCGTATGGCCTTGTGTGGAGGCGGCAAAAATCCTTTCAAAAAATCACGGAATCGAGGCCTGCGTAATTAGCATGCATACCGTCAAACCCCTGGATGATAGACTAATGCTGAACACCGCTGCGAATGGTGGTCCCGTCATTACGGTAGAGGAACATTCAGTGCATGGTGGACTGGGAGAAGCCGTGGCGTCACTACTTTTTCAAAATGGTTTTCGAAATAAGTTCAAAATCATCGGCTTACCCGATGAGTATACTGTCACTGGATCGCAACTGGAGATCTTTGATCACTATGGAATTACAGACAAAGCGTTGGCAGACGTGGCCCAAAGAATGATAAATGGTGATTAGTAGAATCTTTAAAGTAAGTATCACATGATCTTCTAAAAAAAGCGTTTATGAGGACTTGGCCCATATTTTTATTACTTTTTACGTGGGTGAGCTGTAGCTCGCCTGACCGTAACACAGTTGAGCAAAAAAATGTGGCTGTGGTCATTTCTACACTTAATAATCCGTGGTTTGTAGTACTGGCTGAATCTGCGGCTGCTAATGCCAGGGCGCTGGGTTATGAGGCCAAAATTTTTGACTCACAAAATAGCCCGGCAACGGAGAGCGATAATTTTGAAAATCTGATTGCTTCAGGATTTGATGCCATTTTATTTAATCCCACGGATGCTGATGGGTCTATCGTCAATATTTTGAAGGCTAAAGAAGCCGGGGTTCCTGTTTTTTGTATGGACCGTGAGGTCAATGCAGATGATGCGGCCACCAGTCAGATTCTTTCTGATAATTATTCCGGATGTGTTGAGATCGGTATCGAATTTGTAAAAACAGTGGGCACTTCCGGAAAATATGTAGAATTATTAGGTCTGGTGGGTGACAACAACACCTGGGCACGATCCGGCGGATTCCATTCGGTGGTTGACGAATTTCCCGGCCTTGAAATGGTAGCACAACAAAGTGCCGATTTTGACCGGAATAGGGCCATGGAGGTCATGGAAACTATTTTGCAGGCACAACCTGATATTGACGCTGTATTTTGCGGTAATGATGCCATGGCAATGGGAGCCTTCCAGGCCCTGCATGGTGCAGGAAAGTCCGAAGGGGTAAAAGTTTTTGGATTTGATGGTGCCGATGATGTTATTGAAAAGATTCAAGAAGGTAGAATCGTAGCTACAGGAATGCAGTACCCTAAAGTGATGGCAGAAACAGCGGCTCAATATGCACATGAGTATTTTAATGGACGACGTACTTTTCCCCAAAGAGTACCCGTAGAAGTGGAAGTAGTGAATTCGCTCAACGTGTCGGATTTTTTAACCCATAGAAAATGAACAGACTGTATAAGAATGCAATGATTATTCTCGGGATTTTATTTCTCGGTTATCACTCTGTTTATGTTGAAAAATTGAGTGAACGTGATATGGAGGCCGATACGATTTTCGACTTTCAGGCCTTTGCAGATTCCTTGTATTATAATGGTATTACAAAAAGTCAGAGGGCGGTAGAGCTTTCGCAATTGATAGGAGAGGTGCAAAATAATACAGATCAGACCTTTGAAGATCACGGGAATCGATTGGGTATAGGGACATCCGCCTATTTTATGACCCAATGCGAAGGACCGATCACAGAGAAAGCAGAAGATCATTTATTGATACTGGTGGACAATTCCTTGGAGGTCACCATTAATACAAGATACATCTTTGGTAATGCATTGCGTGATGCTTCACAACTGGTTGCATTGACCGACTTTAAGACAAATGCAGATTTTAATAAAGTTTCCGAGTCACTTAATGCGCTCATTCGTCAAAAAGTACTTACTCCTATTGTCGAGAATCTGGAAGTAGGTGATATCATTGAAGTTATGGGAGCTATTAAGCTCAGTAGGAAAAACCTCCAGGATCCATCATTGGTTATTACACCGGCGACCATAAATGTGCGATAATGCTACTGGAGGTACAGAATATTTCGAAGTCCTTTCCCGGAGTAAAAGCATTAAACGATGTCTCTCTGTCATTTTATCCATCTAAAATAAATGCCATCCTTGGTGAAAATGGAGCAGGGAAGTCAACGCTTTTAAAAATACTTACCGGCGTCTATACGCCTGACGAAGGAATTATAAAATTGGATGGTAAGGAAGTCCAATTCGAAAATATAGCTGATGCACAAGAGGCTGGTATTGCTATCATCCATCAGGAGTTGAGTCTTATACCTCAACTTACGATTAGCGAAAATCTATTTCTTGGTCGCGAGATTCGTATCCCTTTGGGTTTTCTGGCGAGCGCAGAAATGGAACGTCAAACACGAAAGGCTCTTGCTCGTGTGCATTTGGATCTTGCACCGGATACATTAGTCGGAAAGCTGAAAGTAGGAGAGCAGCAGCTTATTGAAATTGCCAAGGCGCTAATGACAGATGCCAGCGTAATCCTTATGGATGAACCGACGTCGGCGCTTAGTGATTCTGAAATTGAAAATCTACATGTAATTATTAGGGGATTGAAGGGTGAAGGAAAAACCCTTGTGTACATATCGCACAAGATGGAAGAGCTTTTTCGCATTGTGGACCATTATGTAGTATTGCGGGATGGTAATTTTATGGGTGCCGGCAGTATGAATGAGACCGATAGCTCAAGTCTGATACAGATGATGGTGGGGCGGGATGTACAGGTACAGAAAAAGACACGGGCTGAGACCCTGGGATCTGAAGTAATGATCATAGAGGACTTGACGTTAAGGCATCCCCATTTAAAGGAAAGGTATGTTCTTCAGGACATATCGTTCTCTCTACGTCAAGGTGAAATACTGGGAATCTTTGGATTAATGGGAGCAGGCCGGACTGAGTTGCTTGAGACGATTTTTGGACTACATCCTAAGATTAGTAGCTACACCCTAATAGTAAACGGGCAACGTCAATTATTTAATTCTCCACAAGCTGCGATAGCACACGGCCTTGCATTTGTGACCGAGGACCGAAAAGAAGAAGGCCTGGTGCTGGGTATGGATATTTCATCTAACATTAGCCTGCCTAATATATCACAGACACCTCTTCTCAAGGAAAAGAAGGAAAAAAACCTCGCACGAGAATACATTGTTTCTTTGGGAATTAAAACACCTTCTGAAAATCAACTTTGTGAAAATTTAAGTGGAGGAAATCAGCAAAAAGTAGTGCTTGCCAAGTGGCTATCTACTCATCCCAAGATATTGATGATGGATGAGCCGACCCGGGGTATTGATATCAAAGCCAAGCAGGAAATATACGAGCTGATGAAACAATTAGTAAAGGAAGGACTCAGCATCATTTTGGTCTCTTCAGAAATTCCGGAGATAATGGCTCTGACAGATCGAATTTTGGTGATGTCGGAAGGCAAATTGACAGCCGAATTTATCACGAGCCAGACCAATGAACATGAAATTTTAAAAGCGGCACTCCCGGAGTAAGATCGAACGAAAAACTAAGCCATGACGAACCTGACTTTTAATAACCCGCTACTACGCAAATTTCAGTCTCTGATTGCGCTGTTTATATTGTGCTTGCTGATCGCTGTTCTTTCCGATAAGTTTCTCACAACTGGCAATATTTGGAATGTTTTGCGTCAGATCTCGGTGAATGTTTGTATCGCTGTGGGTATGACACTCGTGATCATAATGGCCGGCATTGATTTGTCGGTGGGTTCCATTCTTGCTTTTTCAGGCGCTATCTGTGCAGGGTTAATTAAATACGGATTTTCATTTGAGTCGCTAGATTTTTTTATAGGGTTTACGGTCCTTGGAGGTATTCTGGGAGCCATGATTGTCGGACTGATGCTGGGCCTCTTTAATGGGTGGGTTATTACAAAATTTGTGGTCCCTCCTTTTGTTGCAACACTGGCTATGCTGACGATAGCACGGGGACTTACGATGTTATATACAGGGGGTATCCCCATCTCAAACCTGGGACCCGCATTGGAGTTTATTGGTTCCGGCTGGCTTTTCGGTATTCCCGTGCCGGTTTGGATTTCCTTGATTGTGGTTCTTGTTTTTGTCTTCATCACAAGAAAGACGGCTTTTGGCAGATACATTTATGCCATCGGAGGAAATGAAAAAGCGGCGTATCTCTCGGGTATTAATATTAAGAAGATCAAGTTGATGGTGTATGGTCTGGCGGGTATGCTGGCAGGCATCGGGGGTGTTTTGGTCACCGCACGATTAAATTCAGCGCAACCCAATGCCGGTATGACCTATGAATTGGATGCGATAGCGGCGGTAGTCATTGGTGGTACTTCACTTTCAGGGGGAGTCGGGACGGTGACAGGAACGGTCATCGGTGCAGCCATCATTGGGGTATTAAATAATGGACTTGTTTTATTAAATGTCTCACCTTTTTGGCAGCAGGTCGCTAAAGGTTTGGTGATATTGTTAGCGGTGATTATTGATAAAATGAACCGGGATCGATCATGAGTGCAAAAATATATATGCTGGCTATCGATCAGGGTACCAGTGGATCAAAGGCTATTATTTTTGATAGGAATGGCGCGGTTATTTCTGAAGCATCTGAGGCACTGCATACGCAGCATTTTGAAAATGGATTTGTGGAGCAGGATCCGGAGGGAGTCTTTGAGAATGTAATACAAGCAGTGCAAAAATGTCTTTCATCATTCCAAGACATGGGATTTTCGTTGACCTCTATTGCCTGTTGTGGCATTAGTAATCAGCGAGAGACTTTCATTCTGTGGGATGAGGCAGGAAATAGATTGACTCCGGCAGTCGTCTGGTCCTGCAAGCGATCGATCGATATCTGTGGAGAATTAAGAAAAGCAGGTCAGGAAAGCCTGATCCATGAACGTACCGGACTGATTATTGACCCCTATTTTTCTGGTACTAAACTGCTTTGGTTCTTAAGAAATGATCAAGAATTAAAAGATCGCATCCGTTCGGGAGATGTGTTTTTTGGCACCGTGGATACCTGGCTTCTGTATAAATTGAGCGGAGATGAGATATTCTCCACGGATCATACCAATGCCAGCAGAACGCTACTTTTTAATATCCATTCGTTGCAATGGGATCCTGATATTCTTCAAATGTGGGGGCTGGAAAATCTGAAGTTACCGAAAGTGCAAAAGTCTGCCAGTTATTTTGGTGAAAGTGACTTCAATGGATTATTGCCTGCTGCTATTCCAATCACGGCTATGATTGGTGATTCACATGCTGCAGCTTTTGGTGAGGGGTGTTTTGAGCAGGGAGGTGGAAAGGTAACTTTAGGTACCGGAAGCTCGATCATGGTAAATGTAGGGGATTGTCCTGTAGATTCAAGCAATGGTATGCTTTCCACAATCTGCTACAGTTCAGATGAGGGTGTAAAATATGGGTTGGAGGGAGCAATAGTAGCTTGTGGTTCTACGCTGGAATGGCTAAGGAAGGAGTTGCATTTATTTGAAAATCCGGCGGAGACCGAGCAAATAGCTATGTCAGTGGAGGATAATGGAGGTGTATATCTGATACCGGCTTTTAGTGGTTTGGGTGCCCCACACTGGCAGATGGATCGAAAGGCATCTATAGAAGGAATGACCTTTGGAACCACAAAAAATCATATCGTCCGGGCTGCATTGGAGAGTATTGCCTATCAGATAAAAGATGTAATAATTGCCATGTGCAAAGATATGAACACACCCATGCGCGAACTGGCCGTAAATGGAGGTATTTCCAGAAATAATTTCGTGATGAAATTTCTGGCTGATTTATTGAGTTTCAATCTTCGGAAAAGACAAAATCCGCACGTCTCGGCACTTGGAGCCGCCTACCTTGCAGGCTTACAAATGGGAATCTTCAGGGATATGCAAGAGGTGCAATATTTAGTTTCTCAATCTGCTAAGATCGTGAGACCTGACCTGGGAAATATCGCCGTACAGGAATACTACGAAGGTTGGTTGCAGCATATTGGTAAGCACATGTCCAAATAAATAAAAGGCATTTACAGACTTCTCACTCCCCACTACCTACTCCCAACTTCCCACTCCCAACTTCCCACTCCCGACTCCCAACTTCCGACTCCCAACTCCACATCTACGTGCCTCTTTGGCTGCAAAATCGGTGCATATTTGATCGAAATAGACAATATGATGCTTGATTTTGACTACCATTACTGCCAGGGGAGCCCTATCTTGGTCCAAACAATAACTGCCTGGAGATGGAGCAAAATAAGATCCCCTTATCAGATCCCACAGTACAGCCTCCCGGATTGCACCCTGACTATAAGTCTACGGTCCTGCGGGCTCCGACACAGCCATTGGTTTTTAATAAGAAGACGTTTGCAGAAATGACGGGACCGGCATTTGGCAGTTTTCAGATCAATCCGCTGGATCATGACCTTACCCGAAATTCAATAAAAAATGGTGAACCTATAGGGGAGCGAATCGTGGTACATGGCAAAATCATGGATGAATTCGGTCGACCCATTCCCCATGCATTGATTGAGATCTGGCAGGCAAATGCAGCGGGCCGGTATGTGCACAAGGTGGATCAACATGACGCACCCCTGGATCCCAATTTCCTGGGAGTCGGTAGATGTATGTCCGATGATAATGGGGACTACAAATTCTATACGATAAAACCCGGAGCGTATCCTTGGGGTAATCATCACAACGCGTGGCGCCCTCAGCATATTCATTTTTCCTTGTTTGGAGCTAATATTACGAGCCGTTTGGTCACACAAATGTATTTTCCCGGAGATCCGCTATTGGCGCATGATCCCATTTTTCTTGGAGTCCCCGACAATGGTAGAAAATTGTTAATTTCTGAATTTGATCTGGATATTACCGAG
Organism: Saprospiraceae bacterium; assembly: GCA_050298535.1. GTDB lineage: Bacteria > Bacteroidota > Bacteroidia > Chitinophagales > Saprospiraceae > JABDMH01. The sequence continues at coordinate 152,298 of JBNKUI010000040.1, forward strand.
CCTCTTTTTGCATTAGGATACCGATTTGACATGGTATTGAGGGGTTACAATGAAACTCCATTTGAAAATCGATGATATGAGTAAGAAACTTCAAACCCCTTCGCAAACGGTGGGGCCTTTCTTTGCCTATGGACTGACACCAGGACAATATGGATATGATTATGACAGTTGGGTGGATGGCGATATGGTGGATGACCTGAATGAGAGTGATATTATCACATTATCCGGGAGAATATTTGACGGTGAAGGGACTGTGATACCAGATGCCATGGTGGAGCTATGGTTAAATGATGGCATCAATAAAAGATTTGGACGTTTTGGGACGGGTACCGACCCTGAGAATCGTTTTATTTTTCGCTTGCCAAAACCAAAATCGGTGGATGGTCAGGCACCCTTTGTTTCGGTTATCTTATTTATGCGAGGTCAGCTCATACATTCCTTTACCCGGATTTATTTTGCTGATGAATCCGCACTCAACGAAGTGGATGAGGTGCTGATGACTGTTCCCGAGCATCGCCGTAGAACACTGATTGCCGAAAAAAAAGGAGACATATATGAATTTAATATGTACATGCAGGGACTAAACGAAACAGTGTTTTTTGAAGTGTAGATCACAGTCTGCTAATTTTTTTCGATTTAAAATCAATCATCGGTGACCTTATATCGACACCTGTTTTACGCTGAATTTACCAATCAACTTCTCGCTCCTGAGCAGGAGGTGAAGCGTATACTTCAGGTGGAGTTGGCATTGGTGAATGCACAGGAAAAAGCCGGAAAAATTCCTGCCGGTACCGGTAAGAAGCTGGAGGTCATTTTTCAAGATCTGTCAATCGATCTGGATCAGCTTTCCGGAAAAATCCCATTATCAGGAAATATCGCGGCAGCCCTGGTAAAGGATGTGGTCAAACAAATAAAGTCAGTTGATGCGTCGGTTGCAGGCTATATCCATTTAGGTGCTACCAGTCAGGATATTGTCGATACGGCTACCGTAATCAAGATAGGGGCCTATCATCGCTGGTTAGAAGGTCTTCTTCTAAATCTTGAGAAAACGTTGATCCAACTATCTCGCGAGCATGCAGATACTGTGATGATAGGGCGTACACTTTTGCAGCAAGCACTTCCTATAACTTTTGGACTAAAAACTGCGCACTGGTTTCAGGGAGTCAAGGCATCGAGGGAGTTATTGGATTTCTCAGTACAGCGATTACTTTCTATTCAATTGGGAGGTGCTGTGGGTAGTGAAAATGAATATTTGACGGCATTGGTAAGAGCGTATTTTTCTGAATCTTTAGCATTAAAAAATGGACCCTGTTGGCATACGGAAAGGAGTCGGATCACTTCTTACGCAAGTGCACTAGGCGTCCTGGCTGGCGCCCTTGGCAAGATGGCAAAAGATGTAATATTGCTTTCACAAACTGAGGTAGGTGAAATATGTGAGCCAGCAAAAGAGGGAAGAGGCACATCCAGCACCATGCCACATAAAAGGAATCCCATTCTAAGTACTGCTATTTCTGCCAATACACAACGAATACCATTTCTAGTGGCTACGATGATGTCCAATATGTCCCAGGCACATGAACGGGACGCCGGGTACTGGCATGCAGAATGGGAGACGATGGATACCTTGTTAGGACTGGTGGGTGGAGTCGTAGAGAAATCGGTCGAACTACTTAATGGTTTGGAAGTGAATAAGGATCGTATGCTCGAGAATTTGGAAAGAACAAAGGGGTTAATTTATGCAGAGAGCATTTCGTTTCACCTGGCAAGGAGTATGGGTAAGAGTGCAGCACATGAGCTGATGGAAAAAGCCTGTCTCCGAGTCGAAAGAGAGAATAAAACGCTTCAGGAAGTATTAGGAACTATGGAGTTAGATGTGGATGAGGAAATACTCAATACATGTTTTAATCCCGAAACTAGAGTACCTCATTGTATTCAATTGATTGAAGAAATACTATTGTCCAATGGCGATTAATTTTAAGATGGAAGGCACTCAAAATAGTCCTGTTTTGGTCTTGTCCAATTCGCTAGGGACGGATATGAGGCTTTGGGATGGAGTGGTACCTTTCTTATTGCCATATTTCAGGATCCTTCGATATGATACGCGAGGACATGGCAGCAGTAAAAATGCCGGTCCTATCCATTCAGTCGCTGAGCTAGGTCAGGACGTCCTTAATCTTTTGGATGATTTACAAGTAGATCAAGTCCATTTTTGTGGTATATCCATGGGAGGCCTCATCGGTCAGTGGCTGGCCATCCACCATTCCGATCGTTTTAATAAAATGGTCATTGCAAATACAGCCAGTAAAATAGGTCAGGAAGCTAAATGGAATGATCGCATAACGCTGATTGAGTCAGAAGGCATAGAATCGATCTGGGATGCCACCCGGAAAGTGTGGTTCACCGAGGAATATATGGATGAGCATCCGGAGGAGGTGGCCAGGCAAAAAAATATTTTCGGGAATAATTCTATATCAGGATATGTAAGTGCCTGTAAAGCTATCCGGGATGCTGATTTTTCAGGTGAGCTGAATAAAATTCCCAATACAACATTAATAATTGCCGGGGACAGGGATCCTTCGACTACTGTGGATGATGCATGGTATTTGGTGAAGCAAATACCCAATGCAACTTTACAAATCTTGCCATCTAAGCATTTACCTTGTATTGAATCTCCGTATAGATTTGCTAAAGCAATGATTGATTTTTTGGTAGGTGAAAAAACCATCGAAAAGGGAATGCATGTGCGACGCACAGTGCTTGGCAATGCACATGTCGATAGATCTTTAAAGAATAAGAATGAATTTAATGCCGATTTTCAGGAATTTATAAGCAAATATGCCTGGGGTGAGATCTGGACAAGACCCGGATTGTCGAAACCGAAGCGAAGTTTGATTACACTGGCCATGATGATCGCACTCAATCGAAAGGCTGAATTTAAAATGCATGTCCTGGCGGCTCTTCATAATGGGGTCCCGGTCGAAGAAATAAAGGAAGTAATAATGCAGTCTGGTATTTATTGTGGACTACCGGCAGCGAATGAAGCCTTTCATCTGGCGCAGGAAGTTTTTAAGGAGAATGATATAGACTTTTGATTTCGAAGTCATTGCAACTAGAAGAGTCATTTATGCAAAGAATCCAAACCCAGGTAGGTATTATTGGGGCAGGTCCTGCAGGGATGTTTCTCGCGCATTGGTTGAAAAAATATAACATTGATTCTGTGATTCTGGAGCGTAAGAGTAGAGCGTATGTTGAGGGTAGAGTGCGAGCCGGATTATTGGAGCAAAATACGGTGGATATTTTACGCGATTTAGGTCTGGCAGATAGATTGGATCGTGAAGGGCAGATCCATGATGGGGTTAATTTTAGCTTCGATGGGAAAAGAATTCGTGTTCCTTTTGGAGAATTGACAGGAGGCAGACAAATCACGATCTATGGACAACGAGAGGTCATTAAGGATTTGACCCAGGAGTGGCTTGATGGCGATGGTACAATATATTTTGAGGCGGAGGCTCTCGGCATTGATGGAATGGAATCGGACCGTCCTGAAATACGATTTCGTCTTGATGGAGAAGAAGGTGTATTGCAGTGTGATTTTGTAGCAGCATGTGATGGCTTTCATGGTATCGGTCGTAAATCTTTACCCACTCATTCTTTTCGGGAGTATACAGCAAATTACCCCTTTGGTTGGCTAGGCATCTTAGCGAATGTTCCACCCTCCACTGACGAATTAATTTATGCCTACCACGAACGTGGATTTGCCTTGCATAGCCTCAGATCAGAGGAGGTCAGTAGACTATATCTGCAAGTGGATGAAAATGACCAAATTGAAAATTGGTCAGATGATCGAATTTGGGAAGAACTCAGTATGCGATTGCATACCGAAGGATGGACCTTAGAGGAAGGCCCTATCTTTGATAAGAATATTACCCCGATGCGCAGCTACATGATTGATCACCTACAATATGGTCGATTGTTTCTGGCGGGTGATGCAGCGCACATCGTACCTCCGACGGGAGGAAAAGGTTTAAATTTGGCGGTGGCAGATATCAAGCATTTGGTAGATGGCTTTGTGGCGTTTTATCATTATAATTCCACGGAAGCACTGGATGCATATTCACAAATTGCCTTGCAAAGAGTTTGGAGGGCCCAGGAATTTTCCAATTTTATGACACAATTGTTTCATAAGCAGGATGCGCATGGATCCTATCAATATCAATTACAAAAAGCAAAGTTTGATTATATCCGAATATCGAAGAATTATCAGACGGTCATTGCAGAGAACTATGTTGGACTACCTTTTGACTCATTTTTCTAATAAATGTACCCGATGAAAGATGTTTTTATAGTTGACGGAGTACGGACACCCTTTGGTAAATTTAAAGGTGCGTTATCCAATGTCAGGGCCGATGATTTAGCCGCATTACCTATAAAAAATCTCATAAATCGATTTCCGCAAATTCCATTGGATGCATACGATGATGTGATCCTGGGTTGTGCCAATCAAGCGGGAGAAGATAATCGAAATGTGGCGAGGATGGCACTCCTTCTTGCGGGACTGCCTTATTCGGTTCCCGGAGAGACGATCAACCGTTTGTGTGCTTCAGGGATGTCATCCATAATTCATGCTAATCGAGCAATTAAAGTGGGAGACGGTGATTTATTTCTTGCTGGTGGTGTCGAGCATATGACAAGAGGCCCCTGGGTGATTTCTAAAGTCTCCTCTGCTTTTGGCAGAGATGCTGAAATGCATGATAGCAGTTTTGGTTGGCGATTTATAAATAAGAAATTGCAGGACAAGTATGGCACGGATGCCATGGGAGTGACGGCCGAAAACCTGGTGGAGAAATATGAAATAAGCCGAGAAGACCAGGATCTCTTTGCCTATAATTCACAGATGAAAGCGGCGCAGGCGCAAAAGAGTGGGAGACTTTCCAAAGAAATTATGAAGGTCGAAATTTCACAGCGAAAGGGACCCCCCATTATTTTTGAACATGATGAATTTATTAAGCCGTCTACGACGCTAGAAGTTCTGGGTAAATTACGCACAGCTTTCAAAAAGGAAGGTGGTACTGTCACGGCTGGAAATGCATCGGGATTAAATGATGGAGCGGGTGTTTTATTGGTGGCATCCGAGACGGAAGTAAGAAAATACAATTTAAAACCTATGGCACGAATCGTGAGTTCTGCCGTCGTAGGGGTTGAGCCCGCACTGATGGGGATAGGGCCGGTGAATGCATCTCGTAAAGCTTTAAAAAAGGCATCCCTCTCCTTGGACGACATGGACATCGTGGAATTAAATGAGGCATTTGCTGCTCAGGTCTTGGCGTGCACCCGGGAACTGGGCTTGGCAGATGACGATGACAGAATAAATCCGAATGGAGGGGCTATCGCAATTGGACATCCGCTAGGCGCATCAGGTACAAGGATTCTTCATACAGCAGCCCTTGAACTACACGAGCAGAATAAAAAATATGCACTTGTATCTATGTGCGTTGGCGTAGGTCAGGGATATGCGACAATCTTAGAAAAGATCTAGTTATGAAAAATATAGGATTACTCATTTTCTTTTTAATGAGTTTAAATCACCTAATGGCACAGTCAAATATGAAGAATTACAATAATCGCATGATCGAGTCCTCTAAATATTGGCTTGATCTGGATTATGTCGGCGATGATCATATAGGCCATCGGCTGGATATTCACTTACCAACGGTGGAGATGCAGGCATATCCTGTCATCATCTGTATTTATGGTAGTGCCTGGTTTTCCAACGATAGAAAATCAGCGGCCTTTAGAAGTGGCATTGGACAAACTCTGCTTGAAAATGGATTTGCCGTGGTGACCATAAACCACCGGTCTAGTCGGGACGCAATATTTCCGGCTCAGATTCATGATGTAAAAGCAGCCATTCGGTTTATTCGTGCCAATGGAGATCAATTTTCTTTAGATACTAATTTTGTCGGCATCACCGGTTGGTCCTCCGGTGGACATCTATCGGCCTTTGCCGGCACTTCCAGCCACACATCCGAATTTTCGCTGGATGGAGAGAAAATTCATCTTGAGGGTGATCTGGGGGACTTTTCAGGTAGCAGCAGTCACGTGGATGCCGTAGTGGATTGGTTTGGGCCCACTGATTTTCTGATAATGGATAAATGTGGAAGTTCGTTTTCTCACAATGATGCACAATCTCCAGAGTCATCACTGGTAGGAGGGGAGATACAGACCCATGTTATCGCCTGTCGTATGGCCGATCCGGCGACATATGTAAAGGATGATACTCCGCCTTTTTTGATTTTTCATGGAGATGCAGATCCATTAGTACCCCACTGCCAAAGTCAACATTTGTACGATAAATTGCAGGCAGCAAATGTCCCAAGTGAACTCTTTATGATTGAGGGTGGCAAGCATGGTCCGGGAGTGATGATCGACAAATATTTTTCCCAAATGATCGAGTTTTTTAAAAGTCATATGGAATGAAGGAAGTGCCTGTGATTACAGCGGCAGAGGCGGCAGCACTTGTAAAAGATGGTGATACGCTGTTGCAGGGAGGATTCGGAATGACCGGAAATCCCGTCCATCTGATGCATGCCCTGGCAGAGACTAAAACCAGGAATCTAACCTTTGTGGGGAATAATGTGGGAGAGAGTGGTCTCGGTGGTGGACGACTGTTAAAAAATGGTCAACTTAAGAAAATGATCGGTTCGTTTTTCACCTCAAATCCTGATGCTGTACAGGCAGCACAAAGTGGACAGGTTTCTTATACGCTTTTACCACAGGGATCTTTGGCGGAGGCCATCCGGGCCGGTGGTGCCGGCATCGGCGGTTTTTTTACTCCCACTGCAGCAGGTACAGCTTTAGCTAAGGACAGTGAAGTCAAAACGATAGATGGAGTAGAGCAAGTGTTCGTAAAAGCAATCCATGGCAATGTGGCATTTATCAGGGCCTGGAAAGGGGACACGGCAGGGAATCTGCAATATCGGATGACGGAAAACAATTTTAACAAGGCCATGGCAACCGCCGCTGATTTGGTGATCGCCGAAGTGGAAGAAATTGTACCTGCAGGACGTATTGATCCGGAGAATATTCATACGCCGGGATGCTTTGTAGATTATCTTGTCCAGGCGACCTTAACCCTGGAAGATTTAGGATCTTCAGCTTCAGTATCCAGTTCGAAAAAGGTAAGTCCACGCAGGATGCATATTGCGAAGAGGGCACTGCAGGAGCTGAATAAAGGCGATGTCGTCAATCTGGGAATCGGAATCCCTACCCTGGTCGCTGATCTCATTTCTGAAGATGATGGGATTATATTACATACTGAAAATGGCATGTTGGGTGTGGGTCCAGTACCGGCAGATGGGGGAGGCGCTATGGAGTACCCGGTGAATGCCGGGAAAATTCCCGTGACGGCTCTTAAAGGCAGCAGTTATTTTGACAGTGCCGATTCCTTTGCCATGATCAGAGGAGGACATGTAGATGTGGCCATCATGGGAGGTCTCCAGGTAGATGAAAATGGGAACCTGGCTAATTGGGCCGTTCCGGGCAAGCCATTATTGGGAGTCGGAGGTGCGATGGATCTGGCCAAAGGGGCCCGAAGGTTGATCATTACCATGACGCATACTAATCGGGATGGCTCACCAAAAATTGTTGACTCGTGCACGCTTCCTCTTACCGCGAAAGGCGTGGTGGAAATGATTATTACCGATCTTGCTGTGTTTCAGTTTATAAATGGTCAATTGACCCTCATAGAATTAATGCCGGAAGCCACATTGGATGAGGTCCGAAAAAATACAGCAGCCTCTTTTGTTGAGGATTTGTAATTAAAGACATAAAAGTCCCCTTCTGAAGGGGAAGGTTTGGTCAGAATCTGCGATTCGGCCCACCAAACCAGGGGATGATGATTTTAAATTGGATGCTTTTTTTAATAGAGCGAGACAGATGGCCGCATGATCATCCCCCGCAGTTTCTTGCTTCGCTAGACCCGGATTAACTCATTAGATATTCTATTGCGGCCTGAAATATCTTTGAAATCGGGCACATCCGACAATTTTGATGCTCATCGTGAGGATGACCACGCTTGTGCTTCAAAATCATCGCGGAGCACCCGATTTCGTTGATCTTTCAACCCTCATGACGAAAATCCAATGATTAACCTGGGTTTAAAACTTTGACCCCTTCGAAAGGAGTTTTTTATACTAACTCTCACCCCAAACTTTCTGGGCCGTATTCACAACTAATTCTATTTTTCTCCACTGATCATCTTGCGTCAAATCATTACCATGATGTGTGGACGAAAATCCGCATTGCGGACTGATACACATATTTTCGAGCGGCATGTACTGAGCAGCTTCATCGATACGAGTACATAAGTCATCTAAATTTTCCAGTTTGGGTGTTTTCGAAGAAATAATGCCCAGTACTACTTTTTTGTCCTGAGGCACAAATCGAAGGGGAGCAAAATCACCAGATCGCTCGTCGTCATATTCCAGGAAGTATCCGTCTACTTTAATATTCTGAAATAGAATTTCAGCTACGGGTTCATATCCTCCCTCGGCAAACCAGGTGCTTCGGTAGTTTCCCCGGCAAAGATGAATAGCAACGGTCAGATCTGAAGGTCGGTTACCAATAACATCATTTATCAGAGCGGCATAGGTTCTGGGGAGTTCATTTGGATCTTCACCGCGCTCTTTTGCCGCAGCCCGCATTTTCGGATCACATAGGTAAGCGAGATTGGTATCATCTAGTTGCAGATAGCGAAGCCCGGCCTCATACAATGCGTCAATTTCCTGACGATACGCGGTGGCCAGATCGCTGAAAAAATCATCCATGTCAGGATAGGAGTCGATATCAATCGATTTTCGTCCACCTCTAAAATGGACCATCGTGGGGGAGGGGATGGAAACCTTAGGAGTTTGAGTCGTTGCTGATTGTAGATAATTAAAATCGTTGACCTGGATATTTTTTGAATGAACCAATTTTCCGGTCACACTTAGGACCGGGGGTTTAAACCCATCTTCGGCAACTACTGCATTTGGGTTTGCCTCGATGCCTCCCGCTACTGTGACTCCATGTAATTCTTTGAGAAAATCCAGGTGAAAATAATCTCTTCTAAACTCACCATCCGTGATGGATTTCATGCCAATTGATTCCATTTTTTTGGTGGTTTCGGCAATGGCCTCATTTTCAATGGCTCGAAGTGCCTCGCCTGAGATTTTCCCCTGTTTCCAAAGCAATCGGTTTATCCTGACTTTATCAGGTCGCAATAGACTTCCTACATGATCTGCACGAAATGGATATTTTTTCATGAATTTATTTTTGCTTCAATTGTTTCTTTAAGATATTTCCTTCGATGAAATAAATAGGGTCACGATTCCCGTCAGCACGGTGGGGATAGCAAATATGAGGAAGTTCGTAGCCATGCTGAGTCCCATCCCAATTAAAATGCCTCCTACCGCCGGTCCGATCACACCTCCCAGACGACCCGCACCAATAGACCACCCCACGCCTGTGGTCCGAAACTCTGTGGGGTACATCCTGGCAGCTACAGCATACAATCCCACAAATCCACCCTGGATGCCAAACCCTAACAGTCCAAATATGAATAACAAAATATCTGAACCCATAAAAAATTTGAAGAATGCCATAAGTAATGCGGTGGCAATAAAAAATATACCAATGGTTTTCTTCAGACCCAATCTGGATGAAAAATAACCTTGCGTCAAAATTCCAAAGAAGGCCCCACCATTAAAAACGGTACCAGCATAAATGGCCAGTGACAAGGAGAGACCGGCATTGGTAGCGAGTTTCGGTATCCAGCTGGTGAGAAAATACAGGGAACCGAATGCCAGAAATAATGCCAGCCACAACTCAAGGGTGGAAATCCTGTATTTAGGGCCCAACAGTTTTCCGGCAGGAATAGATGCTCCTTTCGGTGGCAATGTGGGTAGTGATTCTAGTCTTGGATGGCTCATTTTAGAAAGAATGATATTTACCTTTTCTAATGCATTTTTGGGTTGTTTTTTTAAATAAAATTCAACGGATTCAGACAGGAAAATCCATATAAAGGGGAGGGTGACAAATGATGCCAATCCTGCTATCTGAAACATCCGCTGCCAGCCACTGTTGGGTACTACTTCCGCAGCAACGAGACCGGATATAACGGCTCCGACGGGATACCCGGCAATCACAGCACTTACCCAAAAATCTTTGGATCGATTGGGTGTATATTCTGCAATCAGTGCTGCCGTGCTGGCCAGCATACTGCCTATCCCGATACCACTTACGAATCGGAAAGCTATTAGCATGGTCACAGAGTCAGAGTAGGCCGTCAGAAAAATACTGGAACCCATTAAGACCGCACTCAACAGAATCATGTTTTTTCGACCAAATTGGTCAGCAAAGGGTGCAAGTAAAAAAGCTCCCAAAGTCATACCCGCCAAACCGGCACTAAACACGATTCCCAGCGTTTCAGGACTTGCACTCCAGGACTCCGCTATAGCGGGTGCACAGTAAGAAATCACCAACACGTCCATCCCGTCCAGGATATTCATCAGGAAACAGACAAATATGGTGGCATATTGTAGTCTCGAAAGGGGACGTGAATCTATATCAATTGCAGATGTATTTACTGACATATTTCTATTCCTTCATTGCGGTTAGATATACTTGAAATGCATTCATCTATAATACCTTATAGAATCTCAAAACCACAGTATTCCCCTTTTTCATCCCTGATGAAATGATAATAGTCTGGTTGAGCCAGGCATACTTACTGTCCTTTGCCACCTCTAGTGTGGCTGAGGTTCGCATATAGTACTCAGCCGGAGACACTGCTTCACCGGACATCATTCGGGCCATAACTTCAGGCGAGGCTGTACGAACCCCTTTGTTTTCGATGTAGATGATTACACCATCGTCGGTTTTTAGGCTGTAATTGGCCACGAGATCTGCCGTTCCATCTTCCCGAACGGTTTGCCAATCTGCTCCACCCGGTAATACCTCCCCTCGGATATCGGGACCCTCAAAGGAACCACCGGTGATTGGAATGATGCGCCGTTTGCCATATCGAGTGATGCCGACCTCACGCGGTGGATCTAGTGTGACGGTCGCCTCAAAAATGAATTCTAATGCCGGTTCGGGGACCTCTGATTGGGCATGGATGAGAGTGGTGGATGCAAGACAAAGGATGACAAGAAGTAGTTTGATCTGGCGACTCATTTTTATACCTGATTTTAATGTCACATTTTGAGACAATAAGATAATGAATTCAATGTATCGGACGGGTTTGGAGGTCCATTTTCTCTAACTAAATCAGCGCGACACCTTTGTCGGGCACTGGATATCTATATATAGTTTCAACAATTTCCGGGTAGTTTTCGACGATCTTTCGTGGGTTGATGGATCCCTTATCTGTGATTTCACCGCGATCCAGGGAGAGCTCGAAACTTACTATAGTCGCTACCTTGATCAGGGTGGAGCTGCCCTTGCTGCTCTTTGCAAGATCTAAAAGAGTCTGTGTGAGAGAGTCTCTGACCTTCTGATGCCTTAGAACCCCAGAACTTGTTTGTATTTCTTCATTGTCTACCAGTGCTTTACAAGCAGCGATGTCCGGGAAAATGATGGCACCCAGATAAGGTCGATTGAGTCCTGTGATGACAGCATCTTTGATAAGTCCATTTCCAGCTGAGATCAATTTAGATTTTAATACGCCGACATTCACCCAGGTGCCGCTATCCAATTTAAAATCCTCCGCGATTCTGCCATCGAAGACTAACCCATCATTGGGATCATCCGGATTCACAAATCTTAATGCATCACCGGTACAGTAATAGCCATCCTTATCAAAGGCTTTTTCCGTGGCACTTGGATTCTTCCAATATCCCGGTGTGATATTACCCCCTTTGAAGCGCGCTTCCAATTTGCCATCTCTAGGCACTAACTTCATATCCAATCCGGCGACGGGGGTACCCAACATGCCGGCAAAACTTCCAAATTTCACATTGAACATGCAGGAAGGACTCGCTTCTGTCATACCTAACCCGGTTGATATCAAAATACGTTTGCCCGTGGTTTGATACGCCAACTCTTCCAGCGTATCCCAGGTATGTTGAGGCATACCGGCACCCGCATAAAACAAGAGTTTTAGTTGACTAAAAAAATGTTTGCGGAAATCATCCTCCTCCTTGAGATATGGAATAAGTTCTGTGAAACCCTTAGGTACATTGCAATACATCGTGGGTGCAAAATCACGTAAATTTTCGATGGAAGTTGCCATACCATAAGAGGTGGGACTACCTTCATCAATATAGAGCGATCCACCATTGTACAGGGTGAGTCCAAAATTGTGATTTCCGCCAAAGACATGATTCCATGGGAGCCAGTCCACCAGCGTCAGTCCTCCATTTTCCATAAAGGGAAAAACCTGTGTGATTTGCCGCCAGTTGGTGGTGATATTGCCATGCGTAGCCATCACCCCTTTTGGTAAGCCCGTGGATCCGGACGTAAACAAGATCTTGGCCAGGGTGTCTACTCCAATACGATCGTATGCTTCCCGGACTTTCAATGATTCTTCTAATGAAATTTCATCACTGACGATATCGGAAAATTTGATGTGTCCGGGGAGCACATCATCCACCGCAATGACTGGAGCCCGGCCTCTAAGTGCTCCCAGGGCTTTCTCATATCTTTGGCCGGCTTGCACGAATATCAGGGCAGGGTCCAAGAGTTCGATGGTATGCCGCAACTTATGGAAGTCATTGGATTTCAGTGAATAGGGAGGTGCTACCGGACTATAGGGTATTCCTATATGAAGGCATCCCAACGCTATCAAACCATGTTCGATACTATTTTCTGATAAAATAGCCAGCGGTCGTTTAGAAGAAACCTGTGTAGATAAAAGAAAGGCTGCGATTCGTTCCACCTTCTTCAAAGTCTCATTGTAGCTCAGGTGTATCCATTGTCTATCAGCACTTCTCTGTCCCAAAAAAGTATGGTCAGGTGAATCCTCGGCCCGGTGCAGGAGTCGGTCGGTCATTCGATAGGGGCCATCCTTCAAGGGAATACGGGATTTTAAATGGATCACTCCATCTTTATCGCGCCGCTTTTCAATGTCAGTTTCTAATACGGGCATTCGAAGGAAGGGTGTGTCCTTGAGATTCATTCACCGACTTTTTTTGCCCTGCCTTCTAGAAAATCTCGCAGGCGCTGTTTTGCCTCCGGCGCTTCTTGGGCTATGGCCGCCATGAGCGACTCCATCATCAAACCACTTTCTTTTCCGGCTTCCATAATTCGGGGTAGTACCTGGATAAGCGCATAGTTTGTCATGGGTGCATTGCCGGATATTTTTAGGGCTATTTCCTGCGCTTTTGCTATTCCTTCGTCTTCTTCACAGATATATTGAGCTAGTCCGATCCTTTCCCCGTCTTCTGCAGTATAGACCCTACCCGTAAGCATCATGTCGGTCATTCGGGCGGCACCGATGAGTTTCGATATTCGTACGGAGCCGCCTCCTCCCACAAAAATTCCTCGCTGGCCCTCAGGTAATGCATAGAATGTGGATTTTTCGGCCACTCGAATATGACAAGCTGCCGCTATTTCCAGCCCCCCTCCGACACAAGCCCCTTTCAGGACGGCTATCACAGGTACGCTGGCAAACTGGATGGTGTCCAAAGCTTTGTGCCACATTCTTGAGTGTTGAATACCCTCTGATATCGATCGTTCCTGAAGAGCAGACAAGTCCAGACCGGCACTGAAATGTTCTCCCGAACTATGTAATATAATGCATTTGATCTCAGGAGAAATATCAGAGAAAATGCCCTCTAACTCAGCAATTATCGTATCATTTATGGCATTGCGTTTCTCAGGCCGATCAATCTTGATGTATAAGATTTGGCCCTTTACTTCAGTTTCTATCTGCTTATTTTCTCCCATCGGTTCGATTTACTTAGCAGCCATACGGATGGCACCATCCAGACGGATTACTTCACCATTCAACATGACGTTAGTCAATATGTGTTTTACCAAATCTGCATATTCGGTTGGCTTTCCCAGTCGCGGGGGAAAGGGTACCTGAGCACCTAGTGAATCCTTTACTTCCTCAGGTAAATTTGCCAGCAAAGGTGTTTCAAATAAACCCGGAGCAATGGTCATAATTCGAATGCCAAATCTGGAGAGTTCGCGTGCAATGGGCAGCGTCATGGAAACAATACCTCCCTTGGAGGCTGAGTAGGCTGCTTGTCCTATTTGACCTTCGTAAGCGGCTACTGAGGCAGTATTTATGATGACACCTCGTTCGCCATCAGTATTAGGGGTATTATTTTGCATCGTATTTGCAACCATTCGCAATACATTAAACGTACCGATCAGATTTACTTTTACAACGTTTGAAAAGGTTTCCAGGCGGTGTATACCCTGTCTTCCCAGAACGCGCTCAGCCGGACCAATGCCTGCACAATTAATCGCACCGTCCAACGATCCAAATGCATCTAATGCTCGGTTTATTGCTTGCTGGACTTCTTGCTCATTCGATACATCTGTTTCTAAGAATTGTGCCTTTTCGCCCAATTTGCCAGATAAGATATTTCCCTGCTCTTTATTTACGTCAGCGATTAATACCGACGCTCCTTCAGCAATCAACATTTCTACGGTGGCCCTGCCAAGTCCGGAAGCTCCCCCCGATACAAAAAATGTCTTGTTTTTAATTTTCATGTATTAATTACTTACCCCTCCTTGTAAATTCAGCATGCGAATGGCATTTTCTTTATAGATCAGAGGTTTTACTTCATCCTTAAATCCAGCATTTTCAAAATCTCGCATCCATCGTTCTGGGGTAATTAGGGGGAAATCAGTGCCAAAAAGCATACGATCTTTGAGTAGGGTGTTGGCGTACTGAATTAACTGTTTGGGAAAATATTTGGGAGACCAACCACTTAAGTCAATATACATATTAGGTTTATGCATAGCGACAGATAACGCCTCGTCCTGCCAGGGCCAGCTGGGGTGTGCTATAATGATGGGGGCATCCGGAAAATCAATCGCAACGTCATCCAGGTGCATGGGATTAGAATATTCCAGTCGCAGACCACCCCCTCCCCGTACCCCGGATCCAAAACCTGAATGACCGGAGTGAAAAAGCATGGGTAGATTATAGGCTGCAATCACTTCATATAAATGATACGCCATTTTTGCATTGGGATAAAACCCCTGAACGGTAGGATGAAACTTAAATCCTCGAATCCCGTAATTTTCGATTAAATCCCGGGCTTCTCTGGCACCCATTTTTCCCTTATGAGGATCGATGCTTGCAAAGGGGATCATAATGTCATTATTTTCAATGGCACATTCTGCCACCTCCTCATTGGGAATTCTTTTTTTACCCACTGCATACTCAGCGTCAACAGTGAACATGACCAATGCCGTATTTATTGATCTATAGTAGTCTGCAGTTTCCTGCATGGTGGGTCTTTTATCTGATTTAAAGTATCGAGCAAAAGCTTCGTCCAGTTCTGGTCTGTAATTATCATGTGGCTGGTGACATGAAACTTCAGCATGTGTGTGCACATCAATTGCCTCTACTTTATCTAACTCAATTTTACACTCATACTTACTCATTCCTCAATGCAAGCTCTTAGTTCCAGAAATTCAAAATGGAAAAATGTCTATTTTCCCATCCATCCATGTTTAGTCATCCAGGCACCAAATGAATCAATCCACTGATCACTTAGCTTATTTTGATCCTTCATTCCGAATCCATGACCACCTTCCTCATAAATATGGAGCTCTACAGGTTGTCCTGCTTTATTCCATCGATCGTAAAGCGCAGTACATTGTGTCTGAAATCCAAAGATATCATCACTTGTTACCGCCATGAATAAAGGCATTGGATTTTCTGGCATCGAATCAGTATCTACCACATGCAGTGCCGGATAAATGGGGGCGGAAAAATCAGGACGATTCGCCTGGGATGTGTATTCAAACGCAGCGCCTCCGGCTACTGTGCCACCGGCGGAAAACCCAATGATTCCAATCTGGTATTCATTGATGCCATACTCCTCTGCATGACTTCTGACATACTCTATGGCAGCTAAGCCATCATCAATGGAGAGGTCAATAATAGGCCCCATCTCCTGATCCAATTTTTCCTGATTGCCTTGGATTTTTTGTAGAAACTCCATCCGAGGATTCCCATTCGTAGGTACCAGGCGATAACGCAGTACAAAGGCTGTGATACCATGTTGTGTACACCATTCAGCTACCTTCGTTCCCTCATTGCTAATGCTGAGAAAATGAAATCCTCCCCCCGGTGCAATGATCAAAGCCGTACCATTGCCTCGACCATTCTCGGGTCGATAAACTGTCAGGGTAGGAGAGGAGACATTCGCCACGATTTCAAAATTGTCGTTAGAGAGTTTTTGTTCCTGCTCTTCATCTTTCCACTCAATATGGTCAGGAGAAGCTGTGGATTGTAAGCTAATGATTTCCTGTGCAGTCACTGTGATGGTAAGGAAGCCAAGGGCCAATACAGTAGTGATTATTTTATTCATACAGAGTACACTTGATTAATGACGGTATCTCATGGGGATGCTTGGAAGATACAATTTTCACTGAAATCGTGAGGCTAGATACCTTGCGGAAGTCGGATGTTATTCCGAAGTCTCTAAGATCTGCTTCCAATCCTTGGGGATCGTTAATATCTGGGTTGCATCTTCCAGGATCATCCTTAGCGCCGGGTAGGAAAGATCTTGTACCGTGATGTTCTTCTTGGCTACCAAGGTAGCAGCCGCACCGGCACTTTGCGCCAAACATCATGAAAATAGGTAAGATTCTAATATTTATTCCTTAAAGAGTAACATCGCAAATTCTTTTAAACATCTACGCCAGGTCAACCATTCATGAGAAGTATTATGAGATTCATAAAATACAATATCCTTGACACCGAGTTCTATCAATTTGTCTCGAAAATTTTGACTCCACTGACCCTCCTCTGTGCCGGTGCCCATCCAGATTAAATTCATTTTATTATTAATCTCATCGGGCCGCTTTAGCAGTCCATCATATAATTCAGTAATATCGACCTCTTCCCGGAGTCGTAAGGCCCCACTAAATGCTCCCAGATAGGCAAACATGTCCATATTGTTAAAAACAATTTCAAAGGTCTGCAGACCACCCCATGACAATCCTGCCATTGCCCTATGCTCACGATCTGAAATGGTTCGGAAGTCTTTATCAATCATGGGTATAATGTCACTGATGATGAGTTCCTGAAATTCTACTTTATCTTTTCCAGTGCGCGTAATGGATTCGGCTTTGGTCCAGTCAACCACATTAAAAGGCAGTCCTGCGATGTCACCATCATCCATTACGACAATCATCGGCTCGATTTTTCCTTCATCCAGAAGATTATCAAGGATGAAATTCATTTTACCCTGGGTGCTCCATCCGGTCGCATCTTCGCCCCATCCATGTTGAAGGTATAATACGGGGTATCTCGTATCCGCATTTTGATCATATCCAGGTGGTGTGTATACGAAACATCTTCTGGTCGCTTTCGTGGATTCCGAATAATAATATTTAGCGCGTACCTCCCCATGAGGTACATTTTTCACAGCATAAAAATCATCATCCGGAGCGGGTATATCGATACCACTCATTTCAGCACTTGCGCCATAGTAAATCTCTGTGGATGGATCAGAGACTCTGGCACCATCAACGATGATGGCATAATAATGAAAGCCTTCAACGATAGGATCGGTAGTGACTGACCATAATCCATCTTCATCTTTTGTCATTGGAATTTTCTTGCCCACTATATCAACGAATACAGAATCCGCATGAGGAGCTTTTACCTGAAAGATAACCCGGCCATCCTCGTAAATGCGAGGATAAGATTTGCCAGGTAGGCTGTTTTCTGCCAGAACCGTTCCTGGAGGTATTTCCTGACCACTTAAGCTGATTAATGAGATGCTAAAGGTCAACAGAAGGAGAGATAGCGTCCTTAAAGTCATTTTGTCACTTTTTAAACTTATGTACTGAGTTACAATTTATGGAAACTTATCTTAAAATGACCTAGTCGCGAATAAAAGACGCTCCTAAAATGGAGAAACCGAAAGCCTGAGTCCAAGTTTCAACGGATTGTAAGTTTCATATTTTTTAGTGGAATGAGGATGAGGACGGTAATACAGGCCGTAGAGAGTTGAAAAGAAAATTACCCGATCAATCTTCTTGAAATGAAGCAATCGATACAGTAGAGAATTTCAAATCGATCTCGTTTGTAAGAAATGGCTGGAAATAGCTCAAAAGAATCATATTCAACTTTGAGCTTTGATACATCAGCTGTTTTTACTTTCTTGAAAAAATTGAAATTTGAATAAATCTCTGTGCCTATTTTGAAATGTTTTAGAATCCGAAAATTAAGGGCAATAGGGGCATTAATTTTATGCACAGAGTATTTTTGAGTAAAGAGAAGTACGTCATCACAGTTGGCTCCAAGTCTTACATTAAAGCAAGGAAAAAAAGGCCTACTAAAATGATCAATCTCCAAAGAATAACCCAGGCCAACCTTCATAGCCATTAGACTACTGTCTGTCAATAGATTCTTTTGAAAGGCTCTATTCCATAAATAGTGGATTATCAAGATAAGTTTATCTTGTTGTGATGGAGAAAGAATTATTTGCACAGGCATTGGGATTGACTAAATCCTGGGAGATCACCAAGATCGACTTTAAGTCGGATGGAGGAGTCTTT